>NZ_JAAGPI010000055.1 GCF_017104715.1 Burkholderia sp. Ac-20365
CGTCGCCCCTGTGCGGGGCGGCACCTACTTTTCTTTGCCGCGGCAAAGAAAAGTAGGCAAAAGAAAGCCGCTGAACACCGCTAATTCTTGTTCCCGCCTGAGGGCCCCCAACGGGTCCTCCGCTTCACACGACAACCTCTCAGTCACCGCCCGTTGCCAGCGCTTTGAATCGGCGCCTCACCCGCTTCACGCTCCCGCGTCGCCACACGCGCGATCAAATCACCCACGTTCTATAGCGGCAAACTGTGTGTCGGCTTTCGCGGCGTATGCGCTTCACTCCGGACTGAAAAACACGATCGGTGTCGTAAGAGCGCTGACGTTTGCAGCACTACGACCTACACACAGTTTGCCACCTGGGCGGCCGTAACCATTCGCTGCCGTTTGCTGCGCTACGGGTGCTTGAAGTGGGTGAGGCGCCTGTTCGCAGCGCTGGCAACGGGCATTGAAAGGCAGAACGCCGATTGAGGCGGAGGAACTGTTGGGGCCCTCAGGCGGAGGTCAAGAACGGGCGGTGTTAGCCCGCTTTCTTTGCTTACTTTCTTTGCGGCGGCAAAGAAAGTAAGTGCCGCCCCGCACAGGGGCAACGCCTGAAGCACGAAGGCAAATCGCGGATGCCAGCGCAAACACAAGCAAACCACCCAGCGTCTGCAAGACAAAAAAACCTACTTCCATGCATACCTCAACCCCACCCAAACCCCTCTCGGCGCACCAATCCCAAGAAACTGCTCATTAGTAACCCCACCCGGATCAAAAGTATGATTGGGCCCATTAAAAAAATTCTCGCCAAGAATCGCAAAACTCGAATACCGCTTGTTAAGCAGATTCTTGACAGTAGCAAACACCTGAAGCTGCTTCGTAACGTTGTAAGTCGTATCGAGGTCGATCAAAAAATACCCGGCAACAGTGCCATTTACATCCTGATTATCCTCGTCACCCCGCGCAAAAATACTGCCCCGATAGGTAAGATTCGTGCCGATATTCCATGCCGGAATCGGCGTGTAATCGACGCGCACCTTCACCGTATTCTGCGGAATACCCGGAATGCGATCACCAGGCTTCACGGTAATGTTGCCATTCGCATCCGCGCTCGAATTGCTCGCGCTGCTTTCGGTCCACGTCGACTGATACGTCGCGTCGATATAGCTATAACTCGCACTCACGCCAATCTTGCCGTACTTCGTGCGGCCCGCGAGTTCGAAACCCTGACGGCGCGTCTTGCCGACGTTCTGAAAATATCCCAACGTACTCGCCGCGCCATTGGCACTGATGAACTGGATATCATCGTCGAGCGTCGTTCGATACAGCGCCGCGCTCCAAGATGTATTGGCGCCAATTTTTCCGCGCGCGCCGACCTCGAACGTCTTCGAAATCACCGGCTTCAGCGACGGGTCCGCAATAAAGTCATTCGGCAGCGAGCACGGCGCATCCGGGTCCGCGCACGCGAGTTCAATCGATGTCGGCGAACGCATGCCTTCGTTGTACGTGAAGTACGCAGTGAGCGTATCGGTCGGATTGTAGGTAATGCCAACAGCAGGATTGAAGCGCGAAAACACATGCCGTCCATCGAGCAGCGGCTGCACGCCGCTCTCATCGCCGATCGTCGTGCGTGACCAGTTGTAGCGGCCCGCGAACGTCAAGGCCCATTGATCGGTGAACGAGAAAGTATCGGTGAAATAGATGCCGTAGGTTTCGTTGCGCGTCTTCGCGTCCGTGGTCGGTTCGAACGGACCGGTGCCGATGGTCGCGCGCGTGTCGGTGAAAGTCGCGTCCTGCGTCGATTGCGTGAAATGGGTATTCGCGAGATCGGCGGCTACGCCGAGCGTCAGTTCATTGCGCTTGCCGAACAGATTCTGCAACAACGCCAGTTGCAGACTGCCGCCATAGCTCTGCGTGAACACGGTCGACTGCAAGTTCGTGGCGGGCGGCACATCATCGTCATCGTCGCCGGGGTCGAAATCGTCGTTGACGTTGCTGCTCGTGTTCGTGTTGCGGTAATGGCGATAGTAGAGCGTGCCGCTCAACTGCACGTTGGGCGTGAAATAGTGCTCGCCCGCAATCGTCAGATAGCCGACCGTATTGTGGTTCTGATCGGGAAACGTGTACGCCTGATTGCGGTTGTCGAGAAACGAGCGCGGAATCGTCTGCGAGCCGTCGAGTGTGTTGTCCGCACCGCCGCCGGATATTGACAATGTGGTGTCGCCATCGTGGTAGCGCAGTTTGCCGAATGCCTGACGCAAGCGGCTGCCGTTGTGATCGGCCCAGCCGTCGTCGTTGGTCGCGTTGGCAGTGAAGTAGTAGTCGAGATTGCTGCCTATTACGCCGCCTTGCTGGATCTGTGCGCTCTTGCGTCCGAACGACCCGCCGCTGATCTCCGCTTCGCCGCCGGGTGAATTGCTGCCGTTCTTCGTCGTGATCGCAATCGCACCGCCCAGTGTATTGAGGCCGAAGGTCGGATTGGAGCCGGGAATCAGCTGGATCGTATCGATCGCGGCCTGCGGTATCAGATCCCAGTTGACGACGTCGCCGAACGGCTCGTTAATCCGCACGCCATCCATGAAGACCGACAAACCCTGCGGCGTGCCGAGCAGCGGCGACGCGGTAAAGCCGCGATAGTTGATGTCCATCTGCGAAGGGTTGCCCTGCGCGTCGTTGATATCGACGCTTTGCAGATTGCTCGAGAAGTAGTCCGTCAACGTGTTCGGATGCTGCTGGTCGATCTCGCGTCCGCGTATGGTCTGCACGTTGGCGGGCACCAGTTCGATCGCGGTGCCGATGCCGATCAGCGGCGTCGTGCCGATCACGAGAATCGACGGCATCTCGGCTTCCTGCGTCGTGTTCTGCGCGGTCTGCTGCACGTCGGCGGACGGCGTCGCTTCAGGGGGCGTCGTGGCGTCCTGTGCCCATGCTGCTGCGCACAGGCTCGCCAATGCACTGCTGAATACCAGCTTGAAAGCGCCCTTGCGAGGATGCAAACGGGCGCGTCGCGATTTGCGTCGCGAAGGTTTCATCGTTGTCGTCTCCGGCAGGTTGTTTTAGCCTTATGTCGGCGGCGTTGTCGCGGGCTGCGCATGCTTGCCCCGTGTCGCTTGACCGTTGTCTGAAGCGTCGCACAGGAAGGACGGGAATTGCCCGGGAAGCTTTCCCGATTCTTTCGGGAGGCGTTCCCAAACATACAAAAAGCAACGTATAAAGCGCTCATCCGATGAGTAGAATGATTTACTGCCTCCATCGATACGCTCATGCCCGAAGCTCTCTCTTCAGTCAGACCAGTGGACGCCAAACCGGACCAGCGGCACGCAACGGCAAATCGCGCAGATGGCGCGCAACGGCCCGCAGCCGCTACGAACGCGGCCGCGCGTGGCGCGGAGTCGCGCTCCGTCGCGTGGCGGGACTTTCTGTGCGTCGTGGTGTTGACGGTGATCGTCGGCGTGCTGTGCTCGGCTTTCGACGTCAGCGAACTCGCGTACCGCTGGAGCCGCCGTGCCGAGCGCTATCAGCTCGACGAACTGCCCGTCACGCTGTTCGTGCTCGCAGCGGGCCTCGCGTGGTTCTCCTGGCGGCGCTATCGGGATTCGCAGAAGGAATTGCAGCGGCGGCGCGTGGCCGAAGAAGAAGCCGCGCGGCTTCTGGCTGAGAACCGCCGGCTCGCGAGCCAGGTGATCGAAGCGCAGGAAGCGGAGCGCCGTCATCTCGCGCGTGAATTGCACGACGAACTGGGGCAGTACCTGAATGCAATTGCACTCGACGCGGCGCGCATACGCGACCTGTCCACACAAGGGGACGAGGTTCACCGCGCATCGCTGGCTGTGATGCAGAGCGCGGGCTTCGTCTACCGTCAGATCGGCGGGATGATCCGCAAGCTGCGACCCATTGGCCTCGACGAACTTGGCCTGCCGAGCGCGCTCGAACATTGTGTGGAAGGCTGGCGCGAGCGGCTGCCCGACGCATCGTTCAAGCTGACTATCGACGGCGATTTCGACGGCTTCACCGATGCCCTCAACATCACGCTCTACCGGCTGGTGCAGGAAGCGCTGACGAACGTGTCGAAGTTCGCGCGCGAATCGAATGTCGAAATCTATCTGGTGAGGGCGCCCGCTGACAGTAAGCGCGGTGGCGAGATCGTCGTCACAGTCGCCGACGACGGTCCAGGTCTCGATCTGTCGAAGCCGCGCAGCGGGCTAGGGCTGATCGGCATGCGCGAACGCGTCGAGGCGCTCGCCGGCGAGTTCCATGTCGCAAGTGAACCGGGGCGCGGCTTTCTGCTCTGCGCGCGCGTGCCGACTCAGCTTGGGCTGCCCGAACCGAGCGCTTCCATCGCGCCCGGCGAGCCGAAAAGCTCGTGAGGCGATGCAAGCTCGGAGAACTGCAGGCCGAGCCGCTGCGCGATCTGCACGAGTTGCACGCCATTGTTCGCGCCGAACTTCTGCCGGATCGCCGACTGATGGTTTGCAATCGTCTTCTGGCTGAGTCCAAGCCGCTCCGCAATCACGGGCAACGTATAGCCCTGCACGAGCAGGCGCAGCACTTCGAATTCGCGCGCGGACAACTGCCGTCCCGGTGGCCCTTCGCTGTACATCGTCCGTAGCGCGAGCGCGTGCGAGACATCCGCGCTCAGATAGCGCACACGCCGCGCGACCGCGCGCACCGCTTCGACGAGCACATCGGGCGCACTTGCCTTGGTCACATAGCCGCACGCGCCGGCATCGAATGCGCGGCGTACGAATAGCGTCTCTTCATGCACGCTGAAAATCAGCACGCAAGCGTCGGGCTCGCGCGCGAGCATGCGCCGCATCGCTTCGATGCCGCTCGCGCCCGGCAGCGCGAGATCCATCACGACGACATCGGGCTGCAACGCGCAGAAGCGCTGATACGCCTGCGTCGCATCGCCGGCTTCGCCTGCGACGCGCACATCGGGGCTCAGTTCGAGCAGCCTGCGGTAGCCTTCGCGCACGACGGCATGATCGTCGACGAGAAGCACGGAAATAGCGGGCGTCGTCATGATCGCGTTCCCTCAGGATGGGGCGTCGCTGTGACCTCGCGCGGTGCGTGCTGTGCGGTTGCGTCGGCGCTGAGGCGTTTCGAGTTGGCGTCGTTGCGGAACGTGACAGGCTGCTCGTTGGGCGCAAGCGTCGCCGGACGCTGAGCGGCCTCACGCACGACTTGCACGACCTGCTCGTGATGCGCAGACTTGTCGCAGACGGGATCGGCATTGGCGGCGTCCTGCGTCAGCAGATACGCCTGACAACGGCAGCCGCCAAGGTCTTTGGTCTTTTCTTCGCAGCTTCGGCACGGCTCCTTCATCCACTCGAAGCCGCGAAAGCGGTTGAAGGCATCGCTGTCGTACCAGATGTGTTCGAGCGGCGTGTCCTTCACGTTAGGAAACGTGAGGCCCGGCAACGAGCGCGCGGAGTGGCAGGGCAGCGCGGCACCATCGGGTGCGATGCCGAGAAACACCGAGCCCCAGCCGTTCATGCAGCGTTTGGGCCGCGTCTCGAAGTAGTCGGGTACGACAAAGAAGATCTTGCAGCGGTTGCCGATCTCCTTTCTATACCGTTCGACCACGGCTTCCGCTTCGCGCAACTGTTCGGCTGTCGGCATCAGTTGTGCGCGGTTCGCGTGCGCCCAGCCGTAGTATTGCGTGTTCGCCAGCTCCAGATATTCGGCGCCCATTGCCAGCGCCATGTCGATGATCTTGTCGACATGCGGCAGGTTGTAGCGATGCAGCACGCAGTTCAGTACCATCGGAAAGCCATGTGCCTTGATCGAACGCGCGACGCGGTTTTTCAGGTCGAAGGTGCGGGTGCTGCTCAGGAAGTCATTGAGTTCCTGTGTCGAGTCCTGGAACGACAACTGGATATGATCGAGTCCGTTTGCCTTCAGCGTATCGAGCCGCTTTTCCGTCAGCCCGACACCCGACGTGATGAGATTTGTATAAAAGCCTAGCCTGCGCGCTTCGGCGACGAGTTCTTCGAGATCGTCGCGCATCAGCGGTTCGCCGCCGGAAAAACCGAGTTGCGCAGCACCGAGCTTGCGCGCCTGTTGCAGCACGTCGATCCATTGCGCGGTGCTCAACTCGTTGTTATGACTCGTGTAATCGACCGGGTTGTAGCAGAACGCACAATGCAGCGGGCAACGGTACGTCAGTTCAGCGAGCAGCCACAACGGTGGCCCCACGCTGCTGCGCGCGGCGTGTTGCGCTTGCTCCTGTGTGGGTGTCGAAAGGTCGGTCATCCTGTCACTCCAGCCAGCCACGCGAGCGCGCGTGCTCGATGAAAATTTCGACTTCGGGCGCGAGGCCCTGCGCGTTGAACGCCGCTTCGAGTTCTGCCACCAGCGTCGGCACATCGCGCGTGCCGTCGCAGCGCAACAGGATCTGCGCAGCGCTCTGGTTCAGCTTCACCATGCCTTCGGGATACAGCAGCACGTGCGCGTCCTGCGCCGGCTCCCATTGCAGGCGAAACAGGCTGCTCAGTTTCGGGCCGCGTTTATCCGTGGCTTGCGCATTGTCTTGAGTATTCATGCCGGGAACGCCTTTTCGATCGCGTCGAGCATCGTCCAGAGAATGTCGAGCTTGAATTGCAGAATGTCGAGCGCGCGTTCCTGCTGCTCGCGCGTGCGGAAATGATCGAGCGTGACAGCGAGGCCATGTTCGACATCGCGCTGCGCGAGCGAAATACGCGAGCGGAAATACGCAAGGCCTTCAGGCTTGATCCACGGATAATGCTCGGGCCACGTCGACAGCCGGTCCTTGTGAATCTGCGGCGCGAAGATCTCCGTGAGCGACGAGCACACGGCTTCCTGCCACGGCGCGCGGCGCGCGAAATTCACGTAGGCATCTACGGCGAAGCGCACGCCCGGCACCACATGTTCTAGCGACCACAATTCATCGCGCGACAATCCGACCGCATCGCCCAGACGCGCCCACGTTTCGATGCCGCCTTCGTCTTCGCCATAACCGTCGTGATCGAGAATGCGCAGCACCCAGCGGCGGCGCGTTTCGCGGTCGGGGCAATTCGACAGCACGGCCGCATCCTTCAGCGGAATGTTGATCTGATAGTAGAAGCGGTTCGCGACCCAGCCGCGAATCTGCTCGCGCGAGCATCCGCCGCTGTTCATCTTCACGTTGAACGGGTGATGGATGTGATACGCCTGTCCCTTCGCACGCAACTGTGCTTCGAATTCGTCGCGGGTCCATGCCGGGCCGATGTTGCCTTTGAAACTCATCGATCGCGTCTCCGTGTCAGTGGCTCAGGTTCACAAAGGGTTCACAACTCGAACAGCATTCCGTCGTGTGCGACTTCGATACCGTGCTCCGCAAGCGTGCGACGCTCGGGGCCGTCGTCGATCAGGATCGGGTTGGTGTTGTTGATATGTATTAGCACCTTTCGCGCGTTGGGCCTATCGAGCGAATCCAGCACGTCGATCATGCCGCCCGGACCCGTTTGCGCGAGATGGCCCATATCGGCAGCGGTTTTCTTCGACAGGCCGAGTTCGATCATTTCGTTGCTGGTCCACGTTGTACCGTCTACGAGCAGCAGATCGGCGCTGCGCATCGCGTCGCGGATATGCGGTTCGAGCACGCCAAGGCCGGGTGCGTAGAACACGCGCTTGCCGGAGCCGGGTGCTGTAATCAGCAAGCCAATGTTGTCGCCACGCTGCGGCGCCGCGCGATGCGGCGAGTAGGGCGGCGCCTTGCTCGACAGCGGCAGCGCTTCGATACGCACGCCGGGCAGCGCGGCAATCCCGAAGGGACCGGCATCGAGTGCGATGGTGTGGCGCTCGACGCCGCAGTAGTGCGACAGGATCGACACGACGGGAAAGCCCGATGACAGGTCTTGCCATACGGCATCGGTTGCATGAAGCGGCAGCGGCGCACTGTTTTCGCGCAGCATCAGCAGGCCTGTCACGTGATCGATTTGCGCATCCATCAGCAGCACGGCCGCGATGCCCGTGTCGCGTGCATGACGCGCGGGCTGCATTTCAGGGTTCGCGGCGAGCTGGGCGAGGATATCGGGCGAAGCATTCACGAGCAGCCACGCCACGCCATCGACGCTCACCGCAATCGACGACTGCGTGCGCCGCTGCGCGTTGATCGTGCCTTTGCGCACGCCATCGCAATTGCGGCAATTGCAGTTCCATTGCGGAAACCCGCCACCCGCCGATGAACCGAGCACCTTGACCTTCATCGTCCCCTTGCTCCCGAAAGTTTCTGCGAAAGTGCCTTGAAAACAGACGTCGATTGATGAGTGTGATGCATCACAACTACAGCATCACGGCAGCATCCTGCGCAGCAGCCCGTCGCGATCGATCAACTGATGCTTCAGCGCGCCCGTAACGTGCAACGCAATCAGCACGATGAAAACCCATGCAGCGATCTCATGAATGCCGAACCAGAAATGCCGTAGTTCCTTGTCGTCCCAGCCCCACTTGGGCAGCAGCAAGCCCCAGAAGCGCGTGCCGTACGTATTGAACGACGAACCCAGATAGCCCGTCACCGGCATTACGATCATTGCAGCGTATAAAAGAACCTGCGTAGCGCTCGCGGCGGCGCGTTGCCACGCTCGCATCGGCGGCAACGGCGGCCTGCCGGATACCATGAGAACTCCGATGCGCATCAGCACCAGCAGGAAAACCGTCAAGCCCAGCGACTTGTGAAAGTTGATCAGCACGGCCTTGAACGGCAGGCCGCGCGGCAGTCCGACCATATAGAGGCCAACACCCAGCATCGCGATGATGCACACCGCGATCAGCCAGTGCAGCACGATCAGCGCCATGGGAAAGCGCTCGGGCGTTTCCCTGGCACTGCGCGCAATATCGGTCGAGCGTGTCGCGTTCATGTCGGTTCCCTCGATCATTCGACGACCAGCAGTTCGCCGCGTCCATCGACTGCCAGATCGCCCGCGAAGCGTTGCGGAATCCGGCGCGCGTCGAGTGCGGCGAAGGGCGCGAGGCGCGGTGCGATGGCAGCGCCCAGCGCGGATGCCTCGCTGCATTCGACAGCCAGCGCCCGCGCAAACAGCGACCAGAACACATCGAAACCGCGGCCGCCCGTCGTGAACGTGGGCGGGATGCGTTCAGGCCGTTGCAACATCAACAGCGTGCCGCGCCGCATGCCGTAACCATAGTGTGCGCCAAGGCGGCCCGCAATGCCGATCGTCCCGGCCACGAGGCGCGACGCCGCGTAATCGCCCGCATCGCCGCCGATCAGCACCGTGCCGCGCCGCATCCGGTCGGCCAGCCGCGCGCCCGCGTTGCCAGCGACGATCAGCGTGCCGCCCGTCATGCCTTCCATATTGCCGGGCAGCGCGCCCGCGGCGAAATCGCCGCAATCGCTGCTGACGACGAGCTTGCCGCCGCGCATTTCGCAGCCCGCGAATTGACCCGCGTTTCCTGCAATGTCCAGCGTGCCGCCCGACATGCGCAAGCCCGCGTAATCCCCTGCCGAGCCGCTGATGCGCAGACTGCCAGCATCGAGTTGTGCGCCGACGCGATCCAGCCAAGGCGCATCGCCTTCGATCAGGAGACGGGCATCATCTGCGGTCGTGTCGACGGCAACATCGAACAGGTCGCCAACCGCACACGCCTCGTTGCCCGCAGCCAACGAAAGATGCGCAATCTCCGCGCCCGATAGTCTCGACAACGCGGACGGCAACAGCGTCGAACCATCGACGCGAAAGCTGGGCGCATGCTTCACGCGCAACGTAACCGTGCTCATGGCGAGCCGCCCGTTGACGTGCCCCTGTCGCGCTGCACAATGCCGGCCGCCAGTTCTCGCAGCTTGAAATGATAGGGCCCGAGCTTGCCGCCGTAGTTCCCGGCCGAGATGCGCACTACGCCATTCCCCGCTGTTGAAGCGGCCTCGATGCCCGCCTTCATCGCCGCGCCGACGTCGGCATCCGTCAGACCGTCGATCACGATTTCCAGCACGCAGCCTGTCTGTGCGTCGAGTTCGCTGCGTTGCGACAGACCGGCGAGCGTCGGGCAGAACGCGTCGTTGGTCGACGCGACGGCGCCTTTGTACTTCGAGCCGATTTTCGAACCCGAACGTACGACGCCGCCTGGGAACGGCGTAATCACATTCGCGAGCCGGTGCATTGCCGCGACGGCCGCTTCGGCACCCGCGAGCGCGCTGTCGAGGTCGCGCGCGAGCAGCAGCAGATTGCCGCCGCCCACCGCCTTTACTGTCTGCACCGATTCTTCGCAGACGAATTCGCCGTCCATCACGGGCACGCGCCAGTAACGCACGCCGCCCAGCACTTTCGAAATCTGCCAGCCGTCGCCGAAGAATCGCAGCGATCCGCCAAGCGGCGCGACATCCGACAGCGGTGCGCGCGTGGTCGCGGCGTCGATGCCGTTGTAGACGGCCGTGGTCGGGCAGGTCAGCACACACTGGCCGACGCGACGCGCGATCTGCTTCACCAGTTCCTTCGACGACACCGCGAAAATCAGCACGGAAATACCTGGGCGGCCATCGGGCGTTGCATCGGCGGGGATGTCGTGCTCGATGCCCGCCTCGCAGCCGCAATCGATCACCGAGGTCGCGAAACCCGTCAGCGACTCCGCCGCCGCGCGCGCCCAACGCGGCGTGTGCGCGGTGATGACGAGACGCGTCGCCTTCATCGGAAACGCTTCCGCGAAGGTGTCGTCGATCAAGGTGTCGTTGATCTGCATCGCGCGTCCGCCCTCAAGCTCTAGCGAGGCACGCGACGGGCAGCAGCCGTCCGCCGCGACAGCACGCGCAGATTTCGTCGTCGCTGATCACAGCGTGCGCGAAGTTCGTCGCCAGATTCGTGTCGCTGTACTGACGCAGCGTTTTTTCAATGCTCCTGTCGTAGTCGGGCGAGACGAAATGAATGCCGCCTGTCGGCGTCGAGACGAGATTGCCGTCGCGTGCGACCAGTGTGCCGTCCTTGAACACATACGCGGGCGACGTGAACATCCGTTCGCGGTCGGCGTCGTCGCGATACACGGCGATATCGGCGGCTGCGCCCGGCGCGAGATGGCCGCGATCTTTCAGGCCAAGCAGGCGCGCAGGCCCCGCGCGCGTGATGATCGCGATGTCGTACAGCGAGAATTCACGCTTCAGTTCAGGCAGCGCGCTCGCGACTTTCGCTTCCGGATGCAGCCGGTCAAGCTGCGCGTCGCGGAACGACTTGTCCATCAACAGGCGGATCAGATGCGGATAGCTCGTGAACGGCCCACCGTTCGGATGATCGGTCGTCATCGCGACGCGCCACGGGTCGTTCACCAGCAGAAAGATTTCGAGCCCGATGATCCATTGCAGTGCGTTCACATAGCTCTGCTCGCGATAACGGAACGGCACCACGCCGCAGCCCGCATCGCACTCGATATCGCCAACGATCCATTTATGCGGCCGCGCGAGCGGCGCGTTCCTGAACTGCATCATCGTGTCGCCGGATGCTGTCACTGTCTGCCCGAAGATGATCTGGCCAACATCGATCGATACATTTGGTCGAGCATTCACCGCCTCGGCAATCGCGCGCGCACCCGATGAAAACTTGCGCGGCCCTTCTGTGCCGTAGCTATGGAACTGGATGTGCGTGATGTGAATTGGCAGGCCGTCGGCGGCGTCCATCGTCGCGATGGTCGAACCGATGTTGCCCGGCACGCCAAGGTTGCTCGCGTGCACATGCAGCGGATGCGGCACGCGCAGTTCCGTCAACGCGCGCGTCAGCGTGCGCAGCACGTCGCGCGGCGTGATGCCGTAATGCACATGCGCTTCGTCGACATCGAGCGAACGCTGGTTGAACTTGAACGCCGAAATGCCGCCCGGATTGACCACCTTCACGCCAAGCGCGCGGCTCGCGTGCATCGTCCAGCCCACGTAATCGCGCATGCGCTCGAAGTCGTCCTTCGCGGCGAGCATCTGCAGCAGCAGTTCGTCGTTGCCGAGCATCACGTAGGCGCCGTGATCGATGATCGGCGTGTCGCCCATTTCGAGGTGCGCATGGCGTGCGTTCGACGCGATCATCGCCGGCTCGAATGCCGCCGTGTAGCCCATTTCCGCGTAACGGTAGCCGGCGGCGAATGTGCCCGGCGCGCATACGCCGCACGACGGCATGCGCAAGTACCGGCCGCTTTCGTCGCGCACGGCTTCGTACGTTGCATCGCGCGGCGCGTCGTCGCGATGATCTTCGGGCAACAGCAGCCGCGACAGATTCGTTTTGCCGCCGCCGATGTGCGAATGCAGATCGATGCCGCCCGCCATCACGATCATGCCGTGCGCGTCGTACTCCTGGTCGATGGATTCGTTCGCTGGCGGTTCGACGATACGGCCATCGCGAATGTAGATGTCGCGCTGCTCGCCGTCAGCGCCGTTCGCCGGATCGTAGACGCGGCCGCCTCTGAGCCGCGCGAGGCTCATGCCGGCCTCCGCGCCTGCGCGACGAGCTTGTCTGCCAGACGCGTTGCGATCGAGGCGACGCTCGGCAGTGCGACGTGGCGCGCCGCCTGCAGCGGCACGACGACGGATGTATCGACACGAAAGAGGTGGCCGTCGCTGTCGATGCCGGGCGTCGCAACCGGGATGAATACCGTTTTCGCGCTACGCGTTTGCTGCGCGGCGATCGCAGAACCCAGCGCGGGCGTACCGAGCACGATCACTGGCGTCGTCGCCGCGAGTTCAACGGGCAGCGGATGCGGGTCGAAGCTGGCGGTCCACAGCAGTGCGTCCGCTTCGCCCGCAGCAAGCAGGCGTTCCGTCCGATAGCGGTACGGATCGTAATCGAGCGGTGGCGTGCCGGGCAGCCGGTCGGGCTTCGACACACGTGTGCGCAACGGAAAGCCCGACAGCCAGGTGACCGTCTGATTCATGCTCAACGCGCCGTCCGCGCCACCGAGCGTCAGCACGCCCGCGCGGTTCGTGCGATTGATCGACTTGACGATACGGTGCAGCGCTTCGATCAGCAGCGCTGCATGCGGTTGAGGCAGCGCTGCCGGTTCGATCACGAATACCGTATAGCGCGCTTCGGCGATACGCGCCGTCAGCGCGGTAAGCGCCGTCGCGATGCCCGCGCCGTCTTCGAGCGATTCGGCGTTGCGGCCGCCTTCGGTGATCGCCGACCAGAGCGCGAGCACGTCATGCGGCGAGGTATCGATGAGCAGCGACGCGGTGTGCGTATTGACGGCTTCCGTCGCAGCGGGATCCGTGTCGCAGCAGACGAAGCGGATTTCCCGCGCCATCGAGTTGCCGCTCGGAATGCGCTCGTAAAAGCGCGGATGAAGCGCGGATGGCTCGCAGGCAAACACGACGAGCAGGTCGGCGCGCGAGCGCACTTCGGAGAGCGTCGTGAAGAATGCGCCGCGATCCTGCAACGCGAGCGTGGCGGCGCTGATCGCATCGCCGTGCACCGAATCGAGGATCGCGCCGCAGCCGGCCGCAAGCGTATAGAGCGCGCGCGCGCCGGCGATATCCGTCGCGCAGCCGCCGAACAGCGAGCGGCGCGCCTGCACGAGCACGTCGACGGCTTCGTCGAGCGCAGTATCGAGCGGTACAGGCGAGCCGTCGACGGAAGGCGAACACACGTTGTCGCTGGCGTCGTAGCGTGTCAGCGCATCGGCTAGACGCGTGCAGCGCGTGGCGGGCGCGGCGAGCGTCTGATTAGCGGCAAGATGCGCGTCGATGTCGTCGCACAGCAGCGGGCAGAAAGGGCAGGTCCAGTCGCGAGTGATCGAAGCGGACGACAACGCGGATGACAACGGACCATCGGCGGCTGAAGTCGCGTTGGCATGCGTTGTAGGGGACGTGGACTCGTGCATGGGAAACCGTCCAGCAAGGTCCGTGCCGATTTCGCCCAGGCTTTGCCGCGCGGCCGTGCAGCCGCGGTTTCATGCGTTTCGAACGAATGCTCACGCAAATGACGCGTTGTACCGGACGTGAACATCTCGCGAGCGCTCCGATGCGTGCCGTCGCGCACCACGCCACGCGCAGCACAGTATGTGCGTCGCGCTGGAACAGTGTGTCACTTGAGGACAGTGCGCTGCCCAATGCGCATGCAAGCCGCGCCGCTGCTGCAACGCGGACCGCGTGGCATGGATATTGTTTCGCGGATCACGCCGCGGACTTTGCGGCCGCGGTTTTCGTGGTCGCTGTGCCGAGCCTGCCGTCGTGAAGCGCCGATGCAACGAGCCATGCATGTGCGCCACTGCGGGCCGCCGCATCGAGATCGTCGCGATGACGGATGCCGCCCGCGCCGATCGTCATGCGCTGGCCCGCCTGTGCGTGGATCTGGCTGAAGGTGTCGAGATCGGGGCCGGCATCGGCGCCGACCTGATCGAGCGTCATCACGATCACGCGCGACGGCCACGATTCGGGCGAGCGCAGTGCGTGGGCGATTTCAGGCGCCGCGATCAGCTGACGGCCGCGATGATCGAGCGACAGGATGGGTGCGTAGCCAGCTGCTTCGGCCTCGCGCAGCGCGTCGAGCGAGCGCAGCGACTCGGAGCCGAACACGGGAACGATGCGCGTGGCTGTATCGCCGATGTGGCCGATACGCGAGAGGTGGGCCAGCATCGACGGGAAATCGGCGAAGCCCGCGTCGAGCCAGATTTCGAAGGGCGCACGGTTGAGGCCCGTGCCCAGCGCGGTAAGTGTCAGGAAGGCGGCGTCGCGCGCCATGATCGCGCCGAGGTCCGCGACGTAGAGCGCGGGTGCGGCTGTCGCAGCTGTCAATGCGCGGGCGACGGCAACTGGCTCGCTCGTTGCGCAAAGCGTCGACTGGATGGGGCGGTAGTTCGCGCGGTCGCCGCGTATCGCGCGCACCGCGTGGCCGTCGAGCAGATCGAGAACCGGGATCACCTGCATGCGGAGACGTTCCTTGATGAAGCTCTGGGTTTATGAGTATCTCACTGGCGGCGGCATCGACGCGCAACTCGCGGGCAGCAGCAGTCTCGCGGATCTGAGCGCGCTGGTCGTCGAAGGGCGCGTGATGCGCGATGCGATTGTCGGCGATCTGCGGCAACTGGAAGGCGTGCAGGTCAGCTTTGCCAGCTCGCGCTTCGAGCAGGTGCCCGAAGGCGTAGGGCATTGCCGCGCGAAGCCGGGCGAATCGATGCTGGAATTCGTCTCGCGGGCGGCGCGTGAGCACGATTACGCGTGGATCGTCGCGCCCGAGTGCGATGGCCTGATGCTCGATCTCGCCGATGCCGTCGGTCCGGGGCGCTGGATCGGCTGCACGAAAGAGGCGATCGCGCTCGCGTCGAGCAAGCGCGCGACGGCGGCGCGGCTTGCGTCACGCGGCATCGCGGTGACGCCTGCGCTCGAAGCATCGGATATCGACGTGAGCACGCAGCAGCGCTGGGTCGTCAAGCCGGACGACGGCGCGGGCAGTCTCGATACGCTCGTTTTCGACGATGCGCACGCGGCATGCGCCGAATATGCATCGCGTCGAGCGGCCGACCGCGAAGCGGTGTTGCAGGCGTGGGTGGAGGGCGATGCGCTGAGCCTGTCGCTGATGTGCGATGAAGCGGGCGTGACGCTCATCAGCATCAACCGGCAGAGGATCAGCGTGGACGAACCGGCGGCGGGCCATGCCGGGCAGGTGCTCGGCTTCGACGGCGTGGATGTCGACCAGATCGGCCTGGACAGCCCGCAAGGGCGCGCGCTCGATGCGCTCGCCCGGCAGGTCGCTGCGTCGCTGCCCGGTTTGCGCGGGTTTGCGGGTATCGATGTCGTGTGGCACGCGGCGCGCGGTCCCGTGGTGATCGAGGTCAATCCGCGCGCCACCGTGGCCTATGCGGGCTTGTCCGCGCGGCTCGGGCGCAATCTCGCTGCCGACGTGCTCGCGGCGCATGGTCTGTACGTCGCGCAGCGTGCGTTGTCCGCTTGCGGCACGTCATCATGAGCGCGGCTGCGGCTGTCTTGCTCGAACCGGCTGTGTTCGGCTGGGACGTGGGCGGCGCGCACGTGAAGGTGTCGCGCGTCGACGCGGCGGGCGTCGTCACGGATATCGCGCAATGGGCGTGTCCGCTATGGCAGGGACTGGAGCATCTGCATCGCACGATCGATGCAGCGGCTGCGCGCTGGCCGGAGCTTGGCCACGCGCGCTCGCGCCACGCCGTCACGATGACGGGCGAGATGGTCGATCTGTTCGCGGACCGGGAACACGGCGTACACGCACTGGTCGATGCACTTTCCGCGCGGCTCGGTGCAGAGACTGCGTTTTTCGCGGGCGCCTTCGGCTGGCTCGACGCCGCGCAGAGCGTCACGCAGTGGCGGGCGGTCGCATCGGCGAACTGGCTCGCGACCGCGCAATTCGTCGCGACGCGGATGCGCGACTGCGTGCTGATCGACATCGGCAGCACGACGACGGACATCGTGCCGATCGTCGATGCGCGTGTCGCGGCGCGCGGCCATAACGACGCGACGCGGCTTGTGACGGGCGAACTCGCGTATCACGGCGTGGTGCGCACGCCCTTGTGCGGCATTGCGCACCGGATCGCGTTTCGCGGCGAGACGGCGGGTGTGATGAACGAATGGTTCGCGACCAGCGCCGACGTCTACCGGCTGACGGGCGAACTCTGGCCGCCGCACGACCAGCATCCGAGCGCCGACAACGGTCTGAAGACCGTCGCGGCAAGCTGCGCGCGGCTCGCGCGCACCATCGGCCGCGATGCCGCAGACGCGAGCGAGGACGAATGGCGTGCGTTTGCCTACGCATGGCGCGACGCGCAATTGCGTGCAATCAGCGAGAGCTTCGACTCGGTGTGCGCGGCGCATCCGTCGCTGGCGGGCGCGCCTATCATCGGCGCGGGCTGTGGACGTTTCCTGGCGGCCGCTTTGGCGAAGGCACACGCACGTGAATACATGGATTTCGGTGGCTTCGCGCAGATAGCGGACGAAGCGTCAGACGATGCCGCCGAATGGATTGCGACGTGCGCGCCGAGCGTGGCCGTCGCGTGGCTGACGACGGCGAGGGAACGGGCACAGCGCGCCGCGTAACGCGCGGCGGACTGCGCCCATCGATGCGGCCCCGCCGCAGGCAGCGCAGACTCGCGATGCCGTCGGGGCGCAGCAGGCATGCACAGCGGTGCCGTCGTGAGGTCGAACGAAAGTGAGGTAACGACATGTGGGTGGTGAAGATCGGGGGCAGCCTGAGTCACGACCCGTCGCTGCGGGACTGGCTCACGCAGTTGTGGGAGGTCGGCGGCGGACGCGTGGTGATCGTGCCTGGCGGAGGAGATTTTGCGGACAGCGTGCGCGCGTATCAGCGGGAATGGCAATTCGACGATCTCGCTGCCCACAACATGTGCCTGCTCGCGATGACGCAGTACGCGCTGATGATGCAAGCCGTGCTGCCCGACCTCGTGCTGGCGACCAACGAGGATCTGATCCGGCGTGCATTGCGCAACGGCAAGGTGGCCGTGTGGATGCCCGTAGGCCTGATGCGCGTCACGCCCAATTCGATGACCAACTGGGACACCACGTCCGACAGCCTGGCCGCGTGGCTGTCGTCGTCGCTGAACGCCGAGCGCCTGATGGTCGTCAAGTCGTGCCCGGTCGGCGAAAACGTGCCGCTCATGACGCTCGCGTCCAATGGTGTGGTCGACGCGAGCTTTATCCAGTATGTGAAAGAAGCGAACTACGAAGTCGAGCTTTTCAGCAAGACGGATGTCGCGCTGGTGCGCGAGCGCCTGTTGAATGCATCGGCGGCGTGAGCTTTAGCCTGCCTCAGGCAGCAGCCGCCGACGCGACGGGCGCGGCATGATGCAGCGCGTCGGCCCATTGCGCGACGCGGCGTGGATCGAGGCGCGACGTGCGGCCGTCTTCGCAGAGCGCGGTGCGAAAACCGGCGACGTCGGGCGCGAGTGCGCGGATCGCGTCGAGCTGCGCCCAGCCGAGCGAGCCCGCGATGCAGGCCATTGCGCCCGATGCGCGAATCGTCGCGAGATAGCGCGCGATTGTCGCGCTATCGATGCAATCGAGCAGCGTGCGGCCTGTTTTGCCTGCCGTATCGAACACGATGCCTTCGAAGCCGAGCGACACCGCGTGCTCGACGAGTTGCGCTTCGACGCCGTCATCGCACAGCAGAACGGGGAGCACATTGGCCTGCAAACCGGCGATGCGTGTGAGGCATGCATGCGCGTGCGGTCCCGGCACGATGCCCACTTTCACGAAATCGACGCCTGTTTCGGCGACATCGTTGACGCGTGTCGCGATGGCATCGAGCGCCTCGGGCGGCAGATCGCCGATGGTGGCGCTGATCGGTTTGACGGGATAACGTGAACGCAGGGTACGCGCGATACGCCAGATGTTATCCAGCGACACACCGCCGAGCGCGCCTTCGAGCGGTTCTTTCAGATCGATCAGATCGGCGCCGGCGCCGGCTGCATCGAATGCCTCTTCCGCCGAGCGGACGCTTGCGAGCAATGCGGTCATCCGGATTTCCTCAGGACGTGTGCGTTGAGGGTTCTGCTTTTTTGTCGGCGGCGTCGCCGGTGTTGCGAAAGCGTTGGACAGCTGCTGTGATCCAGTTCCACGCAGTGAGTTCATCGGGGCCGGCGGTTTTATCGATGGCGATCTGCAGATAGGCCATTTCGCGGTCGATCTTGTCGGCGGGCAGCATGAAGAGGCGGCTGACGAGGATCGCGCCTTCGACGACGGCGGCTTGCGCGCGATTGAAGCCTGCGAATGGCGCGTGGGTTTCGGCGTGCACGCAGCGCATGTGCAGCACGGGGCGTTGCGGGTCGTCGGTGATGTGGTCGAGGGTCAGTTCCGTGTGGGCGAGGGATTCTTTCAGCCTGACGCTGGCGACCTGGGTGGCCGGACAGGTCGGCCAGTCGCGTTGGGTGCCGGTTACGCAGCCGGCGAATATGCGGGTGTCGGTTGTGTAGTTGATTACCGCTGCGCGGGTGGCTAGTACGTTGTCCAGTGTTCTGGATGGTTTGAATGGGGACAGGATTGCCAGGCCTTTCTCTTTCTCGTCGAAACGTACGCCCATTGGGGCGGTGTGTGGCACGCCGTCAATGGTGCAGGTAGTGATGATGGTTTCGTGGATCATGGTTTGGGTTTGGTTTGCTTTTGTCTTGCGACGCTGGGGTGGTTTGCTTTTGTTTTTGCTGGCATCCGCGATATGCCTTCGTGCTTCACGCGTCGCCCCTGTGCGGGGCGGCACTTACTTTCTTTGCCGCGGCAAAGAAAGTAAGCAAAGAAAGCCGCTCACACCGCCAGCCCTTCTTCCTGCCTGAGGGCCCCCAACGGTTCTTATTCTTCACACGGCAACCTCTCAGTCCCCGCCCGTTGCCAACGCCTCGATTGAACGCCTCACCCGCCTCAACCACCCGTAGCAGCATCGAGCGGCAGCGACTGGTGTGCGCCGCCCAGGTGGCAAACTGTGTGTCGGTTTTCGCGGGGGGCGCGCATCACTTCGGACTGAAAGCACGGCGCATGCCTTCCTGTAAGCGCGCCGACGTTCGCGGCACTACGACCTACACACAGTTTGCCACCTTGGCGGCCGTAGTGATGCGCTACCGTTGGCTTGCTACGGGTGAATGGAGCGGGTGAGGCGTTTGGTCGAAGCGTTGGCAGCGGGGAACGAGAAGAGCGCGGGTGCGAGCAGGACGGGGCCGTTGGGGGCCCGTGGGTAAAGGTCAAGAATTGGCGGTGTGAGCGGCTTTCTTTGCTTACTTTCTTTGCCGCGGCAAAGAAAGTAAGTGCCGCCCCGCACAGGGGCAACGCTTGAAGCACGAAGGCAATTCGCGGATGCCAGCGAAGGGACAACCCCCGAATGCCAGACAAAACGAAAAAACCAGATTGCGGCAACGCACAACCAAAACACAACGGGGCCAGCCCAGAAAACCCAGACCGGCCCCGCGACAGCGGCAAAAAAATCACCGCGTAGCGATATACATCGTGATTTCAAACCCGAAACGCATATCGGTATACCCAGGGGTAGTCCACTGCATAGTCTCGTCCTCCTTTCACGATTAAAAAAAACTAGCGGTCCCATTGCGACAGGAAGTGCACAGGATTGCGCACACCCATCACCTCGGCCCATGTTGCTGACGCAACTGTCGTACCAGTCACCAGCCCTCGGGGAAAGTCCGCTTGCTTACGGGCCTTACTGTAGCGGAACTGCAGCAAAGTGTTGCACGAGCCGATCACCCATTGTGGACGCATTTTGCATTCCGTGCACGCGTGTTAACGGATCGTTTAAGCCTGCTGAAAAAAATCGTGAATTCACTTCAGCCAGGGCGCCGCCTACATTGACCTGCAAGGCCGGCCACTTTCGATGCACGCCAGCCTCCACCACCACAGCGTGCGCGCCCGTCCAGGTGCGCCCCGTTCCAAGTCGAGGCAGCGTGATGAACGATTTCACCAAGGAAGCCGTCAAGCCCGCAGCAACCGAAAGCGCCAGGCGCTCGCGCTATTCGGCAGGCGTCCTCAAGTACCGCGAAATGGGCTACTGGCAGCCCGACTACACACCCAAAGACACCGATGTCATCGCGCTCTTCCGTATCACGCCCCAACCGGGCGTCGAACCGGAAGAAGCGGCCGCAGCCGTTGCGGGCGAATCGTCGACGGCAACGTGGACAGTCGTGTGGACCGATCGCCTCACCGCGTGCGACATGTACCGCGCAAAAGCATTTCGCGTCGACCCCGTTCCCAACGCCAGCGAAAGCGAGCCGCAGTACTTCGCGTTCATCGCGTATGACCTCGATCTGTTCGAGGAAGGTTCGGTTGCGAATCTGACTGCGTCGATCATCGGCAATGTGTTCGGTTTCAAGCCTTTGAAAGCGTTGCGTCTCGAAGACATGCGCATTCCCGTTGCCTATCTGAAGACCTTTCAGGGGCCGCCGACAGGCATCGTCGTCGAACGCGAACGGCTCGACAAATACGGCAGGCCGTTGCTCGGCGCCACCGTCAAGCCGAAGCTCGGGCTGTCGGGCAAGAACTATGGGCGTGTCGTGTATGAAGGCCTCAAAGGCGGTCTCGACTTTCTGAAGGACGACGAAAACATCAACTCGCAGCCGTTCATGCACTGGCGCGACCGGTATCTGTTCGCAATGGAAGCCGTTGCCCGCGCGCAAGCCGAGACAGGCGAAGTGAAAGGCCATTACCTGAACGTGACGGCGGGCACGATGGAAGATATGTACGAGCGCGCCGAATTCGCGAAGGAACTCGGCTCGTGCATTGTGATGATCGATCTGGTGATCGGATGGACGGCGATCACGTCGATGGGTCGCTGGGCGCGCAAGAACGACATGATCCTGCACCTGCATCGCGCAGGACATGGCACGTACACGCGGCAGCGCAATCACGGCATTTCGTTTCGCGTGATAGCGAAGTGGCTGCGTATGGCGGGCGTCGATCATGCGCATGCGGGCACGGCTGTCGGCAAGCTCGATGGCGATCCGCTCTCCGTGCAGGGCTATTACAACGTGCTGCGCGAATCGCACAACCCGGTCGATCTCACGCGCGGTCTCTATTTCGACCAGCCGTGGGCGGGCTTGCGCAAGGTCATGCCTGTCGCGTCGGGCGGCATTCACGCGGGGCAGATGCATCAACTGCTCGACCTGTTCGGCGACGACGCGATCCTGCAGTTCGGTGGCGGCACGATCGGCCATCCGTCGGGAATTCAGGCGGGCGCAACGGCGAACCGCGTCGCGCTTGAAACGATGGTCAAGGCGCGCAACGAAGGCCGCGACATCGCCAATGAAGGCCCCGACATACTGGAAGCGGCGGCGCGCCACTGCACGCCGCTCAAACAGGCACTCGACGTATGGGGCGACGTGACCTTTAACTACACGCCAACCGATACACCCGATTTCGCCGTCACGCCGAGCGTGGCCTGATCGATCGACCGCCGTCCACGCCGAACAAGGAGCCAGCGATGCGCATCACCCAAGGGACATTCTCTTTCCTGCCCGACCTGACCGACGACGAAATCCGCCTGCAGATCCAGTACGCGCTGAACCAGGGCTGGTCATGCTCGGTCGAGTTCACCGACGACCCGCATCCGCGCAACACGTACTGGGAAATGTGGGGCTTGCCGATGTTCGATCTGCGTGACGCAGCGGGCGTGTTGATGGAAGTCACGCGTTGCCGCGACGCGTATCCGCAGCACTACATCAAGGTGAACGCATTCGATTCGGTGCGCGGCTTCGAGACGATGCGGCTGTCGTTTATCGTCAACCGGCCCGATGTCGAGCCGACGCTCGTGCTCGGGCGCCAGGACGATCGCTCGCGCGTGCAGCGCTATTCGCTGACCACCGTGCGTGCTGTGCCTCGCTGAACGCGGTTTGGCGTTGAAGCGAACCAGAACAGGAACAGGGAGACATCGTCATGAACGCCGATGTAATGGAATCGACGCAGCATGAAGAGGCGCAAAAGGTGCAAGAAGCGCAAGCGCCGCGCGTCGATCTGCTCGCGCTCTTTCGCGAGTCCGGCATTGCCGGCGTGCTCGACGAACTCGACCGCGACCTGGTCGGCCTCGCGCCGGTGAAGACGCGTATCCGCGAGATTGCCGCGCAACTGCTGGTGGGCCGCGCACGTGAAGCGCTCGGCATCGAAAGCGGCGCGCCGACGCTGCACATGTGCTTCAGCGGCAATCCCGGCACCGGCAAGACGACCGTCGCGCTGCGCATGGCTGACGTGCTGTTCCGGCTCGGCTATATCCGCCGCAACAATCTGGTTTCAGTGACACGCGATGATCTCGTCGGCCAGTACATCGGCCACACGGCGCCGAAAACGCGCGAAGTACTCAAGCGCGCGATGGGCGGCGTGCTGTTCATCGACGAAGCGTATTACCTGTATCGCCCGGAAAACGAGCGCGATTATGGGCAGGAGTCGATTGAAATCCTGCTCCAGACCATGGAGAACCAGCGCGACGATCTCGTCGTGATTCTCGCGGGTTACGCCGCGCGCATGGACACCTTCTTTCGCAGCAATCCCGGTTTTCGCTCGCGGATTGCGCATCATCTGTCGTTCCCCGATTACGCGCCTGACGAACTGCTGCTGATCGCCGAACGCATGCTCGACACGATGCATTACCGGTTCGACGCCGATTCCCACCGCGCTTTCGAGGATTACCTCGCGCGGCGCGTGCGTCAACCGAACTTCGCGAACGCGCGCTCGGTGCGCAACGCGCTCGACCGCGCGCGGCTGCGCCAGGCGAACCGCCTGTTCGCCGATGCTTTGCGCGGCGGCGCGAGCGCTGACCCTGCCGCGCTGACGCTGCTGAACGCCGCCGATATCCGCGCGAGCAGCGTGTTCTCCGAATCAGGCAGCGCCGCAAAGGAAGCCGGCGTTGCGCAAGAATTCCCCACTTCGTAGGAGAGCATCATGCGCCACGCAAACATTACGCTGACGAGGTTCCTGAGCGGCGACGCGGACCATCTGATGTCGACGCGTCCTTCGACCGCGTTGCAGGCGGTGTTGCACGAAGTCGCGGCGTCGGTGAAGACGATCGGCGCGGCGCTCGCGCGCGGCACGCTGGGCGAAAGCGCGCAGGCCGATTCCGTCGCAGGCGGCGCGGTGCTCGCGTATTCGACGCGACGCCGCAAGCTCGCCGAAACCGCCGCTCGCAACCGGCATGCCGATGACATCGACAAGCCCGAGTACCAGCTCGCATTCGATCCGCTGAACTGCCCGTGGAATGCCGACATCAACGGCACGGCGGGCTCGATCTTCTCGGTGATGCGCGTGCAGTCGCAAGGCAGCGACGCAAATGGCGCGGACGCGCGCGCCGACGCGTATGGCGAACTCGACTGCGAATCTTACGGCGAGGCTTACGGCGCGCCGTTTCTGCAACCGGGCCGCGAGCAGGCGGCAGCGGGCTACACGATCTACGGCCCGGCGACGATGCTCGTGTTGACGCTTGGCGAGGGCACGCATGGCTTCACGCTCGACGGCAACACGGACGAATTCATGCTCACGCATCCGTCTATTCGTATCCCGGACGAGACGGGCGAGATTGCCGTCGATGCATCGAACGAACGCTTCTGGGAGCCGCCTGTGCGCCGCTACGTGCACGAGTGCCGGGAAGGGCGCTCGGGCTGTCGCGAACGGGATTTCAGCCTGCGCTGGAGCGACGCGCTGGTGCCGGAAGTGCATCGCATCCTGATGCGCGGCGGTCTGTTCCTGATGCCACGCGACTACCGCACGCGCTCCGCGATGCGCGGACGTCTGTCGGCTGTCTACGATGCGAGCCCGCTGGGATTTCTGGTCGAGCAGGCGGGCGGCATGGCGACGACGGGGCGCGAGCGCGTGCTCGACGCCGCGCCGCGCACGTTCCATGAGCGCATGCCCTTGATACTTGGCTCGACGAATGAGGTGTCGCGTATTGGGCGCTATCACCGCGAGCACGATCTGGGTATCGACATGCCTTTTACGTCGCCGCTTTTTCGTGAGCGCTCGCTGTTCCTTCCGGAGACCTCGGTCTGACTTCTGACCTGTGACGAGACGAGGAGACAGTGCATGTCAGTCAGACATCCGATCATTGCCGTGACGGGGTCGAGCGGCGCGGGCACGACCACCGTCATGAGGAGCTTCACGCATATATTTCGCAGGGAGAAGATCAATGCGCAGATTGTCGAAGGCGATGCGTTCCATCGGTACGACCGGCTCGGGATGCGCGAAGCGCTGCGCCAGAGCGA
Organism: Burkholderia sp. Ac-20365; assembly: GCF_017104715.1. Lineage (GTDB taxonomy): Bacteria > Pseudomonadota > Gammaproteobacteria > Burkholderiales > Burkholderiaceae > Paraburkholderia. Next base: position 24,616 of record NZ_JAAGPI010000055.1, read on the forward strand.
GCGCGACGGCGTGCGCAATTTCAGTCACTTCGGACCGGACGCGAATCTGCTCGATGAACTGGAACAGCTGTTCGCGAGCTACGGTACGACGGGCGGCGGGAAGTTTCGCCGATACGTGCACGACGAAGCCGATGCCGCGCAGTACAAGCAGGATGCGGGGACGTTTACACCGTGGGAGGACATTGCGCCGGGCACGGACATGATGTTTTACGAAGGGCTTCATGGTGCGGCCGTGACCAGCAAGGTCGACATCGCACAGCATGCGGATCTGCTCGTCGGCGTGGTGCCGATCATAAATCTGGAGTGGATTCAAAAGCTGCATCGTGACCAGACGCTGCGCGGTTATTCGCACGAGGCTGTTGTCGATACGATTTTGCGGCGGATGCCGGATTATGTGAATTACATCTGTCCGCAGTTTTCACGTACTCATGTGAATTTTCAACGTGTTCCCACTGTTGATACTTCTAATCCCTTTACTGCTCGGGAGATTCCGCAGCCTGATGAGAGTTTTGTTGTTATCCGGTTTTCCAAGCCTAAGGGTATAGACTTTCCTTATCTGCTCACTATGTTGCATGACTCGTTTATGTCGCGGCCTAATGTGATTGTGGTTCCCGGAGGCAAGATGGGTCTTGCCATGCAGTTGATTTTTACGCCGATGATCCTGCAACTGCGTGACCGGCAGGCGCGGGTTTGAGGTTTTTGCTTACGCGGGGTTTGGTTGTGGTTTGTTGTGGTTTGTTGTGCGTCTCAGTTCGTGGTTGGCTGACGGCCGGTTTGGTTTTGGTTTTTTTCCCGCGTGGGGTCGTCAGCGTTTTTTGCTTTTTGTTTTTGTTTTTTTGCTTTTGAGCTGGCATCCGCGATATGCCTTCGTGCTTCAGGCGTCGCCCCTGTGCGGGGCGGCACCTACTTTTCTTTGCCGCGGCAAAGAAAAGTAGGCAAAAGAAAGCCGCTGAACACCGCTAGTTCTTGTTCCTGCCTGAGGGCCCCCAACAGTTCCTCCGCTTCGAACGGCACCTTGATATTCACTGCCCGTTGCCAACGCTCCGAATAGGCGCCTCACCCGCTTCATGCTCCCGCGTCACAACACGCGCGAACAAATCGCCCACGTTCTATAGCGGCAAACTGTGTGTAGGCTTTCGCTGCGTACATGCTTCACTCCGGACTGAAAAGTACGATCGGTGTCGTAGGAGCGCCGACGCGTGAGGCACTACGACCTACACACAGTTTGCCACCTGGGCGGCCGTAACCATTCGCTGCCACTGGCTGCGCGACGGGTGATCGAAGCGGGTGAGGCTCACGTTCAGGGCGCTAGCAATGGGCGGTGACTGAGAAGTTGCCGTGTGAAGGAGAGGACCCGTTGGGGGCCCTCAGGCGGAGGTCAAGAACGGGCGGTGTTTGCCCGCTTTCTTTGCTTACTTTCTTTGCGGCGGCAAAGAAAGTAAGTGCCGCCCCGCACAGGGGCAACGCGTGAAGCACCGATAACAAAATGCGGATGCCAGCAAAAACACAAGCAAACCAAACCCAAGCGTCGCAGACAAAAAACCTCACTAAGAACCCTTCTTCGTAGCCCCAGGCACACACCATACGAGAAGATCCTCGCGATCGCGATCAACCTGACACCCCCAATCGAGCGCCTGATCCTGATCAAACCTCTTCCCCAACTGCCATGCAATTTCAGCCCTGGCAGCCTGCACACCCAGATAAAAAGCATGCCCTCCATCATTCTCAACGTTCAAATGCGGATAAAGCGCAAACGGATCGCTTTCAACAACATGCACATCCCGGTTATAAACATGAATCCCATCCATAGAGACCTGAACGCGAAAATTCGGATCCCGCACCTGCGCCGCGAACGCGGAAATCTCACTCGCGTCATAAGGAAAAGGCCGCTTCGCATGCAATGCACTGAGTGAAGGATCAATCCCTTTGGGTAAAACCTGAGCCTCCTGCGCCGCATACATCACCCGCCGCGCGACGTCGGCCTCACGCACAGCCCGCCGCGCATGCAGGCTAACCGACGTAGTCAGAACAGCAGACACACGCAACTCAGCGGCAACACCAAGCAGCACGGCATTAATGCCACTGGTATCGGCTTCGGTAAGCTCAGTGAGATTCCCAATGCCAAGCATGATCGCCACATCAGGATACCGCTCACGCAAAGCAACATACCGCGCAATAGAAGCAGCAAACCCAAACGGAATCGGATCCAGAATCGGATCGGCAAGAAATGGCTTGCCACGCGCGTTGAGCGTATCAATCGCCTGATACAAGGACTCCACATCCCGCGGCTCGCGCGCAACAACGACAGGCGTCGAAGCAACCTCATCCGCGATCCACAATGTGTCCGCATTCAGACTCATCAGATAATCGGCACCCGCGCGCCCGCCCCGTAACAGCTCATCGGTGACCATCGAATCGACGCTCACGCGGTAACCGTTAGCCTTCAACATCCGCACGGCATCTTCGAGATGTGGAAAAGGCGTATCTGGCAGACACCCGACATCGATAACATCCGCACCTTGCGCCGCATAATGCCGCGCACGCTCCGCGATACCTTCGAGATCGAGCCTCGGCGCATCGACGATCTCCGCAAAAATGTCCGACGAATAACGTGAGAGATCGAACTTGCGCGCGGCCTGTCCGAAATGCAATGGCAGATCTTTCGCTTCCTCCGGGCCACGCTCGACAGGCACGCCGAAATGCTCGCTCAACGCCTTGAGATCGCCGCGACACCGCCCCGGCACGATCATCCGGTCCGCGCGCAATGGCAGCGCAACCCGCCGGCGGATCATGTCGGCTGTCATCAGCGCGGCAACCTGCAGGCCGATTTCGCGCACTTCCCACGTGAATGGCGCATTCGTCAGGCCTTCCAGCACCTGCACGACGCTCTTTTCGGCGAGCCTGCCCGTCAGGAAGACGATGTGTTCCATGCGAGCCCGAGGTCCGATAACCGTTCGCTCAATGCCGCGCGCAATTCATCGAGCGAGCGCGCGACCCTCGTGTACTCGATGCGCGCAAGCCGCTCGACGTTCTCCAGTTCGATCGCGCGAGGTCGCACTTCGACCCATTCGTGCGGGCTCTGCGTGATGACGCTCGGCTCGGTGTCGCATGCGAAAACGATGCCGGGCACGCATTGCTTGCCTGCCTGTGCATAGAGATTGGTCGGCAACGTGTCGGAGATGCCGAACGCGCATTTGGCCACTGTGTTGCTGGTGGCGGGCGCAATCACGACCGTGTGATAAATGCCTTCGTAAAGCATGCCGACAGGCACGCTGCTCGCACTGTTGTCGCGCACCACGCGAAAATGCTCGCGCAGTTTCGGCACGGTCCAGCCATAGAGGGGCAGCACTTCTTCGCCGGCAGCCGAAAGAAACAGATCGACGCCCGGCAACGCGAGCGCCATCTCGATCGATTCCTCCAGCATGTGGCCTGAGCCCGTGATGCACCACGCAAAGCGCGCGTCGGGGCGAAAAACGCCAGGGCGGCGGGCGGGCGACGGTGCGCTCATGCGTGCGTCATTTGCCGCACGCGTCGTCGACGGCGGCAGGCGATCCGTCGTGCGACAGCCGGATGTGCAGTCTGTGCATTTTCCGGTACAACGTGTTGCGGCTGATGCCAAGCGTCTTCGCGACGTTGCTCACGTTCCAGCGATGTTCGTCCAGCATCGCAAGCACCGTTTCGCGTTCCTTGACCTGGATGGCGTTGAGTGCGGACAGATCGGCGTCGTCGTCGAACGGCATCGCGGCGCCGGCGCGCGGCGGCTGCGCGAGCGGTCCGGTAGCACCAACACGTGCGTGCGTACTGTGTTGAGCGCTCGAATCGTCGACGATTTCAGCAGGCAGATGTGCACAGCGAATTTCCGGCCCGTCGCATAGCGCGATCGCCATCTGCAGCACGTGCCGCAACTGCCGGATATTGCCGGGCCACGCGTAATTCACCAGCGCTTGCCGTGCTTCGGCGCTCAGTTCGGGTGGATCGTCGGATTCGCTTTCGAGGATGTGCTGGACGAGCGGCAGCAGATCCGCACGCTCGCATAGCGGCGGCAGGTTGATCTCGATGCCATTGAGCCGGTAGTACAGATCTTCGCGGAACAGGCCGCGTTGCACGAGATCGAGCAGGTTGCGGTGGCTCGCGCTGATTAGCTGGAAGTCGACCTTGATGGTCGTCTCGGCGCCGAGCGGCGTGACTTCATGTTCTTCGAGCACGCGCAACAGCCGCGCCTGCAACGCCATCGGCATGTCGCCGATTTCGTCGAGGAACAGCGTGCCGCCGTTTGCCTGCACGATCTTGCCGCGTCGTCCTTCGCGTTGCGCGCCCGTAAACGCGCCCGCGCGATAGCCGAACAGTTCGCTTTCGATCAGCGTCTCAGGCAGCGACGCGCAATTCACCGCAACGAAGGCGCCGGCCGCATTCGGGCTGATGCTGTGCAGCGCATTGGCGAACACTTCCTTGCCGGTACCCGTCTGTCCTCGCAGGATGATTGGAATCTTCCGCTGGATCACGCGCGCAGCAAGCTGGCTTTGCGCGGCCATGCGAGGATCGCCGAATTCCAGATGCGAGAGTTTGTCCAGTCCCGCGGCTGCGGGTTTAGCCTCGCGCGTTTCGCGTGGCGTTTTCGTGCGTGGTGAGCGATTAATCGACACATCGCTCCACGGTCCACGCGCGCCCGATGCCACCTGATTCGTGCCGCTAAACGAAGTCGCATCGCGCGGCGTCTGCGCGATCACGAAGAAGCGGTTGCTGGCGTGCGCGCTGTAGACGGTGATCGGATGGAACGAGCCGCGTATGCTGCGCGCGATCATGTCTTCGAGCGTCGTGCTGAACGCTTCTTCGATGCGCTTGCCGCACAGTTGATCCGGCGAGCGCAAATCGAGCTGAAACAGTGCGCTGCGATTGGCGGCGAGGACGATGCCGTCGTCATCGACGGCGAGCTTACCGGCGTGCAGCGTGCCGACGAATTCAGGGCGGCTATGAAAATGCACGGTATTCGCGCGCCGGTAGCGCGAATCGATCAGCCGGTTTTCGATCATCTGCCGCGACATGCCGACGAGCACGAGCGAATGTTGCTGCAACATCCGCGAGCGGCTCGTCACGTCGAGCACGCCGACTATTGCGCCGCGTTCGTCGAAAATCGGCGCGGCCGAGCAGGTGAGGGACGTATAGCGCGGATAGAAATGCTCATGCTGATAGATCGCGAGGCATTCGCGCTCGGTCAGACACGTCCCCATGCCATTCGTGCCCGCTTCGCGTTCGCTCCATACGGCACCGGGACGCAGTCCATCGGCGGCGACCGCTTCGCCGAACGGTACCGACGACACCTGATGCACGATTACACCGTTCGCATCGACGAGAATCACCGCGAGTTCCGGATCGGCCAACTGCTGGTAAAGCGTGGTCATTTCCAGCTTCGAGCAGGCGATCAGATCGCCGGCCGCTTCGCGGCGCATATCGAGTTCGTGCTGGGTGAGAACGGGCGGCATCACGAAACGTCCGGGATCCAGACCGAAATCGACCAGACAACGCGTCCACGACTGCGCGACGGAATGGCTCATCGAACACGAGGCGGGCTGGTTGTTGACGATGTTCAGTACATCCCGGACATGCGAATTGATGTCAACGAGCGATGACATTAGGGGTGTCTCCGATGCGTTCGGCTCGGTGCTCGCGGCGCCCGCCGACGCTGTATGTAAGTGTTTTCCCCGTGTGCTGCGATGTGCCGCGCGTCTCTCGCGCGCGTGGAAATACCGCTTATATGTGGTTTGAATCCGTTCCAGTGCACTCAGCAAACACTGTACAACTCGTGTCGCAATACATCAATAAATAGTCGTACGAGTGTTGCGCACTGCGCCTGCTTTTTGCTTTGCATCATCGGTTGCGCAGGAAACCGATGCGCCGCACGGCGCGCCCCATTCTGGAGCACTTACATGGACCGTTTCAATCCCGGAAGCAGTCCCATCCACTTCACTGTCGTATTGCCGTCGAGCGCCCGGCCATTGCGCGATACGGATGCGCCGCCACAACGCGGCGCCGCGCTCGATATCGTGTATATCGAAGGCTTCGTCGCGCAGACGATCATCGGCATCGATAAGAACGAACTGCACGAGCGTCAGCCCGTGCAAATGGATCTCGCGATCGGCGTGCCGTCGCTGCGCGCGTGCGCGACGGATTGCATCGACGACACGGTCAATTACGCAGCCGTGCGCGCCGAACTGCACACGCTGCTCGCGGCGCACAAGGTGCAATTGCTCGAAGCGCTCGCGGAGCAGATTGCGCAATTGTTGATCGACAGATTCGGCGCGCATTGGGTGCGCGTCAAGTTGTGCAAACCCGCAAAATTCGACGACGTCGCGGCCGTCGGCGTGGTGATAGAGCGCCAGTGCGCGCGTTTTGCCTAGCGCATAAGCCGCCGCGCGTGCCATTCAATGGCGAATGGCACGCCGCTTTTAACGGCTCACTTCGATGCGGACGGTGAAGCCTTCCTGAGTCCGCACGCCTGATACGCCTCTTCCTGTAACGCGCGATATTTCTTCGTTTGCGCGCGTGCACGGTCGACGCGGAATTCATTACCGCCTTCACCGCCAAGCGTTGCGTACTTCGCGAATGTCATCTGCTCGACGTATTCGTCATACGGTAACGCGGCCGCGATCTTGTCGATCGCGCAAGAGCATTTGTAGACGTTGGCGAAATCGTGGCCGTTGTCGTCCATGCAACCGAGCACGTATTCGACACGGCCTTGCGTCGGGTAGTCATTGACACCGGCGGTGGGTGCATTGCCTTCCGTGGCGTCCGCCGCGAGCGTGGAAAGGGGAAAGACTGCAACACACGCGAACGCCGCGACAGCAAGGCGCGCGCGACAACGTGAGGTCATGTCGATGCCTTTAATGAAAGTTGTGCATCAATCGGAACAGCACACGCGACACGACGCGCGGCGGATTTTCAAGGTCCGCCGCGCGCTGTGCGCGACACAGCTTGCCATGCATACGGCGCGCCTAGTTCGGTGCGAACGGGTGCGCTGCCGTCGCCTTCTTCGATACCACTTCAGCCGCGCTCGGCTCGCCCGCTACGGCGCGCTGGAGCGCTTCGCGAGTGGCCTTGTAGTTGAATTCCTGAATCTTCTTGTCGTCGTCGGCTTCCCAGTGGATGAACACGCCGACGCAGACAAACAGATCATCGGCTTCGTCCTTCGGGATCGTGCCGTCTTCGACGCAATCGGCAACGGCTAGCGCCACGGCGTGCTGCGCCGGGCCGAACATCTGCACTGCCTGTTTCGCGCCCTTGATCGTCACCTTGTTGAACATCACCGTGTTCGGCTTTGTCAGCAGGTTCGGCGCGACGACGGCGAGCAGCGACGTGAAGCCGTCCTTGTTGTTGGTTAGCGCGTGGCAGAAAGCCGATTCGGCAGCAGAGCCTCGCGGCCCGATGATCAGATCGATGTGGGCGACTTCGTTGCCTTCGCCGATAAGCGACTCGCCTACCATGACACGGTTGATTTTGGCCATGCTGTTCCTCCAGTGATTTGGGTCTGTCGACGTGGGACGAACTCGCGACGCGTGGCGACCCGCCGCGCGTTTTTTGAGGGGGACGCACCGAGTTCCCGTGTAACAGGAACCATGCCAATCTCGCGGCGCACGCATTCAGATGGGATCGTTTGCGAAGCGCGATGGATCGAGCAGCGCGGCGACGAAGAGCGTCGCGACGCTCAGATCGGCGCTCGTGCCAGGATTTACGCCTCGCGCCTTCAGTTCGGCATCCCATGCATCGAGTTGCGGTGCGTACGCTGCAGCGCTTGCGGAGCGCCATCGCGCGTGATGCTCCCGCGCCTCGCGCGTGACACTTTGCGCCACGGCCGCGCCATGCTTGCGCAGTATGTGCGAGTCGGGGAGCGTGCCGAGGAACGTCAGGAAGACGTCGAGCATGACGTCGGCAGGCGTGTTGCAGTGCGATTGCGCGATGGCTGTCAGGCCCGCGTCGAAGATGTCGGCGAAACCGTTCGCGTATTGGCGCGCGATGCTGTCGCGCTCGGCAGCGAGCGCCATCGCTTCGCGCAGATCGACGGTGGGCGGCGCGTGCACGGATTGCTCGGGCGCGTCGCCTAATCCACCGGGATTGGCGAGTGCGATCGCGCGATAGGCGGCGCGTGCGTCGTCCAGGTCGAGGTTGGCGAGCACATGTTCCAGCGACGCTCGCCAGCGCCTTGAATCGAGTTGTGGCTCATTACCGGCGAGTTCGAGTGCCGCAGAAAGCGGCGCAACCAGCAACACGATGCCGAGATTCGTGTTGCATCCCGCGGCGTCTCGCGTGCGTGTCACCGCATCGAGGATGCGTTTGCCGACGCGCGCGCCGTTCGCGAACAATGCGGGCGCAGCAGCCTCGGCGCTGTCGATGAACTGCGCGGCCTGCATCCCATGTCCCGCGCTCGCGAAGCTGACATTGCCGGGCTTTGGCGTTTCGACGTCGAGCCGGCACGCGCGCAGGAACGCGGCGGGCGCGCGCGCCAGCGGATCGTCATCGGCCCGCATGAATCGGCACGACGGGCGTGGGCGGCGAGCGGCTCGCGGCAAGCTTGCGGTCGAGCAGATCGTCGACCAGCGCCGCCGCGATATCGACGGATGTCACCGATTGCAGTCCGCGCCACGCGGCAACACCGTTTACTTCGAGCACGAGAGGCACACCGGTCTGATCGGGCATCGACAGGTCGGGAATCAGATCGACGCCTGCGTAGTCGAGTCCTAACGCGGCCGTTGCACGTTCGGCGATCGTTGCTAGCGTCGGCTCCAGTTCAGCGGGTTCACAGCGCGCGCCGCGTGCAACGTTGTGAATCCAGCCGCGTCCGCCGGTTCGCCGCATCGCAGCAAGCGCGCGTCCGCCGATCACGAGTACGCGCCAGTCGAAGTCGTCGCGTCGCGCGCGGGTACTGCCTACGTAGCGCTGCAGATACGCGACTTCGCTGAAGCTGCGCAGCGACGGCAGCGGCGTCAACGTGCCGTTCGACGCGTTCGCCCCGAGCCTGCGTAAGCCTTTACCCTGTGAGCCGAACAGCGGCTTGAGCACGACCTTGCGCGCCGCGGCCGCCTCACGCATCAGCACGCGCTGCGCGAATGCCGACGATTCAGTCGCCCATGCGGGCGGCGTCGGCACATTCGCGCGATGCAGCAAAAAGCTTGTCATCGACTTGTCGACGCTGCGCTCGATGGCGCGTGCGTCGTTATAGACGGGCACGCCGCATTCGCGCAGCGCGTGCAGGATGCCCAGCCGCAGCGTGACCTGCTCGAATGTGCCGCCCGCGATGCCGCGCACGAACACGGCGTCGGGCAGTTCGCGCGCGAAGCCCGGGATCGCGAGGCCAGACGGCGACCATGTCGTATCGATACGGCAAGTGGCGAGATCGACGCAGCGCGCCTCGACGCCACGCGCGCGGAACGCTTTTTTGAGCCGCCCTGTGTGCCAGCCGGTTTCGTCCGTCATGATCGCGACGCGCAGGCCGCTCGCCGCCGATACATCGCTCATGGCGCCCCCGGACTGGTGACGCCGGGCGTGCCGGGTTCAGCAGCGGGTTCGCTGCTAGCGACGAAGCTGTCGCCTTGCCAGAGCGCATGCAGCAGCGCCCCGTCGAGCCTGCCGCCGCGATAGGTCGCACCGCTTTCGAGGCTGCTCGCCCACACCTCGGCAGGCGCGAACAGCGACGGATCGATCTGATAGAAGTCGTGGTTGAACGACGCGAAAATCTCGGCGAACGGCCGTCCATAATCGCGCGAATTCGACGACGGCAGTTCGGCGGCGAGCTTTCGCGCGACGGCGTCGCTCGTCACCGTCAGATGTACGCGCCCGCCGTACAGGATCGCGTCGTTCGTGCGGCCCATTGCGGCGAGGCCATCGGGCGCGGGCGGCGGCAACGGCGCCGTGCCGCTTGCCTCGACGATCTCGCCGAGCGGCACGCCGAGCACATGCGTCTTGTGCAGCGCGACCTCGACCACGCGCGCGACGATCTGCACCGTCCCGGCGACGGATTGTGTCGGCGTGACGATTACGGTCAGTTGATCGGGCGCGAGGCCGCAATCGCCCGCGATTTTCTGGAGCACCGCTTGCGGCGGCGGCTGGCCGACTTCCATCACCAGCACGCCTGTCTTGTGTGTATCGCGATAGCCGAGTTCGTCGAACAGCGTCTCCTTGCCGGCCAGCGCGCGCGCCGGTCCCGAGCCGAGGGAGAAGAACTTCTTGCCGTTGTTCTGTTCCTTGCTCGCGGACAGGCTCCAGCCTGCGTACTGGCTGCCCAGGCACGCGAGTACGGGCGACGCCGTGTGCACCTCGATCGTCGCGGGCCAGAGCGGCTCGTGCCCGGCGCTGATGCGCGTTTCGATACGCCCGAGCCCGCCCATGCAGATCCGCGCGATCAGCACGCCGGCTTCGACGCAGCCGGGCGTGGCGATACCCGCATCGACGATGGTCGGGCCGAACGGGTGGCGCGATGACGCGATTCGCAGCCGCGCCGCATCCGCGAGCAGTTGCGTGACAAGCGGCGCGGCGAGCGCGTTGACGCTGGGCGCGTCGTGGGCGATAGGCGGCGCGTGGCCGTCGTGGTCAGCCGTGGGAGTCGACGAGTTCATGGCGAGATTCGAGGCTGGTTTCGATGCGTTTCAAAAGGCGTTGTGTGTGGCGTTGCAGTTCGCTTTGTAACGCGGTGCGTGTGTCGGCGGTCACGAGAACCGTGCAGACGGGGTGGCCTGCTTCGATGTGCGTTCCCGCGTTCGGCACGTCGTGGCAGACGGGATCGACGAAAAGGGCATCGCTGAAGCGTCGCGTGACGGTGAACGCAACGGGCGCGAACACGACCTGTTGTGCGACGCGGCATTGTGGCGGAACTGCGTGTGCAGTCGGCAGGCGTTCGTGCAGGCATGCGTCGATATGCGCGGCGAGCAGTCCGCGCGGCCACGCGTCGCGCCATGCGCGCTCATACAGCGCCATCGTCGATGAAGGGCGCGCGTTGACTTCGACCACGCGGATCGTGTCGCCGTCTAGCAGGAAATCGAGGCTGTTGAGGCCGCTCAGGTTTGCGCGTGCAGCAATCGAGCGCACCGCGAAATCTATTTGCCGCGTAATGCCGGAAGGCAGATCAATTGGGCCGAGTGAACCTGTATGCAGATAGGGCAGCGCGCCGCTCGCCGCGATGAATTGCTCGGCGCAACCGATTACGAGCGCTTCGCCCCGCGCGGCGAGAAAGAGCGCCGACATCGGCAGTCCGGCATGGAAGCGCTGAAAGTAACCGGCGTGGGCGTCTGCGCTTTCCGCTGGCTGGATATGCGTGCCGCCGCAGCCGTCGGCGGCTTTGTGCAGCCAACCTTCGGGGCGTTCGGGGCGCGCGAACGTAACCTCGGGATGCGCGATGCCCAGTTCATCGAGCAACGCGAAAAAACGCTTCGGCTCGCGCACGGCGGCTGTTGCGTCGGCGTCGTTGCCGATCAGGCGCGGCAATTTCGCCGTCTGCTGCAACCAGCCGATATGTGGCTCGATTCCGCTGCCCACCACATAGCCGATCAGCCGCGGCAGCCGCACGACGCGTTCGAGCGCTGCCTGCAACCTGTCGCGATCGATCGACAAGCCGTCGCCGCCCGTATCGAGCCACAGCTTCGCGTAGCGGCGCGTGTCGCGGTCGCCGAACAGATCGAGTGCGGCGACCTGATAGCCCGCGTCCGCAGCCGATTGCGCAAGCATGCGCGCCGACAGCCCCGCCACCGCGACGAACGGCGCAGACGCGGAACGCCTGGCATCGAAGGGCAGCGCGGACATGGCCGGCATGACATCGCCTCGTTTCGACATGCGCGCTAGCTGCGTTCGGCGACAACCGCGCGGGCTTCGTCGAACGCTTCGGTGAAGCCAAAATAGGCGGGCTTGCCCGCCGTGCGCATCCGCGTGAACAGCCGATGCTCGACCTGATACTTCACGTTGCCGATTGCCAGCGCGCCGATGCCGATTGCATCGGGTCGAACGGCACCCGCGAGCGGCTTGCCGTCGTCCATCACGTTGACGCCCGCGATGCCTTCGGGCGGTACGGCGTTGACGTCGGCGGCGATCAACAGGCGCGGAGCCTGCGCGAGATCCGCGGCGCTCATCACCTGGACACCGGCGGCCGCCGTGGCGAACACGATGTCCGCACGCGTCAGCGCGGCGTGGAGCGTCTGCGCCGTGCCCGTGCCGACGCCTGACGTCCTGATCCCGAACCGTTCGTCGACGTCCTGGCTCGCGCGCTCGGCGCGCGCGGCATCGGAATGGCTCGCGATCGTCACATGCGCGCCGAGCGTCGCCGCGATCGCGGCCGTGATCCGCCCGACTGCGCCCGTGCCGCCGAGTATCAGCACATGTTTATCCTTCAGTTCTTCGCCGTGCTGCGCCTTCAGATGACATTCGACCAGCGCGACGAGCGCGCCCGATGTCGTATAGGCGCCGCTCGGATCGGCGAACACGGAGACTTCGAACGGCGGCACCATCGCTTCGCGCGCGCGGTCGAGCATGTCGGCGGCGAGCATCACGTCGCGTCCGCCGATGAAAATACCCGTGCGCGACACGCCTTTCGGGCCGCGCGAAAAAATCGCGTCCTGTGTGAGTTGCACGACGTTGCGCACGTCGACGGCGCAATACGGCACGACGATCTGATAGCCGGCGTCGGCGGCCATGTTGACGTCGAACGGGCTCATCTGCGGCGTCGGCGTGAACATGTGCAGGATGTAGGGCCTTTCAGTGGTTTGGGACATGGCGTCGGCTCTTTCGTAGTCAAAAGCGGGGCGTGCGCGAGCGGCTGGCGCGCACGCATTCGATCTTTGGGCAAAACGCGGGCATCCGGCTCATTGCGCGTCGATGCCGAAGCGCGGCTGCTGCACGGCATAAAAACGCGCGCCGCAATTGCGGCCGCGCGTCACCGAGCACACGATGCCGGGAAACGCGCGGGTGGCGGCGCGCGCTGCCGCGAGCGCATCGTCGGCGTGGCGCGAGCTCTGCACGAACGCGAAGCCCGTCGGGCCCCATGAGCTTTGTCCGACGCCTGCCGTCTGGTTGGCCGCGATGGCCTGCATCGCCGCCGCGACAGCAGGGCTGGAATAGACACCGCCCTGCACGGGCGCAAAGTATTCGCCGATCGATTGCTGGATCTCGCTGACGCCGGTGGCGAATGCGTCGAACTCGCCCTGTGCCATGCCGGGCAGTACGCGCATCAGCAACTGATGGCACACATGCGCGGCAAGTGACTGCGGAAACGGCGGCAAAGCAGCGAGGCCACGCCGCTCTTCGTCGCCGTGCAGACCTTCGCGCGTGGTGTCGTCGATCAGCACGATGCGCCAGTCGTCGGGAAAGGGCTGCCGTGCGAGCAGCGGCGGCAAGGCGGCAGCGCCTGCGTGTGCGGGGCCCTGACCACCGTCGACGATCAATCCGCCATGATCGAAACCCAGTACGCCGATGCCGGAGCGCGCTCCGCGCCCGAGCAGGCGCCCGAGTTCCGCCGTCGTCGCGTCGATACCGGCGAGGCGCGCATAGGCAGTGCCGATCGCCAGCGCGAGCTGTGTGCCCGAGCCGATGCCGCAATGCGCGCGCGCTGCCTGTTCGACCTCGACGGAAACGGGCGGCGCACCGTAGGCATCGTGCAGCAGCCGAAGATAGCGTTCGATGCGCTCGCGCTGCGCGTCGGTCGTGGCGCCTTCAACTGCGGCGTCGTCGGCGGGGCGCGCAGTGACGCGCGTGCCGCATCCTTCGATGACGATGCCGACGCTGCCGAACGCGCGTCCGAGTGATCCGCCGGGATCGAGAAAGCCCATGTGCAGCCGGCCGGGCGCTTCGACGGTGATCGCCGAGATGGCAGGCAGTGTCGACGTGCGTTCGGATGACATCCGCATGCGAAAGCTTCCTTGTCGAGTCGTACAGGCGTGGGCGAGGCGCGGCAAGCGAACGCTGAACCGGCGCTGCGGCGCGGTTCAGGTGTCAGGCAAGAGCCATACCACGCGCGGCACGGCGCGCGGCGCGTGGTTCCGACTGAATCGCGTCAGCTCTTCGGCGCGTCGTACTTGATATAGCGGAAGCGCTGATCGTCGGCGGGCGTGCCTTCGAGCGGACCGCCTTCCTTGCCCGGCTGCCACTGGATCACTTCCTCGATCTTGCGGGCGAGCGCGAAGTCCTTGTCAGTGATGCCTTTGGCCGAATGGGTTTTCAGCTTCACCACCACGAACGCATACGACACCGTCAGATCCGGGTGATGCCACGCGGCTTCCGCGAGATGGCCGACGGTGTTGACCACCATCAGCGTGCCTTTCCAGCTTTCCGTGCGGTACTTGCGCCGCAGCCAGCCGTCTTCGAGATACCAGTGCTGCAACGGGCCTTCGAGCTTCTTCTGGATTTCCTCGTCGGAATACACCTGTTCGCTTTGCGTCATGACTGACCTCCGCTGGTGTCGGAATGGGGTGCGCATACAAAGAGCTTAGCGCCCGTATGCGCTTTGCAAAGAACGATTGCAGCGCGCCGTCCGCTGGTTTGCGTATCTGACACAGAATGTCCCGCCGCCGGCCGCGAAGCGGAACATGTTGACGCCGCAAGCCCGCGCAAGCGCATGTGACGGCGTGCAATCCGTGTGCAATCGCGACCGGCATGGAATATGCGATCCGCCGTCATACGCATGGGCCGGGCAATGGATCTGGCGCAGCAAAGGCGTTACCTGCATCCAGAGGCGCGGCTGGAGCAACCCGGTAGCGTGTCATCGGTAACTGGACGGTTTCAACCAGTATCACCCATCTGGAGGAGACATGAACGTACGCACCCTGGTTCTAGGACTGGCGGTGTTCTTTGCGGCGGCGCTGAACTCGTTCCTGGCTTATGCCGATCCGCAACTGGACTCGCTGATCAAGAACCCATCGAATTGGGCGGCGCAGGCAGGTGACTATTCGAATCACCGGTACAGCACGCTCAAGCAGATTAACGAAAGCAATGTTGGCAAGCTGCAGGTCGCCTGGACGATATCGACGGGCGTGCTGCGCGGTCACGAAGGCTCGCCTCTCGTGATCGGCGACACGATGTATATCCACTCGCCATTTCCTAACAAGGTCATCGCGGTCAACCTGAAAGACCAGACCTTCATCTGGCAGTACGAGCCGAAGCAGGACACGTCGGTTGTTTCCGTGATGTGCTGCGATACCGTCAACCGCGGTCTCGCATACGGCGACGGCAAGATCTTCCTGCAACAGGCCGACACCAAGCTCGTCGCGCTCAACGCGAAGACGGGCGAAGTGGTGTGGACCGCGCAGAACGGCAACCCGAAGGCCGGCGAAACCAACACCAACGCGCCGCACGTATTCGGCGACAAGGTGCTGACGGGCATCTCGGGCGGCGAGTTCGGCGTGCGCGGCCGTCTGATCGCGTACGACATCAAGACCGGCAAGGAAGTGTGGAAGGCCTACAGCACCGGGCCGGACAGCGAAATGCTGCTCGATCCGCAGCAGACGATGACCTGGGCCGACGGCAAGATGCAGCCGGTTGGCGCGGATTCGTCGATCAAGAGCTGGAAGGGCGATCAGTGGAAGCTCGGCGGCGGCACCACGTGGGGCTGGTATGCGTGGGATCCCAAGCTGAACCTTGTCTACTATGGCACCGGCAATCCGGGCACGTGGAACCCGACGCAACGCCCCGGCGACAACAAGTGGTCGATGTCGATCTTCGCGCGCGACCTGAATACGGGCAAGGCGAAGTGGGTGTATCAGATGACGCCGCACGACGAGTGGGACTATGACGGCGTCAATGAAATGATCCTCTCGGACATTTCGATCAACGGCAAGAAGACGCCTGCGATCGTGCACTTCGACCGTAACGGCTTCGGCTATACGCTCAATCGCGAGACAGGCGAACTGCTGGTTGCACAGAAATACGACCCGGCTGTGAACTGGGCGGATAGCGTCGATCTGAAGAGCGGTCTGCCAATTCGCAATGCTTCGTACTCGACACAGAAAGCCGGTCCCGATCACAACGTGAAGGGCATCTGCCCGGCTGCGTTGGGTTCGAAAGACCAGCAGCCTGCCGCGTTCGATCCGTCGTCGAATCTGTTCCTCGTGCCGACCAATCACGTTTGCATGGACTACGAGCCGTTCGATGTCGACTACGTGTCCGGCCAGCCGTATGTCGGTGCCACGCTGTCGATGTACCCTGGTCCGAACGAGAAGGGCGCGATGGGTAACTTCATCGCGTGGGATGCGGCCAAGGGCAAGATCGTCTGGTCCAAGCCGGAACGTTTCTCGGTGTGGTCGGGCGCGCTGGCGACGGCGGGCGGCGTCGTCTTCTACGGCACGCTGGAAGGCTACATCAAGGCCGTGCGGATCAAGGACGGCAAGGAACTGTGGAAGTTCAAGACGCCGTCGGGGATCATCGGCAACGTCTTTACGTATGAGTATCAGGGCAAGCAGTTCATCGGCGTGTATTCGGGCATCGGCGGCTGGGCGGGCATCGGCATGGCAGCGGGCCTGCAGAAGTCGGAAGAAGGCCTCGGTGCCGTGGGCGGCTATCGCGAACTCGCGAAGTACACAGCGCTCGGCGGCACGCTGTTCATCTTCGCCATTCCCGGTGGGAACGGCTGAGTCCGGCGCCTGACGCTGATGCAGTTTCGCAGCAGCAGTGACGTAGCCGAAGACGCCTGGATGCGGTCTTCGGCTTCGATGAAAAGTGGCAACCGCGGCGCCTCGCATTCTGCAATGCGCCGCGCGTCTGCCGCGTGAGTGTGACAAGCAGCATCAATCGAAATGATAGGGAGACGAACGCATGAAAGGCCGCGTTGTGCTGTCGCTTGCAGGTGCGTTACTCGCGTTGAGCGCTTTACCTGTTGTCATGACCAATAGCTGGGGGCAGTCGTCGGACGCACCTCAGGTCCAGAAGGTCGCCTATAAGGTTGTCGACGGAAACAAGGTCGACAGCGACACGCTGCAGGGATGGAAGACCTGGCGCGCACTTGCCTGCGAACGCTGCCACGGCGCGAAGCAGGAAGGCCTCGTGGGTCCGTCGCTGATCGATGCGTTCAAGACGCTCGACAAGAACGAGTTTCATCGCACGGTGTTTGGCGGCCGTGTCGACAAGGGCATGCCCGATTTTAGTTCGAGCCAGATGATGCAGAAGAACTGGGAGAACCTGTTCGCTTACCTGAAGGGCCGTTCTGATGGCTCGATCAAGCCGGGCGATCTGCAGGCGATCGATGCAAAATGAACGGGCACGATCGCATGTACGATCGTGAATCAGCGCGCTATACGTAGCACTCAGTAGCATGACGCTAATCCGGGAGACCTCGATGTCCGATCGAAGCAATTCCGCCGTCCGTGTTCTTTGCGCGATGCTGGCGCTGTGCTGGGTCTGCATCGGTGCGCCATCCGCGCATGCGCAGGGCGCGCCCGCCGCTGCACCGAACCTTCCGAACAACGACGGCGCCGACAAGGTGCTGCGCGTGTGCGCGGATCCGAACAACATGCCGTTGTCGAACGACAAAGGCGAAGGCTTCGAAAACAAGATCGCGGCGGCGATGGCCAAAGACTTCGGCTACAAGCTCGAATACACATACTTTCCGCAGCGCATGGGGTTCGTGCGCCATACGTTGCGCGACAAGGTGGATAACAGCGATCAGTTCAAGTGCGACCTGATTATCGGCGTGCCGCATGGTTACGACATGACGTCGACCACGCGGCCGTGGCTGCATTCGACGTATGCGATGGTGTTCCCGAAGCGCCCCGAGTTCGCGAACATCAACGCACCCGCCGATCTGCTGAAGCTGCCGCCCGATCAGCTGAAAAAGCTCAGACTCGGCATCTTCTCGCAGACGCCTGCTGTCGACTGGCTGCTGTCGAACAACCTGATCGACCAGGCTGTGTCGTACCAGGCGCAAAGCGGTGACCCGAACGCGTTTCCGGGCGAGATGATCCAGCACGATCTGGCGCAGGGCAATGTGGACGTCGTGTTTGTGTGGGGGCCGATTGCCGGTTACTTCGCGAAGCAGGCGAGCGATCGCGTGAAGCTCGTGCCGTTCCCGCCGCAGCCGGGCATCCGCTTCGATTATGAAATCTCGATGGGCGTGCGATACGGCGAGAAGGCGTGGCACGACAAGATCGATCAGTGGGTCGCCACGCATCAGGATACGATCGACAAGATTCTGGCCAGCTATGAAGTGCCGCTACTGCCGTTAGCGAGCGCGCCCGTTGCATCGGATGCGCCGAAATGACGGGCGTGTGTGCGGCAAGCGCATGCGTCGGCACGCGTGCGCTTGCGATGCGCGGCGCGGCCGCGCTGGCGGTGCTCGTGCTCGCTGTGACCATGCCGAACGCGGCGCAAGCGGCCGATCCAGCCAGCGGGGCGAGTGGTGCAACGGCACCCATCGCGCCTGCTGAAAAGCTGCTGTTTCTCACGCCGCATCTGCAAGGCGTGGCGTCGCAGACGGAGCTCGACTATTCGCTCGTGATATCCGCGCCGCCCGACAAGCAGACGGACCGCATCCGCGTGCTCGTCGCGAGCGCGGGCAACGTGAACGGCGACGCCACTGTCAGCGATGCGAGCGGCACGGTGCAGTTGCCCGCGAACCTGCCGTGCAATCCCGTGGTCCTGTACTTCCTCGAACGCGATATCGGGGAGATGGAGCAGGCAACGGGCGGCCAGCGGCGCTATTTCCAGCAGCGCGTGCGGTTGGCGCTCGCGGCAGGACCCGCTATCACCGATACGACGGTTCAGCTCGACGGCAAGTCCGTGAAGGCGCGCAAAGTCGTGATCCAGCCGTATCTGCACGATCCGAACGCGCAGCGCTTTCCGAAGTTCACGAGCAAGCGCTACACATTCATATTCGCCGATGGTGTGCCGGGCGGCGTGTCGCTGCTGCGCACGGACGTGCCCGGCGACAACGACGACTTCGCGCATCCACTGAAGACGGAGACGCTGAGCTACGAAGGCTCGTTGCACAAGCTGACACCGCCGCCGGCGCACGGCACGCCGTCTTCACCCGCGGCGCCGCCCAATGGACCGCGCGCGAGCCGCTGAATCCATCGATATTTCCGCGTCACGGATGGCGGCGGCGCGCGCATGGGAATCGCCCCGATGAACCTGATCCGCTCGCTGACGCTCAGGCAATTGCAGATCTTCGTGATCGCAAGCCGTTTGCCGAGCTTCGCGCGCGCGGCGGAAGAGTTGCATCTGACGCAGCCGGCCGTGTCGATGCAGATCCGCCAGCTGGAGGAGGCGATCGGCATGCCGCTGTTCGAGCGGATTGCGCGGCGTCTGACGCTGACGGAAGCGGGCGAGCGTCTGTCACATCACGCGAGCAGGATTCTCGGCGAGATCAAGGACGCCGAAGATACGATGACCTCGCTGGCACAGGCGGACAGTGGGTCGATTACGGTGAGTATCGTGAGTTCCGCGACTTACTTTGCGCCGAAGCTGCTGGCGCGGTATTCGAAGCAGTATCCGAAGGTGGATGTGCATTTTTCAGTCGGCAATCGAGAGACGCTGTTGCGGCTGTTGCAGGACAACGCGACCGATCTCGCGATCATGGGGCGGCCGCCGCCCGAGCTTGGCACGACGGCCGAGCCGCTTGCCTATCATCCGCATGTGATCATTGCGCCGGTTTCGCATCCTTTGCGCGATGCGCGGCGGTTCGATCTGCAGGAACTGGCTGGGGATACGTTTTTGCTGCGCGAGCCGGGGTCGGGGACGCGGGCTGTGGCCGAGCATACGTTTCGGCAGCATCTTTTTACACCTGCGCGGTGTGTGACGCTTGGCAGCAATGAGACGATCAAGCAGGCTGTGATGGCGGGTATGGGTGTTAGCCTGATTTCGCTGCATACGCTTGCGCTTGAGTTACGTACTGGCGAGATTGCGTTGCTTGATGTGAATGGGACGCCCGTTGAGCGCACGTGGCAGATCGTGCATCTCGCTTCGAAACAGCTGTCGCCGACTTGTGTGATGTTTCGGCGGTTTTTGCTGGAACATGCGGAGGGGTTTCTTGAGGAGGAATATGCGGAGTTGGTGAAGGTTTTGTCGTCTGCGACGGTGCGGCGGGCTCGGAGTGAAAAGGTTTAGGTTTTTTTTTGCGCGTAGCGCGATGCTGGTTTTTTCTGTGTTTTCGCTGGCATCCGCGTTAGCGCCTACGCGGCGCATGCGTTGCCCCTGTGCGGGGCGGCACTTACTTTCTTTGCCGCCGCAAAGAAAGTAAGCAAAGAAAGCGGGCTAACACCGCCAATTCTTGACCTCCGCCTGAGGGCCCCAACGGGTCCTCTCCTTCACACGGCAACCTCTCAGTCCACGCCCGTTGCCCGCGCTTCGAATCGACGCCTCACCCGCTTCAATCACCCGTAGCGCAGTCAGCGGCAGCGATTGGTTACGGCCGCCCAGGTGGCAAACTGTGTGTAGGTCGTAGTGCTTCACACCTCTGCGTTCTTACGACACCGATCCCGCTTTTCAGTCCGGAGTGGCGCGCATACGCCACGAAAACCTACACACAGTTTGCCGCTATAGAACGTGGACGATTTGATCGCGTGTGTGGCGACGCGGGCGTGTGAAGCGGGTGAGGCGCTCAATCAGAGCGTTGGCAACGGGCAGTGAAAGGCAGGTTGCCGTGTGAAGTGGAGGACCCGTTGAGGGCCCTCAGGCAGAAACAAGGATTGGCGGTGTTCAGCGGCTTTCTTTTGCCTACTTTTCTTTGCCGCG
>NZ_JAAGPI010000056.1 GCF_017104715.1 Burkholderia sp. Ac-20365
CCAGGTGGCCGCGACGCGGCAGCACGCGTCGAAGGTGCCGCACCGCAAGGGCGTCAAGGCCAGCCGGCGCAACGCGGCGAGCGTCAGGAACGCGAACCGCGCGAAGCACGTGAACAACGTGGCGGCCGCGAGCAGCGCGAAGGCCGGGAAGCACGCGAAGCACGTCCGGAACGCGTCGAACGCGGTCAGGAACGCACGGAAACCGCAGAAGCAACGCGTGGCGAACGTCAGGAACGCCCGGAGCGCGCCGAACGTGGCGAGCGCCGTGAGCGTGGCGAACGCGGCGAGCGTCGCAAGCAGCAGCCGGAAGCAGCAGAAGCACTGAGCCAGAACGAAGCACAGGCGGATGTCGCAGCACAGGCGCAAGCCAATCTGACGGGCGGCGCTACGTCCGCAGAGGAAGCGCGTGATGGTGAAGAACGCCGTCGTCGCCGTCGCGGCCGTCGTGGTGGCCGTCGCGAGCGCGATGAAGAAGGCGTGAACGTCAATACGGCCGCGGATGTCGCGGAAGCGGAAGGCGAAACGGCTGTGGCAGCATCGGCGGAAGCGCCTGTGCGCACGCCGGAGCACACCGGCCGTCACGAGGCACAGCCGCAAACCGTCGAGGCCGTCCAGCAGCAGCCAGCGCAAGAAGTGAAGCCGGTCGAAGTCGTCGTGGCCGCTGTCGCAACGAGCGCAGCGGTGGTCGGCGAACTGCATGCATCGGCGGAAACGCCGGCGCTGGCAGTCGAGAAAGCCGAGAAGGCGGAAGCCCTCGTGCCCGCCGACCAAGCACCTGCCGTGACGCAAACGGCAGCAGCCGTCGAAGCGCCCGCTGTCGTCGAGCCGCAAGCCGTTGCGCCTGTTGCTTCGACGGAAGTCGTGGCCGAAACGCCCGCGCCGGTTGAACCTGTCGCGGCTGCGCCTGCTGTTGTCGAAGCGCCCGTGGCTGTCGAAACCGTGGCTGAGCCGGTCGCAGCACCCGCTGTTGAAGTGCAGCCGGTTCTGGAAACGCCCGTCGCTGCCCAGCCGGTCATCGAGCCGGTTGCACAGCCCGCCGTCGAACCGGTCGCCGAACCCGTCGTGGAAGTCGCGCAAGCGCAACCCGCGGTGGAACCTGCGCCGGCCGTCACGGAAGCAGCGCCTGTCGTCGCAGCCGCCGAGCCGCAACCCGTTCGCACGAACGGCGCAGCAGCCCATCAGTCGACGGAGTCGCTGACGACGATGCTGGATAACGCCGGCCTCGTCTGGGTCAATACCGACTCCGACAAGCTGCGCGCCGCGCAGGAAACGGCAGCGCAAGCAGTGAAGCCCGCGCGCGTGCCGCGCGAGCGCAAGCCGCTGCCGGCGGTCGACGCGACGCCGATGCAGCAGGTCGAAACGGCCAAGCCGCAGTAAGCGGTCGCTAACTTCGCCCGGGCTGTTGTGCCGGGCGATCCAGAAAGCCCGCCCCAAAGGCGGGCTTTTTGCTATTTATGACATAGAAGCACCGCGCGTTCGCCCTACTGTGATGCCGAAGTGCTTCCGCTAGAATGAAGTCTGATATCCCAAATATGTCATCATGTCCCGACGCATCATCCCTGTTGCCGACGTCAGCGCTGTGCCCGAGGTCTCCGGTCCTGTCCGGGCGCCGCGCGGCGAGCTGACCGATACGCTGTCGCGCCCGCTGCGCGATCTGCGCATCTCGGTTACGGATCGTTGCAACTTCCGGTGCGTCTACTGCATGCCACGCGCGGTGTTCGACAAGGATTACTCTTTCCTGCCACACAGTGCGCTGCTGACATTCGAGGAAATCGAGCGGATCGCGGCGATCTTCGTCGCGCATGGCGTCGAGAAAATCCGTCTGACGGGCGGCGAACCGCTGTTGCGCAAGAACCTCGAATTCCTGATCGAGCGGCTCGCGCGGATGAAGACGGCCGCGGGCAAGCCGCTCGACCTGACCCTCACCACCAATGGCTCGCTGCTCGCGCGCAAGGCGCGTAGCCTGAAGGACGCGGGCCTGAACCGCGTGACCGTAAGCCTGGACGCGCTCGACGATGCGCTATTTCGCCGCATGAACGACGCCGATTTCGCGGTGCGCGATGTGCTCGACGGCATCGAAGTCGCGCAGTCCATCGGTCTTGCGCCGCTGAAGGTCAACATGGTCGTCAAGCGCGGTACGAACGACAGCGAGATCGTGCCGATGGCGCGGCACTTCAGGGGCTCGGGCGTGGCGCTGCGGTTCATCGAATACATGGACGTCGGCACGTCGAACGGCTGGAACATGACGGAAGTGCTGCCGTCGGCGGATGTGGTCGCGCGTATCAGCGAGCACTTTCCGCTTGTGCCGCTCGAAGCGCACAGCGCCGCCGAAACCGCGCAACGTTGGGGCTACGCGGACGGCAGCGGCGAAGTCGGCGTGATCTCCAGCGTGACGCGCGCGTTCTGCGGCGATTGCACGCGCGCACGGCTGTCGACGGAAGGCAAGGTGTATCTGTGCCTGTTCGCGTCGGCGGGCCACGATCTGCGCGCGCTCGTACGCAACGGCACGAGCGACGAAGGTATCGCCACCGCCATCGCCAATATCTGGCATGCGCGCGGCGACCGTTACTCGCAGCTGCGCGGCAGCGCGAGCGCGGCATCGAAGGCGGCGCGCGAAGAGCGGCGCGTCGAGATGTCGTACATCGGCGGCTGAGGCCGTCTTTCCATGACCATTTCTCGCGAATCGATCACCGGCCTGTTGCTTGCCGGCGGACGCGGCATGCGCATGGGCGGCGCCGACAAGGGTTTGCAGACGCTACACGGCGAGCCGCTCGCACTGCACGTGATGCGGCGACTCTCGCCGCAAACCGGGCCGCTCCTGATCAGCGCGAACCGCCACGTCGAGCGTTACGCAGACCTGGGCGCGCCCTTTCACGCAACGGTCATCTCCGACACGCTGCCCGATTTTCCCGGTCCGCTCGCCGGCCTGCTCGCGGGTCTGCGTACAGCGCGCACGCCGTTCGTGCTGTCCGCGCCCTGCGACACGCCCGGCTTTCCGGCCGATCTCGCCGATCGCCTCGCGACCGCCCTGGAAGCCAACGACGGCAGCATCGCGACCGTCACGACGACAGACTCCCAGGGCGAAACGTCGATTCACCCCGTTTTCGCACTCGTGCGCACGTCGCTGGCCGATGATCTTGAAGGCTTTCTGCAAGCGGGCGAGCGCAAGGTACGCACGTGGTACGCACGCCACAAGGCGGTTGAAGTCGCCTTTCCGGACGAGCGCACGTTTTACAATATCAATTCATTGCAGGAACTTGCCGACCTCGAACGACGCTGACACGAGGCTGAGCAGGTTTGACATCCGCTGCCGCCATTTGCCGCGGTCGCCCGGCCGCCGCAGCACTGCATCCCGTCGCGACGCTCCCCTTTCATGACCACGCTGAACGAAACCTCGAGTTGCGTCGCACAGTACGACGCCCAAGCCATGCCGGTGTCCGCCGCGCAGGCCATCGTGCGCGAATGGGCGACGCCTGTGACGACCGTCGAGCGCGTCCATCTGCGCGACGCGCTCAATCGCGTGCTCGCGCAGGACATCGTGTCGCCCATCGACGTACCCGCGCACGACAACTCGGCGATGGACGGCTATGCGTTCTCCGGCGCAGCGCTCGAAGGTCAGGCGGGCGACATCGCGCTGAACGTCGCAGGCAAGGCATTCGCGGGACATCCGTTCTCGGGACATATCGACACCACGCAATGCGTGCGCGTGATGACCGGCGCGACGATGCCCGCAGGCTGTGACACCGTCGTACCGCAGGAAGCCGTCACGCGTGAAGGCGACACGATCCGCTTCGCCGCCGCGCCGCTGAGCACGGGCGCAAACCGCCGGCTCGCCGGCGAAGACCTCGCGCGCGGTGCGGTCGCACTGAAGACGGGCCGCATCGTGCGCGCGTCGGATCTCGGGCTGCTGGCTTCGCTGGGCATTGGCGAAGTGTCGGTACGCCGCCGTCTGCGTGTCGCGTTTTTCTCGACGGGCGACGAACTGCGCTCGATCGGCGAGCCGCTCGATCCCGGCTGCGTCTACGACAGCAACCGTTACACATTATTCGCGATGCTCAGGCGCCTCGACGTCGACCCAATCGATCTCGGTGTAGTCCGCGACGAACCCGCCGCACTCGAAGAAGCATTGCGAACGGCTGCGTCGAGCGCGGATGTCGTGATAACCTCCGGCGGCGTTTCAGTCGGCGAAGCCGATCTGACGAAGCAGATGCTGCGCATGCTCGGCGACGTTGCGCACTGGAGTCTCGCGATGCGGCCTGGCCGCCCGCTGGCTTTCGGGCGCATCTGGTCGGGCGGCAAGCCGGGCGCGGGCGAACCGGCTATCTTTTTCGGGCTGCCGGGCAATCCTGTCGCGGTGATGGCGGCGTTCTACCAGATCGTGCGCGAAGTGCTGTTGCGGATGTCGGGCGCGACCACGCACGCCGTGCCGCTGATCCGCGCAGCCTGCATCGACACGATCCGCAAGCGGCCCGGCCGCACGGAATTCCAGCGCGGCGTTGCGCAGCGCGACGCACAAGGCGCATGGCACGTCACACCGACGGGCTCGCAAGGCTCGGGCGTGCTCAGTTCGATGAGCGAAGCGAATTGCTTCATCGTGCTCGCCCATGAACAGGGCGACCTCGATTCCGGCGACGCCGTCGACATCATGCTGTTCGACGGCCTCATCTGATCACGCGCGGGCCGGCAGTTTTCACGCATTCCACTACGACATACGGGTTTGACTTACATGAAAAAACAGATCTCGTTCATTGCACCGGGGCAAACGGCAAAGGCACTGATCCTCGTGTATCTGACGTTCAGCGTGCCGATCGTGCTGCTCGGCGTGCTGGTCGCCTTCATCCGTTATGGGTCGGTGGAGCTGTCGACGGTGTTCAGCGCGCTGCTGCTCAACGCGATTCTCGGCTTCATCCTGCTGTGGATTGCATGTCACGCGTACAACTGGGTCGCGTCACGCTTCGGCGGCATCGAGATCCAGTTGAGCGACGTACCGGAGGAAGCGTAATGTCGGCAACGATTCGCGCGGCCAGGTCTGAAGACGTCGGCCCGATGCTCGCGTTGATGTACGAACTGGCCGAGTTCGAAAAGCTCACGCATCTGTTCATCGCGACGGAAGACGGTGTGCGCGATGCGCTGTTCGGCGCGCGGCCTTCGGCAGAAGCGATCGTCGCGGAGCGCGACGGCAAGATGATCGGCTACGCGCTGTTCTTCCACAACTATTCGACGTTCCTCGGCCGGCGCGGTTTGTATCTCGAAGACCTGTACGTGCAGCCCACCGAGCGCGGCACGGGACTCGGCTCGAAGATGCTGCGCTATCTGGCGGCGCTGGCCGTCGAGCGGCAATGCGGCCGTTTCGAATGGTCGGTGCTGGACTGGAATCAGCCGGCCATCGATTTCTATCAGAAGATGGGCGCGACTGTGTTGCCGGACTGGCGCATCGTGCGCATCACGGGCGACGCATTGGATCAACTGGCTGCGAGCGCTAGCTGATCTTTGATCGACTCCGCGCCGCACTGGCGAGACGCATAACGATTCGCGTCTCGCCTCCTCAACCTTCCTCCGAATCCGCTCCCGATAGCGAATCCCCGAGCAAGCCGGCCGCCCGCTCTTCCGGCAACGCCTCGACATCGCGCAACTTGCGGTTCATCTGCCGTGTACGCACTTCCGCTGCTTCGATCGAGCGCGTGACCGTTTCGAGTTGCGACTTGGTCTTCGCGAGCACATCGCCGAATTTGCCGAATTCCGTCTTCACCGCGCCGAGCACCTGCCACACTTCGCTCGAACGTTTCTCAATGGCGAGCGTGCGGAAACCCATCTGCAGACTGTTGAGCAAGGCCGTCAACGTCGTCGGGCCCGCGATCGTCACACGGTAGTCGCGCTGCAAAAGATCCGTCAAACCGGGACGACGCAGAATTTCGGCGTACAACCCTTCCGTCGGCAGGAACAGAAGAGCGAAGTCCGTCGTGTGCGGCGGTGACACGTACTTTTCGGCAATCGTCTTTGCTTCCGCGCGAATCCGGCCTTCGAGCGCGCGTGACGCATCTTCAACCGCAACGGGATCGGCGCGTTCCTGTGCTTCTAACAGGCGCTCGTAGTCTTCACGCGGAAATTTCGCGTCGATGGGCAGCCAGACCGGCGTCGCCGCAGCATCGGGAGAAGGCTGACGTCCAGGCAGCTTGATGGCGAACTCGACGCGATCGTTGCTCTTCGGAATCGTCGACACATTCTTCGCGTACTGGTCGGACGTCAGGATCTGCTCGAGCAACGCCTCGAGTTGCACTTCGCCCCACGTGCCGCGTGTCTTGACGTTGGTCAGGACCTTCTTGAGATCGCCGACGCCCGCCGCCAGCGTCTGCATTTCGCCGAGACCGCGATGCACCTGCTCGAGACGGTCGGACACGAGCTTGAACGATTCGCCGAGCCGTTGTTCAAGCGTCGCGTGCAGCTTTTCGTCGACCGTGCGGCGCATTTCTTCGAGCTTGGTCGCGTTGTTCGCTTCGATGTCTTTCAGACGCTGCTCAATGGTCGCGCGCACTTCCGCGAAACGACGATCGTTGGCTTCCGTCACCTGCGCCAGTTGCTGCTGCAAGGTCTCGCCGAAACGCTTCAGCGTCATGCCCTGCTCGTCGCGCGCCTGTTGCGCCTGCTGTTGCAGGCTCTGGCGCACGGCGTCGAGTTGCTGCGCATTGGTGTCGGTGAGCTTGACGAGCTGCTGCGCGAAGCCGTCAATCTTCCCCGCCTGCACGGTCGTCATGCTCGTGAACTGCGACGCGAGCGTCTGCTGGAACTGCGAGAAGCCCCCGCTCAGTTCCGTGCGCGACACACGCGCGGTTTCGGAGATTTCACCCCGCAACTCGCGTTCGAGCCGCTCGTACTCGCGCGTCTGCGCGAGCGCGGCGGCTTCCAGACGCTCACCCAGTTCGTCGAACAGCATCAGTTGCTGCGCGCCGCTATTGCCGCGCATCAGCATCACTAGCGCAATCACCAATCCAACGGCCAGTACCGCGACGGCCGCGATCAACACCATGGTCATGAACGTGCCTTTCCGATCACATCAGGGTTGATCGGATTCGGCGGACGTCCCGCGCGTGGCCCCTCGCCCAGCGCGGCGATCAGGTTGTCGGCTGCGAGATTGGCCATCGCGCGACGGGTCGCTTCCGTCGCGCTCGCAATATGCGGCGTCAGCACGACATTCGGCACGGTGAGCAGCGCCGGATTCAGCTTCGGCTCGCCCTCGAATACGTCGAGGCCCGCTGCCGCGATGCGCTTGTCGCGCAGCGCGTCGGCAAGCGCCGCGTCGTCGACGATACCGCCGCGCGCGATGTTCGTGAGCGTCGCCGTCGGCTTCATCAACGCGAGCTCCGCTGCGCCGATGGTGTGATGGTTTTCCGCTGTATACGGCAGCACGAGCACGACGTGATCGGCACGACGCAGCAGATCCTGTTTCGACACATACGTTGCGTTCAGTTCGGATTCGATCTCCGGCGCGACGCGCGAGCGGTTGTGATAGATCACGTTCATGTTGAAGCCGCGCGCACGGCGCGCAAGCGACTGCCCGATACGGCCCATGCCGATCACACCGAGCGTCGAGCCATACAGGTCCGAGCCGAGAAAGCCGTCGTACGACCACTTTTCCCACTTGCCAGCGCGCAGCCAGTGCTCCGATTCGGCGATACGGCGGGCAGCGGCCATCATCAACGCCCAGCCGAAGTCCGCCGTCGATTCGTTCAGCACATCAGGCGTATTCGTGCCGAGCACATTCGACGCGTTGAACGCAGCCATGTCGAAGTTGTTGTAGCCGACAGCCATGTTCGACACCACGCGCAGACGCGGCGCAGCGGCGAGCACGGAAGCGTCGATCGCGTCGCCCGCCGTCAGCGCGCCGTCCTTGTCGGCGAGCCGGCGCTTGAGTTCGTCGGCGGGCAGCACATCGCCGTTATGCCAGTCGACTTCGAAATGCTGCTTGAGGCGCTCGATCACATCCGGAAAGATAGGACGCGCAACCAGGACCTTTTGCATTGTCATTCTCCGAGTATCAGGCCGCGGCGCGCGCTCACCGGCGCACGCGCGGCATCAAAAGAAAATCAACGATGTTGCGATAAACAACGGTATCAGCACGACGCCCGACCACGCGAGATAGCCGAAAAAACTCGGCATTTTCACGCCGCGCGATTCGGCGATCGCCTTCACCATGAAGTTCGGCGCGTTGCCGATGTAGCTGACGGCACCCATGAACACGGCGCCCGCCGAAATTGCGGCGAGCGTCGATGCGCCCGTGGTCGTCAACGTCTGCGCGTCGCCGCCCGCGAGATTGAAGAACACCAGATACGTAGGCGCATTATCGAGGAACGACGACAACAGGCCCGTCGCCCAGAAATACATGTCGTCGCGCGGCTGGCCGGCCGCGTCGTTGACGAGATGCACGATACCGCTGAACGCGCCCGCCTCGCCCGCGCGCAAGATCATGATGACGGGCGCGATCGTCACGAAGATGGCGGCGAACAGTTTCGCGACTTCCTCGATGGGCGCCCAGTTGAACGCGTTGCCTTCGCGCGCGGCGCGCGGCGTCACGGCCAGCGACAGCAGCGTCACGACGATCAGCGCGACATCACGCACGAGATTCTGCAACGCGACGTGCGTGCCCGCCACATCGAACGTGATGCCGGATTTCCAGATGCCGCTCATCAGCACCAGCGCGATCACCAGTGCAAGCAGCACGAAGTTGATCTTGCCGATGACGCCGACGTCCGGCGTATCCGGAGACGGATCGACGGGACGCAATTCGTCGCGATGCCGGAAATAGAACGAATCGAGCGCGTAGAAAACAGCGAGCAACACGATACAGATGAAGAGCATCGGCAGCGCGAGATGCACCGTCGTCCAGAAGAAACCGACGCCGTTCAGAAAGCCGAGAAACAAAGGCGGATCGCCGAGCGGCGACAGCGAGCCACCCGCGTTCGCAACCAGAAAGATGAAGAACACGACGACGTGCACGACGTGACGCCGGTTATCGTTCGCGCGTAGCAGCGGCCGGATCAGCAGCATCGCCGCGCCCGTCGTGCCCATGATGCTCGCGAGCGCGGTGCCGAGTGCGAGCAAAGCGGTATTCAGGCGCGGCGAGCCATGCAGATTGCCCGTCACGCAGATGCCGCCCGCCACCGTGTACAGCGCCGTGAGCAGCACGATGAACGGCAGGTACTCTTCGAGCATTGCATGAATCAGCGTGCCGATTGCCGTCGATGCTCCGAACGCGAACGCAAACGGCACAAGGAACGCGATCGCCCACGCGGCGGAAATCTTGCCGAAGTGGTGATGCCAGAGTTTTGAGGCGACGAGCGGAAACACGGCAATCGACAACAGGATGCCCGCGAACGGCACGCCCCACCAGGCAGAGAGCGACGCGCCGTCGAGGCTCGCGGCCGATGCAGCAAGCGGCCAGCCCAACAACGCCAATGTCAGAGCGACCCCGTGCCGCTGCCACGGCACAGCCCTACGCGCCACGTACGACGATCGCATGCACGCGATAAGGACCGTGCGCGCCCAGCACGATGGTTTGTTCGATGTCGCCCGTACGCGATGGGCCGGAGACGAAGTTGACGGCACGCGGCAGTTCACCGCGTTCGCTGCGGATCAGGTTGAACGCTTCCTCATGGCCCGACACAATGCGCGAAGCCGGCACGATTGCAATATGCGTCTCCGGCAGCAGGCCCGCCGACGCATAGGTCTCTGCCCCGGACAGCAGCACCAGCGTGCCTGTCTCGGCGGTCGCGCAGAAGCAGCCGGTGATGCCGACGCGGTCTTCGTCGCGCGGTTTGCGAAACTCGACCTCGATGCCGGAGCCCGCCCAAGGCAGCCCTTCGAGCGTCTGCCATGCAATGGCCTGGGTCGGAAGATTCAGTTCAGTCAGATAGCGATGTGCTGCAGCGGGCGCGTCGGCGAGCGACTCGACGGTATCGACCGTGGTCGCCATCTTCTTGGCCTGCTCGATGAAATGCGCGACGAGATCCGCAGGCATTGGGGGACGCGGACCTTGTGGATGGCTTGCCAGATACGCCTGCGCCGCTTCACGCTCGGACGCGGCCGGCTCGGGCTCGCGCCCTTGCGCCGCGCGAATGCGCGCCAGGATGTTGCGGCGGGCAGTAGATGTATCCATGTGCAATATCCTCGTGCCGGTGACCGTGTGGATCGGGGGAGATGACACGCGAATTATACCGGCCGCCCTTCACGCGAACACCTGGCCGAACGGCATATAGCGGCGCCCGCAGGGAGCGCCGACAATCCCTTCACATGCCATGCGGTTGCAACAGCAAAGAGGCCTCGCGTTACTTGCCCGCGTCTTCTTCCAAAGGCTGATCGATGCCGAACACCTGGCGCAGATAGGCAAGGTACGCCTTGTCTTCGCACATGTTCTTGCCCGGCGAATCGGACAGCTTGGCAACAGGCTGGCCGTTGCACTTGACCATCTTGATGACGATCTGCAGCGGGTTGTAGCCGAGGTCGTTGGTGAGATTCGTGCCGACGCCGAAGGCCAGCTTGCAGCGGCCGCGAAAGCGCTCGTACAACTGCAGCACCTTCGGGATATCGAGCGCGTCGGAGAACACCAGTACCTTGGTGCGCGGGTCGCAGCGGTTCGCTTCGTAGTGCGCGAGAAGACGCTCGCCCCAGTCGAACGGATCGCCGGAATCGTGGCGCGCGCCGTCGAAGAGCTTGCAGAAGTACATGTCGAAATCACGCAGGAATGCCTTCATGCCATACACGTCCGACAACGCGATACCGAGATCGCCGCGATATTCCTTGGCCCACATCTCGAAGCCGAAAATCTGCGAGTCGCGCAGGCGCGGGCCGAGCGCCTGGCAGGCCTGCAGGTACTCATGCGCCATCGTGCCGAGCGGCGTGAGACCGTGCTTCATCGCGTAGAACACGTTGCTCGTGCCCGTGAACTGCTCGCGCAGGCCTTCCTTCAGCGTAAGGATCACTTCTTCGTGCCAGCGCCCGGAGAAGCGGCGACGCGTGCCGTAGTCGGCGATCTTGCAGTCGGCGAACTCGGGGCGTGCGCCGAGCAGCTGGATCTTGTCGCGCAGGCGCTCGCGCCCTTCGCTGTAGTCAGGCTGCTGCTGGGTGTTGCGGAAGTACACCTCGTTGACGATCGCGAGCACGGGGATTTCGAAGAGGATCGTGTGCAGCCACGGCCCCTTGATGTCGATCTCGATCTCCCCGTTGCCCTTCGGCGAAGGCGTGATCGAAATGTACTTTTCGTTCAGATGGAAGAGCGCGAGGAAGTCGATGAAATCATTTTTGATAAAGCGCATCCGGCGCAGATAGTCGAGTTCGCCCTCGTTGAAGCGCAGCTTGCAGAGCTTGTGCACTTCACTGCGAATCTCGTCGATATACGGCACGAGGTTGACGTTCGGCGTGCGGCAGCGGAACTTGTATTCGACGTTGGCGGCCGGGAAATGATGCAGCACAACCTGCATCATCGTGAACTTGTACAGGTCGGTATCGAGCAGCGAAGTAATGGTCATGATCTTGCAAACCGGGACTGCATGAAATCGGAAGACGTCAGGCCTCGTGCGCCTTCGTCCTTTTCGTGTTCGCCTCGTGCGCGATGCCCGGCATGCACGCGGCGGGCTTCGCGCAGTGCCCGCGCAAACCGGGACTCGCGAGGATGCTGTCGCATGTTACCCGAATGCGCGCGACGGGTTGTCTCAACACGTCAACGCAGCCGGGCGCGGGCGGCGGCCCCATAAACTAATCACCAAACGATATAAACGGCCTGGGCCGATGGCGTATGCACTACTTGACGTTACGTTACAATACCGCTTTTGGCGTTTCGCCATCTCCCCACTACCCAAAAAATATCGTTTGCAGGAGTTGCCTGAATGACTCACGTTGTGACCGAAAGCTGCATCAAGTGCCGCTATACCGACTGCGTCGATGTGTGCCCGGTGGACTGCTTTCGCGAAGGTCCCAACTTCCTCGCGATCGACCCCGACGAATGCATCGACTGCGCTGTGTGCGTTGCGGAATGCCCGGTGAACGCCATCTACGCTGAAGAAGACGTGCCCGGCGACCAGCAGCACTTCACGGAACTGAACGCAGAACTGGCAAAGGCATGGCCGAGCATCACCAAGACCAAGGCGCCGTTGCCCGAAGCCGACGAATTCAAGGACGTGAAGGAAAAGCTCGCGCTGCTCGAACGCTAATTCGCGCGCGTAGCAAAACCTGTCTTCCCAGCTCGAATCAGTCGAATTAAATTGAGATGAAGCGGGGGTATTGACAGCTTCTGCGCTACCTCCTACAATTCCGCTTCTCTGCTGTTGTTGTTCCCCGATAGCTCAGTCGGTAGAGCGCCGGACTGTTAATCCGTAGGTCCCTGGTTCGAGCCCAGGTCGGGGAGCCAAGAATTGCAAAGGCCCGTTAACCACGACGGGTCTTTTTATGTAGCAACAAGTTGTATTGCTGTTCCCCGATAGCTCAGTCGGTAGAGCGCCGGACTGTTAATCCGTAGGTCCCTGGTTCGAGCCCAGGTCGGGGAGCCAAAATTTGAAGGCCCGCATTCGTGCGGGCCTTTTCTTTTTCTACGCTCGCTTATCGGCATGCGGCTTCGTCGGTGGCGTACAGCATCAGGAAGTCGAGTCAACGGGCCGCACCACCATCCAGGTTAGGATGACATTCTCGCCGGCAGATGCCCCGCCCTTCACTTGCTCATTGTTCCGCTCACCTGATGAAACTCGCCCTGTCCTGTGCGCGCGTCGAACGCGCGGCCATTCTCGCTGCCTCCGTTGCGTTCGCCTGCGCGCCGCTCGCGCATGCCGAGGAAGTCGCCAGCGTCAACACGAACTTTCATATCACCGGCTCGGACCGCGTAGTCGTCGAAGCCTACGACGATCCCGCCGTGCAGGGCGTCACCTGCTACGTGTCGCGGGCGCGCACGGGCGGCATCAAGGGCACGCTCGGGATCGCCGAAGATCCGACCGAGGCGTCGATCGCGTGCCGCCAGGTCGGCGCCATCAAGATTGCCGAGCCTCTGCGCCAGCAAGCCGACGTGTTCACCGAACGCATGTCGCTCATTTTCAAGACGCTGCACGTGGTGCGGGTCGTCGATTCGAAGCGCAATACGCTCGTGTATCTGACCTACAGCGACCGCGTCGCGACGGGCAGCGCGAAGAACAGCGTCACGGCTGTGCCGATGCCCGCCGGCACGACGATCCCCGTCCGTTGAAAACACGTGCAAGCGGCCCCGGAACGGACGACGCGCGGTAAACTGACAGGTCCACCGGACTTTGCTCATGACTTCGACCCGTTTCCGCGATAACGCCCGTTACTGGCGCACGCCGCTTCTGCCCGGCGCGGATCTGCTCACGGCCGAATATCACGATCACGAGTTCACGCCGCACTGGCACGACGCGTACACGATTCCCGTGATCGAGGCGGGCGCGGAAACGTATCGTTATCAGGGCGCGCGCCATGTCGCCGAGGCGGGCAGCGTGCCTGTCATCAATCCCGGTGAAGTGCACACTGGCTCGCGGGCGATGGACGAAGGCTGGCGCTATCGCGTGATGTACGCGCCTGTCGACTTCCTCCATGCGCTTGCCGAAGACATCGCGGGCCGCGCGCAACCGCTGCCATGGTTCGACGCCGACGTGATCCGCGATGCCGATCTCGCGATGCGGCTGTCGCGTGCGCATCAGTTGCTGGAGGCGAATGGCGATCCCCTCGTCGCGGAAACGGCGATGCTCGACGCACTGTCGACGCTGCTCGTCCGCTACGGCCGCACGCGCCCCGTCCCAACGCAGTGTTCCACCGACGACGCGCGCGTCGTCACAATGAAAGAGCAACTCGCCGCCGAGCTGGCCGAGCCGCTCAAGCTCGCCGATCTCGCCGAGACTGTCGGCCTGTCGCAGTTCCACGCCGCGCGGCTGTTCACGCGCGTAACCGGGTTGCCGCCGCACGCATGGCGCAACCAGATGCGCTTGCAGCGATCGCTTGCACCGCTGCGCGCGGGCGCGTCGGTGGCCGATGTGGCGGCGGCGAGCGGCTTCACCGACCAAAGCCATTTCACCCGGCATTTCCGCCGCATGTTCGGCGTGCCGCCGGGGCGCTGGCAGTCGGCATGAATCCCTGAAACCGCAAACCCTCCCACTTCGAAGCGACAAGCGCAAGAACGTACAAGCCGCCCCATTCCTCGCCGGCTATGCTCCAGCCCTATCGAGGAGGAAAGCTTGACTCAACCTGCACAACCCGTTCGCCGTCTCAAGGAACTCACGGCGGGCGCACGCGACACGATCCCGATGATCGTCGGCGCCGCGCCGTTCGGCGTGATTTACGGCACGCTCGTCGCATCCGGCCCGCTGCATCTGTGGCATGGCCAGCTGATGTCGCTGATCGTGTTCGCGGGATCGGCCCAGTTCATCGCGCTCGGCCTGATCGCCGGCCACGCGAGCTATGTCGTCGTGTGGGCGACGACGCTCGTCGTCAACGCCCGCCACGTTCTCTACAGCGCGACGCTCGCGCCGTACGTGTCGCATCTGCCGTCGCGCTGGCGCTGGACGCTCGGCGGCCTGCTCACCGATGAAGTCTTCGCCGTCGCCTGGGCGCACTACCGGCTGCATCCGCCCGGCTCGGTCGGCCCGTACTATTTCCTCGGCTCCGGCCTCGCGATGTATCTCAACTGGCAGATCTGGACGCTGGTCGGCCTGCTGTTCGGCGCGGCCTTCCCCGGCCTGCAATCGCTCGGACTCGATTTCGCGATGGTCGCGACGTTCATCGCGATCGTCGTGCCGCAACTGGTTGCCGTGCGCTATCTGGCGGCGGCCGCCACGGCAGGCGCACTGGCGTTCTTCTGGCAAGGCTGGCCTTACAAGCTCGGCCTGCTTGGCGCCGTGTTCGCCGGCGTCGCGGTCGGCGTGGTGCTGTCATTGCCAGCCTTCCAGCGCACCCGCACGGTGGAGGCATCGCGATGAACTACGTGCTCCTGATTGTCGGCATGGCCGTCATCACGTGGCTGATCCGCGCCACCGTGTTCATGCTCGGCGACCGCATCGTGTTTCCGCCGCTGGTGCGCACCGCGCTCGGCTTCGTGCCGGTGACCGTGCTCACGGCGATCATCGTGCCGATGGCCGTGTCGCCGCACGGCGTGGAAGCCGAGATTACCTGGCGTAACCCGCAACTCATCGGCGCGCTCGCCGCCGTCGCCGTCAGCGCGCTCACTCGCCGGCCGCTCTTGACCATCGCGGTCGGCCTCGCGGTTTTCTTCCTCTGGCAAGGCGTCGTGCTGAAGTAACGCCTGTCTGACACCTACGTACGCCGTCCGCCCGGACGGCGTACGACCCTCAAGTTCCCTTTCAATCCGCCGATAAACACTCGTGGTCCGCGAACCAGGCAGCGTCTGTCGATGGCGCGCCGGCAATCCGGACAGAACCGCACCGAGTACCGGTGCCGCCAGCGCACCGAGGGCGCACGGCACGAGGCAAAGGCCTCGACGGTATTCGCGCGGTCGACGAAACGGGATAAGACATGGGTCAGATAACCCTTAACATCAAGGACGAAACGCTCGCTTCCTTACGGAAAGATTTCGACGCGTTCGTGCGGGTCTCGCTAAAGCTGGATCCACAGTTCGCGACGCCGTCGTTCGAGGACTTTTTGCGCGCGAAGCTCCTCGACAACATGGTGCCGCTGACCGAAAACGCCGTGCAGCGGATGCTGCAGGGCGGTCAGTACGCTTGGGCGAAACGCACGCTGGACAAGGAGTTCCCCGACGTCGTTGCGATTCTGATGAAGCAGGCGAACGAGTTCGGCTTCGGCTTTGCCGCGCGCTCGGAATGGACGCCGGAAGAACTCGCGAAGCAGAGCCGCGAGTGGGCGGCGGCCATCGTCAAGGAAGCGGAAGGCGCGCCTTCGCTGGTGGATCCGCTTGCCGCGCAGATCAAGTCGGCGGCACAGGACATTCAGGCGCTCGAAGAAGTGATGCAGACGCCCGCGTGGCGTCTGGCCGAATCGCTGCGTCAGCGGGTGTATGAGGCGAAAGTCGCGTGCGAAACCAGCGTGGGCAGCGCGGCGCGCGAAAAGCTCGGTGAACTGCGCGGCCTGTTGCGGCTGGGCATTTCGCACGGCTCGTTCCAGAAGCAGGAAGCACAGCAGATCATGGAGTATCTGCGTCTGCTGAAGCCGGAAATTTTCGTCGAAGAGCCGTATGACGTGTTCACGCGACTTGCCGCGTGGCTGCGTAACTTCTTTATGCCGCCGCCGCGGCCGCAGCAGCAACAACAGCGGCAATCGCGCTAGCGTCATCTCAATTCGACGGCGTCCGACATGGACGCCATCAGATCGCGGCAAGCTCAGTCCCACATCTTTCTGAGCTTGGCCGCGATTTCTATTTTGGCTTGCGCAGCGGCGGCGAGCCCCGCTGCCGTCGGCGCCGACACGACGGGCGCAGGCGGCCACGCATGCATATCGAATAGCGGCAGCAGATGCGGCGGGATGAAGCGGGTACGCGACGCCCACACGTGCCGGTCGCCCAGTTGCGTCTGGTTGTGCACGTAGAAGCGCTGCGGCATCACGATGTGCAGGTCTTCCTTCGCGCGCGTCATTGCCACATACAACAGGCGCCGCTCCTCGTCGATTTCCTCCTCGCTGCCCGTGCCGAGATCGGACGGAATGCAGCCATCGACACCATTGAGCACGAACACATTGCGCCACTCCTGCCCTTTCGCCGAATGAATGGTCGACAGGATCAGATAGTCTTCGTCGATCAGCGGGACGCCGGACTCGTCGCTGGTGGCGTCGGGCGGATCGAGCGTCAGTTCCGTGAGGAAGCGTTCGCGCGACGCATACGTGCCCGCGATGCTTTCCATCTGCACGAGGTCGGCCTGGCGAATCGACGCGTCCTCATGATTGCGCTCGAGATGCGGCTCGTACCACCGACGCACCATCTCGAATTCCGCGGGCCAGGGCATTTGCCGGCCGCAGATGGATGCCATCATCGCGACGAACGGATGCCAGTCTTCGAGCGCGCGCGCCGGAGGCGCAAAGGCGGCGAGTGCATGAGTGGTGCAGTTCGAAGCGGCATGGGGCGCGCCGCCAGACGCGAGCGCATCGGCACGTGTAGCGATATCGTCGAGCACGCGCGCGGCCGTCGCAGGCCCGACGCCCGGCAGCAGTTGCACGACACGAAAGCCCGCCACGCGATCGCGCGGATTCTCCGCCCAGCGCAGCACGGCCAGCACGTCCTTCACATGGACGGAATCGAGAAACTTCAGCCCGCCGAATTTCACGAACGGAATGTTGCGCCGCGTCAGCTCGATTTCGAGCGTGGCGCTGTGATGCGCGGCGCGAAACAGCACCGCCTGGGACTTCAGCTTCATGCCCGCCTCGCGCGCCGCGAGCACCTGCTCGACGATATAGCGCGCCTGGTCCGCGTCGTCGGCGACCGTGACGAGATGCGGGCGTTGCGCAGATGCCTTGTCCGTCCACAGATTCTTTGTGTAACGCTCTGATGCGAGTCCAATGACAGCGTTCGATGCTTCGAGAATAGGCTGGGTCGAGCGGTAGTTGCGCTCAAGCGTGACCTGCTTCGCGGGCGGATCGAAATGCGACGGGAAATCGAGAATGTTGCGCACGGTCGCGCCGCGAAACGAATAGATCGACTGCGCGTCGTCGCCGACCACCGTCAGCCCGCGCCCGTCCGGCTTCAGCGCGAGCAGGATCGACGCCTGCAGACGGTTGGTGTCCTGGTATTCGTCGACGAGCACATGATCGAACCGGCCGGACAGATCGGCGGCAATCGCGGGTTCGGCTGCCATGTGCGACCAGTAGAGCAGCAGATCGTCGTAATCGAGCACGCTCTGCTTCTGCTTGGCGTCGACGTAGGCGGCGAACAGCATGCGCAGATCGGCTTCCCATTCGCGACACCACGGGAAGGCGCCGTTGAGCACGTCGGCCAGCGACGCGCCGGTATTCACGACGCGCGAATAGATCGCAAAACACGCCGACTTCGACGGAAAGCGCTTTTCTTTCGCCGACAAACCGAGTTCGTGGCGCACCAGATTCATCAGATCGGCGGAATCTTCACGGTCGTTGATCGTGAAGGTTGGCGCGAGGCCGATCAGATCTGCGTATTCGCGCAGCAGCCGCGCGCCGACGCTGTGGAACGTGCCCGACCAGGTGAGCCCTTGCGCCAGCGCGGCGCGCGAGCCGAGTGCCGCGCCCGCGATGCGCGTGACGCGCCGTGTCATTTCGAGCGCGGCGCGGCGCGAGAACGTCAGCAGCAGGATGCGGCGCGGATCGACGCCCTTGACCACCAGATTCGCGACGCGATGCGCGAGCGTGTTCGTCTTGCCGGATCCCGCGCCGGCGATCACGAGCAGCGCGCCGGATGGATGCGCGACGTCGTCGGCGCCATACTCGACGGCTTCGCGCTGCGCGTCGTTGAGCTTCGCGAGCCAGTCGGCAGCGGATGCGTCCGTCGCGGCGGACGACGCAGAAGTCGGGGAATCGGCGACGGAAAGCACGATCGGCGCAATGGATAGTGAGGGCGACGCATACTGTATATCCATACAACCTGCGACGACAAGCGCCCCATTTTTCGATGTCGCATGCGGATCGACATGCACAAGAAAAAGCCCGGCATTCAGGCCGGGCTTTTTCCTGCCGGACGGGACATGTGGCGCCCGACCGGCGCAACGACGGATCGCTTGCCTATTGCGATTTCGCGTCCTTGACCTTCGCTTCCGCGTTCGCCTTGTCGGCGTCGGCCTGTGCATCAGCCTTCTTCTTGTCGGCCTTTGCCTGCGCGACATCCGCCTTCTTGTTCGCCTTCGCCTGTTCCTTGGCGGCCTTGCTATCGGCGTGCGTCATCGGCTCGGTGGCGGGATCGTGCGTCGTTTGCGCGACGGCGAGCGTGCTCACGCTACCGGCGATCAGCGCCGCGCACAGCGCGCTCATCGTCTTGCTGGTCGTTTTCATGTTGTGTCCTCCCTCATGCAAACTTCGTCAAACTTCGAAACCTTCAGGCTGTGACGGCTCAAATCAGCGCGTATCAGTTATGCGCCTCACCCGACGCGGCCGCGCCTGTCGGCTGGCCCTGCATATCGGCCTTCAGTTCGTTCGATGCGGCCGCCTTGTCGGCCTTCTTGTTCAGCTTGGCGTTGCGGACCTGATCCTTGTAGGTGTCCTTCGCGGCCTTCTGCTGATCCTTCAGTTGCTGCTTCGAGAGCTTCTTTTGTGCGCTGTACTCGGCGTTCGCCTGCGCGTCGGCGTTGCGCTTCTGGACGAGCGGATCGGTCGAGCCGGGTGCCGTCAGGTTTTGCGGCGCGGGAGCAGGCATCTGGACGCCTTGCGCGGCGGGTGCGGCGGCAGGCGCCTGCTGGACCTGAGCCTGAGCGGAGAGATCCGCGGAAGGCTGGGCGGTCGTCTGGGCGAATGCGGCAGTCGACGCCATCGCAGTGAGGGCGGTACCGATCAGAAGCGTACGGAGCTGGTTCATGGCAATCCTCTCTGAAGTTTGTCGATATCGGCACGCGGGCAGATTCCAGTTGGCGTCGATAGCGTCGACGCCACCCGCGTTTTGCGCCAGCCGCAAAATTGCAGCAGGCTATTCCACAGACCGGGGTATCGCGAGTGAAGTTCGCCACAAAAGCCGACTGTTACTCACCGTTTCATTTTCTGACAACTGAATAACATCTGCTTGCAAGTGCCCGGCGTGCGGCCATGCACGCACGCCGAAGCGCGGCGCGATGGCTTATCATGCGAGTCGCTTTTCAACGACTGAGCCGACATCCGTCGATCGCAACTGCCATGCCCAACCTTGATTTCACCCTGACCGGCGACTACGTCGAACTCCACAATCTGCTGAAGATTACTGGCCTCGCGGACAGCGGCGGCTCGGCAAAAGTGATCGTTGCATCGGGCGCCGTGACCGTCGATGGCCAGGTCGAAACGCGCAAGACGTGCAAAATCCGCGCAGGCCAGGTCGTGCTGCTCGGCGATACGCGGATCGCGGTTCACGAAGCCTGACCACCCGGCAAGCCTGTTCGGGCGCTCCTGCCGGGTCGCGCCGTATGCGACACACATAGGCGGCACACGTAGGCGCCACACCTAGGCGGCACGTGACTCCGGCCATAAAACCCGCACCAAAAGTGTGCCTGTTCATCGACAGCGCCGCGTTCCCGCAATAAGCTGTCCGTCTGGACAGAAAAACAAACGACGCGCGGCACCTTTGCTGCGCGTGTCGCCCTTACGCGCAACAGCGCCTGAAACATGAATCCGACCGGAATGTCCCGCGCGCTCAGCGGGCCGCCCACTCTTTCGCGCCACGCCGCCGATACCGCGCGCCTCGCCGCCCCACTCGCCATCGCGCAGCTGTCGCAGATGGCCATGAGCGTGACAGACACCGTCCTGCTCGGCTCGCTCGGCCCGGATGCGCTGGCGGCGGGCGGCCTCGGCGCGAATCTGTTCTTCGTCGTCGTGACGCTGCTGCAGGGCGTGCTGACGTCCGTCAGCGTGAGCGTGGCGCATGCACGTGGCGCGCAGGCCGAGGATCGCGTGCCGCACATTTACTGGACGGGTTTCCTGCTGTCGATGCTGCTGGCGGTGCCGGCGTTCGTGCTGCTGTCGTTCGCGGCGCCCATCCTGATGGCGTTCGGCGAGCCGGCGCTGCTTGCCCACAACATCGGCGAGTACTGCGCGGTGTTGCGCTGGGGCGCGCCCGCGAGCCTGATCGGCGTGGGGCTGATGCGCTCGTTCCTTCCCGCGATCGGCGCGGCGCGGCGGCTGCTGTGGGTGTCGATCGGCGGCGTGTTCATCAATGGTTTTCTGAACTACGGGCTGATTCATGGCGCGTATGGCTTGCCGCGGCTTGGCTTTCTCGGTTCCGCTGGCGCAACGACGATCACCGTCTGGCTCACCGCGCTCACGCTGATTGGTCTGCTGCATCTGCGTCCACGCTTCCGGCATTTCGTGACGGCCACGCGGCCGAACGTGCCGTTGATGGGCGAGCTATTCGGGCTCGGCTGGCCGGTGGCGATTACCTATGGCGTCGAATCGATGCTGTTTCTCGCGACGGGGTTGATGGTCGGCCTGCTTGGCGAGTCGCAGCTCGCTGCGCATCAGATTGCGTTGAATGTGGCGTCGGTGGCGTTCATGGTGCCGCTTGCAATTGGCCAGGCGGCCAATGTGCGCGTCAGCTTCTGGTCTGGGGCTGGACAGCCGCTAGCGGCGCGGCATGCCGGGTTTGTCGCGCTCGCGCTGGGTGTCGGGTTCATGAGCTTGTCGGGGCTGTTTCTGATCGCGGCGCCGCGGTTTATTGTCGGGCTGTATCTGCATCTCGATGATCCGGCGAATGCGCCGACTGTGGCGCTAGCCAGTTCCTTGCTGGGCGTGGCTGCGATTTTTCAGATTGTCGATGGGATGCAGACGGTCGGTTCAGGGTGCTTGCGTGGGCTCAAGGACACGCGGATTCCCATGATCGCTGCTGCGTTTGGATATTGGGGAATTGGGTTTCCCACTGGATATACCCTCG
Source organism: Burkholderia sp. Ac-20365 (assembly GCF_017104715.1). Classification (GTDB taxonomy): domain Bacteria; phylum Pseudomonadota; class Gammaproteobacteria; order Burkholderiales; family Burkholderiaceae; genus Paraburkholderia. Next base: position 21,515 of record NZ_JAAGPI010000056.1, read on the forward strand.
CGTTTCATTTCGGGCTCGGCGCCCGCGGGCTCTGGTGGGGGTTGGCTGCTGGCCTCGCCAGTGTCGCTATTTTGATGACCCTGCGGTTTCATAAGAAGAGTCTTTAGGGGGCGGGTTTTTGCTGGCATATGCGGTTTAGGCTTTGCGCTGGCGTCCTCGGTTTAGGCTCTGCGCTGGCATCCGCGATTTGTTATCGGTGCTTCACGCGTCGCCCCTGTGCGGGGCGGCACCTACTTTTCTTTGCCGCGGCAAAGAAAAGTAGGCAAAAGAAAGCCGCTGAACACCGCTAGTTCTTGTTTCTATCCACGGGCCCCCAACGGCCCCGTCCTGTTCGCGGCAACGTTCTTCTCAATGCCCGTTGCCAGCGCCTTGAAACGGCGCCTCACCCGCTGCACGCTCCCGCGTCGCCATACACGCGATCAAATCGCCCACGTTCTATAGCGGCAAACTGTGTGTAGGCTGTCGCGGCGTATGCGCTTCACTCCGGACTGAAAACCAAGGTGGGCCGCTCGGAAGCAGGATCGGTGTCGTAGGAGCGCTGACGCGTGAAGTACTACGACCTACACACAGTTTGCCACCTGGGCGGCCGTAACCATTCGCTGCCGCTGGCAGTTGTACGGGTGTTTGAAGTAGGTGAGGCGCCTAGCCGAAGCGCTGGCAACGGGCAGTGGATGGCAGAACGCCGTGTGAAGTGGAGGACCCGTTGGGGGCCCTCAGGCGGTGGACAAGAACGGGCGGTGTTAGCCCGCTTTCTTTGCTTACTTTCTTTGCGGCGGCAAAGAAAGTAAGTGCCGCCCCGCACAGGGGCAACGCCTGAAGCAGGCAAGACAAAACGCGGATGCCAGCGACAACAAAAGCAAACCACGCCAGCGTCGCAAGACAAACCGAAACCAAAACCAAAACCAAACCAACCCCAGGCGAAAGGTAAAATGCCTGCCGCATTCAGGCAAAAAAACAAACTTCCAGGACAAACTCCATGCTTGCCCGCATCACCCGTTTATTCCCGCTCTGGGCCGTGCTGTCCTCCCTCGCAGCCTACTTCTCGCCATCCTCAGTAACGGGCATTGCCCCTCACGTCACGACACTGCTCACGATCATCATGCTATCGATGGGCGTCACCCTTTCCATCGACGATTTCCGCCGCGTCTTCACGCGCCCCGCGCCCGTGATCGCAGGTATCGTCCTGCATTACCTCGTGATGCCGCTCGCCGCATGGGTCATCGCCAGGGCACTGCATATGCCGCCCGACCTGACAGCAGGCATGGTGCTGGTCGGCAGCGTCGCCAGCGGCACGGCATCGAACGTGATGATCTATCTCGCGCGCGGCGACGTCGCGCTGTCCGTCACGATCAGCGCACTGTCCACGCTCGTCGGCGTGTTCGCGACACCGCTGCTCACGCGTCTGTATGTCGATGCCTCGATTGCCGTCGACGTGCACGGCATGCTGATGAGCATCCTGCAAATCGTCGCGCTCCCCATCGCCGTCGGTCTCGTGGTCAATCATCTGGCCGGCAAGCTCGTGCGCAAGATCGAACCAGTACTGCCGCTGGTTTCGATGGTGTCGATCCTGCTGATCATCGCGGCCGTGGTCGGCGGTACGCAGAAAAGCATCGCGTCGGTGGGCCTCGTCGTTGCGTTCGGCGTCGTGCTGCACAACGGCATCGGCCTGCTAGGCGGCTATTGGGGCGGTCGCCTGCTCGGCTTCGACGAAGCCGTGTGCCGCACGCTTGCCATCGAAGTCGGCATGCAGAACTCCGGCCTCGCCGCTACGCTCGGCAAGCTCTACTTCACACCCATCGCCGCACTGCCCGGCGCGCTGTTCTCGGTATGGCACAACCTGTCCGGCTCGATGCTCGCGGGCTATTGGGCTGGCCGCCCGGCGAAAGGCTCCACGGCCGGGCAGGACGCAAACAACGCGCTGACTCGCGAACGCGTCTGATATCTGCCTTTCCCTTCCTTTCCGACACGCCGCGCATTCAGCATCTCGCGCAGCGTGTCCTCCGAACTTCCCTACTACAAACCGGCCCAGGCGCCGGGCACGCGCGTTGCACTGTTGCAGTGCGTTGCTATCCGACCCGCTTTACCGATTCCCCTTAGAATGACCCGGTCGATGGGCGACGCAAGACGACCATCCATGCCGCTCTAGTGGAGGAACAAGCGTGTCGGTAGACAACTCGAACGACGCCGCCGTATCGCCGCATCAACAGCAGCAACGCAGCAACCCCGTCTCGCGCCACGCTCGCAGCACGCTGCTCCGGCGTGCGTCCGCGCTGGCCGTATCGGCGGCGCTGCTGGCGGCCTGCGCGACGCGCCCGCCCGCCACTGCGTTCGACCGCCCTGTCACGCACGCGCTTCCCACCACCGACGCCACGCCGCTTGCCACCGCGCTCGCTGCGCCCGAACGCGCGCATCCCGGCCAGTCGGGTTTTCGCGTGCTGTCCGAAGGCACGCAAGCGCTGCAGATGCGCATCGCGCTCGCACGCTCGGCGACGAAGACGCTCGACATGCAGTACTACATCGCCGAGGAAGATACGACCGGCAAGCTGCTGCTCGGATCCGCCCTGTACGCGGCGGATCACGGCGTGCGCGTGCGCATGCTGGTCGACGACCTGAACTTCAAGGACATCGACCGCGTGATGGCCGCGCTGAACTCGCACGACAACATCGAGATCCGCGTGTTCAATCCGTTCGGCAGCGCGGACACGAGCTTCTACCAGCGCAGCGAGAACTTCTTCACGAAGGTGGGCGCGTTCACGCGGCGCATGCACAACAAGGCGATGATCGCGGACAACCAGATTGCGATCGTCGGCGGTCGCAATCTCGGTGATGAATACTTCAGCGCGAGCCCGACGTTGCAGTTCCGTGACATCGACGTGCTCGCGACCGGCCCCATTGCGGCCGACATTTCGGCGAGCTTCGACGCGTACTGGAACGACAGCAACGCGTACCCGCTGCGCGCGCTGAACAAGCAGAAGTTCGACCCGCAAGAACTCGACGACATGCGCAACGAACTGCGCGCGCACTGGCGCAAGAACGCCGATCCTTACAACGCAAAACCGCTGAACGCGACGCCGCTCGCCACGCAGATCGCGAAAGACGAACTGGGTCTCGTGTGGGCAAGCGCCGAGTTCAAGGCCGATTCACCTGAAAAAATGAAGCTGCCCGCCGATCAGTACAAGAGCCCGCCGATGCAGCGGCTCATCGAACTGATGCACGGTGCGCAGACGGAATTTCTGATCACGTCACCCTATTTCGTGCCGCACCAGGCAGGCGTCGATGCGCTCGGCGAATTGACGAAACGCGGCGTGAGCGTCAAGGTGCTCACGAATTCGCTGGCCGCGACGGACGCCATCGCCGTGCAGGCAGGCTACAGTCCGTACCGCGTGCCGCTGCTCGAACGCGGCGTCGAGCTGTACGAGTTCAAGCCGACGCCCGGCGACGAACCGCCGACAGCCGGCCTCTTCGGCTCGCGCTCGAAAGCGAGCCTGCACGCGAAGACCTACGTGATCGACCGCAACACGCTCGTGATCGGCTCGATGAATCTCGACCCGCGCTCGGCGCATCTGAACACCGAACTCGCGCTCGTGATCCACAGCGCGCCGCTCGCCGGTGAGGTCGCGAAGCTGTTCGACAACGCCACGAAACCCGCCGTCAGCTACCACGTCACGCTCGCCACGCCAGCCGAACTGGCCGTGCTGCGCTACTCGGCGACACCGCAGTCGAAGCTTGTCTGGACCGACGAGGAAAACGGCCAGATTCGCCGCTACAACCTCGATCCCGGCGCGGGCTTTTACCGGAACGCGCTGACGGGTCTATTCTTGTTGCTGCCAGTCGACGAGCAGTTATAGCGACACAGTCACAGGTGCGCCTCGCACCCTTCCCCGGAAGCCTTCCGATCACCCAAGTCAAGCGGAGTAGAACATGACCGAAAATGTGCGCATGGAACGCGATACGTTCGGCGAAATTGCCGTGCCGAACGCGAAATTGTGGGGAGCGCAAACGCAGCGATCGCTGCAGAACTTCAAGATTTCGACGGAAAAACAGTCGCCCGAACTGATCACCGCGCTCGCCATCATCAAGCGCGCCGCCGCCGAAGTGAACCTCGCGCTCGGCGTGCTGGACGCGACCAAGGCGAAGGCGATCATGGCCGCCGCCGATGAAATCATCGAAGGCAAGCATCCCGACGAATTCCCGCTCGCCGTGTGGCAGACGGGCTCCGGCACGCAGACCAACATGAACCTCAACGAGGTGATCGCGAACCGCGCGAGCGAACTGATGGGCGGCGAGCGCGGCGAAGCGCGCCTCGTCCATCCGAACGACGACGTGAACCGCGGGCAATCGTCGAACGATGTGTTTCCGACCGCCATGCACGTGGCGGCCGCCGTCGGCATCGTCAAGCATCTGGTGCCGTCGATCAAGGCGCTGCGCGGCACGCTCGACCAGAAGTCGAAGGCCTTCGCCGATATCGTGAAGATCGGCCGCACTCACTTGCAGGATGCAACGCCGCTCACGCTCGGCCAGGAATTCTCAGGCTATGTCGCGCAACTCGACCAGTGCGAGAAGCACGTCGAGTCGGCGCTGCCGCATCTGTATCAGCTTGCCCAGGGCGGCACGGCCGTTGGCACGGGCCTGAACGCGCATCCGAAGTTCGCCGACGACGTCGCGGCGGCGATCGGCCGCCTGACGGGTCTGCCGTTCGTGTCGGCGCCCAACAAGTTCGAAGTGATGGCCGCCGCCGATGCGCTGGTGTTCGCGCACGGCGCGCTGAAGACGCTCGCCGCCAGCATGATGAAGATCGCCAACGATATCCGCTGGCTCGCGAGCGGCCCGCGCTGCGGTCTGGGCGAACTGTCGATTCCCGAAAACGAGCCGGGCAGCTCGATCATGCCGGGCAAGGTGAACCCGACGCAGTCCGAAGCGGTGACGATGCTGTGCTGTCAGGTGTTCGGCAACGACGTGGCCGTCAATGTGGGCGGCGCAAGCGGCAACTTCGAACTCAACGTGTTCCGTCCGATGGTCGCGCACAACGTGCTGCAATCGGTGCGACTGCTCGCCGACGGCATGCACAGCTTCAACGACAACTGCGCGGTCGGCATCGAGCCGAACCGCGATCGTATCGATCAGTTGCTCAATGAATCGCTGATGCTGGTGACGGCGCTCAATCCGCACATCGGCTATGACAAGGCCGCCAAGATCGCCAAGAAGGCGCATAAGGAAGGCACGACGCTGAAGGCGTCGGCGCTGGCGCTCGGCTATGTGACGGAACAGCAGTTCGACGAATGGGTGCGTCCGAACGACATGGTCGGCAATACGAAGGCCTGACGCGCCGTCGTATCCTCCTGATGCTCTGCGCGCGCAGAGCATCACGTGCAGGCAGGCGTTACAGCTTGCCCTGCGCCACTTCATCAGGCTTCAGGTCGACGATCGCGTCGAGTGCGGCCTTCACGTCCATCGCGTACTTCGCGAGCGCCTTGTGCTCGTCGGTCTGCGGCACGAACGACGGCACGGGCACGGGGCTGCCGTTCTCGTTCACAGCGACCATCACGACGAGGCAGTCGGTGGTTTGCAGCAGTTCGCCGCCCTTCGGATCGCCCGCATACACCGACACATGAATGTGCATGCTCGTGCGCCCCGTCGCGACGACGCGCGCGCGCAGTTCGACCAGATTGCCGACGTGAATCGGCCGGCGAAAGCGGATATTGCCGACGCTGACCGTCACGCAATAACGGCTCGACCAGACGGCCGCGCATGCATACGCGGTTTCGTCGATCCATTTCATCAGCGCGCCGCCGTGCACCTTGCCGCCGAAGTTGACCGAGGTCGGTTCGGCGAGAAAGCGGAAGGTGGTCTCTGACCGATCCAGCGGTGCAGCGGTTGGCGTGCTCATGTTGACTCCCGTCAAACAAATCGAAAGGAGCCGATTATACGAGCGCAATAAGGCAGCCGCTGCGCTGTCTGGGCGTGCGTTGCTGGGGATTGCGCAAATGCGCGCGACGTGCCACGCGCGGATTTGCGACTACTGCCGGCTCAACGCAGACGCAAAGCGCTCGCGATAATCGAGCGGCAGCACGCCAAAGCTGCGGATAAACGCGCGCCGCAGGTTCTGTTCGCTGCCGAAGCCGCAATCGAGCGCAATCCGTTTCAGCGGACGGCGCGATTCGGCCAGCGCGCGCGAGGCCGCCTCCAGCCGCATCGCCGAGACGGTCTTAGCGGGCGTGCGGCCCACTTCGTCGACGTAGCGCCGCGCAAATGTACGCGGACTCATCCGCGCTTCTTCGGCGAGCCGCTCGACGGACAGGTCCGTGCTCAGATTGGACGCCATCCAGCCATGCAGGCTGTCGAACGCGCCGCCAGCCGAGGTCTGCGCCGCCAGCGCCGCGCTGAATTGCGCTTGCCCGCCTGGCCGCTTGACGAACACGACGAGGCGCCGTGCGACCTGCATCGCGACGGGATGCCCGTAGTCCTCCTGAATCAGCGCGAGCGCGAGATCGATGCCCGCCGTCACGCCCGCCGAGGTCCAGACCGCGCGGGAGTTATCGTCCCCGCCGCCGCTTTGAAGCGCCTCACGGATGAAGATCGGTTCGGCGTCCACCTGCACGCGCGGGAAACGTTGGGCGAGCCGGTGCGCGTCGCGCCAGTGCGTGGTCGCGCGGCGTCCGTCTAGCACACCCGCCGCCGCCAGGTAAAACGCGCCCGTGCATACGGAGCACACCCGCCGCACGTGCGGCGCCCGCCGGGCGATCCAGTCGATGAGCGCGGGTTGCAGCGTGCGCGGATCGTCGACGGGGACGCCGGGCACGATCAGCGTGTCGATCGGTTCGTCGTCGAGCGTATCGAGGCGCTGCGTGAGCACGGGCAAACCGGGGAACGTGTCGAGCACGCCGCCGTCGATCGATGCGACCGTGGTCCGATACGCAACCGGTTCGCGCGATGCCGCCGATACACGGCGCGCGTCGCGCACGCCCAGTTCCGCGCGATGAAACGCCTCTAGTGGACCACAGGCGTCGAGCAGCACCAGTTCGGGCGCAACGGCAAAGACGACGTGGCGAACCTTCGGTGCGGGCATATCGTGAGGTTCGTCGGCAACGTGGCTCATTGAAATGATTGTCCTGTTCGATACACAAAAAGCGTTCACATGCCTGACGCCGCAACCGTGCGTCTGCGCGACCACGCGAACGTCATCGTCGCCAGCGCCGCGAGCGCGAGAAACGGAAAAATCGCGATGTTGATGGCCGCCCAGCCGAAATGCGCGAGCATCTGCCCGGCGCACAGCGAGCCGAGCGCGGAAAACGCGAAAGTGGTGAACTCGCTGGTCGCCTGTGTCTTCGCGCGCTCCGACGCCCGGTACGACTGCGCAAGCAGCGTCGTGCCGCCGACGAACATCAGGTTCCAGCCGACGCCCAGACACGCGAGCGCCGCATAGAAATGCGTCAGATCGGTCGAGCGCAGCGCGAGCACGCCGCACAACGCCGACAGCACGATGCCCGCGCCGATCACGCGCAGCACGCCGAAGCGCGCAATCAGCCGCGCCGAGAAAAACGACGGCGCGAACATGCCGACCAGATGCCACTGGATGATCTGCGCGCCATCGCCGATCGAGTGTCCGCACGCGACGGCGGCGATCGGCGTGGCCGTCATCACGAACATCATCACGGCGTAGCCGAGCGCGTTGTTGGCGAGCGCGGCGACGAAGATCGGCTGCCGGACGATCGCGCGCCACGGTCGCGCGGGTTCGCGTTGCGCGGCGGCATCGACGTGCGGCGCGGCATCGCGGTAGAGGCCGGCGAGCAGCGCCATCGACAGCAGGCCGAGCGCCGTCACCAGCGCATACGAGCCGGCGAACGCGACGGGCGCGAGCCAGTCCTTGCTCCATGCCGCCAGCGCCGGGCCGAGCACCGCCGCGACGACGCCGCCCGTGAGCACGGTCGAGATCGCGCGGCTCTTGGCATCGGCGGGAACGGCGTCGGCGGCGGCCAGACGGTAGTACTGCGCGAACGCCTGGAACACGCCAACCGTCGCCGTGCCCGCGCAGAACGCCCAGAAGCTGTGCTGAAAGATCGCATACACGGAGATCGCGCCGCCCGCCGCGCCGATGGCCGCGCCCAGCAGAAAGCCCGCGCGTCGGCCGACGCGTGCCATCAGGAACGACGCGAACACGGTGGTCAGCGCGGCGGCGACGGTGATCAGCGAGAACGGCAGCGTGGCAAGCGATTTATCGGTGGCGAGCGTGTAGCCGACAAGGCCCGTGAGCGTCAGATCGATCGATACCGACGATGTGTACAGCGCCTGGCAGACGGCCAGCACGCGCGCTGCACGCCGGCCATGCGGATCGGCGCGGCCCGGCAGGTCATGGCCGACAGTGGGAGCGGAGGAAGGAGACGGCGGCATCAAGGGCCTCGAGGCTGGGTGACGATGCTGGCATCGTCACATCGATCGCCTTGGCAGAAAGGCCAATGATGCATCAATTTCTGCCAGACGTGCACGCGTCGTTCACGCGGGCAGCGCTGGCGGGCCGATCAGTTGTGGAACGAGACGCCTTCGTCGATCGTGCCGTACATCGTGATGCTGCCCGAACCGGCCGACGACGGGCCCGAGCCGCCCTGCGCGCAGGCGCTGCAGAGCAAAACGGCGGTGACCACGGCAAACAGGATTTTCATGACTGCGTTGTTCGCAAAGCGTTAATAGCGTTTTCGATTCTAGCCCACCCGCTCCGGCAAGCGCAGATTGCCTCGTGCCGCGACCCACGCGAGAATGCATCCGACGCTTCACGACAGGCTGAAACATCGAATACGCGTCTCGCCTAGAGTGAAGGCACGACACATGAGAAACGGGAGACCCTGATGGCCGCTGCGCTTCCTTCCGAACCGAGTCACTTTCCCGGCCTGAGCCGGATCGGCGCGCTGCTCGCCGATCCCGGCCGCGCCGCGATGCTGTGGGCGCTGATGGATGGCACCGCGCGTCCGGCGGGCGAATTGACGCTGATCGCCGGGCTGTCGCCGTCGGCGGCGAGCGCGCATCTGTCGCGGCTGACGGACGGCGGACTGCTCGCGCTCGAAGTGCGCGGGCGGCATCGCTATTTCCGGATCGCGTCGGCGGAGATCGCGTCGACCATCGAGGCGCTCGCCAATGTCGCGCAAGCCACCGCACCGCAGCGGACCGTGCCACGTCCGGCGCGCACCGTGCCCGTCGACATGCGCTTCGCGCGCACCTGCTACGACCACATGGCGGGCGAACTGGCCGTGCGTGTCTATGAGCGGCTCGTCGATGGCGGGCTCTTGACCGTGCACGGCGATGCACTTGACGCCACGCCCGACGGCACGGCGCAACTCGCGCAATGGGGTATCGACGTGTCGCAGCAGCGCGGGCGCCGTCGCCGCTTCGCCTGCACGTGCCCCGACTGGAGTGAACGTCGGCCGCATCTGGGCGGCGCACTCGGCGCGGCGTTGCTCGATTCATGGTCATCGCATGGCTGGGTCGAACGCACGGAGCGGCCGCGCATCCTGCGCGTGACACCGGCCGGCCATCGTCATTTCGACGCCTTTTTGGCTCATTGACGAACGATTCGTCAGACAAGCCTTACCAGACGACAACTTTTGTTACAGCGCCGTCTGGATGGCTTACAAATGAGAGCGCCTTGAAACAGGGGCCACAGGTAGAGTGATTTCACACGGCGCGGCCTGACGCCGCGCCCGATGGAGCGACAACCATGAAATCACTCACCACACCCGTTTCTGTTTCCCGCCAGACTGCCCCTGCCCTTCGAGGCGACACGCGTCGTGCCTCGCTCGTTGCGCTCGCCGTGGCGGGCGCGCTTGCTGCGCTGGCCGTGCACCCCGCCTCGGCGCAGGAGCAGGATGCGCCGCCGCCCGCGAACTACGCGCCGAATTCCGCACAAAGCGCACCCGATACCGATCCGCCCGGACGCATCGCGCGCCTGAACTACATGGCAGGCACCGTCACCACGGAACCGGCGGGCGCATCGGACTGGTCGTACGCGCAGGTCAACCGGCCGCTCACGACGGGCGACCAGTTGTGGAACGACAGGAACGCGCGCTCGGAACTGCACATCGGCTCGACGGCGGTACGCATGGGCCAGCAAACCAGCCTCGACATCCTCAATCTCGACGACAACAGCGCGCAGCTCAAAGTCGCGCAAGGCACGCTGTCGACCCGCGTGCGCGCGATCGCACCCGGCTCCTCGTATGAGATCGACACGCCGAATCTCGCGCTGGGTGTGAACAGTCCCGGCGACTATCGCGTCGATGTCGCGCCCGACGGCAGCAGCACCACCGTGACCGTGCGCAGCGGCAGCGCGACCGTCTACGGCGACAACGGCCAGGTGCCGGTTGGCGCCGGACAGCAGGTCACGTTCACGGGCACGAGCCTGCAGCAGGCCGCCGCCAACGGCGCGCCCGGCGCCGATCCGTTCGACCAATGGGCGGCAGGCCGCGACGCAGCGGAAGACCGCTCGGTGTCGGCGCGCTATGTGTCGCGCGAAATGCCCGGCTATCAGGATCTCGACGCAAACGGCACGTGGCGCAGCACGCCGCAGTACGGACAGGTGTGGGTGCCGAACCAGGAGCCGGCCGACTGGGCGCCGTATCGCGACGGTCACTGGGTCTGGCAGGCGCCATGGGGCTGGACATGGGTCGACGACGCGCCGTGGGGTTTCGCGCCGTATCACTATGGCCGCTGGGCGCATATCGACGACTCGTGGGCGTGGGTGCCGGGTCAGGCCGTCGTCAGCGAGCCGCCCGTGTATGCGCCTGCCCTCGTCGCCTTCGTCGGCGATGGTGGTGGCGGCAACGACTGGGGTGTGAATCTCGCGATCGGCGGTGCAGCGGCGGCCGGTCTCGCGTGGTTCGCGCTCGGACCGGGCGAGCCGTGGCATCCGCACTGGGGCGGCGGTCATGACTGGAGTCCGCGCTACTACGAGCGCGTGAACAACACGGTCATCGTCAACAACCGCGTGGATATCCATAACAACATCCACAACACGTACATCAACTATCGCGCGCCCGGCGCTGTGACGGGGATGCCCGCGACGGCGTTCGTTCACGGCCAGCCGACCAACCATTTCGGTCAACGTGTCGATCCCGCGCAATGGCGCAATGCGCGCTTCAATGCGGGCGCGCCGGGCATTGCGCCTGTGCGGCAGAGCTTCGGGCCGGGCATGCGCAACGCGACGTACCGGCCGCCCACGAACGTGATGGCGCGGCCTGTGGTCGGTACACGCAATCCGGGCATGCCCGCCGCATTCCACGACCGGCTCGCGCAGAACTTCGCGCAAGGCGGACACGGACGTGTCCCGGGTGCTGGAGAACCGATCGTGCGTACGTCGGTACCGGCACACTTTGGTGGACAGACGCTCGGCGGGAACGGGCCGGTCGCGAACGTGCGCGTCGTGCGCCCGCATGGGCCGGGGCAAATGGCTGGCGCGATGCCGGGTGCGCCGATGGCGGGCGGTCCGGGTGCCCAGCGTCCTGGCGGCGGTGCGCCGCAGGGCAACGGACAGCAGCAGGGTATGCCCGGTCACGGCTTCGCACCGGGACAGATGGCGGGTGCGCCGAACGGACAGCGGCCCGGTGGCGCGCAAGCGCCGGGCAATGTCCAGCAGCATGGCATGCCCGCGCAGGCGGGCAATGGCGTGCCGCGTCCTCCGCAGCTCGAGGGTGGACGTCCGGTGAACGGCGCGCCGCAGCAGCCTGGTGGCGCACAGCGGCCCGATATGGCTGCAGGCCAGCAGCGCGAGCCCGCGTGGACGCAGCACCATGCGCCGATGGCGCAGCAACGCGGCAATCCGCAGCAGTTCGGCGGGGCTCAAGTGCAGTCGCAGCCTGGTCAGGTGGCGCAGCAGCATCAGCCGATGCAACGGCCGGCTAATGCTTTCGGCGGAGGTGTCGCACAAGCGCAGCAACCGCACGGGATGGATCCACGCCCACAATCAGCGCCCGCGCCGATGCAACAGGCGCAGGCGCAGCCGCGTCCCGAGATGCATCCGCAGCCGCAGCAAATCCAGCAGCAGCAACCGCGCGCTGACATGCATCCGCAACCTCAGCAGCAGGCGCGTCAGGAATTTCATCCTCAGCCGCAGCAGCAACCTCAACCGCGGCCGGAATTCCACCCGCAGCAGCCGCAGCAGCAGGTGCATCAGGAAGCCCGTCCGCAGGCGCAGCCTCAGCCGCGTCCGGAGTTTCATCCGCAACCCCAGCCGCAGCAGCAGGCGCGCCAGGAATTCCACCCGCAGCCGCAACCTCAACCGCGTCAGGAAAACCGTCCGCCACAACAGGCGCAGCAACCGCATCCGCAACCCCAGCCGCAGCCGCAGCCCCAGCAGCATCAGGAACAGCAGCGCGCCACGGGCGGCGGACACGACGAGCATCATCGCGGTTAAGCATCGTCGCCTCGCCTCAAATGAAAAACGCCCACCGCGGATCGCGGTGGGCGTTTTTCATTTCCCGGACGTCAGAACGCGTCGACGAATCAGATCGCCATCGGCGCCGTCAGCGGCTCGTGGTGCCGGTAGCCGACCAGCGAGAAATCCGCCGGCTCGATCTTCTCAAGCCACTCGGGCTCATACACGCCCGTCTTCGCATACTCGGGCACGCGGTCCGAAATCGCGAATTGCGGGCTTTCGTACGGATCGCGCGTCAGTTGCTGCTGCAACATGTCGAGCTGATTCTCATAGATATGCGCATCGCCGATGAAGTACGTGAACCAGCGCGGCGTGTAACCCGTCAGACGGCCGACCAGGTGCAGCAGCGCCGCCCCTTCCGTCAGGTTGAACGGCGTGCCGAGCCCGACGTCGTTGCTGCGGATATACAGGCACAGCGAGATCTCGCGCTTCGCGGCGTTCGGCAGGAACTGGTACAGCAGGTGGCACGCCGGCAGCGCGATCTCTTCCAGCACGGCCGGATTCCACGCATGAAACAGAATCCGACGATCGGACGGGTTGTTCATGATCGTGTCGAGGCACTGGCGAATCTGGTCGATTGCCTTGTAGAGCAGCACCTTGCGCACGCCGTCCTCTTCGAACTCGGTGACGGGCGCGTAGCCGCGCGAGGCCGCGTCTTCGATCTGCGCGCTCGCCGTCACGTCGAGCACCTTGTACGCCGGCCACCGGCGCCACTGCACGCCGTACACGTCGCCGAGGTCGTCGAGGCCCTGCCGGTAAGGATTGGCGAGCCATTGCGCGTTTTCGTTCGCGTTGCCGTCCCAGACCTTGCAGCCGAGCGCACGGAAATCCGCCGCGCTACGCGACGCGCGCAAGAAGCCGATCAGCTCGCCGATCGCCGATTTGAACGCGAGCTTTTTCGTCGTCACGGCAGGGAAGCCCTGCTGCAGGTCGAAGCGCAACATCGCCCCCGGCATGCTGATCGTGCGGATGCCAGTGCGGTTTTCCTGCCAGCTACCGGTATCGAGGATCGTGCGGACGAGGTCGAGGTATTGTTTCATGCGGGTTCCTTCGGTCGGGCGTACCGGCGCAGCGGAGCTTTTTAGGAAAACCCCGATTCTAGCAAGCCGGACGAACCGAGGTCGGCGCGCTGCTGGCGAACGCGAAACACGGCTTGCGCACGTCAGCATCCGAATGGGCGGCTCATAAAACAAAAAGCCCGGTCAACCGACCGGGCTTTCAGAGGCTACGGCTTGCCGCATTACAGATGCGGCATCGTCGATGGCATTTCGGCCGGCTGCGCGAGCGGCTCCGTTTCCATGTGCCGCATGCCGTGCGAGCACAACAACCGGTACAGCGTCACACGCGAGATACCGAGTTCCTGCGCGGCATCGCCCAGACGGCCGCGATGACGCAGCAGCGCCAGCTCGATCGCCTGGCGCTCGGCCGCTTCGCGCGCCTGCGCAAGCGACACGGGCACGATCTCGACGTATTCGGCCAGTTCGAGATCGCGTGCGGTGATGGCCCGCCCTTCCGACATCACGATCGCGCGGCGCACGCGGTTGATCAGCTCGCGCACGTTGCCCGGCCAGCTGTAGTTGTGAAGTGCCGCGATGGCATCAGGTGCGAAGCCACGCAGCCGACGGCTCGCATCTTTCCTGAAACGTTCCAGCATGTGCCGCGCGAGCAGTTCGATATCTTTACCGCGCGCGCGCAGCGGCGGCTCGTCGATCTGCAGCACGCACAGCCGGTGATACAGGTCCGAACGGAAGCGGCCTTCGATCATCGCCGTGTTCATGTCGACGTGCGTCGCCGAGATGATCCGTACATCGACTTCGATCGAGCCATGCCCGCCCAGCCGCTCGACCTTGCGCTCCTGCAGGAAGCGCAGCAGGCTCGCCTGACTTTCGAGCGGCAAATCGCCGATTTCATCGAGAAACAGCGTGCCGCCGTTGGCCGCCTCGACGCGCCCGATCTTGCGCTGGTTCGCGCCCGTAAACGCGCCGCGCTCGTAGCCGAACAGTTCGGATTGCAGCAGATGCGGTGGAATTGCACCACAGTTAATGGGAATAAACGGCGCGTTGCGGCGTGAAGAACGTTCGTGAATGGCGACGGCCGTCAGTTCCTTGCCGGTGCCCGATTCGCCCGAGATAAACACCGGCGCGTCGGTCATCGCGACCTTGCGGATCGAGCGGAACAACGCGAGCATCGCGTCGCACGAACCGACCATTTCGCCCTCGGAGCCGCCTTGCGACGAATCGTTCGATGCCGGCTCGCCGAGCGAAACCATGCCGTATGCATGACCGACGGAATCGACGATCCGGTCGCCCGAGTAAGGCACGGTAACGTAATCGAAACAATAATCGCGTACGAGGCGGCGCAATGCGGCGTCCTGTAGCTGGCCCGCCATGGTAGTCGCGACCCAGCCGACGTTCGGCATGGTCAGACACGACTCGAAAGCCGCGATTTCATGTTGCTGGAAACAGCTCGACAGATCGAGCAGACCACCCGCCGCCATCCCCGAACGCACGGCGCGGCGTGCATCGCGCGCCGACGTGACCACCTCGACATGCCACCCGCGCTCATTGAAACGCGTGTTCAATTCAGCGCTGGGATCTCTTGATACGTAAATCAGTTGCCGCGTGGCGGATTCCATTATTCAGATCCTCTCGTCAACGAACGTTAAGGATGACGGCATGTGCTGATCTGGATTTAGCTTTTCAGGCACGCCTATTCGCACGGGATTCGCAAACAGCGAAAACCGAACGGCCATTCCATTCCGTACGGACAGCTGATCCCCGAAAAACGGCGCGTGTATTGAAACGGCCCAGTACTGGGCTTTTTAAAATCGTGTGCTGTGGATGAGAGCTTACTATACGCGCGAGCCGTCGAAAACAAATATGCGAATTAAATCGTCCAGCCTTGTCCAGTAAGGGTTTGCGGTTCATGAGCATGCTCATTGGGGACCGATTAAAACGGTGGAAGCGCATTCACCATACTTTTTTATCAACGTACTACGCTTGCGTTGTGCTTTACGCATCGAATTGAAATCCAGCGGTTTTCTGGTCCAGGTTTCAGAGCTGAAACGTTTTCGTCCGATTTGCAGCGACGCCCATCAGATCCATTTCACGTCGTCCAATTGCATCAACGGATTGCGACCGATGGCACACGTTTCGCTAAATGTCCCGCACCAAGGAGAGACATCATGCGACTCGTTTTCCGCATCGACTCGAACCAGATTTCAGTACTGCCCGCCGGCCTCGCCGTGTGTATCGCGCTCGCGCTGTCGTCTGTGACGGTCGGCGTGAATGCGCAGGAATCCTTCACGGATGCGACAACTTCGACATCGACGGCGGCCGTGCAGCCCGCCACCCATGCATCCGTCGACGAAACATCCAGCGCAACCGGAGACGCCGCGACGGGCGTGGATATTGCTAACGAAACCGATACGAACGGTCGGCAGTTTTTCAGCGTGCCCGCCGACAGCATCGCGAGCAGCGGCACGGGAGAGTTCGCGCTCGACGATCAGATCCTGTCGCGTCAGCGCGGAGGCGCAGCCGGCATGGTGATGGTGGCTGCGACACCGCAGTTGATGCACGGCTCGTCGGTCACGTTGTGGGACGAAATCGCCCCGCCTTCGCCGCTGCCGATTCCGATCGACGCTGCGCGGGCCGCGCAAGGTAACGTAGCAAACTATCAGCGCAAGTAACACGGCAACGACACATCGCACACGCAGAACAGACCAGTGCGAACTATTTCGCACTCCATACGGAATAGACCGGGGACACATAAAATGATCGCTTCACTGGGGACGCTGTGCACCCGCACGATTCGTGCGACCCGGCTCGCCGCCATCGCCGGCCTGTGCGCCGCGGGCTTGACGGGTATGGCCGCCGCGCAGACGGCCAACCCCGGCGACATCGTCGTCGAGCGCGAGATCGCGCCGCGTATCGCCTATGCGCCCGTGCCGAAAGACCAGAACCCCGTCAGCTCGCGCGTCTCGACTTTTCCCGCCAACACCTTCAACCCGACGCTCGCTCAGGTCGCGTCGGACGCCGACCTGACCAACGCGCGCGGCTCGACGGGCCTCGATAACAGCATCGCGGGCGGCGCCGGCCTGCAGGCCGTCACGCGCATCCTGACGGGCAACACCACGAATAACAACGTCGCGCTCAACTCGGGCGGCATCGGGCAACCGGCGCCGGGCATCGGCGGCACGATCTCGTCGTCGGTGACGGGCGCGCTCGCGCCGCTGTCGACGGCGCTGGGCGGCGCGCTCGGAGGCCTGAACAAATGAATACGCTACTTCGTCCGCTTCCGCTTTTGGCCGTCCTCTCGCTCGCCATGTCGCAGGCGTCGTACGCACAACAGGTGGGACGCGTGAGCGGCGACGCGAGCATAGCCACGGGCGCCGCCGTCAATGCGACGGGCGCGATCACGGTGAACCAGGCCGCGGGCCTCAACAACGCGCAGATCAACCAGCTGACGATCACCAGCGGCGACGCCGCGGCCAACGACAACGCGAGCGCCCAGAGCGCCACCGCCCGGGTCCGGGTGCCGAGCGCGCGTGCGTCGATCGAAGGCAACGCATTTTCGAATTCGTCCGGAGCGGTGATGGTGAACCAGTCTGCGGGCGCAGGGAATCTCCAGCGCAACAGTGTGCAGCTCGGCACTGCGGCGCCTGGGGTCGAGACCGTCTCGGATGGGGTGCTATCCGCGACGGCCGCGAACAACGGCGGTCAAGGTCGAGCGGTCGCGCCACAAGGCGTCCGCGAGGCCAGCATCTCCAGCGACGCGTTCAGGAACGTCAACGGAATCGTGCAGATCAACCAGACCGCCGGAGCCGGTAATGCCACGGCGAACAGTTTTGTGCTCCGTCCCCCGGCGGGCACTCTTTTCTAACTGACCACAACTAGTATCGGAGCGAAACCATGAAGCGCACTCTTATTGCAGCAGCCGTCCTCGCAGCCGCTTCCACCAGCGCCTTCGCGAGCCCGCTGAAGAACCCGTTCATCTTCAACGCGACACTGGTCGGAGAAGCCGTCGGGATCGAAGGGTTCGTCACGCTGTTTGGCTGCGTCAGCGTGTCCAGCACGGCGGGCGCGGTCGTCAACAACAGCCAGCACGCGTATGCGAACGCGTCGCTCAGCCCGAACGCCCAGTCGTACACGTCCGGCTCGATCACGACGCGCATCGACAACAGCTACAAGTCGATCAACGGCGGCGGCAATGCCTGGGCCTCCGTGTCGACCTCGCACTCGTCCGAGTCGTATGGCGCGCAGGGCTCTCAGGCATCGGCCGGTTACGCATATGGCCAGCAGAGCAGCTCGGTCAAGGGCGGCGGCTACGAGTACAGCGCACAGGCATCCCAGATCGGCGGCAGCTTCAGCCACGAGAGCCAGAACTCGGGCGGCCACATTTCCGCGGGCGGACATGCCGGCATCAGCTACCAGGCCTCGTCGAACTACAACCCGTGGACCAACACCGCTTCGGGCCATGCCAGCGTGTCGGGCGGCCTGTCGGCTGGCTACAAGGAATCGAGCTATGCCAATCAGGAGCAGATCGGCGGCTCGTTCGGCGCAGCCCAGGGTTCGGGCCAGGGCAAGGTGTGGGGCTACCAGGCCAAGCAGGGCTCCGGCTATATGGCCTACGGCGAGCAGTCGAGCGGCTATGAAGTCGAGAAGTCGAAGACGCACGACAGCATCTCCGCGTCGTGGGGCTTCAGCTCGACGGTTGCGTCGACGGATGTGGATGTGTATGGCTCGGTCACTCAGCACATCAACACGCAGAAGGCGGGCAACCTGACGGCCACGACGGGCAGCAACGCAGCACAGCGCGTGAGCGGCAACATCGGCGTCAACATCGCGGAAGGCGTCAACAACGCGCAGAGCAACGACGCAGCGCTCGCTTCCGTCGATGCCGGCAACGTGTTCGGCAATGCCCAGGTCTTCAACAACCAGAGCTCCGGCGGCAAGGCGAACATCAACAACTTCAACGTCAACGCCTCGGTCGGCGACGGCTCGCTGCAGTACGCATCGGGCAACGTCGGCGTGAACGTCGCGTCGGGTATCAGCAACGTGCAGAACAACAGCATGGCTGCTTCGACGTCGACGGTCTCGCGCAACCACGGCAGCGCAGCGATGGTGGCCACGGATGATTCGTCGCAATCGGCGGGCGTCTCGTTCCACGGCTCGTTCGAAGGCACGGCAATGCTCGGCGCCAACGCGCTCAGCGGCGCCACGGGCAACATCGGCGTGAACATCGCGGGCGGCGCAGGCAACGTGCAGCACAACGGCCTCGCGATCGCTTCGATGAACACGAGCCGCTAAGCCTGGCGGACAGTAAAAGAAAAGCAACCATACGGGATGCGCCGTCGGCCGATGCAGGCCGCCGGCGCAACCTGGCAGGAGACCAGCATGCCCGGGTTTGACCGGTTCCCGGCGTTACGACTCGCCGTTGCCGCAGTTGCGTGCGCAACTGGCGGCTTGTGTGCGCAAGTGCACGCACAGGCGAGCGTCGACACGTCTACTCTCGCAGGTATTCCTCTTACCAAGACGGTGCACTCGATGAGGGACCTGCGTTACCGCCACATCGTCAGCCAGCAGTTCGATTACAGCTGCGGTGCGGCGGCGCTTGCGACCCTTCTCAAGTTTGGCTACGGCATCGAGATTCCCGAGACGGAGCTGATCCGCCGGATGATGGTTTTCTCGACGCCCGAAGTCGTGGTCAAGAACGGATTCTCGATGCTCGACATGAAGAAGTTCGTCGAGACGATCGGGCTGCGGGGCCGCGGATTCCGGGTCAATACGGACGCGCTGTATCACCTCCAGATTCCCGTCATGGTTCTGATGAACCTCGACGGCTATGAGCATTTCGTGATCGTCAAGCACGCGCAGGACGGTCGCATCTTCATCGCGGACCCCGCACTCGGCAACCGGATCCTGCTCGAGGAGGACTTCGCGAAGACATGGAATGGGCTCGTGTTCGCAGTCGTCGGGAAACCCTTCAGGGAGGATTCCCCGCTGTTGCAGGACAACGAGTCGCTGGCCTTGCGGCTGCGCGAGCGCGCGCTCGCCAACGGCACGGCCGCGACTCCCTTTGTCGAATACGGCTTGATCAAGGCAGACCTGTTCTGACCACCCATGAAGCATGACCTCAACCCGCCTCGCCTCACGCTGCTCGCGACATTGATCGCGCTCACGTGCGGCTTCGCCACCAGCGCCCATGCCGCCGACGCCTCGAGCTCGCGCGACGTGGCGCCAGCGGCGATCCAGTGGCAAAGCGTCGGGGATGATGTGCTCGCCCAGCAGACCGGTAAAGGCGCGGGCGGACAGATGATCTCCGGTTTCGTATTGAACGTACTTTCGCAATGGCAGTTGCCGAACGGCGCAAATGCGCTCGCGCAAGGCTCCCTCTCCGTTGCCACCAATGCTGCGAACGTGCTGACGGCCAGCGTCAACACGCTCGCGCGCGTCACCGACGGCCACGGCAATCCGGGCGCAGACCCGAATGCCCAGTCCATCGGCGGCCAGAGCATTGCGGTCAACGGCGTATCGCAGGTCACGCAGGTGGCGGGCGATCGCAACGCCGGGTTCAACACGGCGACGATCGACTTCAACAACAATCCGCAACTGCTGACGGGCGGCACGAACGCGCAGAGCGCATCGGCATCGAATGGCGCGGGCAACATCAGGGCAGGTATCTCGTTCGGCAACGGCGGCGTGACCGTCGCGCTGCAGACGCCCGCCGGACTCGCCTCGCAAACCATCGCACCCAGCAACGCGCAACAGGCCGGCGCGATTGCTCAACTACTGCAGATCGCAGGCAATAACCAGCAAGTCGCCAACCAGTTGCAGCTCTCGTTGCAGACGGCACCCATGTCGTCCGCGATGCTGCGCCAGGCCGGCGTACTACAAGCCCTGCAAAACGCAGTAAATGCAAGGAGATAGGACGGGCCGCCACCCGTCGACACGCATCACCAGGAGGAGAAGTCGTACAGAAAGCGGCAGCGCGAAGCATAAGAACGAGCCAAGCGCTGCCCGTTTCACCGGGGGAAGAACAATGATGACCGATACAACAGGCAGGAAGCCGCGAGTCCGACTCGCGGCTATTCCTGCTGCCGCGATGCTGTTCGCGCTTTCGCAGGGGGTGTCCGCTCAGGCCATCGGCAGCCAGTCACTCGAAGAGCGGCTCAACACGCTGATGCGCGTCGTCGATGAGCAACAGCGGCAGATCCAGTCGCTCGAGCGTCAGGTGACGCATCTGGAGATGTCGCAGCGCGGCCGCGGCGCGCCGGGTTACGGTGCGCCTGCCGGCAGCGAGTATGTCGCCGAGCAGCCGGGCGCCGACGGCCTGCCGATGCCGCTGCCGCCGCTCGCGCAGGTGACGCCGGG
>NZ_JAAGPI010000057.1 GCF_017104715.1 Burkholderia sp. Ac-20365
AGTGGTGATAGAATACAGTGACATGTTGCATCATAGTGAGAGTAGATGGAGCGCTAATGCTGCAGGAGAAATATCAAGAATAAAGGAAGCGTGAAAGAGATATGAAGAGACTCGAACAGGTGCATGGAGATGAGGTGAGCGCTACATAGATAACATACGCATATCGTACGTTTGTGTTTTTAGTATATTTATGAGATTATATATATTTTTTTTTTTTTTTTTTTTTTTTTTTTAATGACCCGCCC
>NZ_JAAGPI010000058.1 GCF_017104715.1 Burkholderia sp. Ac-20365
TCAACATTGGCGCGGCCATATTCGGCCGATGCGGCTTGCTCCCCTTCTTGCGCCTGTTTTCGACCAGGCTTTGCAGGCTTCGCCGTGTATTCATCAGGCGGCAACAGATTGCCGAGCTTGCTGGGTGGGGTAGGCAAAGGCATGGTTTCCCTCAAATAAAGCGGGTCACAATTCTTCGCCGCCTGCCGCAAACTGTCGTGCGTTGTGCGCTCGCAATTTGCGTCCGGTGGCGCGTGTCGGATTAGTAATGCCGGTTCGCCTGGTCTTCGATCGGCTCCTTGACGAAAGTGCGCTGCGAACGACGCGAACTGCTGCGCGCAATTAAAAAAGCCGCCGCCCCGGCAGACGGGGCAAGCGGCTCGACTTCGGTCATCGCATTGCGCCTGATGGCTCGCCTCATTGCCGGGATGACTGCCTTGCGGTCAGCGGCGACGAAGACGCGATCTGCAGCGCAACTGCGGAAAAAAGTATGTGAACAGGCACTCATTGCGGCCCAATATAACGCGCCTCAAAGCGCTTGTACAGCCTCCAGAATGTCATCGACGTGACCTGGCACCTTGACGCCGCGCCATTCCTGGCGGAGCACGCCTTCAGCGTCGATGACAAACGTGGAGCGCTCAATTCCCCGTACTTCTTTGCCATACATTTTCTTCAATTTCATGACGCCGAAGAGCGTGCACAGCGTTTCATCCGGGTCCGATACCAAGGTAAACGGCAGTTCGAGCTTGGCCTTGAAGTTATCGTGCGAACGCACGCTGTCGCGCGACACGCCGATGATCTCCGCGCCCGCCTTCTTGAACTTCGGATACAGGTCGCGGAACTGCAGACCTTCCGTCGTGCAGCCGGGCGTGTTGTCCTTCGGATAGAAATACACGACGACTTTCTTGCCGCGCAGGCTGGACAGCGTGAAGTCGCCGCCCGTAGCCGGGGCGGTGAAGTCGGGAACGGGTTGATCGACTGCGATGGGCACGAGGTCCTCCGGTTTGTTATCGACGCTTATCGGTGTCGGCGGCGGCGTGGGCCGCGCGCGTGATTGTCTTCGGGGTTGCTTGCGGGCGCTGCGAGATCTGTCGCGCGACGCATCGGACGAAGCATGTTCGGGAGATGCGCGCACCGCTGCACGGCTAGTCGGGCTGGACGATCAGTTCGCCGGAGCGGCCCGGAATCTCGCCCCACGTCACAGGGTACGACGGCAGGGTGTCGCGGTCTAGCGTGGCATGGTAGTCGCCCATCGTTGCGAACGTGTGGCCTTGCGCGCGCCAGCCGGCGAGCAGTTGCTCGAACACGGGCGCGAGCTTCTGGCCTTCGAGTTCCGCGTGCAACGTGAACACCTGGTCGTGCGGATTGTTCTCGGTGCGCTTGAGCATCCACTGCGCGACATTGTGCGTGTCGATGCCGTCGATCCCGAGCACTTCGTCAAGCGTGGGCAGCGTGGTCGGCATCTGCACATGCGACAGCGTGCGGCCGCCCACGACCGGAAAATACGGCGTATGCCCGCGCCCATCGGACGCGTACTGCATGCCCCAGGCGTCGATCTGCTCGAACGCATGGCCGTTCATCTGCCAGCCCGCCGCGCCGTGCGTGACGGGCGGCATGCCGAAGATGTCGGCGAAACGGTCGTGGCTCTTCTGCATCTGCGCGACGGTCCAGTCACGCGGACGTGAACGCACGTTGTCCTGCCAGTAGACGTGGTCCCACGTGTGGATGCCGCATTCGAAGCCGGCTTCGTGGATCGCGCGCATTTCCGAACGCGCGCGCGCGCCGATGTCGGGGCCGGGCAGCAGCACGCCGTACATCAGCTGCTTCACGCCGTAGTGCTCGACCACGGACGTGCGCGACACCTTCTTCAGAAAGCCGGGCCGCAGCACGCGCCGCATCGCCCAGCCGGTGTGATCCGGGCCGAGGCTGAACAGGAACGTGGCGCGTGCCTTGTAGCGATCGAAGATACGCGCGAGATTCGGCACGCCTTCACGCGTGCCGCGCAGCGTATCGACATCGATCTTCAGGACGATCAGAGCCAAGCGCGACAGCCCTTACTGTTGCTCGACGAGGGCGCGTGCCTCGGCGACATGACCACGGTACGCTTCGAAAATCTTGCGCAGCGCTTCGTCGAACGTCGAGGTCGGCGCCCAGTTGAGTTCCTGCTTCGTGTTGTCGATCTTCGGCACGCGGTTCTGCACGTCCTGATAGCCCGCGCCGTAGTAAGCGCCCGACGACGTTTCGACCAGTTGCACCTTCTTCGCCATCTCCGCGTATTCAGGGAACTCAGCCGCGAGCGCGAGCATCTTGTGCGCGAGTTCGCGCACCGAGAAGTTGTTGGTCGGGTTGCCGATGTTGTAGATCTTGCCCGTGGCGACGCCGTCCTTGTTCTCGATGATCTTCATCAGCGCGCTGATGCCGTCGTCGATATCCGTGAACGCGCGCTTTTGCGCACCGCCGTCGACGAGGCTGATGTTCTCGCCGCGCACGATATGGCCGAGGAACTGCGTCACGACGCGCGACGAACCTTCCTTCGGCGTGTAGATCGAGTCGAGGCCCGGGCCGATCCAGTTGAACGGACGGAACAGCGTGAAGTTCAGGCCTTCCATGCCGTAGCCCCAGATCACGCGGTCCATCAACTGCTTCGAGCACGCGTAGATCCAGCGCGGCTTGTTGATCGGGCCGTAGGTGAGGGCGGACGCGTCCGGGTCGAACTGCTCGTCCGAACACATGCCATAGACTTCCGACGTGGACGGGAAGACCAGATGCTTGCCGTACTTCACAGCCGAACGGACGATGGGCAGATTCGCCTCGAAGTCCAGTTCGAACACGCGCAACGGCTGCTGCACGTAGGTAGCGGGCGTGGCGATCGCGACCAGCGGCAGGATCACGTCGCACTTCTTCACGTGATACTCGACCCACTCCTTGTTGATCGTGATGTCGCCTTCGAAGAAGTGCATGCGCTCGTGGTTGACGAGGTCGCCGAGGCGTTCGGTCTGCATGTCCATGCCGAACACTTCCCAGTCGGTCGTCTCGAGAATGCGCTTGGACAGGTGATGGCCGATGAAGCCGTTCACACCCAGAATCAGGACTTTTTTCATGTGTTACGGGAAGATTGAGTGAGCTGGGTGAATTCGGCGGGGGTGACGACGCGCTCGCTTGTCTGGTGCTGATCGTCGCGCTGATGCCGCAATTCGTGGATCGCAATCACGCGGCCGTCGCCGCATGTCGCAAAAAAGCCATTATCGCCTACGTGGATGCCGGGCGGCAAATCCCCGCCGGGCGTGCCGGGCGAGGCGAGCCGCGCCCGCGCAACCACGAAACGTTCGCCGTCGATATCCGTAAACGCGCCCGGATACGGCGGCGCGACGGCGCGAATCAGGTTGTAGACCTGCTGGGCGCTCTGGCTGAAGTCCAGGCGCCCGTCTTCCGGCTTGCGTCCGCCGAAATAGCTGCCGTGCGCGAGATCGTTCGGCAGATGCGGCGCCTCGCCCTTGAGCAGCGCGGGCAGCACGCGCCATAGCGTCTGTTCGGCGGCGACCGTCACCTTGTCGAACACCTGCGCGGCCGTGTCGTCGGGCAGGATGGGCACGGGCGTCTGCGCGATGATCGCGCCGGCATCGGGCTTGGCCGCCATTTCATGCAGCGTTGCGCCCGTTTCCGTCTCGCCGTTCAGCACCGCCCAGTTGGTCGGCACCCGGCCACGGTACTTCGGCAGCAAGGACCCGTGCATGTTGAACGCGCCGCGCGGCGCGACAGCGAGCAGATCGACGGGCAGCATGTGCCGGTAATAGAACGAAAAGATGAAATCCGGCTGTGTCTTGACGACGAGCGCGCGCAATTCCGGACTTTTCGGATCGGCGGGCGTGACGACGGGAATGCCGTGTTCGGCCGCCACGGAAGCGACGCTGCCGAACCAGATGTTCTCCGTCGGGCTGTCTTCGTGCGTGACGACCAGCGCGACGTCGACGCCGCGCGCGAGCAGCACCTGCAGGCAGCGCACACCGACGTTGTGATACGCGAAGACGACGGCGCGTGGCTTCATCGCTCCATCCCCTGATCGTGTCCGATCACGGGCGCCGGCTGCACGCCTTGCACGACCGACTGGCGCGGCTGCGCGGCGACGGGTTCGCCGTTGCGCTCCTCGAGAATGGTCTGCACCAGATAGCGCGGACGCGCGCGCACCTGCTGATAAATGCGGCCGATGTATTCGCCCAGCAGCCCGAGCGCGAAGATGATCACGCCGAGCATGAAGAACGTGATCGCGAACAGCGTGAACACACCTTGCACTTCCGCGCCGATGATGAAGCGGCGAATCAGCAGCAGCACGAACAGCGCCGCCGAGCCCATCGACAGGATCACGCCGATGAACGACAGCCACTGCAGCGGCACGACCGAAAAGCCCGTCACGAGGTCGAAGTTCAGACGAATCAGGCTGTACAGCGAATATTTCGATTCGCCCGCGAAGCGCTCTTCATGCGCGACTTCGATTTCGACCGGGTTCTGCGCGAACGTGTAGGCGAGCGCGGGAATGAACGTGTTGATTTCGCCGCAGCGGTTGATCGTGTCGATGATGTGGCGGCTGTACGCGCGCAGCATGCAGCCCTGGTCAGTCATCTTGATGCGCGTGATGCGCTCGCGCAGGCGGTTCATCACGAGCGACGCCTTGCGCCGCCACAGGCTGTCCTGTCGCTGCATGCGGATCGTGCCGACGTAGTCGTAGCCTTCGCGCATCTTCGCGCACAGCTTGCCGATTTCTTCAGGCGGATTCTGCAGGTCGGCATCGAGCGTGATGACGATCTGGCCGCGCGACTGCTCGAAGCCCGCGAGAATCGCCATATGCTGCCCGTAATTGCCGTTCAGCAGGATCACGCGCGTGGTGTCGGGGCGGGCACGGAACTGCTCGGCGAGCAGCGCGGCCGATTTGTCGCGGCTGCCGTCGTTGATGAAGATCACCTCGTAGCTCGTGCCGAGCGCGTCGAGCGCCGGATACAGGCGCGAGAACAGCTGGCCGAGGCCCGCTTCCTCGTTGTACACGGGGATGATGATCGAGACTTCGGGCGCGACCGGGCGTGGGTCCGTTTGATTCATTTCCGCTGGGTTTCCGCTTGTTGACCGCTTGGTTGACTGCCTGTTTGGCCGATTATCGGCCGTATTGTTCGCAAATTTCGTTGACGGCGTGGCACACGCGCGCGACGTCGCTTTCATTCATCTGCGTGAAGAGCGGCAGCGTGAGCGTGGTCGCGCCGTAGTGCTCAGCATGCGGATACATGCCTTCCTTGTAGCCCATCGCGCGATACAGCGAGAACAGGTGGATGGCCGGGTAGTGCGTGCCCGTGCCGATGCCGCGTTCCTTCATCTGCTCCATGAACTGCGCGCGTGTCAGCGACAGGCGCGCGAGCGGCAGCGTCACGAGGAACATGTGCCAGTTGCTGTTTTCGAAATCCGCGAGCGGCAGGCCCATGCCGAGCTTGACCGCCGCGCCGCCTTCGAAACCGCCGAAATACGCGCGCGCGAGCTTCCTGCGCTGCGCGTTGAAGCGCTCGATATGCTGCAACTGGCCGAGCCCGACGCGCGCGGCGACGTCCGTCAGGTTGTACTTGCCGCCCAGCAATTCGCAATCCATGCCGTCGAAGCCCGTGCGCACGATACCCTGCAGCCGGTATTTCTGCGCGAGGACGGCTTCTTCCTCGTTGTTCAGCACGAGGGCGCCGCCTTCGATCGACGTCAGGTTCTTGTTCGCGTGGAAGCTGAACGACACGATGTCGCCGAGCTTGCCGATGCGCTCGCCGTTCCACGTCGAGCCGAATGCCTGCGCAGCGTCTTCGATCACGCGCAGCTTGTGCGCGCGGGCGATCGCGTAGAGGCGGTCCATGTCGACGGGCAGGCCCGACAGGAACACGGGAATGATCGCCTTCGTGCGCGGCGTGATCGCCTTTTCCAGCAGATCCAGATCGATGTTGCGCGTGGCCGGGTCGATATCGACGAACACGGGCGTCGCGCCGACTTCGAGAATCACGTTGCTCGTCGAGACCCACGTCGCGGGCGTCGTGATGACTTCGTCCCCGGCGCCCACGCCCGCGATGCGCAGACCGATTTCCAGCGTGGCCGTGCCCGAGTTGAAGGTGCGCACCGGGCGGCCGCCGCAATATTCCGACAACGCCTTTTCGAACGCCTGGTTCTGCGGGCCCGTCGTGATCCAGCCGGAGCGGAGCACGTCGACTACACCGCGGATCGTTTCTTCATCGATCTCGGGACGAACGAACGGCAAAAACGGAACAGATGACTGGGTCATGGATGGTTTTGCTCGATGTAAAAATGGGTCTCAGGCCGCTTATCTTACGAAACACTGACGTTTAGCTTGTGTTGCGCTCAAATTCCTGCGTTTGCGTCGATCTGCGCCTGAATGCGGCGGCGATCATGTGCGAGTTCCGCTGTAATGTCCAGCGTTCGAAACTTTTCAGAAGACATTAGCAGACGCGAGCAGGGTTGCCAGGGGCGTTTCCGCTACGTCGGGGCGGTGTCAGCCGGGGATCTCAGCTGCGCGCCACCAGCACCACGCCGACCAGGATCACGCCAATGCCCACGAGGCGTTGCGCCGACAACACTTCGCCGAACAGATACCACGCGGCGAAGGCGTTCACAACATAGCCCAGCGACAGCATCGGATAGGCGATCGACACGTCCACGCGCGACAGCCCGACGATCCACACGACCACGCTCAGCACGTAGCAGGTAAGCCCGCCGATGATCGGCAACTGCGTCGCGATGCGCCAGCCGATCGGGATGATGTTGGACACCGTGAAGTCGAAATGGCCGATGGCGTTCGTGCCGGCCTTCAGGAGCAGCTGGGCCGTCGCGTTCAGCGCGACGCCCGCGAGGATGCAGAAAAGCGAAATCGGGTTCATCGAAGAAAAGTTCGGGTGAGGAAAGCGGTCATTGCTGCGGCTGTGAGGCAGCGGCGGGTGCCGGGGCGGGTTGGGCCTGCGCGGCGCCAGGCGCGCCGGCATCCGTTCCGGCCGCAAGCGGCTTCTCGACGATCACGCGGCGCGAGTCGCGCGCGACGACGGTCATCGGCAGATGCTGGTCGCTGAATTCCTTGTAGCGGTCGGGCGACATCAGCGCCATCGCGTAACGGTCCGACTTCCAGCGCTCGACCCATTGCGGGATCGTCGGCACCCATTTTTGCGGTTCCACGGAGACGCCAAACGCCAGTTCGTCGGGATGCTCGACCATGATCATCGTATGGTCGATGTAGAACGGCACTGTGTGATCGAGCACGCCGACCGAGTAGAACGGCGTGTCGGCGGGCAGTTTCGCGAGCGCGGCCTTCACATCGGGCGCGAGCGGCGCACCCGACGACAGCCGGCCGAACGCGTCGTGGCCCGTGCCGGCGATCGTCGCGAGCAGCACCCAGCCGATACCGAACGCCGCCGCGGCGCCCGCAATGCCCGTCGGCGATCCGTTTGCGCTCACGTTCGCCGCGTGGCGCGTGCGCCGGTTGATCCAGATCGCAATGAGCGTGAACACGAAGCCGACGGCGAGCGCGGCGTACACCCACGTGCGGAACTCGAGGTACAACGCGTTCGGATTGCGCTTGTCGCCGAGATGCCCCAGAAACACCGCGCCGAAGCCGCCCGCGACGAGGAACAGCGCATAACCCGTCAGATGCCGGTGAAACCGCTCGCGCGTGACGAGGGGCAGATACATGCCGATCACGAGCGCAATCGCGGGCGCGATGGGCAGCGTGTACGACAGCAGCTTCGAGTGCGATGCGCTGAAGAACAGGAAAATGAAGGCCGTCCACACGAACAGCAGCGTCACGGGTGCGAAGCCGTTGGCCTGGCGCGGCATGCGCAGCGCGTGCCGCGCGCTTTGAAACGCGACCGACAGCCACGGCAGGAAGCCGACCAGCATCACGGGCAGGAAGTACCAGAATGGGCCGGGACGGTTCTGCTCGGGCGTCAGATAGCGCCGGAACTGCTGGACGATGAAGAAGAAGTTGAAGAACTCGGGGTTGCGGTCCTGCACGAGCAGGAACCACGGCGTGACGACCGCGAAGAACACGATCAGCCCGCTTACCAGATAGAGGCGCTTCCACAGCGCCCAGTCGCGCGCGATGACGGTGTACAGCACCAGCACGGCGCCCGGCAGGATCAGGCCGACCAGGCCCTTCGACAGCACCGCGAGCGCCATCGATGCCCAGACGAGCCACATCCACAGACGCTGTTCGCGTGCGGCGAGCCCGGGGCGCTGCGCGAGCAGCAGTGCGCACAGCGTGACTTCCATCCAGAACGACAGGCCCATGTCGAGGGTATTGAAGTGGCCCATCAGATACCAGTACGGCGCGCTCGCAAGCACGACGGCGGCGAAGATGCCCGTAGCGGCATTGAACACACGCGCGCCCGTGTAGCCGACCAGCAGCACGCCCACGAAGCCCGTCAGCGCGGTGTAGAGCCGCGCCTGCCATTCGCCGATGCCGAACCACGCGAACGACAGCGCGTTCGCCCAGGTTTGCAGCGGCGGCTTCTCGAAGTACTTGTAGTCGTTGTAGCGCGGCGTGATCCAGTCGTTCGTGACGAACATCTCGCGCGCCATTTCCGCGTAGCGGCCTTCGTCGCTTGGCAGCAGATGGCGCCAGCCGAGCGGTACGAACCAGATCACGGCCAGCGCGAGCACGAGCAGCAGGACCGTCGTGCGATTGAGCGTGAGCCCGGACGGCTTGTCGTTCATGTGTGTTTCAACCTTTGTCGGCGCCGCTGTCGCGGCTTCTTTCTTATCCCGTTCGGACGGCTGTCCGTTGCTGCGGCGCGCAGCGCGCCGGCGTCATGTCGCGGCGCAGATACGGACAGGGCATCGCGGACTCGCGCCGCATCCGGTGCGGCGCTGCCCGCCGGCGCGCATTGTCCCTGCGCGATGCTTATCGCAACCTTATGACGCCGCGCCGCGCGATCCGCTGCCGGCTTACCGGGCCTTACATGGCGGCAGGGCGTCAGGCCACAAGGGGCGCCCGGCCGCGCAGTGTACTTGATCCGGATGACGAGGCATCCGGAATGCCATGGCGATGTCAGGCGTTCAGCCTTCGATCAGCAGCGCCGCAGCGACCTTGCGGCCTTCAGCCATCAGGATGTTGTAAGTGCGGCAGGCGGCCTTGAAGTCCATCGTCTCGACGCCGATCCGGTGCGCGGCGAGCGCGGCCGTGAGACGCGGATGCGGAAAGCGCAGGCGCTCGCCGCTGCCGAAGATGACGACTTCCGGCGCCGGCTCGATCAGCAGCGCGAAGTGCTCGGGTGACAGCGTCTCGAACGACGACACCGGCCACGGGATGACCGGGCTTTGCGGCAACACGATGATGCTGCCCGTATGGCGTTCGAGATTGATATCGACATAGCCAGCGCCGTAGCCCGTGACGGTATTCAGGGCGCCGCTTGAATCCTGGTGTAATTTCAAACTGGTTTTCCGTGGTCGTCGTAAGACATGCAGTCGCGGTTCGACTGGCATGCACAGGCCCGGGTTCAATGCGACAGGGACGGGCGCTGCGCCTGAGCGGCAGCGGCTGCCGGACCTTGCGCACGCCTCGCCGGGTGCCTGCCGCCGCGTGCCGAAGGCTTGCACAGCCTTGCGTGGTGCATTGCGGAACCCGGCCAAAATCCGCTAAATTATAACTTTTTAGCCGCCCGGCGGCTCCCTTCAGGTTCGCGCGCTGCCACAAGCCGCGCCCGCAAGGCTGGCGACTGCGCCTGGCCGTTGCCCGTGGGGTGTCCCGCAGTGACCCGGAAAGCGTCGGCGAAAGGCGCTACCCGAACGCCTGTCCGGCCTCCCGACGGCCCCGACGGTCATGTGCCGCCCACGTTCCGTTTCATGCACTGCGCCTGCCCGCGCCGCGTGGCCGGGACCGCCCGCCGCGCAATCCCGTCTCATCGCTTGCCCGCTGCCCGGGGCGAGCGCTCCGTGGTCCCGCTCACCCGGTGTCCCGCCCATTTACCCAGGATGAAGTGCCCGTCGTGAAACCGATACTCAAATCCAACAAGCTGTTGAACGTCTGCTACGACATTCGCGGGCCCGTTCTCGAACATGCGAAGCGCCTCGAAGAGGAAGGCCATCGCATCATCAAGCTGAACATCGGCAATCTGGCGCCGTTCGGGTTCGAGGCGCCGGATGAAATCATCCAGGACATGATCCGCAACCTGCCCACGTCGTCGGGCTATTCGGACTCGAAGGGCGTGTTCGCGGCGCGCAAGGCGATCATGCATTACGCGCAGCAAAAGGGCGTGGTGGGCGTGGAACTGGACGACATCTACATCGGCAACGGCGCGTCCGAGCTGATCGTGATGGCCTTGCAGGCGCTGCTGAACGACGGCGACGAAGTGCTGCTGCCCGCGCCGGATTACCCGCTGTGGACGGCGGGCGTGAGCCTGTCGGGCGGCACGCCCGTACATTACATCTGCGACGAATCGAACGCGTGGATGCCCGATCTCGACGATATTCGCGCGAAGATCACGCCGAACACGAAAGCGCTGGTGGTCATCAACCCGAACAACCCGACGGGCGCGCTGTACTCGGACGAACTGCTGCTCGGTCTGATCCAGATCGCGCGCGAACACGGCCTCGTGATTTTCGCGGACGAGGTGTACGACAAGATCGTCTACGACGGCAAGACGCATACGTCGATGGCGGCGCTGTCGGAGGACGTGCTCACCGTCACCTTCAACAGCCTGTCGAAGAGCTACCGCTCGTGTGGCTACCGCGCGGGCTGGATGTGGGTGTCGGGCCTGACGGGCGAAAACCGCCGTCGCGCGAAAGACTATTTCGAAGGCCTCGGCATTCTCGCGTCGATGCGCCTGTGCCCGAACGTGCCCGGCCAGTATGCGATCCAGACGGCGCTGGGCGGCTATCAGAGCATCAATGAACTGATCATGCCGGGCGGGCGGCTCTACAAGCAGCGCGAACTCGCGTACGACATGCTGACGGCGATCCCGGGCGTGACCTGCGTGAAGCCCGAAGCGGCGCTGTACATGTTCCCGCGCCTCGACCCGAAGATGTACCCGATCGAAAACGACCAGCAGTTCATCCTCGATCTGCTGCTGGAAGAACGCGTGCTGCTCGTGCAGGGCAGCGGCTTCAACTGGAAGACGCCGGATCACTTCCGCGTCGTGTTCCTGCCGAACGTCGACGATCTCGCCGATTCGATCAACCGGATCGCGCGCTTCCTCGACGGCTATCGCAAACGCCACGCGGCCTGAGCGCGGTTTATCCGCGCCCCGAACCGATTTACCAATCTCTCACTCGAAACACACGCTGCATGGAACCGATCAAAGTTGGACTGCTGGGCTTCGGCACGGTAGGCAGCGGCACCTTCACGGTACTGCGCCGCAACCAGGAAGAAATCAACCGACGCGCGGGCCGCGGCATCGAGATTGCGCGCATTGCCGTGCGCAATCCCGCCAAGGCCACCACAGCGCTCGGCAGCGAAGCGGGCACCGTCGCGATTACCGATGACTTCGGTTCGGTCGTCGACGATCCGTCCATCGACATCATTGCTGAGATGATCGGCGGCACGGGCCTCGCGCGCGAACTCGTGCTGCGCGCGATCAACAACGGCAAGCATGTGGTGACGGCCAACAAGGCGCTGCTCGCCGTGCACGGCACGGAAATCTTCGAGGCGGCGCGCGCGAAGGGCGTGACGGTCGCGTTCGAAGCGGCCGTCGCGGGCGGCATCCCGATCATCAAGGCGCTGCGCGAAGGGCTGACGGCCAATCGCATCCAGTACATCGCGGGCATCATCAACGGCACGACGAACTACATCCTGTCGGAGATGCGCGATCGCGGGCTCGACTTCGCCACCGCTCTGAAGGCCGCGCAGGAACTCGGCTACGCGGAAGCCGACCCGACCTTCGATATCGAAGGCGTGGACGCCGCGCACAAGGCGACGATCATGAGCGCGATCGCGTTCGGCGTGCCCGTGCAGTTCGACAAGGCGTACGTCGAAGGCATCAGCAAGCTGGCCGCGATCGACATCAAGTACGCGGAAGAACTCGGCTACCGGATCAAGCTGCTCGGCATTACGCGCCGCACGGACAAGGGCATCGAACTGCGCGTACATCCCACGCTGATTCCCGCCAAGCGTTTGCTCGCCAACGTGGAAGGCGCGATGAACGCGGTCGTCGTGCACGGCGATGCGGTCGGCACGACGTTGTACTACGGCAAGGGCGCGGGCGCGGAGCCGACGGCTTCCGCCGTGGTCGCCGATCTCGTCGACGTGACGCGTCTGCATACGGCGGATCCTGAGCATCGTGTGCCGCATCTGGCGTTCCAGCCGGACCGTCTGTCGAGCACGCCGATCCTGCCGATCGACGAAGTGACGAGCGGCTACTACCTGCGTCTGCGTGTTGCCGACGTAACGGGCGTGCTGGCCGACATCACGCGCATTCTGGCCGACACGGGCATCTCGATCGACGCGCTGCTGCAGAAGGAATCGGAACAGGTCGACGTGTCGAAGAAGGGCGAGACGGACATCATCCTGATCACGCACGAGACGGTCGAAAAGAACGTCAACGCGGCGATCGCGAGTATCGAGGCGCTGAAGACGGTCGTGTCGAAGGTGACGAAGCTGCGCATGGAAGCGCTGAACTGACGACACCTAAAGAGGCTAGCTCATGAATTACATCTCCACGCGCGGCGCCGGCATCGGCGAGCGCCATACGTTCTCCGACATCCTGCTCGGCGGTCTCGCGAAGGATGGCGGCCTGTATCTGCCGAACGACTATCCGAAGGTGTCCGCGGATGAACTCGCGCGCTGGCGCGCGCTGCCGTACGCGGATCTCGCGTTCGAGATCCTGCGCAAGTTCAGCGACGACATTCCCGACGAAGACCTGCGGGAACTGACGCGCCGCACGTACACGGCACAGGTGTACTGCAACGTGCGCGACGAAGAGAACGCTGCACAGATTACGCCGCTGAAGACGCTGGGCGTCGAAGGCGGCACGCCGCTGTCGCTGCTCGAACTGTCGAACGGTCCGACGCTTGCGTTCAAGGACATGGCGATGCAGCTGCTCGGCAACCTGTTCGAGTACACGCTGGCCAGGCATGGCGAAACGCTGAACATTCTCGGCGCGACGTCGGGCGACACGGGCAGCGCGGCCGAATACGCGATGCGCGGCAAGAAGGGCGTTCGCGTGTTCATGCTGTCGCCGCATAAGAAGATGAGCGCGTTCCAGACGGCGCAGATGTACTCGCTGCAGGATCCGAACATTTTCAACATCGCGATCGAAGGCGTGTTCGACGATTGCCAGGACATCGTCAAGGCCGTATCGAACGATCACGCGTTCAAGGCGCAGCAGAAGATCGGCACGGTTAACTCGATCAACTGGGCGCGCGTGGTCGCGCAGGTCGTGTACTACTTCAAGGGCTATTTCGCGGCGACGAAGAGCAACGACGAGCGCGTGTCGTTCACGGTGCCATCGGGCAACTTCGGCAACGTGTGCGCGGGTCACATCGCGCGCATGATGGGCCTGCCGATCGAGAAGCTCGTGGTCGCGACCAACGAGAACGACGTGCTCGACGAGTTCTTCCGCACGGGGATTTATCGCGTGCGCAAGTCGTCGGAGACGTATCACACGAGCAGCCCGAGCATGGACATTTCGAAGGCATCGAACTTCGAGCGTTTCGTGTTCGATCTGCTGGGGCGCGATCCGAAGCGTGTGCTGCAACTGTTCCGCGATGTCGAGGAGAAGGGCGGTTTCGATCTTCAGGCGAGCGGTGATTTTGCACGCGTGCAGGAGTTTGGTTTCGTGTCGGGGCGCAGCAGCCACGACGATCGCGTCGATACGATTCGCGACGTGTTCCAGCGGTATGACACGATGATCGATACGCATACTGCCGATGGCGTCAAGGTTGCGCGTGAGCATCTGCAGGCAGGTGTGCCGATGATCGTGCTGGAGACTGCCCAGCCGATCAAGTTCGGCGAAACCATTCGTGAAGCGCTCGAACGTGAGCCTGAGCGGCCGGCAGCGTTTAGTGGTCTGGAGGCGCTGCCTCAGCGGTTTGAAGTGCTGGCGGCGGATGCTGAGCAGGTTAAGGCGTTTGTTGCTGAGCGGACACGGTAAGGGTTGTTTTTTTGTCTGCGACGCTGGTTTGGTTTGCTCGTGTTTTTGCTGGCATCCGCGTTTTGTTATTGGTACTTCAGGCGTCGCCCCTGTGCGGGGCGGCACCTACTTTTCTTTGCCGCGGCAAAGAAAAGTAGGCAAAAGAAAGCCGCTGAACACCGCTAGCCCTTGTTCTTGCCCACGGGCCCCCAACGGCCCCGTCCTGTTCGCGACATCGCTCTTCTCGATGCCCGCTGCCAACGCTCTTATTGAGCGCCTCACCCGCTTCACACTCCCGCGTCGCCACACGCGCGATCAAATCTCCCACGTTCTATGGTGGTGAACTGTGTGTAGGCTTTCGCGGCGTATGCACACCACTCCGAACTGAAAAGCACGATCGGTGTCGTAAGAGCGCTGAGGTGTGGAGCACTACGACCGACACACAGTTTGCCACCTGGGCGGCGCAAACCATTCGCTGCCGCCAGCGGCGCTACGGGTGATTGAAGCGGGTGAGGCGTCCGTTCGGAGCGTTGGCAACGGGCGGTGACTGAGAAGTTGCCGTGTGAAGTGGAGGAACTGTTGGGGGCCATCAGGCGGAGGTCAAGAACGGGCGGTGTTAGCCCGCTTTCTTTGCTTACTTTCTTTGCGGCGGCAAAGAAAGTAAGTGCCGCCCCGCACAGGGGCAACGCGTGAAGCAGGCAAGACAAAGCGCAGATGCCAGCGAAAGCGAAAGCAGACCACACAGCGTCGCAAGACAAAAAAACGCCAACTACACGACTCGCCCACCCCCGCTACAATAAATATTTCCTCATCGCTTCCCGAACGATCGATGTCCACTCCATCACCCGCCCAGCCCGCGCCACGCGCACCGATGCTCTCGACAGCCGACGCGCTCGCCACATTGCTCGGCGCGGCCGTGCAAATCGACGGCAAAGAAACGCTTCCAACCCTGGAAGCCATCAACCGGGTGCTTGCCGCCGACGTCGTCTCGCCCCTCGACGTCCCGCCGATGAACACGAGTTCGATGGACGGCTATGCAGTGCGCGTTGCCGAGTTGTCGCAGGGCGAACGGCGTCTGCCCATCTCGCAGCGCATCCCCGCCGGTCACGCGCCGCAGCCGCTCGCAGAGGGCACGGCGGCACGCATTTTCACGGGTGCAACCGTGCCGCCCGGCGCGGATGCCATCGTGATGCAGGAACAGACGGAAGCCGTCGGCGATGAAGTGACGATCCTGCACACGCCTAAAGCAGGCGAATGGATCACGCAACAAGGCGCCGATATCCGCAAAGGTGCAACCATCCTGCCGGCGGGCACGCGGCTCACGCCGCAGGCGCTCGGCCTGGCGGCGTCCGTCGGCTGCGCGCATCTGGAGTTGGTGCGGCGCGTGAAGGTCGCCGTGTTCTTCACCGGCGACGAACTGACGATGCCCGGCGAGCCGCTCAAGCCGGGCGCCATCTACAACTCGAACCGCTTCACGCTGACCGGCCTGCTGCACAAGCTCGGTTGCGAAGTGACCGACTACGGCATCGTGCCCGACAAGCTCGACGCGACCCGCCAGACGCTGCGTGAAGCCGCGCAGGCGCATGATCTGATCCTGACGTGTGGCGGCGTCTCCGTCGGCGAAGAAGACCACGTGAAGCCCGCGGTCGAGGCGGAGGGCCGTCTGTCGATGTGGCAGATCGCGATGAAACCGGGCAAGCCGCTCGCGTTCGGCGCCATCCATCGCGCGGCGACGTCGGATGCGCAAGGCGGCGCGAACGAGACCTTCTTCATTGGCCTGCCGGGCAACCCCGTGTCGACCTTCGTCACGTTCCTGCTGTTCGTGCGGCCATTCCTGCTGCGCCTCGCCGGTGTGCGCACGGTCACGCCGCGGGCGCTGTCGCTGCGCGCCGATTTCACGCAGCAAAAGGGCGACCGCCGCAATGAGTTCCTGCGTGCCCGCGTGAACGCCGCGGGCGGCCTCGATCTGTTTCCAAACCAGAGTTCGGCCGTGCTGACGTCGACCGTCTGGGGCGATGGGCTGATCGACAATCCGCCGAATCATGCGATCAGCGCCGGCGAGACCGTGCGCTTCATCCCGTTTTCCGAGTTGCTGAACTGAACGCGGCCGTCATCCGACCGCTACCGAACATGAAGATCCAGCTGAAATATTTTGCGAGCGTGCGTGAAGCGCTCGGCCGGTCCGACGAATCCGTCGACCTTCCCGAAGGCATCGCGACCGTCGGCGACGTGCGCGCGTGGTTGCGCGTACGCGGCGGCGTGTGGGCCGAGGCGCTCGCCGAAGGCCGCGCGTTGCGCATGGCCTGCAATCATGTGATGACGGACGCCGGCACGCGCATCACCGACGGCTGCGAAGTCGCGTTCTTCCCGCCCGTCACGGGCGGCTAAGCCAGCGAGGACATACGATGACCGTCCGCGTTCAGACAGAAGATTTCGACCTGTCGACGGAAGTGGCCGCGCTGCGCGCGCAAAATCCGAAGGTGGGCGCCGTCGCGTGCTTCGTCGGCACGGTGCGCGATATCAACGAAGGTGAAACCGTCGAGACGATGGAACTCGAGCACTATCCGGGCATGACGGAGAAGTCGCTGGAGGCGATCGTCGAGGCGGCGCGCGAGCGCTGGCCGGGCACCGAGGTGCTGATCGTGCACCGCGTCGGCAAGCTGATGCCGCTCGACCAGATCGTGCTGGTCGCGACGACCTCGAAGCATCGCGGCAACGCATTCGCGTCCTGCGAGTTCGTGATGGATTACCTGAAAACCCAGGCGCCGTTCTGGAAGAAAGAAAAGACGGAAACCGGCGAGCGGTGGGTCGACGCACGCGTGACCGACGATGAAGCGCTCGCGCGCTGGGGACTCGAATCGCTGAATTCGAAAACGGATTAACGCTTATTCGTTGAACGTTTCAAATATAAACGTCAACGCGTTAATCCGGATTCGAAATGTTAAATCGCAATGGCGGATTCGAAATTGTTAAATCCTGACCAATTGCTCAGTTTTAATCGCTATCGCCAGATTTACCGATAATTTTTGCCGGAAACGGCTCGCCACGCGGCCACGAATGTTCGGCCGCGTGCTCTTCGCGCGAGCGGCGGCGGGGCGCAATTCGCTCCAGCAAGGCCTGCTGTTCGGCGGGAATCTGGTAGTCCCAGCCGAACTTGCTCAGCTGCAGGCTCTGCGCGATGCGCAGCGCGGGTTCCATGAAGCGCACGGCGGCAGCCGGTTCATAGCGTGACTCGACCGTGTCCAGGAACAGGAACAGCCACCGGCTGAAATGGCGCGGCTCAAGGCCCTCGAGCGGCATGTGCGCCTGTTGCACGTTGCCGCGATACTGCTTCGCCCCCAGCACCAGCGACCCCCAGAACACACACATTTTCGGCAGATGCTCGTCCCAGCGGCCCGCGAGCTTCTGCTCGAACGCGGGACCGAGCAGTGCGTCGGCCCGCACGCGGTCGTAGAACGCGTAGACGAGCTCGCGGATGTTGTCTTCAGTGGCTTCGGCGTAACGCTTCGCGAGAGGCGCGACAGCGGAAATATCGGAAGAAATATCGGACTTCATATCTGGAACAAAAGTGAGTCGCGGCAAGTCGCGGTATCGCAAACGTTTTGGCGCGCTTGCTCTAAACAAAGAAAAAATGCGCTTAAAACGAAAGTTACCGTTTATAGTTACGCGAAATAACGAGATAAACGTGGCAATAAGATGTGCTTTGAAAGCATGTTATTGCGCGGCCGAAGTACTGGCGTTAGTGGAGCCGGCGTGAACATTCCGCATGCTGACTCCGTCGCGATTTGCCTTTCAATGAGACTGACAGACTATACCGATTACTCGCTGCGCGTGTTGCTTTACCTCGCAGTTCGCTCCGAAGGACTGGCAACGATACAAGACATCTCCGATGCTTATGGCATATCGAAGAACCATCTGATGAAGGTGGTTCAGCGGCTCGCCGAACTTGGCTGGGTCGAGACCGTACGTGGACGCAATGGCGGTCTGCGGCTGTTCGAGCATTCGTCGGCGCTCACCGTCGGCGAGGTGGTGCGGGCCGCCGAGCACGACTTTGCGCTCGTCTCCTGCTTCAACGGCGCCGATACGAGCGGCGCGCATCGCGAGTGTGTCATTCAGTCGCAATGCCGACTGAAGGGCATCCTCGAATCCGCGCGGGCGGCTTTCTTCCGTGAACTCGACAGCTATACGATCCGCGACATCGCGGAACCGGCGTCGCCACTGATGTCGTTACTCGGATTGAAGCCGTCGGCGACAATCGTGCCGATCGTGCCGGCGGTATCGACGGGCACCTGATCGCCGGTTTGCCCGCGGTTGGCGGCACGGGCCGCCCGGGCCGCGCCGCCAACGGATTCCGTCCAGCGGCGGCGTGTCCCGGCTGGCCGGATTTCCCGGCTCGGGCATCCCGGCATGCCCGACGCGACGCGCGCATGCAAGACAGGCGCGCCCGTCTTCGCTTGCGCTGTCCCTTCGCTATTACCCGAACGCACGCCGGGCTACACTTCACTGTGTTCCCGAAGACCTGCGGGACACCCGTACCCATCTCACGTCCCGCACGTTCGTGCGGTTCGCGTGTAAATTCTCTCTCCCCGATGCAAAAAAGCGCTTGAAACCGGCATAAAACGCCTCATTTTGGTGGTAATCGAAATTGGAGGTCTCATAGATGAGAGTCGACAAACTCACCACTAAATTCCAGGAAGCGTTATCCGACGCGCAAAGCCTTGCCGTCGGCCATGACAATCAGTACATCGAACCCGTCCACCTGCTAGCGGCCCTCGTCGCGCAGCAGGACGGCTCTGCGCGCTCGCTGCTGGCGCGTGCCGGCGTGCATGTGCAGGCACTGCAAACGGCGTTGAACGACGCGATCACGCGTCTGCCGCAAGTGCAGGGCACGGACGGCAACGTGCAGATCGGCCGCGATCTCACGGGCCTGTTGAATCAGGCTGACAAGGAAGCGCAGAAGCTCAACGACACCTACATCGCGAGCGAAATGTTCCTGCTCGCCATCGCTGACGATAAAGGCGAAGCGGGCCGTCTGTCGCGCGAACATGGTTTGTCGCGCAAGTCGCTCGAGGCGGCTATCGTCGCCGTGCGGGGCGGCGCGCAGGTGCACAGCCAGGACGCCGAAAGCCAGCGCGAAGCGCTGAAGAAATACACGATCGACCTGACCGAGCGCGCCCGTGCGGGCAAGCTCGACCCGGTGATCGGCCGCGACGACGAAATCCGCCGTTCGATCCAGATTCTCCAGCGCCGGACCAAGAACAACCCGGTGCTGATCGGCGAACCGGGCGTCGGCAAGACGGCCATCGTCGAAGGGCTTGCGCAGCGTATCGTCAACGGCGAAGTGCCTGAAACGCTCAAAGGCAAGCGCGTGCTGTCGCTCGACATGGCGGCGCTGCTCGCGGGCGCGAAGTATCGCGGCGAGTTCGAAGAGCGCCTGAAGGCCGTGCTGAACGACATCGCGAAGGACGAAGGCCAGACCATTGTCTTCATCGACGAAATTCACACGATGGTCGGCGCGGGCAAGGCCGAAGGCGCGATGGACGCGGGCAACATGCTCAAGCCGGCGCTGTCGCGCGGCGAACTGCATTGCGTTGGTGCGACCACGCTCGACGAATATCGCAAGTACATCGAAAAGGATGCCGCGCTCGAGCGCCGCTTCCAGAAGGTGCTCGTCGACGAGCCTAGCGTCGAGGCAACCATCGCGATCCTGCGCGGCTTGCAGGAACGCTATGAACTGCACCACGGCGTCGATATTACCGACCCGGCTATCGTCGCGGCGGCGGAACTGTCGCATCGCTATATCACCGACCGTTTCCTGCCGGACAAGGCGATCGACCTGATCGACGAAGCCGCGTCGAAGATCAAGATGGAAATCGACTCGAAGCCCGAGGAGATGGACCGGCTCGATCGTCGTCGCATCCAGTTGAAGATCGAGCGCGAAGCCGTCAAGAAAGAAAAGGACGAAGCGTCGCAAAAGCGTCTGCAACTGATCGAGGAAGAAATCGAGCGGCTCGACCGCGAATATTCGGATCTCGAAGAAATCTGGACGGCGGAAAAAGCGGCCGTGCAGGGCAGCGCGCAGCTGAAGGAAGAGATCGAGAAGACGCGCGCGGAAATCACGCGTCTGCAACGCGAAGGCAAGCTGGAGAAGGTCGCCGAATTGCAGTACGGGAAGCTGCCGCAACTCGAGCAGCAACTGAAGGCGGTCACGAAGGCAGAAGCTGAAGAGCAGAGCAATCCGACGCGTCCGCGCTTGTTGCGCACGCAGGTCGGCGCCGAGGAAATCGCGGAAGTCGTGTCACGTGCCACGGGCATCCCCGTGTCGCGGATGATGCAGGGCGAGCGCGAGAAGCTGTTGCAGATCGAAGAGAAGCTGCATCAGCGCGTGGTCGGCCAGGATGAAGCGATCAGCGCTGTCGCCGATGCGATCCGCCGTTCGCGTGCCGGTCTGTCGGATCCGAACCGCCCGTATGGCTCGTTCCTGTTCTTAGGACCGACGGGTGTCGGCAAGACGGAACTGTGCAAGGCGCTCGCAGCGTTCCTGTTCGACGCGGAAGACCATCTCATTCGTATCGACATGAGCGAGTTCATGGAGAAGCACAGCGTCGCGCGTCTGATCGGCGCGCCGCCGGGCTACGTCGGTTACGAGGAAGGCGGTTATCTGACGGAAGCCGTGCGCCGCAAGCCGTACAGCGTGATCCTGCTCGACGAAATCGAGAAGGCGCATCCGGACGTCTTCAACGTGCTGCTGCAGGTGCTCGACGACGGCCGTATGACGGATGGCCAGGGCCGTACCGTGGACTTCAAGAACACGGTGATCGTGATGACCTCGAACCTCGGTTCGCAGGTGATCCAGTCGATGATCGGTCAGCCCGAGGAAACGGTGAAGGACGCCGTCTGGGAAGAAGTGAAGCTGCATTTCCGGCCGGAATTCCTGAACCGGATCGACGATGTGGTCGTGTTCCATGCACTCGATCGCTCGAACATCCAGTCGATCGCGAAGATCCAGCTCGAACGGGTGCACGAACGGCTCGCGAAGCTCGACATGCAGCTGGTCGTGTCGGACGCCGCGCTGGAACTGATCGGCAAGGTGGGCTACGACCCGCTGTTCGGCGCGCGGCCGTTAAAGCGCGCGATCCAGCAGGAGATCGAGAACCCGGTCGCCAAGCTGATTCTGGCCGGCAAGTTCGGTCCGAAGGACGTGATCCCCGTCGAGGTGGACAACGGCAAGCTCGTGTTCGAACGGGTCGTGCACTAAAGCGCCATGGGAACGGAGCGTCGCATTGCGGCGCGTCCGTTGCCGATGAAAACAAAAAAGGGCAACGAAGCGATTCGTTGCCCTTTTTTGCGCTGCGCGTCGAGCGCTTGCGCCCAGGCTCAGGCGTTCTTGTTGCCGAAGAGGCCCGCGATCTGGCCGAGCGCACCCAATGCGCCCGACATGCCGCCTGCATCGAGCTTGCCATCGGCGGGCACTTCGCCATTCGGCGTCGCGGCGTTGATCACATGCGGCAGCACTTGCGACAGCAGGCCCGTCACCATCGACGGTTCGACGCCGGCCTTCGCCGCCATGTTCGTGACGGCTTCCGAGCCGAGCACATTGTGCAGCGTATCGGCGGCAATCGGCTGGTTCTCGCCCGTGCCGACCCACGAGCTGATGATGTCGCCCGCGCCGTTTTGCTGGAAGCGCTGGATCAGGCCGTTCAGGCCGCCGGGCTGGTTGTTGACGAATTCGAGCGCCGCCGAAATCAGCGCCGCCTGGCCACCGCCGCCTTCAGGCGACTGGCCGCCGCCGAGCATGGAACCGAGGGTGTCGAGTAGGCTCATGACAATCTCTCTTGAGAAGCCGGCGCGATGAGCGTGAAGCATGCGCCGGCGGGGAACGAAACACCGCGCGAAACGCGGCACCAATATAGTTGAAACAGCGGACGTGAAGCAGTGCGGACGTCAGGCAGTGCGGCCACTGGACGCTGACGGACAGCGCGTCCTATGCGCCCGACGCAGCGGACGCAGCCTTGCTCTTCTTCGATTTCTTCGACTTCGAAGCGGTCGTGTCCGACGCCGTTGCGGGCGCGGATGCCGCCGTTGCTGCGGGCGCCGATGCAGCGGCCGCATCAGCCTTGCTCTTCTTCTTCGACTTCGATGCCTTGCTGTCCGACGCGGCAGGCGCGGGCGCGGATGGCGCCGGCGTTTGAGCCGTCGTCGCAGCAGGCGCGGGTGTGGACTTCGACATCGTGCCTGCAGGGGCTTTGGCGGGCGCGCCCGTCGGCGGCGCCGATGAGCCGTTGATCGTCAGACCCGCCGCTTCGAGATTCTTCACCGACTTCTGACCGATCCCTTTGACACGGTTGGCGAGATCGTCGGCATCCTTGAACGGGCCGTTCTTGGTGCGTTCGTCGATGATCGCTTTCGCATGGACGGGGCCGATACCTTTGACCGATTCGAGCGCGGCCTGGTCGGCGGAATTGACTTCGACGGCGGCCGCGAATCCCGCCGACAGCGACAGCACGAGCGCGGCGCACAGCATCAACAGCTTTTTCAACATGGCAATCACTCCATTGAGGGCAAACAGGTAGCCGGAACGGACGACGCTTTCATTTGAGCAAGCACTGCGTTCAAGCATAGGACAATTTACTGTCCTCTTTGACCGAACGGCGCGCAATGATGCGTGAATTGGCAGCGAATCGGCCGATTTATACCGTTCGAATCGTGACAAGACAATGCGGGCTCACCAAATTTAAAGCTTTTGCCCGTTCGTCGTGCTGTCTTGCCGGGTTGATGTCAGTGAAGCGGGAGAGGGCTGCGGCGCGCTGGCGCCATGCGCCGCGCCCGGTTTGCGAGCGCGCGCCGCCGCGCCACGCACTTCGAAGCGCACCGAATCGGCGCTCGATCCATCTGCATTCACGAGTTCGAGCACGTGACGGCCAGGCCATGGCAGCCATTGCACACGCTCGTCGCGGCCGAGCGGCTTGCCGTCGAGCCGCCAGCTGCTGCGTCCGGACGAGCCACTCGCGCGTTCGAACACGATGCGCTGGCGTGTGGCGGGAATGTCGGGGTCGAGCGCAAACAGCGTGCCGTCCGTCGGCGAGCCGATGCGCGGCGCAGCGTTCGAAGACGTTGCCGTCGCATTGCGCGATCCGCGTGTCGCGATGGTTGCGTTGTCTGCGGAATGGGCGGTCGCGGCCAGTCCGACGCTCGGCGTTTGCGTGCCGTCGACGAACCACTCGTTGCGCGCGGGCTCGATGTTGCCGTCG
This sequence comes from Burkholderia sp. Ac-20365, assembly GCF_017104715.1. GTDB lineage: Bacteria > Pseudomonadota > Gammaproteobacteria > Burkholderiales > Burkholderiaceae > Paraburkholderia. The sequence continues at coordinate 23,315 of NZ_JAAGPI010000058.1, forward strand.
AAGGTCACACGCGTTTGCACCACGCCGACAGGCACGCGCGGCGCGACGCTCGGCACGCGCCGGTGCAGATAGCCGACGATCGCGGCCCAGATCGGCGCGGCGCCCGTCACGCCGGATACATCCCACATCGGCTGGCCGTCGGCGTTGCCGACCCACACGCCAACGGTATAGCGCGACGTGTAGCCGACCGTCCAGTTGTCGCGCATGTCCTTGCTGGTGCCCGTTTTCACCGCCGAGAAAAAGCGCGTCGCGAGCGGGCTGTCGAAACCGAACGTGCGCGTGCGCGCGTTGTTATCGGCCAGCACGGTGGTGATGATGTAGCTCGCGTCGGCGCTGAACACGCGCTGTTGCGGAACTGTTGCAGTCGTCGCGCGACGCGGCATATCGAACGTCGGCGCGGCGACGCCGCCGTTCGCAAGCGCGCGATACGCATTGGTCAGCGACAGCAGCGTCACATCGGCACTGCCGAGCGCGAGCGAAAAACCGTAGTAATCGCCGCTCTGTTCGAGTGGCAGGCCGAGCGCGGTGAGCGTTTTCGCAAAGCGATGCGGCGTGACCATCACGAGCGTGCGCACGGCAGGCACGTTCAACGACGAACCGAGCGCGGTGCGCACGCTGACCCAGCCCTTGAAGTCCTTGTCGTAGTTTTGAGGCATGTACAGACCGCCGCCCGCCGCGAGATCGAGCGGCGCATCATCGAGCAGCGATGCCGTGGTGAGCCGCCGTTCGTCGATCGCCTGCGCGTAGAGGAAGGGCTTGAGCGTCGAGCCCGCCTGGCGGCGCGCGAGCGCCGCATCTACGTCGCGCGCGCCCGACAATCCGCCCGACGAACCAACCCACGCCAAAACTTCGCCCGTCGCATTGTCGAGCACGACGACGGCGCCATCATGCACGTTACGCGGATGCGCGGGCGCATTGAGTTCGATCAACGTGCGCGTGAGCGTATCGGCGGCAAAGCGCTGGAGTCTGGCGTCGAGCGTGCTGGTCACGCGCGCGCCTGCAACGGGATGCGTTTCGCTCGCGATGCGGCGTGCAAAGTGCGGCGCCAGCGTCGGTGCATCGGGCGAGATGGAGAGCAACGCAGGAGCGGGGCGCGCGAACGCGAGCTGCACGAAGGCAGCGAGATTCACGCAGCGTTCGGGTGCCTGCATGTCGCGCAGAATGCGGCACGCGCGCTCACTGACCTTCGCGTACGGCGCGTTCGGCGCGCGGATCAACGCGGCGGCGACGGCGGCCTCGCGTTCGTCGAGACCGGAAGGCGCCTTGCCGAACAGCGTGGCCGACAGCGCAGACAGGCCGATCGTTTCGCCGCGAAACGGCACGAGGTTCAGATACGCTTCGAGAATCTGGTCCTTGCGCCACATGCGTTCGAGCCACAGCGCGCTCACGGCCTGATTCGCCTTCTGCGCGATCGAGCGTTGCCCTGAATGCTGCGGATCGTCGTTGAGCAGACCTGTGAGCTGCATCGTCACCGTCGATGCACCGCGCGTGCGCGTGTTCCACAGATTCGCCCATGCCGCCGCCGCCGCGCCGCGCCAGTCGACGCCGCTGTGTTCGTAAAAGCGTTTGTCCTCCGATACGACGATCGCTTCGCGCAGCGCGGGCGACACATCCGCGAGCGCGACCCAGTCGCCGCGCCTTTCGGCTTTGTCGATACGCGTGCGCTGCAGTGGCACGCCATCGCGCGACAGCAGCAGCCAGTCGGAACTGCGCCACTGCGTGCGCACGTCGTCAAAGTTAGGCAGTGCGTGCGCGGCGAGCGGTTCGCCGAGCAGCGCAACGCACAGCGCGATGCGAGCGAACGCGGTCGACCAGCGTGTCTTCGCGTTCGGATTGTTCGACATCGCGCGTACCTCCTTACTTCGCAGCCGCTGCAGGCTTCACGACGACGGGCGCATTCGGCAGCACGCCGAACGTCGACGGCGCGTAGAGCGCTTCGACGCGCGTCGGCGGCAAGCCGAATGTGCCGACGTTGTTCAGCCGCACCGTGTACTCGACCGAGAACTTGCCCTTCGGCACGTAATCGTAATACGCACGATAGCCGTCGAAGCCGCGCTCGACGAACGCCGGCCACGCTTCGCCCTTGGACTTTTCGCCTTGCGTCGCAGCTTCCGAATCGCGGCCGAGACCCGAACCGAGGATCGTCGCGCCCGCCGGAACGGGATCGTTGACGACGACCCAGGTCATGTCGGTCTGCGCATCGATATCCAGATGCACGCGCACGACGTCGCCGCGCGTGTTCACACCTTTTTCGGCGGGATCAATCGGCGTGACGGTCTTCGTGATCCGGTAGCCCGCCGCGAACGGCGCTTTGAGCGCGACGGCCGCAAGACTTTCGATCGTCGCCCAAGGCTTGCCTGTGCCGTCGTGCGTCAATGTCAGCGAGACAGGCGCGCTGCGCGATTCGGGCGGCCACGGCAGCAACTGGCTGCGCGTATCGGACGTCTTCGTGATGGCTGTGGCCGACGCATAGTTCGTCGCGGCGGACGCAGGCTGGCTCCACGAAATCGTCTTGTCGGTCGCGCCGAGTTGCAGCTTCGTTTGTCCCGTCACAGGCGTACTTTCGAACACCTGCGAGAAGCGCTGCACGGCAATCGAGCCCCACAGGTTCGCCGTGGTCGTCTGCCATGCGCCGTTCTTCTGCAATGCGAGAAGGCCTGCGACGAGACGCGGCATCTCATCCTTCCAGCCCGGTAGATCGACGAACGTGAGCGCGGTGCGCGCCGCGTTCGTTTCCGTACCGGACATCAGCCACCAGAGATCGTCACTATCGGCCGTCGAGAAGGTGAGACGCGTGCCCTGATACGTGAGCCGCGCGCGGATGATCTGCTCGACCTGCGCGAGCTTCTCGTCACGTTGCGGAATATCCTTTACGCGCGAGAGCACCGCGTAGTAGTCGAGCACGGCCGACGTCGGCCATTGGTTCGGCGCGATTTCAATCGAACCGAGCATGCTTGCGCGCGCGGCGCCGTGACGCGACAGCGCTTCGAGCGCCGCGAGCTTGCGCAGGTCGAGATCCTTGCGCGGCGCCCAGAAGTTGCGCTCCAGCCTGCCTTCGACAAAGCTGACCAGACCGCCTTCGAGTTTCGCGCGCAGATCGTCGGGCAGGGCGAAACGCGGATCGAGCTTCGCGGCTTCATCGGTGACGGAGAGCAGGTACGCGGTGAGAGTCGTGCTACCCGTGTTGCCGCTGTCGTCGCCGGGCGGGAAGTAGTTCGCGAGACCGTCCTTGTCGAGATAGACGGGCATGCGCGCGACCACGCCTTGCCAGCGCGTGGCGTCACGCAAGCCCTGCGCAACCGACGTCTGCTGTTCGAGGCAGCTATACGGATAACGCTCGAACCAGCGGCGCACGCCGGGCAGACCGTCCGACAGCTTCGACTGCAGCGACACCGCGATACCGCCGCGCAGCGCGCCCGCTTGCGTGGCGGTCGCGTTCGGCGGCGCGGCGACGGGCAGCGAGAACGTGCCGTCGATCTGCGTGAGCGTGGCCTGTTGCACCGTAATCGGGATGGCAGCCGTGACGCGTTGCGTGACCTTCAATGCGTCCGACGCATGCGCCGCGCCTTGTTCCGCTGCGCTGACGTTCCACGTGAGCGCGGCCGGATTCGCTTCAGACAGACCGTCGGGCGGCGTGACCGTCCATGCGACTTCGCGTGCCGAATCGGCGGCGAGATCGACGGTTTGCGGCGGCAGCGACAGACCCGGTACGTTCGGCGTGACGACGACTTTCATCGCGCGCGTGGTCGTGTTGCGCAGCGTGAACTGCGCGCGGAACTGGTCGCCTTCGCGCACCAGCGGCGGCAGGCCGGAGATCAGTTGCAGATCCTGCGTGCTGCGGATCGACGTGCTGCCCGTGCCGAACGTGCCGTCGCCGACAGCAGCGATCGCGACGATGCGGAAGCTCGTCAGCGCGTCGTTGAGCGGCACATCGACAAATGCTTCGCCGTTCGCGTCGAGCGTCACGCGCGGGTTCCACAGCAGCAGCGTGTCGAACAGTTCGCGCGTCGAGCTATGTCCGCCGCCGCCGCCCGCAGGCACAGCCTTGCGCCCAAAGTGACGGCGTCCGACGATCTCCATCTGCGCGGTCGCCGTTTCCACGCCGTACGCGCGCCGTTGGAGCATCGCGTCGAGCAGGTCCCAGCTATCGTTCGGCATCAGTTCAAGCAATGCTTCGTCGACGGCGGTCACGGCGATCTGCGTGCCGGCGGGCGCGGGCTTGCCGCCCGGCATCTGCACGCGCAACTTCACATGCGCCTTGCCGCGCACCGTGTACGACTTCGCATCGGGCGTGACCGTTACGGAGAGCTTGTGCGCCGCCGTGCCTACCTTGATTTCGGCAAGTCCGTAGCGGAAAGCGGGCTTCGACAGATCGACGAGCGGCGTCGGCGCTTCGTAGTAACGGCCTTCGTACCAGAACGCACGCGCCCATTCGAGCGGGGCTTTCCAGCCCCACGTGAAGAACGAATACCACGGCACTTCGTGCACGCGGCCGCGCAGCGCGAGCACAGACACGTACACATTCGGTCCCCACGCCTCGTTCACTTTCAGTTCGACGGTCGGGTCCTTACCGTCCAGCTTGACGACGTGCGTTTCGACGATGCCTTCCCGCTCGACTGCCACGAGCGCGGTCGCGAAGCGGAAGGGCATGCGCACCTGGAAGCGCGCCGTCTCGCCGGGTTCGTACGCGCTCTTTTCGGGCAGCACGTCGATACGGTCGGTGTTTTCGCCGCCGAACCACAGGTCTTCCTCGCGCGTGACCCACACCGACGTCGTCGCTGTCGACGCATGGCCTTCGCCGTCCTTCGCGGTGACGACGAGATCGACGTTGCCGGCTTCCTTGAGCTTCGCGTCGCAGATCATCAGGCCGTGGTCGTCGCTCTTGCCGCTGCACAGCGTGCCGAGGTCTTTGGTTTCGGTGTGGTTGTCGTACGCATAGAAGCCGCCGACCATGCGCTTGCGCGACGTGATCGTGATACGCGCAATGCCGCGCACGTCGAGCGGCACGCCCGCGCGCGGTTTGCCTTGCAGATCGACGGCAAGCGCCTTCACCGGCACTGAATTGCCGACCGACACCCATTGCCCCGATTTCACGCCCGCGACGACGGCGGCGGGCCACAGCGTCGCGTTGCCGCTGATGGTCTGCACTTCGCCATTTGGGTCGGCAAAGGTCGCTTCAAGGGCGAGGCGCTTCGGCGCATCCACTTGCGGCAGGTTCTTGATGCTCATGCTGCCAGCGCCGTTCCGATCGAGCGTGACGGGTTCCTTGTCGGCGATCAGTTTCGACGTGTCGTCGTCGGCGGCCTGTTCGCTTTCTTCGTCGTCGGAAGACGATGCATTGGCCTCGTTGCGCTTGCGATACGGCGCGAAGCTGAATTCCGGATAGGTGCCGGCGAAAGCGGGCGTCGTGCTTTTCATCAGCGCCGACACCTGCACGGGCAGGCCCGATGCGCCGCCGCCCGACATGTAGTCGATCTGCAGCGTGACGGGCGCTTCGCTCGCGGCGACGAGCGGATGGTTCTTCTCATCGCGCACGGCAATCGTGCCTTTGAACACAGGCAAGCGAAACTCTTCGACGCGGAAGCTGCCCGACGAATAACTGTGCCGCGCCGAGTGGGCGCTGCTGTCTTCGTCGCCATCGTTGTTCGATGTGTCGTCGCCCGATGCCGCGTTCGCATCGCCGTCATCGAGCGACACGGTGTATTCGCCGAGCTTTGCCGCCGCGGGAATCGCGAAGGTCGAATCGGACGTGTGGTCGGCGGCCCATTTGAGCGGCATGTGCCACGTTTGTCCGCTACCGAGATGGCGGATCGTCAGGCGAGTCGGATACGTCTTCGGGAACGCGAGCCCGTGCATCGTCTCGACGCGGATCATGTGCTTCATCGACACCGTTTCGCCCGCGCGCAGCAGCGTGCGATCGAACACGGTGTGCGCGCGCACGGTCTGCTCGAGGCTGGTGTCGGTCGGCACGTTGAAGCGCCATGCCTCGATGCCGCGATTCCAGTCGGAGCGTACGAAGGCCATGTCGTGGCCCGTCTTCGGATCGTCGATGCGTGCCGATACGAAGAAGCCCTCGAAGCTGTCTTCCTTGCATTCGTTGCGTGACGTCAGCGCCTGGTTGATCGTCAGCACGCCGTGCGCGTCGGTCTTGCCGGAGGCGAGTTCGACGCCGTTGCAATCGCTCACGTGCACATCGGCGTTCGGCACGGGCTGGCCTTTGTCGAGCGTCGTCACCCACACGACGCTGTTCTCGCGTCCCTGCTTGAAATGCACGCCGAGGTTCGTGACGAGCACGGCGGTGCGCACGTACATCGGCGCTTTCTTGCCGAGCAGCGACGTGCCGAGCGCGGGCGACGCCAGTTCGATCACATAGAAACCCGGCTTCGTGACCGGCACGCCGACTACTTCGAATGGCCGCAGTGCTTTGGGATCGGCTTTGGGCAACGCGAGCGTCTCGACATTCGACTGGCCGGCGAGCAGCGACAGCGAACGGATGTCGATCAGCGGATTCTTCTTGTCTTCGGCCGGATCCGCGTCTTCGCTCCTGCGCGGCACGATCACCGGATGCGGATTGCGCGCGAGCAGTTGCGGCATCTGCTCGTTGATCGACTGGCGGCTCATGATGAAACCGTCGAAGCGGTCGACGTTGCGCATCCAGCGGCGAATATCGCTATCGGCATCGACGCGCATTTTCGTGAACTGCGCGTTGCCCGCGTTGAGCCCGGCAATATGCAGATCGGCTTCGACGTTACGCAGCGTGACGGGCACGAGCGCGGGCATGTCCGGTTCCGCGAAGCGCTCGATGATGCCGAAGGTGCCCGACGAAAACTTCGCGAGCGGCGGTAGCGGCGCCGTGGCCGTCTTGAGCGGGAACAGGTCCACGTTGGTCAACGCGCGGCCGCTTGCGTCCTTGAGATTCGACGGCAGTTCGATGGTCAGGTCGGCGCGCTCGGGCAGCGGCGCGGCGAATTCGACTGCCGTGGTTTGCGGGTCTTTGTCGTCGGGTGAGAAGGTCGGCTTGATTTCGCCGTTTGGTCCCTTGATGCGGATTTTTTCCGCGTCGGTGCGCAGGATGGGCGCGTTGAACTGCACGCGCAACGGCCGCAACGGCGTGCACGGCGCCTTTGCGTTTTCGCGTTCGCAAGTAAAGCTTGCGGCGAACGGTTCGCGCACGTTGAAATCGAAGCGGCGTTCGACGTCGTTCGCAATGCCGCTCGGGCTCGCGACCCCCTTGCCATAGACCAGTTGTGCCTTCGTGCCCGACGGGAGCGCCTGCTGGCATTGCAACGTCAGCACACGTGTCGCTTCCTTCTGCAAGCGGAAACGCTTGAGCAGTTCGGTGCGCATTGCTGCATCGACATTCTTTACGGGAATACGATTGCCGAGTCCGCTCGATTCACACCAGACATGCTGACGCACCGACGCATCCGTCGCCGGGCCGTTCAGCCTCAGGACAAACGCCTGGTCCTCCTCGATTTCGCCACCGTACGGCTGCACGCTCTGCACGAACGGGCCACCCGTCTCGAACGCGTAGTGACGCGGCCCCGTCAGCGCATGGCCCGATGAAGATTTCAACCCATCGTTCAGATCGACGGAGCACGCGACGCCAGGTGGCAGATCGGCGGTGAAGTCCCACGCCCAAGTCTTGTCGTCGATCCAGCGCGGCTGGCCGGCGCTCGCCGTTGCGTCATTGCATTTGATACGCGCGGGCGCAGGCAGATCGGGTGCACCGAACGCGACCATCGATTCGTCGAACTTGACGACCACCTGGCGGACCTGCGCGACTTTGCCTTGCGGCGAAACCTGCGTGATGCGCGCTGCATCGGCGCGCCATGTAAGCGTGCCGAGAAGACCGAGCATCGCAGCCGCTGCGACTGCCCATATCGCTTGACGTTTGATGGTGCCGCTTTGCATCGACTGCGCTCCCGGTGTCATTTTTCTTTCTTCAATTGCTTTCAATTGGCAGCCGATTCTAGCCGATGCTTACGACGTTCCCAACCTGCTTCCCGGGTAGGATGGCGCTGACATTCGTCCTGTGTCAGATAGCACTTGACTTAGAGTTCACTCGAAGTCCTAACCTGAGTTTCGTCATGTCAAAAGCTCTCACCATCGGTCAGGTCGCCGCGACGAGCGGCGTTTCCACGCATACGCTGCGCTACTACGAGCAGGCCGGGTTGTTACGGGCGATCGGGCGCACGGACGCGGGGCATCGTCTGTATTCGCCCGCCGATCTCGACTGGCTGCAGTTCGTGATGCGCCTGAAGGCGACGGGCATGCCGATCGCCGGCATGCAGGCGTTCGCCGCGTTGCGTGCCGAAGGTGACGCGACCTTTGGCGCGCGGCGCGAGATGCTGATCGCGCATCGCGACGCCGTGCTCGCACGCATCGCCGAGTTGCAGAGCAGTCTTGACGCGATCACCGACAAGATCGCGTTCTACGAGATGGCCGAGCGTGAGGTGGCATCGACAGGACATATCGACAACTCATTCGTAAAGGACTCGCCATGAATCGCACACACGACGATCGCTACGCACGCGGCTGGGACAAGCTGAAGGAAATCGACGGAACGGCAGGGGAGAAGGTGGTTGCGTCGCTCGCGCCGATTGCGCCGGATTTCGCGCGGCTGTTGATCGAGTTTCCGTTTGGCGATATCTACAGCCGTCCGCAGCTCGATCTGCGGGCAAGGGAAATCGCGACGATAGCGGCGCTGGCTGCGCTTGGGAATGCTCAGCCGCAGTTGAAGGTGCATATCGAGGCGGCGTTGAATGTTGGCTGCACGCGTGACGAGATCGTCGAGGTGTTCATGCAGATGGCTGTTTATGCGGGATTTCCGGCTGCGTTGAATGCGCTTTTCGCGGCCCGTGAGGTGTTCGGGCGGCGGGATGAGGAAGCGGCGGTAGAGGCTGCTGCGTGAGTTGTTGCTGGTCGTTGGCGGTGGGGAAGGAGGTCTTAAATGCAACTAACTGTCTGTATTTCATCTCGACTCCAACAGTAGGCTCGGCGGCACGCGTAAAAGGCCCAGTCTCTAAGGGGAGATCGCCGACGGATGACAACGAAGGGTGCTGCCACGTCGCCGGGCAGCACGCTTATGCGTGCGGCGGCGTGCTGGCGTAACCGCTCAAGCGGCGCGATCCGCCTGCTGCACGCTAGCCATACGCACGGACCGCGCGCTGATCGTCCGCAGATACAAAGCGAGACCGATGCCCGCAATCAGCAGACTCGCTGTATTCGCGAGCCAGAAGCCACGCGCGCCAGTAAACGAGTCAGGCACCCAGCCGCCGACGTCGAAGCCGAGCGCATAGCCGCCGCCCAGGCCCACGCCCCACAACGCGACGGCATAGATTACCGTCGGCACGACAGCCACGCGATACGCGCGCAGCACGAATGCCGACGTGATCTGCAGCGCGTCGCACAGATGGTAGAAAACGACGATCAGCACGAGCGGCATGGCCGCCTGCGCGACCTGCGGGTTAGGCGTGTAGCCCTCGATAATGACCGGCCGCAGCGCAAGCACGATCACGCCATAGCAGCACGCAAGCGCAACCGCCATCACGATGCCATGGCGCGCAAGCGTGCGAGCCGCCTCGAAGCGCTGCGCGCCGAGCGCTTGCGCCACCAGCGTCGACGTGGCGATGCCGATCGACAGCGGCGTCATGTAAAGCACCGCGCCGATATTGCCTGCAATCTGATGTCCCGCCAGCGTCGTCGTGCCGAAACGCGCGATGAAAAGCGCCATGAACGTGTACGACGTGACTTCGATCAGATACGACAGTCCCATCGGCACGCCGAGCTTCAGTTGCGCGGCCTGACGCCGCCACACGGGCCAGCAGAAGTGCCTGAAGATCGCGAACGGCCGGAACACGTCGAGCTTCGACATCACCGTCATGCCGACGATCGCGAGCGTCCAGTTGATCGTGATGCTGGCGAGCGCGGCGCCCGGACCACCAAGCGCGGGCAGGCCGAACTTGCCGAAAATCAGCATCGTGTTGAGCGGCAGCTTCAGCAGCAAGGCGCCGATCTGCAGGATCATCACGAGCCGCGGCTGCCCGACGGCATTCGTCAGCGAGCTATAGACGCGAAACGCGAGGCTTGCCGGCAAACCGAACGCGAGTATCTGCAGATAGGACACGGTGCGCTCACGCAGCGCTTCAGGCGCGCGTGCAAGCTGCAGCAACGGGTGAGGAAAGTACAGAATCAGAAAGCCGATCAGCGCCAGCGCCAGCGCGAGCCACAACGCCTGGCGCACTTCCTCGCCGATTTCCTCGTACTTCGCCGCGCCGTACAACTGGCCGGCTATCGGCTGCAAGGCCGTGAGGATGCCCGTCAGCCCGATGTACACGGAAATATAGATCGACGAACCGAGGCCGAGTGCGGCCAGATCCGTCGCCGAGAAGCGGCCGACCATCGCCGTGTCGATCACGCCGAACGCGATGATCGCCAATTGGCCGATCAGCACAGGCCACGCAAGCCCGGCGATTTTCCGCACATCGGCGAACATGGTCAGTCGCTTTTCTTCGGACGCCACGGGCGGCGCTTGACGGGCGGCTGCGGCCGGTCGATGCGCACGTACAGGCGGAAGCGCTCGTCACGGTCGGCGACGCGGCGGCCTTCCCAGACCAGCTTCCAGACGAAGTTCGACATCGCGCTGGGTTCGCCGAAGTCCTGCGTGTCCTGGCGCAGGATCACGTCGCAGTCTTCATTGAACGAAAAGTGCATGTCGCCGAAATAGGCGAAAGTCGCGATCTGCGCATCGCCCAGACGCACGGGCGAGATGCAGTTGTAGTCGGACGGCAGATGCGCGGCGATCTGCTCGGCCACGTCTTTATACGTCCGGCTGTAGTTGACGACGGGCAACCACAGCGTCATCAGCAGGACCCACATCAGCGTCGTACCCGCGCTCGACAGCACGACGCTGCGCCACAGCACCTTCGGATGCCGCGCGACGCGCCATTGCACCAGCGCGAACCAGCACACGGTCACGGCGACCGCGCACACGAACGAGAGGATCTTGAACTGCGGCGTGAACCCGGGCGCAAGACGCGACAGGTTGCGCGCCAGCTGATGCGGATAACCCGTCATGCCCGCGAGCCACACCAGCCACACAAACGTGCCGAGCACGGTGAAGCTGAGCACCGCGAACCAGTCGATCGCGTTGATCGCGCCGCGCTTGAGCGTCGGCAGCGCGAACGCGGCGATCACGGCGAGCGCGGGTGTCAGCAGGATAAACAGGCGGTTCGAGCCGTGGCTTTGCAACACGACGAGAATCAGCAGCGGGGCGATCACCGACAACGGAATCGCGATGTGCGGCGCGCGCCGCAGCCCGGCCCAGCTGAACCACGCCCAGATCGCGAGCGGCCATGCGGGCCACGCGTAGAGCGACAGGTTCTTCAGCGCGTAAAGCAGGGTCGAGCCGTACGGGCCGGCGAACGCCTGCAGACTGCCGCGCATCCATTGATGGAGGAACCAGACGGCATCGTCGGGATAAAGCGCGATGGCCGTGAGCGGCCAGACCACCGACAGCGCCAGCGCGACGGGCAGACCGGCCAGCATCAGCGTGCGCCAGTGCGTCTCATGCACGATCACCATCATCGCGAAGGTGCCGATCAGCAGCGCGCCGACCAGCACAGGACTGCTCGTCAGCGTAACGAGGCCGACCGCGGCACCCCAGATCAGCGCACCCTGAACAGGCCGGTCGAGCATCCGGACAAGGCCGTAGACGAGCATCGCGATGCAGACGAACTGCGCGATCTGCGGCGTGGTTTCGTGGCCGCGCTCGGCAAGGCCGAACGTGGCGAGCAGGATCAGCAGCGCGCCGTCGCCCAGCGTGCGGCCGAAGTCGCGCGGTTCAGGCTCGCCGCCGAACGCGTATTTGAACGGCTGCACTTCGGCCCGGCGACCAAGCAGATAGGCTGCGTACCAGACGAACGCGCAGGCCGCGCAGAACAGCAGACCGGTGAACACGCGTGACGCATTGCTCGCATCGACGAGCGGATCGAGCACACGGATCGCGCTTGCGCCGAGCCAGTAGCCGAGCGGTGCGTCCGACGTTATGTATTTGCCGACCAGATTCGGCAGCAGCCAGTCGTGCAACGAGCCGTTGGCCATCGTCCACATGACGCCGAAGCCGGCCGCATCCTCGTTTTTCCACGGATCGCGCCCGAACAGGCCGAACGACGCATACACGACGCAGATGGTGAGCAGCAGCCAGCGCGGCAGCGCGCTGGTAGCGGAGGCGGTGAGGCGAACGACAGATCTCATGCGGTGTTCGTGTGGGGCTGCGCGCGGGGCAGCCGTGAGTTATTGGTGGAGCGCAGGAGGCGTCTCGGATTCAGGCATGCGGCATTGTAGACGGGTGGCGCGCTGTGCGTCACACCTGGCCTTACGGGCGATTGCATGAACGGAGAAGCAGGGCACACGGGTCTGGCGGTTTTTGACGTGGACCAGGCGGCGTTTCCACAAACCTTTCAGCGACAAAAAAGGGCAGCGTAAGCTGCCCTTTTTGCATCGTAACGGCCCGGACGGGAGTCGGGGCCTGCACGAAAATATTACTTGCCGGCCTTGCCCGAAGCGCGGGCGCCGAACTTCTTGTTGAACTTCTCGACGCGGCCTGCCGTGTCCATGATCTTTTGCTGGCCGGTGTAGAACGGGTGCGATTCCGACGAGACTTCGATCTTCGCCAGCGGGTATTCCTTGCCTTCGAACGTGCCCGTTTCACGCGTCTGGATGGTCGAGCGCGTCACGAACTTGAAGTCGATCGACATATCGACGAACAGGACTTCGCGGTAATTCGGGTGAATGCCTTCTTTCATGGTCTTTCCTTTAATCTGGCGGTAGCCAACCCGGGAGCCGGAGAATTCCGCAACCGCGAGCCACTTGCCTAAGGTCGAAAAACGGCGATTATGCCAGAAAATCAGACCTTTGACGATGGTTGCGGAGGTTTTTTCGCATGGTGGCGACAGGCTGTACGCCCGTGAAGTGTCACGCTCCCGTGCCTTCGAGCGCGCCCGTGCGCGCCGGATCCTGCCTGTAATAGCGCGCGAGCAGCCGGTATAGCTCCGGATATTCCGCCTCGAACTCACGCGGCTTCACAAACAGCGCCTCGCTGCATACGGCAAAAAATTCCGACGGATGGTCGGTTGCATACGGATCGATCAGCGATTCGCGCTCGAAGCGCGCCCAGCGACGCTCCGTCACAGCGTCCACTTTTGCGCAGAACTGGTCGTAGGCGTGATCGAAGACGTCGGCCCATTGCGCGGCATCCAGCGGCGCATGCAGCTTGCGAAAAAGCGGCGGGTGCCCGTCCGCTTCGCCCGTCACCATGTCGATCTTGTGCGCGAACTCGTGAATCACGACGTTGTAGGCGTCAGTGCCATCCGTCATCTGCGCGTCTTCCCACGACAGGATCACCGGGCCGCCTTCCCACGCTTCACCGCTCGCGTCGTGCTCGACTTCGTGCACGACGCCGTCTTCGTCTTCGACCGTCTTGCGGATCACGAACTCGCCCGGATAGACGATCACTCCGACCCAGCCGCGATACAGCTCCAGCCCGAGATTGAGCACGGGCAGGCAGGCCTGCACAGCGATCGCGACGGTGATCTGATCGGTCAGTTCGAGATCGTGTGCCGTCGAAAACTCTTTTTGCGCGATGAACAGGCTCGTCATGTCGCGCAGGCGCAGCAGATCGGCGGGTGCGAGATGCGACAGGAACGGCAGGCCGTTGAGCGTCGCTTGCCAGAGCGCGTCGTCGATTGCGTGCGTACGCAGCGCGCGATCGCGGCGGCGCGTGCCGAGCCAGCTTGTGAGTTTCGAAAACATCGCGTAGTTGTCTTCGTTGAAGTGATCGATGTCGTGCGGCTTTCAGGCTTTGGCGCTCTTGCTGCGTTTGATCGCAGCCGCCGCACGCCGTTTCTGGATCAGCTCGTCGGCGCTTTCGCCGGCGAGACGCCGCTGCACGTAGTCCAGATCGCCGCTCAGTTCGGCTTTCAGTTTCTGCGCTTCCTTCAGCTCGCGCTGCACGGATTCGATCCGCGCATCGAGCGATTCGACCTGTTGCGCGAGCCCATCGCGAATCTGCTGCAGCGATTCCGTCGAATAGCCGCGCCGTCCGCTCTCCGTGTCTTCGAGCGGCCGCTTCAGCATTTCGGTGATACCCGCGAGCGAAAATCCGAGCGCCCGTAGACGCAGGATGCGCGAAAAACGTTCGATGTCGCGCTCGTCGTACAGACGATAACGGCCTTCGCTGCGGCTGGGCGTGACGAGGCCGCGTTCCTCGTAGTACTTGAGGGTGCGCGGTGTGACGTTCAGACGTTCGGCGGCGTCGCGTACGGTGAGCAGAGTGGGAGAGTCGGCGGTCGGCATGGTGATGCTTCACTGGTCGGCGTGAAGCATTATAGAGAAACGTGTCCGCGCGCATCGATGCGCGGGCAGATGTCGAAAGGGAGCAGGGCGCGAAATGAAAAACGCCTGCGCGAAGGCAGGCGTTTTGCGAATCCAGGTGCGAAGCGAGCTTAGCCGCCGCGACGCATCATGTCGAAGAACTCGGCGTTGTTCTTCGTCTGGCGGATCTTGTCGAGCAGGAATTCCATGGCTTCGACTTCGTCCATGTCGTGGATGAACTTGCGCAGCACCCAGATCTTTTGCAGGATCTCGGGCTTGATCAGCAATTCTTCACGACGCGTGCCGGACTTGTTCAGGTTGATCGACGGGTAGACGCGCTTTTCCGCGAGACGGCGCTCGAGGTGCACTTCCATATTGCCCGTGCCCTTGAACTCTTCGTAGATCACGTCGTCCATGCGGCTGCCCGTTTCGATCAGCGCCGTGCCGATGATGGTCAGCGAACCGCCTTCCTCGATGTTACGTGCCGCGCCGAAGAAGCGCTTCGGACGTTGCAGTGCGTTGGCGTCGACACCGCCCGTCAGCACCTTGCCCGATGCAGGCACAACCGTGTTGTACGCACGCGCGAGACGCGTGATCGAGTCGAGCAGAATGACCACGTCGTTCTTCATTTCGACGAGGCGCTTGGCCTTTTCGATCACCATTTCGGCGACCTGGACGTGACGCGCGGCCGGTTCGTCGAAGGTCGACGCGATGACTTCGCCCGCTACCGAGCGCTGCATTTCCGTCACTTCTTCAGGACGCTCGTCGATCAGCAGCACGAACAGGATGACGTCCGGATGGTTCTGCTTGATCGCATGCGCGATGTGCTGAAGCATCACGGTCTTACCGGACTTCGGCGACGCGACGAGCAGGCCGCGCTGGCCTTTGCCGATGGGCGCGATCATGTCGATGATGCGGCCCGTGACGTTTTCTTCGCCACGCATCTCACGTTCGAGCAGCAGCACCTTGTTCGGGTGCAACGGCGTCAGATTCTCGAACATGATCTTGTGCTTCGAGGCTTCCGGCGGCTGGCCGTTGACCTTGTCGACCTTCACCAGCGCGAAGTAGCGCTCGCCGTCTTTCGGCGTGCGGACTTCACCTTCGATGGTGTCGCCCGTATGCAGGTTGAAGCGGCGGATCTGCGACGGCGAGATATAGATGTCGTCCGTGCTTGCGAGATACGAGGTTTCCGGCGAGCGCAGGAAGCCGAAGCCGTCGGGCAGCACTTCGAGCGTGCCGTCACCGAAGATCGTTTCGCCCGTTTTGGCGCGTTTTTTTAGAATGGCGAACATCAACTCCTGCTTGCGCAGGCGGTTCGCACTTTCGATCTCGAGACCATTGGCCATCTCGATCAATTGGGACACGTGCAGAGTCTTAAGCTCGGATAAATGCATACGGAGAACCCGCAGAGAAGGTGCGACCTGAAATGAAATCTGGGAGGAGAAGTGAGCGGAACCGCTCAAGGACTTACTCGTCTTGTCGACGTTTTATAGATTCTAGCATAGCACACGCCAAAACCAGCCTGCGCGGCCGGTTCTTTAATGGCGCATGATTCTTGTTGTCATTGTTGTCCAGCGACAACAAGAATCATGCGGCTCGCTTCATGCACGACCTTGCTTCATGGCCGATGCATTGCGCGAGCCTGACAGCGCGCATCTACTGCGCGCGTGCCGTGTACTGATTACAGATTGCCGTCGAGGAACGCGGTGAGTTGCGACTTCGACAATGCGCCGACCTTCTGGGCAGCCACTGCGCCGTTCTTGAAGAGGATCAGCGTGGGGATGCCGCGCACGCCGAACTTGACGGGCGTGGACTGGTGTTCGTCGACATTGATCTTGGCGATCTGCAGGCGATCAGCGTAGTCCTTCGCGACTTCGTCGAGGATCGGCGCGATCATCTTGCACGGGCCACACCATTCTGCCCAGAAATCGAGCAGCACGGGTTTGTCGGATTTGACGACGTCCTGTTCAAACGACGCGTCGCTAATATGCTTGATGTGTTCGCTCATTTGTGTGAATACCTCTTTCGGTTCGAGGCCTGCTTTAATTGCCCGCCACGATACAACAGAATCAGAAAACTTTCCGTTCGTTTTGCCACAGGACAAACCATGTAACGCACCGCGGGAAGTATCGTGGGGACACACTCGAGAGGGCGGACTGGCTTGGCTTTGCGGATCACTTGAACGTCAGTTTAGCCTAAATTGCTATGCGTTGCCCGTCGTGATAGTACGCATACCGACGGTAGGGTTTCATGCCGCGCCTTGCCCGAATCATGTCGCGCATGGCGACTCGTGCAAAGCGCAGCGGCGCCCTCGTGACACGACATATGTGGAGTCCCCGTGCACGAACACAAGAGGGCAGCGACGAACTTTCCGCGATCTTTCTTCAGCTTTTGCCGAGAGCCTCTCGCATGGCGCAGCGAGCAGTGTTAGAATACGACGTGACGGGCCTCCTCGCATGGAGGGGCGGTCAACCTGGTCAGGTCGGGAACGAAGCAGCCACAGCCGTTTTCCGCCAGTGCCGAGGGTCGGGCTCGTCACCTTCCTTTTTCTCATCTGTCTTACTTCCCACCGTATTCCCCTTCGTCTGCGTCGTTCGAAACGCGGCACGTCCTATCGCGATCGTAGCGAAAATCAATGAAGCGTCAGAGCGCTGTCACGCCTTGTCTGTGTGGGCTGTCGAGCGCGTTATCGATTCGTCTTTTCGCGTCGGTCTTGCTGATACAATTTCCGGATGACCTATCAAGTTCTCGCACGCAAATGGCGGCCGAAGGATTTCGCTTCGCTCGTCGGACAGGAGCACGTGGTGCGCGCGCTCACGCACGCGCTCGATGGTGGCCGTCTGCACCACGCCTATCTGTTTACCGGCACGCGGGGCGTCGGCAAGACGACGCTCTCGCGGATCTTCGCGAAGGCGCTCAACTGTGAGACGGGCGTCACGTCCACGCCGTGCGGCGTGTGCCGTGCGTGTCGCGAGATCGATGAAGGCCGTTTCGTCGATTACGTCGAGATGGACGCGGCGAGCAACCGCGGTGTCGACGAAATGGCGGCGTTGCTGGAACGCGCGGTGTACGCGCCCGTCGATGCGCGCTTCAAGGTGTACATGATCGACGAAGTGCACATGCTGACGAACCACGCGTTCAATGCGATGTTGAAGACGCTGGAAGAGCCGCCGCCGCACGTCAAGTTCATCCTCGCTACGACCGATCCGCAGAAGATTCCCGTCACGGTGCTGTCGCGCTGTCTTCAGTTCAACCTGAAGCAGATGCCGGCAGGGCATATCGTGTCGCATCTCGAGCGCATTCTCGGCGAAGAAAATATTCCGCATGAAGCGCAGGCGCTGCGTTTGCTCGCGCGCGCCGCGGACGGCTCGATGCGTGACGCGCTGTCGCTGACCGATCAGGCGATCGCGTATTCGGCCAACCAGGTCACCGAGGAAGCCGTGCGCGGCATGCTCGGCGCGCTCGATCAAAGCTATCTGATCCGTCTGCTCGACGCGCTGGTTGCTGGCGACGGCGCGGCTGTGCTGTCGGTCGCCGACGAGATGGCGTTGCGCAGCCTGTCCTTCTCGACCGCATTGCAGGATCTCGCGAGCCTGCTGCACAAGATCGCGTGGGCGCAGTTCTCGCCGTCGTCCGTGCTGGAAGAATGGCCGGAAGCTGGCGATTTGCGTCGTTTCGCGGAGTCGATGAGCCCGGAGCAGGTGCAACTGTTCTATCAGATCGCGACGATCGGTCGAAGCGAACTGGGCCTCGCGCCCGAT
>NZ_JAAGPI010000059.1 GCF_017104715.1 Burkholderia sp. Ac-20365
CCTTGGCGTGTAGATCGTGGTGGTGGGCGGGTCATTAAAAAAAAAAAAAAAAAAAAAAAAAAAATAATATATTATATATAGAATTATACTATATATTGTTTGATATATGACTCTCGAATCGTCTTGTCTCGAAGTGTAGTAGTGTTTTCGACCATCTGTTCGATGGTCATAATACATTGTGCATCTAGCTACTTACTCACACATACTCCGCACAATAAGTATGAGTACTCTCTATCTGCTCTGTCGTTCACGACTCTCTAGTTGATACT
>NZ_JAAGPI010000060.1 GCF_017104715.1 Burkholderia sp. Ac-20365
GAGCGTGCGCAGCGCAACCGCGCGCACGTTGCAGGGCGCGGCCAGCAGCGCCAGCGGCAGCGGCTCGCCCGAGCGCGATTGCCATGCGGGCGTCGCGAGCCACGACAGCGGCTCCGTATAGAGCAACTGGCCGTCTTCGCGCGGCATATCGTCGGGTTCCGAGCGCACGACGACGGCATCGAGCCGCCTTTCGTCGAACTGCTGCAACAGCGTCGACGACAAACCCATATGCAGTTCCAGCACCAGCCCCGGATCGTGCGCATTGACGCGCGAGAGCAGCGCCGCGAGATCGGTGCCTGCCACATGCTCGCTCAAACCCAGCGCTAGCCGCCGCCGGTCGGCCGACAGCGTGCCGAGCGCGCGGTCGTGCGCGCTCAGTAACTCGCGCGCGCCATCGAGAAACGCCTGGCCATGTTCCGACAGCCGCACGACGCGCGGCGTGCGCTCCAGCAAAGGCTTGCCCACGTGCGCCTCGAGCCGTTTCAGTTTCAGGCTGACGGCGGATTGCGTGGTGTCGAGCGCGTCGGCGGCGCGCGTGAAGCTGCGCAGGTCGGCGACCAGCACGAACGCACGTACTGCATCGAGATCGAGCACTTTCATTTCAAATGTAAATGGATGATATATCCAGCTATGTCTGTTCAATATGATAGGCCGGATCTAATCTGAATGCACTTTCTGTTCATTCATAGGAGTTCGACATGCCTTTCACCCGCATCGCACTTCGCGCCGGCAAGTCCGCTGAATATCGCCAGGCGCTCACGCAAGGCATCCAGCGCGCGCTCGTTGCAGAATTCAATGTGCCCGAAGACGACGTCTTCATGGTCATCACCGAGCACGACGACAGCAACCTCGTCTATGACCGCAACTATCTCGGCAAACGCAGCGACGATCTCGTGCTGATCCAGCTGACCGTGACCAACAGCCGGAATCAGGAGCAGAAGAAGGCGCTCTATAAACGTATCGCCGATAACCTCGCTGAGAATCCAGGCGTGCGGCGCGAGGACGTGTTCATCAATCTCGTCGAAGTGCTGAAGGAGAACTGGTCGTTCGGCAACGGCGTCGCGCAGTACGCGCTCTGAGCTTGTCGGCCGCGAGGCTCGCGAGCGATTCGCGAAAGGTGCATCGCTATAATGGATTGCACCTTCCTTCGTTCTTCAGCCAACGCGCACGCGAGCCATGACACCTGATAACAACGGCACATCCCACGACTCTTTGCAATTTGGCGGTTCCGTCTGGTTCCAGTCCGGCGAGCGGGCGCTCGGCGGCGCGCAGCGCATCGCGTTGCTGGCGGCGATCGGCGAAACGGGGTCGATCACGAGTGGGGCGAAAGCGGTTGGCATCAGCTACAAGGCCGCATGGGATGCCGTCGACGCAATGAACAACCTCGCGGGCGAAACGCTCGTGATCCGCTCGACGGGCGGCAAGGGCGGCGGCGGCACGCGGCTCACACCGCGGGCGCTGACGCTGATCGAGACGTTCCGCGCCGTCGACCGCGAGCATCGGCTGTTTCTGGAGCGCGCGGGCGCGGCGATCGCCGGTTTCCCGGAAGACTGGCAACTGATCGGGCGCATCGGCATGAAGACGAGCGCGCGCAACCAGTGGTACGGCAAGGTCAGCGCGATCCAGCGCGGCACGGTCAACGACGAAATTTCGCTGGCGTTGCCAGGCGGACAAACGGTCGTCGCCGTCGTCACGCACGAAAGTACCGAAACGCTCGGTCTTGCCGTTGACGCGGAAGCTGTGGCGCTCGTGAAGGCATCATCGGTATTGCTCGTTGCCGATGACGGCGCGGCAGAGCGGTTGTCGACGCGCAACCGCCTGCGCGGCACGGTGTCGGCCGTGCAGCGCGGCGCGGTGAATGCCGAGGTGTCGCTGACGCTCGATGGCGGCGCGGTCGTAACGGCCGTGGTCACGAACGAAAGCGTCGATGAACTGGGAATCGCCGAAGGTCAGACGCTCGTGGCCGCGTTCAAGGCATCGAGCGTGATTCTGGGCGTGACGGCCTGAGACCTGAGCGCGATTTTGCCGCGCCTCTGCCGCGCTTCAGGAAACCGTGCGCGGATAGTCCTTGAATGGCGCGTTCTCGCGCACGCTGCCGTCGTACACCTGCACGACCTGATCGCCGAATGCGGCGACATCGTCGGGATCGTGCGTGATCAACAGCATGGGAATGTCCAGGCGCGTCTGCAGGTCCGACAGCTCTTGCCGCATGCGCGCGCGCAGCGCGTGATCGAGCGCGGAAAACGGCTCGTCGAGCAGCAGCAGCCGCGGATGCGCGACGAGCGCGCGCGCCAGCGCCACACGCTGTTTTTGCCCGCCCGACAACTGCGCCGGATGCTGACCGGCGACTGACTTCAGATCGAGCGCGTCGAGCCAATAGTCGATCTGCGGATGCGAAAAGCGCCGCCCCGGATTCAGCCAGCCTGTGTGCATCCCGAAACCGATGTTCTGCCGCACGTTCAGATGAGGAAACAGCGCGTAGTCCTGAAACAGATACGCGAGACGACGCGCCTGCGGCTTCTGGTCGATACCGCGCGTGCTGTCGAAAAGCGCGTCGCCGTGCAGCACGATCGAGCCTTCGTCGGGACGCAGCAGCCCGGCGATCGCCTGCAAGGTCAGACTTTTGCCCGCACCCGACGGCCCGAACAGCACCATCCGCTGCGCGCTCGCGGTGAACGACACGTCGAGCGTGAATTCGCGCTCGGCGGTGCGTAGCGTTTTGCGGATATCGACGGTGAGCGGCATGTCAGCGGGACGTCATCAGCGAGTGCTGCGGCACGAGGCGCCCCGCGAGCACGAGAATCACGACGCAGGTGACGGACGTCACGAGCACGAGGAAATTGGCCGTGTTGTCGTCGCCCGCCTGCACGGCGGCGTAGACGGCCACCGACAGCGTCTGCGTGCGGCCCGGCAGATTGCCCGCGATCATCAGCGTCGCGCCGAACTCGCCGAGCGCGCGAGCGAACGCGAGCAACGCGCCGGCGAGAATGCCGCGCGACGCGAGCGGCAGCGTCACGCGAAAGAAGATCGCCGTTTCGCTGATGCCGAGCGTGCGCGCGGCGCGCTCGAGTTGCGGCTCGACGGATTCGAACGCGGCCCGCGCGGATTTCAGCACGAGCGGAAACGCGACCACCATCGACGCGATCACCGCGCCCTGCCACGTGAACACCAGCTGGATATCGAAGCGCTCGAGCCAGGCGCCGAACACGCCGCGCCGGCCGAGCAGCACGAGCAGGTAATAGCCGAGCACGGTCGGCGGCATCACGAGCGGCAGCGTCAGCAGCGAATCGATCAGGTCGCGCGCGCCCGAGCGCCAGCGCGCCAGACCGTAGCCGGCCGCGACGCCGAACACGATGTTCAGCGCCGTCGCCCAGCCCGCGACCTTCAGCGACAGCATCAGCGGAATCCAGGCCTGTTCCATGATTTCAGCGTCGGGCGTTGTTGAGAGCGCAGCGGCTTAGTGCGCCGGCTTGAAGCCGTACTTCGCGAGCACAGCCTGGCCAGCCGGCGACAGCACGTAGGTGATGAACGACTGCGCGTCGGCCGCGTGCTTGCTGCCTTCGACCTGCGCGATCGGATAGCTGATCGGCGTGGTGGTGGGCACGGTGAGCGCGACCTTGACCTTGTCGGCCATCACGGCAGCGTCGGTGCCGAACACGAAGCCGGCGTCGACTTCGCCGCGCGCCACGTAATCGAGGCTCTGGCGCACGTTCGACGCGAGCACGCCCTTCGCGCTGACGGCATCCCACACGCCCGCTGCCTTCAGCGCGCCTTCCGTGTAGCGGCCGACCGGCACGGATGCCGGGTCACCGTAGGCGATGCGCTTGACGCTGGCTGCTGTCAGTTCGTTCAGATTCGACGGCGCGAGCTTGCTGTCCGTCGGCACGATCAGCACCAGCGAGTTCGCCGCAAAATCCTTGCGCGTGGACGGCACGATCACTTTTTGTTCGGCGGCCTTGTCCATCGCCTTCTGATCGGCGGAGGCGAACACGTCGGCGGGCGCGCCCTTGACGATCTGCTGCATCAGCACGTCGGACGCGCCGAAGTTGAACAGCACCTTGGTGCCCGGATGCTCCTTCTCGTACGCGTCGCCGACGGCCTTGAACGCGTTGGTCAGGCTGGCGGCCGCCGACACGACGAGTTCGTCGGCGCGCGCCTGCGCGCTGAAGGCAAACGAAATCGCGCTCGCGACGAGCAGGGCAGGTTTCAGAAAGCGGATCATCGACGGAAGGGACATGGGAAAGTGGCGCCGGGTCGGCTGGAAGGAAGTTGAAAACGCCATCGTAATATATGTAGGGTTACAGCGGTCGATATGTTGAACATGCTGCACGAAAGATGGCAGTTTTCGTGTGATTTATGCGTCGGAATCGGGCAAGGGCACAGCGACGTTGCGTGTTTTCTGCAACGGCGCGACAGGCGTGACAGGCGCGGCGGGGGAATCGGGTGTGATGGCGTCGCGTAGCGCCTTCCAGCGGGCGCGTACGAACGGATGGTCATGACCTGAGACTTTCAGCGCGATATGCGTGACCCAGCGCTGCGTCGGCAGATGAACGCGATGCAGGCCGAACGTGAGCACCATCAGGCTCAACACGACGGGCAGGACGGGCAGGCGTCCCGGCGGCGTCACGTTCCACGCGACGCGCACGAACACCAGCGCCGTCAACGCGCCGACGACACAGCCCGTGATCGCTTCAGACGGCGAATGCGCCTCGATGACCACGCGGGAAAAACCGACCAGCGCGCCGCCGAGCAGCGCGAGCGTCACGCCAGCGACGCGCACGGCGGGCGGCGCGGGCAGCAGCACCAGCAAGGCAGCGACGGGGAACACGGCGGTGGCGAGCATCGCGTGTCCGCTCAGACCCGTGAAATCCCAGACGCGCACGCCGACCCCCCAGCCGAGAAACGCGATCTTCGTCGCCGTCACCAGCGCGATAGCCACGCCGAGCAGTGCCAGCCAGCCGGCTGCGAGCCGCCACGAATAGCCGAAGGCGAGCCACAGCGCGATGGCGAAGGCGAGCGGCAGCGTGAGGCCGGCGCCGCCGAAGTTCGTGATCGTTAGCCAGAGGTGGTAGGGCAGGTAAGGCATGAGCAATTCGCTTTGACGACGTGTGCTGGGCGCGAACGAGCCTGCGGCCAGAGAATTCGGGACAGCGGACGACTGTGCCGGATCGGAAGTACATGATCGGTCCGCGCGTATTCTATAAGTATAGAGGGAGCCGTTCTGCCGCAGATCGTAAGGAAAAGCGCGAAAACTGCCAGACATTAGGACAATTCGGAAATGATCTGAAGTAAAGCGCGGGGCGACGGGCTTTTTCCTAAAACGGGCTTGATCAACGTCAGCATCGCACCAAGATTGATGTTATTGTGCATTGCACAAGTCTGCCGTCAGGCAGAAAGCATTGGTCCCTATTTGCGAGAAAATCCTATGCCAAAAAGCCTCACCAAGATCTGGCTAGGCGGCCTGAAACGCCTGTTTGCAATCCAGACGGAACACGCACGCGCGACGCTGAAGCGCACCGGCAAGCGGCCGGCGACCAAGAGCGCGACGCGGCCGGCGGCCACCGTCGCCAAACCGTCGGCGAAAGTCCGTAAAACCACCACACGCGACGTGCCGCAGCGCGGCGCGCGCGAATCGCGCGTACGCCCGCGCGCCGCTGCCTGGGCGAGCGGCTCGTGGACGCGCTCGTTCCATTCCGCGCCGGCCGCGCCCGGCAGCCTCGTCAATCATTTGCAATACGGGCTCTATCTGCCTGCGGGCAAGCCGGTCAAGCAGGCGCCGCTGGTCGTGATGCTGCACGGCTGTCAGCAGTCCATCGACGAATTTGCCGAAGGTACGCGCATGAACCTGCTGGCCGACCGCTACGGTTTTGCTGTCGTGTATCCGGAGCAGTCGAAGCATGCGCATTCGCATCGTTGCTGGCATTGGTATGACGATACGGACCGCGCGGGCCGCGCCGAAGCGCGTGCCGTCGTTTCGCTGGTCGACGCGCTCGTCGAGGCGCATGGCTTCGATCCCGAGCGTGTCTATGTCGCGGGGATTTCGGCGGGTGCCGGGCTGACGTCGCTGCTGGCGTTGCACTTCCCGGAGCATTTCGCCGCTGTCGCGCTGCATTCCGGTCCGGCGCTCGGCGAAGCGCATTCCGGCATCACCGCGATGGACGTGATGCGTCGCGGCACGCGCCAGGATCCCGTCGCGCTCGTCGACGCCGTGGCGGACGTCACCACCTATCCGGGCATGCCCGCGATCATCATTCAGGGCGAGGCCGACCACGTCGTCGCGTCGATCAACGCCGAGCAGTTGACCGAACAGTTTCTGCGGCTCAACGGCATCGTCGATGCGCAAGGCGTGCGCAAGGTCGGCGACGTCAAGGAAGACCGCAAGGCCACCGTGACGACCCGCGACTACACGCGCGGCGGGCGGCGAGTCGTGCGCCTGTGCCGTGTGCAGGGCCTCGGCCACGCATGGAGCGGCGGCGACGATGCGGTGCCGTTCCATTCGTCGAAGGGGCCGGATGCGTCCAGTTTATTGTGGGACTTTTTCCGGCATCAACGGCGAACCGAGGCTGCGCGCCCCGCCCGCCGTGCCACGGACGGCGCCCGGCAGCGCGCGAGTTGACAAATTGCCACACTTCGAATTTGGCGCTGGTGTAATCCTAGGGTTTTCCCTATAATAGGGGTTATCCCTAGGTGTCAGTCACCTAACGCCAAATCCGAGGTTCACCATGTATCTGATCAGCCGCTTCTTCCTGTTCCTGACCAAGTCCTACGACGCACGCGTCAAAGAAGAAAACGACGCCTTCCTGGCGGAAGCTACGGATCTGTACGACCTCGAGTTCCGCATGCGCAAGATCGACCGCGAAGCGCAACTGCGTCATCCGTCGTGGATGAGCCAGCACTGAGCAGCGTGCATGGGCCGGCGCGTCAGCCGGCCATCAACGCGCAGTAACGCGCTCAACGCGAGCGCAGAACGCCATAGCGTTCCAGCGTCTGCTGGCGCGCTTTCGCGTGGTCGACTACCGGCTGCGGATAATCTTTCCCCAGCACCACGCCCCATTCGTTCAGATCGTCGGGATCCGCCTGCCACGGCGCGTGAATCCATTTCGCGGGCACTTTCTCCAGCTCCGGCAGAAAGCGCTTGATGAACAGTCCCTGCGGATCGAATTTCTCCGATTGCGTCACCGGGTTGAATATCCGGAACCACGGCTGTGCGTCGCAGCCCGTCGATGCCGCCCATTGCCAGCCGCCGTTGTTCGCTGAAAAGTCGAAGTCGTTGAGCTTTTCCTCGAAATAGCGCTCGCCGCGCCGCCAGTCGATACCCAGATCTTTTGCGAGAAAACTCGCCGTCACCATCCGCAGACGGTTGTGCATGAAGCCCGTCTGGTTCAGTTGCAGCATCGCGGCGTCGACGAGCGGATAGCCGGTGCGGCCTTCGCACCAGGCCGCGAACAGCGCGTCGGCGTGTTTGCCCGTTTCCCAGCGAACCGAGTCGAACTCGCGCTTGAAAGACGCGTGCTTCGCGATGTGCGGATGATGCGCGAGGATCATGAAGTAGAAATCCCGCCAGACCAGTTCCGATAACCATGTGGCCGCGCCCTGGCCGTCGGGTTGCAGCGACATCTCGTGCGCGAGCCGCGCAAGCGTGCGGATCGACACCGTGCCGAAACGCAGATGCACCGACAGATGGCTCGTGCCGCGCGCAGCGGGAAAGTCGCGCCGGTCGGCGTAACTGTCGATGCGTGTCACGAAGTCTTCGAGCAGCTTTTGCGCGCCGCTCATCCCGGCCGGAATGTCGATCTCCGAGAGCTTGCCGGCCGCGAAGCCCATTTTTCCGAGCGTCGGCCATGCGTGGTCGAGCCTGGTCGGCGGCTTTGCGAGACTTTGCGCGTATTGTTCGACGGGATAGGGCTTCAGATCGAACGGCGTCAGTTTCCTGAGCCACGCATTCTTGTACGGCGTGAACACGGCGAAGGGCTTGCCTTGTCCGTTGAGCAGTTCGTCGCGCTCGAAAATCACCTGATCCTTGAACGTGAACAACTGACGTTTTTCTTCACCCAGCCGTTCGGCCACCGTCTCATCGCGTCCGATCGCGACGGGCTCGTAATCGTGGTTGGTGAAAACGGCTTCGACTTCGAGCTGCGCAGCGAGCTTCGGTATTTCATCGGCCGGATCGCCGTGCAGCACGATCAATCCGCCGCCGCCTTCCTTCAGCGACCTATCCAGTTCTTCAAGCGACGCAAGAATGAATTCGATCCGCCGATCCTGCACCTTGCCCTTCGTGTCATCGCGCTCGTGCGCCCAATCGATCAACGGTTGAAGAATGGTCGTATCGAACACGAACACGCACCACACGCGCTCGCAATGCTTGAGCGCGTAATACAGCGCCGCGTTGTCGCCGGTTCGCAGGTCGCGGCGAAACCAGACGAGTCCGTTCTGAAAGTGTGAGTCGAGCTGGTAGGCGCGGGTCATGGTTGGTCGAGTTGTTGTGCGTCAGCGGAAAAAAGCCACCGCCGATGATAGTGTCCACGAGGTGCAAACCCAATGCCCGCGTCATCAGGATCCGACGCAAAAATGAAGCAGCGCCCGCCTTTCGCACAAAAGGCGGGCGCTGCTCAACAAGCGTTGCTCAATTCAGATCAGGCGACCTTCACGCGCACATCCACATTGCCGCGCGTCGCGTTCGAGTACGGGCAAACCTGATGCGCTGCATCGACGAGGTCTTGCGCTGCCTTCGCATCGAGACCCGGCAGCGACACGCGCAGTTCGATATCCAGCGCGAAGCCGCCCTTGTCGTTCGGACCGACGCCGACGTCGGCCGTCACAGTCGTTTCAGCCGGCACGGCCTGCTTGCGCTGGCCGGCGACGAACTTCATCGCGCTCAGGAAACACGCCGAGTAGCCGGCCGCGAACAGTTGTTCCGGGTTCGTGCCTTGCGCGCCGTTGCCGCCGAGTTCGCGCGGCGCGGCCAGCTTCACGTCGAGCGCGTTGTCCGACGAGACTGCGCGACCATCGCGACCGCCATTGCTCGTTGCCGTTGCCTTGTACAGTACGTTCATGTTGACGCTCCTTGATCGATTCCAGTGATTGGGTCAGTGCTTGCCAGTGCTTCGCGTTGTCGCTGTCGAACTGGCATGGACAGAAATATATCGTGCAAATTATTAGCGTGCAAACTAAATTGCCTATCGATGCGATAGGCACAACTGTGCGTGTCGTCAGTAGCGTTCGAGATAGTCGTTCAGCGTGCCGCGCAATTGCTGCAGATCGCTGCGCAGGCGCATGAGAAATTCAGGCGTCTGCTGGGTCGCACAGAAAATTTCTTCCGGCACGTCGCGCGCCGAGCGCTTGAGCGCAACGCCGGATTTCGTCAGCCGGATGAAAACGAGCCGTTCATCTTCGGTGCCGCGCACGCGTTCGATAAAACCCTGTGATTCGAGCCGCTTGAGCAGCGGCGTGACGGTGGCCGAATCGAGATTCAGGCGCGCGGCGATATCCTTCACGGTGACGTCGTCGCTTTCCCATAGGATCAGCATGGTCAGATACTGCGGATACGTGAGGCCCAGCCGGTCGAGGATCGGCTTGTAGGCTTTCGTCATCGCGAGCGACGTCGAGTAGAGCGCGAAGCAGAGTTGCTCGTCGAGCGTAACGGGAAAGGCGGTGCGCTGGGTCATGGGCGTTCCCCTGGAAGCGAAGCGTGCGAATGGATTGCGTGCAAACTATTGTGCCGCAAAACCGCGGCGCGTTGCATCGATGCTTCGGGCGTGAGCGCAGAAAATCCGCGCCGCATGGGCGGCGCGGACTCGCAAGGGAAAATCGCTCAGGAAGACGGCGTGGAGGACGCCGGCGGCAGCGGCTGGTTGGGCGTTTGCACGCCGAAGCAGCCGCGATAGGTCGCGTAGAACGAGCAGTAGAGCATCGTGGTCACGATGATCGACGCGGGCATCAGGATCACCAGCGCGAGATCGCCGGCGCCAAGCGCCTGCAACAGCGCGGACAGGCCGATCGACACCGTGGTCGCGACGGCGAACCACAACGCGCCATACACGACGAACGCGCCGCGATTGCGCCAGCAACTGACGATGCTGAAGAACATCGCCTTGATGGTCGGCACATCGTGCCAGGCGGCGAGGACGGGCGCGAACCAGAACAGCATCGCGACGGGCACATAGAACGCGAGCGCCGTCACCACCGCAAGCAGAACGTCGCTATTGGCGGCGGCTTCTGCCTGCATCGACTCGCCGCTGATCATCAGATGCAGCAGTGTGCCGCCGTCCGCAAGCGCGGACCCCGTCAGCACGACGGCCATCGCGATGATGTACAGCACGCCGAGCAGCAGCAGGCGCTTTGCGACCTGACTGCCGTACGAGCGAAAGCCGTCGACGAGAATGGTGGGCAGCACTGGTTTGCCCGCAATCGTGTCGCGGCATGCCGCCATGAAGCCGACGGCAACGCCTGGAATCAGCATGAGCGGCAGCACGCCGCCGATGATAGGAATCAGCGAGATCGCCGTCATCGCGAGCAGATACGCGAAGAACAGCGTTAGAAACGCAAGCGGATTCCTGCGAAACAGCCAGATGCCTTGCCGGAACCACACATAGCCGGTTTTCGCCGGAACTTCGATCAGTTGCATGAGGTATGAATGCCTGGGAGTGCGGCGCCCGCGAGGCGCTCGCGAAGAATGCGCTCGAAATGGCCGGGGTCGTGCGGCTTGAGTAGTTCGGCGGCGCGCGGCATGTGGAAATCATACAGGCGCGACACCCAGAAGCGATACGCGCCCGCGCGCAACATGTCGCCCCAGTGCCGGTTTTCGGCGGGCGTGAACGGACGCACGGTCTGATAGGCGCGCAACATGGCTTCGACGCGAGCGTCGTCGAGCTTGCCTGTCGTGAGGTCGACGCACCAGTCGTTAACGGTCACGGCGACGTCGAACAGCCACTTGTCGCAGCCTGCGAAGTAAAAGTCAAAGAAGCCGCCGAGCGCGACATCATGGTGCGTGCCGGGCGCGGCATGCGCGAACAGCACGTTGTCGCGGAACAGATCGCAATGGCACGGGCCTTCGGGCAGCGACGCGTAGTCTTCCGATGCGAAGAACGCCGTTTGATGCGCGAGTTCTTCGGTAATCAGCGTGCGCTGCGCGTCCGTCAGAAACGGCACGACGCCCGGCACGGTTTCCTGCCACCACGGCAGGCTGCGCAGATTCGGCTGATGATGCGCGAAGTCGCGGCCCGCGAGATGCATGCGCGCGAGCATCTGGCCGACTTCGACACAGTGTGCGACGCCGGGCGCGAGTTCCGGTGCGCCGTCGAGCTTCGTGACGATGGTCGCAGGCTTGCCGTTGAGCATGCCGAACAGCGCGCCGTCGTCGCGCGGCATCGGGTCCGGCACGGGGACGCGGTGCGACGCCAGATGACGCATCAGATCGAGATAGAACGGCAGCTGCTGCGCCGTGAGCTTTTCGAAGATCGTGAGGACGTACTCGCCGCGGGTGGTCGTCAGAAAGAAATTGCTGTTCTCGATACCGGATGTAATGCCGCGAAATTCGACGACATCGCCGAGATCGTAGTGGCGCATCCAGTCTGCGAGTTGGGCTTCGGTGACAGCGGTGAAAACGGCCATGCGTGGGGCGTCGGATCAGGTTGATTGGCTGGCGCTACGCCAGTGCGAGGTCGGAGCAAGCGGGTTGAAAGCGTCGTGGCGGGCGCTGCGGGCAATGCATGCGGCGCCCGGCCCGTCAGACGCAAAACCGGCGCGCACCTGCAAAGGGAGCGCGCCGGTTGGGTCAATCAGTAATGCAGGTTCACGGACGGCAGGCGCGCGGGCGGCTTGCCCGATTCGTACACCCGGGGCGACGTGTCCGTCGGCGCGCTCATCTGGTAGCGCGTGCCGAAGTTCGAGCGCACGTCGATTTCGACGGGCTTGCCCTTGTCGCGGTATTCGGTGATTTCGGTGCCGTTGCCGCTGCGTTCGTAGAAGCTCGGCTGACGCGGCTGGTTGATCTCGACCTTCGAGCTGACTTCAGCCGCCGGGCGGTTGATCGCTCGGAGATCCGGCAGGCCGGCCCGTTCGTTGGCTGCGGCTTGAGCGTCTGCGGCTGCCTGCGCCTCTTGCGGCGACGGGGCAGGCTGGGCAGCCATCGCGGCGCTGCTGACGGCCAGCATCAGCGCAACGGCGACGGGGAAGAGCGGCTTCATGGTGTTTCTCCGATTAGGTGGCCCAATTCTAGCAAATCCACTGCTGCTCAAGGGCGCGAGCAACGGGCGATAGCCTTATTTTGCGCGCTTCGCCCGCGAACTGCAGAAAGCGCCGCATAGCGTGCGCGACGGCACGCAAACGCACGTCGGGCGGGCAGGTCTTCATGGAAAAGCACGGGTTCCGTGGTAATGTCGTTGCATCAATCGAGGCGAACGAAGATGAACTACGAGACCAATCAACGCGCGGTGCACATGCCCGCCAACGCGTTCCCGACCGAGGCTTTCGACGACGCAGCCGACGCCGTCACGCGCCTCTCCGCCATCTACGAAGCGAACACGTCGTTCCTGCGCGATGCATTCGCCCGCTATCGCCGCAACGAACCGTTCGACCGGCGCGTGCGCGCGTGCTATCCGTTCGTGCGCGTGCGCACCGAGACGAACACGCATGTCGATTCGCGCCGCTCGTATGGTTTTGTCGCAGGTCCAGGCGTGTTCGAAACAACGGTGACGCGGCCCGATCTGTTCGGCAATTACTATCGCGAGCAATTGCGGCTGCTGGTGAAGAACCATCATGTGTCGGTGGAAGTGGGCGTGTCCGATCAGCCTATTCCCATTCATTTCGCGTTCGCCGAAGGCATTCACCTGGAAGGCGATCTGGACCGCGAGCGTCTGCTCGCGATGCGCGACGTGTTCGACGCGCCCGATCTCGCGTTGCTCGACGACCGCATCGTCAACGGCACGTATGAGCCGCTGCCGGGCGAGCCGCATCCGCTCGCGCTGTTCACGGCGGCGCGCGTGGACTTTTCGCTGCATCGTCTGAAGCACTACACGGCGACCTCGCCGACGCATTGCCAGAACTACGTGCTGTATACGAAC
The DNA here is from genome assembly GCF_017104715.1 of Burkholderia sp. Ac-20365. Lineage (GTDB taxonomy): Bacteria > Pseudomonadota > Gammaproteobacteria > Burkholderiales > Burkholderiaceae > Paraburkholderia. Next base: position 13,062 of record NZ_JAAGPI010000060.1, read on the forward strand.
TACCAGTTCTATATCGACGAGTTCGTGAAGCTCGGCCGCACGATGATGACAAAGACCGACGACGCCGATCTGCGCGCGTATCGCAGCGAGTACACATCGTTCGTCGAACCGGGCGACGTGATCACGTACAACGCGAATCTCGGCGAGCAGGAAGACGAAGGCCACGCGCCGCCGCGCCTGCCGCAGATGCCCGCGTATCATCTGAAGCGCGCGGACGGCAGCGGCATCACGATGGTCAATATTGGCGTCGGGCCGTCGAACGCGAAGACCATTACCGATCACATCGCCGTGCTGCGTCCGCATGCGTGGATCATGCTGGGCCACTGCGCGGGGCTGCGCAACACGCAGCGTCTGGGCGACTACGTGCTCGCGCACGGCTATGTGCGCGAGGATCACGTGCTCGACGACGATCTGCCGCTGTGGGTGCCGATTCCTGCTTTGGCCGAAGTGCAGGTCGCGCTGGAGCGCGCGGTCGCGCAGGTCACGCAACTCGACGGCGCGGAACTCAAGCGCGTGATGCGCACGGGAACGGTGGCAAGCGTCGATAACCGTAACTGGGAACTGCGCGATCATCGCGAGCCGGTGCTGCGCCTGTCGCAAAGCCGCGCGATTGCGCTCGATATGGAAAGCGCGACTATCGCTGCGAATGGTTTCCGGTTCCGTGTGCCTTATGGCACGTTGCTATGCGTGTCGGACAAGCCGTTGCATGGCGAGCTGAAGCTGCCGGGCATGGCCGATCAGTTTTATCGTGCGCAGGTCGATCAGCATTTGCAGATCGGCGTGAAGGCGATGGAGATTTTGCGCACAAACGGTTTGCATAAGTTGCATAGCCGGAAGTTGCGCAGCTTTGCGGAAGTGGCGTTTCAGTAGGGGCTGATGATGGGGTTGCCTGGAGTGCCTGGTTTGTCGCTGGCATCCGCGTGATGTTAGTGGTTTATTGGCGTTGCCCCTGTGCGGGGCGGCACCTACTTTTCTTTGCCGCGGCAAAGAAAAGTAGGCAAAAGAAAGCCGCTGAACACCGCCAGTTCTTGTTCCCGCCTGAGGGCCCCCAACGGGTCCTCCGCTTCACACGGCGTCCTGCCTTTCACTGCCCGTTGCCAACGCTCTTATTGAGTGCCTCACCCGCTTCACACTCCCACGTCGCCGCGGGCGCGATCAAATCTCCCACGTTCTATAGCGGCAAACTGTGTGTAGGCTTTCGCGGCGTATGTGCTTAACTCCGGACTGAAAAGCGAGGTCGCGGCTGGAAAGGAAGATCGGTGTCGTAAGAGCGCCGACGTTTGAAGCACTACGCCCTACACACAGTTTGCCACCTGGGCGGCACAAACCATTCGCTGCCGCTGGCTGCGCTACGGGTGATTGAAGTGGGTGAGGCGCTTCGCCGAAGCGTTGGCAACGGGCGCGGATTGAGCGGTTGCCGTGTGAAGTAGAGGAACCGTCGGGGGCCCTCAGGCGGAGGTCAAGAACGGGCGGTGTTAGCCCGCTTTCTTTGCTTACTTTCTTTGCGGCGGCAAAGAAAGTAAGTGCCGCCCCGCACAGGGGCAACGCCTGAACCAGGCAAAGCAAAACGCGGATGCCAACAACAAACAAAGCGGACCACTTTAAACGTACCCCAACCCCACCAGCCCCACAACCGCACCACCACCCAGCAACCACAACGGATGAACACGCGTCTTGAATGCGAGCACCGCGCATGCACCGGTGATCACCCACGCAAGCCACGACGTATCCGAAGACTGCGCAATCAGCAGCGCGCTCGCCGCGACGAGCCCAGCTGTCACCGGCACCAGACCCTTTTGCGCGACCCGCCGCCACGGGCGGTCCTTGAAGCGGTTCCATGCATGCATCGCGAGTATCGTCACGATGGACGACGGCCCGAACTTCGCCAGCGACGTCACCAGCATCCCCGCCCAGCCGGCTACGTGCCAGCCGACCAGCGTCACGATCATCATGTTCGGACCGGGCGCCGCCTGTGCGAGCGCGAAGAGCGCGCTGAACTCACTGGCGGGCATCCAGTGATGCACTTCGACGACCTGGCGCTGCATCTCCGGCAGGATCGTATTGCCGCCGCCGAAAGCCAGCAGCGATAGCTGGCTGAAGATGACGGCGAGCGCGATCAGCGTTTCCATCATCTGGATGCCTCTTTCTGTTGTGCGACGGCCGCCGCCTCGGCTTTCGCAACGCGCGACGCGACGAATATGCTGAGCGGCGTCAGCACGAGCATCGTCGGTAGCAGCGGGAAGCGCAGCAGTGCAATCGCGACGAAGCCGAGCGCGGCGATGACAGCCGCGCGCGGATCGCGACGCAGCGGCAGCAGGATCTTGACGGCCATCGCGACGAGCAGGCCCGCCGCTGCCGCTGCAAGTCCGGCGAACAGATGCTTGATATGCGGATCGTTCTGCGTGTGTTCATACAGCACGCCAAGCGCGATCACGACCAGCGACGGCCCGGCGATCAGCCCGAGAATGCCCGCCAGCGCGCCGCGCAAACCGCGAAAACGCATGCCGAGCGCCACCGACAGATTGATCACATTGCCGCCCGGCAGAAACTGGCACAGGCCGAGCAGATCGGTGAACTCGGCCGCCGTCAGCCAGCGGTGCCGGTCGACGATGGTTCGCCGCGCGAGCGGCAGCGCGCCGCCGAACGACGTCAGGCCGAGGCCCAGAAAGCCCATGAAGATTTCGCGCGTGGTCGGAGCGGGCGCGTGTTCCGGCGCGTCGGGGTGCTGATCCATCGTTGTTCACTATCCAGTACAGGCGCAGTTCAAGCCGTGAAGGGTAGCGCGGTTTCCCGCCCGCTCAAAACGATTTCTCGGGCGTGCCTTTGTGACCTAGAATCACAAGGATGAACCGCAAGCTTCCCCCATTTCCCGCGCTACGCGCCTTCGAAGCCGCAGCCCGGCATGACAGCTTCACGGCCGCTGCCGCCGAGCTGCATGTGACGCACGGTGCAATCAGCCGTCAGGTGGCGGCGTTCGAGGCGTGGGTCGGCGTGCAGGTGTTTCATCGTAATGGCAAGCGCGTGAAGCTCACGGAAGACGGGCGGCGCTATCTGTCGAAAGTGCAGGCAGCGTTCGACAGCATCGCCGCCGCAACCGACCGGTTGCGCGACACGGGTGTCGTGCATGTGCTGCGCGTGAACGCGCTGCCCACGTTCGCGATGAAGTGGCTATTGCCGCGTCTCTCGCAGTTTCAGCGGATGGTGCCGAACGTCGAGCTCAGGCTCGCGACGTCGAATGCACCCATCGAGATGATCGACGGCTTCGACGTTGCCGTGCGTCGCGGGCCCGCGCATTGGCCGAATTGCGCGAGCGGCCAGTTTCTCGACGAGATCGAAATTCCCGTGTGCAGTCCGGCGCTGTTGCAACGTCTGCCGATCCACACCGCCGACGATCTCGCGCGTCACGTGCTATTGCATTCGGATACGCGGCCGGACGCGTGGCATCACTGGTTGCAGGCAGCGGGCGTCAAGGCGAAGTGCCGCAAGAAGCAGTCGTTCGACCATTTCTATCTGACGCTGCAAGCGGCTGTCGACGGCCTGGGCGTCGCGCTTGGACCGATGCCGCTGATCGACGACGAACTGGCGTCGGGGCGCCTCGTGGCGCCGCTGGAAGGACCGCGTATCGATGCGCGCGGTTACTGGTGGGTCGCGCGGCGCGAGGTCGCGAATGCGCCGCTCGTCGAGCAGTTTTGCCGATGGCTCGAAGCGCAGGCGAAGGAAACAAAGGAAGAGAACGCGCAAGAAAAGGCGCGTGGCAAGGCACGCGTGCGCTAACACAACGGCGGCAGTAGCGCGCATCGCGGACTCAGCTTCTTCAGCCAGGGTCCGCAACGCACTCGCGCCAGACGATCACAGATAGAACATCCGGTCTTCGTCCGATTTCGGATGCTGTTCGGGTTCTTCGCGCTCTTCGTAGAACGCGAGCACCGCTTCGAGCACCTGGTCCGGATCGTCGATCACCTGCATCAGGTTCATGTCGCCGGGATTGATGAGGCCCATCGGCACCAGTTGCGATTCGAACCAGCCGAGCAGGCCTTTCCAGAACTCCGCGCCGACCAGAATAATGGGCACGTGACGCGACTTCTTCGTCTGGATCAGCGTGAGCACTTCGGCGAGTTCGTCGAGCGTGCCGAATCCACCCGGCATGACGATCACGGCATCCGAGTTCTTCACGAACGTGACCTTGCGCGTGAAGAAGTGGCGGAAGCGCAGCGAGATGTCCTGCCACTGGTTGCCCGACTGCTCGTGCGGCAACTCGATGTTCAGGCCGACCGACGGCGCCTTGCCCGCATGGGCGCCTTTATTGGCCGCTTCCATGATGCCGGGACCGCCGCCGGAGATCACCGCAAAGCCCGCATCGGACAGTTTGCGCGCGATCTGCGTGGCGAGTTTGTAGTACGGCGAGGCCGGCTTCAGACGCGCCGAACCATAGATGCTCACGGCCGGGCGGATCTCCGACAGGTACTCGGTCGCCTCGATAAACTCTGCCATAATCGTGAACATCTGCCACGATGCGCGGGCCTTCTTGGCTGTTGCGCGCTCTTGATCTGCGAGCGATCGCAGACTCGGAATCACTTTTCTCTTAGTCATAATGCCTGAAGAACAGAACCTGGAAGGTAAGACCCTGCTATTGGTTGACGGTTCGAGTTATCTGTACCGGGCCTACCATGCGATGCCTGATCTGCGCGGTCCCGATAGTGCTCCAACGGGAGCGCTTTACGGGATCATCAACATGCTCCGTCGTATGCGCAAGGAGGTTACGGCAGAGTATAGCGCGTGCGTGTTCGATGCCAAAGGCAAGACGTTTCGCGACGACTGGTATCCGGAGTACAAGGCGAACCGTCCGTCGATGCCGTCCGATCTCTCGCAGCAGATCGAACCTATCCATGTCGCCGTGCGCGCGCTCGGCTGGCCGCTGCTGATGATCGAAGGCGTCGAGGCCGACGACGTGATCGGCACGCTCGCGAAGCGCGCCGAAGCGCGCGGCATGAACGTGATCGTATCCACTGGGGACAAGGATCTGGCGCAGCTCGTGACGGATCATGTCACCCTCATCAATACGATGACCAACGAGAAGCTCGACCGTGAAGGCGTCGTCGCGAAGTTCGGCGTGCCGCCCGAGCTTATCGTCGATTACCTGTCGCTGATCGGCGATACCGTCGACAACGTGCCCGGCGTCGAGAAGTGCGGCCCGAAAACCGCGATCAAATGGCTCACGCAATTTGAAACGCTTGATGGCATCGTCGCACACGCCGATGAAATCAAAGGTGCGGTAGGAGACAATCTGCGCCGCGCGCTCGATTTCCTGCCGATGGCACGCAAGCTCGTCACGGTCGAAACCGATTGCGATCTGACGGATCACGTGATCACGTTCGAAGAGACGCTCGCCACGCGGCCTGAATCGCGCGAAGAACTGCGCGACGTGTTCACGCGCAGCGGCTTCAAGACCTGGCTGCGCGAAGTCGAAGTCGCCGATGCCGTCGAAGGCCCGGAGACGGATGTGCCGCCCGCGCCGACCATCGACGGCGAGCGTGAGTACGACACCGTGCAGACGTGGGAACAGTTCGACGCGTGGCTCGAAAAAATCAACGCGGCTGCGATCACCTCGTTCGATACGGAAACCACTTCCCTAGATCCGATGACGGCGCAGATCGTCGGCATTTCGATTTCAGTCGAAGCGGGCAAGGCTGCGTATATTCCCGTCGCGCATCGCGGGCCGGATGCGCCCGTGCAACTGCCGCGCGACGACGTGCTCGCGAAGCTCAAGCCGTGGCTCGAAAGCAAGGACAAGAAAAAGGTCGGTCAGCATCTGAAGTACGACGAGCAGGTGCTCGCGAACTACGGCATCGTCATGGACGGCATCGAACACGACACGCTGTTGCAGTCGTACGTGCTCGAATCGCATCGCACGCATGACATGGACAGCCTCGCGCTGCGCCATCTTGGACTGAAGACGATCAAGTACGAAGACGTCGCGGGCAAGGGCGCTTCGCAGATCGGCTTCGACGAAGTGGCGCTCGACACGGCATCCGAATACGCAGCCGAAGACGCCGACATCACGTTGCGTCTGCATCAGGCGCTGTATCCGCAGGTCGCGGCGGAAGCGTCGCTCGATCACGTGTACCGCAACATCGAAGTGCCGACGTCGCGCGTGCTGCGCAAGATGGAACGCAACGGCGTGCTGATCGACACAGAAAAGCTGCGCGTGCAGAGCAACGAGATCGCGACGCGTCTTGTCGAGCTCGAGAGAGATGCTTATGAACTCGCGGGCGGCGAATTCAATCTGGGTTCGCCGAAGCAGATCGGGCAGATCTTCTTCGAGAAGCTCGAACTGCCTGTGATCAAGAAAACGCCGAGCGGCGCGCCTTCCACCGACGAAGAAGTGCTGCAAAAGCTCGCCGAAGACTATCCGCTGCCGAAGAAGATTCTCGAGCATCGCGGGCTGTCGAAGCTCAAGTCGACGTACACCGACAAGCTGCCGCGCATGGTCAACGCTAACACGGGCCGCGTGCATACGAACTATGCGCAGGCCGTCGCGGTGACGGGCCGGCTTGCATCGAACGATCCGAATCTGCAGAACATTCCCGTGCGTACGGGCGAAGGCCGCCGTATCCGCGAGGCGTTCATTGCGCCGCCGGGTCACAAGCTGGTGTCGGCGGATTACTCGCAGATCGAGTTGCGCATCATGGCGCATATCTCGGGCGACGAAGCGCTGCTGCGCGCGTTCAAGCAGGGTGAGGACATTCACCGCGCAACGGCATCCGAAGTGTTCAGCGTGACGCCGCTCGAAGTGTCGAACGATCAGCGGCGCATTGCGAAGGTCATCAACTTCGGTTTGATCTACGGGATGAGTTCGTTCGGGCTTGCATCGAATCTCGGCATTACGCGCGATGCTGCGAAGCTTTATATCGACCGTTACTTTGCGCGTTATCCGGGCGTCGCCGCCTATATGGAGAACACGCGTACGAGCGCGAAGATGAAGGGTTATGTCGAGACCGTGTTCGGCCGGCGCTTGTGGCTGCCGGAGATCAATGGCGGCAACGGTCCGCGCCGTCAGGCGGCGGAGCGCGCGGCCATCAACGCGCCAATGCAGGGTACGGCCGCCGATCTGATCAAGATGTCGATGATCGCCGTGCAGAACTGGATCGAACAGTCGGGCATCCGTACGCGCATGATCATGCAGGTGCACGATGAACTGATTCTCGAAGTGCCGGACGACGAACTATCCGATGTACGTAAGCGTCTGCCGGAACTGATGTGCGGCGTTGCGCAACTGAAGGTGCCGCTTGTCGCCGAAGTGGGCGCGGGCGCAAACTGGGAGGAAGCGCACTAGGCGCCGCACAGGCGCTACGGGCGGCCACGCTGACAGGTCAGTGAGGTTCGTGCCACACTGGCACAGCATTGTTGCCTCTTCGGGTCAATGGGATAACGTCGCTCGCATGTCACGGTTCGGTTTTTAAGGACTTGTGGCGTGTCCCATTGCTCACCGACAATCGACAGAACGCGATTAAAAGCGGCGCGTTCATACGACATGCGCCGCATCGACGCACAGCTTTATCGGTCAATACGGAGAGTTCTGATGCATCGTTTTGTCGTCGTAGGTGGAGGCGCGGGCGGCCTGGAGCTGGCAACACGGCTCGGCGACCGGTACGCGCGCAGGAAGAGCGGCGGCGAGCCACGCGCCCAGGTCACGCTGGTCGATCGTTATCCGACTCATATCTGGAAGCCGCTCCTTCACGAAGTGGCCGCGGGCAGTATGGACCCGTTCACGCAGGAACTCGAATATGCCGCGCAGGCGCGCTGGCATGGCTTCGAATTTCAGCAGGGCGAACTGGTGGGCCTCAACCGCACGGCGAAGTCCATCACGCTGGGCCGCGTGCTCGATGACGACGGCGCCGAACTGCTTCCCGAACGTGTTCTGGAATACGACACGCTGGTCATCGCGATCGGCAGTACGACGCATTTCTTCGGTGTGCAGGGCGCGCAGGAATATTCGATTGCGCTCGATACCGTTCAACAGGCCGAGCGTTTCCGCAAGCGGCTGATCGCGGCGTGCATGCGCGCCGAGCATCAGGTGCATGAGCCGGTCGAACCGAATTCCGGCGAGCCGCGCATTCAGGTGGCGATTGTCGGCGGCGGTGCAACGGGTGTCGAGCTCTCGGCGGAACTGCGCAATACGGCACAGGTGTTGTCCGCGTACGGGCTGCATAAGCTCGATCCGCGGCACGACGTCGGCATCGTGTTGATCGAAGCGGGGCCGCGTATTCTGCCGGCGCTTCAGGAACGCGTGTCGACGGCCACGGCTGAGCTGCTGCAAAAGCTCGGCGTGAAGTTGATGGTCGGCGAGACGGTGGCCGAAGTCGCGCCCGGCGTCGTGCGCACGGCGAGCGGCAAGAGCGTGCGCGCCGATCTGACGGTGTGGGCTGCGGGCATCAAGGCGCCGCCCGTGCTGGGCCGGCTCGACGGCCTGGCTGTGAACCGGCTCGGCCAGCTCGAAGTGCGGCCCACGCTGCAGACCACCAACGACGACAACGTCTTCGCGCTCGGCGATTGCGCCGCATGCGCGTGGCCCGGCAACGAGCGCAACGTGCCGCCGCGCGCGCAGGCCGCGCACCAGCAGGCGAGCTTTCTGCTGCGTGCGCTCGGCAACCGGCTCGAAGGCAAGCCGCTGCCTGAGTTCACCTATCGCGACTTCGGCTCGCTGGTGTCGCTCGGGCACTTCAGCGCCGTCGGCAATCTGATGGGCGGCGTGATCGGCGGCAACATGCTGATTGAAGGGCTCTTTGCGCGCTTCATGTACATGTCGCTGTACCGGCTGCATATCGCCGCGCTGCACGGCTACGCGCGGATGGTGCTCGACACCTTCGCGCACTGGCTGCGGCGCACCACGCTGCCGCGCGTCAAGCTGCACTGACAACCCACTGATCGATTTCGATGCTTCTGCAACAGGATGCGCTTTGCGCGTATCCTGTTGGCTCCTTGCCGTCCACCCATTCCAAACGAGGAGCACAGCATGTTGAAGCCAGAAGTCGACAGTCTCGTTCCACACGTTCCCTTCGACCGGCGCACCTTCATCAAGGCGGCGCTCGGCACTGGCTTCGCGGCATGCGTGCTGCCTGTGTCCGCGCAGACCATCCACACGGACAGCGACGGCCTCGAGGCGGGCGAAGTCGGCATCAAATCGGGCGATACGCTGGTGCCCGCCTATCGCGCGCAGCCGAAGGGCAAGACGCATTTGCCCGTGATCATCGTGGTTCACGAGATTTTCGGCGTGCACGAGCATATCGCCGACGTCTGCCGGCGCTTCGCGAAGCAGGGCTATCTGGCCATCGCGCCGGATCTGTACACGCGCCAGGGCGACCCCACGAAGTACCCGACGATGCAGCAGCTCAACGAGCAACTCGTCAGCAAGGTGCCCGACTCGCAGGTGCTCGCCGATCTCGACGCGACCTTCAAATGGGCGGGCGAGCATGGCGGCGACGTGAACAAGGTGGGTATCAACGGCTTCTGCTGGGGCGGGCGGATTACGTGGCTCTATGCAGAGCACAATCCGCGCGTGAAGGCGGCCGTGGCGTGGTACGGACGTGTGGCCGGCAATCAGACGCCGATGACACCGGCCAATCCGATCGATCGCGTGTCCGATCTGCAGGTGCCCGTGCTCGGACTATACGGGTTGCAGGATCAGAGCATCCCGCAAGACTCGCTCGAGAAGATGAAGCAGGCGATCGCACAAGGGCCGCAGGCGGGGCGCGGCTCGCAGTTCGTCGTGTATGACGATGCGGGGCATGCGTTCTTTGCGGACTATCGCCCGAGTTACAAGCAGGCCGATGCGGAAGACGGCTGGCGCCGCGCGCTTGCGTGGTTCAAGGAGCACGGCGTCGCCTGACGCGTGCTTGCGTCTGCGACGCCCGCGCGTGCCGGCGCCGCAGACAGACAACCGTTACGGATTCGGTCCCGTTGCAACAGGCCGCGACGAATCCGAACTCCATTCGCTCCACGATCCGCCATACAGCGCCGCGCCGTGCAGGCCGGCGATCTCCATCGCAAGCGCGTTGTGGCAGGCGGTGACGCCCGAACCGCATTGCAGCACGACATGCTCCGCGGACACACCCGCCGGAATCACCGCGTTGAACTCGTCGCGAAGCGTGTGCGCGGACTTGAACCGTCCATCCTCCGTCAGGTTGTCCTTGAAGAAGCGATTGCGTGCACCTGGAATATGGCCGCCCACGCGATCCAGCGTTTCGTTCTCGCCGCGATAGCGGTCGGCGGCGCGCGCGTCGATCACCACGCGCTCCTTCGTGCCGATGTTGCGTTCGACAGCCGCCGCATCGACGGTCACGGCAAGCGGAGCGCCTGCCTTGAAGTCACCGGCCACGCTGGGCGGCGTGTCCTGCGTCAGTGTCTGGCCGGCTGCTTCCCACGCCTGCAGACCGCCATCGAGCAGCGCGACGGAATCGTGGCCCAGCCAGCGCAGCAGCCACCACAGACGCGCGGCATACATGCCGCCTTGCGCGTCGTACGCGACCACTTGCTGGCCTTGCTTGAGGCCGAGCGCTGCCAGCCGCTCGACCAGCTTCTGACGATCCGGCAACGGATGACGCCCGTTGCTGCCCGTCTTCGCGCCGGACAGATCGCGATCCAGATGCAGATAGTGCGCTTGCGGAAGATGACCCGCCGCGTAGGCTTTTTCGCCCGCTTCGGTGTCGACGAGATCGAAACGGCAATCGGCGATGAACACGCTGCCAGGTGCGGCAGCGAGACGTTCGGCGAGATTGCCTGCGGAGATCAGCGTGGTGTAGTGAGTGTGTGGCATGACGGCTCCTGAGAGACTGGTTTCGGCAGCGCCGAACGATATCTCTAGTCTAAACAAAAATGACGGGCCGAAGCCCGTCATTCCTTGTATGAAGCCATTCATGCCGCGCGCGGCGGCGCGATGATCAGATCGTGCCGAGTTCGCGGCGCAGGAACTCGTGGAAGTGCTGCATGCCGTCTTCCATCGGGCTCTGATACGGACCGACCTGCGATTCGCCGCGTTCCAGCAGCGCGAGGCGGCCGGCGTCCATGCGTTCGGCGATCTCGTCGTCTTCGCGTGCCGTTTCCATGTAGGCGGCGCGCTCCGCTTCGACGAAATCACGCTCGAACAGCGCGATTTCTTCAGGGTAATAGAACTCGACGACGTTCGTGGTCTGCTGCGGACCGCGCGGAATCAGCCACGACACAACCAGCACGTGCGGATACCACTCGACCATGATGCCGGGGTAGTACACCATCCAGATCGCGCCGAATTCGGGCATCTTGCCGTCACGGAACCGCAGCACTTCATCGTGCCACTTGCGATACGTCGGGCTGCCCGGACGCGCGAGCTCGTTGTGCACGCCGACCGTCTGCACGCTGTACCAGTCGCCGAACTCCCACTTCAGATCGTCGCAATTGACGAAGCTGCCGAGGCCCGGATGGAACGGCACGACGTGATAGTCCTCCAGATAGACCTCGATAAAGGTCTTCCAGTTGTAGTTGCACTCGTGCACCTCGACGTGATCGAACATGTAGTCCGTGAAGTCGAAATGCTTTGCCGTGCCGAGCCTTGCGAGATCTTTCGCGACATCGCGGCCCTGCGATTCGAACAGCAGGCCATTCCAGCTTTGCAGCGGCGTGGCACCGAGGTTCAGACAGGGGTTGTCGGCGAAATGCGGCGCGCCGAGCAACTGGCCGTTCAGGTCGTACGTCCAGCGGTGCAGGGGGCAGACGATATTCTCCGTCTGGCCGCGGCCGTTCAGCATGATCGCCTGGCGGTGACGGCACACGTTCGACAGTAGTTCGATCTGCGACTGCTGGTTGCGAACGAGCACACGCCCCTCGCGTTCGCTGGGCAAGGCGAAATAGTTACCCGCTTCCGGCACCATGAGTTCGTGCCCGACGTAGCGAGGACCTTTCTTGAAAAGGGTTTCGAGTTCGCGCTGGTGAAGCGCGTGGTCAAAGTAAGCCGTGACTGGCAGCTGGCTGTGAATAGCCTTGAGCTGCAATGCATTGCTCAGATTGGACATTCCCACTCCCGATGAAGACGTGAAAGCAGTGAACAACCCAACCATCGAAGATTCGATTTAGGGAGCCCGCGATTATACCTGTTTCCCCCTCCTTGGGGCGCTTAAGTGCCTGATTTGGGTTAAAAATGTCGTGGAAGATCGCGATTTCGCCGCGCAAACGTTGGATTTATTTCTATCGTCCGAAGTGTTGCGCAAGCGTCGCGCCTGTATCCGTTGGTGTGCTCACAGGTCGAAAATGTTGCTTTTGCCGTAGAATGTCCGACTTGTTTTAATTTTGCGACGATTCATGGCGAAGACCGCTTCGACGGATACGGCTGGTTTGTCCCCCACCAGCGCCGAAGGTTCCGATAACACACCGCTGCCCGAGAGCTACGAGGCGGCGCTGGCGGAGCTGGAAGGGCTCGTCGGGCGTATGGAGGGCGGCAGCCTCAATCTGGAAGAGTCGCTGGCGGCTTACCGGCGCGGCGCCGTGCTCGTGGCGTTTTGCCAGCAGCAGCTAGAAAAGGTGGAGCAGCAGGTGCGCGTTCTCGATGGCGAGACGCTCAAGCCGCTTCCCGTGAACACAGCAGGTACAACCGCTGCCGACAGCGGAGACGATCTATGACCTTCGAACAATGGATGCGCTCGGTGCTGGACCGGGTAGAGAGCGCACTTGAACACTATTTGCCGACGGAATCGACTGAGCCCGCCGGGCTGCATGAAGCCATGCGCTATGCCGTGCTGGGCGGCGGCAAGCGGGTCCGCCCGTTGCTGTGTCATGCAGCAGGCGAACTGACGGGCGCGAAGGCGGAAAGCCTCGATGCGGCGTCGGCAGCGCTGGAGATGATCCACGTCTACTCGCTCGTGCACGACGACATGCCCTGCATGGACGACGACGATCTGCGCCGCGGCAAACCCACGGTACACGTCAAATATGACGAGGCGACGGCACTGCTGGTTGGTGACGCGCTGCAGTCGCAAGCTTTCGTTGCGCTGACATCGGATGTGCTGGAGCCCGCGAAACAGGCCGCGCTGGTGCGCGAACTGGCGCTCGCGAGCGGCTCGATCGGCATGGCAGGCGGTCAGGCAATCGATCTGGCGAGCGTGGGCCATACGCTGACGCGCCCGCAGCTCGAAACGATGCACCGTCTGAAGACGGGCGCGTTGCTGCGCGCAGCGGTCCGCATGGGCGCGCTGACGGGCGACACGCCGGATGCCAAAGCCTTGCAGGCGCTGGATGCCTATTCGGCCGCTGTGGGCCTCGCGTTTCAGGTTGTCGACGACATTCTCGACGTCACGACCGATTCCGCGACGCTCGGCAAGACGGCCGGAAAAGACGCGAAGGACGGCAAACCGACCTACGTGTCGATCATCGGGCTCGACGCTTCGCGCGCGCTGGCGGCACAACTGCGCAGCGATGCGCACGCAGCCCTCGCACCTTTTGGCGCCCGCGCACAGCGGCTCGCCGAGCTGGCTGACCTCGTGGTGAACCGGGTCAGCTGAAGTAGATGTAACGCGAAAGCCCGCCGCCCGCACAAGATGTCTCGGGTGTGCGCGAATGAAGTGCGGGCGCGTAAGTTTTCCTACAATGGAACGACGATGTACGACTTGCTGAAAACCATTGACGACCCCGCGGACCTGCGCCGCCTTGATCGCCGCCAGTTGCAACCGCTTGCCGACGAGTTGCGAGCCTTCGTGCTCGACAGCGTGTCGCAGACGGGCGGCCACCTGTCGTCCAACCTCGGCACGGTCGAACTGACGATCGCGCTGCACTACGTGTTCGACACGCCGCGCGACCGCATCGTCTGGGACGTGGGTCATCAGACCTACCCGCACAAAATCCTGACGGGCCGCCGCGACCAGATGCCTTCGCTGCGTCAGCTGGGCGGCATCTCGGGCTTCCCGAAACGCGACGAATCGCCGTACGACACGTTCGGAACGGCGCACTCGAGCACGTCGATTTCGGCGGCGCTCGGCATGGCGATTGGTGCGAAGCTGCAGGGCGATGACCGCTTTGCGATCGCTGTGATCGGCGACGGCGCGATGACGGCGGGCATGGCCTTCGAGGCGATGAACAACGCCGGCGTCGAAGACGACGTGCCGCTGCTCGTCATCCTGAACGACAACGACATGTCGATTTCGCCGCCGGTTGGCGCGCTCAATCGCCATCTCGCGCGCCTGATGTCGGGCCGTTTCTACGCAGCGGCGCGTGCCGGCGTCGAACGCGTGCTGCGCCATGCGCCGCCCGTGCTCGACCTCGCGCGCAAGCTCGAAGAACACGCGAAGGGCATGATCGTTCCGGCGACGCTGTTCGAAGAGTTCGGTTTCAACTACATCGGACCGATCGACGGCCATGACCTCGATTCGCTGATCCCGACGCTGCAGAACATCAAGGAACTGCGTGGCCCGCAATTCCTGCACGTCGTGACTAAGAAAGGTCAGGGCTACAAGCTGGCCGAAGCCGATCCCGTGCTGTACCACGGTCCCGGCAAGTTCAACCCGGCCGAAGGCATCAAGCCCTCGACGACGCCCGCCAAGAAGACCTACACGCAAGTGTTCGGCGAATGGCTGTGCGACGCGGCCGAGCTGGATTCGCGCGTGGTCGGCATTACGCCCGCGATGCGCGAAGGCTCGGGCATGGTCGAGTTCGAGAAGCGCTTCCCGGATCGCTACTACGACGTTGGCATCGCCGAACAGCACGCCGTGACGTTCGCGGGCGGTCTCGCGACGGAAGGCCTGAAGCCCGTCGTCGCGATCTACTCGACGTTCCTGCAACGCGGGTATGACCAGCTGATTCACGACGTCGCGCTGCAGAACCTGCCCGTTGTGTTCGCAATCGATCGCGCCGGTCTCGTTGGCGCGGACGGTGCGACGCACGCTGGCGCATACGATCTCGCGTTCCTGCGCTGCATCCCGAACATGACGGTGATGGCGGCATCGGACGAAAACGAATGCCGTCAGATGCTGTACACGGCGCTGCAACAGCCGAACCCGACGGCCGTGCGTTATCCGCGTGGTGCGGGCACGGGTGTCGCGACGGTCAAGCAGATGGCCGCGTTGCCGCTGGGCAAGGGCGAAGTGCGCCGCGAATCGACGCAGCCGGCTGGCAAGCGCATCGCGATCCTGGCGTTCGGCACGATGGTTGCGCCGGCGCTCGCGGCTGCTGAGCAACTGGACGCGACGGTTGCCAACATGCGTTTCGTGAAGCCGATCGACGCCGAACTCGTGCGCCAGCTGGCGGAAACGCACGACGCCATCGTCACGGTCGAAGAAGGCTGCGTCATGGGCGGCGCCGGTTCGGCGGCAGTGGAAGCCATGATGGAGAGTGGGGTTATCCGACCCGTACTACAATTGGGCCTTCCCGATCGCTTCATCGATCACGGCGACCCGGCCAAACTGCTCGCATCGTGCGGTCTCGACGCCGCTGGCATCGCGAAGTCCATCCGCGAGCGATTTGTGGAGCACGCGAGCGGCAAGTCGGTCAAGCGCGTCGCTTAACATAGCGGGCCGCCGGAAACGGAAGAACGGCCCGTTGCATCTACACCAATATGAATCGGCGGGTTGCGTACCCGCCGGGCTCCGCCGGCGCAAGCCGGCGGTTGTCATTTTGCGCGTCGATTCGCGCTGCAAGTTGAGGACAAGAACATGAACCAGATGAACCCCGCCTTCGTGATGCCTGACGTGCAAAGCACGCTCGACACCCGTCAGATCCCGATTCAAAGGGTTGGCGTGAAGGCGGTGCGTCATCCGCTCACGGTGCGTACGCCGGATGGCAGCGCGCAACCGACCGTCGGGACGTGGAATCTCGATGTGCATCTGCCTGCCGAGGTGAAGGGCACGCACATGTCGCGCTTCGTTGCGCTGCTTGAAGAGAACAAGACGCCGCTGGATTCATCGGTGTTTCGCACGATGTTGGCGTCGATGCTCGAGAAGCTCGAGGCGCCTGCGGGTCGTATCGAAGTGTCGTTCCCGTATTTCGTGAACAAGACAGCGCCGGTGTCGGGCGTGCAGAGTCTGCTGGACTACGAAGTGACGTTGATGGCGGATTCGCGCGATGGCGCGACGCGGCTTTTTCTCAAGGTGCTGGTGCCGGTGACGAGCCTGTGCCCGTGCTCGAAGAAGATCTCGCAGTATGGCGCGCATAACCAGCGCTCGCATGTGACGATCAATGCTGAACTGGCCGACGATGTTCCTGTCGAGGATCTTATTCGTATCGCTGAGGAAGAGGCTTCATGTGAGCTTTGGGGACTGCTCAAGCGCCCGGACGAGAAGTTTGTCACCGAGCGGGCTTATGAGAATCCCAAGTTCGTCGAGGATTTGGTGCGCGATGTCGCGCAGCGGCTCAATGCGGATAAGCGGATCGTTGGGTATGTGCTCGAGGCTGAGAACTTCGAGTCTATTCATAATCACTCGGCTTATGCTGTGATTGAGAAGCGGGTTTAAGGTTTTTTTTGTTGTCTTGCGACGCGGGGTTGGGTTGCTTTTGTTTGCGCTGGCATCCGCGTGATGTTAGTGGTTTATTAGCGTTGCCCCTGTGCGGGGCGGCACCTACTTTTCTTTGCCGCGGCAAAGAAAAGTAGGCAAAAGAAAGCCGCTGAACACCGCCAGTTCTCGTAATTGCCCACGGGCCCCCAACAGCCCCGTCCTGTCTGCGGCAGCACTCTTCTCGATGCCCGCTGCCAACGCTCTTATCGAGCGCCTCACCCGCTTCACACTCCGGCGTCGCTACACGCGGGACCCAATCGCTGACGTTCTATAGCGGCAAACTGTGTGTAGGCTGTCGCGGCGTATGCGCTTCACTCCGGACTGAAAAACACGATCGGTGTCGTAAGAGCGCTGACTTGTGCAGCACTACGACCTACACACAGTTTGCCACCTGGGCGGCCGCAATCATTCGCTGCCGTTGGCTGCGCTACGGGTGAGCGAAGTGGGTGAGGCGCCCATTCAAGGCGTTGGCAACGGGCATTGAATGGCAGAACGCCGTTTGAAGTGAAGGAACTGTTGGGGGCCCTCAGGCGGAGGTCAAGGACGGGCGGTGTTAGCCCGCTTTCTTTGCTTACTTTCTTTGCGGCGGCAACGAAAGTAAGTGCCGCCCCGCACAGGGGCGACGCCTGAAGCACGAAGGCATATCGCGGATGCCCGCGAAGCCTCAAGCCGCGGATGCCAGCGAAAAGCCGGAAAACCCGAACCAGCGTCGCAAGACAACAAAAACCCTCAAACCGTGAGCGACCCCAAATCCCACCGAGGCTTAACAGTAAAAGCATAGTCAGCAGTAGCCTGCGCGGGCCAGCGCTCCAACCTCAACGCCCCAGCGAGGGCGATCATCGCGCCGTTATCGGTACAGAGCGACAAATCCGGGTAATGCACATGAAACCCGCGCTTCTGCGCCGCAGCCGAAAGAGCCTCGCGCAGTTGCCGGTTAGCGCCGACACCGCCTGCAACAACAAGCCGCTTGAGCTTCGTCTTTTTAAGCGCCGCGAGCGACTTAACAGCTAGCACCTCGACGGCCGCGTCGACAAAACCTCGTGCCAGATCGGCCTTAGCCTGCTCACAGACATTGCTGCCAAGCTTCTTCATATGCGTCAGCACAGCCGTCTTCAACCCACTGAAGCTGAAATCGAGATCGCCTGAGTGCAGCATCGGACGCGGCAGCACGACAGTGCCCGGCGTGCCGAACTCCGCAAGCCGCGACACTTCCGGCCCGCCCGGATAGCCCAGCCCAAGCAACTTTGCAGTCTTGTCGAAGGCCTCACCAGCGGCATCATCGAGTGTTTCGCCGAGTGTCTCGTAGACACCCACATCCGTGACGCGCATCAACTGCGTATGCCCGCCCGACACCAGCAGCGCAACGAACGGAAACGGCGGCGGCTCGTCGACCAGCAACGGCGACAGCAAATGCCCTTCAAGGTGATGAATACCGATAGTCGGCTTGTCCCACGCCATGGCCAGCGAATTGGCAATGCTCGCGCCAACCAGCAGCGCGCCCGCCAGCCCCGGCCCCTGGGTATAGGCAATTGCGTCGATATCTCCGCGCGCGGCGCCTGAGCGCTCGAGCACTTCTTCAAGCAGCGGCAGCGCGCGCCGGATATGGTCGCGCGACGCCAGTTCCGGCACCACGCCGCCGTATTCGCGATGCATCGCGATCTGCGAATGCAGCGCATGCGCGAGCAGGCCGCGCTCCGTGTCGTAGAGCGCGAGGCCGGTTTCGTCGCAGGAGCTTTCTATGCCGAGAACTAGCATGATTATTGGACCGCCGGTCGAGCGCCTGAGATGCCGCCCGAAACATCAAAAAAGAAACCTGAAAGTATAGCAGCGCGGGCATTGCGCCGCCGGGCGCCGCAGGCCGCAGCAGGCGCGGCGGTTACAATGCAGCCCCATGGAATCCTTCGATATCGCCGTAATCGGCGCAGGCGCGGCGGGCATGATGTGCGCATCGGTGGCGGGACAGCTCGGCCGGCGCGTCGTGCTGATCGACCACGCGGCGCGCCTCGCCGAGAAAATCCGCATTTCGGGCGGCGGCCGCTGCAACTTCACCAATCTGTACGCCGGACCGGCCAACTATCTGTCGGCGAATCCGCATTTTTGCCGCTCCGCGCTCGCGCGCTACACGCCGCGCGACTTCATGGCGCTGCTCAAGCAGTACCGCGTGACCTGGCACGAGAAGCATAAAGGTCAGCTCTTCTGCGACCAGTCGAGCGACGCCGTCATCGATGTGCTCAAAAGCGAATGCGACGCCGGCAACATCGCGTGGCGCCGGCCGCTCGCTGTCGAGCAGGTGCGTCACGCCGACTCCGAAGGCTTTACGCTCGACACGCACGCCGGACCGATCCGCGCCCGCGCGCTGGTCATCGCGACGGGCGGCCTGTCGATCCCGAAGATCGGCGCTACCGATTTCGGCTACCGCGTCGCCAAGCAGTTCGGCCACAAGCTCATCGACACCCGCCCGGCGCTCGTGCCGCTCACCTTCGCGTCCACCGACTGGCAGCCGTTTTCGGAGCTGTCGGGCGTATCGCTGGAAGTGCATCTCGCGACGGGCGCGAAGAAAACGGGCGGCGAGTTCGTCGAAGACCTGCTGCTCACGCATCGCGGGCTGTCCGGACCGGGCGTGCTGCAGATTTCGAGCTACTGGCAGCCGGGCGAACCTGTGCACATCAATCTGCTGCCCGAGCGGGACGCCGTCGACGCGTTGATCGAGGCAAAGACCGCAACGAAGCGCCAGATCGGCAATCTGCTCGCCGAATGGGTGCCGGCGCGCCTCGCGCACGTCTGGCTGCAGACGCACGGCGTGCCCGCCGAGGCCCGTCTCGCCGATCTGCCCGACAAGGCGCTGCGGCGGGTCGGCGAGGCGCTGTCGCGCTGGACGCTCACACCCAACGGCACCGAAGGCTACAAGAAGGCTGAGGTGACGCGCGGCGGCGTCGATACGCGCGAGCTGTCGTCGGCGACGATGATGAGCGCGCGCGTGCCGGGCCTGTATTTCATCGGCGAGGCCGTCGATGTGACCGGCTGGCTCGGCGGCTACAACTTCCAGTGGGCATGGGCGTCGGGCGTGGCGGCCGGGCAGGCGGCAGCCGAGTTCGCGGCGGGCGTATAGCTATATAAACGCGGCGACAAACGCAGCCCAAACGCCGGGGAAAAACACGCAAATGCTTGAAAAATAAGGGCTTGACACCATTCTACGATTGTGCGAAACAGCTGCTATACTTTCCGTTCTTCGCCAAGCTCCGTTATTGAAAGATGACGACTATCCGCGTAAAAGAAAACGAGCCTTTTGAAGTCGCGATGCGCCGCTTCAAGCGCACGATCGAAAAGAACGGGTTGCTGACCGAACTACGTGCGCGCGAGTTTTACGAGAAGCCGACATCGGAACGCAAACGGAAGAAGGCAGCGGCGGTGAAGCGCCATTTCAAGCGCCTGCGCAGCCAGCAACTGCCCAAGAAGTTTTACTGATTCAACGTGAAGTCGCGGTTCTCGCCCAGTCTTCAGAGCGATAGCAGCGGCTCACACAAGGTGACGGCGCGGGAGCGTGCCGGCGCTTGCGGCAAATGGCGAGTCATGCCAGAACGGGGTAAAGGCCGTTCCGGCCAAAGCCCCGTAAGGCCGCATCCAGGTGCACGGATTTACCGCGTATTTGGCACGAACCCGCTTGAGGAACGATCCCAAGCGGGTTTTTGCGCTCTGCACCGCGTCTTCACCCGTTTTTCAAACCTCCACGCATTCAGGTGAACGATGAGTCTCAAAGCCCGTATCAACGACGACATGAAAGCAGCGATGCGCGCCCGCGAAACCGAGCGGCTCGGTACGATCCGTCTGCTGCTCGCTGCCATCAAGCAGCGTGAAGTCGACGATCGCGTGGAGCTGGATGACGCTGCCGTGACAGCCGTCGTCGACAAGATGATCAAGCAGCGCAAGGACTCGATCGCCCAGTTCGAAACGGCCGGGCGCACGGATCTCGTCGACAAGGAAAAGGCCGAGCTGGACGTGCTGAGCGCGTACATGCCCGAGCAGCTGTCTGACGCGGAGATCGCCGCGGAAGTGCAGGCGGCGGTCGCGCAGGTCGGCGCGGCCGGCCCGCAGGACATGGGCAAGGTGATGGGCGTGCTCAAACCGAAGCTGGCCGGGAAGGCCGACATGACGGCCGTGTCCGCGCAGGTCAAGGCCGCGCTGTCGAAATAAGCTGTAAGTTGCGATCCGCCATGCTCGCGCCTATCTACGGAACCGCGCGCATGGCCGGGTGCGTTGCGCACCCTTGCCTCATCCTTTTTAAGGCCGCGTCTGCACTGTGATTCCGCATTCCTTTCTGCAAGACCTGCTGAACCGCGTCGATATCGTCGACGTGGTCGGCAAGTATGTGCAACTGAAAAAGGGCGGCGCGAACTTCATGGGGCTCTGCCCGTTCCACAACGAAAAGAGTCCTTCGTTCACCGTTAGTCCGACTAAGCAGTTCTATCATTGTTTCGGTTGTGGCGCGCATGGCACGGCCATCGGCTTTCTGATGGAGCACGCGGGGCTTTCCTTTCCGGAAGCCGTCAACGACCTGGCGCAATCCGTCGGTCTGACCGTGCCCCAGGAGCCTTCGCCGATGCGCGGCGGCGGTTCGGGCGGCATGGGCGGCGAAGGCTACGCGCCGGCCGTCTCGAAGGCCGTCACGACGGCGTTGTCCGACGTCATGGCAACGGCCAGCGATTTCTACAAGGCGCAGCTGCGCGGCGCGCCGAACGCGATCCAGTACCTGAAAAAGCGCGGCCTCACGGGCGAGATCGCGAAGCGTTTCGGCCTCGGCTACGCGCCCGACGGCTGGCAGAACCTCGAAACGGCATTCCCCAACTATCGGGACGATGCACTCGTCGAGGCGGGTCTCGTAATCGTCAGCGAGAAAGCCGACGCGCAGGGTCAGAACCGCCGATACGACCGGTTCCGCGAGCGCGTCATGTTCCCGATCCGCAATGTGAAAGGCCAGGTGATCGGCTTTGGCGGGCGGGTGCTGGACGGCGGCGAGCCCAAGTATTTGAATTCGCCCGAAACGCCTTTATTTAACAAAGGCAGCGAGCTGTACGGCCTGTTCGAGGCGCGGCTTGCGATCCGCGAGCAGAAGTACGTGCTGGTCGTCGAAGGGTATATGGATGTGGTGGCGCTCGCCCAGTTGGGCTTCGAGAACGCCGTGGCGACGCTCGGCACCGCCTGTACGCCTATTCATGTGCAGAAACTGATGCGCCAGACGGACACTGTCGTTTTCAGTTTCGACGGTGACTCGGCGGGGCGGCGCGCCGCGCGGCGGGCGCTGGACGCGTGTCTGCCGCATGCCGCCGACAACCGCACGATCCGCTTCCTGTTCCTGCCGTCCGAGCACGATCCCGACAGCTACGTGCGGGAATTCGGCACGGAAGCGTTCGCGGAACAGGTGCGCCGCGCGATGCCGCTGTCGCAGTTTCTGCTGAACGAAGTGCTCGCGGGCAAGGAACTGGACCAGCCGGAAGGCCGCGCGCGGGCTTTGTTCGACGCCAAGCCGCTGCTGCAGATGCTGCCCGCCAACGCGTTGCGCGCGCAGATCATGCATATGTTCGCGGACCGGTTAGACGTACCGTTCGAGGAAGTCGCCGCGCTGTGCGAGGTCGACGCGCGGATCGCCGCTGTAGCACGCAGCGCGCCTGCCCGCAAAGATCGCCGCAGCGTGACGGGGATCGAGCAGCGGGCGCTGCGCAATCTGGTGATGCATCCGCGTATCGTCGCCGTGCTGGACGAAGAGGAAGAGCAGGCGCTGCTGGCCGTCACGCGGCACGGCGAGCTGTTCGAGGAAGTGACGACGCACGCCCGCGGGCTGGGCGACACGGCCGAGTTTCAGTTGTTGTCGGATCTGTTGCGAAACGGGGCTAACGCCCCCACGTTCGAGGAAATCTTCCGGGAAATTCTGGACTATGATGAAAACGTTCGGGACCTGCTGTTGAAGAATCCCGAAGATGCGACGGTCGCCGAAGAGCGCCTCGAGCACGAGCGTCTCGCCGGGGAAGAATTGAAAGCGGCCATTCTGAAGATGCGCTATGACGCGTATAGCGAGCGGCTGGACCAGTTATCGCGTCAGTCGAGACACACTCCGGAGGAGCTTCTGGAGTATCAGGAACTAAGCAGGACGTGCGCTGACCTGAAGCGTCTGCGCGGGCAGTGAAAGGGATGCGCTGAAAGCCCGAATGCTATAATTAAAAGATTTCAGCGGTTTTGTTTTTCTCCAGGCAAAGGCGATAAAAGGCGATTGCAATGGTAAAGACTACAGGCGGAAAAAAGGCGACAGGCAGCGGCTCGGACGAGCCGAAAACGACCAGCAGGGTCAGCTCAGCCAGTTCAACTTCTTCCGCCCGGAAAACGTCTGCCGAAACCGCCAGTTCGCCAGTTGCCCGGAAAAAAGCCTCGACCTCTTCGGCCGCGCGAGCGGCGTCGGTGACATCGAAGTCGGTGACATCGGTTGCGAAGCGGCAGGGAGTCAGAAGCGAAAGGGAAGCGGATGTCGCGCAGGACGATGCGGCTCCCCGCGAGTCTTTGGTATCAACGGTTCAACCGGCTGTTGTCCAGCAGCCGGCAGTCGAGACTACAGCCGGTATGGCGAACTCCATGACGAAAAAGCTGAACGAAGTATCCGTCGATGACGACGCATCCCAGAGCGAAGAAACTGCAGCTCCCGCTCAGGGCAAGGTCGAAAAGGTCAAGGCACGCGACCGCCGCGCGAAGGAAAAAGCGCTGCTCAAGGACGCGTTTTCGTCTTCGCAGCCTGGCACCGTCGAAGAGCTTGAAGAGCGTCGCTCGAAGCTGCGCGCGCTGATCAAGCTCGGCAAGGAGCGTGGCTTCCTGACCTACGGCGAAATCAACGACCACCTCCCGGACAACTTCACGGAAACCGAGGCGATCGAAGGCATCATCAGCACGTTCAACGACATGGGTGTTGCCGTCTACGAACAGGCGCCCGATGCCGAAACGCTGCTCCTGAACGACAACGCCCCCAACGCTTCGTCGGACGACGAAGTCGAAGAGGAAGCGGAAGTCGCCCTTTCCACCGTCGATTCCGAATTCGGCCGCACGACCGACCCGGTGCGTATGTACATGCGCGAAATGGGTACGGTTGAGCTGCTCACGCGCGAAGGCGAAATCGAAATCGCGAAGCGGATCGAAGACGGCCTGAAGCACATGGTGATGGCCATCTCCGCGTGCCCGACCACGATCGCCGACATCCTCGCGATGGCCGAGCGTGTCGCGAACGAAGAAATTCGCATCGACGAACTCGTCGACGGCCTGATCGACGCCAATGCCGAGGACACGGACGGCTTCTCCGAACAGGAAGCCGAGGCGATCGAGAACGAGCAGGAAGAGGAAGAAGAGTCGGACGAGGAAGAAGAGGAAGACGACGATGGCGCCGCGCAAGCGACGGCCAACGCCGCTCAACTCGAGGAACTCAAGCGCATGTCGCTCGAAAAATTCGCGCTGATCAGCGAATGGTTCGACAAGATGCGCCGCGCGTTCGAGAAGGAAGGCTACAAATCGAAGTCTTACCTGAAGGCGCAGGAAACGATTCAGGAAGAGCTGATGTCGATCCGCTTCACCGCGCGTACTGTCGAGCGTTTGTGCGACACGCTGCGCGCGCAGGTGGACGAAGTGCGTCAGGTCGAGCGTCAGATCCTGCATACGGTGGTCGACAAGTGCGGCATGCCGCGTTCCGAGTTCATCGCGCGTTTCCCGGGCAATGAGACGGATCTCGAATGGGCCGACAAGATCGTCGCCGAAAGCCATCAGTACAGCGCGATCCTGTCGCGTAACGTGCCGGCTATCCGCGAACAGCAGCAACGTCTGCTCGATCTGCAGGCGCGCGTCGTGCTGCCGCTGAAGGACCTGAAGGAAACCAATCGCCAGATGGCGGCGGGTGAACTGAAGGCGCGTCAGGCGAAGCGCGAAATGACGGAAGCGAACCTGCGTCTCGTGATCTCGATTGCGAAGAAGTACACGAACCGCGGCTTGCAGTTCCTGGATCTGATCCAGGAAGGCAACATCGGTTTGATGAAGGCGGTGGACAAGTTCGAATATCGCCGCGGCTACAAGTTCTCGACGTACGCGACGTGGTGGATCCGTCAGGCCATCACGCGTTCGATCGCGGACCAGGCGCGCACCATTCGTATCCCGGTTCACATGATCGAAACGATCAACAAGATGAACCGCATCTCGCGTCAGATCCTGCAGGAAACCGGCCTCGAGCCGGATCCGGCAACGTTGGCCGAGAAGATGGAAATGCCGGAAGACAAGATCCGCAAGATCATGAAGATCGCGAAGGAACCGATCTCGATGGAAACGCCGATCGGTGACGACGACGATTCCCATCTTGGCGACTTCATCGAGGATAACAACACGGTTGCGCCGTCGGATGCCGCGCTGCACGCCAGCATGCGCGATGTCGTGAAGGACGTGCTCGATTCGCTGACGCCGCGCGAAGCGAAGGTGCTGCGCATGCGTTTCGGTATCGAGATGAGCACGGACCACACGCTCGAAGAAGTGGGCAAGCAGTTCGATGTGACGCGTGAGCGCATCCGTCAGATCGAGGCGAAGGCGCTGCGCAAGCTGCGTCACCCGAGCCGTTCGGACAAGCTGAAGTCGTTCCTCGAAGGAAACTGATCGAGCCTGCTCGTCGGCACATAGCAGTACATCAGGGCTTCCCGATCGTTTTGTTCAGCGAAGCGATCCCGGAAGCCCTGTTTTTCGTGTAGTATGTCGGCCAATCGACAAACAGGCCCGGCCTTCAGACCGGGTCTTTTTGTTGGTTCTCTTTGCTGTTCTCTATCGCTTCCGTCTTACGTCGCGAAGCATCGTTGGGCCGGACGCCGTGCTGGTTGCAGGCAGCGGACTCATAATCCGCCTCCGAAAGGACACCGTGGGTTCGACTCCCACCCGGCCCACCAAATCCCATCAAGTCTTGAAGTTTTTCGCTGTATTTCCGCCAGTCGAACAGCGGGATACATATTGCCTCTACGCATAGCCTGCGATCAAAATGGCAGCGTGACGAGCCGTCGCCGCCTGGTTACGCATCGCGGTTCGGCTTATTGACGACTACATCACTGGCGCCGTCCTGCAATGTCTCAATCCGCGTATCTCGCAGAATTCCTCACGCTGGCAGAAGTACTTTCGCTGACCGACGCAAAGACCTTCGCGCGAGGCAAAGTCTATTTTCATGACGGTATGGTTTCGCGCCTCGACGAGGAAGACGATACCGTGCGTGCCAACGTGCGCGGCACTCAGCCGTATCAAGTCAAACTGAGCGCTCGACACGGCGAGCTTTCGTTCTACTGCGATTGTCCCGTTGGCCAGTCAGCGGTGTTCTGCAAGCACGCGGTTGCCGTCGCGCTATCCTGGCTGGAAAATTCCGGCGCGGAGGTTTTCCAGCCCGATGAGACCGAGCCAAAGAAGCCGCGCAAGAAGCGCAAGACCTACGCGGAACAGGTGCAGGAATATGTCGCGTCGCTGGGTGCCGACGCGCTTCGAAGCTGGCTGATGGAGGCGGTTGAACGTGACGTCGCGCTACGCGACAAGCTGCTGCTGGCGGCACGTGCGGCAAGTTCGAACGATCTGCCGGGCATGAGGATCGCCGTGCGGCAGACGGCGCGTGTGAAGCGCGTGATTCACGACTGGCGGGAAGCCGCAGAATACGCGGATGGCCTGATGTCGTTGTGTGACGTACTGAGGGAGCGTCTGAACGGCTCTCATGCGGCCGATGTCGTCGAACTCGCCGAGCTTGCGCTTGCCGAGGCGGAAAGCGGCCTCGAGCGAATCGACGATTCGAGCGGCGACGTGATGCCTGCCATCCAGGAACTCGCGGCCGTCCATCTGGAAGCGTGTGAGCGGACTCGCCCCGAACCCGAGGAACTCGCCCGGCGGCTTTTTCGTTTCCTGTTAGAAAGCCCGTGGGGCACATTTAATGGCGCGTTTCCACGCTATGCCGAGGCGCTGGGCGGGACGGGACAACATGTGTATCGCGAATTGTGCAACGACGCCTGGAACCGGCTCCCACCGCCTCAGGCAGGCAAGCGGGCCGACTACACGTCCGACGTCCAATACTCCAAACTCCGTCGCGCGATGACCGCGCTGGCGGAGTTCGACGGCGACGTCGATGCGCTGATTCGCATCGAATCGAAAGACCTGTCGAATCCGCATCAATTCCTGAAAGTCGCCGCGCTTTGCGAGGAGCATGGCCGTCTGGATGAAGGGCTCGCCTGGGCGGAGAAGGGCATCGAAGCATCCGGAAAAACTGTCCATTCAGATTTGCTGACGTTTTGCGTCGATGGATATGTGAGCCGCCGGGAGTTCGACAAGGCCGATGAATACGCATGGCGACGCTTCATGTCGTATCCGGGTGCCGCGACATTCAAAGTCTTGATGACGGCTGCGAAGGCGACGGGCTCATACGACAGGACCCGGGAACGCGCGCTCGACCATATGTGGGCCATGGTCGGCGAGGAGGAAGCGGGGGGAAAGACGCGCGATCCGTGGGCCGCGACAACGCGTACCGAGCTGGTCGAGCTGTATCTGGATGCACGCGACAATGAAGCCGCATGGCACGCATTCACGGGTGGCCCGATCGCGGCCCAGATTTGTCAACCGATGGCCGCCGTGCGCGGGCGGACGCACCCGCGCGATGCGTTGGTCGTCTACCAGCGCCTGCTCCCCGGCACGGTAGAAAGAGGGACGTCAGCTGCCCAGTACAAGGACGCGTTCGAGATCGTGAAGGCGATCGGCAAGCTGTGGGCTAGACTCGGTGAACATGCGCAGTTCGAAGCCGAGCTGAATGCGATCCGGCAGACCTATCGTGCGAAGCGCAAATTCATCGCCTTGCTCGACACCTTGAAGTGAGTACACGGCGAACACGTTCACGCTGACCAAGCCCATCGCGATCCAGCAAGCACATAGATGCAAGCCCCCAGTGCCACCGTCCCCATCTCCCTCGTCAACGGCTTCCTCGCTGCTGCCGGCGCTCAGCCCGACGTCACACAGCGCTATCTAGAACAGGCGGGCATCACGCCAAAACTGCGCAGCGCCCCCGGCGCACGCGTCACCGAAGAACAGTTCTCCACGCTCTACCGCACGCTCGCCATCGAACTCGACGACGAGATGCCCGGCGTCTTCAGCCGGCCTTTCCGCAGCGGCACGCTGAAGTTTCTCTGCCTCAGTCTGCTCGACGCGCGCAACCTCGAAACCGCGCTGCATCGCTTCGGCCAGTTCTTCCATATCGTGCTCGACGACTTCCGTCTCGAATCGCGCCGCGACGATCTGATGGCGCAAGTCGAACTGCGGCCAAACCCGGCCTACGGAAACATCGGGCCGCTCGGCCAGGAGCTGATGCTCAAGCTCGCGCACGGGGTGTCGTCGTGGCTGATCGGTCAGAAAATCCCGCTCTTGCAGGTCGATTTGGCGTGCCCGCAGCCGCCGCACGCATTCGATCATCGCTACTTCTTCTCCGGGCCTGTGCGTTTCGGCTGCGATGCAACGCTGATGCGTTTCAGCGCGGCCTTCCTGGATATGCCCATCCGCCAGAGCAAACGTAACCTGCCCAAGTTTCTCGCCCGATCGCCGGGCGAATGGATTTTCGAGTCGTTCAGCGAGCAACTCGTCAGCCATCGCGTGCGACAGTACCTCGCGGGCGTTCTGCCCGATCTGCCCACCATCGACGAAGCCGCGAAGAATCTGCATTGTTCGGTGCGAACGCTATGCAGGCGTCTGTCGGCCGAAGAAACGACCTTCCAGCTGCTCAAGGACGAACTGCGGCGCGACGTCGCGATCCAGCGGCTCATCGACACGCATGACCCCATCGCGATGATCGCCGGCGATATCGGATTCGACGATCCAAGCGCGTTCCATCGGGCGTTTCGCCACTGGACGGGCAGCACGCCCGGCACGTATCGGCGGCCCGTTCAGGCTGGGTAAACCCCGGGTGGGGTGGGTCGCACCCCCGTTCGATGTGGCCAGATTTGTCAGTACCCGGGCCGGTTTGGACAGCCGGTTCGCCGGATATGCCGGTAGGATGGCCTCGTAGCATCACCGCCGGTCCTCATTCCTTTCGAGCGTCGTGGCAGTGATCCATTGAACGCCAGATTGGAAGATCGACCATGAGTTACATCGCCCCCGTCAAAGACATGCTCTTCGTGCTCGAGGAGTTGAGCGGCATCGACGACATCGCGAAGCTGCCCGGCTTCGAGGAAGCGGGTCTGGAAACGGCACAGGCCGTGCTCGAAGAATCCGCGAAGCTGTGCGGCGAGGTGCTGGCGCCGCTGAACGTCGAAGGCGACAGGAATCCAAGCAGCTGGAAAGACGGTCATGTCACGGCGACGCCCGGTTTCGCCGATG
>NZ_JAAGPI010000061.1 GCF_017104715.1 Burkholderia sp. Ac-20365
CGGCCTGCCTGCGCGCCGCTTGCGGCCGCTGCAGCGCTGGCGCCTGCGGCATCGCGGTTCCACGGATGCCAGCGAACCAGCACGATGCCCGCAATCAGCACGACGGCGACGATCAGCGCGATCGTGCGGCCGCGATGCCGTTTGACTGCGCCGGGACCGGGGTCGCGTCCGGGAGGCGGGCTGGCGGGAGCGGCGTTGCGTGAAGAGTCAGGCTGCTTTTTTTGTTCGTCCATCGGCTCGATCTGGTGGCTGGCTTAATGATGCAAACGTGCGATGCGCGCGCGGCAAGTGTTTGCCGCGCGCCGCTTCCTGTTGATCGCGCACGCCTGCGCGATGCTAATTGATGCGTGATTCATCGAGATGACCGCGACGCTCCTGTAACGGGACCGTGACGGCGGCCGCGCTGGCGGCGAGGCGCGTTGTCGGCATGATTGACGGCTCCTCCCTGTTGGCCGTACTTGATGCCCGCCTGAAACTCGCCGGTGCGCTCCGCCACGCGGTCCACTGTCTGGCGCGCTGTCGGACCAGCCGCGCCGGCGGGGCGCGCGGGAGACGGTTGCGGTTCTCCCGGGCGCGCGGGAAAGCATGATGCTACGTCCCGGGCCGAGTTACAGTCCAGCGGCGTATTTTTCGGCGGATTACGACCGTTACACAGTTTTCCCGCGGTCGAAAGGCGTGTGTCAGGGAGATGTCGAAGGCTAAAACGTCGATGCGCGGCTGTGATCCGTTCACCCTCAGGCGTCGAGCCGGCGCCCCGGCGTGCCGCCGATCTCGTGGACGATCCTGTCGATCGTGTCGAGCAGGGCGGGCGCAGCCCGCGACACCAGCCAGTCGCGCGGGCACTGATGCGCGGAGCCGCCGCAGTTGACCGCGTAACGTTCGCCCGACGGGCCGATGAAGCCCGCCGCGATCGCGTTGAGCCCCTCGTGCCATTCGCCCGTCGCAATGGCGAAGCCTTGCGCCGTCGTCTCGCGCAGCGCCGCGTCGAGTCGGGCGCTGATATTGCCCCAGTCGTCGCCCGTTGCGGCCTGCAAGCCGGTCAGCAGGTTTTGCCGGTCCGAGTCCGCCAGCGCCGCCAGATAGGCGCGGCCGACGGCCGTGCGGCTCAGGTCCATCCGCGAGCCGACATCGAGGCGCGACACCAGTACGGCCGAGCGAGGCTTGATCGCGTCGATGACGACCATGTCGAGCCGGTCGCGCACAGCGAGGTGCACGGACAGCGACGTGCGTTCGGCCAGTTCGATCAGGAACGGCCGCGAGCGGGCGCGAATGTCGAAGTTGCGCAGAAAGCCATTACTCAACTCCAGCACGGACGAGGTGAGCACGAAGCGTTCGCTGTCCGGCAGGCGAAACAGAAAGCCGGCGCTCACGAGGGTCGCCGTGATCCGGGAGACGGTCGGTTTTGGAATGCCCGTCAGCTCGGTCAGTTCGCGATTGGATAGCGGGGCGTCGGCAGCCGCCACCCGCCGGAGTACCGTCAGGCCGCGCGCGAGCGCGGTGACCTCGTCGCCGGAACCGTCCTTTTCCTTGACGGAATCGGTGATGCCCGGACGCGTCGTTGACTGGTTCATGTGGTTTTTATGAAACGTTATTTCAATATTGTGGAATGCGCTCCGAGGAAGAGACTTCTTCGGCAGCGCCCCAGGCCCTCTCTCAGCAAGGCCTAAGTCCCTTTTTCCTACGATGATTCATTGTATAGGATTGTAATTTTTAGACGGTCAGCAGCTATTAAATTTTGCTTGACTTAGTCAGCATTACCATAAAAAATGGAACTATATTTCGAAAGCCTGCAGTAATCGCGCGCGTAATGACCGCAGCAGCGGCGCCGTCTTTCGAAAGGTTATCGCAGTACCGTCTCTCAGGTTCTAGCACGGCCCTCGGAATGGCTAGAACTTTTTGAAGGCGCCATGGAAACATGGCGCCTTTTTTTTGTGCCGGTTTTTTTCGTTTTATCGGCCGACGAGATTAACGGAATTAGCGCGAATCGTTGCTCAGTTCTGGCGCATGTGGCAGAAACGGGCAGTCGCGTGGCAAAGGGCGATGACGGTTACTGCGTGACGGTTACTGCGCCGAAATGGCCGACGCTCCGTTTTCGGACTGCCCGCCTGTGAACGCGTTCGGCTCGCTGCGCCAGACGTCGATCAGCGGAATCGTGGTCACCTTCGCGGCGACTTCATCCGACTCGGGCAGCAGTCCGGTAAGCGCGGCAATCCCGGTTCCGCATGCAGCGGCAAGAGCGAGCGCGGCGAGGGCAACGAGCATCGTCGTGCGGGGCGATTTCGATTCGGACGCATCCGGGTAGTGGCGCAGCATGTCAGTCTCCTGATTGATGCGGACATCAGGTGCAATGACTGTGCCGGGAGAGCGTCTTTTACCGCTCAGCCGCCTGTGGCGGGGCTTTCGCCATCTGCGCGCGTCGGAATACAGCGTTGGCGGTGCGTCGCGTGTTGGGTCCGTCCGAACAGGCGGTACAGACGTCGAGCCAATGTGCCGTTTCCAGACCAACGCTGCGGAACGAAAAGAAAAACGAGGCGAGCCGCCATACGGACGGCCGCCTCGTCATGCCGGGAAACATCGACGGTTCGGATCGACTACGCGACTACGTCAGGAACCGCCGCGCCCTCAATCCGCAAAGTCGGCGATCACAGCCCCCGGTCGCGCACGGCGACGGGATCGACCGATGTCGTCGTCCAGTACGGATCGCGGTTGTAGTACTGATGCATCTGCGTGCCCCATGTTTCGTCGGCCATCGACGGCCAGTGATCCTTGTCGAAACCTGGCTCATCCTTGATCCGCTGCGCGCTGATGTCGACGCGGAACACCTTTTCGTCGGTATCGAGCGTCAGCGCGCTCCATGGAATTGCGTGCAGATTGCTGCCCATGCCGAGGAAGCCACCCTCCGACAACACCGCATAGGCGACGCGTCCGCTACGCACGTCGAGCATGATGTCCGAGATCTTGCCGACGTGTTCGCCGTCCGCCGAGATCACCTTGTTGCCATCCAGCGTTGCCGCGGCCATCACTTCGGGCCCCGGACCTTCGCCCACGCCACCGCCAACGATGCCTGCGCCACCGCGTGCCGGTGTCATTTTCGGGTCAAGTGTGGTCATGATTTCCTCCTTTGGAAGTCCACGGGATGCATTGCGCATCCGGCGTGCCCGTGAAGTCGCGCGGCACGTTTTCGTTACCCGATGCAGGCATGCAAGTCCCGCTGCCCGTTGGCGTTATGCAGATGGCGTAGTTTTAGCTGTGCTGGGTGATCAGCGGGCGTCGATTGCGATCGGCGCGCGGCAATGCGAACCCCCGACGCGGGAGCGAACATGGATACCCTGAATCTCCGCCCATCCGATCTGGCAGCACGCCGGCAGCAAGCGCAGTCAACGCGCAAGACGGTCGAATATCTGTACGCGACGACCGCGCTCGGACTGCGCGTCGCGGGCGCCGATGCAACGGCGCACGATCCGTCGCTGCGCTGGTGCCTGCTCGAATACCGGATCGATGACGACGATGTCGGCCGCGAGTTGTCGCGTTACTTCTCGCTGAGCGCGCCGAAGGCGATCATCGAGGCGCGGCGTGCGCTCGAGGATGCGAAGGCCGTGCATCTGACCGACATCGTCACACTCGAACTCGATCTCGATGATGCGGAGCAGCGCTGGGCGAATGCATGCAGGCAAAAACTTCAAGCACTACGCGTCAAGCTGACAGACATGTGCGCGCGCATGGCGCCCGATGCGCGCGAAGTTGCATTGCCTGGGCGAGGCGTCGGTGAGACGGAGATCGTCGCGAACAGGCAGAAACTCGCGCCACACTATTTCATCTACCTCGCTTCCGGCGAAAACGCAGTGACCGATGATGCGCGCGTAGATCTTGCGAACGTTTCGCAGTTGTCACCGTCGCAGCAATTTCAGTTACGCGCGCGCAATTACATCGGCGGCTGGCTGCTGGAAGACGACATCGAAGTGGACGCCGCCGACGTCGCACTGCGCGGCTGGCCGTTACCCGCTTTCCGGCGCTGGATCCAGGGCGTCGCCGCGCTGCGCCGCAAGCCGCCGCGCGACGAGGGCACGGCCGTTCCGGGCGATTGCGTGATCGCGGCAGGGCAGGGCTTCTGTCTCGTGATGGATCTGCCGACGTTCATCGCCCGGCATCTGCCGCAGGACAAATAGACGCGGCGTGACGGAGCGCGATTTTGACGCGCTTAGTAAAGCGTATGATGTCGTTTGCATCGCTCGATGCATCGCAAGGCATCTTGTTGTCGCTCCCGATACGAGGCCCCATGAAACACGACGATCGCACGCACGACGTCGAAGCGTCTCGCGACGAGGCGCAGGCGGAATCGACGTTCTCCATGCTCGCAGCGCCGCTCGTCGATGAGGCGCTCTCGCACAACGCATGCATTCACGCCGACGCTACGCCCGAATCGCTGCATCAACTGCGCGTTGCGCTGCGGCGCCTGCGCTCGTTGTGGTGGGCGTACCGGCCGCTACTGGACAAACAGGAAAACACGCGGCAACGCGCGCTATACCGCTTTCTCGCCGATGCGGCGGGCAGAACACGCGACTGGGACATCCTGCTCGAACTGCTCGCTCAGGAGCAAGGCGAACCGGGCGACGGCAATGAAGCGCCTGCTTCGGACCACGTGTCCGCCTGCCTGCGCGACGCTCGCGAACGCACGCTTGCCGCAAGCCGCGAGACGCTCGTCAACGCGGACATTCGCAACGTGTTGCACAGCGCGCTTGCAAGCACATCGAAGGAATTGAACACGGCACCCGAAAGGCACCTGTTGCGCAGGTTCGCCGCAAAGCGCGTGCGTGTTGCCGAGAAGTCGCTGCGAAAACGGATGCGCAAGGCATCGCGCGCGAAACGTCCCGACTACGAGTTGCTTCACGACGTGCGCAAGGCGGGCAAGAAAGTTCGCTACCTGATCGAGTTCTTCGGTCCCGTGCTCGATGACGCGAGCCACGAGCAGGCGTTGAAGCGTCTCAAGAAACTGCAGCAGTGTTTCGGCGAACTCAACGACGCGACGGCGAGCGTTGCGTTGTTGCGCGAGAACGCGAATCTGTTCACCGGCGAGGCCGATGCGCACGCGGCGCTCGCGTATCTGAAGATGCGGCGCAAGGCATTACGGCGCGAGGCGGTGCAACTGTTGCGCGAGAGCTAGCGCGCGTTGCCGGATAGGCATCACGCGTCACGCGCGATGATGAGAAGTGTTGTGCTTGAAACCGTATATACTGTTTATACCGTTAACGAGGAATCGAGATGAGCACGCCACGAATCAAGGAACCGACCAAGAAGGCTTTCCACTTCCCCAAGAGCGCGAAGGAACCGGCTGACGAAGCGAAGAAGCCGTCCGCGAAAACTGCGCGGGCAGCATCGCATGCAAAGAAGGCTGCGGCCGTCGAGCAAACCACCGCGAGCACGCCGGACGCGGCAAGCGCGGCAAACGCGGCAAACGCGACGCCCAAGGCAGCCGCGCCCGCCCGCGCTGCAAAAACGGCGAAGAGCATCAAGACGGAAAAAGCCGCAAAGCCGGCAGGCAGCACGCGTGCCGCGTCGGACGCGAAGCCTGTGAAGCCGGCGAAGGCGGCAAAGGAAGCACCGAAGGAAGCGAAAGTCACGAAGGCCGCGAAAACGCCGAAGGCGGCAGCGGCACCTGCGGCCACTGAAGAGAAAAAGCCGCGCGTGAAGAAAGAGAAGGAGAAGGAAAAAGTCGTTCGCGACAGCTTCACGATGCCCAAGTCCGACTACGCGAAGATCGCCGAACTGAAGCAGCGTTGCCTCGACGCCGGCATCTCCGTGAAGAAGAGCGAACTGCTGCGCGCGGGACTGAATCTGCTTGCCGTTTCGCCGGCTAAACGGCTGATTGCGGCCGTGCAGGAGCTCGAAGCGGTGAAGACCGGACGTCCCGCGAAGTCGTAAGCCGGATACGGCGGCCGCGCGCGGCCGTTTCCTTCAGCGCGGCTCGCGTCTATCCATGGCGGCGCGGATAGCGTTCGGTGAATGCCGAATGCATGCGCTTGAGCAGCGCAATATACGGAAGCCCTTGCGCCGTCATCATCGTCGATGCGGCAAGGGCGTTCGTTTCATCCCACAGGCGCTCGAACTTGTCGTGCGCAATGGCGGGCGGAATGCCCGACATCATCAGATCCAGAAAGTCCTTTTCGATCTCGTCGGCGGAGCGGGGCGCGCGTGCTGTCGCGCTGGTTTGCTGGTCGCCGGACTGATGAGAGGACACGTCGGCAGCCCGCTAGTTCATCGATCTCAGGAAGCGCCAGCGCTGGTCCATGCTGTGCAGCAGCGCGATGTACGTAAATGCGGCGTCGCTGTTGTCGCACGACTGTGCGGCGTCGTTGACTTCATTCCATAGCGTCTCGAAACGCGCAGCCGCCTCGGGACGGCTGAGCGGCTGCGTGAGCAGTTCCGAAAACGCAAATGACAGTTCCTCCGCGCTGCGCCGCAGCGGATAGAGTGAACGTCGCGAAAGATATCTGTACTTCAATCGGTCCCCAACTGGCTTGCATTGTCTGTGCGCGAAACGGGCGCTGTGCGCATGAATAGTCTCCACGATGCCCGCCGCATATGACGTCGATGATACAGCCCCGCGACAGGTGCGCGGCACCGTCCAGCCATGATCTTTTGATGAACGGCAGGTGTCAGTCATCGTCGTGTAGCGGACGCGCGGCACGGCGCCGTGGTGCCGTTCAGCGCGTGACGAGGCTGACTGTCGCGATGCCGAGCACCGTCGCGATGACGGATGTCGTCACGTGAATCGCGATCTCGCCCGCGGCCCAGTTCAGGCGCCCTTGCTGCAGATGCTGGACGACTTCGGCGGAAAACGTGGAGAAGGTCGACAGGCCGCCCATCAGGCCCGTGATGATGAACAGGCGCCATTCGGGTGCGATCTGCGGATTGCGCCCGAAGTACGCGACGGCCACGCCGATGACATATCCGGCGATCACATTCGCGGCGAGCGTGCCGAGCGGCAACGCCGGAAAGAGTGCGTTCAGGCGCAGACCCAGAAACCAGCGACACAGCGAACCGAGTGCGCCGCCGATCCCGACGGCAAGAATGGACAGATACATGGGCAAGCCTGGAAGGCCGAATGTCGACGAATCGGGCTGCGGCGCTGCGTGATGCCGCAACGTCCGCAGGATCCGGGCGAAGCAGGCATCGTCAGCCACGAGGGCGGTCAAGGAGAATGCCGTCTCCGGGCGCACGCAAGTCTAGCATTGGCGCGAAGATCGGATGAAGGCCAGGCGGCCTGCTCGCCGTTCCGGGAGCGCGAGGTAAAGATGGCGCGACGCGCGTGCACTGATGCCCGATGCGCGCGCGGTCCTCAGGTCGTCAGCCTACCGTTTCGCGCTCCGGCGTCGAGGTGATCTTGTGGATCGACAGGTCGGCGCCGTTGTATTCGTTTTCCTGGTCGATGCGCAGGCCGACCGTCATGCGGATCGCGCCATAGACGATGGTGCCGCCGAGCGTCGAGAACACCACGCCGCCGACCGTGCCGATCACCTGCGCCGCAAACGACACGCCGCCCAGCCCGCCCAGCGCATGCTGGCCGAAGATGCCCGCCGCGATGCCGCCCCACGCGCCGCACAGGCCGTGCAGCGGCCACACGCCGAGCACGTCGTCGATACGCCAGCGGTTCTGCACGATCGTGAACATATAGACGAACAGTCCGCCCGCGATGGCGCCCGTCACCAGCGCGCCGAGCGGATGCATCACGTCCGAGCCGGCGCACACGGCGACCAGCCCCGCAAGCGGGCCGTTGTACGTGAAGCCGGGATCGTTGCGGCCCGCGAGCCACGCGGTGAGCGTGCCGCCGACCATGGCCATCAGCGAGTTGACGGCGACGAGGCCGCTGATCTTGTCGATGGTCTGCGCGCTCATCACGTTGAAGCCGAACCAGCCGACCGCCAGCACCCACGCGCCGAGCGCAAGGAACGGAATATTCGACGGCGGATGCGCGGCAATGCGTCCGTCGCGCGTATAGCGGCCGTGGCGCGCGCCGAGCAGCATCACGGCGGGCAGCGCCACCCAGCCGCCGAACGCGTGCACCACGACGGACCCGGCGAAATCGTGGAATGGCGCGCCGAGCGTCTGCGTGAGCCACGTCTGGATACCGAAGTGGTCGTTCCACGCAATCCCTTCGAAGAACGGGTAGATGAAGCCGACCAGCACGAAGGTCGCGAACAGTTGCGGGTTGAACTTCGATCGCTCGGCGATGCCGCCCGACACGATCGCGGGAATCGCGGCTGCGAAGGTCAACAGGAAGAAAAAGCGCACGAGCGCATAGCCGTTGTGCTGGGCCAGCGTCTCGGCGCTGCCGTAGAACTGGACGCCGTAGGCGATCGTGTAGCCGATGAAAAAGTAGGCAATCGTCGAGACCGAAAAGTCGACGAGGATCTTCACCAGCGCATTGACCTGGTTCTTCTTGCGGACCGTGCCCAGTTCGAGGAACGCAAAGCCCGCGTGCATCGCGAGCACCATCGCCGCGCCGAGCAGAAGGAAGAGGGTATCGGTGCCGGTTTTCAGACTGTCCATCCGTTGGAATCCTGCGATGCGCAAAAAGCGGGCATCGAATGCAAGAAGTGGGCCAAATGGAGGCGAGAACGCGTGTTGTCGGTGCGAAACTGCACTGGAATGGGCTGAGACGGCAGAGCGGCTTGGCCATCGTGGTCGCGATACACGGTAATTTCTTTGTTATCGGCACCGTTAAAGTGCATATGTTTTGTGTTGGGGCATACGGTTATCCCAAAATCGGGCGTATACCTATGATTTCCTTAATATTTGCCTACGTTTTTATAACGGACGGCAGACGCCTGCTAATTAAGGAAACGGACGCGGACGTGAGCCGCTCCCGGCTGCACCAGACTGGCGACGCGCCCGCGGCGCTGGCCTTTGTCATCGACCGCAATCGCCGACATAATGTGCCGTCCCCGGCGCGCCCCGTCGGCTTCCGACTCTCCCGGCTCGCGCATGAGACTGACGACCAAAGGCCTGCTGCTGATTGCAATACCCGCCGTGTTCGAACTGGCGTTGCTGTCGGGGTTGATGAAGGCGCAGTCCGATGCCGAGCAGGCCGAGCAGTGGAGTCTGCATAGCGAAGACGTGCTGCGCCAGACGGCGAGCATTCTCGCGCCGGTGCTGCTCGAATCGGTGCGGCTTCGCGGCACTGTCGTCAGTGGCACGCGCGATACGTCGACGCCCGTCATGTTCTGGATGGACGTCGACCGGCGCATCGACCGGCTCGCCGAACTGGTCGCCGACAATCCCACTCAGGTCGAGCGCGCCGCACAGATTCGCCAGTCGGTGCAGGCGTACCGGCAATGGTCGGACCGCGTGCAGGATCTGGTGCGCTCGGGGCGCCGGCGCGACGTGCTGCAGCGCTTTCGCGACCTGGCCGCCACCGATGTGCTCGACGCCTTCCGCGCGCAGATCGCGGCCTTCCAGGCAGAAGAGCGGCGGCTCGATTCGGTGCGGTCGGCCGAAGCCGCGGCGGCGCGGGAGCGGCAGCAATCGCTGATCGTCGCGGCTGTCGTCGGCTCGCTGGTGTTCGTCGCCATCGCGTTCTGGATCTTCGCGCGCGGCGTGCGCGGCCGGCTTGCGCTGCTGTCGGACAATGCCAGCCGGCTCGCCAGCAACGAGCCGCTTGCGCCTCTCACGGCGGGCAACGATGAAATTGCACGGCTCGATCTGACGCTGCATATGACGAGCCGGCGGCTGCTCGAAGCGGAGCGGCAGCAGGCGCGCTTCCAGTCCGATCTGGGCCGTCATGCCGCCGAACTCGCACAGACCAACGAAACGCTGCGCCAGCAGACCCAGGAAAACGAGACATTCATCTACAGCGTGTCGCACGATCTGCGCGCGCCTTTGGTGAATCTGCAAGGCTTTTCCAAAGAGCTGATCCATGCCTGCGACGATCTGCGCGAAGGCGTGCGCGAGTCGTCGCTGACGCCGCAGCAGCGCGAGCGCGTGGAGCAGCTGATCGATGGGGATATCAGCGAGGCGCTGCATTTCCTGCAGACGGCCGTGCTGCGCGCATCGCACATCATCGACGCGCTTCTGCGGCTGTCGCGCGTCGGGCGGGTCGAATACCGGCGTCAGCAGGTGGAGGTGCGCGACATCGTGCAGCGCGTGATCGACGCGATGCAGGCGACGATTCGCGACCGACGCGCGCGCGTGATCGTGCAGCCGCTGCCGCCCGTGTGGGGCGATCCGACCGCGCTCGAGCAGATCTTTGCGAATCTCGTCGGCAACGCGATCAACTATCTGAGCCCGCATCGTACGGGCATCGTCGAGATAGGCACGGCGCCGGCGCCGCCTGGCGTGCAGACGCTGCGCATTTTCTATGTGAAGGACAACGGGTTGGGGATTCCCGCCGTCGCGATGCCGCGTCTCTTTAGCGCGTTCCAGCGGTTGCACGGCAATGTGGCCGCGGGCGAGGGCATCGGGCTGGCGCTGGTGCGCCGGATGGTCGAGCGGCACGGCGGGCGCGTGTGGGCCGAATCGACGGAAGATGTGGGGACGACGTTTTATCTGTCGCTGCCGGACGCCGCGGCGCCGTCGCGTGTCGACGAACCGGAAACCGAGGCATCCGCTGATGGACACGCGTTGGGTGCCGACGCGCGCTAGCGCGCGACATGCAGCGCAACGCTCAGGGCGCGGAAAACAGCCGGCGTGGCTTGAGCA
This sequence comes from Burkholderia sp. Ac-20365, assembly GCF_017104715.1. GTDB lineage: Bacteria > Pseudomonadota > Gammaproteobacteria > Burkholderiales > Burkholderiaceae > Paraburkholderia. Next base: position 10,696 of record NZ_JAAGPI010000061.1, read on the forward strand.
ACTGGCGGCCGCGGATCGACCAGTAACAACTGGCGGCGATCAGCAGGAGCGCGCCTGCAAGAATGGCACTGGGCGACAAATGAAGTGAGCGCGAGTCCAGCGCGAACAGTCCGTGAACAACGATGAAAAGGGCGGTCCAGCACGACAGCACGGCTTGAGCGAGCAAACGCGTGCCGGTGAAGCGCCGCGCGCGGTTTTCGATCGACCAGTTGGCCGGCGCGCGCGAGCAGAAAAACGTCAGCGAGATCAGTGCGACAGCGAGAATGATCACCCAGTTTGTGAGGTCCATGGCAGTGCCTTCCAAAGTCAACCCGCGACTCTAGAAGGCCGTATTTGCCGTGAAAATCAGAGAAGTCTCAAACAGGACAGACTGCACGCGTGCGTGTCTGACAGAAAGGCCGGACGACTGTCCGGCCCTTGACGCTAATCAGATTCAAATCAGAGTTCGATGCGTGTGCCGAGCACTACGAGGAACTGTCGAAGCCATTCGGGATGCGCGGGCCACGCGGGCGCCGTGACGAAATTCGCGTCGGTGACGGCGGCATCGACGGGAATGTCCGCGTAGTCGCCGCCTGCCAGTTTCACTTCGGGCGCGCATGCCGGATACGCGGAAATGCGTTTGCCGCGTATCACGTCGGCGGCGGCGAGCAGTTGCGCCGCGTGGCAGATCGCGGCGATCGGTTTGTTGCTCTCGGCGAACTGGCGCACCACGTCGATGACTTTCGTGTTCAGACGCAGATACTCCGGCGCGCGTCCGCCCGCAATGGCGAGCGCGTCGTATTGCGACGGATCGATGTCGTCGAAGCTCGCATTCAGCGTGAACTGGTGGCCGGGCTTTTCGGTGTAGGTCTGGTCGCCTTCGAAATCGTGGATGGCCGTCTTGATGCGCTCGCCGGCGCGCTTGCCGGGGCAGACGGCATCGACGATATGGCCGACTGCCTGCAGCGCCTGGAACGGCACCATCGTTTCGTAATCCTCGGCGAAGTCGCCCGTCAGAAACAGAATCTTCTTTGCTGCCATCGCATGCCTCCAGTGGTTGAGGGAATACGTCGAACGTCGGTCAGTCTACTTCAGGATTGTTGACAGCATGACGAACGGTGCGCGCACGCGGGCGGCCGCTTGCGCGCAACAGCGTATGATTGAGGCGTTTTCGCACGACGAAGCCGCTTGATGCGGCTCAAATACAAGCATGAAACCTATCTCACGCCATCCGCTCATCCGTACGACGGCCTTCGCTGCCATGCTGCTCGCGGGCCTCGCTGCCTGCCAGAAGAACGATGCATCGGCGGGTCAGACGAAGCTCGACGATCTCTCCCAGCAAGCCGGCCAGAAGCTCGATCAGGCAGCGAGCTACGTCGGCCAGCAGGTCGACGCCGCGAAGACGACGGCGCAGCAGAATCTGGACGCGGCCGCATCGGCCCCGTCGATCAATATCGATCCGAATGCGCTTGCTTCGCAGGCGCGCGCCAATCTGGACAACGCCGCGAGCGCAACCAACGCCGCCGTCAACAAGGCGATGAGTTCGACGGGCACGGGGCTCGAAACGGCTGGGCGCAAGCTGCAGCAATGGTCGAGCGATGCATCGGCGAATAACCAGTCCGCGCCTTCCGAAGCAAGCGACGCACAGAAGCAGATGGACAAATAAGCACTCGCTTGACCAATGCGTTATCTGTAACTATAGTGATTACACTTCGTCGCTGGCTGGGGCGTGGTGTTTTGTGCGCCTCATGCGCATCGGGTGATTTTTCGTTGTGAATACGAGTAGCCGATTTGCCTTCGCGGTTCATGTGCTCGCCTTGCTGTCTTTGCAGGAGGGCGTGCCGCTGTCGTCGGACATGATCGCGGGAAGCGTGAATACGAATCCCGTGCTGATCCGGCGACTGCTCGCGATGCTCGCAGAAGCGGGGCTGACCACGTCGCAACTGGGCGCGGGCGGCGGCGCGCTGCTGGCGCGCGAGCCACAGGACATCACGTTGCTTGACGTCTATCGCGCGGTCGACGATGCGCAGCTGTTCGCAATGCACCGCGAAACGCCGAATCCTGCCTGCATGGTTGGGCGCAACATCCAGACCGTGCTGACAGGCATCATCGGCGATGCGCAACAGGCGCTCGAAGCGTCGCTGGCGTCGCGCACGCTGGCCGACGCGACGGCCGACGTCGTACGTGCGGAACGTGCGCGCGAACGCAAGCGCAAGGCAGCGGACGGTTGATCGCGGTCGAAAGCGGAAGTACGGGGCTCGCCCCGTTTTTTATTAATCAAATATGTAATCAACATAGTTACATTTTAGCGGAAGGAATACTGACATGAGCAAGACACTGAAGATCGCGCTGTTCGGCGCAACGGGCATGATCGGTTCGCGCATCGCGGCGGAAGCGGCGCGCCGCGGGCATCAGGTGACGGCTTTCTCGCGTAACCCCGAACGCGTTCCCACCGGTATTCCGAATCTGAAAGCCGTGCAGGCTGAAGTCACGGACGCCGCGAGCGTCGCGGCAGGCGCGCGCGGACACGACGTGGTCGCAAGCGCATACGCGCCGCCGATGGACAATGTGACCCTGATCGACAAGGCGACCCGCGCGCTGGTAGAAGGCACGCGCGTGGCGGGCGTCAAACGTCTGGTGGTGGTGGGCGGCGCGGGCTCGCTCGAAGTCGCGCCCGGCAAGCAGCTGGTCGACGCGGAAGGCTTCCCGGAAGCCTACAAGGCGATCGCGCTCGCGCACCGCGACGTGCTGCCCATTCTTCGCGCCGCATCCGATCTCGACTGGACCTTCTTCGCGCCGGCCGCGCTGATCGCGCCGGGCGAGCGCAAGGGCACCTTCCGCACGGGCGCGAACGCGCTGATCGCCGACGCGCAGGGCAACAGCAGCATTTCGGCGGAAGATTACGCGATCGCTTTCGTCGACGAGCTGGAGCAGGGCCGTTTCGTTCATCAGCTCGCGACGGTCGCCTACTAAACGCCTCGAAAGGTCGCGCCGCGCGGTGTATCCGCCGCATGGCGCGCCTGAGCGACTGACCCGCTGCCGTGCAAGTGCACTAACATTCGGTTACGCATCCGGGCGTTTTATCTCGACGACACCCGCTAAACTTGGCGTCTCCCGTTCCCATGCAAGATGCTTGCATCAAGTCACGGATTGCCATGAAGTCATGCCTTGCGCGGCGTGAATCGCGGGCTGCGCCGTTATCCGGCGGGCTTCAGGCGATTGACGCCGTTTTTCGCGTTTGTTTTCACATTTTTTCGCAGGCCGGAACATTGCGCCGGACGCGTGCGTTCGCGTACGCGCTTTGCATGTGCTTCGCGTTCGCGCTTGCCTGTCTGGGCCTGCCGGGTAGCGCCCATGCCGCGGGCGCGCCGACAGGCGCGCCAATGATTCCCGCGCTGCAAAGCCTGATCAACAGTGCGACGGTGTCGACGGCGACGCCCGCTGCCGCGTCGGGCGCATCGGCGGCGGATGCGGCGTCCGCGCCGTCGCCCGCGAGCCAGGCCGAGCTGGAAAAATCGCTCGACAGCGTGATTACGACACTCGATAACGACCACCAGCGCACCGCGCTCGTCTCGCAGTTGAAGAAACTGCGCGACGCCACCAAAACTGTCGGGCCGCCTGTGTCCGCGTCGTCCACCGCGGTACAGAGCGCGGGATTGCTCGGCGCCATTGCCGCCGGCATTGCATCGTTCGAAACCGACGTACAGCAAGGCCGTTCGCCGCTCAATTACTGGTCTGGCCGCTTCAACGCGGCGGGCAACGAAATCTATACGATCGTCACGAGCCAGGGACGCGAACACTTTGGCCGTGTGCTGCTGAACATGATTGCCGTGCTGGCCGGGTGGGGCGCGTGTGCGGCCGCGCTCATCTATCTGCAGCGCAGGATCTACGCGCGCTTTGGCATCGTCGTGCGGCTCGATCCGAATCCGACCACGCGCGAGTTGCTGATCTTCGCGCTGCGCCGCGTCGGACCATGGATCGTCGCCTTTGTCGCCGCGCTGATGTTCGTGCGTTCGATGCCCGATTCGCTCGGTCGCACGATCGCGATGGTGATCGCGTACGCGATCGTCGCGGGCGCGGTGTTCTCGGCGATCTGCCTGATCATGTTTTCGCTGTTCGGATCGGGCCACCGGCGGGCCGCCGTGCGCGCGCTGATCGAACAGGCGCGCCGGCCGCTCTTCGCGATCGGCATTGCCAGCGCACTCGGCGATGCCGCCACCAACTATGACGTCGCGCACGAACTCGGCACGAACCTCGCCGCGCTGGTGTCGACGGTGTCGAACATGACGGCGGCCGTGCTGACCGCGTATTTCGCGCTCGCGTTCCGCCGTCCTGTCGCGCATCTGATCCGCAACCGCGCGTACGAGCAGCGTCACGATCACAAGGCCGCGACGGACGCGTTCGAAGTGCTTGCGTCGCTCTGGCACGTGCCGATGCTGGTGCTGGCCACGGCGTCGGTCATCGCGACGATCGGCGGGATTGGCAGCGGTGAGAACGTGTTGCAGATTTCGGTCGTGACGGCGCTGTTGCTGGTGCTGGCGTTCTTCCTGTCGGCCGTCGTGCTGCGCGTGACGCGGCCGCGCAATGTGCGCCGCCGGCGTCGTTCTCCGTATCTGACGCGGCTGTTGCGCTTTGTCGGTACGCTGATGACGCTGTTCATCTGGCTCGCGTACTTCGAATTCGCGTCGCGCCTGTGGGACGTGTCGCTGGCGGAAATCGTCGAAGAGAGCGTCACGGCGCGCGGTATCGCGCATGCGCTGACGGCGATCCTGATCACGGTGTTCGTGTCATGGCTCGTCTGGATATTGATCGACACGGCGATCCAGGAAGCCGTCAATCCGAGCAGCCCGCGCAACAAGTCGAAGAACCCGAGCATGCGCGCGCGCACGATGCTGCCGCTCGTGCGCAACGTGATGATGGTGTCCATCCTGACGATCGCCGGCATCGTCACGGCGGCGAATCTCGGTATCAACGTGACGCCGCTGCTGGCGGGCGCGGGTGTGATCGGTCTGGCAATCGGCTTTGGCGCGCAGTCGCTGGTAAGCGATCTGATCACGGGCCTGTTCATCATCATCGAGGACACGATCTCGGTGGGCGACTGGATCGATGTCGACGGCGGGCACGCGGGCACGGTCGAATATCTGTCGATCCGCACCGTGCGGCTGCGCGACGGGCAGGGCGCGATCCACGCCATTCCGTTCTCGCAGATCAAGATCGTGAAGAACCTGTCGCGCGATTTCGCGTATGCGGTGTTCGAGGTGCGCGTGCCGTTTTCCGCCGATGTCGACGAAGTGACACAACTGATCCGCGCGGTCGGCGCGGACCTGATGGCCGATTTCCGTTACCGGCGCGAGATGCTCGGTCCCGTTGAAGTATGGGGTTTGGACCGTTTCGATCCGAACTGGATGGTCGTCAAAGGGCAGATCAAGACGCGGCCGCTGCAGCAATGGAGCGTGGCGCGCGCATTCAATCTGCGCCTGAAGCGCAAGATGGACGAAGCGGGCATCGAGATTCCCGTGCCGCAGATGCGCGTGCATACGTCGCGCGGCGACGAAGTGGGCGAGGCACTGGACGAAGACGTCGCGCAGCACCAGGACCCGATGCGCGACTCCGCGACGGGCACGACTACGCCGTTCAGACCGAAGACAGGCGGGATGCCGCCCGCGCGCGATGTGTCGCACGAGCCGCGACCGGCGCCGCCATCGACGGGACAAACGGCTTCCGTTCCGCCGCAGATTCCGACTGCGGGCGATGGCGGGAAGACTTAAGCCAGTGTTGTGAAAAAGAAAGGCGTCACGCGAACATGCGTGACGCCTTTTGTTTGATGCGTGCTGCGAAGGACGTTCAGGCCGGAATGGCTTGCGAACTGTCGGCCACACGCAGGATGTCGTTCACATGCGTCGAGATCTGTTCGCCAGGCACGCCGTAGATGTGCAGCGAGACGGCCACGCCATCGCTGCGGTTGCACAGCCGATGAATGCCCGTGCGACCCGAACGTGTAAACGATACCGCGCCCAGTTCGCGTGACTGGTCGCGCAACGGCGTTGCGCAGTCGACGTCGGCATTCCAGTCGTAGACGGTCTCGGTCAATGCGCCTTCGATCACGGCATAGCCGCACCACGTGTGATGCGCGTGAACGGGACTGGCCTGCCCGGGCATCCAGACGAGCGCGGCGATCGCGTAGCGGCCGTGTGGATCGGCGGCAAGCAGATGGCGGCGGTAGCAGCTTGCCGCGCCTTCCCGTTGCGCATCGGTGAGCAGCGCGGGGTCGGCGGCGGCAACAGCCAGCGCGGCGCGCACGCCGCGTGCGAACGATGCGTGGCGCGACGGATCATCGGTGCCGGCGCAGGCGTCGAAGGCGACGTCGAGCGCCGCGCAAAGCCGGGCGACGGCGCTCGCCGCGGGCATGGCGCAGGCGATGGAAGCGGTGTCGGCCAGTGTCGGTTCGCGTGTGATAAGGCCGGTTGACGGGTTCATGAAGGGCTCCGCGGGCGTTATTTTTTGAGAGGAAGACTGCCCTCATTTATACCGATTTGCGCGGAGAAAGAGTTTTCATATAATTCCCTCGTCTCGACGAGAAATAGAATAATTTTCTATCTGGGTGGAAAGATGGGAATGGACATCATTGACCGGCGGCTGCTGGAACTCCTTCAGGAAGACGCGACGATGCCGATAGCGGAACTCGCGGCCCGGGTGAACCTGTCGCAGACGCCGTGCTGGAAGCGGGTGCAGCGGCTCAAGGAGGCGGGCGTGATCCGCGCGCAGGTCGCACTGTGCGATCCGCGCAAGCTGGGCGTCGGCACGACGGTATTCGTCGCCGTGCGCACAAACCAGCACACGGAAGCATGGGCGCAGGATTTCACGCGCGCGGTGCAGGACATTCCTGAAGTGGTCGAGGTCTACCGGATGAGTGGCGAGACCGACTATCTGCTGCGCGTAGTCGTCTCCGATATCGACGACTACGACCGTGTCTACAAGCAGCTGATTCGCGCCGTGCCGCTTTACGACGTCAGCTCCAGTTTCGCGATGGAGCAGATCAAGTATTCGACGGCATTGCCGGTGCGGGCCGCCGTGGTGGCTGAAAGCCGCTGAGTGACGTGGCGTCATCGTTCTGCGTGGGCAGGGGGCGCCGGACTGCAAGCCGCGCGCAAGGTGCGTCGGCGTAGAATGCCCGCTCCGCCGAATCAACCTGCCAGCAGAGCCTGACTCATGAACGATCCGCGCAAAAAGAACCCGACGCTTGGCATCGCAGTGTTTATCGTCGTTGTCGTGTTGCTGGTCATCGCGACGATTCTCTATAACGCGATCAGCGAAAAGCGCGAATACGATCGCGACAATGCGCCCGATACGACGGCGTCCGCGGCATCGGCAGCGGCTGCCGCCGTGAACGCCGCTAAGGGCGCGTCGCAATAAGCCTTGAAAGAAGCCATGGAATAAGCGCGTCGCGCTCAGTTCTCCGGCAAGCGGATCACGCTTGCGTCCTTGCGAATCTGGAACGACGCCGCGAGCATCTGCTTGCATTGATGACCGAGCAGTTTCAGTTCGTGCACGGCGTCGGGGGAATAGTCGGGCGAGCGTTCCGCCTCGACCACCATGGCATCGAGCTCACGCGTCAACTGCTTCGAAATGTCGACCTGGTCGGCAGGCGGTGGCGTGCCTTCTTCGGCTTGCGTGAGGTTGTCGCGAATTGCCGTCAGCGCGCGTTGAAGCGGTTGATGCGACGGGCCGCCGATCTGTTGCGACGAAGTGCGCAGTAACGGCGCCGCCGCCGTGATCTGCGATGCGAGCACATGCGAGCGCACCAGCAGCCCATTGAGTTCCGGCACGAACTTCTGCGCGGACTTGGGCTCGAGCATCATCCGTTGAAAAGCCTGGCCGAGGTTCGCGAAAGCCACATGCACATTCTTGCGCGCGAGCCGGTAGCGATAGTCGCGATCGAGTGCGCTCGCGGCGGCTGCGGCGCCCGGTGTGGGCGCCGAGGATTTGGCACTCGCCGTCGGTGACGCAACCGATGCCGTTCCAGCTGCAGCCGCCATCGTCGCGGGCAGCTCCGCGACGACGCCGGCGCCGCTTGCGGCAATTTCCGCGATGGCCACGGCGGGCGCGAGCGCCGCCGCCTCGGTCAGTGCGCCGGGCGACGTAACGGCAGACGCAGCGGAAGCACCGGCCGGCTTGCCGCTCCACCACCAGCTTGCCTCCAGATAGCTGCGCATCGCGGCGATCATGTCGTTGACCAGCTTGCCCATCAGCCTGTATTCCCAGTACGGGAACAGATGGCTCGCGGCAATCGCGATCGCGCAGCCAACGACGGTATCGATTGCACGTTCGCCGATGATATGCAGGCTGCCCGGCGCGAGCAGATGGAACATCAGCAGCACATAGGCCGACGTGAACACCACGCTCGCCGTGTAGTTGAACAGCAGCAGGCTATAGCTCATCACCATGCACGCGAACATCACGATGATCTGGATATGCGGCTCCTTCACGCTCATGATCAGCGCGATACTCGCCGCGCAGCCGATCAGCGTGCCGACGATACGCTGCCCGTTGCGCTGCTTGGTCAGCGAGTAGCCGGGCTTCAGAATGATGACGGTCGTCATCACGATCCAGTAGGCGTTGGTGAGCGGCAGCAGGCGTCCGAGCCAGAAGCCGATCGCCACCGCGATCGTCACGCGCAGCGCATGGCGAAAGCTCGGCGACGCCATGGTCAGATTCGAGAAGATCGAGCCGAAGGGCACGCGGCGGCTCGACACGAAACGCGTGAGCGCCTGATCGATGCGCAACTCGGTTTCCTTCGTGTTCTCCTCGTTCGCGAGGTTCTTGCGCATCTTGTCGATCAGACGCGTCGCGCTCCAGATGCGCCGGAACGAAGCGGAGATGGCCGAATACGCCTCGTGATTCTTCTTCGGCATATCCTGCTTGCGCATCAGCTCGATTTCATACTCGATTGCGCGCAGTTCGGCCTTCACGTTGATGCGCGCGCGGGGCGGCTCGTTCTGCAGCACGGCGAGACCGATGTCTTCGAGATCGGCGGCCGCCTTGCGGATCAGATCGCGATAGAAGATCAGTATGTCCGAGCCGCCGAACGTGTTGCGCACGAGCGGGTAGTCGGTATGCGCGCCGACGAACTGCTCGTGCAGATCGACGATATGGATAAACAGGTTGAAGAGCGTCGCGCGGCGCGGCTCGAGACGGCCGCTCTTGAGCTTGGGCAGATTGCGCAGCACGATGTCCCGCGCGGCATCCTGCACGGCGACAGCAGCGATCTGCTTGGCGACGAGGTTGCGGTAGCACTCGTCGAGATCGTTGTCGAGATCGTAGAAGTCCGCCCGCGCGATCAGGTAGTCGGCAAGCGCGAACACGCTTTCGGCCAGCGCCTGCTGCTCGATCCGGTACATCATCCAGCGGCTCACGAAGGTCGACCAGTAGGTGAACCACAGCCCGCCCACCAGTATCCACGACGCATTGATCAGCGCCTGCATCGGCGTGAAGTGCTCTTCCAGCGTGACGACCATCATGAAGAGGGTCGCGAAGCTGATCTGCGGCCAGCGGTTGCCATAGACGACGATCAGCGACAGTACGAACGTGAGCGGCACGACGGTACACCACAACGCGACCGGGTTGACGGTTGCCAGCCCGGTGGCGAGCGCGGCAAGAAAGCCGATTACGCTGCACGCGAGCATCTCGTTGTGCTTGTACTTGAGCGGGCCGGGCATGTCGACCGCGCACGCGCCGAGCGCGCCCGTCGCGATCGTGAAGCCGAGTTCGCGATTGTGAAACACGATCAGGCAAAGGACGGCGGGCAGCGACACGCCCACTGCGATGCGCAAGCCGCCATAAAAGTACTGGCTATACAGAAATTTCTTGATTTCGACTGAATAGCGCATCGACCGCCTGGTGTCTCGTGTCTGTATGTTGATGAAGCAATCGGGCCCAGGCCATGCCGGCCTTTGACGACTTGAACTGCCGTCGAGTCTAACTGATTTGACCATGCCCGGACCATCTGCCGGATGGCAAGGTTTCATCTCGATGAACGCGTTTGCTATGCTGTCGCATCCTTTTCCTGCACGGCCTGCGCGCGAGCGTGGCGCCGCCTGTTGACGCCTCTTCATGCTCCAGCTTTTCTATTCGAACCGGTACGATGTGCTCGTCGACGCGCTGCTCGACGGACTGCACGCAACGCCTTCCAGTCCATGGACGGCGCAACCTGTGATCGTGCCGAGCGCGGCCGTGCGGCGGCGGCTGGAACTCGATATTGCTGCCCGTCAGGGCGTGTGCGCGAACATCCAGTTCAGCTATCTCGCGCAATGGCTGTGGACGCAGATCGGCGGCGTGTTCAAGGACGTGCCGAAGAGTTCGCCGTTCGCGCCGGACCGGCTCGTCTGGCGCTGTTACCGTCTGCTCGGCGATGCCGACGAAGCACAGCCATGGAACGCGTCGCCGCGTCTGCGCAGCTACCTCGACGCTGCCGACGCGCCGATGCGCTACGAACTCGCGCGCCGCGTCGCGACGGTGCTCGACCACTATCTGACCTATCGCCCTGAATGGCTGTTGCAATGGCAAAAGGGCGGCTCGATCTTCGCGAGCGGCGCGGCGGACGACACCGGTCCGCGTCTGACGGGCGCAAGCGCGGCGGCGCGCGAAGACGAGCGCTGGCAGGGCGCGCTGTGGCGCACGCTGCTAGGCGAAGTCGCGGGCGACGCGCAGTCGGCGCACGCCGCGACGCCGCCGGCCTATCGCTTTCTCGACGAAGTGCGCACGCTGGATCTCGATGCGATCGGCCGCACGGGATGGCCCGAGTCTGTCAGCGTGTTCGCGCTGCCAACCATGCCGCCGTTGCATGTCGCGTTGCTGCGCGAGTTGTCGCGCTGGATCGACGTGCGGCTGTACGCAATGAATCCGTGCCGCGAATTCTGGTTCGATATCGTGAGTGCAGGGCGTGTCGAAGCGCTCGATGCTGCGGGTCAACTCGACTATCAGGAAGTCGGCCATCCGCTGCTCGCCGAATGGGGCCGGCAGACGCAGGCGCAGCTTCACATGCTGCACGAACTGACGGAAAGCGCCGCCTCCGCCGAGGGCTCGTACTTCGCCGAAAACGCCGCACCGACCTGGCTCGCCGCCGTGCAGAACGCGATGCTCGATCTGCAGGATGAGCGCGAGCTCGACACGCTGCCGCAAGAGCGCGGCATCGAAGTGCATGTGTGCCATAGCCTCGCGCGCCAGCTCGAGGTGCTGCACGACCGGCTGCTCGGCTGGTTCGACGAATTCGACGATCTGCAGCCGTCCGACGTGCTCGTCACGCTGCCCGATCTCGGCGCCGCCGGCCCGCTGATCGACGCCGTGTTCGGCACCGCGCCCGCCGGCGACACGCGCCGCATTCCGTATCGCATTACGGGCTTGCCGCCTTCGCAGGCCAACCCCGTGGCGCGCGTGCTGCTCGACTGGCTCGCGTTGCCCGAGCGCACTGTCGGCGCGCCGGAGCTGATCGAATGGTTGCGTGTCGATGCGATCGCCGCGCGCTACGGCATCGACGCCGCAGCGCTCGAAGACATCCAGGAGTGGCTCGCGGCAGCGGGCGCGCGGCGCGGTCTTGCGCCCGTTGCGCCCGCCGACAGCGCAATTCCCGTCGCGCGTCACACCTTCGCCGACGCGCTCACGCGCCTTTTCCTCGGCTACGCGATGCCCGAAGGCGGCGAACCGGTGGGCGCTTGGTTGCCCATCGAAGGCGCGGACGGCTCGGACGCGGAACTGCTCGGCCGGCTCGCGAGCTTCGTCGACGACGTCGATGCCTTTGCGCGCCGTTGCGGCGACGACATGACGCCCATCGAGTGGACGCAGTTGCTGCTCGAAGTGCTGGGGCGGTGCTTCGACGGTGGCGTCGACTTCGCGGATAGCCTCGCGACCGTGCGCGATGCCGTCGATGCAATGAGCGACGCGATGCGCCTGGGCGCGGGCGACGCGCCGCTGCCTGCGGCCGTGGTGCGCACGGCGCTGTCGGAAGCACTCGACGATCCGGCGCGCGGTGGTGTGCCATGGGGCAGCGTCACGTTTTCGTCGATGACGAGCCTGCGTGGCTTGCCGTTCAGAATCGTCTGCATGTTGGGCATGGACGACGGTGTGCTGCCGAGTCTCGGTCGCGCCGACGAGTTCGATCTGATGGCGGAGTTCGGCAAGGCGGGCGACCGTCAGCGGCGCGACGACGAACGCAATCTGTTTCTCGATCTGCTGCTTGCCGCGCAAGAGCGTCTGCTGATCGCTTACACGGGGCGCAGCATCCGCGACAACGCGCCGCTGCCGCCCGCCGCGCTCGTCGACGAATTGCTCGATCATCTTGCGCGCGTGTCGTCCGAAGAGGACGCGTCGCCTGCCGAACTGGACAAGGCGCGGCGCGCGTTTATCGTCGAGCATCCGTTGCAGCCTTTCGCGTCGGACTACTTCAACGCGAAGAGCGGCCTGTTCACCTACGATACCGACCGCGCGGAACTCGCTGCGTTGCTGGCTGAGCCGTCGAGCACCGATGTCGCGCCGTTCTTCGACGCGCCGCTGCCCATGGAGCTGAACGAGCCGAATGAGCCGAATGAGCCCGTAGCCTTCGACGACTTCCAGCGCTTCTGGCGGCATCCCGCGCGCGCATTGCTGCGCGATCGCCTGGGCATCGTGCTGTCCGACGCGCAAGGCGAACTGCTCGACATGGAGCCGTTCGAACTCGATTACGCAGGCCGCGATGCGCTGGCCGAGCGTCTGTTGCCTGTGCTGCTCGATACGGACTTCGACAAGGAATCGTACGAGCGGGTACGCCGCGTCGCAGAAGCGAGCCCCGAGTTGCCGGGCGGCGCGACGGGCGCGGTCTGGCGCACGCGCGAGCTGTCGTCGTTGCGCGGCCTCGCTGACCGCGTGCGGCGCGAAGTAGCCGCGGGCGTCACGCGCCTGCCGTTTGCGCTCGACATCGACGCGCGCTGGCCCGACACCAACGACATCGCGCTCTTCGGTCCTTATGACAACGCTCTGCGAGAAGCGTCCCGAGGTTCGTTGCACATGCAAGGCACGCTCAATCTGTTGACGCCGACGGGACAGGTCGTGTTCCGTTACGCGAGGCCGACGGCACGCGACTATCTGTCCGCGTGGCTGTCGCATCTCGTCTATTGCGCGGCGCTGCCCGACGGGCCGCGCCGCACGGTCTGGCATGCGAGCGGCGAGTCGTTCGAACTTGCGCCCGTCGAAAGACCACTCGATCAACTCGCGCCTCTTGCCGCGTTGTTCAGGGCGGGGCGGGCATTTCCGCTGCGCTTTTTCCCGAAGAGCGCGTGGGCGAAGATCAGCGATAGCGATTCGGCGGCGCAAGGCGCATGGATCAGCGACCGCATACGCGGCGAGTCCGACGACGCAGCGCTGCGCATCGCGTTTCGCGGCGTGCCGCTGACGCTCGACGAGCCGTTTGGCACGTTGGCGTCGATCGTCTTCAAGCCGCTGGTTGCGCACCTGAGGAGCGCATCATGAGCGGCGCGGCATGGAAGCATGCGCCGGCGGCGCAGGAACTCGACGTGTTCGCGTGCGATCTCGACGGTGTGAATCAGATCGAGGCATCGGCGGGAACGGGTAAGACGTGGAACATCTGCGCGCTCTACGTGCGCTTGTTGCTGGAGAAGAATCTGAGCGCCGATCAGATTCTCGTCGTGACCTTTACGAAAGCTGCGACGGCCGAACTGCACGAGCGGATTCGCGGTCGTCTGGCTGAAGTGCAGCGCGCGATCGAAACGGGCGACGACGGCGGCGATCCTTTCATCATCCGGCTATTCGAGACGACGCTGTCGGACGAGCGCGGGGTCGATCTCGAAGCGGCCGCGAAAACGGTGCGCCGCGCATTGCGCACCTTCGATCAGGCCGCCATTCACACGATCCACGCGTTCTGTCAGCGCGCGTTGCAGGAAGCGCCGTTTGCCGCCGCGATGCCGTTCGCGTTCGAGATGGAAGCGGACGATGCCGCGCTGCGCTTCGAACTGGCCGCCGACTTCTGGCGCGAGCAGGTCGAGCCTGTTGCGGCTGAGCATCCGTCGTTTGCGGCGTGGCTGGTCGAGAAGCGCGCGGGCCCTGCGTCACTGGATGAACAGCTTGCACGCAGGTTGAAGAAGCCGCTTGCGCAGTTGCGCTGGGGCGAGGTTGGCGAAATTGAAGGTGCGCCGCACGACATGCAGGCGCGCTTCGAGGCGGCATGCGAGATGTGGCGTGCCGAGCGCGACAGCATCGTGCGCCTGCTCGAACAGGCGCAGGACCGTCTGAGCAAGACGTCACACAAGCCCGAACTGATTAGCGCCGCGATCGAAGCATGGAGTGACTATTTCGCGCAGGACGATTGCCATGCACCGCCGCCAAAAGCCGCGCTGAAACTGACGACCACTGCATTGACGAAAGGCACGAAGAAGAATTTCGAGCCACCCGTGCACCGGTTTTTCATCGCCGCCGATGAACTCGCCGCCGCGTCGCTTGCAGCGGAAGCTGCTCAGCGCGCGCGCTGGCTCGGTCTCGTGCAGAAGTGGCTCGACTACGCGCCGCACGAACTGACCGCCAGAAAGCGCACGCGTCGCGTTGTCTCGTTCGATGATCTGCTGTCGAATCTGCATCGCGCGCTCGCGAGTCACGTCTGGATGGCGGACGCGTTGCGCGCGCGTTATCCCGCCGCGTTGATCGACGAGTTTCAGGATACCGATCCGCTGCAGTTCGCGATCTTCAATCGGATCTTCGCGCCGAAGGGGCCGCTCTTCCTGGTCGGCGATCCGAAGCAGGCAATCTACAGCTTCCGCGCGGCCGATCTGCATACGTATCTCGCGGCGCGCGCGCAGGCTTCGGCGCGCTATACGCTCGCGGTCAACCAGCGCTCGACGGCGCCGATCGTCGATGCATGCAACCGCTTTTTCGAAGCGAACTCACAGGCGTTCGTCCTCGAAGGGCTCGACTATCAGCCCGTGCGGGCGGGCGAGCGCAAGCGGCCTCCGCTCGTCGACCGCGATGGCGCGGATGGCGGCGACTTCCGCGTGTGGATGCTGCCGCGAGGCGATGCGGCGCTGACCAAACGCGGCGCACAGAACGCCGCCGCCGAGGCGTGCGCGGCAGAGATCGTGCGTCTGCTGCGCGGCGCGCGCGAGGGCGGCGTCATGATCGGCGACAAGCCGCTTGCGCCGGGCAATATTGCCGTGCTCGTGCAGACGCACAAGCAGGGCAGCCTGATCAAGCGCGTGCTGTCGGCATGGGGCGTGGGCAGTGTGGAACTGGCGCAGGCATCCGTGTTCGAATCGCTCGACGCCGAGCAGATCGAGCGCGTGCTGGCCGCCGTCGATACACCGGGCGATTTGCGCCGCCTGCGTGCGGCGCTTGCGACCGACTGGTTCGGTCTCGATGCGGCGTCGCTGTGGCGGCTCGAACAGGTCGACGGCGCATCGTCCGCATCGACGGATGCCATGCAATCCGTCGACGCAATGAGCTGGGTCGAACGCTTCTCGCGTTACCGGATGCTGTGGAACGAGCGCGGCTTCGCGGTCATGTGGCGCACGCTGACACGCGAGCTGCGCGTCGCGCAGCGGCTCGTCGCGGGTACGGATGGCGAGCGGCGGCTGACCAACGTCAACCATCTGGCCGAGCTCGTGCAGGCGCGCGCGGCGACTCAGCCGGGCATCGCGCCTACGCTGCGCTGGCTCGCCGCGCAGCGCGCGGAAGGCGGGCGTGGCGGCGAAGAAGCGCAATTGCGGCTCGAATCCGACCGTAATCTCGTGCAGATCGTGACCGTGCACAAGTCGAAGGGTCTGGAATACGCAGTCGTGTTCTGTCCGTTCCTCAATGACGGCAGCATGCGGGAGCCGCCGTCGTCGGGCTTGCCGGACGCGCGCGAGTATCACGACGATGACGGCTCGGCTGTGCTGCACTACGGGTGCGACGAAGAGCGGGCCGACCATGCGGGCCGCCAGGCCACGCGCGAGCAGGCGGCCGAGCGGGCGCGGCTGATCTACGTCGCGCTCACGCGCGCGGTGTATCGCTGTTACCTCGTGGCGGGCACGTATCTGTCGTCGCGTTCTACTAAGGAATCGGCGCGCAGTGTGTTGAACTGGCTCGTCGCGGGCAACGCGCGCGATTTCGACGAATGGCTCGCAAAGCCGCTCGATGAAGCGCTGATCTATCAACACTGGCAGGTGCTCGAAGGCGGGTCGGTGGCAGTCGGGAATCTGCCGGCGGTTGCGCGCCGTATCCCGCTGGAAAGCGTCGCCGACAGCGGCGCCCGCATGCGCGCGCGCATGAACCAGCGCACGTTGCGCGACGCGTGGCGCATGGCGAGCTTCAGCTCGTTGATCGCGGCCGGTTCGCGCGCGGAAGAGATATCGGCGGCGAGCGAAGAGGCGCGTCCCGATCACGACGAGCTGGCGGATATCGCGGATGCCTCGAACGTGCCGGTGTTCGATGTCGTCGCGGCCCCCGTCGAGTTAGCGTCCGACGACATCCTCGCGTTTCCGCGCGGCGCGGCAGCGGGCGAGTGCCTGCACCGCATGTTCGAACTCGCGGATTTCTCCGACAGCAGCCACTGGCACGAGGCAATCAGACAGGCGCTGCGCGAAAGGCCGGCACCCGCCGAGCCTGAACTCGCGCAACGTTTGCCAGCGATGATGCAGCGTCTGCTCGGCGATATCGTCAGCACGGAACTCGTGCCGGGCATGACGCTCGCCGCGATCAATCCGAAGCGCAGGATCAACGAACTCGAGTTTCTGTTCCCGGCGCCGTCGCTGGAGTTTCCGGCGTTGCGGGCGCTGCTCGCCGCGCATGGCTATCCCGATGTCGCGCTGGAGGCGGGTGCGCTGCGCGGTTTCGTCAAGGGTTTCATCGACATGATCGTCGAACATGAAGGGCGCTTCTGGGTGATCGACTGGAAGTCGAATCATCTCGGCGATACGCGCGAAGACTATGCGGCCGCACCGCTCGACGAAGCGATGGCGGGTCACGCCTACCATCTCCAGGCGCTGCTTTATATCGTCGCGCTGCATCGCTATCTGCGTCTGCGTCTCGCGGACTACGACTATGAGAAGCACATTGGCGGTTATCTGTATCTGTTCGTGCGCGGCGTGCGGCCCGACTGGCTCAATGACGGCCACGCGGCCGGCGTGCACGCGCGGCGGCCGGACCTTGCACTCGTTGCGGCGCTTGATGCATTGATGAATGGAGAAGCGCCATGAGCACGTTCGATCAGCCGTTGCCCGATGTCGAAGTCAATGTCCCTACGCCTGCCGATTTCAGCACGGCGCTCGCCGAAGGTTTCGCGCGGCGCGTGAGCGCGCTCGCGCAGCGTGGCGGCGCGTCGGCGGACAGCGTTCGATGGGCTGCGCGTGCCGCATTCGCGGCGAGCCGCGCGACTTCCGAAGGGCACGTGTGCGTGCCGCTCGACGAACTCGCGCAACGCTACGAGGCCGACGCAGAGCAAGTGCGTGATGCCTTGCTCGCGAGTACTGTCGCCAGCGATGGCAGAGAGCGAACGCAGGCGTTGCGCCCGCTCGTCGTCGATGGGCAAGGGCGGCTTTATCTCGCGCGTTACTTCGATTACGAGCGGCGGCTTGCGCAGTCGCTCGTGGAGCACGCGCGCGGCGAGCGTGAAGATGCCGTGTCGGCGGGGCTGTCGTTGCAGGAGATGCGCGCCCGGCTGTTGCGTTATTTCGGCGAGCCACGCGACGCGGAAGTCGACTGGCAGCGCGTGGCCGCCGTGATGGCGCTGTCCGGGCGGCTGACCATCGTCAGCGGCGGGCCGGGCACAGGCAAGACGACGACCGTGGTCGGCGTGCTGGCGTGCCTGCTCGATGCGCGCGCGGACTTGCGCATCGCGCTCGCCGCACCAACGGGCAAGGCCGCGCAGCGGATGCAGGAGGCGCTGCTCGCGCGCGCCGGTTCGTTGCCGCCCGAACTCGCGGCGCGTTTGCCGCAAACATCGTTCACATTGCATCGGCTGCTCGGCACCGGGCCGAACGGACGCTTCCGGCATCATCGCGACAATCCGTTGCCGTATGACGTGATCGTGATCGACGAGGCATCGATGATCGACGTCGCGATGGCGACGCATCTGTTCGATGCGCTTGCCA
The DNA here is from genome assembly GCF_017104715.1 of Burkholderia sp. Ac-20365. GTDB lineage: Bacteria > Pseudomonadota > Gammaproteobacteria > Burkholderiales > Burkholderiaceae > Paraburkholderia. The sequence goes on from NZ_JAAGPI010000061.1 coordinate 28,779, forward strand.
GCGACACGCATCTCGTGATGCTCGGCGACAAGGATCAGCTTGCCGCCGTCGAAGCGGGCGCCGTGTTCGCCGAGTTGAGCGCGCAACCGGCGTTCACGACGAAGGCGGTCGGCTCGATCGCGGCGGCACTGGGCATCGACGAACGTCGTTTGCGTGACGCGCTGCCAGCTGGCCGCGACGATACGCCGGACGAGGAATCCCAACCGTTCTTCGACGACCTGTTCGCGACGCCGCCCGAAGCATCGTCGCAATCGCAGCCTGCGCCGCTTGCTGATTGTGTCGTGTGGCTTGAGCGTAACTATCGTTTCGGGCTGGAGTCGCCGATTGGCCGGCTATCGCTGGCGATCCGGCGTGGCGCCGTGCAGGATGCGCTCGATGTGCTGGACATCGATCCCGTCGAGCCCAGCGCGGCAGCATTTCGTCAGGACACCGACGCCGCGCCATCGGAGCGCACGATCCAGCGGCTCGCGGCCGGTTTCGCGCCGTACGCCGACGCGCTTGCTGCGGCGCTCGTCGACACCGCGGGCGCGACGGCGCATGCGCTCAACCTGTTCGACGCGCTGAACCGTTTTCGCATCCTGTGTACGACGCGGCTCGGTTCGCGCGGGGTCGAGCAGATGAATACGGCAATGGCTGCTCAGGTGCGCCGCGTCGCGCGCGTGCCGCTGGCGATTGGCGCGCAATGGTTCGCGGGCCGGCCGATCATGGTTACGCGCAATGACTATGCGCTGGGTCTGTTCAATGGCGATATCGGTATTGCGTTGCCGGGCGCAGACGGCTCGCTGCGCGTGTTGTTCCGTGGCGCGGATGGCAGTTTGCGCGCGGTGTCGCCTGCTGCGTTGCCGCCGCATGACACGGCGTTTGCGCTTACGGTGCACAAATCGCAGGGCTCGGAGTTCGATCACGCTGTGTTGATGCTGCCATCGATGTTTAGTCGCGTGTTGTCGCGGGAACTCGTTTATACGGCTATTACGCGGGCGCGTGAGCGGGTTGATGTGGTTGGTTCGCGCACTGTGTTGATGCGGGCGATTGCGACGCCGACGCAGCGGGATTCGGGGCTTGCGGCGCGGATTGTTGAGGCGAGTGAGGGGTAGGTTTGGGTTTGGGTTTTTGCTGGCATCCGCGTGATGGTGTTGGTTTGCCTGGGTTGCCCCTGTGCGGGGCGGCACTTACTTTCTTTGCCGCCGCAAAGAAAGTAAGCAAAGAAAGCGGGCTAACACCGCCCGCTCTTGACCACCGCCTGAGGGCCCCCAACCGTTCCTCCGCTTCACACGGCGTTCTGCCATTCAATGCCCGTTGCCAGCGCCTCGAACAGGCGCCTCACCCGCTTCAATCACCCGTAGCACAGCCAGCGGCAGCGAATGGTTGCGGCCGCCCAGGTGGCAAACTGTGTGTCGGTCGTAGTGCTTCACACCTCAGCGCTGTTACGACACCGATCGTGTTTTTCAGTCCGGAGTGAAGCGCACACCGCGCGAAAGCCGACACACAGTTTGCCGCTATAGAACGTGGGCGATTTCGTCGCGCGTGTGGTGACGCGGGAGTGTGAAGTGGGTGATGAGCCAATTCGAAGCGCTGGCAGCGGGCATCGAGAAGAATGCGGTCGCGGACGGGACGGGGCCGTTGGGGGCCCGTGGGCAGGAAGAAAAGTTGGCGGTGTTCAGCGGCTTTCTTTTGCCTACTTTTCTTTGCCGCGGCAAAGAAAAGTAGGTGCCGCCCCGCACAGGGGCGACGCTTGAAGCGGGCAAGACAAATCGCGGATGCCAGCATCAAAGAAACGCCGACACCAGCAACAAAAAAACCAGCTAATTAGCAGCCGTACCCCGCGGCGGTTCCGCTTCAGAATCGGTCTGCCGCTCCGCGAGATCCCGCAACGTCCGCCGATACCAAAGCGTCCAGACCATCAGCGCACCAAAGATGCTATAGCCAACAAACGGTGACACCACGAGCACGCGCTCGATAGGCCAATGCCATGCCATATACCCACGCAGCAGGGTTTCTCCTGTGAGCCCAAGGCCCCAGGTAGCCGTCAGCACCCGCAGCCCGCGGGCAAACGCCGGCCGTTCGCGCCAAAGTACTTCAATGTGAGCGGCGCCATTATTCATCTCGCGCGCGACGAAAGCACGCGTCAGATAGAACACGGCAGGTCGTCGCAACAGCAGCGACAACAGAAAAGCGACACCAATCGCACCCGACACCAGCGACTCGCGAAACAGCAGCATGCGCGGATCGCCGCCCAACGCCATCGCGCCGATCGACAGCACGATGCCAAGCAGCACCGTCAGACTGAGCGCGTCGGCGCGCCTGAAGCGAACCAGTTCGACGATGCTCCACGCGACGGGCGGCACAGCCGACGCGATCAGCCCGCCCGTTTCACCCCAGTAGGGCTGCGCGAGCCGGTACGCAACCCACGGCAGCACGAGATTGACGACGAGTTCGAGCACCTGCGCAGGGCGCATTTTCATCACGATGGTGGACCCTCGGGCTGAAAGTGTCAGTATCGGTGAGTTCGGCGGTTGGCGGCAATTGCGTGATACACCATGCAGGCGCCCCGGCTCGCCTCGTTGCGCTTGCAATTCGCGTACCGCGCATGCGCGGCCGCATAGCCGGTTACACTTGCCATTCCTCTCACCACGCTTTGACATGACTTCACGCTATCCGATCCCGCCGAACGAAATCGAACTGACGGCCGTGCGCGCGCAGGGCGCGGGCGGGCAAAACGTCAACAAGGTGTCGAGCGCGATTCACCTGCGCTTCGACGTGCGCGCGTCGTCGCTGCCCGAGGTGCTGAAAATGCGCCTGCTCGCGATGAGCGATCACCGGATCACGCGCGACGGCGTCGTCATCATCAAGGCGCAGGAATACCGCACACAGGACATGAACCGCGAGGCGGCGCTGGCGCGGCTCGACGCGCTGATCGACAGCGTCAGCGTGACCCGCAAGGCGCGCGTGGCGACCCGGCCGACACGCGCGTCGAAAGAACGGCGGCTCGAAAGCAAGGCGAAGCGCAGCGACGTGAAATCGGGGCGGCGTTCTGTCTCGCACGAATGAAGCGCGGGCAAGGTCATCGCGGCGCCCGCGCTTTTCTCCTCAAACAGGACTTGGGTTACGGACTTCGGGCAGGAAATCGACGCAGAACACATGCGTCGCGCCGTCGCGCTGGACCGTGACGGCGGCCGTATAGCAGTCCTGGCCATCCATCAGCGAACAGTGCGGGCCCATCATCGCGACGCGTCCCGGCGCGGCGAGCGCATGCTTGAAATACGCGCGCCGCGACCAGTTGTTGCGGGTGTCGGGAAAGAGCGGCGCGAGCCGCGCGGGCGGCGAGGGCGTGCCGCTTGCCGTGATCGACGGCTCCAGTTGCTCGCCGCGATCGCTCAGCACGAAGACGCGGCGCGCGTCGGGTAGCAGGAAGACGGGTTTCGCGGCCTCGTTGAGATCGCCTGTTTGCATGTAGAGCGATGCGCCCGCGAGCACGGCTTCCGTGAATCCCTCGAAGCCCGGGCGCTGATAGCGCGAATGCGTGCGCTCGTAGCTCTCGAAACGCTGCCACATCTGCTCGATCAGTTCGGGCACGCGCGCGCTCGCCGTCTGTATCGAGCCCTTCGGCTGGCCGAACCAGTAACCCTGGATGAAATCGACGTCGGCCTGCATCAGCGTCATCAGCTCGTCTTCCGTTTCGACGCCTTCCGCCAGCACCAGCGTGCCGGACTGATGCAGCATGTTGATCAGATGGCCGATCAGCGAGTTGTCGTTGTCCTGGCGGCCCGCGCGCGCCACCAGCGAGCGGTCGAGCTTGACGATATCCGGCCGGAAGCGCCACACGCGATCGAAGTTCGAAAAGCCGGTGCCGAAATCGTCGATTGCAATGAGGAATTCGCGCGGCTGCGATGCAGCGAGCATGCTGGCGACGGCGGATTCGTCGTCGGCAGGCTGCTCGAGCACTTCGATGACGATGCGCTCCTGCGGCAGTCCGAAATGCTCCGACAGTTCATCGATGAACGGACGCTGCGGCCATCCTGTTTCGAACACCTGTGGGCGCGTATTCAGGAACAGCCATCCCGTCTCGATGCCTTGCGCCATGAAGTTCGCCACGTGCAGGCAACGCGCGAGGCGATCGAGCGCGCGCGCATCGGCGGTCGACCGGGTGCCCGAAAACAGCACGGCAGGTGAGATAGGGTGACCCACGGGATCGAAGGCGCGCAGCAGCGCTTCGTAGCCGACTATGCGCTGGTGCGTCACGGAGACGACCGGCTGGAAAACGCTGCGCAACGTAATGGTTCGCCACGGCGCGGCCCATCCGGCCTCGTCCTGCACCATATGCTGCAGAAGGCCAGTGAGCGTCGTATCGTCGACGTTTGGCATGACGGCAGATTGTCCTATGCAGCGTGCGGCGCTCGCCCGTGTGCAGCGACATGCCGGCGGCAGGCATGCGCAACATCGGCGCAATGGAGGTCGGGCCCGAAGGCGATCGGATCGATGCCGTTCACGCGCGACTCCGCTCAGTTGTGCAGCTCAGTCCAGCTCAGTTCGTCGAAACCAGTCTAGCAGTTCGTATGCGATTCGAATGTTCGGGTAATCACAGACGGGTGCAAGAGTCTGTGCCGTTCCGGCTCGAAGTTGGCGCAGGTTGACGGCGCATTTGTGGCAGCGGCGCTATGCTGCTGGTTTCCTGAAACTGGAGTGCAGTATGTCGGAAATCGCAGTGGTGGCGATCTCGGTCGCCAAGCCGGGACACGAGGAAGAATTGCGCGCGGCGCTCGAAGGTATCGTCGGGCCGACGCGCAAGGAACGCGGCGCGTTGCAGTACGACCTGCATCGCGACTTGCGCGAGCCGCGCCGCTTCGTGTTCTTCGAGCGTTGGGAAAGTGAGGAAGCGCTCGCCGCGCACGCGAAATCGGCGCATATCGAGGCCTGCAAAAAGGCGTCCGCGCAATGGATCGAAACGGCGGAATTGCGCATCGTGTCGAAGATAGCCTGAGACGACGCGTCCAGAAACAGCAAGGCCCGACAGCATGGCTGTCGGGCCCCGCGATGAAACGTGTGACGCGCTGCCTGAATTGATCAGTGCGTCGATTGCGGCACGTCGAGGATCAGGATGATGGTCCAGTCGGCATCGCCGTCGTGATGATACTGGCGCTCGGCGACGATGAACGGCTGCTGCTTGCCGGCCGGCCCGAGAAACAGCACGTCGCCTTCCATCGGCAGACATTCGACGGGCGGCAGCGCGAGGAACGCGTCCTGATTGCCGCGCGGCATGAGTTTTTCGATCTTGCGGGATGCTGCTTCAGTCCATTCGATGTCCAGCTGGATGTTGCTCATTCTGTCCTCCGCACCAGGGGCGCACGCGGGTTGGGTGTGAATTGTGTCGATTCTTCGGTGCGCGACTTTAGCATAACGTCGATGCGCGCTCTGTGGCATGTGGCTGGCCACCGTTCATGACTGACGTCGCTTCACGCCAATAAAAAAGCCGAGGCCGTGTTGAACGGCTTCGGCTTTTTTTGTTTGCGCAGCGGCTTGCACTGCGACGCGCGCCAGGGCGAGCTGCTGGGCGCGTCTGTCTAGCCCATGTGCAACGCGCTTACTGCGCCGGCGCGGCCGGCTTCTTGTGATGCATGCCCTTGTGGTGCTTCATCGGTGCGGGCGGCGCGCTTTCCATCGCCTGCTGCTTCGACTGTAGATCTTGCGCGCGCTGCTCGATGTCGGCGGCCTTCGCGGGATCGGTGCTCATCACGACGCCTTGATCCTGCTGCGCGTACGCCGCGCCCGTCAGTGCCGAAAGGGAAACCAGGATTGCCAGGGACACTTTCTTCATCGTTGCCTCCGTAGAGAGTGGTTGTGGACCCGAGTATGGCCTGTCCAATGGAACGACAGTGCATTCTAGCCAGCAATGTTCAGTCCAGCGCGCCTTCTGTAACAGAATTCACAGACAGTTACGTCTGGTTACATTCGTCGAGGGCTTGCGCAGAAGCGCAGCGGCGAAGCCATTGCGCATCGGAGCTATTGTCCTGCGCTTTGCCGCGCGTGTCGCGACAAGTCAGATTTTCTCAGCGGAGTATGACGGGTGCTTGTCGAAGGCATGCTTCCAATCCATCGGGATAGCTAAGCAACGGGCGAACTACGCGCGCATCAGAACCAGCCGATTTGCCGGTACACATGAAACTGCGCGATGCCAATCAGTTCGTGCAACGCAATCTCGGCGTCGGAGAAGTTTTGCGGGCGCGGCAGGAGCCCGCGTTTTGCCTCGCGCGTGTTCGACACGATCGGCAGCGGGTCCATGCCGAAGCGATGGAAGTCGAGCAGGGCGCGCGGCATCTGATACGCCGATGTGACGAGCATCAACGAACCGTAATATCCCGCTGGCAGAATGGCAGCGACGTTGCGAGCGTTCTGATACGTCGTCAGGCTGCTGTTCTCGAGGATGATGTCGCCGCGTGGCACGCCTTCGCGCAGCAGATAGGGCAGGTAGGTGTCGGCTTCCGTCGCCTCGTGGTCTTGCGGGTTGCCGCCGCTGACGATCACGTGGCACACCGCGCTGACGTGCTTGCAGCGCGTGTAGAGATCGGCGCTCTTGACGATCCGGGCGATTGCGTCCTTCGGCGGCACGAGTTTGCCGTCGCGGTGAATCGTGCCCGTGCCGAGCATCACGATGGCCGTATGGGACGCGTAGGTTGCGGGAGCAACCGTCTGTCCGCCGGGCGGCGCGCTGGGCTGGGCGAGATCGAGCACGGGTTGGGCGAGCCACCCTGCGCCGAACGCCCAGAAGACGGCGATCGTTATTGCGCCGATTAGCGTGCGGGCGCTGCGCAGCAGCATGAAAGCTGCAAAAAAAAGCAGCAATAAAGTTAAAAGAATCAATTTTATTGGGGTAACGTATGGTATTCGGACATTTCCACGAGCGGACTATCGCGCCCGTACGGTCGCATCGCCGCCAGCTGGAAGCAGAACGCTAGCACGGCGTTCACACGGGGGCCGAAATAAACGGCGGCCAATGGCCGCATGGGCGGATATGGGCGTGAAAGCTTCGTTCTCCGCCGTGCGCGCGTCGACAAGACGCGCCATTGTGTCGCGAACAAATAAGTCATGGCTGCACTTTAAGAAAGAAGTGAGATGACCGCTTATTCCAACGAAGTCGTACTCGAGGCGCTGCGACGGGCGCAATACCGTCAGGTGCCGTGGGCCAAGCGCCCAGGCGTTTTTCAATATCTGCGTTCGCTTGGCATGATGGACACCGTTCGTCAACGGACGGTCGCTCCCGCGCCGGGTTTCCATGCTCCTGTGGACATTGCGGTGCTGACCGAACGCGGCCGCGCCGAGTTTGCGCGGCTCGCACGCGACGAGCGTTCTCTCGACTGGGACGCGCGCCGCATGCGTAATTACGTTTTCGCCGGTGCAGTCGCCGGAGAGAGGGCGGCTGCCGTCTAGGCGACGGCACTTTGCAGGGCGCGCGCACGCGAGAACAGCGTTGCGCGCGGGAAACGCGCCGCGTGAGGCGTGTCGAGGGCATGTCGCCGCGTTTTCCTCGTTTTTACATTTCTTTTAGGTCGCCGGGCCGGTGTGGGCATCGCGCGACTCCCATCCGAGGTCGGCGAAAAAAAAGCCCGTATCGCGAGGATACGGGCATACCGGAATTACTTCTGCCACGCTGTGCTTAATGGCATTGGTGAGACTGGCGACGTGGCGGGTGGTTCCCGATATCGCACATCTTCATCGAACGTCATCGCTCGGTGCCAGCAGACTTGCCTGCCGGCAGCATGGTCAATGCGCGGCGGGACCGCGCCGTGGCGGCCCTTCGTCACGCTGCCCATCGGGCCGCGCGCGCACGTTACTCGCGATATCGCCGCGCAGATCGCCGCGCGGCGTAGGCGGCGTGAAATTCTGGGTGCGCGTTTCCGCCTGCTGCCAGGCTTGCAGCGTGGCAGGCTGTTCCGGCCGCCAGTTCCAGCCTTGCGGACGTTGTTGCGCGGATGCAGTCGCGGCGAATATCGAAAGGACCAGGCCGCAGACATGCAGTGACAATGGCCTCATGATCGGTTCCCGACAAGCCGGCCGGGACGGGCTTGTTTGCATACTGGTACGGTATGCCGCGCCGCGAAAGCATGCTGTAAATAAAAGTAAATGGATGTTTCGTCCCGTCACCGGCGCGATGCGTATCGGGTGAGGATGGACGTTGGCGAGCGGGAAGGGCGCCGGCGCACGCGCGTCGCGGCGGGCGAAGACGAACGCGCGGGTGCTCGCGGGTGCTGTAACCAGCGGAAAAATCGGCAGACGGGCGGACCGTCGCGAACACCCGGCGACAAACGCGTTTCAGTGAGCGAACGCGCGCAATCGATCGAACCCGCGGGCGGGAGCGATGCCTGGTCGGATCGAAGGGATTCGGGCTGAACGGATGTCAGCCAGAGAAACGCGCCGGGCGCCCTGAGGCGCCCGGTTGCGTGAATACTGCATCAGGCCATCTTGACGGGCGCGCGCCAGGATTCCGGATTGGTCCAGAATGCGCCACGCAGACGGTCGCGGCTCGGCGGTGCCGGTGGTTTGGCTGCCGTTGCGCCGATGCGTCCGCGCAGCGAAATCTCGCGGCCGCTCGTGCCCAGTCGCTTCACAATTTCCGCGAGCGTGCCGTCGGCTTGCCATTCGTCGAAACGACGACGGCACGTCGGCGGCGACGGATAACGGCCTGGCAACTTGGACCAGCCTTCGCCCGTCGACAAAACCCACAACACGGCGTTGACTACCGCGCGAGCTTCGACGCGTGGTCGACCACGGCGTTCGCTCCGTGCCGGCTCAGCACAGAACAACGCCTCTACCAGCGCCCACTCGTTGTCTCTCAAATCGTCGAACACCATCATGTTTCACCTCAGCGAAGCTAACTCCGGTGCGCTGCCCCGCGCTGCGCACTCTTCATGCGCCCGATTCCGTATCGGGCGCCGGCGGAGAGCCGGCCTATGCCTCGCGAACCGTTTTTCACCAGTCCGAATCGGCGCCGACTCTTGTGCAAGGGGAAATGCACGAAGCGTGCCACCTTTCACCTAACCGCCTCGAAGCCCCGCCACATCAAGCCGTTACGGGCGTTAGCCTGGCCCGTATGAGAATCCAAAAAACTCATCACGCAAATCAGGACAATCACCAATCTTGTGCAATCAGGCCCGTCCCGCGTGCGTTCGCGCCTTTTTGCTGCATTGCAGCGAACGTTGCGAAATGATGCGCGGACGTGTTTCGGGATATAAAATCTGCATCAAACGACATCATTCATGAGGAGAGGGGATGAATGTGACGCTGCGCCAACTGCGCGTGTTCATCGAAGTGGCGCGACTGCAGAGTTTCAGTCGCGCGGGGAGCGAAATCGGCCTCACGCAGTCGGCCGTGAGCCGGTGCGTGCGCGAACTGGAGGCCGAGATCGGGCTGAAGCTGATCGACCGGACGACGCGTGAAGTCCAGTTGACGGACGTCGGTGGCAACCTGGTGGCGAGCGTGTCGCGCCTGCTGACCGATCTCGACGACGCGCTGCGCGAAATTCGCGAGATCGGCGAGCAGCGGCGCGGGCGGGTGATGGTGGCGGCCAGCCCGACCATCGCGTGCCGGCTGATGCCCAATATCGTCGCGGCGTGCGGGATGCAGTTCCCGTACATCACGCTCGGGCTGCGCGACGACGTGCAGAGCGACGTCGTGCGCAAGGTCAAGTCGGGCGAGGTGGATTTCGGCGTGGTGATCGGCCCGCTGTCCGCCGACGACCTGTTCACCGAGCCGCTGATGACCGATTCCTTCTGTCTCGTGTCGCGCGATGATCATCCGCTGGCATCGCGCGCCGACGTGAGGTGGCGCGAACTGGATGGCGAGCGCCTCGTGATGCTCGATCAGGCGTCGGGTAGCCGGCCGATCATCGACGCTGCACTGGAAGCGCACAACGTGAGCGCCAATATCGTGCAGGAACTCGGCCATCCCTCGACGGTGTTCGGACTGGTGCAGGCGGGCGTCGGTGTGAGCGTGCTGCCTTGGCTCGCGTTGCCGTTGCCGGCGGGGTCGTCGCTGGTGGCGATCCCGCTCGTGCCGCGCGCCGAGCGTACCGTCGAGCTGGTGCGCCGGCGGGACCGCTCGCTGTCGCCCGCTGCGGACGCCGTGTGGAATCTGATTCATCAGGTGCCCGGACGGACGGAGGATCTGCGCTGAAGCCGTGCTCGCGCTTGCGTCGTCGCTGCCGGGTTCGCTCCGTCCGTAAATTGGGACGCGCTACACTCGCATCTTTCGACAGACCCGCCGGGACCCTCGATGCGCGAAACGGACTTGCCCCAGTCACAGACCTCCCAGATTCCCGAAGCGACGCCAGGCGCGAAACCCGACGCTCGCGATGCCGTGCGTGCGTTGCGCCCGTCGCAGATCCGCGAGGTGGCGAACGCCGGTTTTGGATTGCCTGATGTCCTGCCGTTCTGGTTCGGCGAGTCCGACCGCGTAACGCCGCCGTTCATCCGCGATGCCGCGAGCGCGGCGCTCGCATCGGGCGAAACGTTCTATACGCATAACCTCGGCATCGCGCCGTTGCGCGAGACGCTCGCCCGCTATGTGTCGGCGCTGCACGGGGCGACATCGGTCGAGCATGTGGCAGTGACGAGCGCGGGCGTGAACGCGCTGATGCTGGCCGCGCAACTGGTGGTCGGCGCGGGCGACCGCGTCGTGGCCGTCACGCCGCTGTGGCCGAATCTGGTCGAGATTCCAAAGATTCTCGGCGCACAGGTCGATACCGTGTCGCTCGTTTATGGTGCAAACGGCTGGCAACTCGATCTGGAGCGGCTGCTGGCGGCTCTGACGCCGGACACGAAGCTCTTGATGCTGAACTCGCCGAACAATCCGACCGGCTGGGTGATGAGTCGCGACGAGCAGCGCGCGGTGCTCGAGCATTGCCGCCGTCACGGCATCTGGATCGTCGCCGACGAAGTCTACGAGCGTCTCTACTACGCGGGCGAGGCGGGCGAAAGCGCGCCGTCGTTCCTCGATCTTGCCGCGCGCGACGAGCGCGTGATCTGCGTGAATTCATTCTCGAAAGCGTGGCTGATGACGGGCTGGCGGCTCGGCTGGATCGTCGCGCCTGCCGCGCTGATGGACGATCTCGGCAAGCTGGTCGAATACAACACGTCGTGCTCGCCGGCGTTCGTGCAGCAGGCGGGCATCGCGGCGATCGAGCAGGGCGCGCAGTTCACGCGCGATCTGGTCGCTGACTTGCGGGGTTCGCGCGATCACCTCGTGCAGGCGCTGTCGGCTGTACCGGGTGTCGATGTGAAAGCGCCGCCGGGCGCGATGTACGTGTTCTTCTCGTTGCCGGGCGCCTCGCGCAGCCTCGAACTGTGCAAGGCGCTGGTGCGCGATGCGCGGCTCGGACTGGCGCCCGGCAGCGCGTTCGGCCCTGAGGGCGAGGGCTTCGTGCGTTGGTGCTATGCGTGCGATACGGCGCGGCTCGACGCGGGCGTCGAGCGGCTGAAAGCGTATCTCGAGCGGCACGGCGGTGCGCGCTGAAATATGCGCAAAGGTCGGTGCGCCGGAAACACGCGGCGCACCGACCCGTTATGCATCGCCGGAAATGTCGATTAAGGTGCAGTCTGGATTTCGTCTTTACGCACCGATTGTTTTTGCGTAATATGGCAGCCAGTCACGCGGTTCCCTCGCGGAATTTCGCTGCTCCGTCGTCCGGCTGGGTTTGGCTCGATGCCTTTTTCGCCTCCCCCCGGTGCGTGCTCCCATCAATATGACCGATCAGAATCGGGCGAGCGCGTCTTCAGTTCCACATCGTCTGTTTGATCCGGTTCTTTGACCACAGGGTCTGACCTAGCTGCATGAATACCCAAGAGGCGAAGATCGTCCTCGAGACTGCCTTGATCTGCGCGCAGGAGCCGTTAAAGCTCGGTGATTTGCGTAAGCTATTTGCCGACGGCGTGTCGGCGGATACGGTCCGCACGTTGCTTGAAGACCTGAAGCAGGATTGGTCCGGACGCGGTGTCGAACTCGTCGGACTGGCGTCCGGCTGGCGTTTCCAGAGCAAGCCCGCGATGCGCACGTATCTCGACCGCCTGCATCCCGAGAAACCGCCGAAGTATTCGCGCGCGGTGCTCGAGACGCTCGCGATCATTGCGTACCGGCAGCCCGTGACGCGTGGCGATATCGAAGAAATCCGCGGCGTGACCGTGAACACGCAGGTCGTCAAGCAGCTCGAAGACCGCGGCTGGATCGAAGTGATTGGCCATCGCGATGTGCCGGGCCGCCCGGCGCTGTACGCGACCACACGTTCTTTCCTCGACGACCTCGGCCTGAAGTCGCTCGAAGAGTTGCCGCCGCTCGCCGATCCGTCGGCGCAGTCGAACATCGATCTGCTTGCGCAGCATGCAATCGAGTTCACGGAAGCCGAAGCGGTTGAGGGTGAGACGATTGCACCGGAAAGCGCCGAAAACGCTGCCGATGGCATGACGCATGCTCTTCCCGAAGGCGAGGAAGCGCCGCAAGCCGCACACGTTGCAGACGCAACGCCAGTGCAGCCGCAGGAAGCCGCGGCGCAGGAAGGCGACGCGCAGGCTTCATCGCCCGCATCTGTTTCCGATGACGCCGAAGCCGGCGTCGAGCGTACGGATGTGTTGGCGCATACCGAACATCGCGTTGCCGACGAGGCAGCGCAAGAAACAGAAACGGCTCAAGAAGCTGCTTCAGACGCGCAACCGGAAGAAGAAAACGAGGGTGCGCGCGAAAACCATAACGAGACCGGGGACGCGGATCGCGCCAACCTGGCCGGAACAGACCAGAGTCACGCGGCGCACGACGATCATCCCGATCGCCGCGACGCCGCTCAGGACGCGGGCGAATTCTCCGACGACGAAGCCGAGTCGCGCAGCGCCTGACGTAACCGTACTTTTTGACGCGCCCGCAACGGGCGCGCGACCTGACATTTTGAGGTTGTTTTGACAGACATCCACGACACCGATTCGTCCGAATCCGAGCGCGCCGTCGCTGCTGCGCGCCCCGACGAAACGCGCACCGCGCAAGGGCCCGACGCCGAAGGCGACGAGC
>NZ_JAAGPI010000062.1 GCF_017104715.1 Burkholderia sp. Ac-20365
GTGAAGCGGTGCCGCGCGCGGGCAATGCATCGGGTGGCGGTCAGCCTGGCTGGATCCTCAAGTGCAAGGGCTGGGAGCACGATCCGAACGCGTACATCTACTTCATCACGCAGGCACCCGTGTGGGTCAAGATCTGCAACGTGATCGGCAAGGAAGAGTGGGCGACGGATCCGGAGTACGCCACGCCGACCGCACGTCTGCCGCGTCTGAAGGAAATCTTCGCGGAGATCGAACGCTGGACGATGACGAAGACCAAGTTCGAGGCGATGGAAATCCTCAACAAGTACGACATTCCGTGCGGCCCGATCCTGTCGATGCAGGAAATCGCGCAGGACGAATCGCTGCGTAAAACCGGCACGATCGTCGAGGTCGATCACCCGGTGCGCGGCAAGTATCTGACGGTGGGCAACCCGATCAAGCTGTCGGACAGCCCGACGGATGTCACGCGCTCGCCGCTGCTCGGCGAACACACGGATGAAGTGATGGCCGAACTCGGCTATTCGCGTGAACAGGTCGAAGCGCTGAGGACTGCCGGCGCGATCTGAAGATCGGAAGATTCGAAGATTCAAACTCGTGACGCGGGCGTATTCACCGTGTCGGTCGATAAAAAATTTGTGGAGACAGGTTCGATGACATCGTGGATACGCTTTCGGCAGCCGCATGGTCATATCGGTTTCGGCGTGCTCGATAACGGCAGCATCGCCGAATACGAAGGCGACATGTTCGGCGAAGCCACGCCGAGCGGCAAGCAATGGAAACATGACGACGTCGAATTGCTGAGCCCCTGCCTGCCGACCAAGGTCGTCGCGCTCTGGAACAACTTTCACGCGCTGTCGCAAAAGCTCGGCAAGGCCGCGCCGTCGCATCCGCTCTTTCTGATCAAGCCGCCGATGTCCGTGATCGGTCCCGGCGCGCCCATTCGCCGCCCCAAAAGTTATAGCGGCAAGATTGCGTACGAAGGCGAACTCGGCATCGTGATCGGCAAGCGCTGCACGAACGTGTCGCCCGAAGAAGCGGACGACTACATCTTCGGCTACACCTGCATCAACGATGTCACCGCCGTCGATCTGCTCAACGAAGACCCGAATTTCGCGCAATGGTGCCGCTCAAAAGGCTTCGATACGTTCAGCTGCATCGGCCCCGTGATCCAGCAGGATTTCGACTGGCGCAACGCGAGTGTCGTCACGCGCCTCGATGAAGTCGAGCGGCAAAACTATCCGCTCTCCGACATGATCTTCACGCCGGCCGAACAGGTCAGCATGATCTCGCACGACATGACGCTAATGCCCGGCGACGTGATCGCGTGCGGAACATCGGTTGGCGTCGGCTCGATCAAGGATGGGGCGACCGTCGTCGTGTCGATCGACGGCATTGGCGCGCTGCCGAACCAGCTCGCCGTCGCGCGGCAGCTCGAGCCGGCCGCATGAAGAACACTGACCGACCAGACACGCTGAACACGCACTGAGTATGCGAATGAGAGCCGGAAGCGCCGTCGCCAATGAGTCGACCATGTATCGACGATGACGATCGCGCACCGCGTCGCGAGACGCCCGGCTCGATCTCACTGATCACTTCTTGGAATGGGAGCAGATAGATGAAGATCTGTGTTTATGGAGCCGGCGCAATTGGCGCCTATGTCGGCGCGCAACTGGCGCACGCAGGCGCCGATGTCAGTTTCGTCGCGCGCGGCCCGCATCTGGCCGCGATGCAGCGCAACGGCGTGCGTCTGTTGATCGACGATACCGAGCGTCTCGTCAATGTGCGCTGTTCGTCGGACCCGCGCGAGCTGGGGCCGCAGGACTACGTGATCATCGCGTTGAAAGCGCACTCGGTGCCAGGCGTCGTCGATGCGATGCAGCCGTTGCTCGGACCGGAAACGGCGATCGTCACGGCAGTGAATGGCATTCCGTACTGGTACTTCTACAAGCATGGCGGCGAATTCGCGAACTCGACGCTCGAAAGCATCGACCCCGGTGGCACGCAGTGGAAGAAGCTCGGGCCGGAACGTGCGATCGGCTGTGTCGTCTATCCCGCTGCGGAGATCGTCGAGCCGGGCGTGATCAAACACGTGTACGGCAAGAAGTTTCCGATCGGCGAGCCGGACGGCACGCGTTCGGCGCGTGTCGAAGCCTTCTCCGACATCATGACGAAAGCCGGACTCGAAGCGCCCATTCGCGACAACATCCGCGATGAAATCTGGCTGAAATTGTGGGGCAATCTGTGCTTCAACCCGATCAGCGCACTGACGCACGCGACGCTCGACGTCATCACGAGTCACGTCGGCACGCGCGCCGTCGCGAAGACGATGATGCTCGAAGCGAAGTCGGTGGCCGATCGCTTTGGCGTGCATTTCCGGGTGGACGTTGAAAGACGCATCGATGGCGCGGGCGCGGTGGGCGCGCACAAGACCTCGATGCTGCAGGATCTCGAAGCGGGACGTCCGATGGAAATCGATCCGTTGCTGACCGTCGTGCAGGAAATGGGGCGGCTCGTCGGACACGAGACGCCGACTATCGATACCGTTCTGGCGCTGATCAAACTGCGCGAGCAGATTGCGCAGCAGAAGGACGTTGCGCCGCCGGCGAAGCAGGAACACGCTGCGCCTAGCGCAAAGGCCGCGTAAATTCGTGTTGCCGCTTCATCCGTGTTTCAGAAGGCACGGATGAAGCGCGCGAAACGCCCCGCTGCGCATCTCACCCGACGCAGACTTCCTCACCCCGGCCCACACTATGGCCGACCCACAGCCCGGCATCGTAGGCTGCTTCCAGTGCGGCGAGTACGCCCGGGTGCTCGCTCAGATCCTCGATGCCGAGCGTCTCGCTCGCAATCAGACCAAGCAGTTCAAGACGCTCTTCATAGATGGGGCTTTTCATAACACCTCCGTCAAGGTTGAAATCGCTGCGGCAGCGTTCGCTGACGTGTCGCGCATGACGATGCTTGCGTCGTGCATGACACGGTTCTCATTGCCGGAGTAAAACTGAACGTGGGCCGGAAGCATGCCCGTCAGCGGCAGGAGCGCGATTGCTGCGATCGAAATCGACCTGGAGAGATGCGGTGTGCGCGTTGTTTGCGCGATTTGATCTCTGGCTTCCGTCTCAGGTTGAATCAGTGTGCAAGTCAATGGTAAGCAAGTGGGGACTGCGGCGCACGTGGTCAAGCGCCGCATATCGAAGTACTACTCGAATCGCGTGACAGCGGCGCGTATTTCGGCTACCGAATGACGGCGATAACAGAGTGGAATGTCTATTGATCAGATGAATGGACGCCCGCACTCAGAACACATGCATCACGCCGACATAGGCGCCTGTTTGGGATTCGCCCGGCAACGGGTTGGTGTTGGCGCTGCCCGTCGCATCGCGCGAGGTCGCTAGCAGCGAGAAATTCGAGTGGCTGCTGTTGCGCATGTACGCGACCGTGCCGTACAGAAAGGTGCGCTGGCTCAGGTTGTAGGTGGAGCCCAGGACCAGCATGGTCGCGTGCCCTGCGGGGTCGTGAGTCGCGTCGCCTGCGCCGTCGCTCAGGTGCACGTAAAAGGCCGCCGCTGTCACCGCGAACTGATGCGTGGCTTCCCATGTTGCGCCGAGCCAGTAATAGTCGGCGCTATCGGCGAGACCCGCGGGCGTATCGGGCGCGGAGAAGTGCGTATAGGCGCCCTGGATCTTCACTTTCGACACACGCACGTTCGCGCCGACGAAGTACTCACGCGAACTCGTAAAGACGTTGGTCATGCGGCCATTTACATCGCGCAGTTCGTCGTAGATGCCGCGCACATCGAACAGTTGCGAGTGATACGTCAGCATGATGCCGTCGGAGCGGCCGAATTCGCCCGGCGCGCCACGGTTGAATCCCTCCGCCTGATTGCCGAACGCATATTGCCCTTGCACATCGAAGCCATGAAAGACAGGGCTGTGATACTCGATGTTGTTGCTCGTCTGTTGCCAGTTGCGGCCACGCACCAGCGATGCCGATGCAAATGCCTGCTGCACGAACGGATCGAATTCCCACACGCCGTCGCTGTCGATGAACAGATTGCGGCCCGCCTGAATCTGGCCGTAGCGTTTATCGGCGAGTCCCGCGTACGCGCGGCGCGAGAACAGCCGGCCGCCGCTCGTCGTGCCGTTCATGATCTGCAGCCCGGTTTCCAGATCGAATACTGACGACATTCCGCCACCCAGATCTTCCGATCCCTTGAAGCCGAGCATGCTGGTGCCCCAGTCGCCGCCTTCTGCAGTCCAGCTGGACGTGCTGCCGCCCGACGGCGTGGCGATGTGGTTGAGGTACTGGACGCCGCCGTCGATGCGGCCATAGAGCGTCACGCTGTTTTGCGCGAATGCAGCGGGACAGGCAAGCGTGAGCAGCGCGGCGAGTTGAGTTCGTGTTTTCATGAGCGTCTCTTCGTATCCTCGATGCGTGGATAACTCGTTATTTGGGCATTGCGCCGGTGGCCAGGCATTTTGCATGAGTCGGGCTCTCGCGTATGTCCGGCGAATGTGAACGGCATGCTAGTACCGTTTGCCAGATCCTGCTCGCAATCGGGCGGGATGCTGACTTTGCAGAAGCTGCACGCGACCTGCCGACTGCATGATTTTCGCGCCAGTTCTACACTCGCGAATGCAACTCGCGATGCGGGACATTGTGCGCCAAGCGTGTCCCGTCGCCATCCGTCTATTGCATGCTTTAAAAAGGAACCCAGATGGATCTCAAGATCAGCAACAAACTGGCGCTCGTATCGGGCTCGACCAAAGGCATTGGTCACGCGATCGCTGTCGGGCTCGCGCGCGAAGGCGTCAATGTGATCGTCAACGGCCGCTCGCAGCAATCGGTCGACAAGGCAATCGAAACGCTGCGCGCGCAAGTGCCGGATGCGAACGTGCAAGGTTTTGCTGGCGATGTGTCCGATGCCGCGCAGGTGGCGAAGCTTGTCGAGCGTTTTCCGCAGGTCGATATTCTCGTCAACAACATGGGCATCTTCGATCCGAAGCCGTTCGAAGAGATATCCAATGAAGAGTGGCTGCGCTTCTTCAATGTGAACGTGATGTCGGGCGTGCAGCTATCGCGCGCATATCTGCCTGGGATGAAGCAGCAGAACTGGGGCCGCGTGGTGTTCATCAGCAGCGAAAGCGGCATCCAGATTCCGACCGAGATGATCCACTATGGCCTGACCAAGACGGCGCAGCTCGCGCTCGCACGCGGTCTCGCGGAAACCTGCACGGGAACGGCCGTGACCGTCAATTCGGTGCTGCCTGGGCCGACCAGCTCGGATGGCGTCGAGGAATTCGTCGAAAAGCTCTCGGGCGGTCAAAGCTTCGAATCATTCGAGAAGCAGTTCTTCGAACAGGCGCGGCCCAGTTCGATTCTCAAGCGCTTCACGACGCCCGAAGAGATCGCGAACATGGTTGTGTACGTGTGCTCGGAATTGTCGTCGGCGACCAATGGCGCTGCGTTGCGCGCGGACGGCGGGGTCGTGCGCGCAGTGTTCTGATCCTGCTTTGCGCATGCAGCAAGGCACGTCGCGCGCCGTGCCTTGCTTGCTTTGTCTTCGATTGGCGTGATGCGACGATGTGCCGTTCGCAAATGGCGGTTCGCATCGTCTATTCTGTGCATCATTGCTCTCGCGCGGCGTGCGCCAAGGCGTGAAAAATGACTACTCGAAAAAAGACGGCGAAGGCCCCGCGCATTCGTGTCGGCATTGGCGGCTGGACATTCGAACCGTGGCGCGGCGTGTTTTATCCGGAAGGGCTCGCGCAGAAGCGCGAACTCGAATATGCAAGCCGGCAACTGACGGCCATCGAGATCAACGGCACGTTCTACGGCTCGCAAAAGCCCGCGACATTCGCGAAGTGGCACGACGAGACGCCCGACGATTTCGTATTCGCGCTGAAGGCACCGCGTTTCGCAACGCATCGGCGCGTGCTCGCGGAAGCGCGTGACTCCGTCGACCGCTTTGTCGCGAGCGGCGTGCTCGAACTGAAGAACAAGCTTGGCCCGATCAACTGGCAGTTCCCCACAACCAAACAGTTCGATGCCGACGACTTCGGCAGCTTCCTCGAATTACTGCCTGCAAAGGTCGATGGCCGTGCGTTGCGCCATGCCGTCGAAGTGCGCCACGAGAGCTTCTGCGACGAGGCATTCGTTGCGCTCGCGCGCAAGTACGGCGTGGCGATCGTCGTGGCGGGCGATTCGAAATATCCGCAGATTGCCGACCCGACGGCGCCATTCGTCTACGCGCGCATCATGGGCACGGAAGAAAAGCATGCGCGCGGGTATGCGAAGAAGTCGCTCGATAAATGGATCGAGCGCGCGCAGACGTGGGCCTCAGGCGGTGCGCCCGACGATCTCGACACGTATGGGCGCGCCGCGCCGAAAAAAGAGCGCGACGTGTACCTGTTCGTCATCAGCGGGCACAAGGCGCACAATCCCGCCGCCGCGATGGCGCTCATCGAGGGAATCAACGCGCAGCAGTAACGGGGCGAATCATTGCTCGGGCGCTTCGAGCGAGAACGATTCGTCGGCGAATGGCGCTTCCGGGTTGGGCGTGCCGCGCGAAGGCGGCTCGAACGCGGCCCATTGCGTCCAGCCGGGCGCGGCGCCAGGCGTTCTCAGTCGCAACGCGCGCGAGCCGTCGACGAATACGAGCGATTCCAGATCGAACAGACTCTCTGTCGTGACGCCGCCTGGCGTGACGCTCCCGCGTTGGTGGGTGAAGCGGAGATTCCCTTCACGCAGCAGGTCCAGATAGCTTTCGCACTGCGCAGCAGGGGGCCTGACCGTCCAGCGGTTCAACAGTTTTGCGGCGATTTCGGCATCGAACATCGTGATTTCTCCTCGCCTGAGCAACCGCGCGCCTTGTGGGCCGCGGCGGGCTGGTGTCCGCCTCGGGGCGGACTATCCGTCAATAATTAGCGCTTTCGCGAGCGCGAAAGACATGTCCACCCACCACTATAGTCAAAATCATGGTGCGATGCACAAAGCGGGACTGAGATCGCGGTCTAATCGTTGTTTTGGAGTCAACGCCGCTTGCCACCGTGTGGTTAAGCGCTAAACGAAAGCGAGGAGATGCGCGAGGTTGCGCGAGGAAGGATGTGATTTAAGCGGGATTCGCGGCGAGTGTTCAGGTGGAAAAGCGATGCCGTCACATGGTCGCGCGAATGAAAATTCTCGCTACGTGGCGGGATCGACAAAAAATAAGCGCGCGATCGGCGTGCGAACGATTCGCAAAATGCCGCGCGTGCACGCGGCCTTCGCGAATCGATATCTCATTGCGCGGCGGGACGCGCGGCACCCGTCTGCGACGAGCCGGACACACCCGCGCCATAGGCGGATTCGGCCGCGCGCTTCGCAGCGAGCCGCTGCATCGCGTCCTGCACTTTCGACGGGTAAGTGGGATCTTCGCCGCCTCCAGCCTGGTAGCCAACCGACGCGAGATCGGTGAGTTCCTGGCGAACCTGCGCACGCGTGAGGCGCGTGCTGGATTCCTGCGCGTGCGAGATCGACGGCGCGGCGGCGAGCAAAGCCGCGGTCAACATGGCGACGGCGGCGGTAACGGTGGACTTCAAGACGTTCTCCAATGGCAATCCGGGGATGCCGGCGGTGTTGCGTGAGCCGGCAGAAACAAGTCTACGGATCGCTTACGGAGAGAAAAACGGCCTGTTCTGGAAGGCTGCCTTACGTCTGGCAGAAAGGTCTCGCAGCGTTCTTGCGCAGCAAAACAAAAAAAGCCGCCGCATCGCATGCGGCGGCCTTCAGGACGCAATGTTCGGAGTCGTTGAAGCGAGCCCGCCTTAGAAGCGGTGGCGCATGCCGATCGTTGCGACGACCTGGTTGGCCGTCGTCGACGCACCGCCCGATGTATTGATGAATGCCACGTAGTGGTGCCCGATCGCGTGCTGATACATCGCTTCGGCATACACGTCCGTGCGCTTCGAGAACGAGTAGACAGCCTGCGCGTTGACCTGGTTGAACTTCGGATCGGAACCGAACGTCGGCGAGCCGCTGATGTGGCCGTCCGTATACGTATCGGTGATGCCGAGCGAAATGGCGGGCGTGAGCGCGTATTTGGCGTTCAGTTCGTAGTTGTCGAAGTGCATCGAACCGTTGGTCATGCCGAACGCCGCCGACTGCTGATAGTGGCTGTTCGTGTACACGAAGCCGACCACGGCGGGACCGAACGCGTAGTTCAGGCCCGCGCCGAACACGCGCTCGACACCCGCGCCGACCTGGAAACCGCCCACGCCATTGGCCGCCGATTCAGCCGTATCCACTGCGCCGCCCGTGTTTGTCGTGCTGTTCGAGCCGTTGATCTGCAAATAGCCGGCCGCGAAGTTCAACGGACCCCACTGATAGCTCGCGCCCGCGCTGTACGCGCGGTTGATCGCGAAGTCGGTGCTGTTCGAGAACGCGTACAACGCGCCGAACTTGAAGCCCGCGTAGTTGTTGCTCGTGTACTTGACCGCGTTGCTCATCCGCACCGAGTGATTCAGGTTGTCGTTGTCGAACGGGTGAGCAAAGCCTGTATCGCCGAACGTGCCTGCCGTGCCCGACAGCGGCGCGACGAAGTCGACCAGCGAATCGTACTGGCGGCCCAGCGTGATCTGGCCGAAGTTGCTGCTGGCGAGACCCACATACGCCTGACGGCCGAACAGACGGCTGTGCTGGCCGAGCGTGCCGTTCTGCACGTTGAAGCCGTTTTCGAGCACGAAGATCGCCTTGTAGCCGCCGCCCAGATCTTCCGCGCCGCGCAGGCCGAAGCGGCTGCCGTTGATGGTGCCGCTCGTCGCCTGCCACAGTGCGCCGCTCGTGCCGCCCTTTTGCACGTTGTTGGTGTACATGAGGCCCGCGTCGATGATGCCGTACAGCGTGACCGAGCTTTGCGCGTGCGCGCCCGTTGCTGCCAGTGCGCCGAGCACCGCAACGGCGGCGGGGATTCTTTTCATGGTTAAGCTCCAGCTAGTCCAGACAGTGAGTGAAAAAACAGCCTGGCGAGTATAGGAAAACGCGGGGTTCGATTTAACGCCGTGTTGCTGCAGCAGACTCTTGCGTCACACCGCAGGAATGATTCATCAAATCGAAACAATCGCCGGAAAGGTCGCCATGAAGCGGCGCGCGATCAACCCGCTACGCATGAATTGCGTGGATGAGATTAGCTGGAGGGGGATTTCTGTTTGATGGCAGCGTGCACCATTTGGGGAATTACAACAGTCTCAGCCGGCGCCGCACACGATAGCCGTCAGCACGAAAGGCAGCACCTGCTTGACGAGCGCTTCGCTGCCGGCCTGTTGCACCCGCACGCGCACGGAGTCGGACGGGCCGGATACCACCACACCGTAGATCGAATCGGACTCCGCTTTGCCGCTGCCTTGCCGGAAGATCGCGTCGTCGCGCTGATAGCCGAGCACCGCGTAGACATGAAAGCCGAACGCCGTCAGATCGCGGCCGCGCTTCGGGCGGAATGCGTTGACTGAATTGGACTCGACGCGCATCGGATTCGGGTCGATGTATTGATCGTCGAGCAGCGGCTGGATGAAGGTGTGCGCGTCGGTCTTGCAGACCAGCTGCTCGTCGAGTTCGAGCGCGAAGGCGTGCGCGGGTGCGCAGCAGAGTGCCGCTCCGAAGGCGGCCAGCACGGCAATCGATTGGATGAAGTCCTTTGTCATGTCACTGGCGCGAGACCTGGAGCCGGCGAAGGCCGAGACCCGATGTTAGCCCGAACTTGTCATGCACGTCAGCGCATGTCTGTGCGCTAGCGAGCGATGCCGCCGGAAGCCGCGCGGCGCAAGGATTCCACCCGATGCCGCACGCGCGCCCGGCATTGCGCGTGGTCAAAATAACGCCTTTCCAGGCTAGCCGACCGTTTATCGTTAAAGCAGATATAAGTATGGGATTTGCTTCGTTGACGCATCCGGCACGCGGGTCGAAGATTGTTCCCATCGTTGCAACCCTACAAAGAACATTCAGCGTGACCACTACTGTTTCGTCCAATCCCCACGCCACGCCGCGCGTGCAACCGGCGGGCGTGCGCCCGTCGCTCGAAATCGTTCCGTTCGATGCGCCCGTCGGCGCCGAAGTGCTGGGCCTCGATCTGAACGAGCCGCTTTCTGCCGAAGATTTCGCGCGCATTCACCGCGCGCATCTCGATCACCACGTGCTCGTGTTTCGCGATCAGCGGATCACGCCGGCGCAGCACATCGAGTTCAGCCGTCGCTTCGGGCCGCTGCAGATTCACGTGCTGCATCAGTTCCAGTTGCCCGGTCATCCCGAAGTGCTGATCGTGTCGAACATCCGCGAGAACGGTCAGCCGATCGGACTCGGCGACGCCGGCCACTTCTGGCATTCGGACCTGTCGTACAAGGAAAAACCGAGCCTCGGCTCGTTGCTGCACGCGCAGGAACTGCCGTCGGAAGGCGGCGACACGCTGTTCGCGAACATGCATCTGGCGTGGGACACGTTGCCCGGGCATTTGCGCAAGGCTGTTGAAGGCCGCAGCGCAGAGCACACGTACCTCGCGAAATATGCGGAACTGCAAAAGCGCAGCCCGTGGCGGCCGAACCTGTCGGCGCAACAGATCGCGGAAGTGAAGCCCGTCGTGCATCCCATCGTGCGCACGCATCCGGAAACGGGCCGCAAGGCGCTGTTCGTCAGCGAGCACTTCACGACGCATATCGTCGGCTTGCCCGAAGACGAAAGCCGCGAACTGCTCGAAGCACTGTTCGCGCATAGCGTGCGCGACGAACATATCTATCGTCATCAGTGGGCGGAACACGATCTCGTGTTCTGGGACAACCGCTCGCTGATGCATCTCGCCGCGGGCACGCCCGATCATCTGCGCCGCAAGCTGTATCGCACGACGATCGAAGGCGACGCGCCGTTCTAGGCCGCGCACAGCTTCCCTTTCCGTTTTCCGACTATCGGAGTTCCGATGCCGTTTTCATTTCGCCCGGCCGCGGCGCGGCCGTCTTTCGCTCGCCGTTTTGTTTCGACCGTGCTTGCCGTATCGCTCGGTGCGGCCAGTCTGGGTGTATCGCTCGATGCACGCGCCGAAGGTCATATTCGTGTCGCCGAACAGTTCGGCATTGTCTATCTGCTGCTGAACGTTGCGCGCGACCAGCAGTTCATCGAGAAAGAAGGGCGCAAGGAAGGGCTCGATATCAAGGTCGACTGGGTGAAGCTGTCGGGCGGCTCGGCGGTAAACGACGCGCTGCTGTCGGGTTCCGTCGATGTCGCGGGCGCGGGTGTCGGTCCTTTGCTCACGATCTGGGATCGCACGCACGGCAAGCAGAATGTGAAGGGCGTCGCGTCGCTCGGCAATCTGCCGTATTACCTCGTGTCGAATAACCCGAACGTGAAGACGATCGCCGATTTCACCGACAAGGATCGCATTGCGTTGCCGGCTGTCGGCGTGTCGGTGCAGTCGCGCGTGTTGCAGTTTGCATCGGCGAAGCGCTGGGGTGACAAGGAATACAACCGTCTCGACAAGCTCACGCAGGCCGTGCCGCATCCCGATGCAGCCGCCGCGATCATTGCGGGCGGCACGGAAATCACGGGGCATTTCGGCAATCCGCCGTTCCAGGAACAGGAGCTCGCGGGTAATCCGAAAGCGCATATCGTGCTGAACTCATACGACGTGCTGGGCGGGCCGAGTTCTGCGACCGTGCTCTATGCAACGGAGAAGTTCCGCGCCGAGAACCCGAAGACCTATCGCGCCTTCGTTAGCGGGCTGGCGGATGCCGCGCAGTTCATCACGGCAAATCCCGAAGCTGCCGCCGATATCTACATTCGCGTGAATCAGGCGAAGACGGACCGCAATCTGCTGCTCTCGGTGATTCGCAATCCGCAGGTGCAATTCAAGGTCGCGCCGCAAAACACGTTTGCGCTTGCGCAGTTCATGTATCGCGTTGGTGCAATTCGCAACGAGCCGAAGTCGTGGAAGGATTACTTCTTCGACGATCCTGCAACGGCTGCCGGAAGCTGAGCGTTTCATAGATAGAAGCACACGAAAACCCGCTATTTCAGCGGGTTTTTTCATTTCACGCCCGCGAAAAAACACGACGCCCGAGAAGACACGACTGCGGTCATAGCGCGATTTACGGCGCTTATGCATCACAGCGCATTGAATATGCACATTCATTGGTTGGTCTTTGCAGAGGCTCGCCTTATGTTGTCGTTTTGCTTAAGCGGTGCCTTAATCGTGAGCGTTATTTCCCACGCAGTCCCATTCAAAGGAGCGCGCTAATGGTCGCGAATCCTTCTGTGCTTTTTCCTGAATCTGTCACGACGCAGGCAAGCGAGCCCGCCCATTCGAGCCGTCTGCTCGCCGTCGATCGCGTGAGCCTCGAATACCGCACGCGCGAACGCGTGGTGCGCGCCACGCACGACGTCAGCTTCGATGTGTATGGCGGCGACCGTTTCGTCCTGCTCGGCCCGTCGGGTTGCGGAAAGTCGACCTTGCTGAAAGCCGTCGGCGGATTCATCAAGCCGGCCTCGGGCACGATCACGCTGGATGGCGAAACGGTGCGCGCGCCGGGTGCGGATCGCATCGTCGTGTTTCAGGAGTTCGATCAATTGCCGCCGTGGAAGACAGTCGCGGAGAACATCGCGTTTCCGTTGCGTGCCGCGAAGAAGCTGAGCCGCGCCGAGGCGAAAGAGCGCGCGCTGCACTATCTCGACAAGGTCGGTCTCGCGCAGTTCGCCGATGCGTATCCGCACACGCTGTCGGGCGGCATGAAGCAGCGCGTCGCGATTGCGCGCGCACTCGCGATGCAGCCGCGCGTGCTGCTGATGGACGAACCGTTTGCCGCACTCGACGCGCTGACGCGCCGCAAGATGCAGGAAGAACTGCTGCGGCTGTGGGAAGAGGTGCGCTTCACGCTGCTATTCGTCACGCATTCGATCGAGGAAGCGTTGATCGTCGGCAACCGGATTCTGCTGCTGTCGCCACATCCGGGACGCGTACGCGCCGAACTCAACAGTCACCAATACACACAGGACAGTTTTGGCCGCAGCGATTTTCAGCATCGCGTCGCGCAGATTCATCGCCTGCTGTTCGAAGAAACGGAGTCCGCCCGATGAGCACGCCTTCCCACCTGTTGCCGCCCGTGCGCGCCGAATACGAGCGGCCGCTCGAGCCCGTTGGCGATCTCGCCGTCGAAGCGCCGCTGGCGCTTACACAGCGTCTGGCGAACCAGTCGTGGCTGAGCAAGACGATCATTGCGATCGTGCTGATCGCCGCATGGGAAATCGCCGCGCGCGCAATCAACAACGATCTGCTGCTGCCGACTTTCCGCGCGACGTTCACGGCCTTCGTGCAGGGCATCCTGTCGGGTGAACTGCTGCAGAAGACGGCGGTATCGATGGCGGTGCTGTTGCGCGGTTATCTGATCGGCGTCGCGCTGGCGTTCGTGCTGACTTCGCTGGCGGTGTCGACGCGCATCGGCCGCGATCTGCTGTCGATGCTCACCGCGATGTTCAATCCGTTGCCATCGATTGCGTTGCTGCCGCTCGCGCTGCTGTGGTTCGGTCTCGGCACGGGCAGCCTGCTGTTCGTGCTCGTGCATGCGGTGCTGTGGCCGCTCGCGCTCAACACGTATTCCGGTTTTCGCGCGGTGCCCGCGACGTTGCGGATGGCAGGCCGCAACTATGGGCTGACGGGCTTGCGTCACGTCGTGCTGATCCTCGTGCCCGCCGCGCTGCCGTCCATTCTCGCGGGCCTGCGCGTGGGCTGGGCCTTCGCGTGGCGCACGCTGATCGCGGCTGAACTGGTGTTCGGCGCGAGCAGCGGCAACGGCGGGTTAGGGTGGTACATCTTCCAGAACCGCAACGAACTCTATACCGACCGCGTGTTCGCGGGCCTCGCGGCCGTCATCGCGATCGGCCTGCTGGTCGAGCATCTCGTGTTCGATACGCTCGAGCGCGTCACCGTGCGCCGCTGGGGCGTGCAGCAGTAACCACGCGACGCTCAGGCCGCGCTCAGCCAGTTGTCGATCAACGGTCCCTGTTTGCCGCGTACCGGGTCGCTATGCGGAAAAGGTAGAGCTTCCATCGCGGCGCGTTCCTTGTCGGTCAGCGCGTCGCGCCGGATATCCCACTGCTGGTCCGGTGGATAGGCGCCGATCACATTGAGCGGCCCGCTCGACGATTCCAGGCAATGTCCCGTGCCTGCCGGCAGCAGGAGCGCGTCACCCGCCTCCAGATGCACGACGCGGCCGCCCGGGCCGCCCACGATCACGTCCGCCGCGCCCCCGGCGATGCCGAGCACTTCATGCGCCGACGAATGAAAGTGGTGATAGTCGAAGATCCCGTTGCGCCATTTCGGCGGCCAGCCGTTGCGCTGGAACATCGCTTCGAATGCACTGGCTAGCCGGTCGCCGTCGCCTTGCAGCACGTCGCGATACAGGATGACGGGAAGGTGCGCATTGTTCGGCACCCAGGCGCGCGGGCCGAGCCGGAAGACATCTGCGTGCACGGCGTCCCTTGATTCTGCTTGCATGTCTGCTCCTCGAACGGATCCGGAAGCGCCGTGCGGAACGGCGCGCACGCTAGATGAACAGCAAGTGCCGTTCCGTCGCAATCAGGGCAAAACCGAATGCGCAAAATGTAAAAGCAAACGTTTTCGTGCGCTCAGACATTTTTTTTGCGGGCCAGATACATTAAGTTTGCTATTGCTTACGTCGATATAACTGGCTGTGCACGAGAGGGGAGTGAGCGCCTGGGTGCGGGCTCCCGTCGACGTATTGGGCGCAAAACAATCACGCGGCGGCGCGGGGGCAGATTTATGTGGAATGCCGATTTGTCGGCAAACGGGATGGGGGGGATGGGAGCGCGATCGATCGACGACGCGGCGCGCGCGGTGGAGTCGCGCCGCGTTCCGTGGGCGTGGTATCGCGTCGGCCAGCAGCTCGAATTGATGGGCGAAGGCGCGACGCGTTCCGACTGGCCGCGCACGATCGTCCCCGCGTTGCTGCACGAGACGTGCAAGGAGCGCGGCTGGTGCGCATGGCCGACGGGCCGCAGCGACCTCTCGCTCGGCTGGCTGCTCGCGCCCGCATCGCGTGCATGGGATCCCGTTTTCGGCGCGCTCGCACGAGCGATCGGCGACCAGATGCAGGCCGATGCGCTGATGCGCGCGCAAAACGTGCAGCGCGTGCTGTACGACATCGCGTATCTGGCGAGCTCGATCAGCGAACGCGGCGAGTTCATGAAGGCCATGCACGAGCGTCTCGGCACGCTGATCGACGCGGAGAATTTCTACCTCGCGCTCTATGACCGGGAGACGGGCGCGGTCACGTATCCGTATTACATCGACCTGATCGACACCGAGGCCGTCGATACGAATCACATGGACATGGTCGACCCGGAGAACCTGTCGCTGACGGGTTACGTGCTGACGACGGGCCAGCCGCTGCTGATCGACGAAAAGGGGATCATTGAAGCGGCGGCGACGGGGCGCTTCAACTGCGTCGGCCACCGGCCGAAGTTCTGGATGGGCGCACCGCTGAAAAACGCGTCCGACGAAGTGTTCGGCATGGTGACGATGCAGGTCTACGATGCATCGCGCATCTACAGCGCCGAAGACCGCGCGCTATTTCTGGTGGTCGCGCGGCATGTGGCGATGGCGCTCGACCGGATTCTGCACCGCGTCGGCCTCGAAGCGGAGGTCGCGCGTCGAACGGCCGAACTGTCGCGTCTGAACGACACGTTGCGCGCGGAAATCGCCGAGCGCGAGCGCGCGCAGCATCTGCAGGCGGCGCTGTTCGAAATCGCCGAGCTGTCGAGCCAATCCGTCGATATCGGCAAGTTCTTCCGTAGCCTGCATGCGATCGTCGGCGGGCTGCTGTATGCGAAGAACTTCTATGTCGCGCTGTTCGATCCGGCGATGGCGGAAGTGTCGTTTCCGTATTACATCGACGAAACGCAGCACGAAATACCCGCGCCGCGTCGCGGCGAGCGCGGGCTGACGGAATATGTGATCCGCCAGCGCGTGCCTTGCCTGCTCGATACGAGCGACGCCGTGCGTCTGGTGGAAGCGGGCGAGATCAAGCTGGACACCGAGAATATCCGTTTGCGTTCGTGGCTGGGCGTGCCGCTCTTCGACGGCAACGTGGTGCGCGGCGTGCTCGTCGTGCAGAGCTATGCGGCGAGCGTGCGGTACGACCGGCGCGATCAGGAGTTGCTGACCTTCGTGTCGCGCCACATCGATACGGCGCTGTCGCGGCGGCGCGTCGCGGAAGCACAGCACGCGGCGAATCTCGAACTCGAAGCGCGCGTGCTGGCGCGCACGCAGGAGCTGGATGCGGCCAATGCGCGGCTGTTGCACGAGAATTACCACGATGCGCTGACGGGTTTGCCCAACCGCTCGCATCTGTACGAGCGGCTCGAAGCGGCGTGGCTCGGGTATAGCAGGCGCGGCGAGCCCTTGTCGGTGCTGTTCATCGACCTCGACCGCTTCAAGGTCGTCAACGACAGTCTCGGCCATCAGTTCGGCGATGCGCTGCTGGTCGAAGTGGCGGCGCGGCTGCGCGAATGCCTGCGGCGCGACGATCTGCTCGCGCGTCTGGGAGGCGATGAGTTCGCCGTGGTGGTGCCGGGTGGAAATCTGCAAACGGTGCTGGCGCTGGCCGAACGCATTCTTGCCGCGTTCGATACGCCGTTCAACATTGGCGAGCAGACGGTGTTCACGTCTTGCAGCGTCGGCGTGGTGAGCGCGGACAGCGCGCATCACCTGAAACCCGCCGACCTGCTGCGCGACGCCGATGCCGCGATGTATCGCGTGAAAAACCGCGGACGCGACAGCTTTGCCGTGTTCAACCAGCAGATGCGCCGCGAGCTGTCGGATCAGATCGAAACAGAAGGTGCGCTGCGCAATGCACTCAAGCGCAAAGACGAACTGGTGCCATTTTTTCAGCCTATTGTCGATATCGACAGTGGCAAGCTGGTTGCCCTGGAGGCGTTGATCCGCTGGCGGCAGCCGAATGGCGAAGTGTGGGCGCCGGGACGTTTTCTGCCCGCAGTGGAGGGGCTGAAGCTGATCGGGCGGCTGGACATGTACATGCTCACGCGCGTGGCCGAGATTCTCGCGCAGCCGGAGCATATCGACTGGCCGCCTGTACAAGTGAATCTGTCGAGCTACAGCATCACGCGCCCCGAGTTCGCGGACGA
This sequence comes from Burkholderia sp. Ac-20365, assembly GCF_017104715.1. Taxonomy (GTDB): domain Bacteria; phylum Pseudomonadota; class Gammaproteobacteria; order Burkholderiales; family Burkholderiaceae; genus Paraburkholderia. The sequence goes on from NZ_JAAGPI010000062.1 coordinate 17,152, forward strand.
ACTGCTCGAACTATTGAAGCGTTATGGCGTGCATCCTTCGCGCATTTCGCTCGAATTGACGGAAGGCGCGCTCGTGGCCGAGCCGGATCTGGCGCGCAACACGATGCAAAGTCTCGCGGACAACGGTATGTGCGTCGTGCTCGACGATTTCGGCACGGGCTTTTCTTCGTTGAGTTACGTGCACCAGTATCGCTTCAGCGGCTTGAAGATCGATAAGTCCTTTGTGCTCGAACTGACGCAGAGCCCGCGCAGCCGCGCGATCGTGCGCGCGATCGTGCGGATGGCGGAGTCGCTGGAACTGACGGTAGTCGCGGAGGGCATCGAGGACCAGGCGACGCTCGAACTGTTGCGCACGATCGGCGCGGCGCACGGGCAGGGTTATCACCTTGCGCGGCCGATGTCGCTGGATGCGCTGATGACGTCGCCGCTTGCGCCGCGTTCGCGGGCGGTAGCGCAGTCGTAGCGGTTTATTCGCCTTTCTCGCCTTGCTCGCGGGGAATGCGGCCCATCAGGTAGAACTCATCGTTGGGGCGCATCGAGATCACATTGGCCATGCGGTTTGACAGGCCGAAGAACGCGGTGATGGCGGCGATGTCCCAGATATCGGCGTCATTGAAGCCGTGGGCGCGCAGCGTGTCGAAATCGGCGTCATCGACGCGGCCCGAGTCGCGACAGACTTTCAGCGCGAAATCGAGCATGGCTTTTTGACGCGGTGTGATGTCGGCTTTGGCGGGGTTTGTGGCGATCTGATCCGCTAGCAGCGGGGCTTTTTCGTAGATTCGCAGGATTGCGCCGTGGGCTACAACGCAGTAGAGGCAGTTGTTGACTGCGCTGGTTGCGACGACGATCATTTCGCGTTCGCCTTTGGTAAGGCCGCCTTCTTTTAGCATCAATGCGTCGTGGTAGGCGAAGAAGGCTCTGAATTCGTCGGGGCGGTGGGCTAGTGTCAGGAATACGTTTGGCACGAAGCCAGCTTTGGTTTGCACTTCAAGGATTCGTGCGCGGATGTCGTCGGGCCATTCGCCAGGGGTTGGGATGGGGTAGCGGCTGGGTTTTTGCATTTTGATGTCTCCGGGTCTTTTTTGTCTGCGACGCTGGGGCAGTTCTATTATCGGTTGGTTTTGTCTTGCGACGCTGGTTTGGAATGCTTGTGTTTGTGCTGGCATCCGCGTGATGTTTTGCCTGGTTCATGCGTTGCCCCTGTGCGGGGCGGCACTTACTTTCTTTGCCGCCGCAAAGAAAGTAAGCAAAGAAAGCGGGCTAACACCGCCCGCTCTTGACCACCGCCTGAGGGCCCCCAACCGGTCCTCTGCTTCACACGGCGTTCTGCCATTCACTGCCCGTTGCCAACGCCTTGAATGGGCGCCTCACCCGCCTCAATTACCCGTGGCGCAGCCAGCGGCAGCAAATGGTTACAGCCGCCCAGGTGGCAAACTGTGTGTAGGTCGTGGTACTCCACGCCTCAGCGCTCCTACGACACCGACCTTGCTTTCGAGCCACGACCTTGGTTTTCAGTCTGGAGTGATGCGCGTACGTCGCGACAGCCGACACACAGTTTGCCGCTATAGAACGTGGGCAATTTGATCGCGCGTGTGGCGACGCGGGAGTGTGAAGCGGGTGATGAGCGAATTCGAAGCGTTGGCAGCGGGCATCGACCAGCGAGGTTGCCGTGTGAAGTGGAGGACCCGTTGGGGGCCCTCAGGCGGAGGTCAAGAGCGGGCGGTGTTAGCCCGCTTTCTTTGCTTACTTTCTTTGCGGCGGCAAAGAAAGTAAGTGCCGCCCCGCACAGGGGCAACGCCTGCGCCGCGTAGGCGCATCGCGGATGCCAGCGAAAACCCAGGCAAACCGAACCAAGGCTTAAGCCGCGCAGGCACCTCACGCGGATGCCAGCGAAAACAAAAGCAAACCACAGAAAGCGTCGCGCAGACAAACCCAAACAAACCTCAAACCCGAACAACCTTCTCCAAAGTAACCGGCAAATCCCTCACCCTGACACCGGTAGCGTGATAAACAGCATTACCAATAGCGGCGACCACACCAGTGATCCCGATCTCTCCAATCCCCCTCGACCCGAGAGAATTGATAAAAGGATCCGGCTCATCGAGCACAACAACATCCAGCACGCCGACATCGGCATTAACCGGCACGTGATACTCAGCCAGATTGGCATTAATAAACCGCCCATACTGGGCATCGAGCGTGGTCCCCTCTTCGAGCGCAGCGCCAATTCCCCATACGAGCCCACCCATCAGCTGGCTGCGCGCAGTCTTCACATTCAGCATCCTGCCGACGTTATAAACGCCCGTGATCTTCGCAACTCGAATGGTCCCAAGGTCGGCATCGACGTGCACTTCGGCGAACACGGCTCCCCATGAATGAAATGAATAGCGTTGCTTCTCATCACCCGGCTTGACGCTGGTCGTCGCCTCAATCGGCTGCCCGCCCGCGCGCGCGAGAACTGCTGCGACAGGATCGCGCCTGGACGGATCGGATCGGCTCATCACCCAGCCGTTCTGCACGATCACATCATCAGGCGCGGCGCCAGCCAAAGGCGAACCATGATCCGCGACGGCCATCGCGACCAGCTTGCCGCGCACCTGATCGCATGCGTCCCGTACGGCCGGCGACACACTCGCCACCGACTGCGAGCCGCCTGACACAGGCGCCTTCGGCAGCGACGAATCGCCGAGGCCAAAGCGGATGTTCTCGGGCGCTATGCCGAGCGCGTCCGATGCAACCTGCGTCATCACCGTGTACGTGCCCGTGCCGAGATCCTGTGTGCCGGAGACGACCATCGCCGTGCCGTCGGGCAAAATGCGCGCCAGCGCCGCCGCTTCGCTGCGATTCGCGGGATACGTGGCCGTCCCCATGCCGAGGCCGATCAGCGTGTTGCCGTCGCGCATCGAACGTGGCTGCGGCTTGCGGCGCGACCAGCCAAAACGCTCAGCGCCGACGCTATAGCACTGGCGCAACGCCTTGCTCGACCACGGCTTGTTTTCCTGCGGATCGCTCTCCGCATAGTTCTTCAGACGCAGCGCGATCGGGTCCATCTTCAACTGGTACGACAGCTCGTCCATCGCCGTTTCCAGCGCCCATGAACCCGTCGTTTCGCCAGGCGCACGCATGAAGGTCGGCGTGCCGACGTTCATCTGCACCAGACGATGCGTCGTCACCTGATTCGGCACCGCGTACATCATCCGCGTGACCATGCAGCAGGTCTCCGTCCAGTCTTCGATCATCGATGTGTTCGAAAAGCTGTCGTGCCGCATCGCCGTCAGCGTGCCGTCGCGCTTCGCGGCGATCACCATGCGCTGTTCGGTGTACGGCCGTCCGCCGACTGAGCCGAACATCTGCGGTCGCTCCAGCGCGAGGCGCACGGGCCGGCCGGTCTGCTTCGCCGCCATCGCGCACAGCACCACGTGCGACCACGCCGAACCCTTGCAGCCGAAGCCGCCGCCGACGAACGGCGAGATGACGCGCACGTCGTCGGGCGACATGCCGAGTGTCTTCGCAACCGACGTGCGCGTGCCCGTCACGCCTTGCGTCGAATCGTAGAGCGTCAGTTGCGGACCGTCCCAGACGGCCATCGTCGCGTGTGGCTCCATCGGGTTGTGATGTTCCATTGGCGTCGTGTAGACGGCATCCACACGCACCACGCCCGCTGCGAGGCCCGCTTCGTAGTCGCCGCGCGTAGTATCGGTCTGACGGCCTTGCGGTTTGTCCGGCGCGTGCGCGGTGGCCTTGGCTTGCGTGAAATCGAGCGCTGCGGGCTCTGCCGCATACGTGATCCGCAACTGACGCGCGGCGTCCGTTGCATGTTCGAGCGTGTCCGCGACGACGACGGCAATCGGCTCGTTGCTGTAGTGAATCTGGTTGTCCTGCAGCAGCGACAGATGCCGACCCGCCGGCGGCGCGAGCGCGGGCCGACCGCCGTTCGGCAGACGCGGTGCGTTCTGATACGTCATCACTAGCAGCACGCCAGGCAATGCGGCTGCGCGGCTCGTATCGATCGATGCAATCGAGCCCTTCGCAATCGTGCTCGTCACCAGCACGCCATGCGCGAGACGCGCCTCGGGAAATTCGGCCGCGTAACGCGCTTCGCCTGTGACCTTGAGCAGGCCGTCGGTGCGATCGAGTGGATGTCCGATGATCGTGCTCATGCCACACCTCCCGCTGCCTGGTTCACTGCACGCACGATCGCGTTCTGCGCGAGCCGCACCTTGAACGCGTTGTCGCGCAGCGGCTTCGCGTCGCTGAGTGCTGCTGCGGCGGCCTGGCTCAACGTCGCGTTATCCAGTGGCTTACCGGCGATCATCTGCTCGGCTGCGGTTGCGCGCCACGGCTTGTGCGCGACGCCGCCCAATGCGATGCGTGCGCTGCGCACCGTGTTGCCGTCCATCTGCAGCGCGGCCGCGACGGACACGAGTGCGAATGCATAGCTCGCACGGTCACGCACCTTCAGATAGTGCGCATGCTCGTTGTAGACGGGCGGCGGCAAGTCGATCGACGTAATCAGTTCACCCGGACGCAGCGTCGTGTCGAGATCGGCGCGTTCGCCCGGCAGACGATGAAACTCGCCGATCGGAATCGCACGCTCGCCTTGCGGGCCGCTCACGCGCACGGTTGCATCGAGCGCGACCAGTGCGACGCTCATATCCGAAGGATTGACGGCGATGCATTGCGTGCTCGCGCCGAGAATCGCATGCGTGCGGTTGTGGCCGTTGATCGCGGCGCAGCCGGTTCCCGGCTGGCGCTTGTTGCAGGCGGTGAACGCGGTGTCGTAAAAGTACGGGCAGCGCGTGCGCTGCATCAGATTGCCGCCGACAGTTGCCATATTGCGCAGTTGCGCCGATGCGCCCGCGAGCAGCGCCTGAGTCAGCAGCGGATAACGCTCGCGCACGAGCGCATGATTCGCGGCGTCGCTATTGCGCACCAGCGCACCGATGCGCATGCCGCCGTCGGGCAGCGTCGAGACGAGATCGAGCCCTTGTATGCGCGTGATATCGACGAGCCTTACGGGCCGCGTCACGCCGCCTTTCATCAGATCGAGCAGATTCGTGCCGCCGCCGATGAACATCGTGCCCGGCTGCTGCGCGGCGCGCACGGCGCCCGCGATATCGGCGGCGCGTTCGTAGGAGATTGCATCCATGATGGTCTCCTCGTTACGCGACGTCGGTCGTCTTGATGACGAACGTCGAGTACGTGTAGTCGGTGCCGCTGCCCACCGTGCCGCGATGCGCGGACTGCACGGCGGCAACGATGTTCACGTACGCACCGCAGCGGCAGATGTTGCCGCTCATGCGTTCGCGGATTTCTTCTTCGGTCAGTTGCGGCGGGCGGCGCCGCACATCGGCGGTAACGGTGCTGGCGGTGCCGGCGTCGAATTCCGTGAGCAAAGCTGTCGCCGAACAGATTTGCCCCGGCGTACAGTAGCCGCACTGGAACGCATCCTGTTCGATGAACGCGCGTTGCACCGGGTTCAACGTGCCGTTGTTCGCGAGTCCTTCGACGGTCGTGATCGCTTCGCCTTCGTGCATCACGGCAAGCGTGAGACACGAGTTGATGCGGCGGCCATTGCTGAGCACCGTGCACGCGCCGCATTGTCCGCGGTCGCAGCCTTTCTTTGTGCCCGTGAGGCCGGCATATTCGCGCAGTGCATCGAGCAATGTGACGCGCGGCTCGAGTTGCAGCGTGTAATCGCGTCCGTTGATGTTGAGCTTCACAGGGCGCGGCGGCACGGTTGTGCGTGCAACGGGTTGCGGTGCGGGTGGCGTTTGAGTCTGCGACTTTGCGTAGGGCGCGGCGCCTACCGTGGCAGCCGCCGCTGCGGATTGCAGGAAGCGGCGTCGTGAGTTGCTGGAAGGCGAGGCGTCATGCTCGTCCTCGCGGTTCGACGGCGCATCGTGTTGCGAGCACGAACCCTGACATTCGATATCGTGGGACATGATGTTCTGCTTGCTCCGTGGAAGTTCGATGCAGGCTTGCGGCGCATCGAAGCCGAAGCCGCGGCCGGTGCATGGCAAGCCATATCAATGAGCAATTTCGATGCCGCACGCGCAGAACTTCACAGGACGACCGCACGCGCGGCGAACTGCTTTCTCAAACGTCTTCACGTTGCCCGGAACGCGGCGCGCAAGGTGAATGCTTGCGGTGCGTGTTGCAACGTGGAAAGCGAATCTTCATCGTGGCATACCCGGCGTGGCGAGGTGGTGACGGGTAGGTGGCGTGAAGATGGCGGTGGGATGGCGCGTACGCCACTTTCGGGAACAGGCATGTGTCGTGCAAAAACAAAAACGCGCGTCAAACATCAACGCGCGTTTTGCATGAACCAGCAACGACTCAGCTTATAGACCGCTCAATCGATGCCATGAAACACTGCATCGTCCGGACCGAGATACGCCGGCGGGCGCCATGCAGCATCGCGCATCGAATGCTGAACCAGCTTCTCGACACCCAGCAGTACCGCGAAAATCGCCATCCGCACGGGAATGCCGTTGTCTGTCTGACGGAAGATCGCGAGGCGCGAATCGTGATTCAGGTCGGTGCTCAGGTCATTCGCGCCGGCACGGCTGTCGCGCGGCAACGGGTGCATGATCAGCGTGTCCGGGCCGCACACGGTATCGACGAGCGCCTGGTTGATCTGGAAATCGGGCGTGTAGCCTTCGAACGACTCGTCAGCGAAACGCTCTTTCTGGATACGCGTCGCGTAGACGACATCCGCGCCGCGCAGGCCGTTTTTCAGGTCGTTGGTCTGCTCGACCACGTGGCCGTTACGCGAAATCTGATCGACGATGTACGCGGGCATTTCCAGCGTGGGCGGCGAAATGAGCGTGAACTTGATGCCGCGATACAGTGCCAGCAGCTTGACGAGCGAGTGCACGGTGCGCCCGTACTTCAGGTCGCCCACCAGCGCGATATGCGCGCCGTCGACGATCTTGCCCAGCCGCGAGAACTCGCGCTGGATCGTGTACAGGTCGAGCAGCGCCTGGCTCGGGTGCTCGCCGGGACCGTCGCCGCCGTTGATCACGGGAATGTTGGTCGCGCGCGCGAATTCGGCCACGGAGCCCTGGTCCGGGTGGCGGATCACGAGGGCGTCGACGTAGCCGGACATCACGCGGCTCGTGTCATAAATCGATTCGCCCTTGGCCATCGACGAGAACGTGAAGCCCGTCGTGTCGCACACCGAGCCGCCGAGGCGGCAGAATGCCGCGCCGAAGCTCACGCGGGTACGTGTGCTGGCCTCGAAGAACAGGTTGCCGAGCACGGCGCCTTCAAGCACGCGCGAGATTTTCCGGCGGCGCGCGATGGGCTGCATGATATCGGCCACGCGAAAGAGCGCTTCGACCGAATCGCGCGAGAACTGATCGACGGACAAAAGCTGCGGCTTGCCTTCGAACAGCATCTGGCTCGCCAGCGACTGCGAATCTACGCTTTGCGTATGCTTTTCGGCGGGTGCGCCGTTGACGACGATCTCCGACACGAAGCGCTCGACGATCTCGGGCATCGCGCGCGATTCCTGCGAATCGTCGGGCAGCAGCCACGTGTCGAGCGCACGCTTCGACACGCCGATGCGCGTCGCGAAGCCGTCGCGGGTGAGGTTCAGACGCCGCATCGCGTCACGGAGAAAGGCTTGTTGCGGGACGGTCATGGGCTACCTCTTTTCGTCAGGAGATTCTGTGAATATACGCGTTGCGTATATTAATTCGCTGGACGAGGAAGTCAAGAAATTTCGCGCATCCGTTCGCCGCGCGCCGGCTTTGAGCCCGTGCGGGCGAAAAGCTCGCGGCATCGGGCGCCATTTTGCGGTTACACTGCCGGACATGGAAAACGGCTCATGGCTTCAGAATCGTGTGGAAATGGACGCGCAACGGCGCGCCGCCCCCGCACGCGTGGGCATCGCCACTTCCAAAGCCAAAAAACAGTCGCTCATCTGACCGGAGCTGCTGTTCCGTCAGGTGTGCGACGGAACAGCCTCGATCAACGGTCCCCGAATTTCCCGCTCTTGATCCTGTTTCCTCGCCGCTGAACGGTTCCCGTACGGTCGCGTTCGAGGATAGTCATGTCCAATTTTTCGGGTATCTGGATTCCGCTTGTCACACCGTTTTCCGCAGACGGTTCCGTCGATCACGCTGCCTTGCGCCGCCTGATCGGGCTCTATGCCGGCGCGGGCGTCGCGGGCGTGGTCGCGCTCGGCACCACGGGCGAGCCTTCGTCTCTAGATACGGACGAGCAGGAAGCCGTGCTCGCCACCACGCTCGATGCATCGGGCGGCGCGCTGCCTGTGATCGTCGGTGTGTCGGGCAACAATGCGCGCAGCATGCGCGAACGCGTGCTGCGTCTGAATGCGCTGCCGCTCGGGGGCCTGCTGATATCGGCGCCGTACTACGTGCGGCCGTCGCAGGCAGGCATCGCCGACCATTTCACGATGCTTGCCGACGCGAGCGAGCATCCCGTCGTGCTGTACGACATTCCCACTCGTACGGGCGTGCGCATCGAACTCGAGACGCTGCTTTCGCTCGCGGCGCACCCGCGCATTCAGGCGATCAAGGATTGCGCGGGTTCGCTCGACACCACGCACGCGCTGATACTCGACGGCCGGCTGCAAGTGCTTGCGGGCGACGACATCCGCATCTTCGACACGCTCTGCATGGGCGGCAGCGGCGCGATCGCGGCGTCGGCGCACGTGTGGCCCGAGCGTTTCGTCGCGCTCGATCGCGCGTTGAAGGCGGGGCGTCTAGAGGAAGGGCGCGCGCTGTTCCATTCGCTCGTACCGCTGATCCGCGCGCTCACTTCCGAATCGAATCCCGCGCCCGTGAAGGCGGCGCTTGCCGCGCAAGGTCTGATGAAGGGCGATTTGCGCGCGCCGATGACGCCGGCGAGCGAAACATTGCGCGTCCATTTGCAGCAGCTGCTCGCCGCCTGAGGCTCGCTGGTTTCGGCGGATCTGGCTCCTGCCGGCATCCGCGAATCCGCTGATCGAGCCCGCGGTGTTCGTGCTGCAAAATCCCGACGCGGTCGCCGCGCAATCGTAAGCGCGGTTGAGCTTTAGTCCGGCGGCGGAACTTACGTCGCGGGCATGCGCTCCGCGAGCAGTTCGCTGAACGCGTCGGCCGTGAGCGGCTTGCCGAGCAGGAAGCCCTGCATTTCGTCGCAGTTCAGATCTTTGAGCTTGTCGAGCTGCGAAGCCGTTTCGACGCCTTCCGCTACCACGTCCATTTCCAGCGAATGCGCGAGCGCGATGATCGCCTGCACGATCGCGCTGCCTTCGTGGCCGTCTGCATCGAGCCCGTTCGTGAAGAAGCGGTCGATCTTCAGCTGCTTCACGCGAAAACGCTGCAGATAGGCGAGGCTCGAATAACCCGTGCCGAAGTCGTCGATCGAGATCTCGAAGCCGCTGGTCTGGAATTCGCGGATCATCTCCGTCGTCTTCGCGGCGTCCTGCATCGCCACCGTCTCGGTGATCTCGAACATGATCTGGTCGCACGCGACACCTTCCGCGTGCACGATCTCCAGCATCTTCGCGACGAGATCGGGCTGCGCCATCTGGCGCGGCGACAGGTTGATCGCGACTTTCATCGACGGCAGGCCGGCGCTTTCCCAGCGGCGAATCTGGCGGCACGTTTCGCGCACCACCCAATAACCGATCTCGACGATCTGCCCCGAACGCTCGGCGATAGGAATGAAGTCCATCGGCGCGAGCACGCCGATGTCCGGATGATTCAGGCGGATCAGCGCTTCCGCGCCCGCCACTTCGCCGCTGTCGCCACGGAACTTCGGCTGGAAGTGCAGCGAAAAATAATGCTTGCCGAGCGCCTCGTGCAGCGCGCTCTGAATCTTGAGCGTGCGCATCGCGGCTTCGTTCATGTGTGCTTCGAAGAAGCGATAGGTGCTGCGGCCGCCGCGCTTGGCTTCGTACATCGCGGCGTCGGCGTGCTTGAGCAGTTCGTCGACGGAATCGCCGTCCTGCGGATACAGCGAGATGCCGATGCTCGGCATGATCTGCAGCGTCTGGCTTTCCGTGTTGAGGCCCTTGCGCATCCGTTCGAGCACGGCTTCCGCCATTTTTTCCGCGTCCTGCGGCGCGCCGAGATTCTCGGCCAGCACGACGAACTCGTCGCCGCCGAGCCGGGCGACGGTATCGACATTGCGCACGCATTGGCGCAACTGGTTCGCGAAGGCTTTCAGCACTTCGTCGCCGAATGCGTGGCCGAGCGAATCGTTGATCGTCTTGAAGCCGTCGAGATCCATGAACAGGATCGCAAAACCGCGACGGCTCAGCTTCGACGCGTGGATTGCGCGGTCGATGCGCTCCGTCAGCGTGCGGCGGTTGGGCAGGTCGGTGAGCGTGTCGTAGGTGGCAAGGCGCACGATCTGGTTGTTCAGCAGCGACACCGAGCCGGCGAGGAACGTGGTATGGGCATCGACGCGCGACAGGATCAGCGTGACGATCAGGATCACCAGCGTGAACAGCGTGATCGTGGTCGCGAGCCATTGCTCATTGACGCCACGGGCCGCGCCGCATACGGAGTTGGGCAGAAAGTCAGCGGCCGCCATGCCCGTGTAGTGCATACCGACGATCGCGACGCCCATCACACAGGCTGCGCCGATCCGCTTCACCAGCACGCGATGCTGGGTCGAGTCGCGCAGCGTGTGGGCGATCCACAGCGCGGCGATCGACGCGGCAATTGCGATCGCGATCGAGGCGGCGAACAGGCCGCGGTGATACTGGATGCCCGGCTGCATCTGCATCGCGGCCATCCCCGTGTAGTGCATGCCCGCGATGCCGAAGCCCATCAGCAGGCCGCCCGTCAAGAGGCGTTTCGTCGACAGCACCGGGCGCGCGACCTGAACGAGCGCGAAGTACGACACGATCATCGCGATGATGAGCGAGTAGCCGGTGATCGAGAAGTCGTAGCCGAGCGGAATGGGCAGCGAAAAGGCCAGCATCCCGATGAAGTGCATCGACCAGATGCCCGTGCCCATTGCGGCTGCGCCGCCTGCCAGCCAGAGGTGGCGCAGGCGGGCGGATGCCATGGTCGAAATTCGTCCGGCCAGGTCGAGCGCCGTGTATGAAGCCAGTGTTGCGACGGCGAGCGACACGACAACCAGACCCAGATTGTAAGTGCTCTGCATGTCAGTTCCGTCGCAAGAGGAAGTTCCCTCGACTGGTTAACGGCAGCGTTTCTAAAATATTGAGGAAAATTTTAAAAGGCTGATTCAAATATTTGCCGAAATGATTCGAAGCGTTTTTGCGGCATTTTCATGGCATGGTTTGGTCGCAGAATGCGTTATTCGGCGACGCGTGAAATAGGCGTTCCTGTCCCGTTTCTGAACCGCTGCTTTCCGCCTGCCGTCTGGGTTTCCAGCGCCGCTGAACATTACCCAATCAATGCGCGTTCGCGCAATAGATGATGAATAGGGTATCGGCCTGATTTGCACATAATTTAGGCAAGCCGGCGGTCCGTTCGTGAAAGTAAGGCTTTGCAATTTTTCAATCGGCAAAAAAACAGGAACCCGTTTGCCGCATCGCGTGTCGCACAGGCAATGTCACCAAAACGCGCGTCCAGCGATGCGCTCTTCATGGGAGAAGACATGCCACGACTGACGATCATCCTGTTCTTCACGTTGCTGACGGGTTGCAGTGAAATTCGCATGCACGAGGCGCGCAATCCGCAAGGCGAGCTGATTGGGTCGAATGTGCTCGATCTCGTGCAAACGGTCGGAATTCCCGACAAGACGATGAAACTCGTGAATTCAAACGGCCCGGATGCTCGCCTCGAAGTCCAATGGAATTTCTCCAACTCGGATGCGGCACTCGACATGAATGCGCTCGTGCTGGATGTGAAAGTGGGCGGCGCGGGCAAGTGCAGCATGACGGCGATGGTCGACCGCTGGGGCGGCAAGGTGCGGGCCGTGAATTTCCCGCAGGCGCACAGCGACAGTATTGGTTCCGACTATGGCGCGTGTGAACCGCTCATTGCCGAGGCGCTGGCTCACAATCCGCACACGCCTGTCGATCCATCATGGGATGCGTTTTCGCTGGTCAAGTGATGCCGCGCGAGATGGCGTGATGTTACCGATAGTTGTCATTTGCGCCACTGTCGCATGCTGCATCCGGACCAGATAATGGCTTCGTACTCAACACCGAGGAGCCAGAAGATGTCACCCGTATCCGCCGTTGCTGCCGCCGATAGCGCCGCCGCATTCGCACATTTCAGCGCGTCGCTTGCCTTTGAAACCGATTGTTCCGATGTCAACGCGGCCTTTGCGCAGAGCCCGGACGCGGTTGATTTCGTGTTGCTCGACGTGCGCAGTCCTGCGCTGTATGCGCGCGGCCATGTGCCTCACGCCATCAACCTGCCACACGGCAAGATCGTGGCGTCGAAGCTGGCCGACTATCCGCCCGATACGCTGTTCGTGACCTATTGCGCGGGACCGCATTGCAACGGCGCGACGCGTGGCGCAATCCGGCTGGCGCAGCTTGGACGCCCCGTCAAGATCATGATAGGCGGCGTGCAAGGCTGGCTCGACGAAGGTCTCGAACTCGTGACCGTCGATGGCAAGCAGGACGGCAGATAAACCCGAAGGCGGCGTTGACGTGATGGCGTGATTAGCGATCTCCGGTAACATCGCGCCATGCAAGATCATCTCGTCGCTGCGCTCGTCTATGACCGCCTGTGCACTTTCGAATTCGGCTGCGTGACCGAACTGTTCGCGCTCGAGCGGCCGGAACTCGACGTGCAGTGGTACCGCTTCGCCGTGTGTGCCGTCGAGCCAGGGCCGATTCGCGCGGCGGGCGGGATCGGCATCGCCGCGCCGTACACGCTCAAGATGCTCGACCGCGCATCGACGATCGTCGTGCCCGGCTGGCGCGATCCCGATGAGCAACCGCCCGAAGCGCTGCTGAAGAAAATCCGTGCTGCTGTCGAGCGCGGCGCGCGCGTCTGTTCGATCTGCTCGGGCGTGTTCGTGCTGGCGGCAGCCGGCGTGCTCGATGGCAAGACGGTGACGACGCACTGGCGTTACGCGGACAAACTGCAGCAACGCTATCCGCAGCTGCGCGTGAAGCCCGACGCACTGTATGTCGACGAAGGGCAGGTGATTACGTCGGCGGGTTCGGCAGCGGGAATCGACATGCTGCTGCATCTCGTGCGGCGCGACTACGGCAGCGCGATTGCCAACCGCGTCGCGCAGCGGCTCGTCGTGCCGCCGCATCGCGAAGGCGGCCAGGCGCAGTTTGTGCCGCGGCCGATGCCGCAGGACGACAGCGGCCGGCTCGCGCGTCTGATGGACTATGTGCGGGCGAATCCCGCGCACGCGCATACGCTTGCGTCGCTTGCCGACGAGGCGGCGATGAGTCCGCGCACGTTGCAGCGGCAGTTCCGCGACGCGACGGGCATGGCGCCTTACGAATGGCTGATACGCGAACGCGTGGGGATGGCGCGCGAACTGCTCGAATCGGCCGCTGAACTGCCGATGTCGCGCATCGCGGAACTTGCGGGCTTCGGCTCGGAGGAGTCGCTGCGCCGGCATTTCAGGCGCATTGCGTTGACGAGTCCGGGTGCATATCGCAAGAAGTTCGGCGCGACGGGTACGCCGTGACGCTGCTGCGCTATGCTTGATGCGCGCGTTCACAGGTCAAGGGAAAGTCATGTCCAGTCGGGAACGGTTGATCGCCATTTTGCCCACGAACAATCTGGATGCCGCCGAGCACTTCTTCGCGCGGCTCGGTTTTACGCAGCGCCCGGGCGCCCGGTACGACGGCTACCGGATCCTCACGGACGACCACGGCGGCGAAGTGCATTTGACGAACGCTGTCGAAACGTGGCTCGTGCCGGGGCGAAATCCATTCGCGCTGTATTTGTACCGTCGCGACGTGGACGCGCTTGCAGCGCGGTTCAAGGGTGAAATACTGGAACGAGGCGGCAGCCCCGAGCGCAAGCCGTGGGGCATGTACGAGTTCAGTCTCAACGGTCCCGACGACACGCTCATTCGCGTTGGCTGGGACATCGACGCAACAGGGAGCATTTGCATGACGGCAGACCCGAATCGTGCACGCGACGTGGAAGTCGCGCGCCTGCTCGAACATGCGCCGCAGCATGCCGCGGCCGATGCCGTCATGTTCGCGCGGCTGATCGGCGCGAAGGTCGCGAGTGGTGATCTGTTGCATCTCGGTCTGACACGCGCTGCGCTCGATGCCCTGCTCCAGCGCCATTTCCGCACTGCCGGGGCGCTGCATGCGGCGCCCGAATATATCGCCGCGAGCGAACATCAACATTTCGTCGATGCATTGCGCGCGATGCTGCTCGATCATGAGTCCTCGCTCGCCGCGACCAACGCCGACGCACAATGTCTCGCAACGATCATCGCAACGGCGTGCCTGCGTCCCGACCATCTGTGGCGCGATCTCGGGCTCGACGGCCGCGACGATGTGACTGACATCCTCACGCGCCACTATCCGCGCCTCGTCGCTCGCAATACGGATAACACGCGCTGGAAGAAGTTTCTTGCGCGTGAACTGGCGCTTGCCGAGGGCCGCGCGCCGGTACCCGCGCCGGGCTGTCCTGGCTGCGAAGATTATGGCTTCTGCTATCCGTCGCGCTGAGAGCCAATTGCGCGCAAACCCCACCGTAGAAACCCGAAGTTGAGCCGGACTCATACCCGGCATCAAAAAACATCGCTTCATCGTCGAAAAAAACGGACCGCACAATCGCGTTGCCTTGTCACGCTCCTGCGATGGCGCGGCGGGTCGCGTCATTCGCGCGGCCGATCACAACAAGATTCGAGACCTTCCCGGCAATCAGGAGACATTCGATGATGCGATCCATCAAGCTGCTGGCTACCGTCGCCACGGCGGCAGCTGCATTTTCAGCAGGCAGCGCCCACGCCGCCGACAATAACGCCGCTAAAACCGGTAACTGGTGCAGCGCCGGCAAGACCGTGCATTTCGCGGGCATCACATGGGAGAGCGGCGCCTTCGCGACGGAAGTGCTGCGACAGATTCTGGAGAAAGGCTACGGCTGCAAAACGGATGTCGTGCCCGGCAGCACGGCCGCGACGGAAACAGCGCTCGCGCACAACGACGTGCAGGTCTGGGCCGAGCAATGGACAGGCCGCAGCGAGATCACCGCGAAGGCCGTCGAAACGGGTAGCGTCAAGCTGGTCGGCGACACGCTGCCGGGCGGCACGAAGGAAGGCTGGTTCGTGCCCGATTACGTCGTGAAGGGCGACCCGGCGCGCGGCATCAAGGCGTCGGCGCCGGGGCTCGCGTCGGTGGCGGATCTGCCGAAGTACAAGAACGTCTTCACCGACGACGAAGAGCCGAACAAGGGGCGTTTCCTGAACTGTCCGAGCGGCTGGGACTGCGAGCGCGTGAACTCGCGTTTGCTGAAAGTGCTCAAGCTCGACGAGTCGTACACGAACTTCCGCCCTGGCACGGGCGCGGCGCTCGATGCCGCGATCGCCTCCGCCTACACGCGTGGCGCGCCGATCCTGTTCTACTACTGGGGTCCCGCTGCGTTGATGGCAAAGTACAAGCTGACCGAGCTGAAGATGCCTGCGTTCAACGATGCATGCTGGCAGACGCTGCGCAACGAGAGCAGCACGCAGCAGTGCGCGTCGTCGTACATGGTTTCGCACGTGACGGTTGGTGCGTCGACACCGTTCTACAACGCCGAGCCGCAACTGATGACGCTGTTCACGAAGGTCAAGTTTCCAATGGACTTCCTGAACGCGACGATCCTCGACATGAGCGTCAAGAAACTGGATGCATCGACGATGGCCACGCAATTCCTGCGTACGCATCCTGAGATGTGGAAGACGTGGGTGCCCGCCGATGTCGCCGCGAAGGTGCAGGCAGGAATGGCGAGCTGACATTGACGGCAGCCTGAACGGAGCATGAAGGCGGCATAAAAGTGGGCGCGGAGGAAGCAAAAATCCTCCGCGCCGCCAACGTCATATAGAATGACGCGCTTTGCCCGTTCTCGCCATGTGGTTCAAGAATCTACAGCTTCACCGTCTTCCCGCTCCGTGGAATGTGAGCGTCGAGCAAATGGAAAAGTGGCTCGCGCCGCATGCATTCCAGCCGGCCAACAGCGTCGAGACGACGCGTCAGGGTTGGACGTCGCCGCGCAATAACGACTCCCTGGTCTACTCGATCAACAAGCAGATGCTGCTGACGTTCCGCGCGGAAAAGAAACTGCTGCCGGCTTCCGTCGTCACGCAGGTGACCAGGGCGCGCGCACAGGAACTCGAAGAGCAGCAGGGCTTCAAGCCGGGCCGCAAGCAGATGCGCGACCTGAAAGAGCAGGTCACCGACGAACTGCTGCCGCGCGCGTTCAGCATCCAGCGCGATACGCGCGTGTGGATCGACACTGTCAATGGCTGGCTCGTGATCGATGCAGCATCGCAGGCGCTCGGCGACGATGTGCTGGGCCTGCTCGTCAAGTCGGTCGACCGGTTGCCGATTACGAGCGTGCGCGTGGCGGACGCGCCCGTGTCCGCGATGACGAACTGGTTGCTCGCGGGCGAAGGTCCCGTCAATTTCACGCTCGACCAGGATACCGAACTGCGTTCACCCGCTGAAGGCAATGCGACGGTGCGCTATGTTGGTCATGCGCTCGAAGCGGAAGATATGCGCCGTCATATCGAAGCTGGAAAGCAGTGCATGCGGCTTGCGATGACGTGGCATGACCGTGTGTCGTTTGTGCTGACGCCTTCGTTGACTATCAAGCGCGTGACGGCGCTCGACGTGATCAAGGAAGCGGGTGATCCCACCGCGCAGAATGATGATGAGCAGTTTGATTCTGACTTCACGTTGATGACCGGGGAACTGGCGAAGCTGCTGGACGGGGTTGTTGATGCGCTTGGCGGCGAGCTTGATGATGGTGTTGCGTCAGCTAAGGCTGCTTGACGGTTTTGGTTTTGGTTTTGGTTTTGGTTTTGCATTTGCATTTGCCTGCGGCGCTGGGGTTGGGGTTGTCGCTGGCATTTGCGTGATGTTTGTTGATTTGTCTTGCGACGCTGGGTGGTTTGCTTGTGGTTGCGCTGGCATCCGCGTTTTGTTGTTGGTTCTTCATGCGTTGCCCCTGTGCGGGGCGGCACCTACTTTTCTTTGCCGCGGCAAAGAAAAGTAGGCAAAAGAAAGCCGCTGAACACCGCCAGCTCTTCTCTTTGCCCACGGGCCCCCAACGGCCCCGTCCTGTTCGCGGCATCGCTCTTCTCGATGCCCGCTGCCCACGCTTCGAATTGGCTCATCACCCGCTTCACACTCCCGCGTCGCCACACGCGCGATCAAATTGCCCACGTTCTATAGCGGCAAACTGTGTGTCGGCCGTCGCGACGTACGCGCATCACTCCAGACTGAAAACCAAGGTCGTGGCTCGAAAGCAAGGTCGGTGTCGTAGGAGCGCTGAGGCTTGAAGTACCACGACCTACACACAGTTTGCCACCTGGGCGGCCGTGACCATTCGACGCCGCTGGCTGTGTTGCGGGTGCTTGAAGTGGGTGAAGCGTCTGTTCGAAGCGTTGGCAATGGGCATCGACCAGCGAGGTTGCCGTGTGAAGTGGAGGACCCGTTGGGGGCCCTCAGGCGGAGGTCAAGAACGGGCGGTGTTAGCCCGCTTTCTTTGCTTACTTTCTTTGCGGCGGCAAAGAAAGTAAGTGCCGCCCCGCACAGGGGCAGCGCGTGAACCAGGCAAGACAAAACGCGGATGCCAGCGCAAACACAAGCAATCCAAACCAGCGTCGCAAAGACAAAACCAAAAACCCTACCTCAATCAAACATATTCCGAAACGCAACAGCCACAATCACAGGAACACACATCACAAGCGGAATCGCAAAGTAAGGCACTTCGAGGTCAACATACCAGCTATAGACGAGCCAGCCGATCCCGGCACCCAACGTGCCAATCCCCACAAGCGCGGTCAGCACGTTCAACAGCACGGGCGACGGTTTCCAGCGCGTCTTGTCTTCTTTCGGCGAAGGCGTGTTCATTCTGGCTCCGAAGCAGATCGTCACGAGTTGCGATTCGTTCGATTTTACTCCGGCGCCATGCGCATGGCCCAATACCCGTTGCTGGCGAGCCTTACTCGAACGCCTTGTCGTTTGGATTCTTGTAGAGCGTGCGCAGGTTGTCGCTCATCGGGAAATCGAAGTTCATGTTCTTCGGCGGCACGGGTTTCATGAACCACTTGTCGTACATCGCGTCGATCTCGCCGCTCTTCATCACCTGCGCGAGCGTGTCGTCGACCACCTTCAGGAACGCCGGGTCGCCCTTGCGCAGCATAAAACCGTAAGCTTCCGACGATTGCGGCGTGCCGGTGATCACCCAGTCGGCAGGCTTCGCCGTCAGCGTGCGTGTGCCGGCGAGCAGCACGTCGTCCATCATGTACGCGACGGCGCGACCCGTCTCCAGCGTCATGCGGCCTTCGCCATAGTCCTTCGCGCTGATGATCTGCATGTTCATCTTTTTCTCTTCGTTCATCTTGCGCAGAATGCGCTCCGATGTCGTGCCCTGGTTCGTCACGACCGTCTTGCCGGCCAGATCGGGAAAGTCCTTGATGCCCGAATCCTTGCGCGTGAGCAGCCGCGTAGTGGCAACGAAGAACGTATCGCCGAACGCGACCTGATTCTGACGCGATGTCAGGTTGGTCGTAACGCCGCATTCGAGATCGACGGTGCCGTTCTGTACCAGCGCAATGCGGTTCTGCGACGTAACGGGGATGAAGCGCACCTGCAGATTCGGCTTGTGCGTTCTGGCCTTCACGACATCGATAATCCGGTTGCACAGGTCTTGCGAAAAGCCGATCACCTGATTGCTCGAATCGACATACGAGAACGGCACCGACGTCTCGCGATGGCCGATCGCGATCAGATTGGCAGCCTCGATTTTAGCGAGCGTCGGCGGCGCGTCCTGCGCGGCGGCGTTCGTCGTCGTGATGAGGCAGGGCGCCGCGACGCACAGGGCAAGTGCGAGCGAAGTCAGTCGGTTCATTGCAGATCCTCGGGTTGTATCCGTAGCGTGTATACGAATGTTGCCATGAAAATAATTATTGCAACATATGTTTTACCCTTAAATCTGCTGAGGCCCGGTCATGTGCATGGCACGCAGCGGTGGCATGATGAATGCAGCGATGCCTTCCTCAACACCGTTCGTCAACAACACCAAGGAGAAAGCCGATGCACGCCGTTCGTAACTGGATCGCCGGAATCGCCCTCGTCACGACGCTCGCCGCGCTGGCCCCGCTGCCTGCCGTCGCGCAGACCAACCCCGGCGCGGCGCCGCCGCCCACGCCTGCGGGCGACGGCACCTTCCTGCTGACGATCTTCCTGAAGCACGATCAGTCGAAGCCGCTGCCGAAGATCAACCAGCAACTGGCCGAGCAAGGCTTTTACAAGGCGTTTCCGCCGCCGGGCATCGAGGTAGTGTCGTGGTACGTGATGATGGGTGTCGGCCAGGTCGTGACGCTGCGCGTGCCCGCCAACCGGCTGCGCGAGGTGAACCGCGCGATCGAGGAGACCGCGTGGGGCGGCTACACCACCGAGTTCTATCCGACCTACGATTACAAGGCGATCGCCGAGCAGGCGCGGGTCAAGAACGGCAAATGACGCGCGGCTGCCACGTCAGTACCACGGCTTGTCGTTTAGCGGCGAGCCGGTGATCCTGACGATGAAGTCGAGAAACGCGCGCACCTTCGCGGACGGATGACGCCGCGAGGGGTAGAGCGCGTAGAGCGGAAAACGCTCGTCGGGCCAGTCGGGAAAGAGATCGACGAGACGGCCGCTGTCGAATAGCGGTTGCGTGCCGAGCGCCATGATCTGCGCGATGCCGTGACCCGCGAGACACGCACCGTGCATTGTCGAGACATCGTTGACCATCAGGCGACCGCGCGCATCGATGATCACTTTCTTGCGCGGCCGATGAAATTCCCACACGAACGGCCGTCCTGTCTCCGGATCGCGATACTGGATGCAGTTGTGCGGCTCGCGTTCGAGATCGGTGGGCTTCAACGGGCGGCCGTGCTTCTTCAGATAGCCGGGCGACGCTGCCGTCACGATGCGCGTATCGAGCAGCCGACGCGCGACGAGCGTGGACGGACGCGGCTCGCCAAAACGCACGGCGAGGTCGAAGCCGTCGGCGACCATATCGCCGAGTTGATCGCGCGTGATGAGATCGAGATTGAGATCCGGATAACGCGCGACGAAATCGCCGATACGCGGGCTCAGCACGATCTTCGAGAAGAACGGATCGACATTCACGCGCAGCCTTCCGCGCACGGCCGTCGCGCCGCCCGCTGCCGATGCGGCGGCTTCTTCGAGCCCGTCCATCAGCGGCACGATCTGTTCATAGAGGCGCAGGCCCTCGTCGGTGAGCTTGACGGTACGCGTGGTGCGGTCGAACAGGCGAATGCCGAGCCGCGCTTCGAGCCGCGCGACCGAGCGGCTGATGCCCGATTGCGACATGTCGAGCCGCTCGCTTGCGCCCGCGAAGCTGCCGCTTTCGACGATGGCCGTCAGTACGCCCATGCCGTTGAGAATCCGTTCGTCGAAGGACATCGTGTGCTCCTCTGGTGCGATTCAATGCGTTGCCATGCATGACATTGTGTCATGAATCAAATGACACTCATGTCATGGTGTAAAGGGCTGCCTCCGGCCAGAATGAACTCCGTCGCAAGTCATTTGCAATTGAATGGGAGTTCGAGGATGTACGCAATTACAGGTATTACAGGTCAGGTTGGCGGCGTGGTTGCTAAAACGCTGCTGGCGCAGGGAAAGGCGGTGCGCGCGGTGGTGCGCAGCGCGGAAAAGGGTGCACCGTGGGCGGCGCGGGGCTGCGAAGTGGCGCTAGCGGAGATGCATGATCAGGCTGCGTTGGCGCGCGCGTTCGAAGGTGCCGAAGGCGTGTTCGTGCTGCTGCCGCCTGTGTTTGATCCTTCGCCGGATTTTGCCGAGTCACGGCGCAATATTGACGCGCTGCGGGCTGCTTTG
The DNA here is from genome assembly GCF_017104715.1 of Burkholderia sp. Ac-20365. Classification (GTDB taxonomy): domain Bacteria; phylum Pseudomonadota; class Gammaproteobacteria; order Burkholderiales; family Burkholderiaceae; genus Paraburkholderia. The sequence continues at coordinate 38,141 of NZ_JAAGPI010000062.1, forward strand.
AGTTCGGCGAAGCCGTCACGGGTGGTCGTGCTTTCTACTATTGGCGCGCAGGCTGTGCAGCCTAATCTGCTGAATCAGCTTGGGCTCATGGAGCAGGCGCTGCGAACGCTGCCGTTGCCTGTGGCGTTTCTTCGCGCTGCGTGGTTCTTCGAGAATTCTGCATGGGATGTTGCGCCGGCGCGCGAGCACGGTGTGATTCCAAGCTTTTTGCAGCCTTTGGATAAGCCTGTGCCGATGGTGGCGACTGATGATATCGGGCTTGTCGCGGCTGAGTTGTTGCAGGATTCGTGGGTCGGGACGCGTGTTGTCGAGCTTGAAGGGCCGCGGCGCGTGACACCCAATGAGATTGCTGCTGCGTTTGCTGATGCGCTTGCGCGGCCTGTTTCCATGCAGGTTGTGCCTCGAGAGGAATGGGAAACGTTGTTTCGCTCGCAAGGGATGCAGAATCCGCTGCCGCGTATGCAGATGATTGATGGGTTTAATGAAGGATGGATTGAGTTTGAGGGTTTGTCTTCGACGCGGAAGGGGGTGGTTTCGCTTGAGGAGGTGGTGGGGAGATTGGTGTAGGTTTGGTGTGCCAGGGTTTTTTGCTGGCATCCGCGAGATGTTATTGGTTTATTAGTGTTGCCCCTGTGCGGGGCGGCACTTACTTTCTTTGCCGCCGCAAAGAAAGTAAGCAAAGAAAGCGGGCTAACACCGCCCGTTCGTGACCACCGCCTGAGGGCCCCCAACGGGTCCTCCGCTTCACAC
>NZ_JAAGPI010000063.1 GCF_017104715.1 Burkholderia sp. Ac-20365
TTGGGGGCCCTCAGGCGGAGGTCAAGAACGGGCGGTGTTAGCCCGCTTTCTTTGCTTACTTTCTTTGCGGCGGCAAAGAAAGTAAGTGCCGCCCCGCACAGGGGCAACGCCTGAAGCAGGCAAGACATATCGCGGATGCCAGCAAAAACACAAGCAAACCAAACAAAGCGTCGCCAGACAAAAATCAGAACAAAAAAAACCTCGACATGAAATCTCACGCCGAGGCCAACCTTGCGCTGCTGCAAAAAAACCTTACGACGCCGCCATCACTGGCACCACAGCCGCCGGATCACTGATACTAACCTTCCCGTTCTCGACATGCCCGGCCAACCGGCGCTGAAACGCCGCGTCATCGTTATCGCTCACCGTCAGGTCATACCAGTGATGACTCGCCGACAAAACCCATGCTTCTTCAATCGAAGCGCCGGCAGGCACAATCACAGGCCGCGGATGCGCGCCATACGCATTATCGACCACCGACAGACGCGCAATGCTGTCACCGTGATTCGTGAACTTCAGATACACGTTGCCATTGCCAACGTCGTAATGCGTCTTTACCTCAGGCTGCGCCGGCTTGCGATTGTGCCCCGGAACACCCGCCACGTTAGCGCCAGGCTGCGCATTCCCCGCAAAATTGCGGACAAAACCATTCGGGCCATACACGGTGAACGCATACGCGCCATTCGTCGAAGACAGATTGAACACATCCTTCAGCGTCTTGCCCGCTTCAACCGTATAGCGCCACGGACCATCCGTGCGGTTGCTCGAATACACATAGAAGTGCGCGCCCTGATCGCCCGTGTTGCCAAATTCGATCGTCAGCGAATTCGCCTTTTCGTCGACCTTGCCGTTCACATGCAATTCATACGGCAATGCACGCGCGAAGCGGATGCCCGGCTCCTGCGGATCGATCGGACCCGGCACGGCAGGCACCGTCGGCGCAGGCTGCGTCGCGCACTGGTTGTCGGCGAGGCTCTTGTAGTTGCTCGTGTCCGGCAGCGGCGGCATCTTCGCGTCCGGCGTGCGGAAATCGAAGGCCGTCGTCAGATCGCCGCACACCGCGCGGCGCCACGGCGTGATGTTCGGCTCATGCACGCCAAAACGCGTTTCGATAAAGCGGATCACCGACGTGTGATCGAACACCTGCGAGCACACGAAGCCACCCTTCGTCCACGGCGAGACAATCGTCATCGGCACGCGCGGTCCGAGACCGTACGGCAGGTTGTCGACCGTGTAGCTGCCGCCGCGTCCCGGATTCACCACGTTGTGAATCTCGCCGTCCGCCGTCACCGTCGACAGACCCTGCGCGCGCGACGTTGCCACCTGCGGCGGCACGACGTGATCGAAGAAACCGTCGTTCTCGTCGTACATGATGAAGAGCACCGTCTTGCTCCACACCTCGGGGTTCGACGTCAACGCATCGAGAATCTGCGACGTATATTCCGCGCCGTACGCCGGCGTGTACTTCGGATGCTCCGAGTATGCGGCGGGCGGGCACAGCCACGACACCTGCGGCAGGCGGTTGGCCTGCACATCGGCCTTCAGGTCGTCGATCGTGCGCACCGTCTGCGCGCGCTGGAACAGCGACGAACCCGGCTGCGCGTTGATGAAGTTCTCGAAGTTCTGCAGGATGTTCGTGCCGTAGTTGCCGTTCAGCGGGTCCGAGCCATCCGTGCCCTGCTGATAGATCTGCCACGAAATGCCGGCTGCTTCGAGACGCTCCGGATACGTGGTCCACGACAGCAGTTGATACTTCGGCGGCACGTCGCCGTCCACGAAATCGTTGTTGTCGAGCAGCGGGCCGCCCTTCGTGCCCGTCGGGTCGACCGTGCCCGTCATCAGATACGAACGGTTCGGGTGCGTCGGGCCGGGCAGCGAGCAGAAGTACGCGTCGCAGATCGTGAACGCATCGGCCAGCGCGTAGTGGAACGGAATGTCCGAGCGCAGGTGATAGCCCATCGTCATGTCGGTCTTGTTGGCGGGCCACTGGTCGTAGCGGCCGCCGTCGATCGCGCCGTGCGTCTTGTACCACGAGTGATCCAGATCGCCGACGCATTGCGCGCTCGTGGTCTGCGTGTTCAGGTGGAACGGCAGTACGGGTTTGGTCGCATCGGCCTTCGACGGCTGATACCAGACGGGCTTGCCGTTGGGCAGCGGAATCGGGAAGCGGTCGTTGTAGCCGCGCACGCCGCGCATATGGCCGAAGTAATGATCGAACGAACGGTTCTCCTGCATGAACACAACAATGTGCTCGACGTCACGGATCGAGCCCGTACGCGAATTGGCCGGAACGGCAAGCGCATTGCGGATCGATTCCGGCAGCATCGTCACAGCGGCGGCAGCGCCCGCGGACGTTGCAGCGGTCTTTAGAAAACGGCGACGGCTATTGGATGTCATGATGTTATTGCCTTCTTCTCGGGGGGAAAGGAATTAACAATGGAATAACCGCGCGCATTCACGCGCGTTTCTTTATTGCTTTGATTCGTTATTTCTTTAGTGCGTGAACATCGGTTCAATGGCTGTCGTCGCCCGGCGCATAGCGGAGAACGGGCGCGATCTGCTGGTTGTCGGCGGCAAGGCTCGCCTGCGCGCTCAGAATGGCGGCGCTGTCCTGCGCGTTGTCCTGTGAGTTGCCGGACGCATTCATCCTGTCGCCTGCGGGCGTATTGAATGCGCTTGCCGAATTGCCCATTGCGGCAGACGGCAACGGCGATGCAGCCGCGCTCAGTACGGAAGGCCCGCCGTTATTGGCTTGCGAAGCGCTCTGTGTAGTGTTGCCGACCGTGGCGGCATCGTCGGCGCCGCAGGCGGCGAGCGCGACCGATGTGAGCGCAACGATTGCACCCACACGCAAAGTAGAGAGAGGAAGTCCGTTCATTCGAGCATCCTGGTTCCAGCGCTATACGTTCGATAACGGCCGCAAACAACGCTGGCCGTCGCTGGAAACGCAGTCTGAAGTCGAATGAAGAAATTATTGTGAAACGTTTGCCAACGAAAAGAAATTCCTTGTAATTTTCTTTAGCGGAAAGCGATTAGAAAGCGAAAAGAAACACCACAGTCATTTGCTAAACGCTTATCAAAGCATTTCGGCATTAAATGCCGTATTGCTTTGTGCGCGCTTCGCATAGGCGGCATATTCGACCGGCACGCTTGCCTGTTGCGCCTGCTCCCGCGTGGCAAGCGGCTTGCCGCGCGTGTGCTCGACGCAACATCTCGCGAGCACATCCGTCGGATCGACGAGATGCGCGGTGCGGCCTTTGCGCGTCACCGTCGCCGCATCCGGAAAGAGAAGCGGCAACTCGGTGCAGGCCAGCAGAATAACTTCAACCTGTTGCAACAACAGGCTCTCGACGGCCGCGATGATGTCGTCGGCACATTCGCCGCTCGTAAAGCCCGCCTTCACGCCGCGCGCACCATAAATCGCGTTCGTCACGCGCGCCTGCATCGCGAGCGGCGGCAGCACCTGAATCATGCCGCGCGCCTCGAGTGCCGTGCGATAGACGCCGCTTGCAATCGTGCCGTCCGTCGCCAGCAGGCCGATGCGATCGACAGTGGGAAAAGCCGTGCGCAGATAGTCCGCCGTCACGTTCATCATGTTGACGATGGGCACGCGCAGACGTGATTCGATGGGCGCGATGAACGCGTGCGCGGTATTGCATGGAATCGCAATCAGATCGGCACCGCCGTCCTCGAGCTTTTTGCAGGTCGCGTAAAGCGCGAGCGACGGGTCCACACCGAAACCCGTCAGATAGTCGGTGCGATCGGGAATCTGCGGGTTCTGCTCGACGATAACCTTGATATGCTCCTGATCGCGCGCGGCGGGCGTATTGCGCACCACCTTCTGCAGGAAGTCGACGGTGGCGGCCGGCCCCACGCCGCCGACCACGCCAAGTTTCATCTCGCGCATTGGTTTGCGCTGCCCAGCAAACAGAAGATGTTGCGCATACACCGAATAGCTGTCGATCACAGGCACAGCCTGCGCGCCCAACCGCCGCAGCGATAACGCGCTGTCTGCGCTCCCCGGCAGCAGCACGTCGACGCCCTGCCCGATCAGCGCTTCGCAAGCCGCGCGCAGTCCGGTCGCACGCTGCACGCCAATGCTCACCACTTCCACGCGCACCCGCTCGCCGTATCGTTCGAACAGGCGGCTTTCACACAGAGCGGGCGTCGTCAGCACGCCAATCCGTCGTGCCATGGGAAAGCGCTGTCGAATATGCACAAATAGCGCGGCGATCATATCGACGATGGCGAGTGCCGTGTTTTGCTGCAATTCGTCAATGAAGAGATGGCTTTCAAAACATGGCAGCGCAACGGCAGGCAATCCACGCTGCTCGAAATCCCGTATCGAATCGAATACGCGCAATTTGTGTTGCACCGATCCCGCAATATAAGGAAAGGACGCGCGGCGCTCCAACTCCGATATGCGCTCGACGGCGATATCCAGTGGCTGAAAGGTTCGCGCCGCCGCATTCGCATCATGCATCTTGCGCAGCACATCCACGCTTGCCAGACGCGCCGCGCCGCCGACCATGCCGAGCGCACGCCGTCCCATCACAGACGATGTATTCATAGTCCCTCGCTTGCTGTCTTTATTGGAAGCGCGAATTGCGGCGCCGATCAGAATATAAATCCGAATACGCGTTTATGTCGCACGAATAAAACGGACTTTCACCCCTTTCACCCCTTTTCAACCGTTCAACAACAGGGCTTTCGCTTATTCGTAATCTTTAGCGCCCCGCCATTGGCGTTTTCTTCCTGGTTAACCCTGAGATGCGGCGAAATTGTTAATTGAGCGCGACTCATGCAATTCGTAAAGGAATCGCGGGTCCATCCCTTGCTGATCTTCGCGGTTCTGGAGAACGACAAAGGCGCCGAAGCGCCAACAGGAGACCGAACGATGCCAACCAAGAACCCGCACGACGACGAAGACGAGTTGCAATGGCGACCCGTCGGCCCGCACATGAGCGACAACCGCCGCGTGCTGGTCGTTGATGATTACGCCGATGCTGCCGACGCGTTGCAACTGCTGCTGTTCGCGAACGGCTTCGAATGCTGCGCAATGCACGGCGCCGAGGACGTCTGCGAGTTCGCCTCCGATTGGCAGCCGTTTGCCGTGGTGCTCGACATTGCGATGCCGGGCGTCGACGGGCTGGAGCTCGCGCGCCGCCTGCGTGCACGCGGATCGACCGCGCATATGTTGCTGATCGCGTGTACGGGTTACGCGTCGCAACGCGACCGCGAACGCGCACGTGAAGCCGGCTTCGACGCGCATTGCGCAAAACCGCTCACACCCCAACGTCTGCTCGAACTGTTAAAGCGCGCCACGTCCGATACGGCATAACACGCGTGTAATTCATACATACCTCGGTGCTTCACGGGACCACGTCCATACCGCAGAGGACTGATTGCGTGGCCTCGCGCAGGCCGGACGGCATCGGCAAGCGCCTGCGGACAGGGCAGGCACGCGAACTGCTGTCACAAGCTCAGTCCTTGCTGCACAGGGCTTCACGCCCTGCGCGGCGACGGCACAGCCCCAAGGGAGGTGCTGGCCGGCGGACCTCGCGATGATAGACAGGAGAACGATGATGCATAGAAGAAAATTCATACTGAGCACCAGCGCCGCACTTGCTGCCGGCGGCCTGGCCCTCTCGGGCTGCACGATGACGGGTGAGCATTCCAGCACCAACGCGAGCAACGCGGACAAGCGCCGCGCAATCGATTCAAGCGTCGACGAAACGCTTTCGCGCCTCTATACGACGGCGCATGGCTCGCGCGAACTTGTCTCGAAAGCGCGCGGCGTGCTGGTGTTCCCGTCGGTCGTCCAGGCGGGGTTCTGGATCGGCGGGCAATATGGCCAGGGCTCTTTGCGCGTCGGCGGGCAAACGGTGGGTTACTACAGCACGGCGGCAGGCTCGTTTGGCCTGCAGATCGGCGCGCAATCGAAGGGCGTGGTGTTCCTGTTCATGACGCAGGACGCGCTGGACCAGTTCCGCAACAGCAACGGCTGGTCGGTTGGCGGCGACGCGACGGTCGCGCTCGTGAAGGTGGGTGCGAACGGCAACATCGATACGACGACGGCCACCAAGCCGGTGCAGGCATTCGTGCTGACCAACGCCGGCCTGATGGCGGGCGTGTCGCTCGAAGGTGCGAAGATTTCGCGGCTGGATATCTGACAGCCCGAAGCGGCTGCGGGGCGTGCAATGCGCCCTGCCACGGCCGCGCGGCACGAGCGATCCATCGCGAACGCTCGTGCCGCTTTAAAGCATCCATGTAAAACCCTCTGCTTTTTCCGCCAGCTTTTACATTCGCGCGAATCCCTTCATCGCGTGCGCATATTCACCAAGTTGACGCATTTCATCCTCTACAGTGCTTCATGCACAGCAGCAAAGCCAGCCGTAAAGATCTGAAGAAAATCGCAAGCCGCGCCGCATAAGCCTCGCGCAAAAACTTGCATTTGGCACACCGCTTGCTGTTTATCGAAGCCGTCCGTCCCACACCTCTCGCCGACCCGATTCGCCACGCGAATCGCGCCTGCCATTTGCGGCGGCTTTTCAAGCGTCTCACTCGATCTGTTCTTTCACCGGGAGCCATAACCTTGACGCTGAACGTCCTTCTCGTCGCCTCCGAGGCGGTGCCGCTGGCGAAGTCCGGTGGCCTGGGCGACATGGTGAGTGCGTACGCCGCTGCGTTGCGCGATGCGGGCGTCGATTCGACCATTCTGCTGCCTGCGTACCCTTCGGCGCTGGAACACGCCGTCGGTGTGACGCCCATTTGCCGCATCGGCGGATTGCCGGGTGGCGACGCGCGGCTGCTACGCGCGCACATGCCCGACACGGGCGTGCCCGTGCTGCTGCTGCAGATGGACCATCTGTTCAAACGCGACAACCTCTATCAGGACGAGCAGGGCCGCGATTATCTCGACAACGCGATCCGCTTTGCGTCGCTGTCGGCCGCTGCGACGCGCATTGCGCGCGGCGTGCGCGGCGTGCAGAAGCCCGATATCGTGCATGCACACGACTGGCACACTGGCCTCACGCCGCTGCTGATGAAGCTGGCCGGCGTCACGGCCAAAAGCGTCTTCACCGTGCACAACCTGGCTTTCCAGGGCAACTATCCGCTCGCGCTCGGCAGCTGGATGGGCGTGCCGCCCGAACTGCTCGCGCCCGCGCTGACGGACCCGCGCAGCGTCGAATTCTACGGCGCGCTGAGCATGATGAAGGCGGGTATCGTGCACGCGCACCAGGTCGTGACCGTCAGCGAAAACTACGCGCGCGAAATTCTCACGCCGCGCTTCGGGCATCTTATGGAAGGCGTGCTGCAGGCGTGCTCGCACAAGCTGTCGGGAATCACGAACGGTATCGACGGCGAAACGTGGAATCCCGCTGCCGACCCGCTGATCGCGCGCCCCTATTCCGTCGACGACGTGCGCGGCAAGCAGGCCTGCAAACGTGATCTGCAGCAGACCTTTGGCCTGAGCGTCGATCCGTTCGCGCCGCTCGTCGCGATCGGCAGCCGTCTCACGTCGCAGAAACTCGCGGACGTCGTGGCGGACGCGCTGCCGCTGCTGCTCGCGCGTCATCCGCGTCTGCAGGTTGCGATTCTCGGTAAAGGCGATGCGTACCTCGAGGCCGCGATGCGCGATCTCGCCACGGCGTGGCCGCAGCGCGTCGGCGTGCATATCGGCTATGACGAAAGCCTCGCGCACCGGTTGCATGCGGGCGCCGATATTCTGCTGCACGGCAGCCGTTTCGAGCCGTGCGGTCTCACGCAACTCTATGCGCTGCGTTACGGCACGATTCCCGTCGCGTCGCGCGTTGGCGGACTGCGCGACACGATCGTCGATTACACGCCCGAACGCTCGCCCGAACTCGGCTTGCCCGAAGATGGCGCAACCGGTTTCCTGTTCGACGGCGAAACGCCTGAAGACGTCGCGGCGGCCGTGCAACGCGCGCTCGATGCCTTCATGCGCCCTTCGTCGTGGCACACGCTGCAACGCAATGCGATGCAAGGCGACTTCAGCTGGCGCAAGCCGGTGCAGGCGTATCTGAAGCTCTACAGCACGCTGACGGATGCACGCCCGGCACAGCCGCGTGTCGATGTCGAGCGGATCGCGGCAGCTTCGGCGCAGCGCCGCACGAATGTGGGCGGTGCGACTGGCAACGGACAGCCGGCATGGAGCACTGGAGGAGCGTCACAGGAGACGGTGGCACGCAGCGCGTGATTTACGTAACTGCGGCATGACGTGCAAATGAAAACGGACCTCTTCTCGCGAAGAGGTCCGTTTTTCTTTTTGCTACTCCCACTTCCTCTCAGGCCCGCCACTAACCTTCCAACGGCAATTACTCTGTGAGGCGCTCTTCGAGCCGCTGGAAGATCCGCTTCGTCTCACCCTTCGCATGCAACGCGAACAGCAGCAGCGAACGGCCTGTCACCTGATACACATCGCCCGATTCGAAATCGGGCAATTCATCGCGTTCCGGTGCATTCGTGTCGATCATACAGCTCCATTGATCGCTGCCGGGAATTTCCGGCAACGTGAAGTCGACGACATCGTGATACGCATTGATGACCAGCAGCAACGTCGCATCGGACGCCGGACGACGGATGCCGCTCGCCTGCGCACGTCCGTCGATCACGAGGCCAAAGCAGCGCATCGCCGGATCGGCCCATTGCTCGTCTGTCAATTCGACGCCGGCCGGGCTTAGCCACTTCACGTCCTTCACGCCGATGTCCTCGCGCATCTCGCCCGTCAGGAAGCGATTGCGCCGCAGCACAGGCAGCGTGTGACGCAGCGTCGTCAGCTTGCGCACGAAACCGGCAAGCGCATGACCGCGCTCGTCGATACCCTTCCAGTCGACCCAGCTAATCTCGTTGTCCTGGCAATACGCATTGTTATTGCCCTTCTGCGTGCGCCCGAACTCGTCGCCCGCGAGCACCATCGGCGTGCCTTGCGAGAACAGCAGCGTCGCGAGCAGATTGCGCTTCTGGCGCTCGCGCAATTCGATCACTTCGGCGTCGTCAGTCGGGCCTTCCGCGCCGCAATTCCACGAGCGGTTGTCGCTGTGTCCGTCGTTGTTGTCCTCGCCATTCGCTTCGTTGTGGCGCTCGTTGTACGAGACGAGATCGTTCAGCGTGAAGCCGTCGTGCGCGGTGATGAAGTTCACGCTCGCCCACGGCCTGCGCCCGCGCCGGTTGAAGAAGTCGCCCGATGCCGTGAGGCGCGTCGCAAGTTCCGCCGAAGTCGCTTCGTCGCCCTTCCAGAACGAGCGCACGGTGTCGCGAAAGCGGTCGTTCCATTCAGCCCAGCCCGGCGGGAAACCGCCCACCTGATAGCCGCCCGGCCCGCAATCCCACGGCTCCGCGATCAGCTTCACGCTGGAGATGATCGGGTCCTGCCGGCAACTGTCGAGAAAGCCGCCGCCTTCGTCGAAGCCATACGGCTCGCGCCCGAGAATGGTCGCGAGATCGAAGCGGAAGCCGTCGACGTTCATCTCCGTCACCCAGTAGCGCAGGCTGTCCGTGACCATCTGCAGCACGCGCGGATGCGAGAGATTCAGTGTGTTGCCCGTGCCCGTGTCGTTGATGTAGTAGCGTGACTCGTCGGGCATCAGCCGGTAGTACGACGCGTTGTCGATGCCGCGAAACGACAGCGTCGGCCCGCGCTCGTTGCCTTCCGCCGTGTGGTTGTAGACGACGTCGAGAATCACTTCGAGACCGGCGTCGTGCAGGCGGTCGATCATCTCCTTGAACTCGTCGATCACACCCGGGCCGCGCGCAAAATAACGCGGATCGGCCGAGAAAAAACCGATCGTGTTGTAGCCCCAGTAGTTGGTCAGCCCCTTGTCGAGCAGGGTTTGATCGTTGACGAACGAGTGGATCGGCAGCAGCTCGATGGTCGTCGCGCCGATGCGTTTGATATGGTCGATCACCGCCCTTTGCGCGAGTCCGTCGAAGGTCCCGCGCATCTTCTCCGGCACATCGGGATGCAGCTTCGTATAGCCGCGCACATGCGTCTCATAGACGATGGTGCGGTCCCACGGCACGCGAATACGCGTCGGGTGTGTCCAGTTGAAGGTCTGATCGACCACCTGGCTCTTCGGCATGAATGGCGCGCTGTCGCGTTCGTCGAACGAGAGGTCGTCTTCCGTTTCGAGCGTATAGCCGAACAGCGACGGGTCCCAGCGCAACGCACCGACCTGCGCCTTCGCATACGGATCGAGCAGCAGCTTGTTCGGATTGAAACGATGTCCGGCTTCGGGCTCATACGGCCCATGCACGCGATAGCCGTAGACGGTGGCCGGCTTCAGGCCCGCCACATGCACATGCCACACTTCATCGGTGTATTCGGGCAACTCGATGCGTTCGAGTTCGTTCTTGCCTTCGTCGTCGAACAGGCACAACTCGACCTTTGTCGCATGCGCGGAAAAGAGCGCGAAGTTGACGCCTTTGCCATCCCAGGTCGCGCCGAGCGGAAACGGCAAGCCCTCGGAGATGCGGGAATCGGTCGGCATGGTTGTGATCCTCAGGCGAATGATGTGGGCGCGGCACAGCCTGGCTGCACGAACGCGGGAAACGCATAGCCGTAGCAATCGGTGTACCTGACAGGCAATGGCGATCGGCTTCGGATGCACGCACGGCACGGCCATGCCTCGCTGAGCAGAACCCGCAACGCGTATGCGAGAATGGCGCGACCGTCACATGGAGAAAGCATGTCGAACGCACCGGGCGTCAACGAGCAGCATAACGAAGACATGGCGAGCGCGATGGTCGATTGCGCGCGCGAACCCATCCATATCCCGGGAGGCATCCAGCCGCATGGCTTTCTCTTTAGCGTAACGGACGACGGCACCGTCATACAGGCGAGCGCGAACGTTGCGTCGCTCGCTCAAACCCCGCTTGAAAATGTGCTGGGCAAACCGCTGTCCAATGTGCTCGGCGAAGCGGCAACGCTGGCCATCCAGGCGCTCGCGTCACTCGAAGCAGAAAGCTCGGAAGGCGTGCCGCTCTACGTCGGTTCCATCGACGATCCACGCGGCGCAACGCAGCGCGGTACACGCCCGTCGCCGTTGGCCATCGTCGTGCACCGCTACCAGGGCGTGGCCTTCGTCGAACTCGAACCTGCGCGCGGCACGGCCGATGTGTTCTCGTCGATGTATCCGCTCGTGCGCACCTTCATCAACCGCCTGCAGGAAGTGCAGAGCGTCGAGGATCTGGCCGCGCTCGCCGCGCAGGAAGTGCATCGCATCACGGGCTATGGGCGCACGCTCGTGTATGACTTCGACGACGAAGGCAACGGCCACGTGATCGCCGAAGCGCTCGATGCCGGCTATCCGTCGTACATGGACCAGCGCTTTCCCGCCTCCGATATTCCGCCGCAAGCGCGCGCGCTCTACGTGCGCAACCGCATCCGCCTGATCGCCGACGCCGACTACGTGCCCGCACCGCTCGTGCCCGCGCTGAGTCCCGTCACACATGCGCCGACCGATCTGACCTACGCGTCGTCGCGCAGCGTGTCGCCCGTGCATGTGCAGTACATGAAGAACATGGGCACATGGTCGTCCATGTCGATGTCGATCGTCGTGCGCGGCAAGCTGTGGGGTTTGATCTCGTGCCATCACGCGAGCGCGCGCGTGCCGCCGTTCGAAGTGCGCACCGCGTGCGAGCACATTGCGCAGGTGCTGTCGCTGCAGGTCGAAGCGAAGGAAGATCACGCCGAAGCCGAACACCGGCTCGAACTGCGCCGCCGCCAGTCGCGCCTGCTCGCGGCAATGGCGAATACCGATCACTTCATCGACGCGCTCGCCAACGACCCGCGCGAACTGCTCGCGCTGACCAATTCGACGGGTGCCGCGATCGTGTTCGACGGGCGCATCGTGCCCGTGGGAAACGCGCCCGACGAAGCGACCATCGAGCAGCTGGTCGCGTGGCTCGACACACAAAGCGACGACATCTGGTCGACCGACGATCTCGCGCAGGCATGGGGACGCACTGCGCATCCCGAGTACGCGGGCATGCTGGCGTTGTCGATCTCCAGGCTGTTTCGCAACTACGTGATCTGGTTTCGGGCGGAAGTCGTGCGCACGCTCAAATGGGCGGGCGATCCGCGCGTGAAGCTGTCGTCGCTGTCGGCCTCGCTGTCGCCGCGCGAAAGCTTCGACACATGGACGGAAACCGTGCGCGGCCGCTCGTCGCCGTGGCGCCAGGCGGAGCTTGAAATCGCTGTCGAGTTTCGCACCGCGTTGCTCGGCATCGTGCTGCGGCGCGCCGAAGAACTCGCGCAACTGGCGATGGAACTGGGCCGCGCGAACGAAGAACTGGAAGGCTTTTCGTACACGGTGTCGCACGATTTACGCGCGCCGCTGCGGCATATCGTCGGTTTTGCCGATCTGCTGCGTGACATGGACAGCGCAAAGCTCTCGGAGCGTGGACGGCATTTCGTCGAGCGGATCATCGGCGCCGCGCGCTTCGGCGGCAAGCTGGTCGACGACCTGCTCGCGTTCTCGCAGATGGGCCGCGCCGCGCTGCGCCCGCAAAGCGTCGACCTGCGCACGCTCGCGCAAACGCTGGTCGCCGACGAACAGCGCAACACGGGCGAACGGCCTATCGACTGGCGCATCGGCGATCTGCCGCAGGTCACGGCGGACCCCGTGCTGCTGCATGTGGTGCTACGGAACCTGATTGAGAATGCAGTAAAATTCAGCCGCCTTCATGACGATCCGACCGCGCCTGCCGTCATCGAGATTTCGAGCAGGGCGGGCGAAGGCGACCTGGCGGGACAGCGCGTCGTGTTCGTGCGCGACAACGGCGTCGGCTTCGACATGCGCTATGTGGACAAGCTGTTCGGCGTGTTCCAGCGGCTGCATCGCGCGGAAGAATTTGAAGGAACAGGCATCGGGCTTGCGAGTGTGCGACGTATCGTCGAACGCCATGGCGGTACGACATGGGCCGAGGGAGAATTGAACAAGGGCGCAACCGTCTATTTCTCGTTGCCGCTCTCGTTCACACCTGATGCGGGTGCGCGTGAAGAAAGTGCGACGGCTGCCGTGGCAAGGCTCGCGGCACTGTCGCCAGGCCAGCCCTTCAGGCCCGTGCCGAAAGAGATCAACACGGAAGTCAACGCGGAAACGGGCGCGGACGCCCGCACCGCAGATGGCGCGAACGACGCCAGGCGCGCATGACGCGCTCATCACAACGAGGAACTACGCGTGCTTAGACCGATCTTGCTGGTGGAAGACAATGTCAACGACATCGAGTTGACGCTTATCGCGCTGGAAAAAACGCGGCTGGCGAACCCGGTCGTGTCGATTCGCGACGGCGCGGAAGCGCTCGACTATCTGCGCCGCGAAGGTCAGTACGCGGACCGCAAGGACGAAAATCCCGCTGTCATTCTGCTCGACAAGAAGCTGCCGAAGATCGACGGACACGAAGTACTGAAACACGTGCGCGGCGACGACAAGCTCAAGCGCATTCCCGTGGTGATGCTCACGTCGTCGCGGGAAGAAAAAGACCTGCTGCGCAGCTACGATCTCGGCGTGAACGCGTATGTGGTGAAACCCGTCGAGTTCGATGATTTCATGGCCGCAATCAACGATCTCGGCATGTTCTGGGCGGTGCTGAACGAACCGCCGCCTTATCGTTAAGACTCGCGTTAACAACGCGCGTAAAAACTCGCGTTAATCAGCTTTCATCGATACAGCGGCAAGATCACGCGAAACGTCGCGCCCTGCCCGCGCCCGGCGCTTTCTGCCGTCACGCTGCCGTGATGCAGATCGACGAGGTGCTTGACGAGCCACAGCCCGAGCCCGAGGCCCGCCACGCGTCCGCCGCTTTCGGGATTGATCTGCTGGAAGCGCTCGAAAATCCGTGCGAGCGCATCGGGCTCGATACCGCAGCCCGTATCGCGCACACTCAGTTCCGCCTGGTGGCCGTTCACCGTCACGCCAAGCTCGACTTCGCCCTGCGCGCAGAACTTCACCGCATTCGACAGCAGATTCCACGCGATCTGCTTCATCCGGCTTTCGTCGGCCATCACCACGCAGGGCGCAAGCTCGCCGACCACGAGCCGCAGCCCTTTCGTCTCCGCCGTCATGCGGATATCTTCGGCGACGTTGCCCGCCAGCGCGCCGAGATCGACGGGCCGCAGGCTCACCGACAGTTTGCCCGTCGCGATCGCGCCGCTGTCCAGCAGGTCGTCGACCATGTGCGACAACTGATGCGCATTGCGTTCGATCACGCCCGCCGCGCGCGTCACGTGTGAGGGATCGGCGGCACGCTGCAGCAACGTGGTCCACGAGAGTATCGCGCCGAGCGGCGAGCGCAGTTCGTGACTCACGGCGGTGACGAAATGGTCCATCGCGCGCGCCACTTCGTCGCTGTGCTCTCTGGCGCGCTTTTCGGATTCGGCGATCGCACGCTGCTCGAGTTCGGCTTCCTTGCGCGACGTGATGTCGAGCGTAAAGCCGACGATCGCCTTCAGCGTGTCATCCGACTGATAACGGCCGAGGCCGCGCAGCAGAATCCAGTGCACCGAGCGATCGGGCCACGTGACACGAAACTCCACCTCGAAGTGCTCGCGCTGCGCGAGCGCGTGCGACATCGCTTCGTTCACGCGCACGCGGTCGGCTTCGTCGACGAGTTCGTCGAACAAAAGCGACTGCGTCAGGGTATCGGAGGGCGTGAGGCCGAGATTGACCTTGCATTGATCGGTGCCTTCCACGGCGCCCGTCGCCGGGTCCAGTTCCCATGCACCGACATGCGCGAACGCGAGCGCCTGGCGCAACTGCTCGCGATGCGCGCGCAATTCCGCATTCGCCTCGTCGACCAGCACCTGGCGCAGGCGCGCCTGCGAACGCAGCTTCGCGCGTTCGCGCTGATCGCGCTCGCTGGTCGCAATCGAGTCCGTCACATCCATCACGCACATGCCGATCATCGGCGCGCGCCCGTCGCCCGGATTGATGATCGAGGTGCGCACCTGCCAGTAATGCGGCGTCAGTTCGCCTTCGCGCTGGTTCGGCGCGGGCATGTCGTAGCGCAACAGCGGCGACAGGCGGGTCTCGCCGGGCGCGAGGCCGGGCAGCATCGAGTCGAGCCAGTTGCGCCGCAAATCGCGCTGCGATTGCGAGCCGAACTGGTTGATGTCGTAGATGGAAAGCCCGCGAATATCGGCAAGCGCGAGACCCTGCATGTTGCAGTAACGCGCGTTGGCGAGCAGGACGTGAAAGCGCTCGTCGAGAATCAGCCAGGCGTCGGGCAACAGTTCGAACACCTGCGTGGTGTCGACCGGCATCTCGGTGCACGGTTGGCTGGTTAGTCGGTCCATAGCCATGCAGTCTACCCGAAAGAAAGTGAACGCATGGACCCTTCCGCACACATCAGGCCACCCGCCGCCGTCTTCCCGACCTGGAATAATCGACATCGCGGCGCATCAGAACTTACAACGACGCTGTTACTTTTTGCGAATCGCCATCACTCGTAAGTCTCCTGCGAACGCGCTTCAATAAGAACTGCCCGGCGCCTTCGAATTCGCTGCAAGCCCCGCTGCACAAGCCGTGGCGCGATGCGGCTTCACGCCGCAAATCGCCTGCGAAGGCGCATGAACACGTCGTTTACTCAATTGGCACGGGTCATGCATGTGCCGAACCAATTAACGACGACCGTTCGCCTGCATCCGATTCCCGGCTGCGCGAGCTGAAGTCTGCCTGTACACATGGATTCGAACGCACTGTCGGACAGCCGTCTTCCCACCATCCTGCTCATCGACGACGAGCCGGATCTGCTGATCGCGTGGGCTCTTCTTCTCGAACTGGAGGGCTTTCACGTGCTGACTGCCTTCGAGCCGCGCAAGGGCGTGGAGCTCGCGCAACGCGTGCATCCCGCCCTCGTCATCACCGACCTGATGATGCCGGGCATGGACGGCGCAGAAGTGTGCCGCACGCTCAAGAGCGATCCCGAACTCGATGGCATGCCGGTGATCCTGTGGAGCGCTTCGCCCGATATTCCGGTCGACCTCGATTGCGAATGCACGCTGCACAAGCCGGTCGCGCGCGAGACGCTGCTCGGGCATGTCGATCTGCTGCTGCGCCGGCCGCAGCAAAACGGCGGGCACGGCGGACAAACCCGCGGCGCAGGCGATCAGTCGTTGAACTGAGCGCCGTTCTAGCGGCCGCTCAGTTCGCTCACTTCGCTCACTTCGCTCAGTGTGCCGGCTTCCTCGGCACGCGCAGCCGGAAGCAGAGCCAGCAGACGATCGAATGCCGCCTTCGCGCCTTCGCATGCGCGCCCGATATCGTGCGGCGCGACTACCTGTGTGCGCAACGAATCGATGAAAATTTTCCAGCGCGGTCCCGGCGGCACGCCATCGCCACTCAGATAACGCAACGGATGCGGCGCGAGCGCGTCGCGCAAACGCCGGTAAAGCACGGCACCGCCCAGTTGCGATCCCTCGATCACATAGCACACGCCCCAGCGGTAAGCGGCATCGGCGGCATCGGGCGCGGCGGCCGCATCACAGGTTTGCTCCACACTTGCGCGGGCATCGTCCAGATCCCGCTCGATCAGCGGCATGCGTGCAACGAACGGCAACGCGTGTTGCGGGCCATCGCTGAACTCCTTGAGCCAACGCTCCAGCGGAGCAAGCCAGGCCGCAACCAGTTGCAGATGCAAGCGATAGTCATCGAGCGTCGGGGCATCGGCGGAAAGCGGCATGGCCGAATCGATGAGCGCATGACGGCTACCGGTTGCTTCGCGCAACGCAGCGAGGACATCGGGAAAATCGTGGGAATCGTGGGAAAGCGGAGAAATCGGGAGACTCACGCGGGGTTCCAGTAGCAGATGGGTAGACGATCAATGAAGCGCACATTCTAAGGGTGCACGGACTCGCAATAAAAACGGGCCGCGTCGTAACGCGGCCCTGCGGACTTCGCCCGTCTGTTTATGCGCTCCCTATGTATTAACGGCGTTTCAATGCCGCGACGTCGAAACGGGACGGCACGGTACGCGCCGCCCGCTCCACGTTCGCGATCAGTGATGACGCTTCTGGTCTTCGCGCGCGACGTCCTTGGCGGCTTCCTTCGCATCGCCATACGACTTGCGCATTTCGCCGGCGCCTTGCTGCAGGTCGCCCTTCAGTTCCTGGCTACGGTTGCCCGTCGCCTTGCCGACTGCTTCATTGATCTTGCCCTTCACCTTTTCGGCCGTGCCCTTCACCTGGTCCTTGTTCATGGCTGACTCCGTCTGGTTACGCCGACGCAACGGTTGCGCCAGTCATCCGAAGTAGAGCATCCGTTGTGCCCGACCCGCGCACATGCATGCACATGCACTCAGCCGACTTCCGGTGCGCGCGTTTCGAGTGCCCGCAACAGGTCATCCAGCTTGCGGGCGCGCTTGAGCTGCGACGGCACCAGACGCGCCGAGAGCACGGCATTGAGCCGGTTGCGCCAGTAGGTCAGCGGAAAACGATGCTCGGCGGCCATGTGGCTGAGCACCCGCTCCAGATGTTGCAGCTCGCTTTCCAGTTGATAGTTGTCCATAGTGGGTCCCCGGTATTCTGTTTCATTCGGAGGGGCGTACGCGTGGCGCCCGTCGCTTTTGAAATGGCCACGCCTGCGCTGGTGGTCATCCAGCACCCGCCATACCCGAATTCATCGCGCGTTTCAGCCGCGCTAGACGTAAGGACGCTCGCGCATCCACTTCGTCATGATCCATTTTTCGCCGCCCGTGACGGGCGCGCCGCCGTGCAGCGTCAATGGATCGAGCTGGCGCTGGCCGTTCATGTAGCGAAAGTAGATCGCGCCGCCCTGCCGCGCCATCACGGCCAGCCCCGCATCCGGAAACACCGTTTCCCCGCCGCTCTCGACGTCGCTCAGATAGACGATCAGCGTCGCCACCCGCTGGCCGCCGCGCGCCGTGTGCAGCACGCTGCCGTTCTGGCCGGGCGGAAAATAGTCGAAATGCGGCCGGTATTCGCCGCCCTGTGTGTAATGCAGGATTTGCAGGCCTTCGCCGTGTTCGAGCGGCCAGTTCATCAACGCGGAAATGCGCCGGTCCAGCCGTTCGATGAACGCGTCCTCGCAGCGCTGAAACCAGAAGCCTTCGCTGGTGCGCAGCTGGATCACGTCTTCGCGGCCGTTGTCGGGATTGACGGTGGTCGAGCGTTTCAAACGATGCCGCGCGCGCTCGATCAGCTCGGCGCACTCTTCGGCCGACAGCACGTCGTCGAATGCAATCACCTGCGGGCGGTCGAAGCGCACCCGCACGGCCACGTCGCGGTCATGCGCGTGGATCGTGTTGCCCTCCGCGACGGGACAGACATCGTAGTCATACGCGCGCGCTTCGTCCGCGGGCGACACGACCGTGGCCACCTGCGCAACTGTCGCCGACGCCGCGCGGCGCACGATCTCCTGTGCCGCGACCATCTCGAATCCGGCCTGTACCATCGACTCGACCATCGATTCCTGCGTGCATCCGCGGCTCACGTTGGTCGCCAGCCATTCCTGCCATGCAGCATCTACTTCGCGCATCACGCCCTCACTGCTTCGTTGTCGCGCCCACCAGCCCTAACGTGGCAGGCTCGACGCGGTCATGCCCATTGACTGCTGCTACATGCTTGCCTCATGCCGCTGCCGGCTTCGCGCGCCATGCGGCCAGCCCGCGCTTCGCCTGCGCTCGGATCGCGTTCTGCACAAACGGCGTCCAGCCGAGCAGCGCGCCCTTCGCGCCCAGCGCCTGACCCGCCCAGCGCCACAGATCGAAACGGTCGCGATGCTCGACAATCAGTCCGTCGCGAAACACGAAGCGCGCGTCGATGGGATTGATCACCTTCCGGCCCGTCTGGCTGAACAGGTAGCTCGCGACCCAATGCGCGCTGCCGCTGTCGTCGTCGGCGCTGACGTGGCTGAAGGCCAGCGTAAACTCCTGCGCGCGCGACACCAGCATGCGCCACATATCGGTCACTTCGCCGCCGTGCAGTTCGCCGAACACGGGGTCGCTGAACGTCACATCGGGCGCGTAGCACGCCGCCATCGCATCGACATCGCGCCGCTGGAATGCTTCATAGAAACGTTCGATCACTGCTGCATTGGGATGCGTCATATCGGTCTTGTGGTTGCCGTTTTTGTTTGTCTGTCTTCGCCCGTCCAGCCGCCCCGCATTGCAACGCGGCATGCTGTGCCCGGCACTGTTCGATCAAGGTACAACACGCCTGCGCGCTTGCGCAATCGTTCAGATGTGTCGCCGTCTTACGCGTCTTCCACGTCCTTCGCGCGATCAGACAGCGTCGGGGTCCGAGCGATGGATCGCGATGCCTTCCATCGGGTCGGGCTCCGCGCGCCACGGCGCGCGTTCGATCATCCGTTGCGCGTCGGCGTAACCCGCTTCCCAGCGCCGCCGGATGCCGTCCTTCGAAAAGTCGATGTCCTTGTGCAGATCGTCGCGCCCGAAGTCCGGCGCGTCGAGCTCGATCACCTGCATCGTGGTGCCGCAGCCCCAGCCCAGCAGTTCCTTGACGGCGGCTGTTTCGCGCTGGTCCTCGGGCAGATGCGTGCCGAGTTCGCGGATCACATGCCGCAGCCGGTGAATCTGCCGCTGCCGTTCGAGATGGCTTTCCGCGCGGCTCGAATACTGGATGTCGCGCTGACGGCTCATCGCCTGCTGGATCGACGCGGGCTCGTCGCCATGCGCGGGCCACAGCTGCACGGTGAAGATCACGGAACTGTGGCGCGGCCGGTCATCGAGGACGGCTTCGAGCGGCGTGTTCGAATAGATGCCGCCGTCCCAGTACGCCTCGCCGTCGATACGCACTGACGGAAAACCCGGCGGAAACGCCGCCGACGCCATCACATGCTCGACATCGAGCAGCGCGTCGCGGTTGGTGAAATAGCGCATCTGGCCGCTGCCCACGCCGACCGTGCCGACGGTCAGCCG
This sequence comes from Burkholderia sp. Ac-20365, assembly GCF_017104715.1. Classification (GTDB taxonomy): domain Bacteria; phylum Pseudomonadota; class Gammaproteobacteria; order Burkholderiales; family Burkholderiaceae; genus Paraburkholderia. The sequence continues at coordinate 19,921 of NZ_JAAGPI010000063.1, forward strand.
CGTGTGTTTGCTGTTCAGATAATCGAAGTCGATCAGCGACGCGAGCGTCTCGCGCAGCGGCGCGGTGTGATAAAACGCGGCCCGTTCGATCCCGACGGGTGTTTGCAGCGCGAGCCACGCGTCGGCGCGCGGCGTGAAGAAAGCGGGCAAGCCCTGCGTCATGATCGACAGGTTGCGCAGCCATTGCTCGTAACCGGGAATCCATGCGGCCCATGCGGTGGCCAGGTACGCGGGCAGCCCGAGCGCGGCACAGGCGGGCCCGCAGGCCGCCAGCCAGTCCGGTGCGTGCTGCGCGCCCGTCCACGTGACGCGTTCCCAGAACGTGCGCAGCCGGTTCATCCGGTCCGCGGGCGGGTTGCCCGCGATGATCGCGCCGTTGATTGCGCCGATCGACGTGCCGATCACCCAGTCGGGTTCGATGCCTGCATCGTGCAGTGCTTCGAATACGCCAGCCTGATACGCGCCCAGCGCGCCGCCGCCTTGCAGCACGAGCACGACCTGCGCATCGATTTCAGGGTGCCCGGACGGGCCCGGCGTTTCCCCGCTCTTGCGTGGCCGCGTGGAAGCGCGCGAAGCCTGCGCAGAGGGCTGCGCGGGTGCGTGCGGCGCGGATTTCTTGACCATCGTGCGTCCCCGTCGATAAACGAAGCGTTTGTCAGGAGGCCCGCTGCGCGAGCCGCGGGCAGTCACACGATAGCGCACCTTGATTGCCCGCGCACTTCAAGGCGCGGGCTTTGACGACGGTGTTGCAGCACGCGCGCCTGTCACGGCAGCGTCACTGTTTGATGCGCGGCCGCTACCTGGCGATCCGCAGAATGGCGGAAGCCAGCTGTGCGTAGCATGGCTTGATGGCGTCGACGGTCGCAGCGTAGCAATACACGCCAACAGGCTGCTTCGGGTTATAACAGCGGCTGGGGCCGTCGGCGACATTGGCGATGCATTTGAGGATGTCCTGCCCGTATTCGTTGTCGGGTCCTTTAGGCACCGTCAGATAAGGTCCGTAGCCAAGCGCGAACACATAAATACCCTCATCGCGCGCCTTGCTGGCCATGGCCTCGAGCAAATTGCGCGATGCGCGATTGACGTTCTGGTATTTGATCTGCACGTTCGTGAAGTTGGTTGCCTGCATGGCCGAGGTATTGTTGGCAGGGTTGATGTAGGGCATCTGGTTGTTCACCACGCGCGGCGAATTTGTGATGATCGGAATCACCGAGTCGGCGTCCTGGGCTGCGTGCAAATCGTAGTTTGCGGGCAGATTCGCGATATTGTTGGCATTCGCGTCGTAACAGCCGCCCGTCATGTTCGCGCTCTGCTTTGACATGTCCGCCAGACCGCCCGGATTATCGCCGTAGGGATTTTTTGACTTCGACAATACCGGTTTGTCGTCGCCCGACTTGATCGTGTTCGTATTCGAGCTGCACGTATAGCCGGTCGCAATGGGGAATTTCGCTGAAAAGCTGTTCGGCGCGCCGTCCGAGAAGAACACGATGACACGCAGGCTGGACGGCTGCGTAATCACGTGGTCGAGTTGATACTTCGCGTTCCATAGCCCCTCGACGGAATTGGTATTGCCTCCAAAGCTATAGCCGTTGATCTTGTTCGTCATCGTCGTGCGATCGAAGCCGCGGCTCTGGTCGCTCTTGAACGGCACATCGACGACGGTACCCGTCGCGAAGTGCATCAGCGAAACGCGGTCGGTCGACGTATTGAAGTTGTTGAGGAACGAGACCGAACCTGCACGCACAGCGGCCTGCGTCGTCGTGTCGCTCATCGAGCTCGTCACGTCGACCACGAACGACATATCCAGATCGCGCCGGATCGCTTCGCCCGAGGTCGCGACATTGAGTATCTTGAAGCCCTGAATCTGCATCAGCGTCAGCGGCACGCTCGCCTGTGCATCGAGATCGATCGTCACGGTGCCTTTGCTGATGTTGACCGACGGCGCGCTGAGCGTCGCTGTCGAACCGAGAAAACCCTGCGGATAGTTCGCTGCGAAAAATGCGTTCGCCGCCGTGGTCGCGTTGGTGATCTGCTCGGCCTGGCTCGCGCCGCGCGTGACGGCCTGGCCTGCCGCGATCAATGCGCCGTCTACCGCGGAATCGAGCCGCGCCTTGATCATGTAGCCAAGGCCCGCGTCGATCGCGAGGCCGGCCACGCCAAGCAGCGCAACCAGCGACACGGCCACCAGTATGCTGACCGAACCTCGCTCGCGCCTCGCTGCGCGCGTCGTTCTTCTGAGAGTTTTCATCGCATCCCCCGTGCTTCTCAACGCTTTTTGTATTGGCGCGCTTCAGAACACGCTCATCGCATACAGATCCGGCGACAGCGCGGGCGTCGTGACGCCGCCGCCCAGGCTGATCGCGCCAATCAGCGGCGGCTGCACGTAAAACGCCTCGACGGCGTACGCGATCTGCCCGTCGGACAAACTGCCTTTGAGCAGATTGACGGGCTGCGCCGGCGTCTTGCCGCCAAGGTTGTTGCACCCGCCGGAGCCGTCGGTAGCCCATGCCGTACCCGCCGTCCCGCAGTTCCAGATCTTGCTGGCCGCGCCGCCGTCGCTGCCGCCCGTCCACTTCCATTGCGCGACGACCGTGCCCGTGCAGCCGTTGCCTTTGGCGTCGCAGCCTTGCGAGCCGATGATCTGCGTGATGTAGATCATGCCGTTCGCGCTCATGCTCAGCGGCGGCGTCGTGGCCGCGAGCGACGACATGATCGTCTGCATCGGGAAGGTGGCCGCCGCGCGCGACGACAGGTTCGCGCCTTCGCGGCTCACGTTGATCAGGATCATCTGCGCCTGGATGTTGCGCGCGATGTCGTAGAGCGGCAGCGCGATGCCGAGCAGAATGGGCAGCAGCAACGCGAACTCGACGCTGACGATGCCCCGCGTCCTGCGCCGCCGCCCTGTGAGCCGTGGTCTCGTCTTCATGTCAGAAGCCCTCGTTGCGCATGGTCGCGGCGACACTGAAGTTGAAGAAGCCGCCGGGAAAGAACGAGCGGATCATCGGCGTGATCATCGGCCACGCGCAGTTGATCTGCAGCACGACGATGTCGCCGGGATTGCCGAACATGTTCGCCGTGTAGCTCGCGTTGTCCGAATAGCTCTGCGCCTTGCCGTTGTTGACCGTGATCGCGTAGCTCGGGTTGACAAGGGAATAGAGGCCCATCGACTGTTCCCGGATCTCCTCGATCACGGCCAGATAGCGCTGCGGATTCTTCTGGTCCGGGTCGAGCCCCGTCTGCCCCGTCACCGCGTAACGCGCACCTTCGCGCACCGCATATTGCATGGTCAGGTTCACCCATAGCGCAATGCCAAGATCCATCACCATGCACAGCAGAAAAAACAGCACGGGTGCGATGAACGCAAACTCGACCGTCGCGACGCCCCATTGACGGCGACGTCCGCGTGACCGGCGCGCGCCGGTTGTTCGCAGATGAGGACGCGTGGTTTTCATCGTGTCTCTCCCGCAGTGGGTTCAGTGCATGCCGCCCATGGTCGGCAGCAGTTGCCGCGCGACGTTCATCGCGGCCGGGCCGATCAGCACCAGGATGAGCGTCGGGAAGATGCAGAACATCAGGGGAAACAGCAGCTTCAGCGCGATCTTCGCCGCCTGCTCTTCCGCACGCAGACGGCGCTTGGTGCGCAGCGCGTCGATGAACACACGCAGCGAATCGCCGACGCTCGTGCCGAAACGGTCCGCCTGGATCAGCATCGACGTGAGCGTGTCGATGTCCTCGACGCCCGTGCGCAGCGCGAGATTGCGCAAGGCCTTGTCGCGTCCCGCGCCGGCGCGCAGCTCCAGCAGCACCAGTTCGAGTTCCTCCTTCAGCGCGTGGCTCTTCACGCCGATTTCCTCGGCAACGCGCTGCATCGCCGCGTCGAGCCCGAGACCCGCTTCGACGCACACCGTCATCAGATCGAGCGCGTCGGGCAGGTCTTCGAACAGGCTGCGCTGGCGCGCCTGGACGAGGCGGTTCAGCACCACGTTCGGCAGGTAAAACCCAAGTGCCGCCATCGACAACGTCGCCATCAGCAGAAACTTCTGCGCGTCGGCGCCGGCAAACAGCGTGATGCCGATCAGCGCAAGCGCGGGCAACGCAAGCGCGAGCAGCGTCTTGGCCGCGAAGTAGATTGCGGGCGCGCTTTCGCTGCGCAGGCCCGCATTGGCGAAGCGCCTACGCAACGCGGACTTGTCCCAGTCGTCCTTCGGCAGCGACAGCTTCGCAACCTGATGCGAGACCTTCGCCACCGTTTCCATCCACGCGGGGCTGTCCTCGCCGTCTGCGCCTGGCGCACCGGGCGCACCGGGCACACCCATCGCGCCCGCCGACGAAGCCGCAATGCCATCGATACGGCGCTTCAGCGGATCGGGACGCAGCAGCGACATCGCCTTCCACGCTGCGCCGAACACGATCACGAACATCGCGGCCAGCAAGGCAATCTGTTCGGTTTCCATGATTTCCCCGTTATGTTGCGTTCGTTATCGTTCGTTCTGGTCTGTGGCTACACGCGGATGCGTACCGTCTTACGCAGCCACAGGATGCCGAAGGCCATCATTCCCAGCCCCAGCCCCGCGATCTTCTGGCCGGTCGGGTCTTCCCAGAACACCTTGCAGTAGCCAGGATTGAGCACCGACAGCGCAGCGATCACGACGAACGGCAGCAGTCCCAGAATCCACGCGGACAGCCGCCCTTCCGCCGACAGCACGCGCACCTTGGCAAGCAGCTTGAGCCGCTCGCGGATGATGCCGGCGATGTTGCCGAGAATCTCCGCGAGATTGCCGCCCGCTTCACGCTGGATCAGCACCGCGATCACGAAGTAGCGCACGTCGTCGACAGGTACGCGGCTCACGAGATTCATCAGCGCGTCGTTCATCGACACACCGTAGTTGATCTCGTCGAACGCGATGCGGAACTCGCCGCCGAGCGGCTGCGGCAGTTCGTCGCCGACCATGCCGAGCGCTGCGGGAAACGAGTGCCCGGCGCGCAAGGCGCGGGCGATCAGGTCGGCAGCATCGGGCAACTGGCGCTCCAGATGCACGATGCGCTTCGCGCGCTTGCCGCGCAGATACGTGAGCGGCAGCAGCGCGCCCGCGCCCGCCACGGCCAGCGCGATGGTGAACGGCAGATGCATGGCGCCGAGCCCGAACATCAGTCCCGCGACCGCGAACACCGCCGTATAGCCGACAAAGCGCCCCACCGACCAGCTCAGCCCCGACTGCTGCAGATACAGATCGAGCAGATGCACGCGCGGCATGTGCATCAGCACGCGCGTCAAGGTCGGCGATTCGCTCAGCAGGCGCTGCTTGAGAATCGACATCTGTTCGCCGCTCACGTGGCCGCCCGCCGACATCGCGCGGATGCGCGCATCCATCCGCTTGACGGCCGGCCCGTGCCGGCTGTTCCAGTACAGGTATACGCTCTCGATCAGGAGCACGATCGCGACGAAGCCGAGAACCGCGAACGCCAGCAGTGTCGTATCCATGTTGGTCTCCAGAGCGTGCGTCAGACTTCGTAGCGCCGCGACGGATCGAACATCTGATCCGGCAACGCGAGACCGAACGCGGCAAGCCGGTCGGCGAACTTGGGCCGCACGCCCGTTGCGCAGAAATAGCCCTTGACCGTGCCGTCCTCGGCAACGCCCGTGCGCTTGAACGTGAAGATTTCCTGCATGTTGATGATCTCGCCTTCCATCCCGGTGATTTCCTGGATGCTCATCAGCTTGCGGCGGCCGTCCGTGAGACGCGACGCCTGCACGACCACCGTAATCGCCGACGCGATCTGCTGGCGCATCGCCTTGATCGGCATCGTCAGTCCCGCCATGCCGACCATGTTTTCGAGGCGCGTGAGCGCGTCGCGCGGCGTGTTCGCGTGCAGCGTCGCCATCGACCCTTCGTGGCCCGTGTTCATCGCGTGCAGCATGTCGAGCGCTTCGGCGCCACGCACTTCGCCGAGCACGATGCGGTCGGGGCGCATCCGCAACGCGTTCTTCACCAGCGAGCGCTGCGAGATTTCGCCCTTGCCTTCGATATTCGGCGGCCGCGTTTCCAGCCGCAGGACGTGTTCCTGGCGCAGCTGCAGTTCAGCGGCGTCTTCGATCGTGACGATGCGCTCGTCGTTGGGAATGAAGCCCGACAGCAGGTTGAGCATGGTCGTCTTGCCGCTGCCCGTGCCGCCCGAAATCAGCACGTTGAGCTTGGCCTTGATGAGCGCTTCGAGCAGTTGCGCCATCGCGGGCGTGAAGCTCTGGTTCTTCACCATGTCGTCCACTTTCAGCGGATTCACGGCGAAGCGCCGGATCGACACCAGCGGCCCGTCGATCGCGGACGGCGGAATGATCGCGTTCACGCGCGAGCCGTCAGGCAGGCGCGCGTCGACCATCGGCGTCGATTCGTCGATGCGCCGTCCGACACGCGACACGATGCGCTCGATGATCTTCATCAGATGCGCGTCGTCGAGGAACGTGATGTCGGTCAGTTCGAGCTTGCCGCGCCGCTCGACGTACACATGCTGCGACGTGTTGACCAGAATGTCCGACACGGTGGGATCGGCGAGCAGCGGTTCGAGCGGGCCGAGGCCGAACATTTCGTCGTGCACGTCCTGCGCGAGACGGCGGCGTTCAAGTTCGTTCATCGGAATCTTGTCTTCATCGACGATGCGCTCGACCAGTTGCGCGAGTTCGCGCCTGATCTGCTCGGGGGTGAGACGTTGCAGCTTGTCGAGCTCGACGCGGTCGATGATCTTTTCGTGCACGTTCATCTTCAGCAGCTGATAGGCGCGCCGCGCGGCGATGCTCTCGGCGCTGTTGCCGCTTGCCGCGGCATGCGTCGCGTCGGACGGCATCAAGCCGCTTTGCAGTTTCAGTTGATCGCGCAATGACATGGTGTCGCTCCCCGGTTCCCGTTGAATGGCGCGCGCCGCTTCAGTGATTGGTCTTCAGCTGCGGCACGTCGCGCGGCTTCGATGCGAACAGACGCGCGAGGCCGCCTTTCTTCTCTTTCTGCGGCGCGGGCCACAGCGTGTGCGCGAAGGCGACGATGTCCTGCGCGAGCGCGCTGCCCTTCGCGATGCTCATGATGGGCAAGCCCTGATCGAGCGCCGCGCCCGCATGCTTGTCGTCGCGTGCGAAGCGATGCGCGACGCCTGCGCCAAAGCTTTGTTCGAACGCCTGCAGATCGACGGGCGCATGCTTGTCGTACTGGTTCACGAGCACGCTGACCTTGCCCGTCGCGTATCCGAGCTCGTGAAAGATGTCGAGCATGCGGCGGCCCGCGCGCAGATACAGCACGCTCTGGCGCACCAGCATGCAGATGCGGTCGCTCTGGTCGAGCACGTGAATCGCGAGCGGATTGATACCCAGACCGAGATCGACGATGACCGCGTCGTACTGCGTGCGCGCGAGCGCCAGCACGCGGTCGAGCTGCGCGGGACGCAGTTCGCCCGCGCGGATCGGGTCGCCCGCGCCCGCGAGCACGTCGAGGTTGTCGCTCACGTGCATCACGCACGCATCGAAAAACGCGTTGTCGAGCCGGTCGATCTGCGCGCACAGTTCGGCAAGCGTGGCCGCAGGTGTCTGGTCGGACAGCAGCAGGCTCGCGTCGGCGAACTGCTGGTTGGCATCCACGAGCAGCACGCGCTTGGCGCGCTGCGTCGCGAGTGCGTGCGCGAGGTTCATCGCGATGAAGGTCGTGCCCGTGCCGCCCTTGCAGGAAGTGAGCGACACGATGCGCCCTTCGCGCCGTGTGGCCGCCGTCTTCTTGCCCCACACGTGCGAGAGTTCGGCGGCGAATGCCTGCGCATCGAGCGGCCACGGCAGCACGTGGCGCACGCCTGCGCGCATCGCCGCCATCAGCAGCGCGGTGGAAGGCGCGGGCGTCACCAGCATGCAATTCAGCTGCGGCACGTGCGACACGGCTTCTTCGATCGCCGCCATGTCGTGCGGCTCCAGATCGACGTCGTCGACGATCAGCAGATCCGCCGTCTTGATGGCGGCCGCGTGCACGCGCAGCTGCCGCACCGAACCGTGCGCCGCCCGCACGCGATGCGCGACGCCGCACCCTTCCAGCAACTGCTCGATCTGGTGCGAGCGGTCCGGGCCCGATGAGATGAGGAGGATGTCGATCATGTTCTGTCTCCGCGTGCAGGGCGTGGGTAGCGTGCGTGAGTGGCGCTGGCGCGCGGCCGTCGACGACGCGCGCCAGCCGTTCGTCAGGTCATCAGTTCGAGCCGGGCAGTCCGACCGCGAACACGTTGATGGGCGGCGGCGGCGTCGTGTACGACTTGGCGTAGTTCTTCTGGATCGCCTGGGCCGTCGGGCCGTCGACGCCCGCCACCGGATCGGTATTCATGCCCGCGTTCGGGTTGAGCGTCTGCATCTCCCGGAGCTGCGAGACGGAGCTGCCGAAGGTCGCGTCCCAATGCGGCGTCGAGGTCAGGCAGCCGCCGAGCGTGAGGCTCGCCGCTGCGCACAGCGACGCACGGATCAATGTCTGGATGGTTTTCATGTCGGTCTCCAGGTGTTCGTCAGAGTCGCCGCTTATTGCGTGCGGCCGTCGTCGTTGGCTTGCCGCGCTTCCTGCGTGGCGGGCCGGGCGGATGTCGACGCCACGGCTTCCGGTGCGATCGGCTGGGCGCTCACGCTCGCCGTCTGCACCGCGGCTGCGTGCACGGTGTTGTCGGCCGGTTCCGTGCGGGTGACGGGCGCCATGCCATTGCTGCCGTCGCTGCCGTTGCCGTCGTTGGCGTTCCCCGGCGTGCGCGGCGTGCCGGGCGCGCGGATCGCATCCGATACCGGCTGCGTGCGCTCGGGTGCCGGCACCGGCTGCGGCGCGCTCGCGCCTTGCGAGGTGATGACAGGCGTCAGGACCACGGGTGCTGCCGGGCCTGTGGTAGCGATCGCCCCGCCCTTCACCGGAATCGGCGACGGGATCGCGGCACCCGTCGACGGTTGCGCGGGTTCGACGGCCGGTTGCGGCTTCTTGCCTTCCATGTTGCCCGTGAAGAACACGCCGGCTTCCGTGACCTTGCCGAAGTGGTCGGTCGGCAGCGGATAGTTCTGCGGCAGCGGCTTCGCCAGACGCGGCGTGACGACGAACACCAGTTCCGTCTTGTCTTCCTGGAAGTTCGTGCTACGGAACAGCGCGCCGAGCACGGGCACTTCGCCGAGACCGGGCAGGCCCTTCAATGTGCCCGTCACGTTGCTCTTCATCAGGCCGCCGATGGCGAAGCTCTGGCCGTCGTACACCTGCAGCGTGGTCGATGCGCGGCGTGTCGTGATGAGCGGCAGCACGGCCGTCGTGCTGACAGTGCCCGCCGTCACGGCGACGCCCGTCGGCGAGAGCTCCGACACTTCCGGCGAGACCTTCAGATTGATGCGGCCGTTATCGAGCACGGTCGGCGTGAAAGTGAGGCCCACGCCGAAGGTCTCTTCCTGCAGGATGATCGTCGAGCCGCCCGTGCCGTTGCTTTGCGGCACCGGGATGAACACCTTGCCACCCGCGAGGAAGCTGGCTTCCTGGCCGCTGATGGCCATCAGGTTCGGTTCGGCGAGCACCTTGACGAGCTGGTCGGTCTTCTGCGCGTCGAACGCAAAGTTGAGCGGCTTGTTGTTCGCCTTCGAGCCGATCAGCGCACCCATGCCGCCCGACAGGAAATCGGCGAGCAGGCCGAAGCTCCAGCTGCCCGTGCCGCCCTGGATGTTGGCCGCCATGCCGAGCTGGTCGATCAGCGTCTTCGACACTTCGGCGACCTTCACTTCGAGCATCACCTGCTGCGGCGCGGCCACGTGCATCATGTTGACGATGCGCTCGTTGTTGCCGTTGCCCGATGCGCCGGCCGGCTTCATCACGGCGGGAATCATCGCGCCGCCTTGCGCGCCGCCCGTATTGGCAGCGACCGGCACGGGCGCCGCCGAGCGCGCCACATAGGCGCGTGCCAGTTCGACGATGCGCTCGGCCTTCACGGAGTCCGATACCGTGCCCGTCAGCACGAGCGTGTCGGCGGCAGCTTTCACCTGCACGCCCGTTTCTTCGGGCATCAACACGGCAAGCGTCTGCTGCAGGCCGCCGGGATCCGCGCCGACGGCGACGTCGATGATCGTGCACGAGCCGCTGCGGCCCTGCACGATCATGTTGGTCGTGCCGACATCGGTGCCCAGCAGATAGAGGGTTTGCGACGACACGAGCATCGCCTGCACGATCGACGGATTGCCGACCGTGCGCGTCTTCACCGACTCGCGGACATTCACCATCGTCGATTTGCCGACGGGAATCGTCACGCTTTGATGGTCGGCGATCGTGCCCGTGCAGTTCGGGCCGCGGCCGCCCTGCATCGCGCCCGCGGCAGCGGCCGGCGCAGCGCCGCTCATGCCGATGGTCAGATGCACGGCGCCGCTATTGGACGCCAGGTTCATCGGCAGCGGTACCGGGCCTTGCTGCATGACCTCCTGGCTGACGGCCTGCGCGGCGGGCAGTGCCCACAGCGCCGCGCCGATCAGCCCGCAGGCGCTCGCCTGGATCAGGCGCGTACCGCGCACAGCGGACTTCGCGTTGCGGATGCCGCGTTGTGCTTGCATCGTTTCGCGCTCACGCGTGGCACGCGCGCGCTGGTTCTCTGTGGCCTTCATGTCCTTCCCCCGTATTGGCGCCGTTGTCTGGTCTCGTCACGGCTTGCGGTTTTGTCCGGCTTGCGCCTGATCTATGTGCCGCTCAAAAGCATTCCTGTCTCGACTGCGATCCGTCGATCACGCTCACGCAGTTCGACGGCGCCCGTGCGACGATCTTGCGCACCACCGGCTTCGGCGCGGGTGCAGCGGGTGCGGGCGGCGCGGCGACGGGAATCTTCAGCAGCGACGCCTTGGTCGCGCCCGCCGTCGTCGTATCCTGCGGATCGACCTGGTTGCGCAGCACGAGCGACAGCGAACCGATGCTGCGCGCGAGGTCGATCTTCTCGGCCTGTTCGGGCGTGACTTCGAGCGTCACGGCGTCGACGACCTTCGGCTTGGTTTCGTCGCGGCCCACTTCCTGCGCGACGGCCAGCACGAGAATCTTTTCGAGCACGATCTTCGAGATGTTCTGGTCGCGTCCCGTCGTGCCGCCGTCCTTGTTGTCCTTCTCGGTGTTCACGAGGATGTCGACGTAATTGCCCGGCAGCGCGAAGCCCGCCACGCCGATCACGTCGTTCACGCGCACCGTGATCGCGCGCTTGCCCTCGTTGATCACCGCCGACAGGCCGCCGACCGTGCCGACCGGCGAGAGCTTCGCCTCGAGCACCGGCTCGCCGCGCGCGAGGCTCGTCTTCAGCACCCGGCCTTCGAGCTTCTTCACGTCGTTGAAGGTGCCGGTGGGAACGCTGCCCGACGGCCAGTCGGATACCTTCAGCATGTCGGGCGAGACGCGCTGGCCGAGACTCATATCGGCCGATGCGATCACGACCTTGGTCGTCGACGTCGACGACTGCTGGACCATCCAGCGCGCCGCGAACACCACGGCCGCAAGACCGGCCGCCGTCGCGACGAGCAGCATCAACAACGCGCGAGCGTTCTTCATGTCGTTCTCCTGACTCTCGCCGTCCGCGACGGCGCTTGAGGGATCGTGTTACGAGGATGAGGGGGTCAGTCCGTCAGATCGCGGTCGCCATCGCGACAGGACTGGTTGTATGCATCGTCTTCGTCTGCGTAACCGATGCGCTGGGGCATCGGCAGTTGCAAGGCGAGGCGCGGTTGCCCGGCGAGTTGTGCGCGGCGTTGCGCGTCGCGCTTTGCGACCCACTGCGCGACAACGAGTTCGTCGAGCAGCGCAAGCAGTTCGCGTTCGCGCTGCCGGCTGCCCGCCAGGGCGAGCAGCGCGCGCTGGCGCAGATGAATCGCGGGATTGGTCGAATGGTGCAGTGCCGGTGCTGCGTCCACGTAGTACAGTGCGTACGCCGTGGACGCGGCCTCCGTGCATTGCGGCCGGTTCTGGCTGCCGGCTTCGTTGCCGCTGCTCTGGTCTGCCAGTGCAGAGCGGCTCCCCCGTGTTCCCCGTACATCGGCCGTCGTGCGGCCTGAATCGTTCGTCTTCATCACTTCCCCCGTATCTGGCCGGCCTTCCTTCGAAGGCTCTTTGTCCAGGTGGACAACCCCGTGTCCACACCCCGTTCCTGGCTTTGCTTCAAGCCTTTCTGCGAAGGCTCACTGCTGGTTCCTGCCACCGCCGCTGCGTCGTTGTGCTGCGTTTTCTGTTGTTCTTTTCGGGGCTTCGGCTGTTGTCCGCCGTTGGCCTCCTGTTATGGTCTTTATCGTTTTGATTTCCTGCCCTGATTCACCTGCTGGCCCCGCTGCTACTTCCTCGTAGAAAACTGTCTGTTTGTTCGCTGCTTCTGTCGCGCCTTCATATGCTCGCAAACAGCGAGAGCATCGTGCCGATCGCGATGGCCACGCCGTATGGCAGCGTGCCCGCTGTTGCCCGTCTGGTTCTTTTCCCTGTCTCGCCTTCGTTCGGCGCACCGCTCGCCGGCATCGATACGTCGATCAACGCGGCCGCCATGTTGTGCAGCCCCGCTCGCATCTGCCGATGCCGCAGCATCTCGAAGAGCGCCCACACGCCGCCGACTGCACACGCCATGATTGCTGCCTCAAAGGCGCCACTTCCACCGCAAAAACATCCGACTGCCGCCATCAACTTCACGTCCCCGGCGCCCATCATCCGTAACAGGTAACCGGGGAGCAGCACGGCACCGCCCGTGAGCACGCCAGCTGCCCAGAATTTCATCCCATCGACCGTGCCATGCAGCGCGCACTGCACCGCGAACCCCACACCCAGGCCAATGACGACCAGCCAGTTCGGAATTCGCCGCGCGTGCAGGTCGTAGATCGCTGCAACCACGACCAGCGCCAGCACGCATGGACCAACCGGGAAAGGCACGCCGTTCATCGAAAGCTCCGTTGGGTTGGGTTGTCGAAAATTCGCCGCCCTGCCAGCGAACACATCTGAACCAGGCAAGGGCGACGGTCGTCGTCACTTGTCAGGTCTTCGGAATCGCCGCCAACTTCTTCTGGATAGTTGAGAAGACATCGTTCAGGTTTCCGCCGATCAGGCCGACCGTCGTGATGATGGCGACAGAAATCAACCCGGCGAGCAGGCCGTATTCGATTGCCGACACGCCGTCTTCTTCGCGCAGGAACTGTTGGATCGCGTTTTTCATGGTTTCCTCCGGTATGTACGCTTGGGTATCAGGTCGTCGGTACAGCGGCGAGTTTCTTCTGGATAGTCGAGAAGACATCGTTCAGGTTTCCGCCGATGAGACCGACCGTCGTAATGATCGCCACCGCGATCAGCCCGGCCAGCAGGCCGTATTCGATCGCCGACACGCCGTCTTCTTCGCGCAGAAACTGGTTGATTGCGTTCTTCATGGTTTCCCCCGTAGGAAATGAGATGTCACATGGTCGCCGCGCCCCATGCGCATTGACCTTTAAAGCCGCCCTCTCGGACGGGATACAACCGGCTGGCACCGCCGAAGGTGTCGTCATGGTCGCGAATGGCCGTACGCTGTACGAACCATTCGCGCCACTTTCTGCCGACGTCCGCCCCCCATTGGCTCCGCCGCCCCCGCAGTCGCATCTGGCTAACCCCGGCCGCGACTGCGAAGTACTGTGCTGCTGTCGGAGACTTCCTTTGGCCTTGCTTTCCGGCAGCAGCGTTGTTCGTCGTGACTGCCATATCGCAACGGGTGTGCCATGTGCCCGCAAACCCTTGTCGCGCCGTGATCGAGTCGTCGCGCAACGCGGATTTCCAGTCGCCTGCGGTGCCCGATGTTGCGTCCCCGTAACGTGTTTTCGAAACGCCGCGGGCATGTTCGCGATGCCACATAGCCGCCTGGAACCAGTCAAAAATGCGGTCAATCAGTCCGCAAAGCCCCGAGGACATAGGCTCCCGGTCAGAACTACCGGTTAGCGCGCGTCGCGAAAAGGTCAGAAGAACCGATTGTCAAATGTGTCGCAGAGTTGAGATTGCGGGAGCCGTGCGGCGGCAAACGTGGCTCAGCATTGCGTGGCAAGGAATCGCGTGATGGGAGCAGACTCGGGGAAAGCGCTGGCGGACCCGGACGACAACGTTTTTAAGCACCGGTATTAATTGCTGAAGCGACCCGTCCACATCCAGATTTACGCCTATACGAGGCCCGCGAGCTTTCATTTATCTTTGTTCTCACCACACGATTCATGCGACGATAAATTCGTGTTGCGAAGCATGTGCGCATGCGGGACATTGCGGCGCCCATGACCCGCATGTAGAAAAATCGAAAAATTCAGGGGGTTCGCATAGACGAACCCTCAAAAGACCAATGTGTTTTGCCGTAGTACAAGGATCACTGGCCTTGCGGCATCATAGGCATCACGCGCAGGGCCAACGTCCAACCCGGGGGTAACATGAATTCCACCAGCACAACCGGCGCTTCCGACCGCACCGTGCTTTGCATGGCATCGACGCCCGACGAAGCACTGGCAGCCTTCCTCGGCGCAGCCGGGTGGCAGGTCGTGCACGCCAGAACCACAGCTGCGGCGGAAAAGCTGCTCGACCGCGGCGACATCAAGGTCGGCCTCGTCACGCTGCCCGACGACGTCACGCAGCAGCAGCTGTCGGCGCTCGAAGCCTGCATGCGTCACGGCGAAGCCAACTGGATCGCGCAGATCGCACCCGGCCAGGCCACGGACGAACTCACCAGCCGCTTTATCCTCGATTACTGCTTCGACTTCGTCACGGCGCCTTGCCTGAACGACCGGCTGATCTTCGCACTCGGCCATGCGCATGGCCTGTCCAACCTGCGCCGCGCGAGCTTCCGGCCGCAGCCGTCGCTCGGCGCGCACGGCATGGTCGGCCATTGCGAGCCGATGCAAAAGCTGTATCGCCGGATCGACAAGTGCGCGCAAACGGATGCGCCCGTATTCATTGCGGGTGAATCGGGCACGGGCAAGGAACTGACCGCACGCGCGGTGCACGACGGTTCGTCGCGCGCGCAGCAGGAATTCGTCGCGATCAATTGCGCGGCGATCCCGCCAACGCTGTTGCAGGCCGAGCTGTTCGGCCACGAGCGCGGCGCGTTCACGGGCGCGCTGCAACGCAAGATCGGCCGGATCGAGCATGCGAATAACGGCACGCTGTTCCTCGACGAAATCGGCGATATGCCGCACGAATGCCAGGCCGTGCTGCTGCGCTTCCTGCAGGAAGGCACCATCGAGCGGCTGGGCGGCAACGCGCTGATCAAGGTCGATGTGCGCGTGATCTCGGCGACGCACGTGAATCTCGAAGCCGCCGTCAAGGACGGACGTTTCCGCGCCGACCTGTATCACCGGCTATGCGTGCTGCGTCTGGAAGAGCCGCCGCTGCGCGAACGCGGCAGCGACATCCGCCTGCTCGCCGACTACGCACTGAGCATGTACCGGCAGGACGGCACGCACAAGATTCGCGGTTTCTCGAGCGGCGCGGTGGTCGCGATGTCGAACTACGACTGGCCCGGCAACGTGCGCGAGCTGATCAACTGCGTGCGCCGCGCCGTCGTGATGGCGGAAGGCCGCTTCATCACGGAAGCCGATCTCGGCTTGCCGGAAGTGTCCGGCACGCGTGCGAAGACGCTCGCCGAAATCCGCACGCAGGCGGAGATCGAGGCCATCGAAGAAGCGCTGCGACGGCACGGCCACAATCTGTCGGGCGCGGCGGCCGACCTCGGCGTGTCGCGCGCCACGTTGTACCGGCTGATGAACGCGAACCGCATGAACCCCGACGCCAACCCGATGCGCTCGATGCGCCGCGCGGGCAGCGAAGGCCGCACCGACGGCGGCGCCGATGACGGCGCGAACGGCGGCTCGGGCTCGAACAGCGCGGACGATGATGGCGACAGTGATGCGGGCCCGCACAGGGCCCGCGCCGTTGCAGCCGTATCAGCAAGCTGAACCACTGACTGCCGCTCGATCGCAAAGCAGCCTTCATGCCGTTCGGCCGATGCTGAACGGCTAGCCGCCTGACGTGTCCATTGCATTGTCGACCCGCACCGCAATGGAGTGGACGCCCGTCATGTCCGAGCACGCTTCTCTCGACCCCTCACGCGACAAGCCGCACGCCTTTCCCGCCCAGGCCAGCCCGTGCGACGATCTCGCGATCCGCGCGCAACCCGCCGCGCCCCTGCCGTGCCGCCACAAGCGCCTCGCGCTCGGCGCGACCATCCTCGGCTCCAGCATGGCGTTCATCGACGGCTCGGTCGTCAATGTCGCGCTGCCCGCCATCCAGACCGAAATCGGCGCAAGCGTCACGGCCATGCAATGGGTCGTCAACGCCTACCTGCTGCTGCTCGGCTCGCTGGTGCTGGTCGGCGGCGCGCTGGGCGACAAGCTCGGTCGGCGCACCGTGTTCGTGGCGGGCATCGTGCTGTTCACG
>NZ_JAAGPI010000064.1 GCF_017104715.1 Burkholderia sp. Ac-20365
CCTTGGCGTGTATGTCTGGGTGGTGGGCGGTTGCATACATAAAAAAAATATATAATATGAGTCAGATAGTAAACTCAAAACTAGTAATACCAGACTCATGTCGCTCACCCTGTGCTTATCGTACTATTCTTCTCTCTCCTGCTGTTGCTACACCATCGCTACTCATCTACCTGTCTACTTTCTCCTATCTGCACATGATCACTGCTCTGTATCACTCGCTCCCACTACGCTTTGCATCACACTGCAAGCTATACGCTTTCTCACTCCTC
>NZ_JAAGPI010000065.1 GCF_017104715.1 Burkholderia sp. Ac-20365
GGCTGCGTCCGACGCGCCCGCCAGATGCGCGATCTGCAATGCCGCCAGTTCACCCTGCGCCTCGGCGGCGCGCGCGCCGCCAATGCCGCTGCCGTCCCCGGCGATGAACACGCCCGGCTGCGACGACTGCAGCCACGCATCGAGCTTCGGTTGCCAGCAGCATTGCGCGTCGTTCCATTCATGCTCGCAATTCAACGCGTTCGACAGATTCACGTTCGGCACCACGCCCTGATGGATCAACAGGGTATCGACAGACAGGTGGCCATTGGTACCGTCTTCAAGCGTGTAGTCGACGCCGTCGACCGCATCGATGCCCGTCGCGCGAAAGTGCGTCACGCCGCCGATCACCTTGATGCGCCGCTTCACTTCCATCAGCAGCGATACGCCTTTCATCAGATAGTCGCTGCGCAAAAAGCCGAACAGATGTTCCATCGCCGCCCGGCGCTGCGCGCGCGGCGTCGTGTCGAGCAGCGCGTCGATCTGGCCGCCCGCGCGCAGCACCTGCGCCGCATAGAGCCACAGCAGCGGGCCACAGCCGGCCAGCACCGTTGCGCCTTGCGGCACGGCACCCGTCGTCTTGAGCAGAACCTGTGCAGCGCCGACCGTCATCACGCCCGGCAGCGTCCAGCCTGGCACGGGCACGGGGCGCTCCTGCGCGCCCGTCGCCAGCACGACGTAGGCCGCCGACAGCAGGCGCGACTCGCCCGCCGCCGATACCGCCATACGCCAGCTTTCGCCAACGCGGTCGATCTGCCAGACAGTGGTCTGCGCGAGATAGTCCGCCTTGCTCGCGACAAAGCGCTGCAACAGAGTTTCGCCATGCCAATAGTCGTCGCCGAGAATCGCGCGCGACGGCAGCGGGCTCGCACCAACTGCGCGATAGATCTGCCCGCCGGGCGCGATCTGCTCGTCGATCACCGCGACGCGCAGGCCGCTTTCCGCAAGCGTCGACGCCGCGCTCATACCGGCCGGTCCTGCGCCCACTACGAGCGCGTCGTAATGCGTTTCGACGTGTGATTCAGTCTTCATGGACGTTCTCCCACTCCGGCTCGCCATCGGCCGACAACAGCCGCTCGCCGCGCTGAACCTTGACCTGAATGCCTTCGCGCACGGGCACGAGACAACTCTGCTGGTTCTGCTTGCCGTCGATCTCGACGAGACAGTCGAAGCACACGCCCATCAGGCAATACGGCGCGCGCGCGCTGCCGCTCACCGGCGTCGTGCGGCAGCGTCCACTGTTCGCAGCGACCAGCGCCTGCGCCACGGTTTGCCCTTCGAACGCGCGCACGGTGGTGTTCTCGAACACGAACGACAGCGTTCGACGCTCACGCGGCACCACGGCCTCCGTGCTAATGCGAAACATAGTTCACTCCTTCTGCGAAGCGATGCGGCGAAAACGGCTGCATGCGCGCGTCGAGTTCTCCCGCCGCGAGTTGCGGCGCAAGGTCGAGCGCATGCGCGCCCGCCAGCGTCACGCCGCTATGACAGGTCGCGGCGAACGCGCCGGGATACTGCGCGGACTGTGCATAGATCGGAAAGCCATCCGGCGACAGAATCCGCAGCGCGCCCCACATGCGTACCGCGCGCGCCTCGGCGAGCGCGGGAAACGTCTTCACCGCGCGCCGCGCCAGCGCGCCCAGCACGCCCATGTCGGTGCTCTTGTCGAAACCCGCCTCGACCTTCGCCTCGGCGATCATCACCGTGCCCTCGCCCGTCTGGCGCAGCGTCAGGACCGGATGACGCAGGAACGGCTTCATCCGTTCGAGCACGATGATCTCGCCGCGCTGCGGTCGCACGGGCACGTTCAGTCCGACCATCGGCGCGAGCCGCGCGTTGGCGAGGCCAGCGGCAATCACCACGCGTTCACAGGTGTAGCGCTTTCCCGCCGCGTGAATCGCGAAGCCCTGCGCGAGCGGCTCAATGCGGTCCACCGCGTGATGCGCCCGGTACACGACGCGTTGCTGCGCAAACGCGGTGTGCAGCGCGCGCAGCAGACGCAGCGGATTGGCGTGGCCGTCGTGCTGCGTGAAACTCGCGCCGACCACTTCCGGCCCGATGCCCGGATACATCGACTTCAGTTCAGCGCGATCGAGCAGCCGCCACGGATATTTCGGAAAACCCGGCTGCGCGTGCAGCTTCTCCAGAAACGCCTTGCGGCGCGCCCACTCGTCATCGGACAACAGAATGTGCAAACCGCCCGGCTGCGAGAGTTGTGGATCGACGCCCGTGCTGTCGATCAACCCTGCCGCGAACTCCCGCCACAGCGTTGCGGAACGTAGCGTCCACGCGGCGTACTCGGGCATGCCGAGCCCTTTGCTCTGCACCCACACCAGCCCGAAGTTGGCGCGCGACGCACGAAACGCGAGATCGCCCTCGTCGAACACGGCAACCTCCTCTCCTTGCCGCGCCAGTCCATAGGCAATCGCCGATCCGACCAGCCCGCCGCCGATCACGGCAAAGCGCGTGTGAGCGGTCTGCGGCGTGCTCACCGCGCCTCCTGCGCCGCACGCGTGAACGCGTACGCCTGCTGTGCCGCGGTGCCCGATACCTTGCCGTCGCGCAGATCGCGCTCGATGGCCGCGCGCGGACGTTCGAGCGGCGCACCATAGCCGCCGCCGCCAGACGTTTCGAGACGCACGCTCTCGCCGTCGGCGAGCGCGATGTTGGCCGTCTTCGACGACAGCTCCGTCATCACGCCGTCCACTTCCTTCACGAGCCGCGCGCGGCGTCCGTCGAGCCCGCCTGCGACACCCGCCGCCACGCCCGTTACGTGACTGTCCGAGCGCGCCGAAAAGACGATGCCCTCGCCCAGCGCCGAAATCTGCTTGGCGATGGCAAGGCCGCCGCGCGTACGGCCCGCGCCGCCCGAATCCGCGATCAGCGCGTATTCGTCGACCCGCAGCGGGTATTCGTTTTCCAGCGCTTCGACGGGCAGGTTCGACGTGTTCGTCATGTGCACGTGTATGCCATCCATGCCGTCAACGTCAAAGCGTGCACCGCTGCCGCCGCCGAGCGTCTCGAGATAAACGAACGAGCCGGGGCGCGAGCGCAGCGGGCCCGAGAACACGATGGCCGGACAGCAATCGTTCGACGACGCCATGATCCGCTCGTCGGGCAACACGCCACGAAACGCGCCAAAGATCGCGCCTGCCACCTTCTGCGCCGTGATAGAACGCGCGCCCACGGCGGCGGGCGGCGCCGGATTGGTGATAGTGCCGATCGGCGCATGAATCGTGATCGGCTCGAAGAGGCCCGCGTTGGCCGGCAGTTCGGGATCGAGTAGCGCCTTCACTGCGTAGTAGACGCAGGCCTTGAGCGCGTTGTACGGCAGGTTCATCGCGCCGCGCGCCTGCTTGCCCGAGCCGGTGAAATCGAAATGCAGCGCGCCCGCCTTCACTTCGATGCCGACCACGATAGCCACCGGTTCGCCGCCGCCGAGTCCATCGTCGTCGAGAAAGCTTTCGAAGCGATACACGCCCTGCTGCAACTCGGCGATGCGGTTGCGCAGACGCCGGCGCGTGTAGCCAATGACGTCCTCGACCGAACGGCGCACCGCTTCCAGGCCCATTTGCGCGATCAGTTGCTCGACGGCCTGTGCGCCACGCGCGTTGGTCGCGATCTGCACGCGCAGATCGAGCGCGCGTTCTTCCGGATCACGCGTGTTGTTGCACAGCAGGCGCAGCATGTCTTCATCGAGCACGCCGCCACGCGCGATCCGCACGGCCGGAATGCGGATGCCTTCCTCGAAGATCGAGCGCAGCCCGCCCGCGATCGAACCGGGTACCGAGCCGCCCACGTCCGCGTGATGGCCGACGTTCGCCGCGAAGAACACCAGTTCGCCGCCAGAAAACACCGGCGTGACGATGTTGATGTCCGGCAGATGGCTGCCGTTGGACAGATACGGATCGTTGCAGATGAACACGTCACCGGGCGTGATGGCGCAGACGGCATATTGCGCCAGCACCGACTCGACCGCGCCGTTCAGCGAGCCCAGATGCAACGGGATCTGCGTGCCCTGCACAACGAGGCGTCCGCGCGCGTCGAACAGCGCGACCGAGCAGTCCTTGCGCTCCTTGATGTTGGTCGAGAACGACGAACGCACTAGCGTGTTGTTCATGTCTTCGCTGATCGACAGCAGCCGGTTTGCGAACACTTCCATTTCGATGGGATCGGCGAGCGCGTCGTCGTGCGCAGCTGCGTAAGAGGTGGGATTCATGGTTGGTCCTCGTATTCCTTGACTGTTCAGGCGACGCGCACGATCAGGTTGCCGTAGGCATCGACGCGCAGCGAGTGCGTCGGCGCGAGCACGGTGGTCGAACTCATTTCCTCGATGATGGCCGGGCCTCGCAGCGTGACACCGGCGGCGAGCCGCTCGCGGTCGTAGACGGGCGTCGTCAGCCAGCCGTGCTGCTTGCCGTGATAGACACGGCGCTCGCCGTCGCGCGCGGCGGATGCGTCGGCGCCTTCGGCTGCGGGCGACAGCGGCGCCTTGGGCACGGCACCCACTGCCTTCAGGCGACAGTTGATGATTTCGATTGCGCGGTCCGGCACGTCGTAGCCGTATTCGCGCGTATGCGCATCGCGGAAGCCCGCTTCGAACGCGGCGTAGTCGTCCGCTGCAACAGAATCCATCGCGACCTGAACCTCGAAGTTCTGGCCGACGTAGCGCGCGTCGATGGCCATCACGTAGCTGCGCTGCGGCACGGACACGCCTTCCTGTTCGAGCCACGCGTCGGCCTGTTCGCGCAGACCGCTGAACGCATCGACGATCGCAGGCCAGCCGACCTCGTCGATCAGCGCGATCTGGCTCTTCACGAAATCGAACGAAATGTCCGACAGCAGAATGCCCCGCGCGCACATCGTGCCCGGCTCCTGCGGCACGATCACGGTCGCGATGCCGCATTCCTGCGCCACCTCCAGTGCATGCAGCGGCCCCGCGCCGCCGAACGCATACAACGCGAATTCCGCAAGGTCGTAGCCGCGCTCTGTCGATACCGAACGGATCGCCCGCGCCATGTTCGCGTTGGCGATACGGATGATGCCTTCCGCCGCGTCCTCGACGGAGAGATTCAACGGCCCGGCGACGCGCTCGCCGATCACCCGGCGCGCGCCGTCGGCATTGACGGGCATGCGGCCCTTGAGCAGCGCGACGGGATTCAACCGCTGCAGCGCGACTTCGGCGTCGGTGATGGTGGGCTGCTCGCCGCCCCGCATGTACGCGACGGGACCCGGTACGGCGCCCGCGCTGTGCGGCCCGACCTTGAGCGAGCCAGCGTCGTCGATCGCGGCGATACTGCCGCCGCCCGCGCCGATCACGTGAATGTCGACCATCGGCGTCCTGACGGGGTAGCCGGCGACCGCGCGCGTCGATGTGAAGAGCGGCGCGCCGTCGTGAATCAGCGAAACGTCGGTGCTGGTGCCACCGACGTCGAACGTGACGAGATTGCGAAAGCCAATGGTGCGTCCGACGGCCGCCGCGCCCACGACGCCCGCAGCCGGACCCGACAGACAGGTGCGCACGGGGAACTGGCGCACCGTTTCGATCGACATCAGGCCGCCGTTCGAATGCACCGTCGACGGCGCGCGCGCCACACCCAGCTCATTCACCCGACGAAGAAAGCGTTCCAGATAGAGCGCCATCTTCGGGCCGACGGCGGCGTTGAGCGCGGTCGTGGACAAACGTTCGTATTCGCGGAATTCGGGCAGCACATCGCTCGAAATGCTGATGTAGGCCTGCGGAAACTCTTCGGCCACGATCTCGCGCGCCCGCCGCTCGTGCGCCGGGTTGCGATAGGCATGCAGGAAGCAGATGGTCACAGCCTTCACGTCCGCGTCGCGCAGGCGGCGCGCCGCGTCCCGCACCGCGGCTTCGTCCAGCGGTACGAGCACGTTGCCTTGCGCGTCCATCCGCCCCGCCACTTCGATGCGATGCTCGCGCGCCACCAGCGCAGGCGCCTTGCCGACGCTGTAGTCATACAGATGCGGACGCGTCTGGCGGCCGATCTCCAGCACGTCGCGAAAGCCCGCGGTGGTGATGAGGCCCGTCAGCGCGCCCTTGCGTTCGATGATCAGGTTGGTCGCGACGGTCGTGCCGTGGCCGATGTGCGAGACATCGGCGGGCGACAGCCCGCGCATCGTCAGAAGCCCTTCGATGCCGTTGCCGATCGCCTCGGACGGGTCGGACGGCGTCGATGGAACCTTGTGGAAGAAGGTGTCTCCGTTGCGTTCGTCGGTGATCACAAAGTCGGTGAAGGTGCCGCCGACGTCAATGCCGATTCGATACATGGTGTTTGATGCCTTTGCCGTGGGATGAGTCGTTCATGCGGATGGTCAGAGACGTCACAACCTGGCGATTACGCTAAGCTGTCACACCGCTGAAACGATGAAATGATGGTAAGGCGCGGCAATTCCGGTCAGCAGCAACGCCATAAATACCGGTATCGACGGCATTTGTAGACAATGGAAAAAATTCCCGACCTCAATCTTCTGCTGCATCTCGACGCACTGGTGCGTTGCGCCAACGTCTCGCGGGCAGCCGAGCATCTGGGTATCACGCAATCGGCGATGAGCGCGGCCCTGTCGCGTCTGCGCCGCGTCTTCAACGACCCGCTGCTGGTCCGGGAAGGCAATACGGCCGTGCTGACCGAGCGCGCGATAGCGCTTGCCGCGCAGTTCCAGCCGTTGCTCGAACAGTGGCTGGACGTGACGCTCGAGCGCGGCCAGTTCGATCCCGTACAATCACGGCGCATTTTCACGCTGTACGCGAGCGACTATGTGCAATTCGCGCTCCTGCCAGCGCTTGCCGCGACGCTCGCCGAAGACGCGCCGAATATCGCGCTGAGCGTGGTGCCAGCCAAACCGCATCACGGACTCGCGATGCTGGAATCGAATCACGTCGAGTTCGTCGCGGGCTATTACCCGACGCCAGGCAGCACGTTGCGCATGCGCCCGCTATTCGAGGATCAGGTGGTGTGCATCGTGCGCGAGGGGCACGCGTCCCTCGACAAGGACTGGAATCTGGACGCGTGGCTAAGTTATGGCCATATCGATCTGGCCGCGCATACGCGCAATGCAGGCGAGCTGCTCGATCGCAGGCTGGAGCAGATGGGCAAGCGGCGCAGCGTGCGCATGACGATGTCGAGTTATCTCGCCGCGCCGTCGGTTGTCGCGTGCTCCGACCTGATTGCAAACCTGCCGAAAACAGTCGCACTGAAGTTCGCGAAACAGGGCTTCGTGCTGAGGCCGGTACCCATTGCTGTGCCGCCTATCCAGATCTCGCTTTATTGGCACGAGCGCTATCAACATGACGTCGGACACGCGTGGTTTCGCCACTACGTAACGCGAAATGCAAAGGAAATGACGGCAGATCCTTCGAAAGGAACGCTTCGATCCGCCTTCGAGTGAAAATGCAGGCAATATCACCTGTTCAGTGCTTTACAACTACGCCTCGAAACACCACGGATCGGACCGACTGAACCCGGCTGCGCAGGTCCCCTTTTATTCACGATAGAACTCATGCGCATTCTCCACACCTCCGATTGGCATCTCGGACAAAATTTCATGGGTAAGAGCCGTCAGGCAGAGCATCAGGCTCTGATTGACTGGTTGATCACTCAGGTAGATAGCCATCACGTCGATGCCGTAATCGTCGCCGGTGACATTTTCGACACTGGCACGCCACCTAGTTACGCCCGCGAACTGTACAGCCAACTGGTAGTGAAACTGCATGCAGCCGGTGTCTCGTTGATGCTCCTAGGTGGAAATCACGATTCCGTTGCAACGCTGCGCGAAAGCAGTGCGCTGCTCGAATGCCTGTCGACGACAGTCACTCCGTCCGCCGCTGAACCCGCGCGACAAGTACGCACGCTTCCTCTACGACGTGCATCCCGAAGCGGTGAAGTTGGCAGCGAAGTTGGCTGTATTGTGTGCGCAATTCCGTTCATCAGACCCCGCGACGTGATCCAGAGCGAGGCCGGAGAAAGCGCCGAGCAGAAGCTGCGATCCCTGCAGGAATCGATCCAGCGCTACTACCACGACGTATACCAGGCTGCCGTCGAATTGCAGACAAAGCTTTCCAGCGAGCAAGGCAGAAACATCCCGATTATCGGCACAGGCCATCTAACGACAGTGGGCGCCAGCGCCAGCGATTCTGTGCGCGAAATCTACGTTGGCGCGCTCGAGGCCTTTCCCACCAATGCGTTTCCTCCTTTCGACTATCTGGCGTTGGGACATATTCACAGGCCACAGAAGGTGGGCGGGCATGAACACATTCGTTACAGCGGCTCGCCGATTGCACTTAGTTTCGATGAGTCGTCGCAACAGAAAGAGGTGCTGCTGGTGGACGTCGATGAAAATGGCCTGAGAGCGGTGACGCCTTTGACCGTCCCGACGTTCCAGACGCTTGTCGCCATTAAAGGAAATCTGAAGTCGCTCGCGGCGGAGTTCAAGGAGATCGCACAGCATGCGACGGATAAGCCTGTCTGGGTCGAGGTCACGGTCTCGGAAGACGATTATCTAACGGATCTTCCTGCCCGTGTCCAGGAGCTCGTCGAAGACCTGCCAATCGAACTTCTTCGAATCCGCCGCCAGCGAGGCAATCTGACAACGTCCCTCACCGCAGAAGCCGGAATGACCCTCGATGAACTCAGCCCGCACGACGTGTTTGAGCGTCGGCTCGACTCCGAAGAGATTGACGAGACCTTGAAAACCGAACTGAGAGGCCGCTACAAAGGCATCGTGGCAAGTCTGCTGGAGAAGGAAGCATGAAGATCCGCACCTTGCGACTCAAGAATCTCAATTCACTGAAGGGTGAATGGCACGTTGACTTCACGAAGCCGCCCTTCTCCGACAATGGCATCTTCGCCATCACCGGGCCGACGGGCGCTGGGAAATCGACATTGCTCGACGCCATTTGTCTCGCGCTTTACCACGAAACGCCCAGGCTGAAGACCGTCTCATCGTCAGCGAACGACATCATGACGAGACATACTGCTGATTGCCTCGCGGAGGTCGAGTTCGAGGTCAAAGGCATCGTGTACAGAGCGTTCTGGAGCCAGCGGCGATCGCGTGACAAGGTAGATGGCGCTTTACAGCAGCCAAAGGTCGAACTGGCAATTGCCGACGGAACCATCCTCACCACCCAGCTTAACGAGAAGCTTAAGCGTGTGACGGAGATCACGCGCTTGGACTTTGCACGTTTCAAGCGTTCCATGCTGCTCGCGCAGGGTGGATTCGCCGCCTTCCTCGACGCCACGGCAAATGATCGCGCCGAACTCCTCGAGGAGCTAACCGGAACCGAAATCTACGGTGATATCTCTCGCCGCGTGTTTGAGAAGACCGGGGAAGCAAAGGACAAGCTAAAACACCTGAAGGCGCGCGCGGATGGCATGGAACTGCTGACGAGCGACCTGCGTGAGGTCATGCAGCAGGAAATCGACACGCTCTCATCGCAACTGCTGGAATTGGCCACCCAGCACAAACTAACGCAAACCCAGCATCAATGGCGCGTCGCAATTTCGCAGGCGCAGACGGATGTCATTAAGGCTGAGACGCGGCAAGCTACCGCCAATGCTGCCCTTGAATCATCTGCCTCTGAGCTTTCCCGTCTTGCACGCAGCGAACCAGCCGAACAGCTGCGTCCGTTGTATCAGACGTTGACTCAGGCTGAAAAAGCGCTCGGTCAAACAGAGGCTGCACTCGCGGCGAAGCGTACGCAACGGGACGAGATGCTGGTCACGCAACACGAACAGCATGCGGAAGCTGTCTGGATCGCAAACCGAATCAATGAACAGGCATCCGACAAGCTGAGTCGTATAAGGTCAGAAAAGGATCGTCTCGATACCTACTGTGCACTGCACGAGAGGCACGCGGCGCTGGGCGAGCAAATCGCAACCTGGCGCCAGCAGTTTGAAAACCGTCAGCGCCTGACCGCTGATCTCCGGGCGCGAGAAACAACCAGACTCGGCTTCGAGGAAAAGATTCGCAACCACCGTAGCGAACTGGAAAAGCAACTGTCGAGCCTCAATTCCGCAGCTAAAGCAAAGTCGGAAGCAGATGCACGCGTTGCTTCCATGTCAACGGAACACGAACAACACCTGGGCGGAAAGTCGATTGGCGGCCTTAGGCTGGACTGGCAAAGCGCTCAGGGCAATCTTGCACAGTGGAATCAACTTACTGATCTGGCCGGGCGGCGCCGCGAGCTTGGAGTGCAGTCGGACTCTATCGAGTTGAAGATAAAGAATTTCGACGCCGATATCCTTGCCAATGAAACGGCCGCGACCGCTTTACAGCAACAACACGAACTGCTGCTTGCCCAGGAAGCGGACAAGCAGAAACTGTTGGAGCAGGAACGCATTATTCGAAGCCTGTCCGATCATCGCGACCACCTGAAAGCGGGCGACGCGTGTCCGCTGTGCGGTTCGCTTGATCATCCTGCCATCGCTGCGTATGCGTCGATTGATGTAACCGTGACGGAATCCGCTCTTTCGCAAATCAAGAGCGCCATCCAGCAATCTGGAAAGCAGATTCGTGCTTCAGCCGAAGCCCTTTCAGCTAACCGGGCCGCCAGAACACAGTGCCAGTCTCAGTACGAAAAGGTTTCGCAGGACGCAACCAGAAACCAGCACGAATGGAATTCGCTGGTTCAGAGTATGGACCTGAAAGCCGGACTGCTGGAGACAGCTTGGGCGAACGAAGATGCCTTGCGCGCTGGAGTGCAGGACGCATCCGAAGCCGCCACGCGACTGAAAACGCAACTCGACAAAGCTGAACTGCACGACGCGGCACTCACACTCGCCCGAGAAAACGCCAACAAGCTGTCCGCCGATCAGCAGAATTTTCGGGCACAGGTAGCACTATCAGAACAGTCGATCCAGGCGCTCAATGAACGCATCGCTGAAGTGGAGCACTCGCGTGTCGAACTTTCTGCGGAGTTCGCAGACAAGGAAGCGTCCCTTCTCTCCTCGATTGCACATGGAGGTTACCCTGCTCAGGAAATGCCAGAAAACCCGGCTAACTGGCTTGATGAGCGAGACGAGGAGTGGAAGAAGTTTCAGACGACAGCAAGCCGTGTTCAACAGCTAGCACAAGACATCATTCGACAGCAGGTGCTTTGCGAAGCCGCGAACGAAGATGCAAAACGCTGGCAAGAACGGCTCTACGCACTCGCCGTCCTGGTCGGAACAGTTGAGATCGAAGAATGCGAGCCCTCCGTCGGCTCGAACTTGTCCGCTGCCCTTGCCGAGCGCGCGAACAGCGCGGACGAAACTGCGCGGACTGTGTCATCGCTCGGTGGACAACTCACTCAACTCGAAACTACTCTCACGTCCAATCGAGCAAGCGCTAGCGATGCAACCCAAAGTTGGCAGGTGGCCATCCAGACGAGCGAGTTCGCGGATGCAAAGGCTTTTCTGGCCGCTCTGCTCACGCCCGAGGATCGCGAGCGCCTGCAGCTTCTAAAACGCCAACGCGACGAGGAAAAGCTTGCCGCAGAAACGGTCCTGCAGTCTGCCCGTGGAAAAGTCGCGCAGTTGCTCGAATCGCCGGTGACAACGTTCAGCCTCGAAGAGCTTCAAACACAACTCGAGTCGCTCGATCGTCAGCGTGCCGCCATCAATGAACGCCTGGGCCATCAACGAGGACTGTTAACACGCGACGACACGCTGCGTCAAACGCAACAGAGTTTGCTTCACGACATCGAAAATCATTCGAAAGAAGCCGATGTCTGGCAGCGCCTGGATGGAATGATCGGCTCCGCGAAAGGCGATAAATTCCGGAAGTTTGCACAAGGCCTGACGCTGGATCATTTGCTGACACTGGCTAACCGTCACCTGGACAGACTCCATGCGCGTTACCTTTTAAGGCGGAAAACAACTGGAGAACTGGAGTTGGAGATCGTCGACGGGTGGCAGGCCGACGTGTCCCGCGACACGAGAACATTGTCTGGCGGAGAGAGCTTTCTGGTCAGTCTGGCACTCGCGCTCGCGCTCTCCGATCTGGTCAGTCACAAGACTTCAATCGATTCCCTGTTCCTGGATGAAGGTTTCGGCACGCTCGACGGTGACACACTTGAAGTCGCTCTCGATGCATTGGATGCACTCAATGCCAGCGGCAAGATGATTGGCGTCATCAGCCACGTGGAGGGCCTGAAGGAGCGCATCGCAACGCAGATCCGGGTCGAGAAGGGTGGCGGAATCGGACACTCCAGGTTGTCTGTGGACGGGCGTGGCCAGGCGATCGTCTAGTGGTAAAGGACGGAGCACTATCGTCGCAACGGCAATTGTGCTTCTTCAATCGCGACTTCACGGTCTGAGCTGCGATCAACGGCCTCGGTCTGTTGCATCGCACTCAGTCTGTCGTAATGAAGTCGAGTGACTGCGTTTTCAGCTCATCCGCAATGAAGTCAACAAATGCACGGGCAGCCAGACGGGTCGCACGCCCCATCGGGAAATAGGCATTCACGGGCACTTCAGCCATCTTCCAGTCCGGCAGCAAGTGCACGAGCGCGCCACGTTCGATTTCCGACCGGCATGCCCACGAAGTCGTCGAGACAATGCCCAGTCCGGCCGTAGCGGCCGCAACTGCGCCCGCCGTGTCGTTCGTCGAGACATGCGGCTGAAGATCCACCGATGTAATCTCCCCGTCACGCTCGAATTGCCATGACGACGCGTGCGCTCCGGCCGGCCCGCCTATGACGCGATGTCCAGCGAGATCATCCGGCACGGCGGGCGTACCGTGCTGCTCAAGATACGCGGGCGCCGCCACGATGACACGGTGCATTTTCCCAATCAGCCTTGCGGTGCCGGACGAATCCGGCAGCCTGCCCACGCGAATACCCACATCGATTGCTTCGCGCACCATGTCTTGCCATCGGTCGTCGAGCATCACCTCGATCCGAAGTGCCGGATGACGTTCGGTGAATGTGGACAGACGCGGCAAGATCACTCGCGTGGCCATCGTCGAAGGCATCGCGAGACGCAGCACGCCGCGTAGTTCGCCCGTTTCGCGGACGCTGTTTTCGGCGTCTTCGATCGCTGCCAGGATCGGCTCCATGCGCGCCAGAAATTCCTGGCCGGCTTCCGTCGGCACGACTGCCCGGGTCGTGCGCGTCAGCAGACGCGCCCCGAGGGACGCTTCCAGTTCTGCGATCGTCCTCGAAACCTGAGACTGCGCCAGCCCGCTCTCCCGTGCGGCGGCTGAAAAACTGCCCAGACGGGCAACGCGGGTGTAAAGCCTGAAAGTCATTACATCCTTCATATGCCCTCCCTCTTGAACGGACGCGCTTTTGCTGCAGCTATCGTCAGACGAATTGATGCTGGTTCAGCATAGATGTTAGCCAGATTCATGGACTACCGGTATGGACAGGAAAACGCGACATTAGCTCCATGGCCGGCATCAAACGACCAGCCGCAATCGGAATCAGCAAGGGGCGACTATTTCGATATCCCGCCAGCCCTTATTGAATGCGCCCGCCTGAAGCGGACGCACACATCGCAAACTGGAGTACATGAAATGACAACAGTCCTCGTAACCGGCGCATCGGGCGACACAGGCCGTCCGACCGTCGAACGCCTTCTGGAAAAAGGTTTCAAGGTCCGCGCACTAGTCCGCAAAGACGACCATCGCGCGCAGCGTCTGCGCGATCTGGGCGCCGCAGTCGTGCTCGGCGACATGATGAGCCTGCGCGATATCCGTCTTGCCATGCAAGGCGTTCAACGTGCCTACTTTTGCTTTCCGCTCGCCGAAGGTCTGGTCGAGGCGGCCGTGATCTTTGCCCAGGCCGCGAAGGAACAGAATCTGGAACTGATCGTCAATATGTCGCATAAGCAGTCGCGGCCCGCGGCACGCAGCAAGGCGACGCAAAATCACTGGCTCTCCGAGCAGATTTTCAACTGGTCCGGCGTGCCGTCAGTGCACCTGCGCGTGACCTTCTTCGCCGAGTGGCTTCTGTATATCGCGCCGCAGATTCGCTACGGGCGCTACGTGATGCCCTACAACAAGGACAGCCGCTTCGCGCCCATCGCCGGAAGCGATATTGCGCGAATCATCGCGGGTATTGTCGACAATGCAGCGCCGTACGTCGGCAAGGCGCTGGCGCTGCATGGCCCGGTCGAATATAGCCACGAAGAACTCGCCGCCGAAGTGGGTCGCGTGCTCGGCAAGAATCTGCCTTACGAGCATGTCACCGTGTCCACCTTCCTCGAACTGTTCGGCCTGCAAGATGCCGATGCGATGCGCCGGCATTTCGAAGCGGTCACGATCGATCAGCAGGAAGGCCTGCTCGCCGGTACGGATAGCACCGGCACGGAAATCATCGGTCAACCGTTGACGACGGTCGAGCAGTTCATCAAAGCGAATTTGCCGAAGTTCGTCCTCGACTATCCGCTTACCAGCAACGCGAACTGATCAGTTCGCGTATTTACGGAACGATTCAAATTTAATTATTTAGGATATTTAATCATGTCAAAGAAAATTTTGATCACAGGCGCCACCGGCGACACGGGTCGCGCAGCCGTACGCGAATCGATTGCACTGGGCCTCGACGTGCGGGCGATGGTACACCGCAAAGACGAGCGTTCCGCGGCACTCGAAGCACTTGGCGCCGAAGTCGTCACAGGCGATCTGCTCGAAATCGACACCGTCCGCGATGCCATGAAGGGCGTGGAGGCGGCATACCTCGTGTGGCCCGTTCAGCCGGGGCTGATCAATGCGACAGTGAACTTCGCGCAGGCCGCGAAAGAGACCGGCGTCAAGACCGTCATCAACCTGTCGCAACGCTCGGCGAACCGCGAGTCCGCTAGCGATTCGTGCCGTGACACGTTCATTGCCGAAGAAGTCCTCAACTGGTCAGGCGTGCCCGTCATCCATCTGCGGCCGACCTATTTCCTCGAGTGGTTGCTGTACCCGTGGCAACTGCCGTATCTGCAGAAAGGCGTATTGCGTCTACCGGTGGGTAGCGGCCGTCATTCGCCCATCGCCGCCGATGATCAGGGCCGCGCAATTGCCGCGCTGCTGAAAAGCCCGGAAGGTCACATCGGCACGACGATCCCGCTCTCCGGTCCGGTCGAGATGGATCATGCGCAGATGGCTGCCGAGCTGTCGGAGGCGCTGGGTCGCGAGATCGTTTTTCAGGATCTTTCGATCGACGAATATTGCAGCTCCATCGAAGCCATGGGCTTGCCAGCTTACGTCGTACAGCATCTGCGCGGCGCAATGGCTGACTACCAGGTTGGCCGTATGTCAGGGGCCGACAATAACGTCGAAAAACTGACGGGTCGCAGGGCGATGACGGTCGGTGAGTTTGCCCGCCTTCACATCGACAGGCTCAACGGCAACTGATGCCGAAAGGTTCCGGCTCGCGCTGGAACCGACATTCCACTCTCACAAGTTCACAGGTCACGTCATGATTCTCAAACACTCTGTCGCGCTCGTCACGGGCGCCAATCGCGGCATCGGCCGTGCTTTCGTCGAAGCATTGCTCGACCGCGGCGCGTCGAAAATCTACGTCGCAGCGCGCGATACCGCATCGCTCAAGGAAGTACTCCAGAGCGGCGACCGGCGGCTCGTGCCGCTGCCCCTCGATATCACCGATCCTGATCAGGTCGCGGCCGCCGCAGCGATTGCCACCGACGTCACGCTGCTGATCAACAATGCAGGCTATGCCGCATTTGAAGGCGCGATTTCCGCACCCAATCTCGACGATGCCCGGCGCGAAATGGAGATCAACTATTTCGGCACGCTGGCGTTGACGCGTGCCTTCGCGCCGGTGCTCGCCAGGACGCGCGGCAGTGCGCTGCTCAACATGTTATCCATGCTCTCGCTCGTCAGTCTGCCGATGGCAGCGACGTATTCCGCGTCGAAGGCAGCGGGCTTGTCGCTCACGCGCAGTCTGCGCGCCGAACTGGCCGCGCAGGCTACGCAGGTCGTCGGCGTTCTGGCCGTCCAGACTGAAACGGCGATGGGTGCGAAATTGCCTGAGCCACGACTGACGCCGCAGGAAGTCGTGAACGACGCGCTTGAAGCGATCGAAGCGGGCATCAACGATGAGGTTATCGCTGGCGCACAGTCACGTGCCATTCATCAGGCTTTCATCAGCGACCCGAAGGGACTGCAGGCAAAGATGTCCACGCGCCTGCCGCAGCGCAGCTAACTTCATTTCCAACGATAGAGGTAGTCATGAACTTTCACGAAACGCTCGCCGAGAGAAATGCCGAGTTTGCACAGACGGGATTCTCCGCTGAACTGAAAATGATGCCGTCGCGCCGAACGACGATTATCGGTTGCGTCGATCCGCGTGTCGATCCAATGGATGTGCTCAAACTAGAACCGGGGGAAGCCGCCGTCATCCGCAATGTAGGCGGACGTGTCAACCCCGCGCTGTTCGAGACACTGGCCGTGCTAGGCGTGGTATCGCGCGCGGCTGGCGCGGAAATCGGCGGCGGCTGGAATCTGGTCGTGCTTCAGCATACGGATTGCGGCATCAAGGGCTGCTACCATCACGCGCCGAAACTGCTTGCGAAGCAGATGGGCGTGGAGGAAGACAAGCTCGACACGCTCGCGATCACCGATCCCTATCAGGCAGTTGCCCTAGACGTAGCGGCACTCAAGGCGAACCCGAATCTTCCTGCTGGAGTGACGGTTTCCGGTCTTGTCTACGATGTGAAAACGGGGCGCGTCACGACGGTTGTTCCTCCCGCTGTCCTGCACGCTGGTCAGGAATAGAGGGCGAGACCTCAGGCATGGCAGGCTTTGCCAACCCCTCCGTCCAATTTCCCACGGAAGCGAGTACATCGAAGACTTACGGAAGACATTTCCCGTTTTCATCGTATATCGCGAGCCAGGCGCGCCAGGCATCGTCCTGGCGCCTCAAAGCAAGTCTCTTCCAAGCACGTGGCGAAGTCGCTCTTAACCGGCCTTGTCAGCCGCTATTTTCCTGAAGCGCGGCTTCCGTTTTTCGAGGAAGGCGTTCACTCCTTCTTTTGATTCCGCCGTCTCGTAGTACATCGCGAGTGCCTGCATGCCCTGCCCGGCTATACCGCGAATCGAATTGGAATCAGATCGCCCGCACATCACACGTACCTTGTGGCTCGCTGCGCCAGAGGATCTCTTCAAGACGAAGCGGATCCGGATTGTGTGGGACTTCATCAGGCAGATCATCGACAACCAGCCGCATCTGTTTCGCAGATAGCGCGACCTGGCGCGCCTCAGCGACGCAGATCGGCACGCCTGAGCTTGCCGCTGAAATAGCGCTCGCGCGCGACGCGTATTGCGGCATCGAAGTCCGCTTCAGTCGCGAGATGCCTGTGATCCACGCTGACGAGCCAGCCCTGCGCGGACCGGCACCAGCGAATTCTTCCGTCTTCGTAGAGTTCGGAGAACCAGCGCCAGAGTGTGGCGTCTTCTTTGTCGGCGAGCTTGGCGGCTTCGCTCCGAACGGTGTCGCGGGTTAGCGCCAGCATGGATTTTTGCATCTCAGGACAGTGCGTTGGCGAGTTCGGGAACGGCGGTGAACAGATCGCCAACGAGGCCGTAGTCAGCGACGCTGAAAATCGGCGCTTCTTCGTCCTTGTTGATCGCCACGATCACCTTCGAGTCCTTCATCCCGGCCAAGTGCTGGATCGCGCCCGAGATACCGACGGCGATATACAGTTGCGGCGCGACGATCTTGCCGGTTTGGCCGACCTGATAGTCGTTCGGCACGTAGCCAGCATCGACGGCTGCGCGCGACGCGCCCATTGCCGCGCCGAGTTTGTCGGCCAGTGGTTCGAGAACCTTCGTGTAGTTCTCGCCGCTGCCCAGACCACGACCACCCGACACGATGATGTTCGCGCTTGTGAGTTCCGGACGATCCAGCTTCGTCACTTCGCGGCTCACGAACTGCGAGATGCCTGCGTCAGCCGCAGCTTCGATCTTCTCGACCGATGCATTGCCACCCTCTGCCGCAACGGCATCGAAACCTGTTGCGCGCACCGTGATGACCTTGATTGCGTCTTGCGATTGAACGGTTGCGATTGCGTTGCCCGCGTAGATCGGGCGTTCGAACGTGTCGGCGCTAATCACAGCCGTAATCTCGCTGATCTGCGCGACGTCGAGCTTCGCTGCGATACGCGGTGCGATGTTCTTGCCGTAGGCCGTAGCCGGCGCGAGGATGTGCGAATAGTCCTTGGCGATGTTCAGCACCGTCGCCTCGACGTTTTCCGCGAGACCCGCAGCGAGTTGCGGCGCGTCGGCCAGCAGCACCTTCGATACACCCGCTACCTTCGCAGCCGCGTCCGCCGCGCCTTGCGCATTGTGGCCAGCGACCAGCACGTGCACGTCGCCACCGATCTTCTGTGCAGCAGCCACCGTATTCAGCGTCGCTGCCTTGAGCGCCGCGTTGTCGTGTTCAGCAATTACCAGAATCGTCATTTCATTCGTCTCCGAGTGCCTGAAAAAATCAAAGCACCTTGGCTTCGGTCTTGAGCTTTTCGACCAGCGTCTTCACGTCGGCCACCTTCACGCCAGCAGAGCGCTTCGGCGGCTCGCTGACCTTCAGCGTCTTCAGACGCGGCGTGACATCGACGCCCAGATCTTCCGGCTTTACGGTTTCCAGCGGCTTCTTCTTCGCCTTCATGATGTTCGGCAGCGTCACGTAGCGCGGCTCGTTCAGACGCAGATCGGTCGTGACCACTGCGGGCAGCGTCAGCGACAGCGTCTCAGCACCGCCATCCACTTCACGCGACACGGTCGCCTTGCCGTCAGCCACGACAACCTTCGATGCGAAAGTAGCCTGCGGCAGATTCGCCAGCGCAGCCAGCATCTGGCCTGTCTGGTTCGAATCGTCGTCGATGGCCTGCTTGCCGAGAATGACCAGTTGCGGCTGTTCCTTGTCGACCAGCGCTTTCAAAAGCTTCGCAACAGCCAGCGGCTGCAGGTCTTCATTCGACTCGATCAACACAGCGCGATCAGCGCCAATAGCCAGCGCCGTGCGCAGCGTTTCCTGACATTGGGTCACGCCCGCCGACACGGCGATCACTTCCGTCGCCACGCCTGCTTCTTTCAGACGCACGGCCTCTTCGACGGCGATTTCGTCGAACGGATTCATCGACATCTTCACATTCGCAACGTCGACGCCCGTGTTGTCCGACTTCACGCGGACCTTCACGTTGTAGTCAACCACTCTCTTCACTGGTACAAGAATTTTCATATCCGATTCCCGGTTGATTGACGCGACGTACACTCAGGCCGCCAGAGCGGAACCCATTTCGATGTATCGCGCGAGATGATGATCTTCATCGCCGAGCTGATGGTCGATCATCACGAGACGTTTTGCGTAGTGCGAGAGCGGCAGCTCCCAGGTCATACCGATACCGCCGTGCAACTGGATAGCTTCTTCCGCAACGCGCGCACCGATATGGCCGATCGAATACTTGGCAGCCGACAGTGCCTGCTCGCGTTCGACGCCCCTTCCAGCGACGGCAGCCGCCGCGTTGATCGCTGCAGAACGCGCCTGTTCGATATCGAGCAGCACATCGGCCATGCGATGCTGCAGCGCCTGAAACGTGCCGATCGGAACGCCGAACTGTTTTCGCGTGCGCAGATAGTCGAGCGTGTGCTCCTTCGCGACGTCCATCGCGCCGACCGCTTCCGATGCAAGGGCGACCAGCCCATACCCGACTGCATGCGTGAGCGTAGCGAATCCGCTTCCCGCTTCGCCGACGAGCGCATCGGCATCTAGCGCGACGTCTTCGAGCAACACCTCCGCCGCCCGTCCGCCATCGATCTTGCGATAACCGCGTACCTTCACGCCCGCGGCATTGCGCGGCACCACGAAGAGGGAAATACCCGCTTCGTCATGCTCCTCACCCGACGTACGCGCCGACACGAGCAGCACATCCGCCTGCTCTGCCTGATACACGACGCCTTTCTCGCCACTCAACACCCAACCCGCGTCCTTGCGCACGGCACGCGTTGCCACACGCGCCAGCTCGTAGTGCGAACCAGGCTCGTTGTGCGCAAAGGCAGCGATTGCTGCCCCGTCGATCAGCTTCGCTACGATGCCGCGTTGAAACGCATTGCCGGCACAGGCGAGCGCGCGTCCGACAATCAGCGCATCGACGAATGGCTCGACGACCAGACCGCGCCCAAGCGCCTCGAACACGACGGCGATATCGAATCCATCGCCGCCGAAGCCTCCGACTGATTCATCGAAGAACGCACCGACGATGCCGAGTTCGCAAAACCGCTTCCACATGTCGAGGCTGAAGCCTTCGTCCGATTGCGCGATGCGGTCGCGCACATTGAATGGATACTGAGCGGCGATGAAACGGTTGAGCGAATCTGCGAGCATCCGGCGATCTTCCGTGTGCTGGAAATTCATGTTGCGAATCCTTTAGAGTCCGAAAATCATCTTCGAGATGATGTTCTTCTGAATTTCGTTGGAGCCACCGAAGATCGACAGCTTGCGATTATTGAAGTACTGCGCCGCTGCGCTGGACGCATCGATGCTGTCCGCGCCTTCGAATGTCTCTTCGATCAGCGGCTGCGCGTACGGTCCCATCGCACGGCGCATCAGCGACGAAATTTCCTGGCGGATCTCGGTGCCGCGAATCTTCAGCATCGAACTCTCCGCACCAGGCACGCCACCGCCCGCCACAGCCGCGATCACGCGCAGGTTCGTCGTCTTCATGTTCTCGAGGTCGATCTCGACACGCGCAAGCCGCGCGGCGAAGAGCGGGTCCGCGATGAGTGCGCGGCCATTACGCTGCA
This sequence comes from Burkholderia sp. Ac-20365, assembly GCF_017104715.1. Classification (GTDB taxonomy): domain Bacteria; phylum Pseudomonadota; class Gammaproteobacteria; order Burkholderiales; family Burkholderiaceae; genus Paraburkholderia. The sequence continues at coordinate 20,746 of NZ_JAAGPI010000065.1, forward strand.
CCTTGCTCGCCAGGTCCTTCAGACGTTGCAGCGCTGCGACCGAAAAGCCCACGCCCGCGATATTGGTCCGCTCATAGGTGAGCAGATATTTTGCGTAAGCCCAGCCCTTGTTCTCCTCGCCGACGAGGTTCTCGACAGGCACGCGAACATCGGTGAAGAACACTTCGTTGACTTCGTGCTCGCCGTCGAGCGTGATGATCGGGCGCACTTCGACGCCGGGCGTCTTCATGTCGATCAGAAGGAAACTGATGCCCTCCTGCTTGCGCGCGTCCTGTGCCGTACGCACGAGACAGAAGATCATGTTCGCGTACTGGCCGAGCGTGGTCCACGTCTTCTGGCCATTGACGATGTAGTAGTCGTTGCCGTTTTCGTTCGTGCGCGTGGCGGTGGTGCGCACCGATGCCAGATCGGAGCCCGAGCCCGGCTCCGAATAGCCCTGGCACCACCAGTCGGAGCCGTCAAGAATGCGCGGCAGCCAGTGGCGTTTCTGCGCCTCATTACCGTACTTGATGAGCACCGGCCCGAGCATGTTGACGCCGAACGGCACGATGCGTGGCGCCCCTGCGATCGCGCATTCGTTCTCGAAGATGAACTTCTGCACCGCGTTCCAGCCCGGACCGCCGTATTCCTTGGGCCAGTGGTTCGCAAGCCAGCCTTTCGCGTTGAGAATGCCGTGCCATTGCGCCATGTCATCGCGCGTCAGGTGTTTGCCGGTGTGCACTTTCCGTGCAATCTGCTGCGGCAAGGATGTGCGCAGGAAGTCGAGTACTTCAGCGCGAAACGCCTCTTCCTCTTTGGTGAATGTCAGGTCCATGACTGCTGTTCCATCTGGAGATTGAAATTGAATGCCTCGAAGCCGTGACTGCATTCTCAATCGGATAAGCCGCCTTAACAATCACATGCAGGATTGACAGACCGTCAAGTCTGTTTTGACAAAGAGGTGTGATCGACGCGAGCGCCGAGGTGTCGCCGATCAGAGAAAGGGCTATCGCGCGTCTGGTCGAAGCGGGTTCGTGCTGGGGACACCAACGTCGCGGAACCCCTCGCTCACAAGCCATGCACGAAAGAGCACGACGAGTTCATCCTCTACCCTCTCGCTCGGCACGTAAGTGCAATAGCTGCGCGACGGCAACCGGGGACCGGCAAACGGCGCGACAAGCCGGCCAGAGGCCAGATCGTCGGCCACCAGCGCAGTCGGCCCCATCGCAATGCCAATTCCGTCGATGGCAGCCTGCAAGGTCAGATAGAAGTGATCGAATGTCAAAGCGGCAGCCGGCTTCAGATCGGGAATCCGCGCGCTCGACAGCCAGTCGGGCCAGAGCCTCGGGAGGCTCGCGGTATGCAGCAACGTATGGTGCCGCATGTCGCCCGGCGTATGCAGCGGCACGCGCTGCAGCAGCGCCGGACTACACACAGGAAGCCGCTCTTCCGTCAGGAACGGCTGCATCGCGTAGCCATAGAACGTGTCCGGACCACCGCGGATGATGACGTCGAAGTCTTCCTTCAGACTCTCCAGCGGCACGTTCGACGTCTCGACGTTGATGTCCACGTCCGGGTGCATGGCGCGAAAGTTCGCCAGTCTCGGCACCAGCCAGCGCAACGTGAAGGTGGCGGGCGCGTTCACGGACAAGCTCCGGGCAACCGTTTCGACCACGCCATAGCGCGCGGTTGCCTGCGAGAGTTGCTCGAACAGCGGACCAACTTGCGCCAGATAGGCCTGCGCGGCAGGCGTTAGCGCCACACGCCGGTTGTGTCGTTCGAACAGCGGCGCGCCAAGCCAATCCTCCAGCAGGCGCACGTGCTGGCTCACTGCACCGTGCGTGACGTGCAGTTCTGCGGCGGCTTCCTTGAAACTGCCGAGTCGGCCAGCGGCCTCGAAGGCTCGCAAGGCATTGAGTGGCGGCAATACGCGCTTCATTCGCAAGAGTTTATCTAACGCGAACGGCCAATTTATCTGGTTTGTTGGACCGTTACAAGATAGATATCCTCCGTCTTGTAGCGCCCGTGCAATCTCCCGTCCTCTTCATCTCGAACCCGTATGCTCAGTTACACCAGCGGTATCGTGCTGTTCGCCGCGCTGCTCCACGCGAGCTGGAACGCATTGCTGCACGGCAATCGCGACCGGTTCCTGTCGATGACGTGGATGAGCATCGCCATCGCCGGAGTCGCTACGTTCGTCGTGATGTTCAATCCCTTCCCGGCGAGAGCCTCGTGGCCATGCATCGTTGCGTCGGGGCTCGTGCATATCGTCTACAACGTGAGCCTCGTGCGCTCGTATCGCCGCAACGATCTGGCGCTGGCCTATCCGATCGCGCGCGGCTCGTCGCCGCTGCTCGTCACGCTCGGCGCGGCGCTCTTCGCACATGAGGCGATCGGTGCGCTCCACGCGGTCGGGATCGTGATGATTTCGGGCGGCATCATCGCGATCGCGCTGCAGGGACAGCGCGTATCGCGCACGGGTGCGTTCGCTGCGCTGACGACGGGCGCGACGATCGCGCTCTATACGGTGATCGACGGCATTGGTGTGAGGTTGTCCGGCGGACAGTCGCTCAGCTATACCGCATGGATGTTCCTGTTCTACTGGCTGATGCCTCTGCTCTTCGTCGCTGCGCGCGGCCCCGCGTCGCTATGGATGCCGCTGCGTGCCGAGCCGCTTTCGATCGGCTCGTCGATTGCGGGCGGGCTGGTGTCGATCGCCGCGTACGGCATCGTGATCTGGGCGCTGCAATCGGGCGCGATGGGCGCGGTATCGGCGTTGCGCGAGACCAGCGTGGTGTTCGCGGTGTTGATCGGGCGGCTGTTTTTACGCGAAGCGGTCAGTGGGACGCGCTGGCTCGCCTGCGTCGTCGTGGCGGCGGGCGCGGTCTGTCTGGGACTTTGACATCGGCATCGCAATCACTCTTCCATCACCATAAGAAGGTTCACTCAATGAATACCGATTCGCAGGCGCCGCTGATTCTGATAACAGGTGGAAGCCGTGGCGTAGGCGCGGCGACTTCGCGACTCGCTGCCGCGCAAGGCTACGATGTAGCGATAAGCTTCGTGTCCAACGAATCCGCAGCCCTTGCAGTAGCAGCCGATGTAGAAGCTGCGGGACGCCGCGCTTTGCCCATGCGCGCGGACAGCGCGGACCCCGCGCAGGTCGCCCGGCTATTCGATGCGATCGATCGGGAGTTCGGCCGTATCGATGTGCTGGTCAACAACGCTGCGGTATTGGCACGGCAATCCCGGCTCGAGGATTTTGGCTTCGAACGGATGCAGCGCATCTTCGCGGTCAACGCGATTGGCCCTATTCTCTGCGCGCAGCAGGCTGTGAAGCGGATGTCGCTGCGCCATAACGGACGCGGTGGCTCGGTGATCAACATTTCGTCGGCATCGGCGCGGCTCGGCAGTCCGAATGAATATGTCGATTACGCTGCATCGAAAGGTGCCGTCGAGACATTCACTACCGGCTTCGCAAAAGAAGTCGCGCGAGACGGCATACGCGTGAACTGCATTCGTCCCGGACATATCTACACGGAGATGCACGCGAGCGGCGGAGAGCCGGGACGCGTGGATCGCGTGAAGGACTCGATCCCGATGGGAAGAGGCGGTCAGCCTGAAGAGGTTGCGCGGGCCATCCTGTGGCTGGCAAGCGCTGAGGCTTCTTTCATCACCGGCACATTTCTCGATGTGACTGGTGGCAAGTGAGTGACAGTTGCGCTCTGATCGCGACAGAGCCTGATCGAATCACGAGCGATTCAGTCACATCACGTCCTTCGCTCATGACAAGCCATGCCGATCGTTGCCAGCAACCGCGCCGCGCGCTTTTCGTTTTCGAAGTAACGCTGCAACGTCGTGGCCATCAAGACCTGGTTCTCCGATCCCAGGGCGGGTCATCGCCGAACGTCCCGGCAAGGTAATCGACGAACCGGCGCACTTTCAGTGGTATGCGCTGCGCACTGGGATATACCGCCTGAATCGCCAGATCGGCGGCACGGTAAGTCGGCAACAGCGCCACGAGTTCTCCCCGCCGGAGGTGCTCGCCGAACACGAACGTCGGACCGTACGTGATGCCCGCGCCAGCGAGGGCAGCAGCAAGCAGCATTTGCGTATTGTTAGCTGCCATCCGGCATGGTCCGTCGATGACGTGCGCGCGGTTTCTCGCATCCAGCAAGGTCCAGTCGCCGCCCGACACGGCCTCGCTGAAGGCAAGTCGCGGCGCGCGTCGCAAGTCGTCCGGCTTACGAGGCGTTCCGTGACGTTCGAGGTACGCGGGAGACGCGCACACGACCATGCGGCACGGCGCAAGCCGGCGCGTCACCAGTCCGGGATCCTGCAACCGTCCAATCCGGATGGCGACGTCGATACCGGCATCCATCAGATCGACATAGCGGTCCCCGAGCAGCACTTCCACGTTGACGTGCGGATGGTCCTCCATGTAGCGGGCAACGACGTCGCCCAGGTGCATCGCGCCAAACGTGACGGGCGCTGCGACGCGCAGTACCCCGCGCGCAGTGGTCTGCGAATCGGCCGCTTCCCGGTTCGCTTCGTCGTACGCTTCGAGAATCCGCCTGGCGCGCTCATAGTAAGTCTGGCCCGCCTCGGTCAGACTCAGGCGCCGCGTAGTGCGCTGGATCAGGCGCACATTCAGGTCGGCCTCGATTGCGCTCACATGCTTGCCGGCCATTGCCGCCGACAGCCCGAACCGGCGCGCCGCAGCCGCAAAGCTGCCTTCATCGACAGCCGCGACAAACACGCTGAGGCTCGTCAAGCGGTCCATTTCATTCTCCGATTCGATAACCTGATTATCGACTGCATGCACTATTCCGGCAATTATCAAACCGACGACTTGAATCTACGATTGACCCGTTACCTGACGAAAAGGCTTCGGAAATGGAAATCACGACAAACGGCACGCGGATTCATGTTGCTCAGCAGGGCAGCGGCGAAATGGCGCTGGTGTTTCTGCACTACTACGGCGGCTCGTCGCGTACATGGGAGTGCGCAGCCAGCGAGTTGTCGGAGCGCTATCGAATCGTCGCTACCGATCATCGCGGCTGGGGCGAATCCGAGGCGCCTGCAACTGGCTACGGCATTGCCGAGCTTGCTGCCGATGCCGAAGGCGTCATTCAGACGCTTGCTCTGAAGCGATACGTTCTTGTGGGCCATTCTATGGGCGGCAAGGTTGCTCAACTCATCGCATCGCGCCAGCCGGGCGGACTTGAAGGTCTCGTGCTCGTCGCTCCATCACCACCGTCGCCCGCATTACTCTCCGACGAGGAGCGCGTGATGTTGACGGGCGCCTATCGGACGCGCGAATCGGTCGAATTCGTCATCGATAACATCCTGACCGCAAGATCACTCGATGCCGCACGACGTGAGCAAGCGATCGACGATAGCCTGAAGGGCGCACCGCAGGCCAAGGCAGCCTGGCCAAACGTGGCCATGCTGGAAGACATTACCGCGGAGGTGGCATCAATCGATACGCCGACCATCGTCGTTTCCGGTGAGTTCGATCAGGTGGATCGCATCGAAACGCTTCAGGCCGAGTTGATGCCTCGTATCCCGCACGCGACGATGCATATCCTGCCCGGCGTGGGGCACTTGTCACCGCTGGAGGCACCATCTGAACTGGCGCGAATCATCGCGCGGTTCGTCGCAGGGATTGAACGACGGTAATGCACGACCAACGTGAGGCACTTCATTTATCTCGAAGCAACGTAGCGACGCGGCGGCTATCTCATTCTCGCGCCACCGATACCCTGAACTGCTGCGGTGTCATCCCCGTTGCCCGGCGAAACATCGCTCCGAACGTGCGCGCGTCCGTATAGCCGAGACCATCGGCGATAGCGGTAATGTCAGCGCCCACCGCCAGCCGCGACATCGCTTCGGTCACTCGCATTTGCTCGCGCCATTGCCCGAATGTCATGCCCGTCTCGTGACGAAACATCCGCGCAACGGTGCGCCCGCTTGCGCCGACCTGCTCCGCCCAGTATTCGAGTGACTCATTGCTCTTCGGCTCGGCGATCAGACTCTCGCATACACGCCGCAGGCGTGCGTTCGCGGGCAACGGCAACTGACTTTTCGACGGCTGCGCGAACGCATACCGGATCAATCGCAGAATCAACGGCACGAGCAGCGTTTCCCGGGTGTCTTCGGGGTCATCGAGAACGGGATCGAACATGCCGAGTATCGACGCGTGCAACAGCGCCTCCACCTTCAGCGCGCGACATTCGTAGGCCAGCTCAGGCAACGCCTCGGGCTGGATATAGAGCGTGCGCATCGATACCTCGCCGACCATATGCAACGCATGCTCGACAGCTGAACCGATCAGCAGCGCATGTCCTGGCGTGAGCATCCACAGACCGAACGGCGTCACGATACGCACGATGCCGCTCGGCGCGTACACCAGTTGTGCGCGGTGATGGACGTGCGCGATTTCGTGGCTGCCGTCCGCGTAGTCGATCGACTGTGCAATCAGCGCAGCCGATGCGCGCGCCGCGCCGAAGGTTTGCACATTGGGTCGATTCATGTCGATTTTAAATCCTGATTGGGATTTATGATCATCGATCCGGACGTTTTTGACCTGATTGAAGCTTAAGCTGTCCGGACAGATTCGCTATCTACCGATTATATTAGCGGCAGTGACGCATTCAGCAGTCACTTACCTTGTTGTCCCCACCCCGGTTTTCATCCCATAGCCGTCGCACAAGAACGGCTCGTTATTTTTTGCACTTTTAATGTCAATCATTCTCATTTACATTTACGCGACGGAGAGACCATGATGAGCGCTGGGGTGCGCAATTCGACTGCCTTCACATTGCTGCTTTGCCTGCTGGGCGGGACCTCCACGGTCTACGCGCAGTCGACGGACACGCCCGCTTCCACCAGCGGAGCACAGTTGCCCGAAGTGAAGATAAGCGCGCAACGGGATAATCCTGCCGTGGGTGCCGCTGACGGTTACGTGCCGGTAACGGCAACGACGGCCACTAAAACGGACACGCCGTTGATCGAGACGCCGCAATCGGTGTCGGTGGTGACACGCGACCAGATGACGGATCAAAACGTCCAAAGCGTGCCGGAAGCATTGCGCTACACGGCGGGTGTGGTGTCCGAGATTCGCGGTGGTTCGGCGGCGGGCGCGCCGTACCTTTTCAGCCGCGGCTTCTACCTCGAACAGTTCCTCGACGGCTCGCGTCTGCCGAGCGATGTCAGCTTCGGCTATGCGATTCCAAGCTTCGATCCGTACGGCCTCGAGCGCATCGACGTGCTGCATGGTCCGTCTTCCGTGCTGTACGGGCAGGCTAATCCCGGCGGCGTGGCAAACCTGGTCAGCAAACAGCCGACGACTACGCCCGTGCACGAAGTGTTCTTCACGACGGGCAGTCACAATCGCGTGGAAGGCGGCTTCGACCTTGGCGGTGCGCTGACGCCGGACGGCACGCTGTCGTATCGCCTGACGGCCGCCGCCACCGACGTTGACACGCAGGTCAACGACACGAAGCAGAAGCACGTCTACATCGCGCCCGCGATCACGTGGAAGCCCGATCAGGACACGACGCTCACGGTGCTCGCGAAGTATCAGCGCGATCCCGATGTCGGCTACTACAACTTCGTGCCCGCGCTCGGCAGCCTCTACGACACGCCGAACGGCAAGATTTCTTCGCACACGAATCTCGGCGATCCGAACTTCGATTCGCATTCGAAGACGCAGGCGTCGATCGGTTACGAATTCGAGCACCACTTCAATCCCGTCTGGACGTTCCGCCAGAATCTTCGCTACACGTACGTGCGCGACGATTTCTCGAACGTATTCGCGAACGGCTTTGCGTCGGGTTCGGACACTGAACTCAACCGCTACTCGTTCTTCAACGACGAAAGCGCGAAGTTCTTCACCGTCGACAATCAGGCGCAAGCGAAATTCTCGACGGGCGCGGTTGCGCACACGGTGCTGATGGGCTTCGACTATCAGCGGGTGCTGTATCGCGAGACTGTCGGGCTTGGCGCCGCGCCGCAACTGAATCCGTTTGCGCCCGTCTACCAGCCGATCGCGACACCCGCTGCATTCTCCGACGACAACATCCGCATGAAGCAATTCGGCCTCTACGCACAGGATCAGATTGCGTGGGGCAAATGGCGATTCCTGATAGGTGGCCGCGAAGACTGGGCATCCTCCGATGACAACAATCCGCTCACGCAATCGGTCACGTCGCAATCGGAGCGCGCGTTCACGTGGCGCGCGGGCCTCGTCTATCTGTTCGACAACGGTTTTGCGCCTTATGCGAGTTTTGCGAAATCGTTCGATCCGCAGGCAGGCGTATTGGCCGACGGCTCGGCGGCAAAGCCAACCACTGCGCGGCAGTACGAAGTCGGCGTCAAGTATCAGCCGCCGGGCTACAACAGCTTCATCACGGCATCGGCGTTCGATCTCAACGAACGCAACGTGCTGACTTCGGATCTCGCGCATCCGGGCTTCAGCGACCAGGCGGGTCAGGTGCGCGCACGCGGCTTCGAACTGGAAGGTCATGCGAGCCTGACCAACAACCTGAACATCGTCGCGTCGTACACGTATCTGAGCAACGTCACGACGGAATCCAACGACACGACGACGACCATCGACGGCGCAACGACCTCGTTGCAAGGCAAGACGCCGTGGGGCATTCCGCGTCACCTTGCGTCGGCGTGGCTCGACTACACGCTGCATGGCGGAACGCTGCGCGGCCTCGGATTCAGCGGCGGCGTGCGTTATCTCGGCGCAAGTTACGACCAGTCGAATTCGATCCGCGTGCCGTCCGTGACGCTCATCGATGCAGCGATTCACTACGACACCGGCGCGCACTGGCTGTTCTCCGTGAACGGCACGAACCTGTTCAACCGGCAATACGTGTCGACCTGCTTCAGCGCGGCGGCGTGTACGTACGGCGACGGGGTCGAAGTGCTCGCGACGGCGCGTTATCGCTGGTAAATGGAAGTGATCGACATGCAGAACGCGCGCGCCATCAATGAACGACCAGCGGCCGGTTCGCACACGGAAACAAGCCGTGCGGCACAGCCGTTGTTCGAACTGGACGGCGCGTCGTTCGATGTCGATGGCCGTACGCTGCTGCATCCTGTTTCGCTCACGTTGCGCGCGGGATGCATCACGGCGCTCATCGGCCACAACGGTTCGGGCAAGAGCACGCTGATCAAACTGCTCGCGCGTCAGCAAGCGGCCACGCGCGGCGCGGTACGCTTTGGCGGCATCGATCTCGCGACGTGGCCCGCGCGCGCCTATGCACGGGAAGTCGCGTATCTGCCGCAACAGACACCCGCCGCGACGGGCCTCACGGTGCGCGAACTGGTCGCGCTCGGGCGGTATCCGTGGCACGGCGCGCTCGGCCGTCTGCGCGACGAAGATCGCACGATGATCGACACGGCGTTGAGCGTCACGGATACCACGCGCTTTGCCACGCAACTCGTCGATCATCTGTCGGGTGGTGAACGGCAACGCGTCTGGCTGGCCATGCTGCTGGCGCAGCGCGCCACCTGTCTGTTGCTGGACGAGCCGACTTCCGCACTCGACATCGCCCATCAGATCGACATGCTCAAACTGTTGCGCAGGCTCGCTGACGAGCAGCGTCTGAGCGTCGTCATCGTGCTGCACGACATCAATCTGGCCGCGCGGTTTTGCGACGAACTCGTCGCGCTGCACAGCGGCCATCTGCTGACCACAGGGACGCCGCAGCAGTTGATGCAGCCAGACGTACTCGAATCGATCTACGGCATACCGATGGACATCGTCACGTATCCGCACGATGGCCGCCGTCTTGCCGTTGCGCGCTGACATGAAGCGGCGCGCGTTACTACTGTCGGCGTTGTCCTTGTCCGCGTATGCCGTGTCGGGTGGCGCGCGGGCCGACGCACGTCGACGCGCGCCTCGTCTCGTTGTGCTCGACTGGGGCTTGATCGAGACGCTGCTTGCGCTCGACGTCCGGCCCGTCGGCGTCGCGGAAGCGAGCGACTACGACGCCAGCGTCGTCAGTCCGCTGCTGCCGCAAGGCATCGCCGATGTCGGGCTGCGTCTCGCGCCGAGTCTGGAGATGATCCAGCAACTCGCACCCGACGCGATCCTCATCAACTCGAGTCAGGAATCACAGCGTGCACTGCTCGAACGCATCGCGCCCGTGCGCGCATTCGCAATCTATTCCGATGCAGGCGCGCCATTCGATCACTCGGTGAACGTGACGCGCGAACTCGGCGCGTTATGCGGTTGCGAGGCCGCGGCAGAATCTCTGATCGCGCGCACACAGTCGGCGCTGGCCGCCGATCGCGCGCGGCTTCTCGCACATTGTGCGAGTCAGGACGCAAGCGCAATGCGGCCGGTCTATGTCGTCCGCTTCTTCGATGGACGTCATATCGGCGTGTACGGCGCGCGCAGCCTGTTCCAGGACGTGCTGGACCGGCTCGGCGTGCGCAACGCCTGGCACGGCGCGACGGATTACTGGGGCATCGCTGTCGCCGGCATCGAAAAGCTGGCGAACCCGTCCGATGCCAACGTGCTGTATATCGGCCCATTGCCCGCGGGTGTGAGCGGCATGCTCGCGTCGAACCGCTTGTGGCATGCGCTGCCCGCCGTCGAAGCCGGACGCGTCGCGGCGTTGCCGCCGTTCTGGGGCTTCGGCATGTTGCCTTCGGCAGCGCGCTTCAGCCGCGTGCTCACCGACGCGCTCTTGCAGATGCCACACGCGTGCAATACCAGCGGCACCAAGACATGACCGTCATCCAGCCATCTCACAATTCCTCTACGACGGACGCCTTGCCGCATGGCATAGCGCCGACTGCGCGGCTGAAGGTGCTTCCCGTCGCGCTGGTCACACTGGCGTTCATCGCCGCGCTCGGATTGACGGCCTTCAATCTCGACGCGATCATCCCGCCTTCGCAATGGCTACCCGCGCTGTTCGCGCCGTCGCCGCATGCAGTCGATCAACTCGTCGCGCACGACAGCTGGCTGCCGCGTCTGATCGTCGCGTGGCTCGCGGGTGGACTGCTCGGTCTGACAGGCACGGTGTTCCAGCAGGTATTGCGCAATCCCCTTGCCGAGCCGACGACGCTCGGCGTCTCGGCGGGCGCGCAACTCGCACTAACGACAGCGACGCTCTGGGCACCCGCGTGGCTCATGGGCATGCCGCAATGGATCGCGCTGGCCGGTGCGCTCGCGGCAGCGCTGGCCGTGATGGCGCTCGCGTGGCGCAGCGAGCTTGCGCCCGTCACCACCGCCGTCGCGGGGCTCGTCGTGACGCTGTATTGCGGCTCGTTCGGCATTGCGTTGCAGATGTTCCATGCGCCCTATCTGCGTGGGCTGTTCATCTGGGGAGGCGGATCGCTCGCGCAGAACGACTGGCATGCCGTGACGCTGCTCGCGGTTTGGCTCGTCGCCGGGATGCTGCTCTGTTTCGTGCTGCTGCGTCCACTGACACTCTTCTCACTCGACGACGCCAATGCCCGCGGCCTCGGTCTTTCGCTGCGGCGCACGCGTGTCGCCGCGCTGATGCTCGCAGTCGTGCTGAGCGCGGTCGTGGTCAGCGCGGTTGGGGTGATCGGCTTCATTGGACTTGTCGCGCCCTCGCTGGCGCGGCTCGCAGGCGCGCGGCGTCTGTCGCAACGCGTGTGGATAGCGCCGTTGTTCGGCGCCCTCTTGTTGTGGCTTACCGATCAGGCAGTCCAGCCGTTGTCAGGCGCACTCGGCGACCTGATTCCGGCGGGCGCAGCGAGCGCGCTGTTCGGCGCTCCACTGATGCTGGCGCTGCTGATGCGGCTGCGTCGCGCGCATTGGCCCGATACGCCCACCGAGGTATTCGCGCATGCGCTCGGGGACGCGCACCTGCCGCGCCGCTTCATCCTGATGACGCTGCTATGCCTGCTTGCCTTCGCCCTCGCACTCGATGCGGGACGCAGCGCACAAGGCTGGCATTTGTTGTCGTCCGATGCATTACAGGGCGTGTTGCGCTGGCGTGCGCCGCGCGCGATTGCTGCTCTGTCCGCTGGCGTCATGCTCGCCGTAGCCGGCACGCTGATGCAGCGACTCACGGGCAATCCGCTCGCAAGTCCCGAGCTGACGGGCGTATCGGCGGGTGCTGCGCTCGGCATGATCGCGCTGCTGCTCGCGGCGCCCGCTGCCAGTCATGCATTGCGGCTGTCTGCGACTGCGGCGGGCGCATTCGGCACGCTGCTCGCGATTCTGTGGTTCGCGCGGCGCTCGGCCTTCGCGGCCGATCGCGTGTTGCTCGCGGGCATCGCAATCGGCGCGTTGTTTCAGGCGGTGGCGGGTATCGTGATCGCTTGCGGTGGCGACCGCGCAGTCGTGCTGCTGTCGTGGCTCGCGGGGTCGACCTATTCGATCACATCCGATGATGCGCTTCATGCCGTCGCGCTCTGCGTCGTGCTGTGCGCGCTCACACCATTCACTGCACGCTGGCTGACGGTGCTGCCTCTCGGCGAACCTGTCGCGCTTGCGCTTGGCGTCGAGACGCGCCGGGCGCGACCTGCTCTCTTCCTGCTGATCGCGTTGCACACGGCGGCGGCAACGCTGATCGTCGGACCGCTGTCATTCGTCGGCCTTACCGCGCCGCATTTCGCGCGGCTCGCGGGTGCGCGCCGTCCGCTGGCGCAGATCGCGCTGGCGGCGCCCATCGGCGCGCTCACGATGATCGTCGCCGACTGGCTCGGCCGCGAACTGCTGCTGCCGCGTGAACTGCCTGCCGGTCTCGTGGCGACGCTGATCGGCGCACCTTGGCTGATGTGGCTGCTTGCACGCCGGCAGTGACCGACACCCGACAATACTCGAGGACACACACCATGCTCGCAGACCTGCTGCCGCTATTGCGACGGCTGTGGCCCATCACCGTGCTTTCCACACTGATGGGTGCAGCCAGCGGCGCGGCAACCGCCGCCCTGCTCGCCATCGCCAACCATGCGCTGCACGAAGGCCCGGAGGCGCGCCCGGCATTGCTGTGGGCGTTCGGCGGATTGTGCGCGCTGGCGCTGACAGGCGAAGTGATCTCCGACATCGGCAACAACATCGTCGGCCAGCGCGTGATCGCTGCGCTGCGCCGTAGCGTATGCGCGAAGATTCTCGTCGCGCCCGTCTCAGCCATCGAGCAGATGCGCAGCCAACGCCTCATCACACTGCTCAATCAGGATATCGATACGATCAGCGGTTTCTCGTTCATGTTTTCGAGTCTGGCCATTGCGACGGCGACGATAGTCGGCTGTCTCGTCTATCTGCTCGTCCTCTCGCCTGCGATGCTCGCGATCGCGCTGGTTGCGCTCGCGCTCGGTTCGGTCGTGCAGTCGCTTGCGCGACGCGTCGGAATCCGTCGCTTCGGCGAAGCGCGTGAGGCGGAAGACCGCCTGCAGCAGAACTATCGAGCAATGACGGATGGCGCGAAGGAACTGCGGATCAACGGTGCGCGTCGACGGTTGCTGTATCACGAGCAATTGTCCGGCACCATCGACGCGATCTACCGTCTGCGCGTGCGCGCCGCGAATGTGTTCGTCAGCGCAAATGCGTTTGGTTCGCTGCTGTTTTTCATGGTCGTCGGGCTGGTTCTGGTTTGGCAACTGGCCAGCAGCGGCGCGGACCGGCAGGTTGTCACAGGTTTCGTGCTGGTGTTGCTGTACATGAAAGGCCCAATCCAGGAGATCGTCGGTGCGTTGCCGTCGATCGGGCGCGCACAGATCGCGTGGAAACGCGTCGTGCAGATGTCCACGCGCTTTCAGACGGGCGAGCCCGCGCTGCTCGAGGAGCCGCCTCGCGCCGTCAATGACGCAGTCCCGGCGTTTGAATCGCTCGCATTGCGCGACGTACAGTTTCAATTCCCTTCTGCGCAAGACGAGGGTCCGGAGCAAGCACGCATGCAGCGAGGCTTCGCGCTGGGCCCTGTTTCGCTGACTGTGCGGCGCGGCGAGACGGTGTTTATCGTTGGAGAGAACGGTTGCGGCAAGACCACACTCGTCAAGTTGCTGCTCGCACTTTACGAGCCGCAGCAAGGCGAATTGCTGATGAACGGCGTGCCCGTTCGCGACGATCAGCGCGAAGCCTATCGGCAGCTGTTTTCGGCGGTGTTTTCCGACTATTACCTGTTCGATACGCTGCTGGCCAGCGACGCACAGGCGGAAACGTCAGCGCGGCATTATCTGGAGCGGCTGGAGATTGCGCATAAGGTATCGGTAATCAATGGGGCTTTTTCGACAACCGATCTTTCCACCGGACAACGCAAGCGCCTCGCACTTGTCCATGCGTACCTGGAGCAGCGGCCCGTGATCGTGCTGGACGAATGGGCCGCCGACCAGGACCCGACCTTCCGGCGAATCTTCTATACGGAGATTCTTCCGGACCTCAAGCGCCAAGGCAAAACGCTGATCGTGATCTCGCACGACGACCGATATTTTTCTGCAGCAGATCGGTGCTTGCGGATGGAAGACGGGCACATCGTCGAAGAGTTTCGCGTGGTGAAGACCGACATGGTCGAACGCACACTCACACGCAATGCTACGACCACGCCGTCGATCTAAACGCTGAGCCGATGCGATGTCGCGATAAGCCACGAGGCCGCATGATCGGAACCACGATGTAAAGAGTGGCATGCGTGCTTTCTCATGCAGCCACGAAGCATCGCGATAGCAGGCTTGCCTAAGCTTGAACTGCTTTTACGCTGATCGTAAAAGCACGGCAGACGCATGACAACGAATTGCGTCCAAGCATCGCTGCGCCGCGACGTATGTCACTTCGCATGCTCGCAATCCCACTCCACCTCGTTGCGCATACTTTGACTCACTACTGTCACACAACAGTCTGGTGATCCACATAGCCATATTGGCCGCATACAGGAGAGTTGCGATGCCCAGTAACATTCGCCGAAGCGGGAGTACGTCAAGCGATCTCCCGGTATCAGCGCCGTCCACACCGTCTACCAAACCGGCAGCCAATCCGACCAGCCCAGCCAAGCTTCCCACCGGGAAATTGAGTGCGTTGTCGTCGTTCTCGAAGACGGTGAAGGATAAGACAAGCCGTCCAGTTACCCCGCCGACGGGCCCGATGGTAACGACGCCAACAAAATGGGAAGGCGTTGTGATCAAAACCCGTCCCGGCGATTCAAAGGCGTTTCCTGAGCAGGTTCATTCGGCGCTGGATGAGATAGCCAGTAAGCCGGCGGGCAAGCAGTTGCTGCAGGAGATCGGAGATCACCAGGGCAACAACCAGTTTGGTTACAAGGTTGCAATCATGCCCCAAGCCTCTGAGAAACGGCAGACGTTGTTCGGGCGACCGCGGACTTATGCGGACGGTAACGTCACCAAATCGGCCAGTGATGAAAAAGCTTCGACGCCGGGCGAAGGCGCTGCGTCGTCCATCAAATGGAATCCGCAGCAAACCGTTACGCCGGACGGCAAGCGGCCACCATTCATCGGGCTCGCCCATGAAATGATCCACGCGCACAACAATCTGAAGGGCGAATCGAGTCTGATTTCGAAACCCTCTGGCTCGCCGACCGGTATGGGATCGCAAGGACCCGGCGAGATCGCCAAGGAAAAGACGTCTCGCCCTGTAAATCCTAAAATCGAAGACGAGAACAAAGTGGTGGGTTTAGGGAAATATGCTGATAGCGTTGCATACCCGTTGACTGAAAACACTATTCGCCAGGAGCACGGCCTGGCGCCGCGGCAAGAGTATTCCGGACTTGATGAATAGCGAATATGTTGCATCCGCTGTTTTGCCGGAGCACAAACGCCAAGACCCCGCTTTTGAGGGCGGGGTCTTGTCTGGGTAAGGAGCCTGACGATTACCTACTTTCACACGGGCAATCCGCACTATCATCGGCGTAGAGTCGTTTCACGGTCCTGTTCGGGATG
>NZ_JAAGPI010000066.1 GCF_017104715.1 Burkholderia sp. Ac-20365
GAGGACCCGTTGGGGGCCCTCAGGCGGGAACAAGAATTAGCGGTGTTCAGCGGCTTTCTTTTGCCTACTTTTCTTTGCCGCGGCAAAGAAAAGTAGGTGCCGCCCCGCACAGGGGCGACGCGTGAAGTACGAAGACATATCGCGGATGCCAGCGACAACAAAAGCAAACCAAACCAGCGTCCGCAAGACAAAAAACGTCACCTGGACTCTATCGACCCCTGACTCGGCGGCGAAGTCACAATCCCCCACGCCAGCGGCAAATCCCCAATCTGCCCAACCGTCTGATAGTTCTTCGCATCGAGCACGAACACAGCGTTCGACCGCCCACATGCCATCAACACTTTCGACCCATCCGGCGTAAAGCTGAAATGCCAGCAGCGCTGCCCCACAGGCGCATCGGCGACATGCTCATAGGTCTTCGCATCGAACACCTGCAAGGTCTTGTCGCGCGCAGCCGCAACCAGCAGATGCTTGCCCTCCGGATCAAATGCAACACCATACGGTCCCATCTTCGTATCGACGGTCTTCAAAGGCTTCAACGTCGCCCCATCCAGCACGACAAACTTGTTGGTGTTCTCCAGCGTCACCACATACTGCTTGCCATCCGGCGATGCCTTGATCCCCCGTGGCCGCGAACCCTTGTCCATCTTCACCGTTCGTACCAGCTTGCCCGTGCCCGTGCGGTACACGGACACCGTATCGTCACCCTCGTTGGTCACCAGCAACTCTCGCCCGTCCGGCGAAAACTCCACGCCCTCCGTCTCATGTCCGCTCTTCACCGAGCGCACCACCTTCATCGTCTTCAGATCGACGATCGCAACCTCGGCGGGCGGGCTGTTCGCGTCGTCATCGTCGTCGTGGCCGCCTTTCCCCGCTCCGGCCTGTCCCTCCGGTTTGCCATCAGGCTTTCCTTCTGGCTTACCTTCCGGCTTATTTTCCGGTTTCCCACCCATCGCTTGCGGCGGCGGGCCGTTCTCGCCTGGCTCATACGTCACATACGCAAACCCGCGATGCACGCGCACGAACTCCGGGTTCTTGCCGATCTTCACCCGCTCGACCACCTGACCCGTGGCCGTGTCGATCACCGACAGATCACCCGTCTTGTTCGCCACCAGCAGTTTGCGGCCGTCCGACGTCAGGCTCAGTCCGCGTGGCCCGTCTTTGCCAAGGGCGATGGTTTTCGTCAGCGTCATCTTGTCGAGGTCGATCACGCCGACGCCGTTCGTCTCGCTCGTCACGTACGCAACAGCCGCCGCCGATGCCTGGCCGATACCCGCGCCAAGCAGCACAGCAAACGCGACGGAAGCCGCCACGCGTGTATATCCGGTTCTGCAACGCATCGATGTCTCCTGCGGAGTGTTGTTCGACGGGTCCGCGTCGGTTCGCGCGGGCCATGTTCGTTGTGCCGCAAGGGCGTATTCACCCACGCTCAAAGTAGCGCATCGCGCGAATGGATGACAGCGTGGAAGGCCGGGAGTTTTTCCCGAAATCGATGCAGGTACGCGGCTCAATGCGCCACGTCCGGTTCAGGCGCGAGCAGGTCGACGAGCGCATCGACACCACGCCGCCACGACAGATCGGTATTGCCGCGAATATCGACGGAGCGCTGGAACACGACCAGCCCGTTCGCCGTGTCTTCAATACGCAAGTTGATGTTGAGAATCAAATTGCTGATTTTCTGCACCCAGCACACGCCGACGCGCGGCACGCCGAGACGCCGGCCGATCTCCAGCTCGCAGCCGTTGCACGCGCTCAGATCCTGCGTCGCCTTGAAGCCGTCGATCAGCGTCGCCACCGGACGGTTGTCCGCGACTTCGTAGACGCCGCGTTGGGCGACACGCGTGCGCAATGCGGTACTCGCCATCGCGGCGCGCGCCTGTTGTGACTGGGTAGTGGAATCATCGTTGTACGCGGCGTTGTCGTCGATTACGACGCAGTCCAGCAGCGCAATGGCCGGAGGCGCGGCATCGACTGTCACCGAAACGGTACACAGTGCGGCGCCCGCAGCGAGCAGATGGGACAGCGCGCGGGCGCGCCGCAGTCCTATGACGTCAGCGTTGGATCGGCAAGCGGTCAACCCGGTCAGCCCTCCACGATCGATATCCGCACGGCATGGGCGCACCGATGCGCCCGCCCTCGCGGGATCGTGAAGCAGTTAACGGGCCTGATTAACCGGCCTGATTAACGGGCCTAATCCAGCCTGATGCGCAGCGCATCGGCTTACGTTTCCGTAGCAGCCTGCGCAGCGTGCGCGGCCGCCTCGGCGGCGAGCGCCTTGCCGACCTCGTCGGCAAATCGCTGCAATGCAGACAATGGCCCACTGACGCTGTGATACATCTGACTGCCGATCTGCGCGTCCAGCAGCACCTGCATGCCGGATTTTTTGGCCATTTCGATCAGATCCACCTGAAGTCTCCTTGCCGGGTACGTTCAATCGCCACAACACCAGCGTACCCAGTCAAATTGACCGTCATTCCTCTGAATAGAGGCCAAGGAGCGGATCAATTTACCTGTTTCGACCGCAAAACCGCTTACAAGGCATTACGGCGATTTGAGCGGCGCCAGTTGCGTCTCCATTCCGGACGGCTCCGCTTTCGGCGGCCGCGACGTATCGGCGCTCATGATAGAAAAACCGAACGTGTTCACGCCGTCGAGGCTGCGCGCAAACACCACGCCACCGTGCATATCGGCGACCGCCTTGACGATTGCGAGCCCGAGGCCGTGATTCTCGCGGCTATTGGTGCGCGACAGTTCCGCCCGATAAAAGCGGTCGAACGCGTGTTCGAGCACGTCGCGCCGGATCGGCTCGCCGGGATTGGCGACGGCAACCCACACGCGGCCCGCTTCGCGCGAAATCGTCACGCCGATCCTCGCGCCCGGCGGCGAGTGGTGAATCGCGTTGATCAGCAGATTCGCAAAGGCCCGGCCGAACAGCGAACGGTTGACGCGCGCCATTGCGTCGCCGTGCAGTTCGGCCTGCACCTGCGCTTCTTCCATCGGCATTTCGAGGAATTCGACGGTGCGCGCGACTTCCGTCGCCAGTGAGACTTCGACCAGTTCCGTGGCCCGCTCGCCCTGATCGGCGCGCGCGAGGAACAGCATGTCGTTGATGATGCCGCGCATCCGCTCGAACTCTTCGAGATTCGATTGCAGCGTGCGGCGCAGATCGTCGACCGAGCGGTTGCGCGTGAGCGCCACCTGCGTCTGCCCGATCAGAATCGTGACAGGCGTGCGCAGTTCGTGCGCGACGTCGGCATTGAACGATTCGAGGCGCACATAGGCCTGATCGAGCCGCTCCAGCGCGCCGTTGAACGAATGCGCGAGATCGTTCAGCTCGTACGGAAGTTCGGTCGTGCGCAAGCGCTGCGAGCGGTTATCGGCGCTCACTTCGGATGCGTCCACCGTCAACCTGCGTAACGGCGCAAGGCCGATGCGCGTGACCCAGTAGCTCAGCAGCGACGCGCCCAACGCGCCCAATGCCGACAACGCCGCGAGCGCGAGGCCGAACTCGCGCAATGCCTGCTCGGTCGGCGCGTAGCTGGTCGCCACCTGCAACTGCACCTGCGGTCGCTCGCCGTTCGGCGGAATGGTCAGCGTGCGCGTCAGCAGGTCGTGGCCAGTGCCGTTATCCGTGACGCGCGCGTAGTCGCCGCGCCATTGCTGCGCAATCGTGCCCGACACCGGGTGGCCGTAATTGAACAGCGCCGTCGTGCTCGAAATCGCATAGGCACTCGTGCCGTCGCGCGGCGTCATGTCCGTGAGCTTCTCTTGGGCGATGCGCCACTTGTCGCGATTGATCGCGTGATGCACGATGATCCGCGCCACTTCCGTGCGGCTATCGAGCGAATCGCGCAAGCGCTGTTCGAGCTGCGAGCGCAGCACGAGGAACAGCCCCGTGTCCACCAAAGTGAATACCGACAGCGCGACGAGCGCGAACAGCAGCGCGAGACGCCGCGCGATGGAACGGGTCGAGCCAATCATGATGCCTCCGCTTCCTCGCGGACTTCGAGTACATAGCCCATGCCGCGCATGGTGTGCAGCAGCTTGGTCGAAAACGGTCCGTCGAGCTTCGCGCGCAGCCGCTTGATCGCCGTTTCGACGACATTAGTGTGGCTGTCGAAGTTCACGTCCCACACCAGTTCCGTGATCATCGCTTTCGACAGGATATCGCCCTGTCGCCGCGCGAGCACGCTAAGCAACTGGAACTCTTTTGCGGTCAGGTCGAGCCGCACGCCGCTGCGCGTCGCGCGCCGGCCGATCAGATCGACATACAGGTCGCCGACGCAGATCAGCGTCGACTCCTGCACGCGCGTGCGTCGCGCGAGCGCGTGCAGGCGCTCGACCAGTTCGAGAAACGAAAACGGCTTGGTCAGATAATCGTCCGCGCCTTCACGCAGGCCACGCACGCGGTCGTTCACGTGATCGCGCGCGGTCAGCATGATCACAGGCGTCGACTTGCGCATGCGCAGCGCCTTGAGCACGCTGAGTCCGTCGCGCTTGGGCAGCATCACGTCGAGCACGATGATGTCGTAATCGAACTCGGACGCGAGATGCAGACCTTCTTCGCCGTCCAGCGCGACGTCGACGACCCAGCCCTGCTCCGTCAAACCGCGGCGCAGATAATCGACGACCTTGAATTCATCCTCCACGATGAGCAGCTTCATGGGCGCTCCTTTGTATTGTCCTCTTCATTATAAGTAGGCTTTTCAAACGTGTTCAGCCCGTCCTTTACAGTCTGTTTTCAGTCTGGTGCATGGGTGCTGGATGCGCCTGCATCATTCGATGCATCTTTGGCCGCTTCTGCGGGCATGCGCTGCGCGTCCGCATCCTGTACGTCCCAACCGCCGCCCAGCGCTTTCACGAGCGCGACGGATGTCGTCATCTGCTGGCCGTGAATCTGCACGTCCTGCCGCTGGCTCGTCAGCAACGACTGCTGCGCGGTGATGACATCAAGATACGCGACGAGCCCGCCCGAATAGCGGTCGTTGGCAAGCGACAACAGGCGCTGCGCATCCGCGACGGCATCGTGCGACTGCGACGCAGCGCGGTCAAGCACGGAAAGCCCGGTGATGCCGTCCTGCACCTGCTGGAAAGCAGTCAGCACCGCCTGCCGGTAGTTGGCCTGCGCGGCCACGTAGCCCTCGCTGGCAAAATCGACGTTGGCTGCGCGCCGCCCGCCATCGAACACGACCTGACTGAGCGCAGTGCCTAGCGACCACATCAAACTCGGCGCGCTCAACAGGCTCGCGAAATCGGTGCTTTGCCAACCGATGCCAGGCGTGAGCGTCAGGCTCGGAAAGAACGCGGCCTTCGCTACGCCGATCTGCGCATTCGCGGCCGCCATCGCGCGTTCCGCCGATGCGATATCCGGGCGGCGCTGCAACACATCGCTCGGCACGCCGAGCGGAATCGCGGGCACGGGATATTCGACCACCTTCGGCTCGATCGAAAACTGCGGCGCGGGCACGGCGACGAGCGCCGCGATTGCATGCGCGAACTGCTCACGCTGCGCCACAAGTAGCTGCGCCTGCACGCGCGTCTGGTCGAGCAGCGACTTCTGCTGCAACACGTCGAGGCCGGACACTGAGCCGAGATCGTGCTCCGTTGTTACGTAGTCAAGCGCCTTCTGCTGCAAATCGACCGAGCGATTCAACACGTCGATTTCCGCATCGAGTTCGCGCAGCGAGAAATAGTCGGTGGCGAGATCCGTGGTGAGCACGAGGCGCGCGTTCGCCAGATCGTCGCGCGACTGTTCCGCCGACGCCCGCGCACCTTCCACCTGACGTCGAATGCGACCGAACAGATCGACGTCGTAGTTGATGGTCGAGCCGATCTGCAGATCGTTCTGCACCGTCGACTGACTCGGCGTCGCGTAATTGGTCAGCGGCCGGTTGCTCGAAATACGCTGGCGTGCTGCCGATGCATTCAGATCGACTTCCGGAATCAGTTGCGCCCGCGTATTGGCGAGCGTCGCGCGCGCCTGTGCGTAGTGCGCGCTAGCGGCCGCAAGCGTCTGGTTTTGCGCGAGCGCCTGCGTTTCGAGGCTGTCGAGCGTGGTATCGCCGAAAGACTGCCACCAGTCCGGCGCGATCGGCGCATGCGAAGGCTGCGCGAGGCGCCAGTATGAGTCCGTGCGCCATGTCGGCGGCGCGTCCGTCAATGGCGTCTTGTAGTCGGGGCCGACCGTGCACGCGCACAGCGTGGCAGCGAGAGCCAGTGTGCTTGCGCGCGCGGCATGGATGAGCGTGTTCACGACGCCGCCTTGCCTTTGGCCTGGGTTGGCGATTGCGGGCGAGACACTTCGACATGGTCGCCGTCTTCGATCGAATCGCTCGGGTTGATGATCACGCGGTCGTTCGGCTCGATGCCGCTTTCGATTTCCAGCGTCTGGCCGAGATCCTGCGCAATCTGCACCTTGCGCAGATGCACGACGCCATCGTTATCGACGACAGCCACGCGCGGCCCTTCCGCGCGGAACAGCAATGCGTTGCCCGGCACCGATAGCTGCGCGCGCGCGCCCGAAGGCAGCGCGACCTGCACGTACGCGCCCGGCCTCAACTTGCCGTCCGGATTGCGCAGCGTCACTTCGACCTGCAGCGAACGCGTGGGCACATCGATCGCGCCTGAGATGTGCGTGATCTGTCCATGGAACTGCTGGCCCGGCAATTCGGCTTGCGTGACCACTACGTCTTCGCCGACCTTGATGTTCTGCGCGTAAGCCTGCGGCAGTTGCACGAAGACCCGCAGCGGATCCGACTGCGCGAGCGCGAACAGTGCGCGGCTCGTGCCGCTGCCCGCATCGATCAGATCGCCGACATCGACATTGCGCTGCGTGACCACGCCTGCAAACGGCGCGACGATACGCTTGAAGCTTTCGAGCTGGCGCAGCCGCTTCACGTTCGCTTCGGCAGCGGCGAGATTGGCGACGTCCTGAGAGTACGTGCTTTGCCGCTCGTCGAGTTCCTGTTGCGAGACGGCATCGCGCTGACGCAGTTGCTGCCAGCGTTCGTACGAGCTTTTGGCAAGACCGAGGCTCGACTGGATCTGGTCGCGCTGCGCAACGGCTTGCGCGAGTTCCTGGTCGATTTCAGGCGTATCCAGTTCTGCCAGCAACTGACCTTCCTGTACGCGCGTGCCGATATCCGCATACCAGTGCAGCAGATAACCCGTCGCGCGCGCGAAGATCGGCGACTCGACGTAGCCGCGCAACGTGCCCGGCAAGACCGTCACGCCCGCGGTGCCGTCAGTCTGCTTCGGCGTCACCACGTCGACATATTGCTTCGCGTTTTGCTGCGTCGTTTGCGTAACCGAGCGGCTTTGCATGATGTTCGCGACCACGGTCCGCAATGCGCCGATCGCCAGCAGGATCAGCACGATCACGATCGCGATCTTCGCGCGCCGCCATTCGCGATGGCGCGGCGGCAACGCGTGCCCATCCGGGGTTTCCCGCGCGGGAATCGCTAGCGAAGAATGCGTTTTTTCAGTCATCTCAATCGTCCGTGTTCGGGCTGTGTCCGTGCGCGTTGTCACGGTCGTGTCGTTCATGTGCGTCACCGTTGCGTGGCTCGTTCTGCTCGCGCGTTGCGTTGCGATGCGCGAGCCGGCTATGAATGCCGGCGAACAGCAGCGGCACGAAGAAAAGCGTCGATACCGTCGCGAACAGCAGGCCGCCGATCACCGCGCGTCCGAGCGGTGCATTCTGCTCAGCGCCTTCGCCGAGTCCGAGCGCCATCGGGATCATGCCGATGATCATCGCGAATGCCGTCATCAGCACGGGCCGGATCCGGCTCGCGCCCGCTTCGAGCGCGGCCGTCAGCGGCGGTGCGCCCGCCGTCAGGCGTTGGCGCGCGAACGACACCATCAGAATACTGTTCGCCGTCGCGACGCCCATCGTCATGATCGCGCCCGTCAATGCAGGCACACTCAGATGCGTGCCCGTCAGGAACAGCATCCACACGATGCCCGCGAGCGCTGCCGGCAACGCGCTGATGATGATCAGCGGGTCGATCCACGACTGGAAGTTCACGACGATGAGCAGATACACGAGCACGATCGCCATGGCCACGCCGATGCCCAGACCGAAGTACGACGTGCGCATCGTCGAGACCTGGCCGCGTATGGCAATCTGGCTGCCGCGCGGCAGCGTCGCGCGCGCCTGATCGACGAGCTTTTCCACCTGCCGGTCGACGCTGCCCAGATCGCTGCCTTCCACACTCACGAACACGTCGATCACGGGCCGGATGTTGTAATGCGTGACCATCGCGAACTGCGTTTGCGGCGAGACCTGCACGAGGTTGCCGAGCAGTTGCGTCGGCCCTGTCGAGGTTGCCGACACGGGCGTGCGCAGCAGTTGATCGACGGACGAGATCTGATATTGCGGCGTCTGCACCGCAAGGTTGTACTCGACGCCATTGCGCGGATTGAACCAGAACCCCGGAGACGTCTGCGAACTGCCCGACAGCGAAATCAGCACGTTCTGCGCGACGTTGTTCGCGTTGAGATTGAGTTGCTGCAAACGCGTGCGGTCCATCTGCAGATTGATGACGGGCTCGTCGAGCTTCTGCTGGATGTGCGCGTCGACGGCGCCGGGAATCGTGCGGATCTGCTTGAGCAGCTTGCGCGCAATCTCCAGATTGCCTTCCTGATTCGCGCCGACAATCTGCACGTCGACAGCAGCAGGCAAACCGAAGTTGAGAATCTGCGTGACGATATCGGCGGGTTGAAAGAAGAACTCCGTGCCCGGAAAGCGTTGCGGCAACAAGGCGCGCAAACGGTCGACGTAGCCAAGGCTCGGCTTGTGGTCTTCTTTCAGCGCGAGCAGGATTTCGCCGTCGAGCGTGCCGATCGTGCCTGCATTGCTGTACGACAGATTGATACCGCTATAAGGCAAGCCGAGGTTGTCGAGCACGGTGTCGAGTTCATCGGAGGGGATCACTTCGTGTACAACTTTCTCGACCTGATCCGCGAGCCGCGCCGTTTCCTCGATCCGCGTGCCCGTTGGCGCGCGCATGTGCAGGCGTATCTGGCCCGCGTCCACGCGCGGAAAGAAGTCCTCGCCCAATACGAACGTGAGTCCCAATGACACCACGCAAAAGCCGAGGAACAGCGTGCCGAACATGCGGCGCCGCACCAGCAGGCTGCTGAGCACCATGATGTACGCTGCGCGCATGGTCTCGAAGCCGCGGTCGAACCGATGGTAAAGACGCATGAACAGATTCGGCCGCGCGTTCGGATCCTTTTTGTGCGCGTGACCCATCAGCAGCATTGCGAGTGTCGGCACCAGCGTTCTCGACAGCACGTACGACGCGAGCATGGCGAACACCACGGCTTCTGCGAGCGGCACGAACAGATAACGCGCGACGCCCGTCAGGAAGAACATCGGCACGAACACGATACAGATACATAGCGTCGACACGAGCGCGGGAATCGCAATCTCGCCCGCACCGTCGAGAATCGCATCGTGCAGATTCGTGCCCATATGCAGATGCCGCTCGATGTTCTCGATGGTAACCGTCGCGTCGTCCACCAGAATTCCGACCGCCAGCGCGAGGCCGCCTAGCGTCATGATGTTGATGGTCTGACCGAGCGCGTGCAGCGCGATCAGCGAGGTCAGAATGGAAAGCGGAATCGACACGGCGATGATGCAGGTGCTGCGCCAGTTGCCGAGAAACAGCAGAATCATCGCGGCCGTCAGCGCGGCCGCGATCAGGGCTTCGCGCACCACGCCCTGAATGGCCGCCTTTACGAACACGGATTGATCGAAAAGCGGCGTCACCTTGAGATCGGGCGGCAGCGACGCTTCGGCCGTCGGCAAAATCCCGTGCAGCGTGTTGACGATCGATAGCGTCGACGCGCTCCCTGTCTTGAGAATCGAAATCAGCACACCGCGCCGGCCGTTCTCCCGCACGATGTTCGTCTGCGGCGAGAAGCCATCGCGCACGTGCGCCACTTCACGCAGATACGTGGTCGCGCCGTTGATCGTGCGAACAGGTATGTCATTCAGACCCGCGACGGTGGTCGGCGAGCCGTTCATGTTGATCGTGTATTCCTTCGGGCCGATCTTCGCGGTGCCTGTCGGCAGAATCAGGTTCTGCGCGTTGACGGCATTGACGACGTCGAGCGGCGTGAGCCCCTTAGCCAGCAACGCGCGCGTATCGAGATCGACGGAAATCAGGCGGCTCTTGCCGCCATAGGGATACGGCACCGCTGCGCCCGGAATCGTAACGAGTTGCGGGCGCAGAAAGTTGAGCGCCGTGTCGTTCAGATCCTGTTCCGACAGACGCGGGCTCGACAGGCCCAGCTGAACCACGGGAATACTCGACGCCGAATAGCTGATGACGAGCGGCGGCGTCGCGCCCGGCGGCATCTGTTTTAACTGCGCCTGTTCGACAGCGACCGTTTGAGCGATAGCCGTCTGGATGTTCGCGGTCGGCTGCAGAAACAGCTTGATGATCGCAATGCCCGCAAGCGACTGCGATTCGATATGTTCGATATCGTTGACGGTCGTCGTCAGGCTGCGCTCGTTGACAGACGTGATGCGGTTCGCCATGTCTTCGGCGGACAGGCCTGTGTAGTTCCAGATAATGCTGACGACGGGAATGTTGATTTCGGGCAGCACGTCGACAGGCGTCGTGAACAGCACGAAAGGCGTCGCCAGCACGATCAGGATGGCCATCACGATGAACGTGTATGGCCGCTTCAATGCGAGATTGACAATCCACATAGAGGTGTTGGTATCCGGGAAAAGCGCGCGAGCATGACCAGGCGAGACGTGAGGCGGCGGCGTCAGTCTCTTGCTGTGCGTCCGCGGCAACCTGGTGTAAATGCTAGTGGGTGAGCCCCAACAAGCTGATGACGCGAAAATGGCAGAATTGCCATGTTCATGAACGACGGCTTACACCGCGGCACGCGTCTTGCAGCTAAGGCAGGCGATCGGGGCGGCTATACTCGTCCCCCACTGCACACGAAAAGGCCCTATGAAAACAAAGCGCTTCTCGATGATCCGCGAGTTCCATCTCGCCGACTGGTTCACGCTCGGCAATGCCGTCTGCGGCACGGGCGCGCTGTTTTCGATGATGACGTATATCGGCAGCGAAGAAGTGATGCACGTGTACTTTGCCAGTGCGCTCGTGTTCGCGGCGCTGGTGTTCGACGTGCTGGATGGACGCATCGCGCGCTGGCGGCAGAAGGCTTCGCTGCTAGGAAAGGAACTGGATTCGCTGGCCGATGTGATCTCGTTCGGCGTGGCGCCGGCCATTATCGGCTATGGATGCGGGATGCGCGGCCTGTATGACCGCGTATTACTGGCGTACTTCGTGGCATGCGGCGTGTCGCGGCTCGCGCGATATAACGTGACGACGGAAACGATGTCGGGCGGGACGGGGAAAGTGACGCACTTCGAAGGCACGCCTATTCCGACATCGTTCGCAATCGTCTTGCTGCTCGCCGTTGCAGCATGGTTGGGAGCTCTCGGTCCGCATTTATGGTTCGGCGAATGGCGAATTGCAGGTCGTGTGCTGCATCCGCTGACGCTCGTCTATGGCATTTCCGGATCGCTGATGATTAGCCGCATCCGCATACCCAAGCCCTGATCGCTGCAGATTCAGTGAACGATCAGTTCCCCTTGAAGACGGTGTTATCGAGCGTTTTCATTTCCCCGTCGCGCTCCGCCTGGATCAGTTGCTGGCGCACGTCCTGGCGCGTTTCCGGACCATTGCGCGCGCCCTGTCCTGCGCTGCCCCAGTTGACGCCGCCCTGACCCGTATCCGCTGCGGGCGCGGCCGCTTGTGCCTGGGTCTGGTCCATCGGCTGATCCGACGATTGTTGCGCATAGGCGCTCGACATGGCTGCTACGCCCGCCGTTACCACGAGACTGAGAAGAAGATGCTTCATTTCAAGGCTCCTTGATCGCGAGAGACTGTGCAGCGAAAAAACTGCCGTTGCAGATGCTCGCGGCGCCGCAACGACAGTTTTAACTCTACGCTTCAAAGCTGGCGAAATGCTGGCATTAATATGACGAACGTGCCAGATTCGCAATCCCGTTATGCGCGGCCTTCGAAACCAAGCAGAACGTTGACGGCATTGATGCCGATTTCATCGACCATGTAGCCGCCTTCCATCACGAAGAGTGTCGGCAGATCGAAGCTCGCGAGTATCCCGCCAATACGCTGATAGTCCGGCGTGCGCAAACGGAAATGACTGATGGGGTCACCCTCGAATGTATCGACACCGAGAGACACGACCAGCGCTTCAGGTTTGTGACTGGCAATGGCCGAGCCCGCATGCCGAAGCGCCGGCTCGTACTGTTCCAGCGTCGTGCCCTTCGGCAACGGCAGATTCAGATTGAAGCCCTCGCCTTGCCCGATGCCTAGCTCGTCCGCAAAGCCCGCGAAATACGGATACGACACAGCGGGATCGCCGTGTATCGACGCGAACAGTACGTCGTTGCGGTCGTAGAAAATGTCCTGCGTGCCGTTGCCGTGGTGGAAGTCGATATCGAGCACGGCGACGCGCTTCGCGCCTTGCGCGATGCAACGTTGCGCCGCGATCGCGGCGTTGTTCAGATAGCAATAGCCGCCCGAATATTCGCGGCCCGCGTGATGGCCCGGCGGACGGCACAACGCGAAAGCAGCCCTCGCGCCCCGCGCGAGTTTATCGATGCCTGTAAGCGCCGAATTCGCACTCGACGAAATCGCGCTCCATGTGCCTGCGTTGATGGGCGTACCCGCATCCATCGAAAAGAAACCCAGCTTGCCGTCGATGAACTGCGGCATCGCTGTGGACGGCATGCCGCGCACGGGCCACACGAGCGGCAATGCCTGGCAGGTGCGGCCCGTTGCAGCCCACTCTTCCCATGCCGAAGCGAGGAACTCGACGTAGCGTTCGCTATGCGCGCCGACATAACACGCGCGGTCATATGCGTCCGGCGCAATGACATCGCCGAGGCCCGCGGCCTTGACCTGCTTCAGCACGGTCTCGGCGCGCACGGGTTTTTCGAATGAATCGGAGATGGCGCCGTCCTTGAGTTCGACGCCTTGATGCAAGCGGTGATCGCTGCTGTAGATGGTCTGCATGGTCCTTTACGTCACAGAAAGGAACCCACAGTCTACCGCCGCGATACCGCGTTGCGAACGACTTCAGAACAGATACAGACCGGCCACAAAGATCACGCCCGAGAACAGCAGCGCGGTCACGCAATAGCCCATGATGTCGCG
Organism: Burkholderia sp. Ac-20365; assembly: GCF_017104715.1. Lineage (GTDB taxonomy): Bacteria > Pseudomonadota > Gammaproteobacteria > Burkholderiales > Burkholderiaceae > Paraburkholderia. The sequence continues at coordinate 13,215 of NZ_JAAGPI010000066.1, forward strand.
CACGCCGAGACCTGCAATCGCCAGTGCGGGCAGCGCCCAGAACGGCTGCGCCATGTTGGTCCAAGCTTCGCCGTATGCAATCGCCATGGCGGACTTGCCGAGGTCCGCGCCGATCGCCTTCGCAGCCGGCATCACGAACGGCCCCTGCACGACCCAGTGGCCGCCGCCGCTCGGCACCGCGAAGTTGATCACGGCCGAACTCAGAAACGTCAGTAGCGGGAACGTATGCACGTTCGCGATTTCGATGAACCAGTTCGTGATGACGCCCGCGAGGCCCGAATGATCCATCGTCGCCTGAATGCCCGCATAGAACGGGAACTGGATAAGAATCCCCGCCGTGCCGCGCGCCGCATTGGCAATCGCACGCGCATACGCCATCGGCGTCTTGTGCAGCAAAATGCCTGCTGCGAGGAAGACGATATTGACGGTATCGATGTCGAGACTGAAGCCCTTCTTCATGAAGCGGATCACCAGAAAGGCAGCGATCAGCAGCGCGACGAGAATGGAAAGAATGCGGCTCTCTTCGATGCGTTCAGCAGGCGTCGACTCCGCAGTAATCTTGCGCTCCAGCACGGGTTCGTCTGCGAGCAGCGCGGGATCGACGGAGACCACTTCGTCGGCTCGCGGCATCATGGCGCGCACCAGCAGCGGCAATGCAATGATCAGCGCAGCCGTGATGAAGAGGTTGTAGCCTGTAAAGAGCGTCTGCGAAACGGGGATCAGGCCGATCACCTTCTCCATCGGATTGCCCTTGGTCGCGGCGACCAGCGGCACCGAGCCCGACAACCCGCCGTGCCACGTGAGAAAGCCCATGTATGCGGCTGCCACCAGCAGACGGTAATCGACGCCACGCACGCGCCTTGCGACTTCTCTCGCGAACATCGCGCCGAGCACGAGTCCAAAGCCCCAGTTGATCGCGCACGCCACGCCGCTCACGAACGCGACGAGCATCGTGCCCTGGACGGGCGTCTTCGCCATGCCGCCGAGTGCAGACAGCGCGCTCTTGACGGGTCCCGACGTCGCCAGTGCATGGCCTGTCACGAGGATCATCGCCATCTGCATTGTGAACGCGAGCAGATTCCAGAAGCCGCTGCCCCACATGAAGACGAGATCGCTGGGCGTCTGCGGCGTGAGCCCTAATGCCAGCGCAAAGGTAATCGCGGTGAGGAGCAGCGCGAAGATGAGAGGGTCAGGCAGAAAGCGATGAACCACCTGTGTAAAGAAGCGTGCAATACCTTGAATCACGAGGTCTCCGGCAATTATTCGTTAGATGCGCGCGAGATTCTGCCACAGGTATGCACAACGGGTCGGCGAACTGCACAAGCAGCCGCCGGGCGTGGGATATAGAGGAATTGAGGCGGAAATGTCGCTGAATAGAAGCTTTCAACGACCTTAAAGAAATAGCGCCGTCATTGATTGACGGCGCTTTACTGTTAATGGCCCAGATAGGCGGCCTTCACCATCGGATCGTTACGCAATTGCGCCGCCGATCCATGCGTCGCAATACGGCCGTTTTCCAGCACGTAGCCGTAATCGGCCACGTTCAGCGCAGCGGCTGCGAACTGCTCGACGAGCAGCATCGTGACGCCTTGAATCTTCAGGCGTTCGATGATCTTGAAGACTTCGTCGACGAGAATCGGCGCGAGTCCCATCGACGGTTCGTCGAGCAGCACGAGATCCGGATTCAGCATGATCGCGCGCGCCATCGCGAGCATCTGCTGCTCGCCGCCCGACAGCGTGCCCGCGAGCTGATTGCGACGCTCTTTCAAGCGCGGAAACAGTTCGATTGCACGCTCGAGATCCGCGTTCACGTCGCCGCGTGGACGCGACCACGTGAGGCGCGGAAACGCGCCCAGCAGAAGATTGTCCGTGACCGTCATCGTCGAGAAAACGCGTCGCCCTTCCGGCGAATGCGCGAGACCCAGGCGCGCGATACGGTGCGAATCGAGCGAGTCGATGCGTTTCGCCGATGCGCCCTCGCCCATCGTGATCTCGCCTTCACTCGGGCGAATCATGCCGGAGATGGCGCGCATCGTCGTGGTCTTGCCGGCGCCGTTCGAGCCGATCAGCGTGACGACGGATGCCTTCGGCACATCGATTGAAATGCCGTGCAACACCTGAACCTTGCCGTAGCCCGCATGCAGATTGCGGATCGATAACATCGCGTTCCCCTGTATGCCGTTGTCGTGCAACCGATGCTTACGCTCAGGCGGCCACGCCGCCGAGATAAGCCTCGATGACTTTTTCGTTTTCCTGGATCTCGGACGGTTTGCCTTCGGCGATCTTCTGCCCAAAATCGAGCACCGATACCGTGTCGCACACCGACATCACGACGTCCATATGATGCTCGATCAGCACTACGGTAATGCCGTGATCGCGCACCTTGCGAATGATGCGCACGAGTTCCTTGATATCGGGCGCCGTCAGGCCCGCTGCGGGTTCGTCGAGCAACAGCACTTGCGGATCGAGCGCGAGCGCGCGGGCGATTTCCAGCAAACGCTGCTTGCCGTACGGCAAATTACGCGCCTCTTCCGCCGCGACATTCTCGAGACCGACGAAGCGCAACATGCCGAATGCACGCTCACGCGCCGCGCGCTCTTCCTGGCGATAGCGCGACGTCATCAAACCGACGTCGGCGAAATTCGAGCGGAACGTGTGATGCAAACCGACCAGCACGTTTTCGAGCGCGGTCATTTCGCCGAACAGCTGCACGTTCTGAAACGTACGCGCGATACCCGACAATGCAATCGACGAAGACGTGCGCCCCGCGATCGACTCGCCGCGATATTCGATTGCGCCCGCTGTCGGCACATAGATGCCGGTGAGCACGTTCATCATCGTGCTCTTGCCTGAACCGTTCGGTCCGATCAGGCCGTGAATCGTGCCGCGCCGGACATTGAGGTTCACGTTGTTCAACGCCTTGAGGCCGCTGAATTGCATCAGCACACCGCGTACATCGAGAATGGTTTCGTCGCCTTTCGTGTGCACGTCCTGCACGGCATCGGTGGCGATATCGGCTGGCTTTTCGGTGTCGACGGTCACGGTGCGCACGCGGCCGTTCATGAAGAACTTGCGCACGAAACCGACCACACCGTCCTGCAGGTAGTAGACCACCAGCAGGATCATCAGGCCGAAGATCGTCAGGCGCCAGTCGGTGAGCGCATCGATCCAGTACGAGAATGCGGCGAGGCCGACGGTACCTGCAATCGGAATCGCGATCTTGCGCGGCGTCACCGTCTTGCGCGACAGCGAGAACAATGCGCCTGCAACAACGATGACAGCGAGCGCCGTCGCAACCATGCGGAACATCGAGATGTCGTCGAGCAGCTTGGGCAACAGCACGATGATCGTCGAGCCAATCAGCGCACCCGTACGCGTCTTGCGGCCGCCCATGATGATCGCCAGCAGGAACAGGATGGTCAGTTCGAAGTTATACGTGTTCGGCGAAATGTACTGCTCGGAGTACGAATACAGACAACCCGCCAGCCCCGCAAAGCCCGCGCTAATCACGAACGCATAGACCTTGTGCCGATATACCGATACGCCCATACAGTCCGATGCGATCGGACTATCGCGCAGCGCCTCGAATGCGCGGCCAAGATGCGACTTCAGCACGCGATGCACGACGATCAGCGACACCACAAGGAGCGCGGCCACGACCCAGTAGTACTGGTTTTCATCGAGCAGATGACCTGCGATCACGGGCTTCGTGATCTTGATGCCCATCGGCCCGCTCGTGAGGAAATCCATTTCGTTGATCAGGATCTGGATGATCGTGCCGAACGCGAGCGTGACCATCGCGAGATATGGGCCCGACACACGCAACGCCGGCAGTGCGAGAATCGCGCCGAATGCAGCCGTGACGATGATCGACATCGGCACGGTCACGTAGAACGGCATGCCGAGCTTGATGAACAGCACGCCCGCCGTGTATGCGCCGACGCCGAACAGACCCGCATGCCCGAGTGAGACCTGCCCCGTATAACCGACCACGATATCCAGCCCGAAGAGCAGGATCGCGTAGATCATGATGGTTTCGACGAGGTGGATGTAGTACGGATTTCCCGATAGCACCGGGAAGATTGCAAGCGCGACCAGCCCGAGCAACGCGCCGATAAGGTTTTTCTTTTTCACGGCGGGCCTCAGACTTTCTTGATCGCAGTTTTGCCGAACAGGCCGGCCGGACGCAGCGCGAGCACGATCAGCAGCAGCACGAGCCCAGGTACATCCTTATAGCCCGTCGAGATATAGAACCCTGTCGTGGTCTCCGCAATGCCGAGTATCACGCCGCCGACCACAATGCCGAGGCCGCTCGACAAGCCACCGATAATCGCCACCGCAAACGCCTTGAGACCGAGCACGGCGCCCATCGTCGCGCCCGTCAGCGTGAGCGGCGCGATCAGCACGCCGGCGAACGCCGCCGTCAGCGACGACAGCGCATACGAGAACGTGATGACGAGACCTGTGTTGATGCCCATCAGCGCGGCGGCGTCACGGTCATTCGATGTCGCGACGACCGCCTTGCCGAAAATGCTGCGCCGGTTGAAGAACTCGACGGCGAGCATCAACACCAGTGCGCCGCCCACGACGAGCAGTTCCATCGGCAGCACATTGGCGCCGAACACCTTGAGCGGCGCTTCGGGCAGCGGCGAAGGAAAGCGCAGATCGTCGCGGCCCCACACGTTTTCCGCTACGTTCTTGAAGATGATGCCGAGCGCAATCGTCGACATGATCCAGCCGAATTCCGATTTGATCTTGATGGCGGGCCGCACGCCGATACGTTCGACGAATGCGCCCTGTAACAGGCCGAATACGCACACGATTGGAATCATCAACCAGTAGTTGACGCCCAGCGTGACAAGCGTGAGACCGACGAGCGCACCAAGCATCAGCGCATCGCCCTGACCGAAGTTCAAGGTACCGGATGTCGCGAACGTGAGTTGATAGCCGAACGCGATCACGGCGTAGATCATGCCGAGCGCGATGCCGCTATAGATAAGCTGAAGAAGAATGGCCATAGTCCAAGTGCCTCGATCACAAACGCCCCGGAGGTAATGCCGCGCGCCACGCAGCACAAAGCCGCACCCGCCGGTTCGGCGGGCGCGGCTTCGCTATTCATGTGACGCTCAGTTTGCGGATGCCTGCTTGCTGCGAAGCTGGCCGCCGCCTTTCTTGTCGTTGTCGTACGCGTAGATGACGCGCCCGCCCTTCACTTCGCCGACCACAGGCACGTTCGGGCTGATCGCTTCGTGGTCGTCGTGCGTGAACGGCTTGTCGTACACCATCACGACGCCTTCGACCTTCGTGTTGAGGTTTTCGAGTGCGGCGCGCACTTTCGGGCCATCCGTCGAGCCCGCCTGCGTGATCGCTGCGGCGAGCAGATAAACCGAGTCATAGCCTTGCGCCGCCGACACGGGCGAATCGATGCGGTTGTTCTTCGGCTTGAATTCCTTCAGATACGCCTCGATGAAGGCCTTGCGCTTCGGCGTATTGGGCTCCTGGATAAAGGTTTGCGGCATGCGCGCGCCTTCGCCATTCGGCCCGGCATTGTCGATATAGTTCGCCATCGACAGTGTCCAGCTGCCGATCAGCGGCACTTTCCAGCCGAGCTTGGCCATGCCGTTGGCGATCTGCGCGAGTTCGGGACCGATGCCGTAAGTCAGCACCGCTTCCGCCCCGGCGTCTTTCGCCTTCAGCAACTGAGCCGTCATGTCGACGTCCTTGATGTTGAACTTCTCGACGGCGACCGCCTTCACGCCTTTCGCTGCGAGTGCTTTTTCCAGATCTTCGCGACCGAGTTGGCCGTAATTGGTCGAATCGGCGAGAATCGCGACCTTCTTGAAGCCGCGTTTCGTGACGGCTTCTTCGACGATCATCGGCGCCTGAATGCGGTCGGCGGCGGCATTGCGGAACACATAGTTATCCGGCTGATCCGCGAATTGTTTCGTGACGATACTGCCCGTCGCGACGTTATTGAAAACGGGGATTTTCGCTTCCTGGAAGAAGCGCTGCGACGCGAGCGCGACGCCCGTGTTGATGTAGCCGACTACCGCGACTACCTTTTCCTTGTTGATGAGTTCCTGCGCGATCTGCACGCCGCGCTCGTTCTTCGCTTCGTCGTCGCGTTCGACGAGTTCGATCTGCCGGCCTAGCACGCCGCCTGACTTGTTGATTTCGGCGGCCGCAAGGCGCACGCCGTCGCGCATGCTCACGCCCATCGAAGATGACCCGCCCGTGAAGGGACCATCGACACCGATCTTGATCGGATCGGCCGCGTAGCTACCCGTTGCGACCACACACAAGGCGAGCGCAGCCACAACGCTCTTCAGGCGAAATACCATGTTCGTCTCCGTAGCACGTTTCTTTATTTTCGACGGGCGCGGGTTGTTTCCCGACACCGCCTATCGCGTGACATGGCGTGCTTTGCATCGCCTTCAGACGATCGGCAACCTAGTATAGAAATCGTAAGCTTTTTACCACTATGCGGACATACCCGTAAGAAACAACACGTTCAGTGTGCTTACGCACGTACGCACTGTATCGGTGCAGTGGCAACGGGTGTTGGTTGCGCGTGCAACTTGGAATGAAAACGCGCGTGACCGACTTCGGAATGTCGGGCGCGCGCGCTTAAACGAGATTTACGGGTCAGAGCGGATTGATCAGAGACCGAGGTCGCTCAGCCCCGGGTGATCGTCGGGGCGACGGCCGAGCGGCCAGTGGAACTTGCGCTCGCTTTCCTTGATTGGCAAATCGTTGATGCTCGCATGACGGTGATGCATCAGCCCATCTGCGCCGAATTCCCAGTTCTCGTTGCCATATGAGCGGAACCAGTTGCCGGCGTCGTCGCGCCATTCGTAGGCGAAGCGGACTGCGATGCGGTTGCCCGTGAAGGCCCATAGTTCCTTGATGAGGCGGTACTCGAACTCCTTGCTCCATTTGCGCTCGAGGAAGGCGCGGGCCTCGTCGCGGCCTTGCACGAATTCGGCGCGGTTGCGCCACCAGGTGTCTTGCGAGTACACCAGCGCGACTTTGGAGGCGTCGCGTGTGTTCCAGCCGTCTTCGGCTTGACGGATTTTTTGAGTGGCGGTTTCGTGCGTGAACGGCGGCAGCGGCGGACGGACTTCTGTAGTGCTCGACATCGACTTCTCTCTCTGTGTGAATAAGGACGGTGTGGGTCATTATTCTTGTTGGAGAGAGGTTGTTGTGTCGGGAAGGGGAGTCTTATTTCGGATTTGCACGGTGTGCGGGTGATCTGTTCTGGCACGTTGTCGTGGCGTATGCGCGCGAGCAGCGTCAATGGAATATCAAATTTTTAGCGTGTCCACCAGTCCAGAAGTGTCTCATCGTCAGGATCTTCGAAGTTCTTATAGATATTCGCGTAGTACCATTCATGCCCAGTCCGCGCTTTGAACTCGTCAAAGAACCGGTTGACTGCTTCCACGCCATTACTCGATGGAATCGATAACGCCAGACTTCCGCTCTTCACTCCATCCAGGCTTCCGCGAAGTGCTTGAGTAACTTCATGCCGCAACCGTTCGATTTCTTCGCACGATGCCTCTACGGTGTAGATCTGAATGCAGAAATTCCCGCCGCGCTCTAACACGTTAGCGGGTCGATCCGCGTCGCCGAGGCGAATAACATCGCCTTTTGCCAGGTTGAGTGTGAGCCCGGGAGACGCAAGAAGTTCATAGATATCGGCTTCGATATGCTTCGCGTGGAGTTCTTCGTATACAGGTCCCGACTCGTTAAAACCCGCGAACACATGTATCAAACAAAATTCTTTATCGACACTCATATGGAGTTGTGTAATTCCTTGGGCACGCGTTGCCGCGTCATGTTCTCAATAGCTTTCCGATCCATAAGATCACCCGTTTCCTGGTACACGTAATACGGTGTTTGGACCAACATCAAGATTCGAGAAATGGTCATCCTCTCGCTTAATGTGGCACCGCGCCTCATCTTGCGACAAGCCCGCTCTTCTTAACCACTGCCGGCAACAGCGCAGTCCTGTTTCACCAGAAAAACTAAGATATTCGCTTACCGTCCACCCATAAACCCGGCTTCGTCTCAGTGCCGGTCTTTGCAACGAATTCGCATCCGACGAGCCGATCCGCAGCGACGTAACATGTGCCAAGGTACTGCGACGTCGAAATGACGTAATAGTCCAACGGGTCTTCCTCCTTCAATTGGCCGAGATCGGAAATCAGGCTCTCAAGTCCGAATGTCGTCTTTCTCAAGCGCTGAGAGCTCTCCAAGCGTCGCCTTGCCTGACTAAGGGCGAACTGTACCGTGCAGTGCTGAGCTGAGATTCGGCTCGCTGCTAGTTCCGGTGATCGCAACACGTCGCGTAGTTCGTCGCTCCAAAGTGCATTTCGCCGACGATCAAGCAGGTTGATTAGGTACGAGAGACTATTGCTCATTTGCATCCTTCCCGTGAGACGCTATTCTGAAGCAAATTCACTCGACTTAACAAACGAAATAAAACGTTTTTCGCTGATTGAGGCGCCTTTCTTACATAACTTAACAACATGTCGAAATCACCGTAGTCGAGTTCTATACCAACCAAGGTTAGTGCCCGTCACAATCACCTGCATCGGAAAAAGTTTTAAGAAACTCGACAATGACCTCGTAGCTCATGTTTGCTTCGGCTTCGGACAGAAGCTTGATGAACTCGTAACACGTCTCTTCGCTTTAAAAGTCATCGCTCTCGTGCAAGCACGCCCGCCACCCATCGAAAGAGAAAGTCCCCGACATTTCATCACATCATTTTCATCATCAAATCACGGCATCACTATCTCCGACATGGCTGGATATATGTCTGTCCGGTTGCAGCTTGATACTGACTGACTCCGCCGACGTGGGGAGTGCCCGTGTGCACTTCTTTATCGAATGTGGTCAATTTGGCGAATCAGCCACCGCCACATATTCCTCAATCATCAAATGCACTTCTTCGTCACGCACGCAGCCCTCGGCTGATCCACTCCTGCAAGTTGACTGCAATAGAAGAGAAGTCCGACGGATCGAGGTCTCCTAGCCCCGATTCAAATACCGAGGGATCGTCCTTTTCAAGTTTAATCAAAAATCCTTTTCCGCCGCTGTCGTCACCGATCAGCAAATATCCGTCGCAGTAGTCCTTAACTTCATAGGTTTCATTTCTTTCAGCTAGATCCTGCAGCTGATAGAGTGAGAGCCCGTTCTCCAACAACACCCCATCAGAATACGACAGTAAATCCTTATAAGCAGAGGGCAATTTAACTTTCATTGCTGACTCTACTGCAGCAATTTGAGCCGCCTGAGCCCCCTTGTTTAACCCGGTCAAATTCGATATTCCAGAGAAATTCATTTTGTGAAAGCTCCTAGGCAGTCAAAATACTTGTAGCTCTTCTTCATTGCGTGTCGCGCCACATCTTGAGGCACGCCAGCGGCGATCATTTGACCGTAACCAATGTTGAACTCGTCGGTCAACGACGTCGATCCCCACTTCCCGCCCGGTTGACTAGCAAGTGATCGACGTGGCAATCGCTGCGAGGCGGATATCTGCGCGTGAAGGTCACCATTAGCGCTTTTACTAAATGCGGAGCATTTCTCGAACTAGTTCTAAGAAGGCAATGCCAGACACCGCTTCTATCTTCCTCCGGGCATTAGAAACGATCTCCTCAATTGACGCCGCGTCAAGAATCCCCTGCCCAGTCGTTGGTTTGGCAATCTCCGGCCGGGCATCCGCGTCAGGATCTACATCCTCATCATCGTTACCGTCATCATCAGCAAAGACACCTCGTGGGTTAAGATCCTACGATGGCTCTGGCAAATATAACCAACCAGAGATTTCTCGATTCTAAAAGCGCTCGTTCCCGAAAGGCACATGCCGTTAAGGAATGACTCAACCGAATAGAATATCCGCGAGACAGACCAAACTCTGCATTAACGTCACCTGATCGCTCTGGCGTTCCACATCTACGGCGCATGATGGATCGACCGTGACGTGCTGCAACTGTGTGCCTAAAGAACTACCTATGCGTCGAAATCTTCCACGTTTACCTTCTCAGCAGCGCTCGTTATATTCCCTTCAAATAAGGAGCAACAGAAGGATACTCCGAAGCAAATTCACTCGACTTAACAAACGAAATAAAAACATTCTTCGCTGATTGAGTCGTCTTTCTTGCATAACTCAACAACAAGTCGAAGTCACCGTAGTCGAGTTCTATACCAACCAAGGTCAATGCCCACTGCTTCTCCGGGGAGCGTGCGATAAGACCATCCAGTTCCTGTACTAAAGCCGGATAAAAAATACCACGACCGGTCGCCTCTACTATGTTTCTTGCACGTTCGTGGACACCGAAATCGTCTGCATCGGAGAAAGTTTTGAGAAGTTCGACAATGACCTCGTAGCTCATATTTGCTTCGGCTTCAGACAGAAGCTCAATAAACTCATCACACTTCTCTTCGCTTGAGAAGTCCTGGCTATCGTGCGAGCGTGCTCGCCAACGATCGAAAGAGAAATTTTCCGACATTTCCATCACCTCACTTTTTCAACATCCCGCGACACTTGGCGTATGTAAGCATTTCTCGCGTAGCCTCGTTGTATTTCGTCGGATTACCGACCGCGCGTGCGACCCTACGGACATCTTGAATCTCTGTAACCATTGCACCCCAATAGTTATCGGATGCGATCATCGTAGCCAGCTTGTCTCGATACTGCTGCGCAACTGTTGAGTTCTTATAACTCGATGTGGCCGCGTGGTCAGCCGGGTCCATAGCGATAGCGGGTCCATCCCTGTATCCCAGGTAGTCATCTTGCACCTTTGTGACTGCGTCAGCGGGCATATGATGTCCCTCTATGCCAGGCCGAGAGATCCCACCCTTTGATCCTCCCCGATGCGGGCCCTCTCCTTCTGGATTTCCCTTCTTCAGGCAATCACAAGGACATCGCGCCAACCCTAACGGATCAATCCACGAAACTGGATCCGGTACGTATTGGAAGACGTTGATCCCGCCCGCCAGCCCGATCGGGTCTTTTGAGATGAAGCGGCCACTGCTCGGATCGTAGTACCGATGCCGGTTATAGTGCAGCGCCGTCTCACGATCAAACTACTACCCAGCAGAGCGCAGCGGGTACACTTTGCGCATCACTTCGACCGCATGGACGTGCTTGCGTCGAACGAATTTCCTCGCATCGCACTATTGTCAATCTGGCGCAAACTCACTGTGAAGATCGACAGCGGTGTCTTCGTTAAGCTCGGTCCTACCTCCGTCGTGACTCAAGGCCGTAATAAGGAACCGATCGACGTCCTCGTCCACGACCTTCGCCCCATCGATTACAGCAAAGAGCCCAAACAATGCAACGCGGACTGACTCCGCTATCACCCCATCAAACAGCTTCTGTTCGTCGCTGGTCAAACGAGCGCGCCACTCCGATACCTGGATCAATAGATCATGAGGTCTCTTGCCTGGTGGGGTCGTAAAGGTCTTCACGAGACCATTCACCGTCTGCTCCTGTACATACGTCCTGATAGCGGCGACGAATTCCTGTGTGTTCATGGCCGAAATTCCTTACGAGCGAATGCTATTTGTTAAAGGCGCCTGGGTACATCTCTTTGTTGAGCGAGATGAGTCGTTGCAAGCACCCGTTAGAAGCGCTTGTATTCTGTCTCAGATCTCTGATGTCCTTGGCTAACAAGTCTTTTGCCGTACCCGCGTATGAACCCTTCAGCGTCGGGATTTGTGCATGCTCATCGGCAGGAACAGCGATCGACGGGGCCGTCTGTGGATTGTAGCCAACGACAACTTGGGCGCCGGTTGCTTTTGCATCGCGTGGTGAATGTCGAGGTCGTCGCCAGGAGCCGAACGCTGCTTGAGCTGATTGAATGGCCCGACGTCGTATTTTGAGCACGGATCGCAAGGGCATCGAGCCAGCCCGAGCGGGTCGATCCAGCCAGTCGGATTGGGCGCGTACTGAAACGCGTTGACGCCACCCAGCAATCCTATGGGATCTTTGCTGATGAACCGCCCACTACGCGGATCATAATACCAATACCGATTGTAATGCAGCCCCGTCTCATCATCGGCCTGCTGCCCCTGAAACCGGATCGGGTTCCGCACTTCTTCCCGCGTCGCTCCCGAGACACGAGCAATAACCTCAACCGCCTCACCCCACGCCTTATACCGTGCTTCCCAGACAACCTCACCCGCATCATCCGTGAGAATCTGCGGCGTGCCGATCACATCGCAATGGTAGTAGTAAACCTGCGCCTGCTCATCCGCCACAGGCACGTTCATCAGCGGATCATCTTCCGGCGCATACCGATCCGACTCCTTCCGCTGCGGCGTCTCGATACCATCAACGCGTGACGCAACAAACTGTGCAAGCGGCGCAAACGGACCCGCTTCATACACGTAGTGCGTGCTGTGCAAACCGGCAGACTCATAAGCAAGCCGGTCGCCGTCCCAACCGAACACCGTCCTCTTACCGCCGACATCTTTAGCAATCCGCCGCCCGAACGCATCATAAAAGTACTGCGCGTGAACCGAACCCGCAGCACTCTGTGCGCTTACCGTCTTTAGCCGGTTGAATCCATCCCACTCGTACCGTTGTTCACTTCCAGGTGACTGCCGCACAACCAGATTGCCGCGCGCATCGTACTCATAGTGCTCGCCCGCATAGTCCTTCAGCAGATTACCGACAATCGCCGGCACTCCGGCAGGCAAAGTACTCTCGCGATACCCATCACCAGCAGAACGTGCATGACGCGGACTACCCGCATCGACGATATTGCTCGCCGGATCGAACGCAAAACGCTCGGTCGCAAGCGGACTGATCGCCTCGATCAACCGGCCGACAGGATCGTAGCCATATGTCGTCACGCCACGACGGCTATCGTCGATCTCTTTGAGTTGCCCTGCCGCGTCATAGCGATACCGCCGTGCGGCAAGCATCGACGGCGCACCATGTCGCCGCAGCGACTGCATATCGACACGTCCCGCCATGTCGTAATGCGTCGCCTGCTCAATCGTATTCGACAGCGTACGCTGCGTCTCGCGATGCAGATCATCACGCTGGAAACCGATCAGTTCGCGCCCGTCGAGCATCATGCCGGGCACGGCGTAGCAATTGAGCGGTCAGTAGCTCTACCTGAGAAGTTGTCTCGCCACTCTTGCTAATTTTCTTCAAAATGACGAACTATCGACTTCCACGTTTTGCAGGGATTGCGTGCATCGAATACAGGAAACACAACCAAAGTACTCAATGCTTTGCCGTTGTTGTCCAGAAGCCAATCCGAGAACGACTTAGGGAAGTTGCGCGCCAATTCCGTCTCAGCTGCATGAATCGCATCTACTGTTGTGTCTATCACTCGCGGTTTCGTCCTCATTTCTTGCATAGGGTAAAGCGTCCGCCTCTGCGAGCCTCAACGTGCCGGTCCCAGGCGACCCAGAACTCGACATCGTTGCCGACCAGCATTCATTCCGCTTGCGCCAGTAGCGATGCCTCTTTGACAGCGGAGAGCCAGCTGGAAATATAGGAGGTTAATGGAAATCGCACCATTATCGGCGTGACAACTACCTGGGCAATGCTCACTTGCTGCCTTGGCGCAAAGGGCCGCCCCCAAGAGCCCGATCACCGTCAAGACGCAACAAGGGCAGATTTGGGGCGCCTTTACGCATGGTTATCACCGATCTAAAACGCTATAAACGCATCGTTCTCGAAATAGTAAACAAACGCCTCAAACAACTGCTCGATTCTCGGATTCTCTATCTGCGCCTGGGCATTAGAAACGATGTCCTCAATCGAAGCCACGTCGAGGACCTCCTGCCAATCGTTGGTCTTGGCAATTTCCGGCCGGGGATCCGCGTCAGGATCTGCATCCTTATCATCATCAGCAAAGACACCTTGTGTGTTCATATCCCACGGGGGATCTGGCAAATATAACCAACCAGAATGCTGCTGCGGGTTTAGGAAAATCTGTCTGATTGTAAACAAGTGGTCCACACATTTCCCCTTTTACTCACACGGACACGGACAAGGATTCAGAGCCTTGAATCCACCTCCTCAGCCAGGTGTCGTCGAGTCGTGCGAGCGTCAGGTCTTCGCCGCGATCGTCGTGCGTCTGGCCGGCTATCAGCAACGGATATTCGATGCTACGGCCCAACGGCTCGTGATAAATGAGCTTGCTTGAACATCGAAGCGCGTCGTGTGCGGCGTGATCCATCGCGCGCCGCAGCAGGTGGCACGAATCTTCTTGCTGCCAGCGCCTTCCATCTCCCGTTTTAACACGCGCGTCAGTTTAGAAATAGGTACTAATCTCCGGATATTCGTTCAAGAAGTCTTCGCTATGTATGAACTTGTCCAATTGACCTTGTGTTCTTCTGGCGACATCTACTATTTCCCTTATTTTCTCCGTTTCGCTTGAGTTCACAACCCTGCCGATCAAAATATGTGGCCACTCTTGCGCACTCGCGTTCCGGAGAAGATCTGGAAACTTAAACGCAAGCCGTTCCGCGTAGAGTTTTGCATCGGCTTTATCAAGAACGACCAAGATCGATTCCTGGATACCGTAGTCGTCGTCATCGCAAAAGGTATCCAGCAACGTATCTATAACGCGCCCGTCAAGCTGAGCTTGAACATCTTTCGCAAGCTTCGCAAACGTCCTCGCGTCTGTCGGATTCTCATACCGATCCATCGAAAGTAATGCTTTCCTCCATTGCTCGAATTCAGTATCAGTCATAGCGCCTCTACTTGGTCAAAAATCCGCGGCATTTTGCGTATGCGAGCATCTCCTGCATTGCCTCGTTGTACTTTTTCGGATCATCGACCTGTGTGGCGACACGTCGTACATCGCGGATTTCTTCGTAGAGCAGCACTATCTCCGACATGGCTGGATATATGTCTGTCCGGTTGCAGCTTGATACTGACTGACTCCGCCGACGTAGGGAATGCCCGTGTGCACTTCTTTATCGGATGTGGTCAATTTGGCGAATCAGCCACCACCACATATTCTTTAATCATCAGATGCACTTCTCCGTCACGCACGCAGCCCTCGGCTGATCCACTCCTGCAAGTTGACTGCAATAGAAGAGAAGTCCGACGGATCGAGGTCTCCTAGCCCCGATTCAAATACCGAGGGATCGTCATTTTCAAGTTTAATCAAAAATCCTTTTCCGCCGCTGTCGTCACCGATCAGCAGATATCCGTCGCAGTAATCCTTAACTTCATAGGTTTCATTTCTTTCAGCTAGATCCTGCAGCTGATAGAGTGAGAGCCCGTTGTCTAACAACACCCCATCAGAATACGACAGTAAATCCTTATAAGCCGACGGAAATTTAACTTTCATTGCTGACTCTACTGCAGCAATTTGAGCCGCCAGAGCCCCCTTATTTAACCCGGTTAAATTCGATATTCCAGAGAAGTTCATTTTGTGAAAGCTCCTAGGCAGTCAAAATACTTGTAGCTCTTCTTCATTGCGCGTCGCGCCACATCTTGAGGCACGCCAGCGGCGATCATTTGACCGTAACCAATGTTGAACTCGTCGGCCAACGACGTCGATCCCCACTTCCCGCCCGGCTGACTAGCAAGTGATCGACGTAGCGATCGCTGCGACGCGGATATCTGCGCGTGGGGGTCACCGCTAGCAGATGACAACAGAACCGCGGGCGCCGCATTTCGATCGTATCCTTCAACGTTGTTCTCGGCCCACTCATTTTGGATGGGATGGTGCGATTGAACAAAACCGTCTGCCCGAGTGTTCTGGTTACCCGGAGCGCGATTGCTATTGGGACTGAGTTCACCATGTCGGCCAGAGTCATGCTTGCACGCGCCACCCGGTCGAACTGTTAAACCAAGCGGATCGATCCAATCAATCGGATTCGGAGCATACTGATAAACATTGACCCCACCAGCGAGCCCAATCGGATCCTTCGAAACAAACCGCCCACTACGCGGATCATAATACCGATACCGATTGTAATGCAGCCCCGTCTCATCATCGGCCTGCTGCCCCTGAAACCGGATCGGGTTCCGCACTTCTTCCCGCGTCGCTCCCGAGACACGAGCAATAACCTCAACCGCCTCACCCCACGCCTTATACCGTGCTTCCCAGACAACCTCACCCGCATCATCCGTGAGAATCTGCGGCGTGCCGATCACATCGCAATGGTAGTAGTAAACCTGCGCCTGCTCATCCGCCACAGGCACGTTCATCAGCGGATCATCTTCCGGCGCATACCGATCCGACTCCTTCCGCTGCGGCGTCTCGATACCATCAACGCGTGACGCAACAAACTGTGCAAGCGGCGCAAACGAACCCGCTTCATACACGTAGTGCGTGCTGTGCAAACCGGCAGACTCATAAGCAAGCCGGTCGCCGTCCCAACCGAACACCGTCCTCTTACCACCGACATCTTTAGCAATCCGCCGCCCGAACGCATCATAAAAGTACTGCGCCTGAATCGAGCCAGCAGCACTCTGCGAGCTTACTGCCTTCAGCCGGTTGAACCCATCCCACTCGTACCGTTGTTCACTTCCAGGCGACTGCCGCACAACCAGATTGCCGCGCGCATCGTACTCATAGTGCTCGCCCGCATAGTCCTTCAGCAGATTACCGACAATCGCCGGCACTCCGGCAGGCAAAGTACTCTCGCGATACCCACCACCATCAGAGCGTGCATGACGCGGACTGCCTGCATCGACGATATTGCTCGCCGGATCGAAAGCAAAACGCTCGGTCGCAAGCGGACTGATCGCTTCGATCAACCGGCCGACAGGATCGTAACCATATGTCGTCACGCCACGACGGCTATCGTCGATCTCTTTGAGTTGCCCTGCCGCATCGTAGCGATAACGCCTTGCGGCAAGCATCGACGGCGCACCATGTCGCCGCAGCGACTGCATATCGACACGTCCAGCCATGTCGTAATGCGTCGCCTGCTCGATCGTATTCGACAGCGTTCGCTGCGTTTCGCGGTGCAGATCATCACGCTGGAACCCGATCAGTTCGCGCCCGTCGAGCATCATGCCGTGCACATGGCCCGAGCCGTACACCAGCCAGTCGATCGCATGCCCATCAGGCCGCACGGTTCTGATGCGCGTGCCGATCTCGTCATACTCGTGATGCCACACGTAACTGCGGCGCTCGCCGAACAACTGATAAGCATGGTGCTCACGCACCAGATTGCCCACCGGATCAAAGAAGTGCTGCGTGTGGCTGACGTCGTTGCGCGCATCGATCAGACGGCCGTTGCCGTCATACGCGAGTCGCATTTCGCTCGCGCCTGCACTGCGCCGCGTTGTGCGGCCCGCAGCATTGAAGTCATAGGCTGTCTCGAGACCGGCCTCTTCGGATGACAGCATGCGCCCGCTTTCCGCCTCGTAGCGATAGTGAACCACGCTGCCATCAAACCCAACCTGCTCGAGCAATCGACCGACAGGATCGTAACGGAAGCTGAACGTCGCATGATTCGCATCCGTCAATGCGGTCAAACGCCCAAGCAGGTCGTATCGATATGAAAGCGTATTACCCAGTGCGTCAGTGCGTTGCGCGATCCGTCCCGCCCTGTCATAGACGAAACGCGACATCCGTCCCAACGCATCGATATGCGTAAGCAACCGGCCTTCTGCATCGTATTCGAGCTTCTCGGTCCCAGCCGACGATTCAACGACCGTCAACTGTCCATTGCTGGCGTAACGGTATATCGTGCTCTGGCCTGCCGCATTCTTCTCTTCGAGCAGACGGCCGCGTTCGTCGTAACGCCATTCAGTAGCCTTGCCCGAGCAATCGGTATAACGCGTAAGTTGCCCTGTCGCGTCGTAGTCGAGTTTCTTCGCGCCGCCCTTCGCATCGACGATTTCAACCGGCAGTCCCTGCCTGTTGTAGCTGTATTTCGTCTCGTGACCAAGCGGATCGATCTGCGCGACCACCTGCCCCGCATCGTCGTATTTGCGCTCCCACCGGTACAAAAGCGGATCGACGATCGCAGTCAACTGATCCTCGCCGTCGTACTCCATGCGCACGACGCTCCCGTCCTGGCGAACCTGTTCCACCATATTGCCGCGAGCATCGTACACAAAACGCTCGACGCTTCCATCCGGAAAGATATGCTGCGTCAGGTTGTGATGCGCATCGCGATAGAACCATTCTTCGAGTCCATCGGGATGAATGATCCGATACGTGTAGCCGTCTATATCCGAGTAGTGCCGTGTGACACTGCCCATTGCATCGGTCACGTACACAAGACGGATATCCGGATGCCATGCGAGCCGGATTTCATGGCTGCCATCGTCGGCATATTCGCGCACGCACTTCGACTTCGCATCGCGGCCATCCCATTCGAGATTCATGCCGCGGCCGGTTCGATCCGTATAGCGCGTCACGAGATGATCGCGATAGGCATACTCGCGCCGGTTGCCATAACGGTCGGTGGCTGCGATCAGATCGCCCTGCGCATCGTACGTGTAGCGCGCGAGCGTCTCGACGCGTTCGCCTTCATCGTCGACATGCACCGCTTCCGTGATGCGTCCAGCCACATCGTGCATGAAAACGACGCTCGCCGCCGGCGTGCCGATTCGCGTCAGCCGGTCCGCCGCGTCGTACACCAACGTAATCTGATTGCCCGCGCGATCCTTGACGAACGCAAGACGGAACGCATCGCTGTGCAGTTCATAGGCTTCGAGCAATTCGTGACCGCGCATCACGGTCAGCCAGGTGTCGTCGAGTCGTGCGAGCGTCAGGTCTTCGCCGCGATCGTCGTGCGTCTGGCCCGCCTTCAGCAATGGGTATTCGATGCTACGGCCCGATGGATCGTGATAAACGAGCTTGCTTGCGTGAACATCGAAGCGCGTCGTGTACCGCGTGATCCACCGCGCGCCAAGTTCACCCTCGTCGTATGCATCGAGAAACGAACGATACGTGCGAGTCCACGCAATAGGCATCGCGCCCGGAAGAAGGAAATCGTCATGATCGAAGCGTTCGTCGCCAAGCGCGTAGCCGATGGAAGCGGGACTTTTCCCGATGCCGCAGCTCTTGCAATCGTTCGCACCGGGATGTTTCGCCTTCGCTTGTGCGGACACTGTTTCGAGTTCGCCTTCCGCCTTTTTCAACTCGGCCTGGACTTTCCCCGCCGGCTTGATCCCGACCGCCTGCGCGCCCCTATGTTGTTGCGCCGCGCGCCACTTCGCGACGGCCATCGTCAGCATGTTCAATAGCCACATCAGGCCACCGACGTCCGCGCTATTGAGCCCTCTGATTTTCGCGGTCACGAGCGGAATTGCTCCGCGTGCTTCCGTCGCCAGCGCTTTCAACTTCTGGTTCGTGGAAGGCGAAACCGCATTCGCTGCCTGCGTCGCGAGATTCGCCGTGCCTTTCACGAATACCTTGCCGCCATCCTTCAGATACGACCACAGGTTTTCAGCGACTTTCCCCGCATCGTGTGCGGCAAAGCCTGCCGACATCTGGTCCAGATGTTTATCGGCTGCACGGTAGTTGCCAGCGGTATCGAAGAGACTGCCCGATGCGGCGCGCTCGAAGATCTGCGCCAGGCCTTCGAGCAACTGTTGCGCATGGTTCGCGCAATCGTTCAGCAACTCAGTGAGCTTTGCCTGCACTTCCTTGACGAAGCTCTCGATCTCACCGGCGAATTTCGTGCTCAGATGCGCGACCATCGCCGAGATCACTGCGTCGGCGATCATCTGCGCGCCGCCTTCCGCGACGGCCCGGCCGCTCTTCATCAGTTCCTGGCGCGCGAGCTTGAACATCGGCCGCGCGCCCATGCGGAACTCGCCCATCACAGGCGGCACGGGAATGATGCCGATCAGATCGATGCCGAGATTCAGGTAATCGAACGCGTCTTTCGTTTGCGACTGCGTCAGCCGCTTGATGTCGAGCACGACATCGACCGCCGAGAGGATGTTCGAGACAACGGGGATCACGTTCGCCAGTTGCTCGACGCGCTCCAGCGTTACGTAGCCGTCGCTGACGCTCTTGAGCCACGCGTCGAACTGTTCGAGCGCCGAGCCCGCGTCTTCCTTGGCGATGGTGACAAGTGGCACGATCGCGACTTCGGTTGGTGCGACAGGTGTCGGGGCGGCTGCGCTCATACTGGGATCAGTCGGTTATTACGTTGTTGTTGGAAGAGCCGTCATTGCGATTCGCATTGCGGCCTTTTATCGCGTTGCGTGCATCGAGTCAGGCAAAGCCTTTGAGCGACGGCAAGGCGCTACGCGCGGACTGCGCGATCGAACTGACCTCTTTCGCCGCACCGGCGAACTGGTTAGCCTGGGCGATGGCCGTGCTCGCCTGCGAGGGCAGCGCGTTCGATAGGGCGTTTTGCGCAAGGCCTTGTGCCTGACTTTGTGCAAGCGATGCAAGCCCGTTCGTGCCCGCGGAAGCCGCGCTGGCAACACTCGCAAGCTGCGAGCCGCCGCTGACTGACTGTGCCAACGTGCCTGCCAGCGACGCAGCGCCCGCACCGCCGGAATTGCCGGTTACGCCCGCAATCGCACTCGCCGCCGAACTTGCCGCCGATCCCGCACTGGCGACACCAGGCAGCAACGACGCCATTTGCGATGTCGCAGTACTGTTGCCGGAAGCCGTCAACGGCTCGGCCGGCCATTGCACGCTCTTGAAGTAGTTGGCCGGTTGCGAAGGGTCGCGCGGGTCGACACCGAAATTGACTTGCGCGGCGCCTGGCGGCAAACCGCTGACCGTCGTCCGGCCGCTCCCATCCAGCGCACCCTGGCGCAGCACCGAACCGTTTGCGTCGAGCACCGAGAACTTGCCGCCTTTGACTGGTTCGCCGTTCGCGTACTGATGCAGCAAATCGAGTTGCCCCGGCTGATCGGGACGCGCAGATGGCAACGGATAGCCCTGGCTCGCCGGGCCCGCAAACGCATGCTGCGCGCCCTTGATATCGATCATCCCCGGTGCATGAATCTCGATGTTGCCGCCCTTGATGCGTATGTACGCACCGGCGGCCGTCACGATAATGCCTTGATCGGCAGCGGCTTCGATTGTCTCGCTCGCAGACAGCAGCTTCAGCGTCTTCTGCGCCGTGATCTCGACGTTATCCGACTGCGCCTGCACTTCGACCTTGCCTTTCGCAGCGAACAGCTTCATGCCCGCGTTCTGCACGAACAGGCTGATCTTCTCCC
>NZ_JAAGPI010000005.1 GCF_017104715.1 Burkholderia sp. Ac-20365
TAACACTCATTGCGCTCAAGACGCGCGCGGCAGCGCTGTGGCGCGGGTACTTCGATAACGCTTGCATGGTCCACTCCTTCAATTGGCGTGGAGCTTTTTGCAAGGCCTATGCCATTCACTGGAAGTACCGTACGGCCGGGCTGCACCGTGTTGGATCGGAACGGCGGTGTCAAGTAACTGGACAGCCGCTGTCCGGTTTCCCGACACAAGCCCGGCGTCAGGCCGTCACGCGTCGGAGTCAGACAGGCCGAGATTCGCCAGACGGGTGTAGAGCGACTGCCGGCTGATACAGAGCCGGCGCGCCGCTTCGGCGCGATTGCCATCGGCGAGCGCGAGCGCTCGGGCAATCAGTGCGCGTTCAAGTTGAGCGAGGGCGTCGCTCAAAGGTAGGTCGATAAGACTCGCAGGAATCGATTCGGCCGCGCTCGCGCCCGAATCGAACAGGAACGCGAAGTCTTCGCGGGTGAGCAGCGCGGCAGGCGCAAGCGCGCTTGCCCGCTCGATCGCGTTCGCCAGTTCGCGTACGTTGCCGGGCCAGGTGAAGCTGACGAGCAGGCGCTGGGCGTCCGCGGAGAGATGCTTGCGCGCCTGGTCGGACGAACCTGCGAGGGCCACCAGAAAGTGTTCAGCCAGCGGCAGGATGTCCGCTACCCGCTCTCGCAAAGGCGGCATGTGCAGCGGAATCACATTGAGCCGATACGACAGGTCCTGGCGAAACGTGCCCGCTTCGACCATGCCCGGCAGGTCGCGATGGGTCGCGGCTACGACGCGCACATCGACCGCGACCGTCCGGTTGGTACCGAGCGGCGTAATCTCGCGCTCCTGCAGCACGCGAAGCAGCTTCGCCTGCATCGCCAGCGGCATATCGCCGACTTCGTCAAGAAACAACGTACCGCCGTGCGCTTCTTCAAAACGGCCGCGCCGCTCCGCATGGGCACCCGTGAACGCGCCCCTGCCATGACCGAAGAGTTCGCTTTCGAGCAGGTCCTGCGGAATCGCTGCGCAATTCACGGCGACGAATGGGCCGTCGGCGCGCGCTGACGCGCGATGCAGCACGCGCGCGGCCACTTCCTTGCCGGTGCCCGTTTCGCCCGTGATCAACACTGTCGAGTTCGTGCTGGCCGCGCGGCCGAGGCGCTTCTGTACGTCTCGCATGGATTCGCTGATCCCAAGCAACTGCGGTTCACGCGAGGGCGGTTCTTCTGCAAAAGCCTGCGGGGGTTTCGCGACTGTCTCGTCGCTGCGGGCCGCAAGGATGCGCGCAAGGAGCATGGCGATTTCGTCGCGGCCGACCGGTTTCGTTAGATGCTCGTAGGCACCGAGCCGCATCGCGCGAATCGTATTGTCACTGGTTGCATACGCGGTCAGCATCACAACGGGAACGTGCTGCAGACCTGTCAGTCCGCGCAGCGACTCGAGCACCGAGAGACCGTCCGCGTCCGGCAACCGGAAGTCGAGAAAGACGCAGTCGGGCATCGCATGCGCACGCAACAACTCAAGCGCTTCCTTACCCGAGCGCGCCTCCAGCGGCGTGTGGCCAAGGTCGTGGACAGTTTCTGCGAGGCCGTCGCGATAGGCGTCGTCGTCGTCGATGATCAGGATGGTCGCCATGGTATATCGATCACAAAGCAGGTCAGATTTGACTCTTGAGCGAGCCACGCACGGCCGTTATGGGCCGACGCGATCTCACGAACCACGGCAAGGCCAAGACCCGATCCATCGGGCCGGCCCGTCACGAATGGCTCGAAGATGCGCTCGCGCTCGTCCGCACTCACGCCGGGACCATCGTCGATCACTTCCAGCCTGAGCCGTTTGTCGTCGTCAAGGGTGACGGCACGTGCCCGGACCGTCACGTGTCCGCCGGGAGGCGCATGCCGCAGTGCGTTGACGATCAGGTTATCCAGCGCACGTGCCAGTTGCGCAGCATCGAAAGCGAGGCGCGTTGCACAGGAATCGGCTTGCGCCGTCAACGATATGTGCCGGATTTCCGCACTCGACTCGTGCGCACGAACGACATCGACGAGCCATGCCCGCAGATCGACTTCCTTCGCGCGGACGATTACCGGCTGCGTAAGCGCAAGCAGGCTCGCGAGCTGCAATTCGACGCGTCCCACCTGCTCAATGACGGTTCTCAAGGCAGCTTCCCGGCGTGCCTCATCGCCGGCGAGCGCGTTTTCCGCCTTGAGCCGCATCGCTCCCACCGGATTGCGAATTTCATGCGCGATCTGTGCGGCCATCTTGCCCAGCGCGCCGAAGCGTTCTGCCTGCCCGAGTTTCGCGCGTAGTTCGTTCGCTTCGCGCTGAAGACGGTCCGAGCGCTCGACGTATCGGTTGAGCGCGTCGACGATGTCGTCCAGATCGCGTTCGCCGAGCCGCTCGATGTGCCTGCCCTGTTCAAGTCTACCGTTCGGCGCGAGTGCCAGTTCGATTTGCGTGAGGTTACGCTTCCAGCGTCTGAAAGCCATGGCGAGCAATAGCGCCATGATCACGATGATCGCGAGCACCCCGGCCAGAACGGTCGCGGCACGCTGACCATAAGGCCCGAACGGCGGGCGCGCACGCGTAAGCATCCATGCGAACAGGCCGGCATGATGTGGGACAGGACACGCAACAGCGATCACTGCATCAGCACTCGCGGATACCACGTCCGCCCGCATCTGGCCGGTGCTGGCAACGTTTCGAAGCGTACGAAGAATAAGCGGCGTCTCGGCCTCGGGGATATCGCGCTTTACACCGCTGCCTTCATAGGTAGGAAACGCATACGCGAGAAAGCCATTCGGTGCGTTGGCCACCGATACAACACTCCAGAAGCCGCCTTCGATACTTTCCGTGCGGATCAGCACGAGATCGAGCACGGCATGCATGAGGTCGACGTCGGCTTCACCCGGCCTCCGCATCGACAGGTCGTAGCGCGATGCCACCGCCGTGCAGGTCGCGGTTGCCTGTTGTTTCGCGGCATCGACACGCTCCCCGAGCGCTGATGACAACATGAGCCACACGGCCACGCACAGCAGGCCGCACAGGATGGCGACGAGGATCCAGAGCGCGGAAAGCTGCGAAGAAAACGACGGTTTTGGCATGGGAAGCCATATGGGAATCGAGCAAAGATGATCATTAGCAATTTCTCTGCCGCCTTCCATAGCACAGACAGCGCCCGGTCGAGCCTCACGGCGTGATCATTCGATGATGCTGGCGAGAATACGCTGGAATGGTTCAGGCGCGATGGAAGCATCTCGACTTGATAGAAGCGGCGGCATGCCTGACATATCGCTTACGCCGCGCGGCGCGTATCGATGCGCAAAGCCCAGCGCCGCGACAATATGCTGGTTAGAATATCTGGCAATCAGGCGCCGGCGCGTCGCGGCTTTATCCCTGCCTTTTGCAGCAATGCCGGCACCACACAAGGAGACAAGCGATGTGGTTCGTCGGAAAAAGCGAGCTTCTCGCGCTGATCGAACGCAATTGCCTCGAAGAGGTGATGCCGGCCTTCAGCGATCACCGCAGCCTGCGCAAGAACACCCTGATCTATCGCCCTGAAGAGCAAAGCGAATACGTGTACCTGCTGAAAGTCGGCCACGTGAGGCTCTATCGGCTCACCGAGGAAGGCCAGGAAATCACGCTGTCGTTCATCAAGGCCGGCATGATCTTCGGCGACGGCGACGTGCTGAATGAAGCGAGCTACTCGCACTACGCGGAGACACTCGCCGCAAGCCGCATCTGCTATATCCGCAAGGCAGACTTCAAAGACCTGCTGAAGCGGTACCACGTCATCAACCAGTTCGTGCTGCGCAGCCATCATCAGCGCTGGCAGGAAGCACAGAAGCTGATCGAGAATCTGTCGCTGCACGACGTGCGCAAGCGCCTCGTGAATATTCTCGCGATGTTCGCCAGCCAGATCGGCATACCCTTCGCGCATGACGGTGCGGGCGGCGCAGTGCTGATCGACCTGTCGATCGCACAGGACAAGCTGGCGGAGTTTATCGGCACGTCGCGGGAATCGGTGAACCGCCATTTCAGCGATCTGAAAGCCGAAGGCCTCGTCGATACGCACGAACGCAAGATCGTACTGACACCGGCCTTCGTCGCGCAATTTCTGCCAGCCATGACAACTGCGCTCGCCGCCACAGGCGGCACTACGCAATCTGTCGCGAGCAGCGGGCAGGCGCCACAGCATGCGTACAAGGCGCCGCTGGTGCGCGCCTAGTGTGCTGCCTGGTGCGTAGCTGACAGCGCGGCCTTGACCGTCGCCACGCCGCTTTGCGGGCTCGATAACACCGGCACGCGCGTCTGGCCAAGCGACGGTACGAGCCGCGCCATCGATACCTGCGCGAGCACCACTACGTCCACTTCGTCTGCAAGTGCAACGATGGTGCGCCTGAGCACTTCGTCGTGAAGCTCCGCGTCGCCCGCCAGCAGCGCCGCGAATGCTTCTTCGGCGACGCGCTCGATCACACTGATCTCACGGCCCGCTTCGGCTGCTTTCTTGCGGATCAGCCGCACGGTTGGCTCGAGCGTGGTCTTTACTGTGGCCACCACACCAATCCGCGTGCCGAGCCGGCTTGCTTCCTGCGCCATGGTTTCGTCGACCTTGATGATCGGCGTGCGGATCATGCCACGCAACGTATCGACCGCTTCGCCGACCGACGAGCACGCGTTCAGGATGAAATCCGCGCCCATCGCCTGCGCGTTCGACATATACGAGTACAGTCGACTCGTCACTTCGGGCGTCAGGTGTCCGGCGCTGCGTACGTCGTTCAGCAGGCTGTCGTCGACGATATTGATCATCCGCACGTCCGGCAGTTGCGCGGCGAATTGATCCTTCAACGGTTGAACCGTCACCGGACCGGTATGTACTACGACTATCGTGGTCATCTGGATTGCAACTCCGTGTTGAACAAATAGACTGTTGCGGCAAGACGTTATGCGGTTGCCGCCGCCATCACCCGCTCCTGGGTTGCGTCGGAGCGATCGAAGGTGCCGTTCAGGCGTCCTTCGCGCACCACCAGAATGCGGTCGCTGATCGCCAGCACTTCCTGCAGGTCCGACGAGATCGCAATGATCGCAATACCCTGCGCGGCAAGCCGTCCGAGCAGCGCGTGCACTTCCGCTTTCGCGCCGATGTCGATACCGCGCGTCGGCTCATCGACGATCAGCACACGCGGATTGCGTGCAACCCACTTCGCGAGCACGACCTTCTGCTGATTCCCGCCGCTCAGGTTGATCACTTTCTGTTCGATGGTCGGTGTCTTGACGCCAAGCGTGCGCACGAATTCGCGGCAGCACTCGTCTTCGGCCGCGCGCCGCACGAACTGAAACGGCGAGTAAGTTTCGAGGTGCGTCAGGCTGAAATTCTCGCGCACGCTCATGCCCGCTACGAGGCCCTGCCCTTTGCGGTCTTCGGTGACGAAGCCGATGCCGTTGGCGATTGCATCGTGTGGACTGTCGATCTCCACCCGCTTGCCGGCGATCAGCACGTCGCCACGCTTCGCCCGCATTCCGAAGATCATCTCCATGATTTCGGTGCGCCCCGATCCAACCAGCCCCGCAATACCGAGGATCTCGCCGCGATGCACAGCAAAGCTGATGTCGCGAATGCGTGCCGGCGCGTTGTCGTGTGCGTGGAGTTCCAGATTGCGTACTTCGAGCACGACCTCGCGTGTCGCATGCGATGCCGATACCGCATACAGTTCGTTCAGATCGCGATCGACCATCTTGCGCACCAGCCATTCGCGGCTTACCTCCGCCATCGGCGCACTGCCGACGGTTGCGCCATCGCGCAGCACCGTCACGCGGTCAGCCAGTTCGAACAGCTCTTCCAGCCGATGCGAAATATAGACAATGCCAATACCTTGCGTCCGCAGTCGCTTGATCAGGTCGAGCAGAATGCGCGTTTCGTGATGGCTCAACGACGCGGTCGGCTCATCCATGATGATGATCTTCGAATCGCATGAAATCGCCTTGGCGATTTCGACCATCTGCTTCTGGCCCACGCTCAGGCGGCTCACCTGTTCCCGCGGATCGACGCGCATGCCGATCGTTTCGAGCAATACGCGCGCCGCGTCGTTCATCCGCGCGCGGTCGATCATGCCGAAACGCGTCAACGGCTCGCGCGCGAGAAAAATGTTCTCGGCAATGCTCAGGTTTTCGACGACCGACAGTTCCTGATAAATAATGCCGATGCCCAATGCACGCGCATGATTCCCGTCGCGCAATGTCACCGGCGCGCCTTCAATACGGATTTCGCCGCCGGCATCCGGTTCGAGCACGCCGGTGAGAATCTTCATCAGCGTGCTCTTGCCCGCTCCGTTTTCACCCGCCAGCGCCAGCACTTCGCCGGGTGCGATCTCGAGCGTTACGCGGTTCAATGCGCGCACGCCGGGAAACGTCTTCGAGATATCGCGCACCTCGAGGAATGGCGTCATCGGCAGTCCCTGGCTGGTTGCATGGTGCGATTACTTCGTATAACTGCCGAGATTGTTCTTCGTCACCACAGTGACGCCCGTGTCGATATCGCTTGCCTGCTTCTCGGCGCCCTGGATCTGCGACACCAGATGGTCGACAGCCAGCTTGCCCATCGTCACCGGACGCTGCACCATGATCGCCTGGATCGAACCGTCGCGAACGCCCTTCACGGTGTCAGGCAGATCGTCGAACGCGATCACTTCGAGCTTGCCCTTCATCGCACCGAACTCTTTGGTGTTCAGCACCTTTGCCACCGCCGGGCCGCCGACTTGACTGACACCGAAGATACCCTTCAATTGCGGATGCGCACGCAGCGTCGTCTCGACCACTGAAACGCCGCGCGCCAGATCGTCGTCGGTGCCCTGTGTTTCGACTATCTTGATACCCGGATACTTCGCGAGGCCTTTCTTGATGCCTGCGATCCGCTCGTTCAGGTTCACCGCGCCCAGTTGCCCGGTGACGATCGCGACCTCGCCCTGGCCGTTCAAAGCCTTGCCCATCGTCTCCGCCATCGTCTCGCCAGCCGATTCGTTGCTGGTGCCGATATACATCGAGCGGCCGCTATTGGGCGAATCCGAGTCGTAGGTCAGTACCTTGATGCCGCTCTTTTCCGCGCGCTTCATCACGCTTTCGACCGACTTTGGCTCGTTCACCGAAATCGCGATACCGTCGACGTGTTTCGAAATCAGGTCTTCGATAATCTGCACCTGCGTCGAACCCTGAGTGTTCTGCGGCACGACCCATTGGTAATTCACGGAAAGCTTGTCGGCAGCGGCCTTTGCGCCGTTATTGCAATCGTCGAAGAACGGCACCGCCACTTTCGGAATCACCGCGACGGAAATATCCTTCGTGTCTTTCGCGTATGCGCTACCGGCCGGGATCGCACAGAGCGCCGCTGCGGCCGATACCGCGAGCAATGCGCTCAGGCTGCGCGTGTGGAGCGCGCGAGTCAGGGTTCGTTGCATGATGTCGTCTCCAGAATGCGTGGGTTTTTAGGAATTCGAGAACGTCACAACACTGGTCCGGCGCACCCGCCCGACCTGGCCTGCCAGCCTCAGCGCCCTCTATGGCGAAGTCGCCAGATATCGATGCTTACCGCGATCAGGATCACGCAGCCTGTGATGGTTTGCTGTGCATAGGTGTCGATATTGAGCAGCACAACCCCATTGCTGATGATGCCGGCCAGCGCCGCGCCGATAATCGCGCCTTCGACACTGCCAACACCACCCGACAGGCTCGCGCCACCAATCGCGGCGGCCGCGATCACGTCGAGTTCCGCGCCGAAGCCTGCGGCCGGTTCAGCCGACACGAAGCGCGAAAACGCGAGCACACCGGCCAGCGCCGCAATCGCGCCCGACAGCGCATAGACGATGAATTTCACGCGCGCTGTGCGTACGCCGCTTAACCGAGCGGCGGTTTCGTTGCCACCCGTCGCATACACATGGCGGCCAAAGCGCGTGCGCCGCATGACGATCGAAAAGCACACGGCAAGCAGCCCCATCACGACAACAGGAAACGGGATAAAGCCGAGATAACCCTGCCCGAGAAACGTAAAGCCATCAGGCACATCCGGTGTGACGGGCACGCCTTTGGTGATGATGTACATCAGTCCGCGGCCAATCGATAACGTGCCGAGCGTCGCGATGAACGGCGGTAACTGGACACGCGTGACAAGAAAGCCATTGAACGCCCCGACTACGACACCCGTCGCAAGACCCGCCGCAACGGCGACCGTGGCGTCGAGGCCGTGCTGGAACGACAGCGCGGTCACCAATGACGACAGACCCATTACCGATCCGACCGACAGATCGATCCCGCCGGTAATGATCACCAGCATCATGCCGACTGCCATGATGGCCGTCAGCGAGAACGAGCGGAACACGCCCATCAGATTGTTGGTGGTCAGGAAATACGGCGAGAACACACTGATCAGCACGCCGACCAGGATCAACACAGCAAAGATGTTGAATTCGCGCACCCTGACGCAAGCGCGCAGCAGCGCGAGCGGCATCGGCAAAGCGGGCGCGTCGGTTTTCGAAGAAAGGGCTCTCAACGGATAGTCTCCTCGGCGTCGCGCATTGGCATCACAGTGGGCTCGATGCGAGCGTTCGACATCGTGGACGATCATAGGTTGAGAGCGCGCCGCAAAACTGTGACGGGCGTCATACAAACCTATTGGGGTTGTCCCGGGATCAGAGATTGCTGCAGTGCGGCTGACGTGCGGCTTCAATGCGAGTGCAATTGCGCCGCAATAGAGGAAACGACAAAAAATGCCGTGGTGACCCGCAAATCGCGCATCGAACGCGTACGGCAATGCCGACTATGACGCCCGTCACAGAAACGTGCTGCACAAACTCTTAAGCTCTCGACAAGGTCTGCCGGCGCATACACGCGACACGCATCCGGCCCCTCTGACATTCTTTCAAGGAGCAAACCGCATGACGAAGCGAGTGATTGTGACCGGCGGCAGCGGACTCGCCGGAAAATGGGTGGTCGAAAATCTCGTCGAACACGGCTACGAAGTGCTGAACCTCGACCGCGTGCCGATGCCCAAACGCACTGCGCGCACGCTGATCACCGATATCACCGACGCAGGCCAGGTGTTCAACGCGCTCGCATCGAGCACCGCGCCTACGGAATTCGTGCCGGACATCGAGCCGAAGCCGATCGACGCAATCGTCCATTTCGCGGCGATTCCGCGCATCATGGTCACTACCGACAACGAGGTGTTCCGCATCAACGTGATGGGCACCTACAACATTCTGGATGCCGCTTCGAAGCTTGGCATCCGCAAGGTGATCGTTGCATCGAGCGAAACCACCTATGGCGTGGTGTTCGCGCACCGGCATCGCAATCCGCAGTACTTCCCGCTCGACGAGCAATATCCGGTCGACCCGATGGACAGTTATGCGACGTCGAAGGTGATCAACGAAGTAACTGCAAAGGCGTTTCATGCACGCACCGGCGCCGACCTGTACTGCTTCCGGATCGGCAACGTGCTGGATCCGGAAGACTATGCGAAGTTCGAGATGTGGAACAAGGACCCGTCGTTGCGCAAGCGCATCGCATGGAGTTATATCGACGGCCGCGATCTCGCCGAGGCGGCGCGCCTGGGTATCGAGAAAGACGGTCTCGGCTTCGAGGTGATGAATATCGCCGCCGACGATGTATCGTCCGATCTGCCGACTGCGGAACTGCTAAAGCGCTTTTATCCGGAAGTGCCGCTGAAGAAGCAACTCGGCGAGTTTGAGACGCTCTTGAACAATGAGAAGCTGAAGCGTCTGCTCGGCTGGAAGCAGAAGTACTTTTGGCGCGATCAGGCGAAGTGAGACTCACCTCACTTCCATCTCTCCTGCTTGTTTAGCCGGGTTCAGGCGTAGATTGTTTCTGCCGTGCGCCGCGAAGTCTTGCGGCGCACACCGCCCTGCGTGGGCATCGATCCGGTTGCCGTTGAAGTTCGTTAATTCCGCTAATCGTATTAGCAGAAGCGCTAACAGGTTCGTTTTGCCGCTGCCTCAAAGGCGAATCGGACGGGCGGATGATCGATGAGCAGTTTGACGGGTGGCAACGACGGCCTGCGCAGATGTCGGACGAGCAAGGTCGCGCCCCCATGCACAACGCTCGTCCCCATGTTTAATTGCGCCGTCGAGTCAGACACGTGCCGCTTTATCAAGGAAGGTCGTGATATCGCTATCCGATGCTGATACTACCTCGTACTGAGCTGCTGCTCCCGTCCGCCGGGCGTACCTGAAGCACCCGCGGTCAGCTTGCGCCCGGACGACGGGAACACCAGCAGCAACAACACGACACCCGCCATCAGCACCACGGCCAATCCAATCAATCCGTATTGGGCACTTCCCGTCTGGGTTTTCATCCAGCCGACGAACGCCGGGCTCACGAAACCACCCGTGCCGCCAAGACTCGTGATCATCGCAATACCACCCGCCGCCGACGAACGCGGCAGGAACGTCTGCGGAATCGTCCAGAACACGACGAAGCAGCCATAGGAAGCTGCCGCCGCAAGCGCGAGCAATCCGACACCGACCGCCACGTGATGGCCCGCCGCCGGCAGCAGCGCAAACGCGAGCGCCGTCACGGCTGCGCTGCCCGCGACATGCCAGCGGCGCTCCATCGTGCGGTCGGAACTTGCTCCGACCACATACGTCCCCAGCGCCGCCGCGATGAACACCAGTGCAGACAACAGCCCGACGTCGAGGACACTCGCCACACCCAGATCGCGGATGATGGTCGGTGCCCAAAAGCCGATGGCATTGAACGGCATCATGACCGCGAAATAGACGAGCGCCGCGAGATAGACGCGTGGATTCACCAGCGCGCCACGCAGTCCATCGAGATGGCTGGTGTGCTTCGATTTTTCGTCGGCGAGCAGTTCGCGAGCGACGAGGGCTTTCTCGCGCTCGTCAAGCCAGCTCACCTGCCCTGGAGTATCGCCGAGAAGGAAGAACGCCAGAATGCCGAGCGTCACAGCAGGCACGCCTTCCAGCAGAAACAGCCATTGCCACCCGGGCAAACCGCCCACGCCCGCGAGCCGCGTCATGATGAACCCGGAAAGCGGCCCGCCGACAATGCCCGCCACCGCCGTCGCCATCATCAGGAACGCTGTGACGCGTGCACGCCGGGCGCCCGGAAACCAGCAGCTCAGGTAGTAAATGATGCCGGGGAAAAAGCCGGCTTCCGTCACGCCGAGCAGAAAGCGCATCGCGTAGAACTGCGTCGGCGTGCGCACGAACATCATGAGGCTCGACACGAGACCCCACGCGAACATGATGCGAAGCAGCGTGCGGCGCGCACCGATACGCTGCATCCAGAGGTTGCTGGGCACCTCGAAGAGCACGTAGCCGATAAAGAACAGACCCGCGCCCAGGCCGTAGGTCGATTCCGAGAAACCGAGGTCGTGCATGAACTGCAGTTTGGCGAAGCTGATATTCACGCGATCGATGTAGCTGATCACATAGCAGAGAAACAGCAGCGGAATCAGCCGGTAAAACATCTTGCGATACGTGCGCTCGATTTCAGCGGGCGCGTAGTCGCTCGCGTCGTTCTCACCGGTAAGCGAAGAGCTGTGCATGATGGTCTCGCGAAGAAGGCGAATACGATGTTCGGTGGACGCCGCGATGAACGCGGGCGCCCGCTCTCACTACAGCTACATCACGCTTCTATCCGTCGACGACCGCCTGCCTGCGCGGCTCGTCTTCGCGCTCGTCTTCCTGTTTGTCCGCATCTGTCGCCGGCGCGCAGCGCGCGAACGCATCGCCGGCCCGCACGCCCTTGCCCGCTGGCAGCACGAAAAGCGGATTGATATCGAATTCCTGCATGCCGGGCGCGAGATCGAGCGCCATCGCGGACATCGCCACGATCGCATCAGCGAGCGCATCGATGTCGCAGCGTGGCTTGCCGCGTGCACCATCGAGCATCGCAAAGGCCCGCAATTCGCGGATCATCGCATACGCCTGATCATGCGTGACAGGCGCAAGACGCCACGTTACGTCCTTCAAAACCTCGGCATAGATGCCGCCGAGTCCGCACATGATGGCGGGGCCGAACGACGGATCGTTGTCGATACCGACGATCATTTCCACGGCATCGCTGATCTGTTCCTGCACCAGCACGCCTTCGATACGCGCCCCCGGAACGTGACGCCGCGCATTGCTGACGATCTCGTCGAATGCGCTTGCGAGCGTTGCCTCGTCACGCACGCCGACGCGCACGGCGCCCGCCTCCGTCTTGTGTGGAATATCCGGCGACTGGACTTTGACGACAACTGGAAAGCCAATGCTTCGCGCGAATGCGAGCGCTTCGTCTTGGGTCTTCGCAAGCATACTCTTGGGCGCATCGATGCCATAGCAGGCGAGCAAACGCTGGGCGGCGTGCTCGGTCAATTCGCCTGGGCTCTGCGCGATGAGCGCCTGCGCCCTGGTCGCGCGAAGCCGGTCGGATGCGGGCGCCTGTGCGGCGCGAGCAGCCGCTCGCGTACGCTGTGCCTGCGCGTAGCCCGACAGCATCGCGAATGCGCGCCCGCAACGCACAGGCGTCGCGTACAACGGCACGCCCGCCGCTTCGATCACACAGTACGCATCCGACGCCATGTCGCGGCGCGCGTTCCATGCAAGCATCAACGGCTTGTCGGTCGTCTGATAGACGCGCACGACTGCCTCGGCCATCGAAAGCGCGACAGCACCGCTCGCCGCTGCCGCCATGATGGCAATCGAATCGATGCCTGGATCGTCGGCAATGATCTGCAGCGTGTCCGTAAAGATTTGCGGATCGGCAAGGATGCCCGCCGTCAGGTCGACTGGATTGGCAAGCGATGCAAACGCCGGCACGATCGGCTTGAGCGCATCGAGCGTGGCTTGCGAAAGCGGCGGCACCGACATGCCGCGCTCGCTGCACGCATCGGTGATCAGAATTCCCGCGCCGCCCGACAGCGTCACGACCGCGATCCGGTTGCCGCGCGGCAGGCGCTTCGGCTCGAGCGCTTTCGCGTAATCGCCGAGATCGGCGACGTCGCTGACTTCGATCACGCCGGCTTGCCGGAACGCGGTGCGATACAACGTCGATGCGCCGCCCAGGTTGGCCGTGTGCGATGCCGCAGCCTTCGCGCCATCGGCGGTATTGCCGACCTTCCATGCGAGCAGCGGCTTGCCCGCATCGAGCGCGCGCGTCGCGACGGCGACGAGCCGGCGGGCGTCCTTCAATCCTTCAATGTAAGTCGCGATCAGCGACGTTTCCGGATCGTCTATACATGCATCGACGAGATCGAGCAGGCTCACGTCGGCTTCATTGCCTGTCGTGATGAAGTGGCGCAGGCCGATGCCCAGTTCGTCGGCCATCAGCAGAAGCGCGCAGCCGAAGCCGCCGCTTTGCGAAATCAGCGAGAGTCCGCCTGCGCGGTAATTGACGCCAAAGGGCGCGCCGAAGCCCGCATATACGTTTGCCCCGGTGCTGACGAAACCCTGGCAGTTCGGTCCGATCACGCGGATGCCGAACGTAGCCGCGACTTCGGCGCATTCGCGCTGCAATGCCGCGCCCGCTTCGCCCGCTTCTGCAAAGCCCGAGCTGTAGACGATCGCATAGCGCACGCCCTTCTTTCCGCACTCGCGCAACATGTCCGGCACGCGGCGCGCGGCAACGAGAATGAGCGCGAGATCCGGCGTCTGCGGCAAGCTGGCGATATCCGAATAACACGCGACGCCGTCAATCTGCGCGTACTTCGGATTGACGGGATACAGCATGCCGCGATAGCCGTGCTGAAGCAGGAAGCGCATCGGCTGGCCGCTGATCGACTTCGGGTCGTTCGACGCGCCCACGATTGCAATTGCACGCGGCGCGACCAGTCGATTGATGTCGAGCACGCTGCTCATGTTGATGACGTCGTTGGCGCTCATGCGGCACGCGCGGCCGTCGTGGCGACGCCGTCCATATTGTGTGCCGCGCGGCGCAGGGTGATCTTCGCGATGTTCAGCTGATGGATCTGCGTGGTGCCCTCGTAGATGCGAAACGCGCGCACATCGCGATAGAAACGCTCCACCGCATTACCAGCCAGATAGCCACGACCGCCGAGCATCTGCACCGCGCGATCCGCGACGCGTCCGCACATTTCGGACGCGAACATCTTGCACATCGACGCTTCGAGCGAAACATCCGCACCGGCGTCGCGCTTGCGCGCGGTTTCGAGAATCATCGAGCGCGCCGCGTAGATTTCCGTCTGGCTTTCGGCGATGAGCGCCTGAATCAGCTGGAATTCCGACACCGGCCTGCCAAACTGCTCGCGGCGCGACGTATAGGCCACGGCTTCGTCGAGCATGCGGATCGCGGGACCGGTGCACAGCGCCGCCAGATGGATGCGCTGTTTGTTCAGCACCTTCATCGCCGTGCGGAAACCCTGCCCTTCCACGCCGCCGATCAGACAGGACGCAGGCACGCGGCACGCGTCGAAATGCACATCGCCGACGGGCGAGCCGGCCTGACCCATTTTCGCGTACGGTTCGCTGGTCGACAGGCCCGGCGTACCGCGTTCGACGAGGAATGCGGAGATGCCGCCTGCGCCGGGTATCGACGGATTGGTGCGCGCCATCACCGTGAACAGCCCGGCGATCGGCGCATTCGTGATGAAGCACTTGCTGCCGTCGAGCATGTAATGGTCGCCATCGCGGCGTGCAGTGGTGCGCAGCGCGGTCGCATCGGAGCCGGCGTCCGGCTCGGTCAACGCAAATGCGCCCGTCAGCGCGCCCGATGCGATTTGCGGCAGATAGTGCCGCTTCTGCGCCTCAGTGCCATCTGCGATGAGTGCCTCCGAGCCGATGCCCGTATTGGTGCCGACCCGCGCCCGGAACGCCACCGACGCCTGGGATATCTCGAACGCACCGCGTACCAGCTGTTCGGTCGTGAGTCCCGCGCCGCCGTATTCGCGCGGCACGCTCCAGCCGAAATAACCGAGCTTGCGCATGCGTTCCACGAGGTCGTCCGGCACGGCGTCGGCCTGTTCGATCTCGTTCTCGCGCGGGATCGCTTCCTCGCGAACGAAACGCGCTACGTCGGCGAGCATCCAGTCAAAATTCGGGGCCTTGCTGTCCATTCGCTGTCTCCGTGATATCGGTCGATTTATGGACTTACTATCGAACTTTTTCTTTCGGATTGGCAGTGTTGTTCGACTATGCTGAACACAGTTTGGATATGCGGAACATGTGGCTCAGAATGAAGGCGACGCAACGGAGGCATCATGGCACGCAACCCTGCACCGGAAGCCGAGCCGGTGACGAGCGACTATCTGGAATCGAAGGCGCGCTACCTGCCCGACGAGTTCGACGGCGACCGCCAGTTCGCCACCACGCTGGCGCGCGGCCTCGATATCCTGCACTGCTTCACGCCGCGCGATTCGCAACTCGGCAATGCCGAACTCGCGGCGCGCACTGGCATGACGAAGGCGACAATTTCCCGCTTCACCTACACGCTGACGCGGCTCGGCTATCTGCGCGTGAACCGGATGAACAACAAGTTCCAGCTCGGGTCGGCTGTGCTGTCGCTCGGCTATCCGTTGCTCGCGAGTCTCACGGTGAGGCAGATCGCGCGGCCTTCGATGAAGGAACTGGCGGATCACATACGCGGTTCGGTGTCGCTCGGCATGCGCGACCGGCTAAGCGTCGTCTATCTGGAGAGCAGCCGCAGCAGCACGCCGCTCGGGTTGCCGCCGGATATTGGCCTGAGCTATCCGATCGTGCGCACCGCGATGGGCCGCGCGCTCCTTGCCGCGCTGCCCGCTGATCGGCGCGAAGCGTTACTCAACGAGATCGCCGTCAAGTCGCCCGACGACTGGGCGATGTTTCGCGAGCGCGTGCTGCGTGCCATCGACTACTTTCGGGAGCGCGGCTTCTGTGCGTCGTATGGCGATTTGCGGCGCGAAGTTCATGCGGTTGCGGTGCCGATGAAGCCGGCACCCGATGGAGAAATACTCGTGTTCAATTGCGGCGTGCCTTCGTATCTGCTCAAGGATGGACAACTGGAAGGCGATGTTGGACCGCGGCTCGTGTCGATGGTGCGCAGCGTGGAAGGGGCGATGGGGATCTTCTAGCCATGCGTTGCTGGTACAGAAGGCCCGAGCGAATGGCGCCACGAACATGGCGCTCACGCTACGGGCCTTCGTCGCTAGCGTACTTCCGTTGAATCACACTTCGCGCACTTCCCGCATGGGCGCGCGGGTGCGTTGCCGCGTCTCCCATCCTTCTGCCAGTCCGATCTGCGCGTCCGACGGTTGCAAGGTCGAAATGCCCTTCACGAGATCGGCTCCGCGCTCGGCGAGCATGATTGTCGGTGCGTTCAGATTGCCGTTAGGCTCTGTCGGGAAGACCGACGAGTCGATAACACGCAATCCCGCGATACCACGAACCCGCAACTGCGAATCCACTACGGCCATGTCGTCCTCGCCCATGCGGCAGGAACCGCACGGATGCATCGTGCTCTCCAGATTCGTCCTGACGAACGCATCGATCTCCGCGTCGGTCTTCACATCGGGACCCGGCGCAAGTTCGACGTCGCGGAAACGGTCCATCGCAGGTTGCCCGATGATCTCCCGCGTGAGTCGCACGCATCGCCTGAATCCCTCGCGATCCTCTTCGCGCTCCAGATAGTTGAAGCGTATTTCGGGGTGCACGAAAGGATCGACGGATGTCGCGCGCACATAGCCGCGGCTCTTCGGCTTGTTGGGTCCCGTCAGGATCATGAATCCGTGTCCCTTGAACGGTTTGTCGCCGTCGTAGCGCATGGCGGCCGGCAGAAAATGGAACTGGATGTCAGGCCAGCGAAGACCAGCCTCTGAACGGATGAACCCGCCCGCCTCGAAGTGATTACTCGCGCCGAGACCGTCCTTGAACAATAACCAGCGCAAGCCGATCATGAATTTGCTGAACGGATCCATCTTTCCGTTCAGCGTGACGGGCTCCTTGCACGCGTACTGGATGTAGATTTCGGCATGATCCTGCAGGCTTTCACCGACGCCCGGCAGATGATGCTTCACCTCGATTCCCGCCCGACGCAGCACATCGGACGGCCCGATACCCGAGCGTTGCAACAGGTGCGGCGAGCCGATCGGCCCGGACGAAACCAGCACCTCCGCGCGGCAACGTGCCGTATGAACAACGCCACCCTGTTCGTAGACAACACCCGTCGCACGCTTGCCTTCAACGAGAATCTGCCGTGTCATCGCGTGAGTCACGACACGCAGGTTGGGCCGCGTCATCGCTGGGCGAAGATAGGCGTTCGCGGTGGACCAGCGCACGCCATCTTTGACCGTCATGTGCATGGCGCCGAAGCCTTCCTGCATGTGTCCGTTGCAGTCGTCGGTGCCGATGTAGCCCGCCTGCACACCCGCCTCTATCCACGCGCCATACAGCGGGTTTCGCATATTGTTGCCGTTGTTCGTGCAAAGCGGCCCGCTATCTCCCCGATACGTGTCGCCGCCAAACTTGTAGTGCTCCGCGCGCCTGAAATAAGGCAGGCAATGACGATAGCCCCACTCTCTCGCGCCCAGCTCTTCCCATTCGTCGAAATCGTACGCATGGCCACGGATATACACGAGACCGTTGATCGACGACGACCCGCCCAGCACCTTGCCTCTCGGGCAATGCAACTGGCGCCCGTTCAGATGCGGTTCCGGCGTTGTCTGGTATTTCCAGTTGTATTTCTTCGTGTTCATCGGCATCGAAAACGCGCTGGGCATCTGGATGATGACGCTTCGATCGCTGCCGCCGTATTCCAGCACCAGCACGCTGACAGCGGGATCTTCGGTCAGCCGGTTAGCCAGCACGCAGCCAGCCGATCCGGCGCCAACGATGATGTAATCGTATTGCTCGGTTGCCATGATCTTTCCTGATTCGTAATCGTGGTGGCGTAGGTTGTCAGAACCGCTGATCGCCGGTGGTGTATTGCGGCATCGTCTTTTCGACATGGGCGATCACCGCCTCTTCGCGTTCGAGATCGAGCGAGCGGCTCAGCACGTAATACGCGATACCCGACACGAGCAGTCCGACCAGCCATGCTAGATCGAGACTGCCCATCCGGCGTGCTAGCGGGCCGACATACACCTCGTTTGTGCCATCGAAGATGCAGAAGAACGGCACCATGGCTGCAAAACCAATCGCGTACGAAATGAGTCCGCGCGCGCCCCATCGTCCATAGATGTTGTTATGAGGAAGGAAGAAGTGCGGAATCGCGTAACGGCCCTTGCGAACGAAAAAGTAATCGGTGAGATTGACGGCTGTCCAGGGCACGAGGAAGTAAAGCATCACAACCAGATAGATATTCAGGACCGACAGCCCCTTGCCCGACGTGTAGATGCTCAGCGCAATGCCCAGTTGCAGAAGCACGACGAAGATGATTGCGAGAATGCGGACTCGCGTAGTCGGCTCGACTTTGCGGAACGAGTCGACGCCCGTGATCGCCGTGAGTTTCGCGCTGTAGATGTTCATCGCGATCACCGGCAGGAATGCGAGAATCGTGACAGCGACGACGACGCTACCGAAGCCCGGCGCAAGCTCGCTGCCCACCTGATTCAGAGCGACCAGCACATCGGTTGCGTGCAGGTGGTCTCCGAGCCATCCGCCCACTGCGATCATCCAGGCACCCGACAACGATGCGCCGAGAAACACGGCGGCGATCAGTCTGCCGCTCGGTGTGTTCTTCGGCAGATAGCGCGAGTAGTCCGACACATACGGCGCATAGGCAATGTTGTAGCTCGCCGCGGCCGCAAACTGGGCGATGAAACCCGTCCACGCGAAGCCGAGCGGCACGGGTGGCGTCGCGCCCGGTACGACCGCCGGCAACGGCGCATCATGCACCCAATGCAGCAGGACCGCAGCCGTCACGATGCCATACAGCGGCAGCGACAGATACAGCGCCCACTTGAAGCTGCGATGCATCCAGTCGTGGCCGAGAATCGCGAGAATGGCGGCCGGAATCGTGACCACCAGCGCGACCTTGACGGGGTCCCAGCTGTAGAGCGTTTTCAGGCCCTGCATCATCAGCACGAGATTGACGATGTTGAAGCCCGCAAAGACGAACAGCGTCGCCATCAGGACCAGCACGACGCCGCGATAGCCGAACTGCGCTCTCGACTGGATCATCTGCGGCAAGCCGAGATGCGGCCCCTGCGAACCGTGAAACGCCATAAACAACGTGCCGAACATGATGCCGAGCGTACCGGCTATCGTCGTCCACAATGCACTGAGACCCACGCTCGGGCCGACGAACCCGATGGTCATCGTAAAGAACGTGAAGTTGCCGAGAAACCAGAACGGTCCCTGCCGCGAAAGCCGGTCCGTTCGTTCGTGTTCTGGAATGAAGTCGATGGAGTGACCTTCAATCGATCCATGCTCGCTGTCGGCCGCGAAGTTCGTCGCAACCCTGTCCTGTGCTTTCATCGTCTGATCCACCCGGTACGGAAGGTTGATGCAATGAGGATTGGCGTTGCACACGCCGCGCAAGCGCACGGCGGCGTGGCATCCGTGTTCAATCGAGCGTGATCCACACGGCCTTGGTCTCCGTGAGAGCGTCGAGCTGCTCCGAACCCAGGTCCTTGCCGAAGCCCGATTCCTTGAAGCCGCCGAACGGCATCGATGGGTCGATCGTGCTGTGCGCGTTGACGTAGACCGTGCCGGCGTGCAGTTGTGGAATCAGCGCATGCACGCGCTTCAGATCGTTCGAATAGATCGCGGCCGCAAGTCCATACGGCGAGTCGTTGGCAAGCGTCAGGGCTTCGCCGACGTCGTCGAACGGCGTCGTCACGAGCACTGGGCCGAAGATTTCTTCGCGGACAATCTTCATGTCGCTGCGGCAATGCGCGAAGATGGTTGGCTGAACAAAAAACCCCGGCCCGTCCAACGGGCGCGCGCCGTAGAGCACCTCCGCACCTTCGCGGCGCCCTGTTTCAATGTAGGTCATCACGCGGTCCTTTTGCGCTGCCGACACCAGCGGACTGATAAAGCAGTCGCGATCCAGACCCGGCGCAATCTTCAGCGTTCGCGTGTAGTCGACCAGCGCTGCATGGAACCGGTCGTGAAGTTTGCGCTGCACGTACACACGGGTACCGGCGTCGCACACCTGGCCGGCGTTGAAGAACATGCCGTTCGCGACCGCGCGCGCCGCTGCGTCGACATCGGCGTCATCGAGCACAAGTACGGGCGATTTTCCGCCGAGCTCCAGCGTCACCCGCCGGATGCCACCGGCCGCCGCGCTGCCAACCCTGCGGCCCACCTCGGTGGAGCCCGTGAAGGTCACCTTGTCGATGCCCGGATGGCTGGCCATGGCCGCCCCCACTACGCTGCCGCGCCCCGTCACGACGTTGACGACACCATCGGGAAAGCCGGCTTCCTGAACCAGTTCTGCAAAACGCAGTGTCGACAACGAGGTGAGTTCCGCAGGCTTGATCACGACGGTGCAGCCCGCCGCGAGCGCGGCCGCTACTTTCCATGCCATGGTTTGCAGCGGAAAATTCCACGGCACGATCACACCGACCACGCCAACTGGCTCCTTGCGCGTGTACGCCACATAGTTGCCCGGCAACGATGGCTCGACTGTCCGTCCGTGAATCTTCGTCGGCCAGCCGGCGAAATAGCGGAAGGTGTCGACAGTGCCCTGAATGTCGACATCGCGCGCCTGGGAAACGGATTTGCCGACGTCGATCGATTCGATTTCGGCAAGCTCCGTCGCGTGCGTTTCAATCAGGTCCGCGAGCCGGTGAAGCAGCCGTTCGCGCTCCAGCGGCTTGAGGCGCCGCCACGTTCCGCCATCGAATTCCCTGCGTGCAGCGGCAACGGCGCGATCCAGATCGCCTGTCGTCGCCAGTGGAATCTTCGCGATCACGCCTGCTGTGGACGGCTCGATTGCGTCGAGGTATTCGCCGTCCTCGCCAGCCACGAATGCGCCGTCGATCAGCATCCTGTGTGGCCTGTCGAGGAAGTGGCGCGTTGCCTCGCACACGCCATACTGCTCCAGATAATTTCGTACGATGGTATCCATCGTCGTCTCCTTGTTCGTGGTTCGTGCCAATAGCACGCCCACGGTGTTGTCATGGTGTTGTGCGCAGACCGCTGTGCAGCGTGCACAGGCGGCCCGTCTATCGCGCGTGTTTCGCGCGCTCGTGGAAAATGAAGCCGATGGAGTTCATCAGCAGTTGCGCCGCGAGAATCGATGTGACGTCGGCCGGGTCGTACGCGGGCGCCACCTCGACGAGGTCGATTCCGCAGATGTTTCCGTGGCTGCGTCGCGCGAGGCCCTGGATGATTTCGAGCACCTCGTAGTACAGGAAGCCACCGTGACTCGGTGTGCCCGTGCCAGGTGCGATTGACGGGTCGAAGCCGTCGATGTCGATCGTGATGTAGTAGGCGGCGCCTTCGGGGATGCGTGCCAGCACGGCTTCGGGGCCCAGCCGGCGTACATCGCGCACCGAGAGGATGTCGGAGCCCGCCTCGCGAGCGGCATCGTAGTCGGCGCGGTTCGACGACGACACGTTGCGTATGCCGAGCTGCGTCATGCCGACGATGTGATTCATCTCCGACGCGCGCCGCAGCGGATTGCCGTGGCCGTAGCGCACGCCATGCCGCTCATCGACGAAATCCAGGTGCGCATCGAAATGAACGATATGAATCGGACCACGGCCTTCGAACGCCTTGATCACCGGCGCATGGATCGAATGATCGCCGCCCAGGGTCACGGGCATGGCGCCGCATTCGAGAATCTTGCGCACGGCGAATTCGATATTCGCGTTGCTTCTCGCCATATCCGTGTGGACGATATCGGCATCGCCTACGTCCACCATGCGCACCTGGTCGCCGCTCAGGTACAGGACATCGTCTTCGTGGTCGTACGCACCGGAATGGCCGAAGGAGAACAGCGTCGACGCTTCGCGGATGCTGCGCGGGCCAAAGCGCGCGCCCGAGCGCCACTGCGTGCCCATGTCGTTCGGTGCGCCGAGAATCGCGACGTCTGCGTCGATCCTGTCCCAGTCGACGCAAACGGGCGACTTCGCAAACGTGCAGTGGCCCACGAACGGCAGATTGAGCCGCCCAGTTTCGTATGTATTGCTCTGCATCCCTGTCTCCATGTGTCATTCGGTAGAAAACGCGGTTTCATTTCAACCGCCGTTCGAAGACACTATCGGTGGAATTTTTTTGTATAAAAATCCCAAGTATCAAATGTTCATATCGGGATTTCCGAAGCGACGAGGGAGAGGCGCGAGCCATGGTTCAGTTGCAGGATGTAGATCTGAAACTACTTAGGGTTTTCATGAATGTCGTGCGCTGCGGCGGATTCTCGGCCGCGCAGGCGAGCCTGAACGTCAGTCAGTCGACAATCAGCGAACAGATGACCACACTCGAAACGCGGCTCGGACTCAAGCTGTGCGAGCGAGGCAGAGGCGGCTTCCGGTTGACCGAACATGGGATCGCGACTTATGAAGCGGCGCAAAGGCTGCAGGTTGCCGTCGAGACCTTCTGCATGGATACCGATGCGCTGAAGCAGCACATCTCGGGAAAGCTCTATCTCGGCATCATCGACAACACGATCACAGATACGACGTCACCACTGCCCAAGGCGCTGCAGAAGTTCGTCTCGCGTGGACATGATGTGCATGTCGACGTTTATGTCGGCGCGCCTGCCGAACTTGAAGAGCGTGTGCTCGATGGACGCCTGCACGTTGCAGTTG
The DNA here is from genome assembly GCF_017104715.1 of Burkholderia sp. Ac-20365. Taxonomy (GTDB): domain Bacteria; phylum Pseudomonadota; class Gammaproteobacteria; order Burkholderiales; family Burkholderiaceae; genus Paraburkholderia. Next base: position 22,676 of record NZ_JAAGPI010000005.1, read on the forward strand.
GTCATTTCCCGCTTCATGTACCGGGGCTGGCTTATAACGACCTGTATCTGGAACCCGACGGACTGTATTGCGGCAGTCGAAACGCGCTCTTTGCGAGCGCGACGAATGGCATTGTGCCGAATGACGCTATTGCGGCAAGCCGCATTGTGGCGCGCGGTTATCTGCAGGAAAACGACTTGCGCATGCTGAGCGCGAGCAAGGCTGCGGCGACGGTGGACAACGTCGAGGCACAAGCGATACTCGTGTTGTCCGGTGCATATATCGGGTTTCTGCCGAATCACTACGCCGCCCGCTGGGTCGAGCGTGACGAGATGCGACGCATCAATCCCGGACAGTTCGGCGCACAATGGCCGTTCTGCGCTGCCATACGCAGAGGTTCGGCGATGCCGTCGATCCTGAAGGTATTCATGACCGACCTGAACGAATGTTGCGAAGGGCGGTAGGTGCACACTGTGAGGTGCTTGCAAATGCTGCTTCGGATGCGAGAAGGGACATTCAACTTGCTGCACCGGCCGCTGCATTTGCATACATCCCCACATCCCGCCGCGTCGGTGACGGCTTCGCAGTTCGCGTCGTGAGTGCGTTTCTGGAAGGTCGGTCCGTCGCAGAAGCCGTCGTGCGAGGCAACTGGATTGGTGTCTATCGATCAGTTCATCGGCGACGCGAAATGGCTGCCCATGCGCACGACGTCAGAACAGCATGAGAACGCGAGCGACTTCGTTCACACACGCTCGCGGGTCAAAAATTGATGTATCTGCCCCACGACCGCCGCACCCTCACCGACGGCTGCCGCGACCCGTTTGGTGGAACCGGCGCGAACATCACCGATCGCAAATACGCCAGGCACGCTGGTCTGCAAGTTCAGGCGATATTGCATTTGATCCCGACTCTCCTCAACATCCGGACCGGTGAAAATGAAGCCATGCCGGTCGACGTGGACGCCGCAATCGCTGAGCCATCCGGTGTTGGGATCGGCGCCTATGAACAGGAACACCCTGCAGATATCGAAAATACGTTCCTCCTCGCTCCGGGAGTTGCGAACCCGCACTTGCGTCAAGCTATCTTCATCGCCGTCCAGCCCGACTATTTCGGAATGGGTATGCAACTCGATGTTCGGTGTGGCTTCGATCCGCCCGATCAGATAGCTGGACATGTTCGACGCCAGGCTGCCCTTGCGGATCAGAAGGTGTACCTTCGCAGCGTGACCGGCAAGATAGACTGCGGCCTGGCCGGCCGAATTGCCGCCGCCGACGAGCACGACTTCCTGCATCCGGCACAATCGGGCTTCCACGGGGGACGCCCAGTAGTACACGCCCTTGCCTTCGAATTGCTTGAGATTGGCCAGCGACGGCCGGCGGTAACGCGCCCCGCAGGCTAGCACCACGGTGCGCGCCTTGAGCCGGGTCAGGCTGCCGCACATTTCCACCTGAAGCGGCCAGGTGTCGCAATACAGGCGCCCGGCCGGTGCAGGGATGGCGATCTCGACGCCAAACTTCTCCGCCTGCACATAGGCACGGCCAGTGAGCGCGCCACCCGAGACCCCAGTGGGAAACCCAAGGTAGTTTTCGATACGTGCGCTGGCGCCGGCCTGTCCGCCGTAGGCGCGGGTTTCCAGCACCAGCACGGACAAGCCCTCCGACGCGGCATATACCGCCGTCGCCAAACCAGCAGGACCCGCGCCGACGACAATCACATCCCAAAGCTTCTCTTCGCTTAAAGGACGTAGCAGGCCGATGTTGCGACCCAGTTCAACGATGCTCGGATTCTTGCTCACGCCGATTGCAGGGCAAATCACCAGCGGCCAGTCTTCCCGAGCCGGCTGATAGTGCGCTACCAGTTGCGCAGCCCGTTCGTCTTCGAGCGGGTCCAGAACCGTATGCGGGTGGGCGTTGGCCGTCAGAAAACTCTGCAAGGTGTGGATGCGGCCGTGACCACGCGGGCCTATGATGACGGGCCCGCCGGAATTCCTCTCCAGCAGCGCCACACTGCGTAATATCAGCGCCCGAACGAGGCGTTCGCCAAGATCGGCATGTGCGACTATCAGTGCGCGCAGCTTTTCGGATGACAGACGCACCACCTCCAGGTCGCCTATCGCTATCCCGTCTACCATTTCGGGACGGGCAGACAATTGCCCAATATCACCGGAGAACTGGCCGTACCCCAAGGTGATGATGAGTGAGTTGTTATCGAATCCGTCGTGACAATACAGCGCAATACGCCCCTGGAGCAGAACCAGAATGCCATCGGTTGGTATTCCGGCGCGTAGCACCGGCGCGCCATCGGCAAAGTGCTGCTTCTCGCCGAAGCGGGTGACATGGCGCAGGTCTACCTCGCTGAGCCGGGGATAAATCTGGTGACGCCGCTTGTCAAGATCTGCCGTAGGCAGTGGCGGTTGTTCTTCATCCGACTCGCCAGGAAACTCCGCGCGCTCGCTGGTCATGACGACTCCATATCAGCCGTTCGATAGAAGGGTCTGCGTAGTGTATCCCGTGGAGTCTGACACATTTACTTCGGACGGATCGGCCAGCACCCCGTCGACGCCATCACCTCGGCGATGACCGTCGACAGGATGTAAGCCGACCGCCCGGACAAGCCAAAGCAGTTGAAGCGTGTTCAGAAATCCTGTGCAGTAGGACGCAGCACGATTTCGTTGATATCCACGTTCGCCGGTTCGTCAATTGCATACGCAATCGCTCGCGCCACGGAGTCGGAAGGAATGGCGAGCTTGTAGAACTCCTTGACGAAGTTGCTGCTTTCCTCGTGGCTGCTGCCCAGTTTCAGTTCGGACTCGACTGCGCCCGGCTCGATTGTCGTGGTGCGGATGGAACCACCGACTTCATGGCGCAAGCCTTCCGAGATCGCACGTACGGCGAACTTGGTTCCGCTGTAAACCGTGCCGCCAGGGCTGAAGACTTTAATGCCCGCAACCGAGGCAATGTTGATGAAGTGTCCGCTGCCCTGCTGCTGGAAGACAGGCAACGCGGCGGCGATGCCGTACAGCACGCCCTTGACGTTGATGTCGATCATGCGGTCCCATTCCTCGACTTTAACCTCACTCATCGGAGCGATGGCCATCAGGCCAGCATTGTTGACCAGCACGTCCAGGCGACCGAAGGTCTTCACGGCGATGTCGATCAGATTTTTCACCTGTGCCGCATTGGTCACGTCGGTAGCGACAACTTCGACCTTGCCGCCGGCGGCGCGAATCTCGTCTGCCAGCGCGTTCATCATGTCCACCCGACGTGCACCCAGCACTACCGAAGCGCCGCGTGAAGCCAGCATGCGCGCTGTGGCTGCACCCAGGCCGCTGCTTGCACCCGTAATGACGACGACCTTGCCTGCGATATTGTTGCTCATGATTTTTCCTCGTGAAGGGAGATGAATGAACACTGCATGAACACGAGTGTAAGAAGACCACCTGCACCGGTAAATGGAAATGTTACGATTAGACAATTCCTTTTTATGGAATTGTCTAATCGTGCAAAATCGTCTCGAAATGCTGCGTATCTTCGTGGCTGCGGCTGAGTCGCAAAGCTTCAAGGAGGCAGCGGCGCAGCTTGCCATATCGCCGCAGGCAGTCACACGCGCTGTGCAGGATCTGGAGCGGCTGCACGGAGAAGTCCTGTTTCACCGCAATACTCGCGGAATCCAAGTCACGACTTACGGCGAAGCGCTGGCCGTCCGCGCAAAAGTCAGTGTCCGCGAGCTGGACGAGTTGTTCCTGCAGGCCCCTGTCCGGGAGGCGCAGGAACTGGAAGGCATCGTTCGCGTGACGGCGCCCGTGATGCTGGGCCGCAGATGGTTGATGCCCACGCTGGAAAATCTCGCCAGCACGTATCCGCTCTTGCGCTTCGATATGCATCTGAGCGACGCCCGTGTTGCTGTCGTCGACGACCGCATTGATATCGGCGTGCGTTTCGGCCCGCTGCATGACAACCGTTTCGTGGCCCGTCGCGTCGCAGCGCCGGCATTTCACGTTGTCGGCACTCCTGAACTCATCGCGCGCCACGGCAAGCCTGCCAGCATCGAACACCTGAACGACTTGCCAACGACGGCCTTGCGAGATGTAAGCGCAGGCAAGGCGTGGCCCTGGTACTTTGCGGGCGGCGCCCAAATCATTCCTGGGGCACCGCGTTTTACCAGCAACGACGGCGACGCCGAATGTCAGGCGATCCTCGCGGGAATGGGTTTTGGCCAGATACCTGCGTATCTGGCCGATCCGTATATCGCCACGGGGCAGCTGGTGCCTGTGCTGGAGAAGTTTATGCCGGAGCCGTGGGAAATCTACGTATATCGTCCGCAGCGTGGTCCGGTTCCAACCCGAATTCGCCTGGTTTTCGATGCGTTCGTGGCAGCGTTAGAGCGATATTCCTGATTGCAGGCGAAACACACGCCTACGAGCCTCGCCAGATCGAGGCTGCACAATGGTTCCTCCACGTTACTCAACCAGTTCCACCAACTCAGACCTTCGCCACCCAGTCTGGCCGAGACTGGACTGATCTGACGTTGGTGTGACGGCCAAAGCCGTATTCCGCTACAGATCCAGAACCAGATCAGAGGTCGGCTTGCTGCAACACATCAAGCGAAGTCCTTTATCTATCTCACGCGGACGGATCCCGCCGTTATGCTTCATCTCAACCGTGCCTTCGAGCAACTTTGTCTTGCACGTCCCACAGATCCCCTGGCTGCATGACGAAGGCAGCGGCACGCCTGCTTTGCGCGCAGCAGCGAGCACGGTCTCTGATGTCTGCATCGCAAAGGTCTTTCCGGACCGCGCAAGACGCACCGTAAAGGATCGTTGCGCACTCTCTTGAGGCTCCGGCGCTGCCTCAGTCACCTCGACCGTCTCTGCGAAGTTGAAACTCTCCTGGTGATACCGGGCCGGGTCATACGCTCCGTCGAGCAACAGCTTTCTGACGGCATCCATATAACCCGCTGGCCCGCACGTGAACACTTCCCGCTCCCGATAGTCAGGCACACGCGCTTTCAGTAAATCCAGACTCAGGCGTCCGGTCGGACCTTGCCAGGTGCCATGACTTCCTTGCGCTTCGCAAATATGTATCACCCGAAACGCGCTGGATAGCCGCTCGAGCCCAGCGAGTTCTTCCGCAAAGATGATGTCTTCGGGCGTTCTCGCACTGTGCATGAATACGACATCGCAATTCTGTCCCAGGTCGAACGCCGCGCGCGTCATCGCCATCAACGGCGTGACGCCAGAGCCCGCTGAGAGATAGAGCGCCTTGCGCGACGGCCCGGCCGACGGCGTGAAAATGCCCGAGGGACCATATGCAGACAACGTTTTGCCCGCGGTCATATTCGCATGCAGCCAGTTCGACATCGCGCCGCCCGGCGTCCGCTTGACGGTGATCGACAACGTGTACGGACGTGTCGGTGGCGATGATATCGTGTAGCAGCGGCTCACCGCCGTGCCTTCAATCCCTACGCTGATCGTGATGAACTGCCCAGGCTCGAACGAAAACGGCTGCCCCGCTTCGCTCGCAAACACGAACGTGCGAACGTCGTGAGTCTCGTCCAGTACCCGGCAGCAAACCAGCGTCCGTTGCTCGTGACTCGGCCACTGCGCATCCGCGCGTTCCCAGGTGGAAGACAGACTGAAACGATCAGGCAATTGTGGGCTCTGCTCAAGGATGCAGGGTTCAACGACGTTTTCCATATTGGACTCACACACCGTGTTCTTTCAGACGCGCGTTGTACCAGCGCGAGAATTCGTCCAGCGGCGCTTCGGTAAACATGGAGAATGGCCCCGGACGATACGCTGGATCCTGCGTACCATTGTGTGTATTCGCTACCAGATCGGCATCCTGGGTGGTCGTGGCAACCCAGACTTCCGTCAGCTTTTTCAGATCGTAGTCGACGCCTTCCACGGCATCTTCGTGAACGAGCCAGATAGTGCGCACAAGTGTCTTGTCGGGAGCGAGCGGCAGGATGTAGGCGACCACAGCGTGATCGCTCATGACGTGCGTCCACGAATGATGGCCCCACATGTGCACGTCTCCGAGATCGCGGCGCTGCAGGTCCCCGAACAGCTTCGTGCAGGCGACCTTCGTGTCCATCGTCTGTGATTCGTTGGCGCCTGCGATCACGAGCCGCTGGGTGCGGAAGTTCGTGTGAACGCTTTCATCCAGTGACTCGAAGCGTTCGCAGATCCAGCCGTCCGCTTCCCATGCAGCCTGACTGGCGGCATTTCGCGCAACGTAGTCGTCGTACGCATTCAGTGCATCGTCGCTCTGGCCGTCCGGGCAGAAGCCGAAATCTTCCGCGAGAAATGAATTCGTGAGTTCAGGATGCGTGCCCGCGCAGTGATAGCACTCGCGGTTGTTTTCCATCACCAGCTTCCAGTTGCCGTTCTCGATGATCTCCATTTCATGCGCGATCTTCGTGCGCGTCAGATCGTAGGGCGCGAAGCGAGGCGCCATCACCGTTTCGAGCTTCGAAAAATCCTCGGGTGGTTGGTCGGCAAGGCAAACGAAGACGTGGGCGCCTACCGTCTTCAGATGAACAGGAATCAGGCTGTGGCAAGTGGAATCGAAATCCTTGCCCATGTGCGAGGTGTGGCGCAGGCTGCCGTCGAGATCGTACGTCCATTGATGATACGGACACACGAGCATGCCGACGGTCGCCTTGCCCGGCTGCTTCATGATGCGCGAGCCACGATGACGGCACACGTTGCGATAGGCGCGAATGTTTTCGTCATCGTCGCGCACGATGATGATCGAAGCTTTGCCGATGTCGACGGTATGGACATCACCCGGTTCCGGTACATCCGCGGTGACGCCGACAAGAATCCAGAGCTTGTGAAAGAACACTTCGACATCGGTTTCGAAAACGTCCTGGCGGCCAAACAGTTCGCCCGGCATGCCGTGACCGGCTTCACGGCTATCGAGCAGCTGGCGATGAGTCTTGATGGGGATGACGGTGGACATGTATGCCTCTTGACGGGTGTGCGCCGCAACGCTGTGTGTGCAGCATGGCGTCGAGTATTGAATTGCCAATTTGCACCGTCAATGCGCTTTATTTACCGCCTGACATTCCTTTAAGTCATGTGAGAATATCGCGGAGGCTGGCTGTCGTAACACGCATCAAGATCAGAGACAACGATGAAGACGTCCAGAGAAACGAAGGGTTACCGCAGAATCGTCCCGTCGCTGACTGCGTTGGTCGAATTCGAGGCGGTGGCTCGCCTCGCCAGTTTCACATTTGCCGCCACCGAACTCGGCGTGACGCAATCGGCAGTCAGCCGGCAGATCCGCTTCCTGGAAGAGACCCTGAATGTGCGGCTCTTTCGCCGCGGGCACCGCTCCATTGAGTTGACCGTCGAGGGCGAAGCGCTTTATCTGGTGGTGGCCGAATCCATGCAGAAGATCGCCGGCGTGTTCGATCGTCTGTCGACGACAGGCGTTGAACAACGCGAACTAGTGCTCGCCTCCACTGCCGCGTTCTCGCAGTTCCGGCTATTGCCTCGCCTTGCCAATCTGAAGAAGCTCGAGCCGCCGCTGCAATTGCGCCTGACTACGCAGATGTTTACGGCCGACTTGCGCCATGTCGAAGTGGACGCCGCTGTTCGGTATGGCAAGGGCCAGTGGTCGGACGGCACGTCGACATTCCTGTTCGACGTCGAAATATTCCCCGTCTGTTCGCGCAGATTTCTCGAAGAAAACAGCGTACCCACGTCCCTCGAAGAGCTCGCGACCATGGCTCTGGTCGAATCCGATTCGACGAGCGAGGGGTGGATGGACTGGACTGAATGGTTCCATGCGGTCGGTTATCGCCCGCCACGCCTCAACAAGGTACTGCGATGCAGTCTATACACGGATGCGATACAGGCCGCACGCTATGGACAGGGCATCGCGCTCGGCTGGAGCCGGCTCGTCGACCACCTGCTCATGACAGGTGAACTCATGCGACTCGACGTTGCCACCTGCACGCCCGCCGACGGTTACTTCGTTGTCGTGCCGCACGGGCGCACGTTCTCTCCCGTCATCACGCAACTGATCGAGTGGCTGCGCGGTGATCCCGCCACGCGCTAGGCGTGCGACACATTCGAAGCTTTCAGCGCATATGTGTCTCGCGGACGGATGACTTAAAGTCATGCGACGAGGAAAATAAAGGCCGTTGACCGGCCTTTTCGACGTTCTGATACTGCCAGTCGATCATGTCAGGAGAACAGTCGATGTCGGGGATTTCCACGCTTCACGCCTCAATCTCAGAGACAGCCGATAACGTAGCCGACCTTCCGCCGGGTCTGCTCGATCGCGTCCGCCGCTACCGGCTGGAACGCGTACGCCGCCAGCTACGCGAGAGCCGGGTTCCAGCCATCGTGCTGTACGACCCCGTTAACATCCGGTATGCGACAGACACGTCGAACATGCAGATCTGGACCGGCCGCAATCCGACGCGTTACGTCATGATCTTCGCCGACGGCCCGGTGATCGGATTCGAGTTTCATAGCTGCGAGCACGTATGGGATAACGTGCCCGTCGAAGCAGAACTGCGCAGCGCCGTGTGCTGGAACTATTTCAACGCCGGACCTGAAGCAGCAATCAACGCGAGGCGATGGGCGCGCGAAATCGCCGACCTGCTTCGTCAGCACGCGCCGTCGGAGCAGCGCGTCGCAGTCGATCGGCTCGATCCCGAAGGCCTGCATGCATTGCGCGAACAAGGCATCAATGTGGTGGATGGCCAGGCGATCATGGAGATCGCGCGGACCATCAAGTCCGAGGATGAACTCGTCGTCATGCAGGCCGCTATCGACGTGTGCGAACGCGGCATTCAACGCATGTACGATGTACTGCAGCCAGGCATGACGGAACAGGAACTCTGGGCGCACCTGCACTTCGAAAACATCAAGCTTGGCGGTGAATGGATCGAGACGCGCCTGCTGGCGTCAGGAAGCCGCACGAATCCGTGGATGCAGGAATGCAGTCCAAGGGTCATGCACAAGGGCGAACTCATTGCGTTCGACACGGACCTCGTCGGACCATACGGTTACTGCGCCGACATCTCGCGTACGTGGACGGTCGGTCATGTCCGCCCAACCGATAACCAGCGCCGCCTGTATGCCGCAGCGCATGAGCAACTGCACACGAACATGGCGCTGATCCAGCCGGGCATGACCTTCAATGAGTTTGCCGAACGAAGCTGGAGCATGCCAGCCCAGTTCTTCAAGAACCGCTATAGCTGCCTTGCACATGGAATTGGTATGGTCGACGAGTATCCGTCGATCTCATACTTTCAGGATCACGGCTATAACGGGGCGTTCGAGGCAGGCATGACGCTGTGCATCGAAAGCTATATCGGCGATGAGGGTGGTAACGAGGGCGTGAAGCTCGAACAGCAGGTCCATTTGACGGAGAACGGCTGCACGCCGCTTTCGACGTTCCCGTTCCAGACTGAATGGCTCTGAGCGTTGCGAGCGCATGCGCGGTCGGGTTACCAACCGCGCCTGCCGCTCATAACAGAATCTGGCCGATATATGCGTGCACTCAGGCCACCCCACCCTCAATACCTCGCGTAAAGAATCCCCAATATCATCGCTTCATCATCGAACACTTCGAGCGTATCGGACAGCGCGGTAAGCGGCCCCGCATTGTTGACGAACAGCGCGTAAGCAATCCGCCGGCCGCTCTTCGCGTCGATATAGCCCGCCATGTTCATCGCGACCATCTGGCCATTGCTGTCGATCGTTGCGCCGCTCTTCACGAAAATATGTTCCTTGCCTGCGACATTCTTGCCCACAGCCGCGAGCGATCCGTCGACGCCGAGAATCGACAGCGCGTCGTGATACACGGGATAAACGGGCAGGCGGCTCATTGCCGTCAGCAGCGTGGCCGTCGTGCGGGCGCTCGCCTGGCTATCGGGCGTGCCGCTGCCGTTGGTGGGGAAGTTGAAGCCCGCGCCGTCGAGGCCGAGCGTGCCGGTCAGATAACGGCGCTCCGTGGACAGCGCATCGCCGACGGTGCGCACGCCTTGCGCAAGCCCCTGGTACATCAGGCTCAGATTCGCACCGGTGTTCAGGCTGACCTTCAACACGAGCTTCGCGAATTCGGAGTACGGCATCGAGGTATAGCTAGCGACCTGTGTCGCGCCCGAGTAGTTCTGCGTTGGCGGCAAGGCGGCCGTCTGGTTCAGCTGCACGGCAGGCGCAGACACACTGACGCCCGCGCGCGCCAGCGCGTCGATAAACGCCGTGCGCGCGAATGAAGGCGGATCCTCAACACGCAGAATGCTCACGTAGAGGCCATTGCCGACGAGCGGCGACACGAAGCCGAGCGGTATCGTTGCGGCTGCATCGAGACTCTCCTTGCCCGACAGCGTGCCCTTGCAGCCAGGCGCCGCGAGACACGAGAGCGGCGCCTCGTTCAGCGCATCGCCGGAAACCATGATGTCACTCGTGCTGTTCGCTGCCGTCGTCACGGACGTGCCTTGCATCGTCATCGCGCTGGTGCGCGGCCGCCAGTCGAGCACGCCCGCTGCGCCAACGGATGCGCCCGGTGTCAGCGTCACGTCGATCACGTTCTCGTTGATGACGATCGGCGAGATCAGCACATTGCCATTCGGCACGCGAAACGCGTCGAACAGCCGGTCGTCGATGATCACGTCGCCATCAACTGTCGTGATACCCGACGCCTTCACCTGTTGCGCCAGATCATTCAACGCAGTGAGCGGATCTTCGGGCGTGAGAATCGCGCCGCCGAAGCCGCGCGCGTCGTTGTGGTCGAAGTCGGTGAAATCGACGGTGCCGTCGGCTTTTTGCCGGCCGCCGAACGTCAGATCGCCGGAGGCCTGCAGGATCAGATTGCCCGTCAGCTTGCCGGACCCGTCTACCGTGCCGGTACGGTAGACGGGCGTGACGAAGCGGTGATCCGCGCCGAGCACGTTCAGCGCCGTCGCCACCGAATACAGCTTGCGCACCGAGGCCGTCAGCACGAGCATGTCGGGGGCGAGCGCGTCGAGCACCTGCCCCGTGTTCGCGTCCATCACGACCATCGACCATTGCGATTTCGCGCTCGTATAGCGCGGCTTGCTCATGATCTGCGCGATCGGATCGCCGTCGTCGCTGCTCCCGCAACTCGCGACGAGCATGCAGCAGGCGATCAATGCCAGGAGAGCCTTAAGCGGTGCGCGCATGGCATGCCTCTCGACAGGTTCAGGCGAATGGAGCGGGCCTCGACATCATTGCAGCTTCCAGATCTGCGCCGCGATCGTGCCCTCGTCCTGGAACGCGTTTAGCACCGTATCGAAATCCACGAGTGTCGCGTTGTTCACCGACAGGAAGAACGCGAGACGATGGCCGCTTTTCGCGTCGATATACCCGGCGAGCGCCTGCGCCTTGAGTAGCGGCACGGCCGGTGTCGTCGTGCTCAGCCCGACGTAAGTCCCCGTCTTCGCGTACACCTTCCCCTTCGCGCCTGCGAGCGTCGGGTCGGATTCGAAGTTGGTGACTGTCGTGAGTGAGCCGTCCACACCCAGGAAAGGCAGCGAATCGACGTACGTTGCGTAATCGGGCATCAGGCGCATGCCGCGCAGCAACGCGATAACGGCGGTGGCGTTCGCGGTCGTATCGCCGCCGCCGCTTCCATCGATGAAATGATACTGGTCCGACGCGATCTTGAACGTCGACGACAGTTCCTGCTGTTCCGTCGCAAGCGAACTGGTCATGGTTCGCGAGCCGTTTTTCGCGAGCCCGTACAGCATCAATGTCACGTCCGCGCCGATGTTGTAACTCACCTTATTGACGAAGCGGATGTCCTGCGCATACGGCGCGGAGGTCAGCTGTGCCACCTGTTGCGCGCTCGAATACGAGCCTTGCGCGGGCAGCAGGCCCACTGCGTTCGTGCCGACGGCTGCCGCACTGACCGTCACGCCTGCGCGCGCCAGCGCCTCTATAAACACCGTACGTGCATACGTGGACGGCGCGCTGATGCGGAACGTGCGTATCAGCGGATAGGCGTTGGTCAGCGGCGGCTGCACCGTGGTAGGCACCGTGCCCGACACCGCGCCGGAACAGTTCGCCTGTCCGAAGCATTGCGGCACCTGGTTTTCGGTTGGATCGGGCGTCAGTTCGACTGCGAATTGCGTGGTCGTCGCGTCCGTTTTCAATGTCGACTGCACCGAGAACGCTGCGGAAGTCGGCCGGTAGGTGAACGGAAGCAAAGCTCCGTCCGCGCTCGCACTGAACGAAATATCGACGACGTCGTCGTTGACCAGCATTGGCGTGACATTGAAGCCCGTTTCTTCGCGGAAAGGGAACGCGTCGAAAAGTCGATCGTCGATCACGACATCGCCGTTGACGGTCTTGATGCCAGCGGCCGCCACCTGTGCAGCAAGCGCATCGAATCCCGCCAGCGGATCCGGCGTGGTCAGGATCGCGTTGCCGAGACCGTCGGCTTCGTTGTGATCGAACGCGCTGAGCGCGATGGTGCCGTCCGTGTTGGCGCGGCCGCCCATCGTCAGATCGCCGCTCGCCACCATGATCAGATTACCGGTGAGCACACCGTTGGCGTCGACGGTACCCTGCTTGTAGACAGGCGTCACGTGCTTGTACTGTGCGCCTAGCATGTCGAGCGCATTGCCGGTCGAAAAGAGCTTGCGCACGGAAGCGATGAACACCTGCGAACCCGAATTCATATCGTAGATCACGCGGCCCGTATCCAGATCGACGACCTGCATCGCCCATGTGGCATTCGCGTAAGCAGGCTTTTGCATGATCTGGGTGATCGCGTCGGGAACGGCCGTATTCGCATGATCCGAGCCGCCGCACGAGACCAGCAACAACGCCGACACGATGATGCTCCAGCATGTGTGCTTCCGATCGATTGTCGCGTTCATCGCAGAGGTCTCCCGGCTGTTATGTCGATTGCGAATGAAAGGCGCCGCTCAAGGCTGGTCTTCGTCCACTATTTCCGCCGCCTTGCCCAGCTCGGTGGTTACGATGCGCGCGATTGCATCGGCGGGCCCGCGGCCATCGGGTGTGTCCGCCGTCGTCGCCCAGGTCACGACCGTCGTGTTCGAGCCCGGGTCGTACACCATGAAAGTGTTGAAGCCGTTTATCTGGCCGTTATGCCCGTAGAACGTGCCGAACTTCGCGATACCGAGGCAGTAACCTGGCGAGGCTGGATCGGACGGTACAAGCGCCGTGCAGGTGGACAGACGCTTCGACTGGAGGTCGGCATTCAGATAACCGCCGCCCACCATTCGCTGCACGAATGCAGCGAGTTCCTTGATGGTCGAGATGCCGGAGCCCGCCGTCCAGCCCCATGACGGGCTCGCGTTCGTCACATCCGTCGGCTGCAGCGTGCCGTCTTTCGCGGCGGCCTGGCGCGCGGGCGACAGCGCGGAGTTCGTGGCCGTCTCGGCATTGGTGCCCCACAGGTAGCTATGTGGCGACGGCGCGGGCAGCGACGAATCGGTCTGTGCGGGCAGATAGGTACCCGTCAGACCCAGCGGCGTGAAGAGCCGTGTCTGGATTGCGTCGGCGGCGCTCATGCCCGTCAGTTGCTCGATGATCATGCCGAGCAGCACCGTATTCGTGTTCGAGTAGCCGAAGGATGTATCGGGATCGAAGTCCACAGGATGACTGAACGCGATGGCCAGCACTTCGGCCGTCGTCCAGACTCTGCCCGGCTGCGCGTCGAGCGTCTGGTTGAAGCCAAGGTCGCGTGAGTAGTTGTAAAGGCCGCTTCGCATCGCGAGCAGTTGCTGGATCGTGATTGCGTCGCCGTTGGGCACGTTCGGCACGAACTTGCTGACAGGGTCGCTCAGATTCAGCTTGCCCTCCTGCACGAGTTGCAGGATGACAGTACCCGTCCATGTTTTCGTCACGCTGCCCACGCGAAAGTACGCGTCGACGGGGATTGGCGTGTTGGTGCCACGTTGCGCGGTACCGAACGATTCGAGCCAGTTGCCCTGCGGCGACTGTACGTACACCACCGCGCCGGGCGTCAATGTCGTGCCGAGCAACTGGTTGATCTGGGCGCGCGATGCCGTGACGTAGGCCGGCTCGTTCGACGTCGAGGAACCGCCGCAGGCTGAAAGGCCCATTACGATCAGCAACGCGGAAACACGCACGCCGATCGCGAAGATAGATCGTGATTGCGAAAACAGGCGGAAGAGAGCCATTATTTATTCCTTACGACCTTACCGCAGTGCTTTCTGTGCTTCGCGTCGACAGGTTGATTATGGCACTTGATCTGTCGATTATCCGGATGACCTGACTTGAAACGCTGAGATCAAAAATCACCGGCAATATTTCAAATCTAAAATCGATGCATTCTGCAATTTTCGCATTCTCGTGAATGAGTATAGGAGCTACTCTCCCGATATACATGCGCTTCACGAAGAAAATATTTGCTGCACTGGCGAACCGGCCTAATGATTGGCGGAATACGGCACGAAGATAATCGGGCATATTCGAAGTCCATTTTTATTGGAGAAGGCACTGTCTGATATCGCCGATCTGACTATCTGGCAGCAGAAACGGCGAACAGGATTACCGCTGCGTATGTGCGCTGCGCCACATAAAAACGTTGATGATCTCTCGGGAAGACTTCACCTCAATTCCGTTCACGGGCCGGAATGCGAGCGCCACGATAAGCTCCCTGCCGTTAACGCTCATCGTTGTGTGCGGCGTCGTGATGCGATGCGCAGCAACGGTCATCTTTCATCAGCATTCCCCGCGCGGGTGACGTCGATGTCCGCGTAACCCAGCTTCACAGACGTTCAATCAAGCGCGGATCCCCCGCTGCGCAATACCCATGACACGCGGTGCGCGCCGCGTTGGCCGCGCCGTGCACGAACAGCGGCGCGTCCGAGCGTCGCGACATCGACACCACGATGGACGGCGGCGAAGGCTGCAACGGCAACTCCACCACCTCGCCGCGCGCGATCAGATCGTCGACGAAAAGACGCGGAATCGCCGCCACGCCGAAACCATCGCGCACGAGTTGCACGATCACCGAAATCGACGGCGAGCCCGTGATACGCGTATCCGCGAGCGGCACGCCATTCGCGAGCGCCAGCTTGCCGACGATGTCCTCCAGCGCGCGATGCGGCGCCGTTCCACGGCCGAACGTCAGGATCGGGTGACGCAGCACACGCTTGGCGAGCCCGCTGCGTGAAAGCGGCAATAGCCCCGCGCGCGCGATCCAGTGCACCGGATAGTTCGCGAGCGCATCGCACACCACGGATTCCTCGTCGCTGCCTTCCACGCGAATGATCAGATCGAGATCACCCGCCATCAGTCGCCGCTGCAACACCACGCTGACGTCCACCGCCAGTTCGACTTCGAGTTGCGGGAAGTCGTCCGCGAGACGTCGCATGTAGTCGGCGAGCCAACTATGCACGACCGTCTCGATCACACCGAGCCGCAGCTTGCCGCGCATCGCGCCTTCATGTGAAGCGGCGGCCTGCAACTGACGCGTCGCCTCCACCACGGCCTTCGCATAGCCAAGCAGATATTCGCCGTTCGCCGTGAGCCGGAAATCGCGGCTCTCGCGATCGACGAGCGTGGTCTGCAACTCGTCTTCCAGTGCCTTCAGCCGTTGCGAGATCGCAGCGGGCGTGGCGTGCAACGCGGTCGCCGTGGTGCGGAAGCTGCGCAGCTTGGCCAGCGTGACGAAAGTCTCGAGAAAGCGCGTATTCATAAGCCGAAGGCCGCCAAAGCGACAAGAAGAACCGCTCCAAAAATCTCAACGTGATCGGGGAAAACCCGCGATTCCGTTAAGAAATTCTATTCATTCGACGCAAATAAAACTAGTTGGCGTCAAATTTTCTTCTTTTCTATGCTTTGTCTTACCGCAGAACCAACGCTTCGCACCCTTCACGTTGTACGCAGACGAACCAGAGCAATCGCACGAGTACGCCGACACCATGACTCCATTCGAATTCCGCCAAGCCGTCCGCCATCGCGACTTCCGTGGCCCGACGGCCGGCCATTGCGGCGACTACGCGCAAGCCAATCTCGCGATCCTGCCCGCCACGCACGCGCACGATTTCCTGCGCTTCTGTCACGCGAATCCGAAGCCGTGTCCGCTGCTCGGCGTGGGCGAGCCGGGCGATTTCCGCGTGCCGGTGCTCGGGCGCGATATCGATATCCGCACCGACGTGCCCGCCTACAACGTCTATCGCGACGGCGAGCTGAGCGATCGCGTCGAATCGATCGAGGCGCTCTGGCAGGACGATTTCGTCGTGTTCGCAATCGGCTGCTCGTTTTCGTTCGAACACATGCTCGCGAAGGAAGGCATAGGGCTGCGCCACGTTGAAGAAGGCCGCAACGTGCCGATGTACCGCACCACGATTGCAAACCGGCGGGCGGGCGTATTCGGCGGCGAACTCGTCGTGTCGATGCGCCCGTTGCGCGGCCCCGACGCGATCCGCGCCGTGCAGATCACGAGCCGCTTTCCGGGCGTGCATGGCGCGCCCGTGCATATCGGCGATCCGGCGGAACTCGGTATCGCCGACCTCGCACGCCCTGAGTTCGGCGATGCAGTAACGATCCGCGCAGGCGAGCTGCCCGTCTACTGGGCATGCGGTGTGACGCCGCAAACCGCGCTGATGGCCGCGAAACTGCCGCTCGCCATCGCGCACGCGCCGGGCCACATGCTGATGACGGATATCACCAACGCGTCGCTGGCCATCTTCTGACCGCTCCGGCGGCGCGCAACACGCCGCTTCAAAACATCTCTCACAGCATCTCGAAGCCATCCGGCCAACCGGCCCGGAGGGAATGACGCATCCCTACGCTCTTGCGCGGCTTCGCTTGTAACTCATGCGTCTATCCACAGGAGCATCAGATGGACAGCAAGACACTCACGGCAAGCGTCGACGATGCCGCCGACCTGAGCACAACGGCCGACACGCCAGCACTGTCCTGGTACGCAGAAGCCAGTCCACGCGCCCGCCGCGCGTTCTGGAGTTGCAAGGTCGGCTATATGCTCGACGGCATGGACACGCAGATGCTGTCCTTCGTGATTCCGACGCTCGTCGCGACCTGGGGCATCTCGCTCGCCGACGCCGGCTTCATCGGCACCATGACGCTGCTGTCCTCCGCGCTCGGCGGCTGGATCGCGGGGATTCTGTCCGACCGCATTGGCCGCGTGCGCACGTTGCAACTCACCGTGCTGTGGTTCGCGGTGTTCACCGCGTTGTGCGGTCTCGCGCAGAACTACGGCCAGTTGCTCGCGGCACGCGCGCTGATGGGCTTCGGCTTCGGCGGCGAATGGACGGCGGGCGCTGTGCTGATCGGCGAAGTGATCCGTGCACGCGATCGCGGCAAGGCGGTCGGTCTCGTCCAGTCGGGCTGGGCGCTCGGCTGGGGCATGGCTGCCCTGCTCTACGCCGTGCTGTTTTCCGTCATGGCGCCGGAAATCGCGTGGCGCACGTTGTTCCTGATCGGACTCGTGCCGGCGCTGCTCGTGCTCTTCATCCGCCGCTACGTGAAAGAACCCGAAGTATTCGAGCACGCAAAAGTCCGGCAGCAGCACACGCAGGATACGCCGCGCTTCACCGAAATCTTCTCGCCCCGACTGCTGTCGACGACGCTGCGCGCCGCTCTGCTCACCACGGGCGCACAAGGCGGCTACTACGCGATCACGACATGGCTGCCGACGTTTCTCAAGACCGAGCGTCATCTGACCGTGATGGGCACGGGCGGCTACCTCGCGATGATCATTGCCGGTTCGTATGTGGGCTATCTGTGCAGCGCGTGGCTCACGGACCGCATCGGCCGCAAACCGAACTTCATTCTGTTCGCGCTGGGTTCGATGGCGATTGCGTTCGCGTACACCTCGTTGCCGCTCACGAATGCGTCGATGCTGTGGCTCGGCTTTCCGCTCGGTTTCTTCGCGTCGGGCATTTTCTCCGGCATGGGCGCGTTTCTCACTGAACTCTTTCCGACCCGCGTACGCGGCTCCGGCCAGGGGTTTTGCTACAACGTCGGCCGCGCGATCGGGGCACTGTTCCCCGTGCTGATCGGCACGCTATCGAGCCGTTTCGGTCTCGGCACGAGCATCGGCATGTTCGCAGTGGCTGCGTATGGCGTGCTGATCATCGCCGCGCTCACGCTGCCCGAAACGCGGGGCCGCGAACTCGAAGCTGCCTGAACTGCGCCATTCGCACCTCATTACACTTTTCGCATCAAGACCACGACATGATGAAGCACGATCAAGCCTCCGATGTTTGCACGCCGTCCCGCTGGCAGTTCTGGATCGATCGCGGCGGCACGTTCACCGATATCGTCGCGCGCCGCCCGGACGGCACGCTCACCACGCACAAGCTCCTCTCCGAAAACCCCGAGCAGTATCGCGATGCGGCCGTCGCTGGCATTCGTCATCTACTCGGTCTGCAAGCCGGTGAAGCCATCACGCCGCGCCACGTCGAGATGGTCAAGATGGGCACCACCGTCGCGACCAATGCCTTGCTCGAACGCAAAGGTGAACCCGTCGCGCTCGTCACGACACGCGGCTTTCGCGATGTCCTGCGAATCGCGTACCAGAACCGCCCGCGGCTCTTCGATCTCGACATCGCATTGCCGGAAGCGCTCTATGAGCGCGTGTTGGAAATCGACGAACGCGTGAGCGCGCAGGGCGAAGTCGTCGCGCCCCTCGATCGTGTCGCGGCACAGCGTGCACTGCACGAGGTCTACGACAGCGGCATCCGCGCGCTCGCGATCGTGCTGATTCATGGCTATCGTCACACGTCGCATGAACGCGAGCTCGCAGACCTCGCTCGCGACATCGGCTTCACGCAGATTTCGGTGTCCCACGAAGTCTCGCCGCTCATGAAAATGGTCTCGCGCGGCGACACGACCGTCGTCGATGCGTATCTGTCGCCGATCTTGCGCCGTTACGTGGATCAGGTCGCCCACGAAATGCCAGGCGTGAACCTGCAGTTCATGCAAAGCAGCGGCGGACTGACGCGTGCCGACGTCTTTCAGGGCAAGGACGCGATTCTTTCCGGTCCGGCGGGTGGTATCGTCGGCATGGTGCGCGCAGCGCAGGCCGCAGGCTTCGAGCGCGTGATCGGCTTCGACATGGGCGGCACGTCGACGGACGTCTCGCACTTCAATGGCGAGTTCGAGCGTGTGTTCGAAACGCAGGTGGCAGGCGTGCGCATGCGCGCACCGATGATGAGCATCCATACAGTGGCCGCAGGCGGCGGCTCGGTGCTCGGCTTCGACGGCGCGCGGCTGCGCGTCGGCCCGGAATCGGCGGGCGCCAATCCCGGCCCGGCGGCGTACCGGCGCGGCGGCCCGCTCGCAGTCACCGATTGCAACGTGATGCTCGGCAAGATCCAGCCGGACTATTTTCCGCGTGTGTTCGGTCCGCATGCAAACGAGCCGCTCGATCGCGCTGTCGTCGTGCAACGCTTTCAATCCCTTGCTGAAGAGATTTTTGCGGCGACAGGCCAGCGCCGCACGCCCGAAGAACTGGCCGAAGGCTATCTGGAGATCGCCATCGGCAGCATGGCGAACGCGATCAAGAAGATCTCGGTGCAACGCGGCCACGACGTCTCGCAGTATGTGCTGACCACGTTTGGCGGCGCAGGCGGCCAACATGCCTGCGGCGTGGCCGACGCGCTCGGCATGACGCGCGTGTTCGCACATCCGCTCGCGGGCGTGCTCTCAGCTTACGGCATGGGACTCGCGGATCAGACGGCCATGCGCGAGCGCGCGCTGGAAATCACACTCGACGAAGCATCGCTGCCGACGCTTGAAGCCGCGCTCGATGCGCTCGCGGACGATGCGACACGCGCACTGCTCGACCAGAGCGTGGACGCCGCACGCATTACGACCGAGCGGCGTGTGCACTTGCGTTATCAGGGCACCGATTCGTCGCTCGCGGTGCCGGCGGGCAGCATCGACGCCATGCGTGCTGCGTTCGAGGCGGCCTATCGCCAACGCTACGCGTTTCTGATGGCGGATACGCCGCTCATCGCGGAACTCGCTTCCGTCGAGGCCATCGGCCATTCCGATGCGCCTGTCGACACCGGCAGCCTGCAGAGGCGCGAGGCAGACGACGCGCTGCGTGCACAGACAACCGTACGCATGTATTCGGGTGGTCAGTGGCACGACGCATCGCTCTATCAGCGCGACACGCTGTGCGCCGGCGACACACTCGACGGTCCGGCGATCATCGCCGAAAAGAATGGTACAACTGTGGTCGAACCAGGATGGCAGGCCGAACTCACCGTCCAGGGCAACGTCGTGATGACGCGCGTGCAACCGCTCCCCACGCGACGCTCGATCGGCACCGAAGCCGACCCCGTTCGCCTCGAAATCTTCAACAACCTGTTCATGTCGATTGCCGAGCAGATGGGCTTGCGCCTGCAAAATACGGCCTACTCGGTCAACATCAAGGAACGTCTCGACTTCTCGTGCGCGATCTTCGACGACGAAGGCAATCTGATTGCCAACGCGCCGCACATGCC
Source organism: Burkholderia sp. Ac-20365 (assembly GCF_017104715.1). GTDB lineage: Bacteria > Pseudomonadota > Gammaproteobacteria > Burkholderiales > Burkholderiaceae > Paraburkholderia. The sequence continues at coordinate 43,121 of NZ_JAAGPI010000005.1, forward strand.
GGTGCATCTGGGCTCGATGGGTGAAAGCATCCGCACGGTGATCGAGCGCAACCGCGGCGCCATGCGCGACGGCGACGTGTTCATGCTCAACGACCCGTATCACGGCGGCACGCACTTGCCCGACGTGACCGTCATTACACCCGTATTCGCGGACGGTTCGTCCGAACCGCTCTTTTACGTCGGTTCGCGCGGCCATCATGCGGACATCGGCGGCATCACGCCGGGCTCGATGCCGGCGTCCTCGTCACATATCGAAGAGGAAGGCGTGCTGATCGACAACTGGCAGCTCGTCCGCGCAGGCGAATTACGCGATGCCGAAACGCGTGCGCTGCTCGCGTCGGGCCGCTATCCCGCACGCAATATCGCGCAGAACATGGCCGATCTGCGCGCGCAGGTCGCCGCGAATCAGAAGGGTGTGGACGAATTGCGCCGCATGGTCGCGCAATTCGGCCGCGACGTGGTGCTCGCTTTCATGCGTCACGTGCAGGACAACGCCGAAGAGGCCGTGCGCCGCGTGATCGGCGCGCTCAAGGACGGTCGCTATCGCTACGAACTCGACAACGGCGCGGTGATCGACGTCGCGATTCGCGTCGATGCCGCGACACGCAGCGCCACGGTCGATTTCAGCGGCACATCTGCGCAGTTGCCCAACAACTTCAATGCGCCGAAAGCGGTCTGCATGGCGGCCGTGCTCTATGTGTTCCGCACGCTCGTTGGCGACGATATCCCGCTCAACGCGGGTTGTCTCAAGCCGTTGTCGGTGATCGTGCCCGACCGTTCGATGCTCAATCCGGTGTATCCCGCGGCGGTGGTGTCGGGCAATGTCGAGACGTCGTCGGCAATCACCAATGCGCTGTATGGCGCACTCGGTATCGTGGCATCGAGCCAGGGGACGATGAACAACTTCACCTTCGGCGATGCCCGCTACCAGTACTACGAAACGATCGCAGGCGGCAGCGGCGCGGGCAACGGTTTCAGCGGTGTCGATGCCGTGCAGACGCACATGACCAACTCGCGTCTGACCGATCCTGAAGTACTCGAATGGCGCTACCCGGTACGGCTCGAATCGCACCTGATCCGCGCGGAATCGGGTGGTGCGGGACGCTGGCACGGAGGGAACGGCGCGATCCGGCGCATTCGCTTCCTCCGGCCGATGACGGCATCCATTCTGTCGAATAACCGCATTCATGCGCCTTTCGGCGCGGGTGGCGGACGGGCAGGAGGACGCGGCAGTAATCGCGTCGAGCGCGCGGATGGTCAGATCGTCGCTTTAGGTCATATCGCGAGTGTCGAGATGCAGGCGGGCGATGTGTTCGTGGTGGAAACACCGGGAGGCGGTGGTTTCGGGGAAGTCTGACTCTCGCGCAGAGGGACTTGCGTCCAGCGTTGTCGCGCGTGAACCACCACACGCGGCAACGACGCAATCCGGCATGCGCGCGCTAATTACCTCGGGTGACTCACTTAACCCAGGCTGAGAAGATACTCCCTGTCCGCTTGCGGCAACTGCTCGAGCCATCGATTTTCCTGCCCCGGCTGCGGCAATTCATAGCCGTATTCGATCATCTGCAACGGTGGAATTTCGGAGATGTAGACCCAGATAAAACGCCGCTCCACCGAAGCGATCTCCATGACGGATCCGACGATTTTAGACAGGAGCAACTGCTTTCTATCATCCGGACGTCCTGCACGAATATGCCCGTGAACGAAGATCTGATCGTCTCGAAGCGGGCGTCCGCCGATGAAATGATTTCCTCTCGGCACTTCATTGAATATCACCTGCGCAAAGAAGCCTTGTGCTCCCGTCGCTTCGTTGTGGGATTGGGTAATCGCCTGCGCAATCCGCAGCTTCTCGTCTTCACTGAAACGGCCTGCGGCGGCCGACACGACATAAGTAGGCATGGTTGCGTTCCCGATCAATAATTCATCATGAGATGCCAATCGGCATCCCTTGCGATTGGCACGTCGGATGTAGCCACGACCCGCGATTCGAAGTACCATAGATGTAGGTACATCTTATTGAGCAGATCACCCCCGAGTAAGAAGTGTTTACCCTGGAACACTGCGCCTGTACGCGACGTCGGCCCCTTCAGTATGACGGCTGCAATACCAGCATTGATTGAAGGAGATAGAAGTGCAAGAGCCTGTCCGCGATGTCTATCGTGGTTTCGAAATTCTTCTCATCCTCAGACATATTGAAGACGGGAGAATCGAAACAACGTTGTTCATCAACCCAACCGTATCCACTCCACCCGCACTGGCGCAGGCAGCGAAGCAGTCGGGTGGCTCCGTTTTGCATGCCCTCGATGCTGCGAAGCCAATCACGGATCAGATCGAAGCGGCGCACAAAGTCGTCGACGAACTGATCGCCCGTCACGGGCCGCTGCATGCGGCGGCGGTTGCCTCGCGGCCTCAGACGAAGTGATTTTTTAATCGTCCAATGCCTTCCACTTCAATCTCGACCACGTCGCCCGACGCCAGGAATCTGGGTGGTGTGAACCCGATTCCGACTCCGGCAGGTGTGCCGGTCGAAATGATGTCGCCGGGTTCGAGCGTGCATCCAGCAGAAATGACTTCGATCAGCGTCGGAATGTCGAAGATCAGATCCCGCGTGTGAGCATCCTGTCGCAGTTCCCCGTTGACCCATGTGCGAATGGATAGCTCGTCGTGTCGCAACTCATCCGATGTCACGATGAACGGGCCCATCGGACAAAACGTGTCGAGAGATTTCCCCAGAAACCACTGACGATGATTCTTCTGCCGGTCCCGAGCAGTCACATCGTTGATGATCGTGAAACCCCAGATGTAACCGGCGGCATCGGCTCGTTTGATATCACGGCCCGCGCGCCCTATCACGACAGCAATTTCGCCCTCGTAGTCGACCTTGTTCGTTATCTGAGGGTGCGTGGATACCGCATCGTTGGGTCCGACCACTGAGGTAGCCGGCTTGGTAAAGACAGCAGGATAGTCATCAACCTCACTTCCCGCTACGGCGCCAGCTTCGTAGCCGCTCTTCGAAAATTCATACGCGTGCTCGCGATAGTTCTTACCCACACAAAAGATGTTCTTGCGCGGATTGGGGATGGGTGCGAGCAACCGCACATCATCAAGACGTAACGATACGGGATGCTCGGTATCAGCTTCCGCAGAGAACTGCTCATACCGTTCTATCAGGTCGAGCATGCTCGTTACCGGCAGGGGAAAAAACCGCGCGCCGTCTGCGCTTACCCGGCCGACGAGTTGCTTTCCCTCATGTTCGAATGTGGCGAATTTCATGGGATCGTTAATCAGGTCACAAACATCGATTTGAAAAGCTGCATGTCACTTCGGCGCGTACTGCATCTCACCGTTACCAAATGACCAATCCTCACGCGCTACGTCGATAAGACTGATCCACACATCTTCTTTGCGTATCCCTGCCTTTGCGTGGATACCATCCGCGACGGCCTTATAAAAAGCCTTCTTCGTTTCAGTGGTTCTTCCTGCATTCCACACGACTTGAATAAACACGATTTGCGGGCTGTAAGTGATTCCAAGGTATCCCTCTTCCGGATACACCAGTTCGTCTGAAGCGTGACGGGTAATGATCTGAAACTTGTCATGTTGCGGCACATTCGCGACATGGATCATCGCTTCATAAACGACATCGCTGACAGCACGGACAACCTCTCTGGAGGCTGTTTGAGAAATATTGATGCGAGCCAATGGCATGATCCAATTCCTTTCAATGGGCTTGATGTTCCCGGCAACGCCGGATGTCCAGATAGGTTAGAGTGACGCCAGATGTGCGACAAGCGCATAATTTTCATCATCTTTATGATAGGAGCGCATGTTGCTACAAGACATCGAGGCCTTCGTAGCCGTGGCTGACCTGAAGTCCCTAACCAAAGCAGCCGACAAACTTTCGATTACGCAATCAGCAATCTCACGCCGCCTGCAACAGCTTGAAAGCGCACTCGGCGTAGAGCTTCTGGATCGCACGATCAAGCCGCTTGGACTGACGGCAATTGGAAGGCGTGTCTACGAACAGGGGATCCGGTTGCTGCGAGACCGCGACGGCTTGCTGGCGATCACGCAGGAAAGCACCGAGCCCACGGGCACGATACATCTCGGCTTGACACATGCGCTCGCCGACATCGCGATGTTCGACACTGCGATGCAATTGAAAACGAGTTTCCCCGCTTTAGATATAGAACTGCAGACGGGCTGGAGTCCCGGCTTGCTGGAGATGATCAGCGTGGGAGCGCTAGATGCTGCAGCACTTCTCGTGGTCGCCGGAAGCGATTTGCCGAATGACGTGGAGGGACATCTGGTCAAACGCGTCGAGGTCGTGATCGTGCAAAGCGCACTGCATCCTCTGGTCGATTCCCAGTCGGAGATTGATACATTGGCGAACCACAAGTGGGTACTCAATCCACTGGGATGCGGATATCGCGCAGCACTCGATCGGGCGATAGAAGGCAAGGGACGACGGCTGCAAATCAGTATCGACACGCACGGAACCGAGATGCAACTTCGCCTCGTAGCGGCGGGCATGGGCCTCGGCCTCGTGCCGCGTAGCGTCATCGCGGAGAGTGTCCTGCGTGATCAGTTGCAGATTGTCGAAGTCGCAGATTTCTCGCTGCATCTTGACGCGAGAATCGTTCGTGCCTCGCAGCCTGGCAACTTACGTCGAGCCATTGAAGTGTTCGAAAGCACTCTGCAGGAACGCCTGGCATAGAACGAAACAAGCCGCGGCGCCCAGACCAATACCTATGCGCCGCGCCTGTCTTATCCGAGATCGGTCTTCATGACTTCCGTCTCACGGGAACTCGACGCAACCGCTGTCAGTTCGGCCCGCGGCTCGAGCGGACTTACCGAACCATAACCCGACAGTTCGCGCGCCATCGCCTCCCGGTCCAGTTCGCCCTCCCATGCCGACACCACCACCGTAGCCACCGCATTACCGATGATATTCACGAGCGATCGGCACTCTGCCATGAATCGATCGATACCCAGGATGAGGACCATCGCCGCGACGGGCACGGTAGGCACCACCGACAGACTCGCTGCCAGTGCGACAAAGCCCGCACCAACAACGGCGCTTGATCCCTTCGATGTCAACATGGTCACAGCGAACAACGTCAATTCCTGGGCGAGCGTCAGGTGAATGTTTGTCGCCTGCGCCAGAAACATGACCGCCAGCGTCATATAGATGTTGGCACCGTCCAGATTGAACGAATAGCCAGTCGGCACAACCAGTCCGACAACCGCCTTCGAGCAGCCCATCCGCTCGAGCTTTTGCATTAACTGGGGAAGTGCAGCTTCGGAAGTACTCGTGCCAAGGACGATAAACAGTTCCTCTTTCAGGTAGGCAAGAAAGCGAAAAACGTTGAATCCCGCGAATTTTGCAATCAGGCCAAGCACCACGGCGACGAACGTAAATGCTGTCAGATAGAAAACGCCGATCAGTTTCAGCAGGGGGACGAGTGAGCCGATCCCGTATTTTCCGACTGTAAACGCGATCGCGCCGAACGCGCCTACTGGGGCGAATCTGGTAATGATCTTGACGAGAGAGAAGAACACATTCGACAGTTTTTCAATGGCCACCGTGATGCTTTGGACCCGTTCACCTGCTGCAGATAACGCAATGCCGAACATCACCGATACGAAAAGGATTGGCAGCGTTTCACCCTTTGCAAAGGCATCAAAAAACGATGCCGGAATAATCGCAAGAAGAAATCCCGCTATACCGTCCATATGTTCGGCCTGACTCACGAACCCTGAAATCGCGTGCGGATCCAACGATGAAATTGAAACGTTGAAGCCCTCGCCTGGGCGCAGGAAGTGGCCCGATATCAGCCCGATCGCCAAAGCCAATGACGAGACAATTTCAAAGTAGATCAGGGCCTTCCCACCCACTCGGCCTACCTTCTTCAGATCGCCCATGCTTGTGATACCCGTGACCACCGTACAGAATATGACCGGGCCGATTACCATGCGGATGAGCTTGATGAACGCATCGCCGAAAGGCTTCATCGACATCGCGTACGATGGATACAGATGCCCGAGTACGATTCCAACGACAATCGCAAACAGCACCTGAAGATACAGAACTTTATAGAAAGGTTGCTTCATGGTGTCATCCTCACATACCTTGCCGCCTGCGGCGGCTATGGCGCCCTGCCAGCGGGCGCCAATGACTCGTTGCACGAACGGCCAGTTGATCTTCTTCTTTTCCACGCTAGGCGCGGCACAGTTTCGCGGCATCGATTTATCGGCCTGACGCACGCGCGCCCAGAGATCCGGCTCGCACTTGCCAGCCGGATCTACCGTTCAATACTTAGGGAAGTTCTGGTTTCGACGCGGCTATTCGCTGCGCTCGTCTTCGATCCAGTCTTTGTTGAAGCCACCCAGGATCGGGTGATACATTTCGTCGCCTGAATGCTGGGTGAACTCGATATTCAAGCGGTTCGTTTTCAGACCGAGCAATTCCACGCACGCTTCGATCAGTTGTCGCGCAAGCTCTCCACGCTGTTCCAGCGGGCGGCCACGACGGATGTCCAGCATCATGATTGCAGCCTCGTCCGGTTCATCATCGGAGCAACGCCACACACCACCTCTACCCACTTCACGAATCGATACGGTGATGATGTTCGTGTTGACCTTCATCACATCCGCGTAGATTTCACCGATTCGCTTTGCGGCTGCTTTTTTCTGATCCGGGGTGTATTCGTAGGGCACATCGAGTTGCAGATAGGGCATGATTTCCTCAACTGTCGGGATGGGGCGACAGAAGCGCCGGCAAGGCGCTCCTTCGAATTTACTTCGACGCCTGCTGGTTCAGCTTCGCAACCAGCGCATCACCCAGCGCGTGGTCCGAGAAGGGTTGCTGACCCGTAATCAGTTCGCGATCAACGACCACATTGCTCTTCCACGGCTCGGCGATTTGCACGTCGGCACCCGCCTTCGCCAGCGCCTCATCCGTGTAGAACTGGACCTGACCGCCCAGCGGCTTACCCTCGCCTTCCAGCTGCTTCTCTTCTGCGTTCGAGAACACCGTGAGCTTATACCCGGCATACGGCCAGCCTTGCTTGAGCTGATCGATCGATGCCGTGTCATCGGCGATCAAGGCTTTGTCGAAAGCAGCGGGGTTTTTCATGGTCGACAGCAACGCGATCGGGCCGTGGCAGATAATGCCGGTCGGACGACCCGTATCGTGGAAGCTGACCAGAATCTTGCCGAGATTCCTGTCCTTCAGCAGATCCTGCATCGGCGCATGACCGCCTGGCATGAAGAGCCCAACGTAGCCTTGCGTACCCTTGGCCGCGACAGTCGCGAGCTTCATGGGATGCTTGATCCCCGCGAATCCGTCGACGAATTTCAGCGCGTCTTCACGCTTTGCATCGTCGCCGCCGAAGAACATCTTGTTGTTCGAATTCTCATCCATGGAGGGCGTGTCGCCCTTCGGATTGGCGAACACAGGCGTGTAGCCCGCATCGACGATCTGCTTCAGCGGCGTCGCCAACTCGTTCAGATAGTAGCCTGTCTTGTACGTCTTTCCGTCACGAAGATCGAGTGTATGTGCGCTCGACAGAACCACCAGAACCTTGCCGTGCGATTGCGCCGAAGCAACTGTCGGAGCCACCGCAGCGATGCCGAGCGCGAGAACGAGACTGCTGATTTTGAACCTGTTCATGGATGAAAATTACCTTACCAACATTAGTACAACTGTGTAAAAAGAAAATTCCAAAGCTGCGATTAATCTATTTCCATCAACTTGCGAGCGCTCCCCTGCCACAGCGCGGCAATCGACCTTACCTGGATGAAGCCATGGATACGAACTCCCCGTGATCCAGTCCAGCCAAGGCTGTCCTCACCATATTCTCAGCCGCCGTGGCGTAACTCACCCGCCCTCTTACGGCCTCATGGTCAGTGACTTGCAGAAAGCGCCGGTACTTCGATTCAGGCAGAACGACCTGCAGTCTGATTCCCTGATCGCTGAAATCCTGATGCAACGATCTTGAGTAAGCCAGCACATACGCCGCAATTGCCTCGCACATGCCGTTCTTGCATTCGGGCCGGTCGTTGGCGACCGTCGCTACCTGAATAATCGTTCCCGTCCCGCGCGACGCGAATGCGGGTGCAACTGCCCTCGTAAATCGCGTCAATGCCGCCAGATTCACGGCAATGATCGGGCTGATCAGGCTCGTGTCACTTTCCAGCATTGGCGCAGCGGCGCCGATACCTGCATTGTTCACGAGCATCGTGATGCTCGAATCGCTGCGCAGAAGCGACTCGACGCTCTGCACACCAGCAAGCCTCGCAAGATCGGCCTGCACCACCTCGAAGCTACGTCCTGTCTTGTCGGTCAGCTGGCTTGCGAGCGTGTTCATTCGCGCCCGGTTGCGCGCAATCATGATCACGTCATAGCCGCGCTCAGCAAGCTGCTCTGCATAGCACGCACCGACGCCACTCGACGCGCCAGTTACGACTGCAGTTCCCTTGCTGACTCCTTCAATCAAGACATTTCTCCGAGACTTCTAGCTGGTTGATGAGCGTGAATGAATCTTAGATTTATGCGATCATCGGCTCAATGACGTAGATGCAACGTTTCCGGCCATCGACGTTTTCATCCATCGGAGGTTGCCATGCAGAAGGTTGGACTCGTCGTCTATCCTAACTTTCAATCGCTCGGACTCGCGGTCGCAACCGTGTTCGAATACGCGAACATCATGAGCGGCGAGCAGATTTACGATCTGTCGCTGGTTTCAGAACACGGCGGACTCATCAAGTCGTCACAGGGCTTCTCGGTCGAAACCAGTACGTTCGTCCGACGAAAATTCGACACCCTGATCGTGACTGGCGACAACGAAACAGCGCCGCCGAGTGAAGGACTCAAGGCGTACCTGCGCGCGTCGAGCCGGCATTCCCGTCGGATCTGCGCGATCTGCACCGGCGCGTTCGTGCTCGCTGAAGCAGGGTTGCTTGAGGGACGCCGGGCGACGACACACTGGCAGTTCGCGAGAGCGTTCCAGCGCGCCTATCCGAATGTCCAGATGGAAGAGGACCGGATCTTCATGATTGACGGACATATCTGGACCTCCGCCGGCATGAGTGCAGGTGTCGATCTTGCGCTCGCCCTTGTGGAGAAAGATCTGGGGCAGAAGATCGCGCGTGACATCGCCCGAAAGCTGGTGGTGACACACCGACGCGCAGGTGGCCAGTCACAATACTCCGCCTTGCTCGAGCTCGACGCCAAGACGGATCGCGTTCAAAGCGCTCTCGCGTACGCTAGAGAAAACCTGACGTCGGAACTATCGGTAGAGGAGCTTGCGGAAGCTGCCAACCTCAGTCCCCGGCAATTCAGCAGACTCTTTCGCGAGGAGACGGGGCAGTCGCCGGCCAAAGCAATCGAGCGCCTGCGTGTCGAAGCCGCCAGAACCATGATGGAAACGGGTCGTCATCCAATTGACAGGATCGCCCGGGAAACAGGCTTCGGCGACCGCGAGCGTATGCGTCGGGCGTTTCTACGCGCATTCGGCCAGCCGCCACAGTCGATACAACGAACCAGTTCGCCTTCTGTACCGGCTTGACGGACTTCGGGCCTGATCAGGCTTCCGTTAAAGCACTTCGATCAGCAATCCGCCGCCCGTTCTGGGCGGCGACATGAACGGCAGGCTGCTTCCTGTACACGGACGGCTTCCCGCACACCACCTACATCCCCCTGCAACAACGTACCCGCTACAAGAATTTGCCGCGTTTCTGCCATGGCCGGAATCGTTGCGTATATGACATTTGCGACAACGCCGCGCCGGCGTATCTTTCGTCTCGAAGTCGATATTCATCGACCGAACCCATTGGAGAAGATCATGAGCAATTCGAAAGGTACTGCCCTCATCACTGGCGCGTCGGCTGGCATTGGTGCTGTTTATGCGGACCGTCTCGCGAAACGCGGTTACGACCTCATTCTGGTCGCCCGCAATGAAGACCGGCTGAAAGCATTGTCTGCGCGCCTCGCCAGCGAAAGCGGCCGTTCGGTGAAGTACCTGGCCGAAGACCTGAACGACAAGGCTGCCGTCCGCCGTGTCGAAGCCGTGCTGCGCGATGACGCGAGCATCACGATGCTCGTCAACAACGCTGGCGTCGGTTCGGTCAACTCGATCCTGCAAGGCGACGTCGACACGATGGAAGACATGATCGCCCTCAACATCACCGCACTGACGCGTCTCACCTATGCGGCCGCTCCCGCTTTCGTGGCGCGTGGCACGGGTACGATCATCAACATCGCATCGGTGGTCGGTATCGCGGTCGAAATGCTGAACGGTGTGTACAGCGCGTCGAAGTCGTATGTCATCAGCTTTGGCCACGCTCTGCAGCGCGATCTGGCTGGCAAGGGTGTTCGCGTGCAGTCGGTGCTGCCTGGCGCAACTGCTACCGAGTTCTGGGACGTCGCAGGTTATCCGAACCAGAAGACCTCGCCCGTCACGATGTCGGCATCAGATCTCGTCGACGCTGCGTTGGCTGGCCTCGACGCGGGCGAAATCGTGACGATTCCGGGTCTGCATGACGCGGAAGACTGGAACCAGTGGGAAGCCGGCCGTCGCGCGATCTCGCAGAAGTTCGGCAACGCTGTACCTGCCGCGCGTTATGGTCTGACCGCGAGCAAGTAAGTCAGTAGAAATCCGGCATGACAGCGCGCCGTCGTCCCAGCAGAACCTGGGCGACGGCGCAATGCCATCTGCGCGATCGGTGGGATAGTGTTGCCTGTCGCTGTCGGCAGCATGTGCTGATGAATCCGGATCCAGCGAGAGCGAAGGCGCGTGTTGTTACGCCGCCTCAGTCTTCTAGACAGATGTGGAATGCGCGGTCATTTCCTGATCCGTGTCGAGCGACCGGAAATAACCCAGACAGGCGTCGATGAACGTTCTCGTCCTTCGTGGCGTGGAGCTAGCCTGCTGGTACTGCACGCCGAGGTCGATTCCGCCTAACGACATTTCCCCGTCGAAACTCACCTTTCTAAGCTCGCCTCGAGCCAGGTCACGCCGAACAATCACTTCGGGCAATAGCGCGATACCGGCCCCGGCCATCGCAAGTTCTCTTGCGATCGCGCTGGGCACATTCATATCGACGCTTTGCAGCGACAGAGGAGGACATGTGCTGGTATCCGATGAAATTTCGAGGCCTTTTCTCGCAGCCTCTTCGCGCCCATCGATTATCCGATGCTGCGGCAGATCACAAATCGAGTTCAGCGATGCACTCTTGTCGAGATATTGTGGACTGGCTACAAAGACAAAACCGGATCGAAATAGCGGACGATTGACCACCGTAGCGTTGGCTATACGATCAGGCGGATAAATCGACAGGTCGTAACCCGACTCGATCAGATTAAGCGGACTATCCTGTACCGTCAGATGGATTTTTATGCATGGCGCCGTTGCTCCAAACGCGTCGAGCAGGGTCGAAATACCTGCCGCCACGGCAAGCGGATGGGCGACTACTCGCACGTAGCCGCACTCCGATGTTTTGTCGTCGATAAGCCGGCGCTCAGCCTGCTCCAACTCATCGATGATTCTCGAGCAGGAATCGAAATAGTCTCTCGCCGTTTCAGCGAGCGCAACACGGCGCGTGGTTCGATTCAGGAGCCGCGAACTCGTGTGGGTTTCCAGATCGGATATGGCGCGAGAAAGCGCGGCTCTCGAAACATTCAGAATGTCTGCAGCTTTCGTATAGCTTTGCGTTCTTGCGACGGTGACGAATGCACGCATCGATGCGAGTTGATCCATAGCAGTCTCTGCTTGAAAAACGCGTCGCGAACGAAGCTCGCGACGCCGAATACAATCATGGTCTTGTCCATGTAGAACAGATCGTCGTCGATACCGGCATAACCGGCTGCCATGGAGCGTTTGCTGACGATGGCCGGACGTTACTCGAATGGTAAGGAGCCGACGCCATATCCTCAATGACGTAGATGCAATGAATTCGGCCACGCCCGACCGTGCGTGGCAATTCGCAGATGTGCCCGGGAACAAGGCTCTTTGATCACCAGCGGAATGCGTAAGCATTGCTGCGCGCGATGAGCGCCAAAGTATTACGCGGCGCTAGATGGCATTGCGGCGCACGGTCTGAGGCGGCTGCCCCAGTGTGCGCAAGAAAGCGCGCCGCATACGCTCACGATCGGCGAAGCCCGTCTCGTATGCAATGGTTTCGATCGTATGGCGTCCCTGCTCCAGCATCTGTCGCGCGGCTTCGACGCGGAGACGCTCTACAGCCTTCGCTGGCGTTTGACCTGTTTCATCACGAAACGCGCGGCTAAACTGCCGCGAGCTTAAACGTGCCGCTTCGGCGAGTTCTTCCAACGACAGCACGTTCTTCAGATTGGCCCGCGCGTAGTTGATCGCATTTTGAATCCGGTCTGTTTTCGGCGACAACTCCAGAAGCGTCGAATACTGCGACTGACCACCGGCCCGGCGATGATAGAGGACAAGCTGGTGCGCAACGGAGCGTGCGACCTCAATCCCGTGGTCATATTCCACCATTGCTAACGCCATATCGATTCCGGCACTCATTCCGGCCGATGTCCAGATATGACCGTCCTGAACAAAGATCCGGTCCGCGTCTACCTGAACTTCAGGATAACGTCGCTCCAGTTCGGCAGCCTTCATCCAGTGAGTCGTCGCACGGCGATTCGCCAGAAGTCCCGCCTGGGCCAATATGAATGCACCCGTGCATATGGCGGCGATCCTTGGCGTCCTGGCGACTGCACCGCGCAAGTACTTGACCAACCGGGCCGATGCTTCCGGAAGCGCTTCACCGCCGCAAACGATGATGCTGTCGAAGGACGATCTTCCGAGCGGCTCGCTCTGTACTGAAACGGCGGCACTCCCCCGGATTGTGCCACCCGCTTCGGAACGGATTGAGACCTCGTAGTGCTGTACACCGAGGACACGATCGGCGACCTCGAACACTGAGCTGGCCGCAAGACAGACCAGCTGGAAGCCCGGATAAACGATAAAACCAACCTTGTGCATGGCTGACATCCGATGGCGAGATTGGTGGCAATTATGACATTGTCGCCACGCCGGGCAACCCCCAGACTGATGAGATCGGGCACCACCCGTTTGACGGACGCGCGGCTGAACGCGACGACCAGATCGTCGGCATTTATCGCGCTCGCAATCTTCTACAGAATGGAGAACTTCAATGTCCCGGCTCAACGATAAGACCGCCATCATTACCGGCGGCAACTCAGGTATTGGCCTCGCTACGGCCAAAGCATTTCTCGATGAAGGCGCGGCCCGCGTCTATCTCACCGGGCGACGAAAGGCAGAACTGGAAGAAGCGGCGCGCGCGTTGGGAACGCGCGCTGTCGCCGTTCCGGGTGACGTCACCCACCCTGCGGACGTCGATCGTCTCTGTGACCTTGTGAAAGCGGAAGTCGGACACGTCGACGTCGTATTCGCAAACGCCGGCTTTGCAAAGCCATCCCCGCTCGGCAATCTGACCGAGGAACACATCGACGATCTTCTGAACACCAATGTCAAAGGAGTGATTTGGACTGTGCAGAAAACGCTGCCATTGGTTCGCGCGGGCGGCTCGATCATTCTTACTGGCTCGATTGTCGGTAGTAAGGGATTTAGCGGCTGGAGCATCTATAGCGCAACCAAGGCAGCCGTCCGCTCTTTCGCTCGAACATGGGCGTCTGACCTCAAGGGCAAGAATATCCGTGTGAATGTCGTGAGTCCCGGTGTCATCGAAACGCCCGGACACGACAAAATGGGCATCACAAAAGATGAAGTCAGCGGCTTTTTCGATTTCGCTGCCAGCGTCACGCCACTGGCACGAATTGGTCGTGACGACGAAGTCGCGAAGGTCGCGGCCTTTCTTGCATCCGACGACAGCAGCTTTGTGACTGGCAGTGAGTTCTTCGTCGACGGCGGGATTGCTCAAATCTGACGCTGAAACTAACCCCTTAAGCGAATTGCCACACGCCGCCCCAATAAAATGCGCGCGGCGCGTGGCATCGCCTGACAACAGGACAGCACCCACATGTCATCCGCTAACGAACTGATCAACGAATTCTTCGATTGCCTGAGTAACCTCGACACATCGGTCGACCGATGCGTCGATCTCTTCGCCGATGATGGTGTTTTCGAGTTCCCCTATTTTTCGACGCTCGGCATGAACACCCGATTCGAGGGAAAAGAGGCCGTCCGTGAAGTGCTCAATCTCATCCGCTCGCGCTTCTCTTCGTTCACTGTATCGAACATCAGCATCTACGAATTGAAAGGAGGACACGGCCTTTTCACTGAATATCACACGGATGGGTTCATCAACGATACGGACCGCGTGTACGCCCAAGACTATGTGACGCATCTTCTCGAAGAAGGTGGAAAGATCAAGCTGCTGCGCGAATATCTCAACGTGATATCCACCGCACGAATGTTGTTCCCGAATGGTCTCGCAGACGTGCCGGCAGCGGCCAGCGATTAACCCGTTTTCTTCTCTCGCGCCTGATCCAGTGCCAGCTTGACCGCCGTGGACCGTATGGGTAAGTGACGCATTCTTACGCCTACGGCGGCAAATATCGCATTTCCGATGGCAGGCGCCACGACGGTGGTTGGCGGCTCGCCCAGCCCGACTGGCACTTCGGCGCTCTCCACGAAGGCAATATCCATCTCGGGAACATCTGCCATGCGTAGCGGCGTATACGTATCGAGGTTTTTGTCCTTCACGTTTCCGTTCTCGAACTCCGTCCCTTCGTAGAGCGCCATGCTCAATCCCCACAAGGTTCCGCCCTGTGCCTGCGCCATTGCGCCGTCGGGATCAATGATGGAACCGGCGTCAATTTCCATCCAGAGCTTCTGGACGGTGACGAGTCCCGTCTGCCGGTCGACCTTGACTTGAGCTACGCAAGCACACCAGGTCGGCATCTCGCGCTCCTGTCCGAAGGAACTGGCGAGGCCCAACCCGGTATCGGGCGGCAGCGCCCGTCCCCATCCGGCGCGCGCGGCGACACGGCGAATCACATTGGCCTGCCGCAATGCGCCGCCGACCGAATTCGGCGCCGCGCCCGCATTGCGGCTCGTGGCAGTGAGATGCCGCAGGCGGAACGCAACGGAATCGACACGTTGTACATGGGCGACTTCGTCCATGAAGGACTCGAGTGCCCAGTTCGTCCAGCCGGGGGCTACCGCACGCAACCACCCCGGACGAAAACTCTTCTGCGCCAGATCGTTATTGATCGCGCGAACACGTAATGCGCCCACTTCGTACCAGTGATCTGCTCCCGAAATGGAAAACGGGTCGTAGGTCGCGCCATTGGTGCCCTTCTTCAGATTGCCTGGAAACACAGTCAGACTGGGCCAGCCAGCGACGGCCACATGCTCCATCGCTGTCGTCTTGCCATCGTCGTTCCATCCAAGACGTAGCCGCTGCAGCGTGGGCGAACGAAGCGAATCGAGCCGCGTATCGTCTTCGCGAGTAAGCACCATCTTGACCGGGCGGCCGAGCTTCTGTGTAGCTAGCGCTGCGGGGACTGTGTAGTCACCGTTCAGCCGGCGGCCGAATCCGCCGCCAATCAGATAGGTTCGCATGACAATACGATCCGCCGGAACCCGAAGGGCCTTTGCAAGTACTGGAAGAATAAAACCTTGCGCCTGATTACCCGTGTGAATCTCGAATACGCCGTCTTTCTCGAACGCAACTGCATTGACTGGCTCGAGCTGAAAATGGAGGACGCCAGTGGTCGTATATTCTCCTTCGAGTGTTCTTCTGGCGTTCTTGAGCCCGCCGTCTACGTCCCCTCCACCCGTATCGAGCAACGCACCCTGACTGCTGTCGGCAATTAGCGCGGCCGCATGATCGAACAGATCCTTCTCGGACACCGTCGACGTGTCTCCGCTTTGCCACGTGACCTTGATGAGATCCGTGGCACGCAGCGCCGCATAGTATGATTCGGCCAGCACCATCACCCAGCCTGGTACGGTGTTAGAAGGGTCGTCGAGCGCTATGCTTCGAAGATAACCTTTGACGTTACGTGCAGCGCTATCGTCGATTGAAATGACTTTCGATCCGTAGCGAGTGGGCGGTAACTTCGGGCGGCCATAGACCATGCCAGGAATGTCCACGTCGATGCCATAGACAGCCGTACCGGTTGTCTTGTGCGGCACATCGAGTGCGCGGGTCTGCTTGCCGATCAAGGTACGACTGGACGCGGGCTTGATCGGCAATGCTTTCATCTCATCGGCTGAAAAGCGTCGTCCCAGGTTTCCGCGACGAACGATCTCTCCGTAGCCAATCGAGCGCGTGCCTGCGTGAACGGCACCATCTCGGGCAGTACATGCCGCGACAGGCGCGCCCAGCAGTTTTGCGCCTTGCTCGATCAGTGCAACACGCCCCGCCGCCCCTGCCCGGCTGAACACCGGGAAGGTCGCCCACACGGACGTGCTGCCGCCCGTCACCATGAACCCCCATTTGGGATCGGTATCCACGCCGACGATCCTGACCGTGTTCCAGTCGGCTTCGAGTTCATCGGCGAGAATACGCGCGATCGCCGTACCGATGTGCTGGCCCATCTCGGCCTTCGGCACGTTCACCGACACGATCCCGTTGTGATCGATTCCAAACCATACAGTTGGCTCGAAGATCGGCCCCGTCGATTCAACCGTATCCCGCTGCGCGCTGCTGAACGCGTTTAACGCCGAGGCCGTGTTCGAAAAGCCGAACAGCGCGCCGGTTGCAACCGTCGCAACGAGAAAGGAGCGCCGCGAAAGATTGATGGTCTTGCCTTCGACGCTTCGCTGTATCCGACTCATGCCTTGCTCTCCGTCATTGCGCGCGCAGCCTGTTTGATTGCCTCTCGAATGCGGGAATACGTCATGCACCGGCAAAGATTGCCCGTCATCACTGCATCGATATCTGCGTCAGTGGGTTCAGGAAAATCCTTGAGCATCGCGGCTGCCTGCATGATCTGACCTGACTGGCAGTAGCCACATTGCGGAACCTGGATGTCTCTCCATGCGCGCTGAACGGGATGCTCGCCTTGTGGATGCAGCCCTTCGATCGTCGTAATATCGGCGTCCTGGACCGCGCCGAGTTGCGTCACGCAAGAGCGCGTGGGCCGGCCACCGACATGGACCGTGCACGCTCCACACATTCCGATCCCGCAACCGAACTTGGTTCCCTTCAACCCAACCTCGTCCCTGATCACCCATAGCAGAGGCGTTTGCTCCTCCGCGTTGAGCGTGACGTTCCGGCCATTGATACGTATGCGAGTCATCGAATTTCTCCTGGTCCTGCGGCGCGAATCGTTGCGACCTGTTTCGCAAGATCCGTCCATGGCGCTTTGTCGGTACGTGTGTTTCGCAGATATGCGGCGATGGTCGCGACGTCTTCGTCAGTCATCCCGTGCGCAAAGCCCGGCATCACAATGCCGCCTCCGCCCTCTTTCGCACTGACGCCGTAAAGGATCACGCGAATCAGATTCGACGGATCATCGAGGAACACCGCGCTGTTGAGGCCCAGCTCGGGTCGGTTCGGGTTGACGTCCGGCGCCCGGTTGTAATGGCACGAAGCGCACGCCGACACGAATAGACGGCCGCCCGCGTTCCTGATCCGGGTCCCGTCTTGCGCATCGATGGCCAGTGCCGACGTCACCGCTGCCGCTGCGTGATCAGCCCTCGCATCGCCCGCGCCGAGTGATTCGACGTAGGTCACGATTGCCTTCTGATCTTCGGGGTCGAGAACGGCCAGTTCATGCGTCACCGGCGACATCGGACCTGCCGCTGGACCGTGATAGCGGCTGATACCCGTCGTCAGATAGTCCGATAACTCTGCCGACGTCCAGGGTACCGGCGACGGATTAGCCGCGGTCAACGGTGGCGCATACCATCCATCAACGGCTGCGCCCTGGTACAACCGATTCGTCAATTCCTCGCCCAGCGGCCCACGCGGCGTATGACATGCCGAGCAGTGACTCAGGCTCTCTGCGAGATACGCGCCCCGATTCCAGAGTGGTGACTTATCGGGTTGCGGCTCGAATCGCGCTGGATGAAAGAACAACAGTTTCCATCCTGCCTGGAGCGGTCGAAAGCCAAACGGAAATGGCATCTCATTGGGATGATTCTCGGCATGCACCGGCGGTCGGGTCATGATGTACGCGTACAGCGCGTGAACGTCCGCATTCGACAGCTTCGTGAAGTGGTCGTATGGGAACGCCGGGAAAAGATGTGACCCGTCACGCGCCACGCCTTCGTGCATTGCACGCAGAAACGCTGCTTCCGACCATGTACCGATGCCCGTCTCGCGATCCGGCGAGATGTTGGTGGAATAGATGGTGCCGAAGCCGGTTTTCATCGCATAGCCACCTGCGAAGGGTTTCCCACCGGCGACGCTATGACAGCTTGCACAAAACCCTGCTGCCGCGAGGCGCGCACCTTGCTCGATCAGGACTGGCGAGAAGCTCGAAGAATCCGGCGTGGACACTTCGGGAATAGCGGGCCGCCAGGCAAACGCAGCAAATCCGCATATGCCAACGACAACCACGGCCGCGACATACGCGATGACACGCTTCATTCGACTGCCCGTCGACCGTGACGACGCTGGCTCTGCTTCCGGCATGACATGATTTCCTTTGGATAGCTAACTTTCTACAACCGTGAAGGTACCCGCCACCGCCAGGCTTCGGCATTCAAAGAAATCCAACCACTACCTGAAGCAGGACCGGCGAATAACGTTCAGCAACGCAGCCATTCTCGCGGTATCAATCCGCACTCACAATGTCGTATACCCAACGATTCAGGCCATTCACTGCGCCGTCCATCCGCCGTCGATGCGCAGACTCGTGCCGGTGATCATGGCCGCGGCAGGCGACGCGAGGTACAGCACGGCTGCTGCGACCTGGTCAGCGGGAAGCAGACGGCCCATCGGGATTCGATCGAAGACCCAACGGTTGAACTGCTCGTTCTCGAAGAATGGCCGGGTCATCGGGGTATCGACGAAAGTCGGCGCCACGGAATTCACGCGTATTCTCGGCGCAAGCTCGATCGCGGCTGCCTTCGTCAGACCTTCCATTGCATGCTTCGTCATGCAGTACACGGATCGATCAGGCGCACCGACATGTCCCATCTGTGACGAAATATTGATGATGGAGCGGTCACCCGCATCATCGCTTTCAAGCATCTTGCGAACAGCGGCACGTGTTGCCAGAAACGTCGCTCGTACATTCAGGCCGAGGACGAAATCCAGATCCGCCGTTTTGACGTCTGCGAGCCGCGATGGAATATTGGTGCCCGCGTTATTGACGAGGACGTCAAGCGCAGGGAGATCAGAAAACGCCTGCTCCAACTGATCGTCTTTCAACAGATCGCACATCACGGGCGTACACAAACCGCCCTTTCGACGGATCCGGTCAGCAATCTCATTCAATTCCTCCGCGCCCCTGCTGAGCAGATAGACATGCGCACCCGATTCGGCAAGCAAAACAGCGATGTCCGCTCCGAGACCACGGCTCGCACCCGTCACGACAGCGGTCTTTCCATCAAGCCTAAAAAGTCCGTTCGACATATTTCTCTCTAAGGTTCATGTTCGATTGATCGGCTCGCGGCTGCGCATGTCCACACCGTGCGTCCCTTGAACTGCGAAAGCCCATGCGAGGGAAGGCGTGCAGAGTCACGCACAACCAGATGACCCGTCACGATGCGTGGTACAGCCAATTGGTCGCGGTCACTCAAGGCGTCGATAAGAAGCGAGACCGCGTTCTCAACCATCTCATCCAGGGGCTGTGAAAACGTTGTCAGCCGGTATGCGGGCGAAGCGGCGAGTTGAATGTCATCGAAGCCCACGATCGACACCTCTCTGCCCACGTCCAGTCCAAACTCACTGCGCGCGACATCGATTGCTGCCATCGCCATCTGATCGTTCGCGCAAAAAATCGCGTCGGGGCGCCGCGCGGTCTTCAAGAGAACTCTGGTGGCACGGGATGCATCCTCAAGCGAGTAATTTCCGTGCACCTTGAGCGGCGGCCTCGCCCCTTTTTGATGGAGTTGCCACCGGAACCCTGCTTCCCGATCACGACTCGTCGACGACGAATCGAGACCCGCCATGAATGCATAACGACGATGCGACGCAGCTACCAGAAAGGCAGCGATACAGGCTGCACCTGCCCGGTTATCTCCTGTCACACTCGATGCGGCATTGCTATCCGTCTTCCGGTTGACCATCACGACAGGCAGGCCGACCTCCGCACACTCTTCCGCCAGGCGCGACGACAGTTGCGCCGAGACGAGTACTAGCGCATCGAGTCGATACCGAAGGATTTCTTCGAGAATGGGATCGGCAGATGTTCCGTAACGTGCCGTGAACAGCATCACGCGATAATCCTGCACGGAGAGCGCCTCGGACAGCGCATCGACAAGCGCGGCATAGAACGGATTGGTGAGCCCCGGCACCACGACGCCAACAATTTTCGACCTCCCTGTTATCAGGGAGCTCGCGATCAGGTTCGGCCGGTAGCGCAACGCAGCAGCGGCGGCAACGACTTTCGCACGTGTCTGCTCAGAGACGCTCGCGCCTGGCGTGAATACCCTGGACACCGCCGACTGTGAAACGCCCGCAAAGCGAGCGACTTCGTGTGCCGTTACGCGCCGCCGAAGCTCCCGCAGTTGCATCATCTGGGGAAGATCATTGATCGCCTGGTGTTTCATGTTCTGCCTGCCTCAGGCGTCATTCGCACCGGTCGCGGGAACGAACGTATGCGTTGGCGGCGCTTTCGGATCGTTGGCGACGCGCGCGAACAGCGCGCACACCAGCGTGATGCCAGCCGCGATCATCGCGAAGATGGCCACTGGTGTGTAATCGGCGTATCTGGCGAGCAATGCCGTGGCGATCAGCGGCGTGGGGGCGCCCGCGACCAGTGCGCCTAACTGGAAACCTATCGTCACGCCGCTGTAGCGCACCTCGGGGCTAAACATCTCCGCAAACCACGCCGCCAGAGGCGAGAAGACTGCAGCATGGGCAATGCTCAGCACCAGAATCTCGGCAAGCAGGATAAGCGTCGGATTGCCAGTTCCTACCAACTGGAAGAATGGAAACGGCGCCACCACTGCAACCAGTGCGCCGAACACGACCACCTGCTTGCGCCCGACCTTGTCGGATAAGGCGCCAAAAAATGGCTTGGTCAGCAGCTCCAGCGCGGCCGCGATCAGAATGGCGACCAGCACCGTCTTTCGAGGCAAGCCAAGATGGCTTGTCATGTAGGTCAGACCGAAAGTCGTGAATACGTAGTACAGGATGTTGTCGGCAAAGCGCAGTCCGGCTGACAGCAAAATCGCCCGCGGAAAACGTCGCACCGCTTCTACGATCGGCAGTTTGACGGTGGCGTCGGTGTCGAGAACCTTCCTGAAAGCGGGCGGCTCTTCGATACGCAGCCGGATCACCAGTCCAATCGCGACGAGTACAGCACTGAACAGAAACGGAATGCGCCAACCCCACGCCAGGAAATCGGCTTCCGGCAGACGGCTGGCGAGTTCCATTCCGCCCACGGCCATGCACAGCCCGGCAGGAAGACCCATCTGCGGAAAGCTGCCATAGAGGCCCCGCCGGTTCGGATTCGCATGCTCTACGGCAATCAGCGCAGCACCGCCCCATTCGCCTCCCACCGCCAACCCTTGCACGATGCGCAGCAGGATCAGCAGAACCGGAGCGGCCAGCCCAATGTGGCTATACGAGGGCACGAGACCGATGAGGGTGGTGGACATTCCCATCGCAAGCAGCGTCGTGACAAGAACAAACTTGCGCCCGACGCGATCGCCGAGATGCCCTGCAACGATGCCTCCGAACGGTCGCGCGATAAATCCGACTGCGAACGTGCCGAACGCGAGCAACGTTCCCGTCAAAGGATCTCCGCCGGGGAAATACAGCTTGCCAAACACGAGCGCCGAGGTGATTCCGTACAGAAAGAAATCAAACCACTCGATGGCGCTTCCAATAAAACTGGCGATCGCAATCGTCAGCATCTTCGGTGACGAATGCCCTGCCTCGGTCGAACGCTTGGTATCCAAACCCGTCTCCTAATGCATAGGTATGCAACTATTTATGGCCTTACCCACAACGCCTGCCAACGATGCTGTCGATCACGCGTAGGGCGGATCGGGCAACTGTTTGCCGCCGCGAATGATGAATTTGGGAACGTATTCGAGTAGCCCGGTCTCGATACGATCTTCAGAAATGCCGGCGAAGTCGCTGAAAATTGCACTCACTTTCTTGACCAGTGCGAGCTTCGCATCGTCAGATCGGCCCGCGCGAATGTTGCACATGATGAGCGTATCGCCGCCCGGCTCGCCGCCTACATAGCTGCTCTCGGAAGCAAGATCGTTGAAGATCACGCTGATGATTTCCAGCGGGGACTTGATGGTCTCGTTGACGGCGATCGTGATCGCCTTAGCAATCTTCCGTTTGACGTCGACGTTCAGACCGGCGCGTGTGTTGCAAACGATAATGGGCATTACAAATAACTCCTTTCTGGAGATGAATCGGTGTGCTGTCTAAGACCCCGCCTGAATACGTATGCAATTTTCTGAAGGCTGTATCAGGCGTTGATTGCGAAAGGATCGACCACTCTGTTGCATATACATCTATATTGGCGCAATTTGACGGAGAAAAATATGCCTCCCCCCTGTATTCACGCCTTGTTCGGAGCTCACTACGGCGCAATCCATTGAGATGTAGCTACAACTGATGTATATGCATCAGTCTAGTAAAGTTAAATATGCTTTCAACCTGGTGAGTACCCGTACCAACGATTCTCTCGAAAGGTGCTTTGCTGCAAGGTTCCAGGGCCTGAGCGAACCAGTTTCGCGTCGATTGGACGTTCCGCGCCCGGCAGTGATACGATAGTTGCATATACACCTCACAATCTTCAGAGGATTGGCAATGTTCACTGAATGCTATTGCACCCAGTTCAGGCGTTCGGCCAATGCGTTGACGAGTGTCTATGACGACGCTTTGCGCCCGGTCGGCTTGAAAATCACCCAGCTGACGCTTTTGCGTGGCCTCGACCGGTTAGGCGAGGCGACCTACAACGATATTGCGAGCGAACTCTCGCTCGACAAGACGACGATCTCGCGCAACATCAAGCTGTTGATCGACGCTGGATGGGTTGATGTATCAAGCGACGAAGATGCGCGTTACAAGCTGGCGAAGCTCAGCCCCGCCGGTGCTCGTATGTTGAAAGACGCCGAGCCATACTGGCGCGCGGCGCAGACTCAGGTCGAAAAGGAACTCAAAAAGTACCTGAAGGGACCTGCAAAAGCGGTGCTTCTGGAAGCACTCGAAACGCTTCAACAAGTTGGCGGCGAGCGTTAGGCAGCCATGAGTTCGACGCGACGTCTTTGACTCAGAATCTGCTCAACCGCTTCACGGCGAGCGGGAACGGCCTGCGCGCAATCCCGTCGACGCCTGTCAATCGTCAGGCAGGTACGGCCGTTCCATACGGTACCTCGCGATTACCGAAGCGACGCACGCGAATGTTGGCCTGCTCGCCGTGTGCAATCATGCCTTCGATCGCGCACAGCCGCGAACAGTACGATCCGATCAGCGCACTCGCTTCATCCGTCAGCACCTTCTGATACGTACAGGTCTTGATGAACTTGCCGACCCAGAGTCCGCCCGTATAGCGCGCCGCTTTGCCCGTCGGCAGCGTGTGGTTCGTGCCGATAACCTTGTCGCCGTACGCGACATTGGTGCGCGCACCGAGGAAAAGCGCGCCGTAGTTCTTCATATTGTTCAGGAAGTAATCCGGGTCGCGCGTCATCACCTGAACGTGCTCGGATGCGATGCTATCCGCTACCGAAACCATCTCCTCGAGCGTATCCGCCACGATCACAGCGCCGTAGTCGCGCCAGGAGACACCGGCCGTGTTTGCCGTCGGCAGAACTTTGAGCAGGCGCTCGACCTCCGCGATGGTGTCCTTCGCCAACTGCAATGAGTTTGTGAGCAGAATCGCCGGCGTGTTGAAGCCGTGCTCCGCCTGGCCGAGAAGGTCCGTCGCGCACATTTCCGCATCGACGCTGTCGTCGGCGATTACCAGGGTCTCCGACGGTCCCGCGATCAGGTCAATGCCGATGCGACCAAACAGTTGACGCTTCGCTTCCGCGACGAACGCGTTGCCGGGCCCGACCACCATTGCAACCGGGTCGATCGTCTGCGTGCCGAGCGCCATTGCGGCGATGGCCTGAACACCGCCGAACGTGTAGATTTCGTCGGCGCCACCGAGATGCATCGCCGCGACCACGGCCGGATTCGGCTTCCCACCGACAGGCGGCGATGCAGTGATGATGCGAGGAACGCCAGCAACCTTCGCCGTCACGACGCCCATGTGTGCAGAAGCAACCAGCGGAAACTTACCGCCTGGCACGTAGCACGCGACGCTGTCGACGGGCATGTTTTTATGGCCGAGAACCACGCCCGGCAGCGTCTCGATCTCTACGTCACGAATCGACTCGCGCTGTGCCTGGGCGAAGTTTCGCACCTGAGCCTGCGCGAACTTGATGTCTTCGAGTTGCCCCGGCGACAGCGTGCGCACACAGTTCGCAATCTCGTCGTCCGACAGACGGAAGCTTTCGGGCGACCAGTTATCGAACTTCGCCGAGAGTTCGGCGACTGCTACGTCGCCGCGCGATGCGACATCGGCGAGGATACCCGTGACGACGTCACGAACCTTGGCAGCGTCTTGGGAGGAGTCTTCTGCGCTGCGACCGTGCTTCAGATACTGGATTGCCATTTGCATTTCCTTTTTGCGGGTGACGGGAGCAGGCTGCCTGACGTGGAGCGCTTGCCGTGTGGATGCAAATGTAGCGCAACTTTTTATGCAAAATTTGCGCAAATGCTCCAGAATTACCCTAGACGCCGGGTATGACACGATCCGGCAACGTCTGTATCAGACCCTTTCATGCAAATCTATGCAAACCAAAGCACGAACATCGGGACGCTCGAGGCCGTCCAAAGTCAGGCTTGAAGATGTTGCCGGGCGCCTGGGTATATCGGTCTCGACGGTGTCGCGCTCGCTAGCCGGACACCCGGCAATCAGCAGCGAGACGCGCAGCGCGGTCCAGGCCGTCGCTGCGGAACTGGGTTACAGGATGCCGTCGCAAGGCCGGTCCACGCGAAAATCCGCGACCAAACTCATCGGCGTGGTGGTCGGTGCGTTGCATAACCGCTTCATGACGCTGTTGTTGACCCACCTCCATGATGCCCTGCAAGAGTTCGATTATCAGATCACGCTGATGATCGATTCGATGAACGATCCGGAGAACCTGCTGGCGTTTCGGCCGTTGATCGACGGATATCTCGACGGGATGATTTTTGCCACCGCCACGCTCGACTCACCGGTCGTAGCGGAAATGCAAAGAAGGGGGATTCCGCTGGTGCTCGTCGTTCGCTCCGTCGACGATGTTCGCGTGGACACGGTGGAGGTCGACAACGTCCACGCAGGCACCATTGCTGCCGAGCACCTTTATCAACTGGGTCATCGCCGGATCGGGCTGGTGATGGGCGCGCACAACACGTCGACAAGCAGAGACCGCGTGAAAGGGGCGCTTCAGTGGCTGGAGGAAGCGGGCATAGCGCCCACGTCAGTGCCATTGGTGTTCTGTGACTACACCAGCGAAGCGGGATATTCCAGCGCGATCGCAATGTTGAGCGACGCCAATCGCGTCACCGGCATCATCGCCGGAAACGACACGATCGCGCTTGGTGTACTCGAGGCAGCGAAGAGACAGGGCATTGCAGTGCCACAACAACTCTCGGTGATCGGCTTCGACGATATGCCGTTGGCAGGTTCACCCCTGGTGGGATTGACCTCGATCCGTCAGCCCGTCGAAGCGATGGCGCGAACCGCCGCGCGGCGTCTCGTCGAGCGCATTCGAGCCGGAGGTATGGGTGCACCGGTTCACGATGTCTTGCCGATTCAACTGGTACGCCGCGAAACGACGGGACCGGCAGGCTGATCAGACGCAGCCAGCTTAACCGCTGGCGCCATCATGCAAAGCTCGTGCGATGACAGCATCGAGTTGCCCGAAGTCCGGCGGACCGACATATCGCTTTAGAATTTTTCCGTGCCTGTCGACTACCAATGTCGTCGGAGTGAGTTGAACATCGCCGAATGCATGAGCGAGGCGCCCGTCGTCAAGCGTAAGCATGAACGGAAGATGACGGGTCTGCGCGTAGTTCACTGCGTAATCGCGCGGTGTGTAGCTCATGGCAACGGACACAAGTTCCAGCCCTGCTCCGTGGAATCGCCTGTAGGCATCTTCAAGGCTGGGCATCTCTTCGATACAACTCGAACAGTTCGTGTCCCAGAAATCGACAAGGAAAACGTGCCCTCTTAAATCGGAGGTCGTTGATATCTTTTGCCCGGAGAGCAACACGAACGTCGCATCTGGCACCTCCGGTTTCGCCAGCAAAAGATACCCCGTGAGAAACGCGATTAACCCACCCGTCAAAGTCGCGAACATCCACCTTTTTCTACCCGTCAATTTCACTCTCCTAAAGCTGCATCGACGTTAAACGATATCGATCTGAAGAGCCATGTCGGATAGGCATGCTTTTCACGCCATGCTAATAGAACGGCTATGGCTTGAAACGTGGCAGATATGACATTGCGCTGGAGTTGTTGGCATTCGATCCGTGCCGATGTGGTGCAGACATCCGGCTCGCAAAGAGCCGAATTGCGGGTTGAGTCCAGTGTTGTTCGAGGCTTCGTTTCGCCCGCTTGCAGCCTAAGCTTTGACTCAATCTTCTGCAGCGAAACAACGAGAAAACAGCGATGTCCACACGACTTCACCGGGTGTCCCGCACGCTCGGCCTTGCCCTTGTCGCCGCGACATTGTTCATGTCTGGCACAGCGCTAGCCCGACATCCCACCCCGTTCACCTCGTTATCCGCCGACGATCAGATTTTCATCAAGTTGCGTGACGCTGCACGCGACAACGATCCCGCGCGCGCCGCGCGCCTCGCAGGCCTGATTCCGAACTATCCGGCGCCGGCTTATCTCAGCTATTTCCAGATCAAGCCGCGTCTGTTCACTGGCGCGGGGCGTGCGAATCTCGACGCGCCGGACGCACCGGTGCTGTCATTTCTGCAACGCTACGACGGACAGGCGATTGCCGACCGTCTGCGCAACGACTACCTTCGTGTGCTCGGGGCGCGCCACGACTGGCACAATTTCGATTCGCAATATTCGAAGTTCGTGCTGGACGACGACACGCAGGTGAAGTGCTATGCGCTCGAATCCCGTGCCGCACGAGGTGAAAATGTCGCCGACGCGACGCGAGCGCTGCTCGTCGAACCGAAGTGGTACGGTGACGGCTGCGTCGATCTGATCACCGCGCTCAACCGCAACCAGCAGTTCACTTCGGACGACGTGTGGCAGCTGATTCGCCAGGCCTATGAACAAGGCGCGACGACGACAGGCAGCAAACTGGTCGATGCGCTCGGCGCGGCGCGCCCGGATGCGCTGCTCCTCGAGCAGGCGACGAACCAGCCACGCCTGTTGCTCGCGAAAGGCATCCCGCTGGATGCGGCGTCCCATCAACTCGCGCTGCTCGCCATCACACAGTTGGCGCTCGGCGATCCGCAGGCCGCCGAGGCTACCTTTACCGCAATCGCACCGTCGCTCACCCTGGCAGAACGGGCTATCGGTTGGGGCACGATTGCCTATCAGGCGGCGCTCAGGCAGCTACCGGGCGCGGTGAACTGGTACCGGCTGTCGCCGAACGCGCCTTTGTCGAGTCAGGCCTACGAGTGGCGCACGCGCAGCGCGTTGCTGGCCGGAGATTGGACCATGGTGCGCTGGTCGATCGAGCAGATGCCGACCGCGCTGCGCGCACAGCCCGCATGGATCTACTGGTACGCGCGCGCGTTGAAGCAGAGCAACGAGATGGCGGCAGCCGACCAGACATTCCGTACGATCGCGGGTAACTACACCTTCTATGGCCAGTTGGCCTCCGAGGCGCTCGGCCAGCAGATCGTGATCCCGCCGCAGACCAGGGTGACCGACGACGAAGTTGAGCAAGCCGGCCGGACACCAGGTTTCGAGCTGGCAAAACGTTTTTACGCGCTGCACCTGCGCACGGAAGGCAACCGTGAGTGGAACTGGCAGCTGCGCGGCATGAACGACCGGCAGTTGCTCGCAGTCGCCGAGTACGCGCGCCGCATCGAGCTGTATGACCGTGCTGTGAGCACCGCCGACAGGACGCAGACGGAACATGATTTTTCGCTGCGCTACGTGGCGCCATTCCGCACGATTGTCGAGCGCGATACGCGGTCAACCGGATTCGACGTCGGTTGGGCGTATGGCCTCATTCGCCAGGAGTCGCGCTTCATCATCAGTGCGCGCTCGGAGGTTGGCGCGGGCGGCCTGATGCAGGTGATGCCGGACACGGCCGCGATGGTCGCGAGGAAGATCGGGCTTGGTACGCTTTCTCGGGCGAAGATGAACGACATCGACACGAACATCCTGCTCGGCACGTACTATCTCTCGATGATTTACAACCAGCTTGACCGTTCTGCCGTGCTCGCGACCGCCGGCTACAACGCCGGCCCTGGGCGCCCGCGTAAGTGGCAGGCCAACCTGCCGCGTCCGGTGGAAGGCGCGATTTTCGCGGAGACCATTCCGTTCAACGAAACCCGCGACTACGTCAAGAATGTATTGTCGAACACGGTTTACTACGCGGCGCTGTTTGATGGCCGCCCGCAATCGCTGACGGAGCGGCTTGGCCAGATCGAGCCGCGATGAGATCGCCGCAACGCGGATCTGCGGGTCGCACGGGTAAAGTCAGTGCGCCCGCATACGAAAACACCGAAACGCGATCACCGGATACACTGCAGAGAACAGCGTCATGCCCTCCGATAGTAAAGATTCTGGGGATGCCGCGCCTCGGCGAAAAAGAACCAGCGCTCCGCCACGAGCCCCGCATACTGGATCGCCGACGCCGCGCACAGCAGCAATGTCGATAGACCAATCGACCGGATACTGCCTCCGAATGCCACGAGACAGAACGGCACGATAAACACAGCAACGATAAAGGTCCACTTGATGCGCCTGAGCGTCTCAGGCGTTTTGCCGTGAAAGAACTCGCGAAGGTTGAACGCGCCCGCCGTGAAGCCTCGTGAATTCTGCTCGATGCGCGCGCCGGGAATTCCTGTCGCGCTTTGCACCGTCGATCTGGGCGTGAGCCGTGCGTTGCGAACCAGCGATGCGCTCCGCGACACGAAAGCCGCCAGCGTCACCAGGCACGTTGCAACGGCCAGGGCAGGCACGAGCATCGTTGCGAACACGGCGGCGCAAGCTGTCGCGAACGTGAGGCCCGACGCGCAGCCCAGCAGTACAAAATTGACGAGTGTCAGTGGCGTCGCCCATTCCTGCAAGAAACGCAGACACGCGTAGATCATTCCCGTGCAGACGAACAACACTGCACTCGCGACCACCGCGACGATGCCAATCTCAAGCGTATATACCGATGCAAATGCATGCGCGATGCCATAAGCGAACGTGCAAGCCAGAAACGCCGGCAACGCGAGACATTCGCGCGAAAGCCACGACGTGCGCCACATCGCCACCGCGCGCCATGCGCGTTCAGGATGCCCGAGGTGAAAGAACGAAGCGAGCAGCCCCAATGCGCCCAGCAGACACGACAACGCGGCGCCGATCACATAGAACATCGGCGGCACGGCAGCGGCATCAGCAAAGCCAAACCGCGTCGCTGCCTCGACGCCGACGAGCGCGATCAGCAGACCCTGCCCTGCACCGCTCAACGTCGTGAGAAATACCACTGAAAAAGCCGGATTCATGTATGTCTCCCTGCCGTGTTCGAACCTGTATTCCGTTTGCTTGCGGACTCAAAGCCGCCTTGCGAATGAAGCCAGATGAAGCTCGCCGCTCTCAGTCTGCGTTTCGACAGACGCAGACGCGCTCGCAACTTCTTCACTCTTGCCGCACGAACAGGCACCGCCGCCGCATGACGTCACCTTCTGTCGCGGCAGATAGTGATTCGAAGGCCGCGTGCCCCACTCCGGCATGAGCTGATAGCCGCCACGCTCCCTGATCGCCTTCGACACAACCGATTCGGGATCGTGGATATCGCCGAACAGCCGCGCCGAGGTCGGACAGGCGAGCACACAGGCGGGCTTGCGATCGCGTTCGGGCAGCGCCTCGTTATAAATGCGGTCCGAGCACAGCGTGCATTTGGTCATCTCCTTGCGCTTTTCGTCGATTTCGCGGGCGCCGTAGGGACAAGCCCAAGCACAGTATTTGCAGCCGATACAGCGGTCATAATCGACCAGCACCAGGCCGTCTTCCTTGCGCTTGTAGCTTGCCCCGGTCGGACAGACGGGTACGCATGGCGGGTCCTCGCAGTGCAGGCACGACTTCGGAAAATGGATCGTCTCGGCGAGCGGAAACTCGCCGGCTTCGTAGGTCTGAACGCGATTGAAGAACGTGCCGGAAGGATCGGCGTCATAGGGACGAAAATCGGCGAGACTGCCCGCCTCGCCGGACGTGTTCCACTCCTTGCAGCTCGTCACGCACGCGTGGCATCCCACGCAGACGTTCAGATCGATTACGAGCGCCATCTGTGTCATTCGATGCTCCTCGTCTCAGTTCCAGTCAGTTGCGTTGTGTCGTCTTGCGCAGCCGCGCCGCGAACTCGCCGCGCCCCGCGAAATACGTCTGCACGACACGATGAATCCGGGTGGCGACGCTCGAGCCCACTACGCCCGGCATCGTGGCAGGCATCGGCGCGAACTGCGGCAACGTGTGATCGGCGTCTGCTTCGGCGGGATAGATACGCACGCGCACGTCGTACCAGGCCGCCTGTCCCGTCACGGGATCGGAATTCGACGTGCGGACATGACGCGGATCATCAACGGGAATTTCATCCGTGATGACGTGATTCAGCAGGAAGCCGCGTTGCGATTCGTTGGCGTCCGGGCCGAGATTCCAGGCACCCGTCGACTTTCCTATCGCGTTCCACGTCCACACCGTGCCAGGCTCGACAGCCTCGCTGTAATGCGCGATGCAACGCACCTTGCCCCATTGCGATTCGACATAGATCCAGCCACCATCCTCGATGCCTTCGGCGCGGGCCGTACGCGGATTCATGTACAGATAGTTCTCGCCGTGTATCTGGCGCAACCACGCGTTTTGCGAATCCCACGAGTGATACATCGCCATTGGACGCTGCGTAACGGCGGCGAGCGGAAAACGCGCGTGGTCAGTGGCGGCGTGTTCGAGCGGCGGATGCCAGTGCGGCAGCGGATCGAAGTACTGCTCGATGCGCGCGCGCAAATGATCCGGCGGTTGTCGTCCTTTGCTCTTGCCCTGCGCGGCGAGCCTGAATTTCTGCATCACATCCGAATAGAGCGCAATGACGATGGGCGTGTTGAACTTGCGCATGCCTTTCTGTACCGCGAAGTCGAGATACGGCCCGTTGCAATTGCGCATGTACTGCATGTGTTCAGGCAGCGCGTAATGAAAGACGCAGTTGTGTTTCGCGTATTCCTTCCACTGATCCGGATTCGGCTCGCCGACGAGCGCATCCTTGCCGTCCTTGCCGCGCCAGCCCATCAGGAACCCAACGCCTGACCCCGGCGCCGTCTGATGATTGATGATGAACTCCGGATAGTCGCGATACTTGCGCTTGCCGTCCGGCGTCGTGAATGCGGGAAACTTCAAACGGCTCGCGAGTTCGACGAGCACTTCCTGGAACGGTTTGCACTCGCCTGTCGGCGGGACGACGGGCACGCGCACGGAATCGACGGGACCGTCGTACTCGGAGATCGGTCGGTCCAGCATCGACATCGCGTCATAGCGTTCGAGATAAGTCGTGTCAGGCAAGATCAGATCGGCGAAGGCTGTCATCTCAGACTGGAATGCATCGCACACGACAATGAACGGAATCTTGTACTCGCCGTCTTCATTGCGGTCCGCGAGCATCTTGCGGACTTCGACGGTATTCATCGACGAATTCCACGCGAGATTGGCCATGAAAATGAGCAGCGTGTCGATCGGATACGGATCGCCGCGCCACGCATTCGTGATCACACTATGCATGAGTCCGTGCACAGCGAGCGGATACTCCCACGAGAACGCCTTGTCGATGCGCACAGGATCGCCGTTGTCGTGGATAAACAGGTCTTCTGGACCGGCGGGCCAGCCGAGCGGTCCATTCGCGAGCGGCGTGTTCGGCTTGACGTCACCGGGACTGTTCGGCGGTTTCGCCGATGGCGGCACCGCGCGCGGATACGGCGACTTGTGCCGGAAACCGCCCGGCCGGTCGATGGTGCCGAGCAGCGACATCAGCACGGCCAGCGCGCGAATGGTCTGAAAGCCGTTCGAATGGCCGGCGAGCCCACGCATCGCATGAAAGGCTATCGGCGCGCCGGTGACGGTGTCGTGCGTTTCGCCCCACGAGTCGGTCCATTGGATAGGCAGCGTGATCTTCTGATCGCGTGCAACGTCGGCCATTTCGCGTGCTAGACGCCGGATGGTATCGGTGGGAATGCCGGTGATAGTCGATGCCCATTCGGGCGTACAACTCGCCACCTGTTCGCGCAACAGCGCAAATGAAGGCGTAACGGGCGTGCCGTTCGCAAGGGTATAGCGGCCTTCCAGAGCGGGCCGCACACCCGGTGTGTGATGCAGCACTTCCTTCTGGCTGACGGGATCCCACCACAAATGATTCTGCGGGAACAGCGCATTGCATTCTTGCGCATTGTCATCGCATACGAACAGGCCCTGCGTCTCGCTGTCTTCGCGCATGTCGAGCAGTTCGCCTGCATTCGTGTAGCGCTCGACGAACTCGCGGTCATACGCATTGCTTTCGATCAACTCGCGCATCAGCGCCATGAACAGCGCGCCGTCCGTGCCCGGACGGATCGGCACCCATTCGTCGGCAATCGCCGCATAACCGGTACGCACCGGATTGATCGCGATGAAGCGTCCGCCCGCGCGCTTGAACTTCGAAATCGCGATCTTGAGTGGATTCGAGTGATGGTCTTCGGCGGTGCCGATCATGAAGAACAGCTTCGCACGGTCGAGGTCCGGGCCGCCGAATTCCCAGAATGAGCCACCCATCGTGTAGATCATGCCCGCGGCCATGTTCACCGAGCAGAAGCCGCCATGCGCCGCGTAATTGGGCGTGCCGAACTGCTTGGCGAAGAGCCCCGTCAACGCCTGCATCTGATCGCGGCCAGTGAAAAGCGCGAACTTCTTTGGATCGGTGGCGCGCAGATGGGCGAGGCGTTTTTCGAGGACGTCGAACGCGACCTCCCATGAGACGGGCTCGAACTGCGCGCTGCCGCGCAACGCGTCGGGCTTGCGCATCAACGGCTGCGTGAGACGCGCGGGCGAGTACTGCTTCATGATGCCCGACGATCCCTTCGCGCAAATCACGCCCTGATTCAGCGGATGCTCCGGATTGCCGTCGATGTAGCGCACTTCCCCATCGCGAAGATGAACGCGGATACCGCATCGACAGGCACACATGTAGCAAGTCGTCGTCTTGACTTCGAGCTTTTCGTTTTGTGTGCGGGCTTTGTGCTCCATCCAGACCTCCCTGAACCGGTCGTATGCCGCAGCGCACGGTCAGAACGGTTGCCATGAACGACGCTGCGCTGGTTATCAGCCATCATTCACATGCTAGGAGTGAGCTATACAAAAGAAAAATCGCTATTTCGTATCTGAATCATCACGGCAATCGATAGTTCAGGGCCTAAGGCGTGCTGCCGTCGTGCGTACCTGGGCTCGTGCCGGCTCCGACAGCTACCGTCACGCGCAAATTGCCTTTCATTCCGTTGAATCCGCCTTTCGTCCGTAAGCCTCCGCCGCCTGAAAACTTCGTCGAGATGTGAAAACGCCAACCCGCAGGTTGGCGTTTTTCTCAGAGCACGGCTGCTATCAGAACTGGTTCATCGTGTTGTCTTTACCCGCCGCCTTCAAGGCTGCTTCGCCGCTGAAATACTCCTTGTGGTCATCGCCGATGTCCGACCCGGACATGTTCTGATGCTTGACACACGCGATGCCCTGACGGATCTCCTTGCGCTGCACGCCCGCCACGTAACCGAGCATGCCCTGGTCGCCAAAGTATTCTTTCGCGAGGTTGTCGGTCGACAGCGCGGCGGTGTGGTACGTCGGCAGCGTGATCAGGTGGTGGAAGATGCCGGCTTCGCGCGACGAGTCGGCCTGGAAGGTCCGGATCTTTTCGTCGGCGAGCTTCGCCAGTTCGGTCTGGTCGTATTCCACGCTCATCAACTGCGCGCGGTCATAGGCCGATACGTCCTTGCCCTCAGCCTTCATCGCGTCATAGGCCTGCTGACGGAAATTCAGCGTCCAGTTGAACGACGGGCTGTTGTTGTACACCAGCTTCGCGTTCGGAACGACCTTGCGGATTTCGTTGACCATGCCGCCGATCTGGCCGATATGCGGCTTTTCGGTTTCGATCCACAGCAGGTCGGCGCCGTTTTGCAGCGCGGTGATGCTATCCAGCACGCAGCGTGCTTCGCCCGTGCCGGCACGGAACTGGAACAGGTTGCTAGGCAGGCGCTTCGGACGCAGCAGCTTGCCGTCGCGCTTGATGATGACGTCGCCATTGCCCAGCGCGTCGGCCGACAGTTCCTCGCAATCGAGGAACGAGTTGTACTGGTCGCCCAGGTCGCCCGGCGTGTGGGTCACGGCGATCTGCTTGGTCAGGCCGGCACCCAGCGAGTCGGTACGGGACACGATGATGCCGTCGTCCACGCCCAGTTCCAGGAACGCGTAGCGAATAGCGCGGATCTTGGCCAGGAAGTCCTCGTGCGGCACGGTGACCTTGCCATCCTGGTGGCCGCACTGCTTCTCGTCGGATACCTGGTTTTCGATCTGGATGCAGCATGCACCCGCTTCGATGAACTGCTTGGCCAGCAGGTACGTGGCTTCCGCGTTGCCGAAACCGGCGTCGATGTCGGCGATGATGGGCACCACATGCGTGACGTGGTTGTCGATCTTTTCCTGGATGGCGGCCTTCGCAGCGCCTTCTGCTGCATCCAGCTGGCGGAACAGGCCGCCTAGTTCACGTGCGTCGGCCTGGCGCAGGAAGGTGTACAGCTCGCGGATCAGCGCAGTGACCGAGGTCTTTTCGTGCATCGACTGGTCCGGCAGCGGGCCGAACTCGGAGCGCAGCGCGGCCACCATCCAGCCGGACAGATAAAGGTAGCGGCGCTCGGTGCTGTTGAAGTGCTTCTTGATGGAGATCATCTTCTGCTGCCCGATGAAGCCGTGCCAGCAGCCGAGCGACTGCGTGTACTTCGACGGATCGGCATCGTAGGCCGCCATGTCGGCGCGCATGATCCCGGCCGTGTACTTCGCGATATCCAGGCCCGTCTTGAACCGGTTCTGGGCACGCATGCGTGCAGCGTACTCGGGGTTGATCGCACTCCATGCGCTACCGTTGTTCTCTTTCAAACCAGCAACGGCCTTGATGTCGTCTTGATATTGGGTCATGTGTATCTCCTAGGAGCAAAGCGGATTTGACTGAATGATTCATCGTGTCGCCACGTCTTTCGAAGCGAACTGCATGACTAAATAGTAGCGCCGCCCGGGAGAAGTCTTATATAAGACATAAGACATTATTTTCTGTTATTTTTCAATGAGATACGATGCGATTTTTGCAATGCAAAACAAACTTTCAAGCAGCGGAAAAGCGGCGCAGTGGAAATTCGGCGCAAATCCCGCAATATGAAACGGGCTTTCGGAAGTCGGAGAGGGACAAGTGAAGATGGACCGACCGCTGCTGGGAGTTTCGCAGCGACAGATATTCTGGATCGGTCAGGCTCGACCGTCTGGCGAGGCACAGCCTGGGGACCGACCTTCGACACATGCCGAAAGCGTCCTCGCGAACGTCCGTGCTGGCGTGGACGCGTCGAGTCCTCTGGAACAGGAACAGGAACGGGAGCAGATCAGCTCAGTTCGTGACATCTTTCGCATAGGCAACGCATTGCCTCGCGAGCACTTCAGTCGGGTCGACGAGTTGCACGCGTCCTCCATTGCGGCTCACAAATTCACCGGCCGGCAGCAGCATGGGAAGCTCAGTGCATCCGAGGATGATGACTTCCACGCCTCTGGCAATCAGCCCTTCAACTGCTGCGATGAGGTCTTCCTTGCACTGACCCGTCGTAAAGCCCGCCTTGACGCCCGTCTTTCCGTAAATGGCGTCCATCACGCGCACCTGCAACGCGGGGTCCGGCGCGACCTGCCGCAGACCGTGCGATTCAAGTGCCTTTTGATAGACACCGCTTTCGATCGTGCCGGATGTGGCCAGTACACCGATATCGCGCGACTCAGGAAAGACTTCACGCAGATATTGCACCGTGACGGTCAGCATATTGACGACAGGTATCCCAAGATAACGCTGAATCCCGTCGACATATGCGTGCGCCGTGTTGCACGGAATCGCGATGATGTCCGCGCCGCCCTCTTCCAGTTTCTTGCACGTGGCGTAGAGCGAAACGGTTGGATCCAGCCCGTCACCAATCAGGTTTTCCGTTCTGTCTGGAATCTGCGGGTTCTGTTCGACCAGCAGTTTGATGTGATCCTGGTCGCGCGACGCCGGTGTATGGCGAACAACCTTCTCAAGGAAATCGACCGTCGCAGCCGGACCCACGCCGCCTACCACACCGACCTTGAAAGCCGGGGAAGGTGAACCCGCACACCCCGACACAACAGATTGCGCGTACGCCATGTTCGAATCGACAAGAGGCACCTGCAACGGTCCGATGTCCCCGGCGACGAGCGCGATCTCCGTCATGCCCGGCACGATCACGTCGACGCCCTGCTCGATCAGGTCCTCGCAGACAGCGCGCAGCAGCGCCAGAGGGCGGCCGCCCAGATTGCCGCTCTTGATTCCGTCGGGACCATAGATGGCTTCGGTCACCCTGTCCGTATCGTCCGCAGTGCGCGGATGCACGACCTCGAATTCAGGCGCGGCAAAGTAGCGCTCAAAGAGCCGCTTTTCGCGGACGTAATCCGAAGCGAGTACGCCGATACGCTTCGCACCGGGGAACGTCCGCCGTACGTAGCTACGCACTGCCTCGACGATATCCACAATCGGCAGGCTCGTATTGGCTTTCAGTTCATCGATAAACGTATGACTGAGAAAGCAGGGAAGCACGACCATCGTGACGCCACGCTTCTCGAAGTCTCGAATCATGTCGTAGATGTACAGCTTGCGCGCCGTCGTAGCGCTGCTTCCCGCACCCACGCCGCTGAACGGACGCTGCTCGAAGATGACCTCTGCATGCCCGGCATCCGATGAAGCCGGCGTTGCCTTCACGATCTTGAAGAACACATCGGCGCTTGCCAGTGGTCCCAATCCTCCCACTACTCCCAGCTTGCGTTTGCTTTCTGCGAAAGTCGTACTCATTGCGCGCTCGCCTCTACCTGCTCGAACGATGCTTCCGCCGACTTTTCCCCGCGTGCCACTTCCCATTTCGCAATGACGGCAGTCGCTACGCTATTGCCGATCACGTTGGTCATCGTGCGACCCATATCGAGAATCTGGTCGATCGCCAGCACCAGTGCGACGCCGGCTGCCGGCAGATGAAACATCGGCGCAACGGCCGCAACGACCACCACGGAACCACGCGGCACACTTGCCATCCCTTTGCTGCTCAACATCAGGATCAGCAGCATGAAGACCTGCTGCGATAGCGGCATATGCACACCAAACGCCTGGGCAATGAAAATCGCCGCGAACGCCTGATACATCATCGATCCGTCGAGATTGAACGCGTAGCCAAGCGGCAGCGTGAAACCGACCACCTTCTTGTCGACGCCGAACTTCTCCAGTTGCTCAGTGAGGCGCGGATAGGCGGCCTCGCTGCTTGCCGTGGAAAATGCAATCATCGCAGGCTCGCGCACGGCCTTCAGCAGACTCCCCACCTTCCGTCCGAGAAAGACGTAACCGATCGCAATGAGAATGGCCCAGAGGATCAGCAACCCGAGGTAGAACGATCCGATGAGCTTGCCGTAGGTATAGATCACGTCGAGGCCACGCAGCGTCACGGAAGAAGCGATGGCGCCGAATACGCCAACGGGCGCAGCGCGCATCACGTAGTTCGTGAGCCGCAGCATCACCGGGACCATGCCGTCGATCGCCTGAATGACGATGCCAACGCGCGGATCGCGTTTGAGCGCGCTCAGGCCGACACCGAGGAACAGCGAGAAGACCAGGATCTGCAGGATGTCATTGCGCGCCATCGCATCCAGCAAGCTCGTCGGAAACGCGTGGGTGATGACGTCCTTGACGTTCAGTGCCGCGGTGTTGAGCCCCGTGTTCGTTTCGCTGGCGGTGTCGGTCAGATGCAGACCTGCGCCGGGTTCAAGCACGTTTGCCATCACGAGCCCGAGCGCCAGCGAAATGAGTGATGCACCGATGAACCATCCCACCGAGCGTACGCCGATGCGGCCGACATCATCGCCGCCATCCATCCCGGCCAGCCCCGACACGAGTGTCACGAAGACCAGCGGCGCGATGATCATCTTGATCAGCCGGAGAAAGATGTCCGTGACGATCGAAAAATAGCCGGCAACTGCTTTAAGGGTAGCGGGGTCGGCAATATTCGCGTGACACGCGAAGCCAACTCCGATTCCAAGCAGCATGGCCGCCGCGATGCTGATGGTAAGGCGATTCTTCATGTTCATCCGTCCTGTAGCGGCGTGAGCGACGGAGGGTGACCGTCACGCGCGAGAGAAGAATTGAAAGCGGCGCTGGGCGCGGCGCTTTCACCGTAGGACGGATGGTAGGGACGTTAAAAAAGCCGCCAATGCTGATACGACATGTGCTTATGCGAAACTCGCATAATGAGGGAAAACCCTTAATTCAATGCGACGGAGCCCGCGCGAAGGTGATGCCAGAGCGTATCCACGAATTCGCTGCGGTTCGTTGAATCGCGATACGCGCGCAGTTCCACCTGCAGATGCCAGCTCGCCGGCCCCGCCGGCACGAGATCGCCATTGGCAAGCTCCTTCGTGATGGTGCTCTTCGGCAGCCAGGCAACGCCCTCTCCTTCCATGACGAGCTTCTTCAGAACTTCCGCCATGTCGGATTCGTAGTGCAAACGCAGTGACGGTGCGTCTGACGCCTGCTTCAACAGCAATGCCTGGCAACGGCCAAAGTAGCTGGTCTCGGTGTAGGAAACGAGCGGTAGCGGTCGCACCTTGGTCCCAGGCAAGCGGAACCTTGGCGCGGACCGTTCGTTTGGCCTGCTGGCTGGCACCAGCGTATCGATGCCGACAGTGACATGCTCGTACCTGGCGGCATCGAGATGAAGCGGCAGTTCAGGGTGGTGATAGGCGAACATCAGTTCGCAGTTGCCGTTCACGAGCATAAGAATCGAGTCGTGGACGTTCGTGGGAATGACGCGCGCGCGCACCTCGCCAAATTGCGGGGCAAGTGCCTTGAGCCATGCCGGCAGAAAGTTCAGCGCAATCGTGTGTCCCGCGCAGATCTGCAAACTCTTGCCGGCGATCCGCTGCTCGGTACGGATGATGGCTCGCGTATCGAGAAGCCGCGCAAGTACATCGTCGGCGGTCTCCTTGAACAGTTGCCCTGCGGGTGTCAGCACCGGCGGGAAGCTGCTGCGGTCGATCAGTTCGGCGCCGACCCATTGCTCCAGCGACTGGATTCTCCGGCTGAAACCAGACTGCGTGACGTTGCGAAATTCCGCGGCGCGCGAAAAGCTCTGATACTGGGCAAGCGCGATGAAATCTTCAATCCATTTGATTTCCATGTGAGCCTTCGGGACCGTCTTCGGAAGTCGTCGATTTTAGCCGTACAGCGATAACGGGGCCGGGCACTCATTCCTTCCGCCCTCCAGACCCGCTGGTGACGCATCAACGCCGTCATGCAAGGTTTTGTACGCGCAGAATCAAGCCCACGATTTTTCGGCTGCTTACGCTTCGGCTCGTGCGATGCAACAAGGCGACCATGGGGACGCCGTTGACATCTGCCAGTCAGGAGCTATCGGATGCTTACCGCTATCTTGCAGTCCTGCCGCGTACGCGTCGCGGCCATCATCATGTGCCTGTCGGGCTTCGCCGTACCCATGTTGGCGCACGCCGAGGCTTCGCCGGTGCCGGCCGAATGCGCCGCGCTGCAGGCAAAGTATCCGCAATGGAAAGGCAAATCGCTCGTCAACGCGATCAACCCGCATACGCCCGGCTACGAAGCACTCGATCCGAATGACCCCAGCAAATACGTCGGCTTCGATATCGATCTTGGCGAGACCATCGGAAAGTGCCTCGGCTTTTCGGTGACGTACAAGCCGGTCACATTCGCGGCACTGCTGACGACGCTGCAAAGCGGTCAGGCTGACATTGTCATCTCCGATATCTACGCAACCGAAGAGCGCGCGAAAGCCGCCGACTTCATCACCTATTCCAAGGTCTTTGACGGCGTGCTCGTCGCGAAGGGAAATCCGAAGAAAATCACCGGCATCGATGCGTCGATGTGCGGGACGACCGCGGCAGAAAACACCGGCTATGTCGAAGTGCCGCTCATTCAGGCGCTCGCACCGGCCTGCAAGGCGCAAGGCAAGCAGGAAGCCGCCATCCAGCTCTATGACAACAACGCGAACTGCATCCAGGCCATCCTCGCCGGACGCGCCGACACGTACATCAATGACGTGAACACCGTCGATCAGGCTGTGAAGGCTTATCCGGACAAGCTCGAGAAAGCCACTGCCGTGACGCTGCCGTACTACGTCGGTATCGGTGTGCCGAAGAGCAATCCGCAGTTCCGCGAAGCCGTGATGGCCGCACTGATCGCGATCCAGAAGTCCGGTACAGAGAAGGCGCTGCTGAAAAAGTGGGCGCTGGGCGTTGAAAACGAAGCGCCTCCTCAGCTGATCGTCGCGAAGTAAAGCCACTGTCCCAGTCGCTGATCAAAAGGTCGACACGATGGAACTGTTTCTGCACTATTTGACGCTGCCGTATCTCGTGCGCGGTATTGGCTTTACCGTTGCAGTCACGGTGCTGGGGCTGGCCGGCGGTCTTGTCGTAGGTGTCGTGCTGGCGGCGATGCAACTGTCGCGCGTAGGTCCGCTCGCCGCCATTGCGCGCGGCTATACGGTGATCTTTCGCGGCACGCCGCTGATTCTCCAGCTTGTCTTCGCGTACGACGCCTTACCGCATCTCGGCTTGAAGCTCTCGGCCATCGCGGCGGCAGGCCTCGCGCTTGCCGCCAATGAAGGGCCGTTTATCGCCGAGATCCTGCGCGCGGGCGTGCTTGGCGTCGATCGCGGTCAGGTTCTCGCGGGCCAGGCGCTGGGCATGACGCCATCGGTACTGATGCGACGCGTGATATCGCCGCAGGCGATTCGCGCGATCGTGCCGGCACTCGGCAATGAATCGGTGAGCGCACTGAAAAATTCGTCGCTTGCCTCCGTCATCGCCGTCGACGAACTCACGCTGCGCAGCACGCAACTCGCGTCTTCCACGTTCGACTTCTTCGCGATTTTCTTTGCGTCTGGTCTCATGTACCTCGTGCTGACCGGACTCATTGCCGCCATCCAGCTCGTGGCCGAGAGCGCGCTCGATCTTGAGCGCAGCGGCGTCAAAGGCTTTGCGCGTCTGCTGCCGTGGCGACGCGCCGACGCAGTATCAGCGGCCGTGCCGACGAGCGCACCCGATGCCGACGCGACGCGCGACGACAGCGAACTCGACGGCTCATCGGCGCCGCGCTCCGTCGAAGTCCGCAGTGTCGGACAGCGTGCGGCACGCCTTGCCGAGCTTGCAAAGCAGCCCCCTTCAGTACAGATCATCGGCTTGAAAAAAAGCTACGGTACGCAGACTGTGCTCAACGGTTTCGATATGACTGTCCGGGCCGGCGAAGTCGTCGTGGTGCTAGGCCCGAGCGGTTCCGGCAAGAGCACACTGCTTCGCTGCGTCAATCATCTGGAATCGTGGGACGAAGGAAAGATTCGCATCGATGGCCAGCGCATCGGCTATCGGGTCGACGGCAATCAGGCGACGCCTGGCGAACTCGCCAGTCAACGCGCCGCCGCCGGCGTCGGGATGGTCTTTCAGCACTTCAACCTGTTCGCACATCTGTCCGCGCTCGAAAACGTCGCCGGGCCTCTGCGTTGGGTGCATGGCGTCCCAGCCGACGAAGCCGCGCGTCGTGCCCGTGAGTTGCTTGAGCGCGTCGGCCTCGCGCATCGCGCCGATGCGCTGCCGCGTCACCTGTCCGGCGGCCAGCAACAGCGTGTAGCGATTGCACGCGCGCTCGCGCCCAGGCCGCGCGTCTTGTTGCTCGACGAGCCGACTTCCGCGCTCGACCCCGAACTCGTCGGCGAAGTGCTCGATGTCATCCAGCGACTCGCCATCGAAGGCGGGCTGACGATGATCATTTCGACGCATCAGCTGCGCTTTGCCGACCAGGTCGCAGATCGTGTCGTGTTCATGAGCGGCGGCAAGATCGTCGAGGAAGGCCCAGCGCACCAGATCCTTACCCAGCCGCAACATCGTTTGACACGGCGATTCCTGTCGGTCATGGGCGCAGACGACCGGCTCGCTCTCGCAATCTGAAAGTCGCAATCTCAACAAGGAATCGACTGATGAAGCATCACACTCTTCGCGTGTCTCCGGAAACCGTCCATTGGGGCTATTTCAGCAAAGCGGTAGCGCCCGCACTGACCGTGCGTTCCGGCGACCGCGCCACGATTGAGACACTGACGCACCACGCGAACGACGACCACGAACGGATGGTAGCCGGCGACCCCGGTGCAGAAAGCGTGTTCCACTGGACGCGCGAGCATAAGGCGGTGCCCCGTCGCGGCGCCGGTCCGACAGAGGGTCCGTTCAAGCTCGGCTCCGGCGAAGGCGTCGGCGTTCACCTGCTGACCGGACCGATTGCCGTCGAAGGCGCCGAGCCGGGCGACGTACTGGAGGTACGCATCCTTGACGTGCGTCCTCGTCCGAGTTGCAACGCCTGCTATCGGGGCCGTTGCTTCGGATCGAACGTTGCGGCGTCATGGGGATTTCAGTATCACGACCTGATCGAAGAGCCCAAGCCGCGCGAAGTGGTCACCATCTTCGAACTGGATACCTCGGGTGAACCGTTCGCACGTGCCGTGTACAACTACGTGTGGACGCCGCAGACTGATCCCGACGGCATCGTGCATGCAAATATCGATTACCCGGGCGTGCGCGTCGATCACTCACGTGTGAAAAAGCGCGAGGGAATCCTGCCAGATGTGAAAGTGCCTGCTCGCCTGCACTTCGGCACGATGGGTGTTGCGCCTGCAGAATCGGACTTTGTCAGCTCGATTCCGCCTGGCTACACCGGCGGCAACATCG
Source organism: Burkholderia sp. Ac-20365 (assembly GCF_017104715.1). Lineage (GTDB taxonomy): Bacteria > Pseudomonadota > Gammaproteobacteria > Burkholderiales > Burkholderiaceae > Paraburkholderia. The sequence continues at coordinate 86,487 of NZ_JAAGPI010000005.1, forward strand.
ACGACTGGCGCGTCGGAAAGGGGGCCCGGATGTACTACCCCGTAGCGGTCGAGGGCGCGTTCTTCTCCGTCGGCGACCCGCATGCGGCACAGGGCGATAGCGAGCTTGGCGGTACTGCAATCGAAACATCGCTCACGGGTGACTTTGAGTTCGTGCTGCACAAGGCCGCCGACCTCGGTGGGTCCATCCTCGAGGGACTCACGCACCCGCTGCTCGAAACCGACGAGCTATGGTCCGTCTATGGCTTCACATTCCCGAACTATCTCGCAGAGCTGGGCCCAAACGCACAAATCGAAGTCGCGCAACATGCGAGCCTTGACAAGGCAATGCGCGATGCCTTCCGGAAGCTGCGGCGCTTTTTGATGACCGTGCACCGGATGAGCGAAGACGAAGCGATTGCCCTGATGTCCGTAGCAGCCGATTTCGGCGTGACCCAGGTCGTCGATGGCAACTGGGGCATCCACGGTTCGATCCGCAAGGAGATGTTCGGGGCGTTCGCATCGCCCTAATGCGGTGCGTGCGTTGGTCTTCCTGATGCGTCGAACTCCCTGTTCAGTGCATGCGAACAACGAAGACGCGTCGCGCGGATAGCTTGCCAGCCGCGCGACGCGTGCTTATCCACACCCGCTCCAAGGCACACCTGCACATGCGAAAAACAATGGCATGGACGTTGCTTCGCAGTGCCGCAGCGCGAGTCACGCGCACCCGACACGGACGGCGCCTGCCGACAAGCGGACGGCTGTCGCAGGACGGGAGGCAGATTGAGTTTGCAGCGGTTCACTACCGAGTCATATCGCGAAGGCGATCGCTCCAGCGCCTGGCGCGAAGCGCTGTCGCGCCTGGGACTCGGATGGAACGCGCTACCTGCGGGTGGCGCGCTGCAGGCCACGATGCATTCGCAGACTTCCGCTGGCGGCTTCGAGCTGGGCATGATTGCGTCGGTCGCGCAGACACTGCGATTCGACCCGGCGACCAACGATAGTCTTCGACTGCTGCTTCTGATCGACGGCAAAGCGACGCTCTCGGTCGATGGGGTGTCGACGCGGCTGTCAGTCAACGACGTCATCTACGTGCCTGCGCGCGAGCATGCTTCGCTGACGCTCGACTGCGACTTTCGAATCTTCGCCGTGCTCGTGCCGCGGGCGGCTTTGAGCGCGCATCTTCTAGCACCTGCTACGTTGCGCGCAGGCCATATCACAGGAAACGCCGGCATCGGGCAGGTCTTCTCCCGCTTTCTTCGCTCAATCGGAGAAGCCGTCGATACCTTGTCGCGCAATGAGTTGCGACCGCTCGAACTTGCTCTCGCCGAATTCCTCTTTGCGTGCCTGTCAGCCCAGCGAGGCGACAGCGTAAATGGCTTGACCGCGTCGCAGGCTGCAATCTTTGCACGCGCGTGCCGCTCCATCGATGCGCGCCTTGGAGAGTCCAAGCTCAGCGTCCCGGAGATTGCGCAAGAAGCGGGAGTCTCGCCACGCTATCTGCAGAAGCTCTTTGAATCGGCAGGTCAGAGCTTTTCGACTTATCTTCGCGTGCGCCGGCTGGAACGCTGCCGTGCGGAACTGGTCGACCCGCTGCATGAGAAGAAATCGATTTCCGAAATCTGCTTTCGATGGGGCTTCAACGATCCGGCGCACTTCAGCCGCGCGTTTCGCGACCAGTACAGAACGTCGCCGCGCGAGTTCCGTCATGAAGCGAGCCTCGAACTTGCGCGTCAGTTCGTTCGTCGGATCTCACGCGGCTTGCCGCTGGATGCCGACAGTGTTCCCGGAAATGCAAAGGCCAAAGCTGATGAAACCGCGCCGCGATCCGGTCTCTCAGAGGTCATTGCGGCAAGTGACGAAGAGCGAGAAGTGCTCGTGGAATCGCGGCCCGTGCGAAAAGGAAAGCGCGCGCGCCATCACCTGCTGCGTGTGAATGCAAACACGGTGCACTGGGGCTACTTTTCACACGATCTGAAACCGGTCCTCGAAGTCGATAGCGGCGACACGGTGACAATCGAGACGCTCACCCAGCACGCAGCCGACGACTGGGCGCGCATGATTGCCGGCGATGCGGGCGCAGAAAGCGTCTTCCACTGGACGGCCGAACGGAAGAACGTCAATCGACGCGGTGCAGGACCGATCGATGCGTCAATCTATGGTCGCGGTGCGGGCGAAGGTTTTGGCGTGCATATCTGCACCGGGCCTGTGGCCGTGCGGGGTGCAGAGCCTGGTGACGTACTCGAAGTCCGCATCCTCGACGTGCGGCCGCGACGCTGTGCCAATCCGCATTTCGCCGGCCGCGTGTTCGGCAGCAACGCGGCGGCCTGGTGGGGCTTTCACTATCGGGAGTTGCTGACCGAACCCAAGCCGCGTGAAGTCGTGACGATCTACGAGCTCGACGACAGCGAAAGTCACAATCCCCACGCACGCGCGGTCTATAACTATCGTTGGACTCCGCAACGCGATCCGTTCGGCGTGGTGCACGAGACAATCGATTACCCCGGCGTTCCGGTTGACCACACAACCGTCGAAAAGAACTTCGACGTACTCAGAGACGTACGCATACCCGTTCGTCCTCATTTTGGGCTGATAGCCGTCGCTCCACAGCAAAGCGGTCTTATCGACTCGATACCACCGTCCGCGTTCGGCGGAAATCTCGACAACTGGCGCATTGCGCCCGGGACAAGCGTTTATCTCACCGTCGGCGTGCCTGGCGCCCTGCTTTCGGTCGGCGATCCGCACGCGTCGCAGGGCGACTCCGAGTTGTGCGGCACCGCGATTGAATGCTCCTTGACGGGGGATTTTCAGATCATCCTGCACAAGAAAGCTGATCTTGCCGGGAAAACATATGCCGACCTCACGTATCCGCTCGTGGAAACGGCGGACGAATGGGTCCTTCACGGTTTTAGTCACGCAAACTATCTGGCCGAATTCGGCGTGCAGGCTCAAAGCAAGGTGTATGAGAAGTCCACACTCGACCTGGCGATGCGCGATGCTTTCATCAAGACGCGCCGCTTCCTGATGACGACGCAAGGGCTGACCGAGGACGAAGCTATCTCGCTGATCTCGGTTGCGATCGACTTCGGGGTGACGCAGGTTGTCGATGGCAATATGGGTGTGCACGCCATCGTACGTAAGGAGCTATTTGCATCGAGGACGAAGCGGGCAAGCGGTGTGGGGACATCGCCCGACTGAGCCGGGCGGCCCATTCGGGTCTAGACCTCTCCCGACACCTGACGATAACCGCGACTCGTCGTGGCAGAAACGAAGTACGCTTCCAGCGCTTCAGTCGATCGATTGCCTAATGTAGAAATCTGCTCGAGCCAGTCCAGCTCCAGAGGCCATTGACCTTGCTTGATGCGCGGATAGATCGTCTCTGCGTATGCATGCAGTGCCTTTGCACCGATGTTGCCGCTGACACCGAGAAGTCTGTGTAAAGCAGCGTGCGTCGACTCGATGTCATGCGCGGCCACACTGCTCGCAAGATGCGCCTGCAGAGAACGGATCTGTTCGATGCCGCTAAGGAAACTCTGATCTAGCAGGTCGAGCGTTGCGAGTTCATCAAGCTGCATTTCATCGAGCAGTTGCTCGCCCTTTCTCACGCCTGCTTTAGCGACTTCAGTGACGGACGCAGTGCGGTCCGAACCGGCTTCCTTAGAGGTCAAAGATTCCATCCGGGCAAACTGTCTCGCGAGGCATGCGTGAAGCAAGCCGATCTGCACCGGCTTGACCAGCACCTCGTCCATACCGGCACGCAGGCATTCCTGAACGGCACCCACGTCAGCGTGACCCGTGAGCGCGATGATGGGTACCCGGCACGCGCCATCAACGCGTGCGCGGATCGCCAGCGCGGTTTCTACGCCACCCATGCCCGGCATGTTGACGTCCATCAGAATGGCATCAACACCCGGCTGCTCGTCCAACCGGGCGAGAACGGCCAATCCGTGTTCTGCTTCGATGACACCGGCGCCGAAGCGCTCCAGATAACTTTTTGCCACCAGTCTGCTGTAGGTATCGTCGTCGGCCACGATGATCGACCGGCCCGAGAAACCGTCGAACATCTGCTTCGAGCGGTGTCGCGTGCCGCTTTCCAGAAGCGCGCTCAGCGTCGTGATCAGTTCCACCGGGCCGCACGATTTGCTCAGCGTCAGGTCCATGCCGGCTCTTTGCGCGAGAACGCGTGCAATGCCACGATGCTCCGCGGTGTAGCCGGCAATCGGCACGTTCCTGTTGATACCTGTGTTGTCCGCACGGATCTTCTCCGTGGTGGTGTAGCCGTCCATCACCGGCATATTGATGTCCATCAATACGAGGTTCCAGGACGGTGGTTGCCGCAACAGCGCGAGTGCTTCCTCGCCGTTCTCCGCCTCGCTGACCTGTACACCGACTTTGGACAGAACGCGTGACACTCTCGCCCTCTGGTCGGCATCATCGTCCACCACAAGGATGCGCTTGCCGTTGAAGAACGCCGTGGATTGCTCGAGAACCTGGCGCTCGTGTGCTGCGATTTCCTCTCGCGAGATGAGCGGAAATTGCAGTGTGAATTGCGTGAATTTACCCACTTCCGAATCGCATGACACAGTGCCGCCGAAAGAACGCATGGCCCGCTGGCAATACGCAAGGCCCAATCCCGTGCCCGCAGGATTTCCCGTCGTCTGGAAAGGTTTGAACAGTTCCGCCATCACGCCAGGCGCAATACCCGGCCCGGTGTCGTGGACGGTTACCCGCTGGCGATCTACTGTCAGCGTAATCGCCGCAGACGGATGTGACGCAATATGATGAAGCGCGTTCCTGATCAGGTTGAACAGCGCGAACAGGTAGACCGTTTCGTCGACCTTGAAGGTGAAGTCCTCAATGACGCTCAGACTGACCTTGCTGCGTTCCTTTCTGTCACCGAAACCGTACTCGTCGATTGCCTTACGCGTCGTTTCCGCAGCGCTCAGATAGACGAGATGATCCGGGCGAATGGGCTTCGCACTCACCTCGTCGAGCGTCATCGCGATGATCCGCAAGCCGCGGTCGATTGCCAGCTGGCCGTACGTGAGATGGTGAAACAGCAAAGCGGCGCCGTCGGGTGACACGCCGGAAGATGCCTTCGCGCCAGTGATGACAGGAAGCGCCTCGTCCACGCGATCCAGCACATACCGCAACTGGCTGAGCGGATTTCTCATCTCATGGGCAATCGTGCCTGCTAGCGCGCGAAGCGCCTCGTTTCGCGCCTGTGCGGTGATCCCCTTCATGTTGCTGTAGCTGAAGGTCACGCCAGCGCAAATGCCGAACGTGAAAATCGGCAAGTACAGATAGAGAAACAGATGCGAGTCCAGATGGATGGATTGCGGCACCGTCATCCAGGCACACAGTACAGCGAGACCGCCCCCCAGGAACACGTTGAGCGACAGGACCACAAAAGAGGGAAATATGGCAATCAGGAAGAAGACCATGCCCAGTTCGGCCATGGACCACAGTATCGAATAGTGACTGGTCAGCAGGTAATACGTGAAAAAGAACGGTAGCGAGTACGCTACCGTTGCAAAGTAATACCAGGGCAGCAAAGGCGCCATCGCGGCGGGCCAGAAGCGGCGCAAGAGCAGGAGCACACTGGCAACCATGCCGGCAATGCGCATCCCCAGGCTTTCGTTGGGTTGGGGATCGACGTACGTCCACCAGAACCAGTAAACGGGATGTCCAATGGCACCGATTACGCCCACGGCCAGCACGCTGTAATCCGACAGATGGTACGAGTCAGATACCCGTTTGCTGATATAGCCAATGACCCTCGCGATGGCTTTCATGTTGTTTTTCAGCTGTTGTGATTCAGCCTCAGAATCTGAAGCTGCTTACGTTAAATGACATGCCGGCACTGCCTACCCAGCATAACACCCGATCACCCCGGTTGAGGCGGCCGTCGTCTCTGGCCAGTGATATGGCAGCCGGAATCGAGGCCGAGACAAGGTTTCCCGTCTCCGGGTAGATGTGGTACATCTTGTCGTCGATCCCTGCCCGGACGCCGTAGCCATGCCACGCAGCCTTCGAAGACGCATGCGTGAAGACAATGTCGATATCACTCTTCGGGATGGGGAGTTTCGAAAGCACCTCGGTAATCTCATCCGAGTTCTTGTGCAGTTCGTGACCGAAAGATGTAAAACGCATGTCTCCGTTCCTCCCGATCCGTTCAGTCGGGTGACAATAGCCCTCGTAGCCCGGAATCGGGATAGTACAGAGGTCTGACGCCTGTGGCTTGCCCCGGAAAGCAAAGCTGAAGTTATCTGGCTCGTTAGCGACAATCAGGGTTGCCGTCGCCGCCTCTCCAATCGTGAACGACGGCAGCGTGTATTCCAGCTGCGCCTGGTTCTTCAGCATGAAATTCGCGGGGTACAGTGGTCCGCCGTTGAGCATGTTGAACTCGGCATTCACGATCATCGCGTTGCGATACTGGCCGGACTTGAAGAGGCTATCGACAATCGACATCGCGCGTGTCCAGCTCATGCATGCATCGACCACGTCGAAGCACTCGGCGTTGTCGAATCCAAGCGTGCTGGCCATCATGTGGCTATTGCCCGGCTCGAGAAAACCTCTGCCGATACCGACGAAGATAAACAGTTCGATATGCTCCGGCCTCAGGTAGGTCTCGGACAGCGCCTTGCGCGTCGCCATGGCGACGTGGTCGATCGGCGACTCATGGCTGTGGCACCAGCGGCGGTTGACGAGGCCACTACGGTCGAGCAACGTCTTTACGGTTCGCATAGCTCTGTCCATGTCGCCCTCGAACCCGGTCGAATGAAACCGGATCATGTCGACAACCTCTTCGTTGGTGACGGTCCTGGAGGGCAGGCTGACTGCTACGTTCTTGATAAGCATATTGAGTCCATGAAATAGAAGCGGTGAACAAAAACGTGTTCGTGCGGATGCACGCGGAAGCCTCATGTCAGGTTCCGGCCTATGCGGCGTGGGTACCTTAACGTGTTCACCGTCAATCACGGATTTCGTTGTATTGTCCTCGAACCCGGGAAACAGGAAATCGCAGTCCAGGCGTTCCTGTTTATCCAGAAAGCACAGTGGTTGTGGACTGTCCGTATCGGAGGTCGTGCAGGGGCTACTCGCCTGCCGGATGTCGGCAACGCCTCTCTCTGTGCCCGCCCCCGATCCTGCGAGTCGTGCTGTTTGGCGAAGCCAGGTGAAACGGGATGAGCAACAGACAGTTAGTTGCGCTTTGTGCTCGCTAGTTTGGAGTCACCGATCACTATCTTTGCCAAAGAGATGTCGTCGCTGTTCGGCCAGGAGCCTCAGCCGCCCTATGTCAAGAGTTCGACGATCACGACATCGGTGTCGTCGTGCGCCGTCAACGTAAGCCGCGCTTCATCGCGGATAGCGATGCCATCGCGTGGCGCCAGACGGACGTGCCCCACATCGAGCCGCCCATGATCCACAACCAGATAGGCCGACCCTGACATCGGCAACGTGTGTTGCAGCCTCGTGCCTTCGCGTAACGTCGCGATACACACGCGTGCATCGGTATTGATGGGCAGTGCGCCCGCGTTCATGTCGTCCGGATCGCCGCTCGCCAGCGTGATGAAGCGGCCCTCGCGCAGTTCGTGCGAACAGACACGCGTCGCCCAGCGCGGCGTGCCGCCCCGCGTGCGCGGGTGCAGCCAGATCTGGAACAGCCGCGCGGGCGCGTTTTCTTCGTTGCGCTCGGCGTGATGGATCGCAGTACCTGCGCTCATCACCTGAACGGAATCGGCGACGAGCCGCGCGCGATTACCCGCATCGTCTTCATGCGTGATCGCGCCCGAGCGCACCCACGTGACGATCTCGACATCGCGATGAGCATGCAGGCCGAAACCCGAATGCGGCGCGAATTCATCGTCGTTCAATACGTGAAGCGGGCCGAGCGGCGCATGGCCGGCGCACCCCGTTTCGCCAAAACGGAAATGCAGCCGTGCATCGAGCCAGTCGCGCCGGATTGCGCCGAGCGAGAGAAAAGGACGATGTTCGATCATGATGAAGCTCCGTTCGGGCGACCCCGGCGCGGATGCGATCGTCGGTGACCGCATCCGCGTGACCCCGCCACACTCAGATCTGTTGCTGACCGCCATCGACGAACAGCTCGATGCCGTTCACGAAGCTCGCATCGTCCGAGGCGAGGAACAGCGCCGCGCTCGCGATTTCATTGGGTTCGCCCAGACGTCCCATCGGAATCTGCGAGGCCAGGTAGTCGGCGAGACCCTGGCGCTGCGCGGCGTCGTCACCGGCCAGATCGAGCAGGCCGGGCGTGCGGGTTGCGCCGGGGCTGATCGTGTTCACGCGGATCTGGCGATCCTTGAGGTCGAGAATCCAGTTACGTGCGAATGAACGCACCGCTGCCTTCGAAGCCGAATACACGCTGAAGGCCGCCGTGCCCGCGCTGCCTGCCGTCGAACCCGTGAGAATTACCGATGCTCCCGCGGCCAGCAGCGGCAGCGCCTTTTGCACCGTGAACAGCACGCCCTTCACATTGCGATTGAACGTGTCGTCGAAGTGCTCTTCGGTGATGCTGCCAAACGGCAGCATCGAACCGCCGCCTGCGTTTGCGAGCAGCACGTCCAGACGCCCCTGTTCTTCCTTGATCTGCGCATACAGCGCGTCGAGTTCGCCGAGCTTCGTCGAGTCGACGCGGACACCGGTCGCCTTGCCGCCCGCTTCGCGGATGCTCTTCACGGCGGCATCGAGTTCGGCCTGACGGCGGCCCGTGAGATAAACATGCGCGCCTTCAGCCGCGAAGCGCTGGGCGGTGGCGAGACCGATGCCGCTGGTTGCGCCGGTGACGAGTGCGATCTTGTTGTCGAGTTTGCGTGCCATGGTGTTGCTCCTTTCGTTTCGTTCAGTGGATGTTGGGGTTCGGTGTTGCGTGCTGCGATGTGAGGAGAATATCGACGGCCCGATCTTTTCGAAATAGAATTGATTGCAAACCAACGTTGCAAAAATGAAATGATGAGGACGAATGGCGAAGCTGCCTGATTTCGAAGGACTCGCGATGTTCGCGAAGGTCGCCGAGGAGGGATCGTTTGCGGCTGCGGCGCGCACGATGGGCGTATCGGTGGCGACCGTCTCGCGCGGTGTGGCCCGCCTGGAAGACCGGCTGGGCGCGCGGCTGCTCAACCGGACGTCGCGCCAGTTGTCGCTCACCGAGTTCGGCCGGACGATCTGCGAGAAAGCCAGCGATCTCTACCGGCAGGCCGAGGAAGCGGAAAGTGCGGCGCGCGAGATGTCGGTGCAGCCGCGCGGGCTGGTGCGCCTCGCCGTGCCGATGTCGTTCGGGCTGCGCTGGGTCGCGCCGCTGCTGCCGGGTTTCTTTCGCGCCTATCCGGAGGTGTCGATCGACCTGCATCTATCGGATGCGTCGGTCGATCTGGTCGCCGATGGTTTTGATGCCGCGCTGCGTATCGCCGCGTTGCCGGATTCGTCGCTGGTGGCGCGGCGGCTGTGCGCGGTCACGCAATTCGTGGTGGCGTCGCCGGACTATCTGCAGCGCGAAGGGCGGCCGGCGCATCCGCGTGAGCTGGTGGATCGGCCGTGTCTCTCGTACGCGTATCGCGCGCGTAGCGATGTGTGGCGTTTCACGAACGATGCGGGCGAGGAAGAACCGGTGATGCCGACCGGCCCGCTGCGCGTGACGAATGCCGATGCACTATTGCCCATGCTGCTCGATGGACTTGCGATCGCCGAACTGCCCGAATTTATCGCCGGCGAGTATCTGACCGATGGTCGTCTCGAAGCGATCCTGACCGACTGGTCGCTGACGAAGGGCGGTCTGTACTTCGTAACGCCGTCGGCACGCGCGCGACCCGCGAAGGTGGCGGCGCTATCCGATTACTTCGCCGACCATCTCTCCGATCCCACGTGGCGATGGCCGAAGTGATGCGCTGATAGACCTGATTAGCCGCGTCCGCTCGTCGTGAGTCGCTCACTGTGATGTGTGCGCTAAGCCTCGAACGGACATTCAGGATCGCGACGGGCCGTCAGAACGTGTGCCGGATGCCTGCAATAGCACCGAGCTGACCGACTCCCGCGGCAGGCGTAGTGCCACCGCCACCTGCACTGACGGAATAGCGAGCGTGCGCGCTGTTCCACAAGTACGCAACGTTGCCATACACAGCCGTGCGCTTCGACAGGAAGTAGGTAGCACGCATGCTGAGCATCGTCGCCCGCGCGTCCTGCTGCTCGACAATCACGCGGTATGCTTCTCCATCAATGGCGAGAGCGGGGGTGACGTAGTATTGCGCGCCCAGGTAGAACAGATTGGAGCGCACATCGCCGCCTCGCCCGTTCGATTCAACACGCCGGCCGACCCAGCCGCCACCGACCTTCACTCCCGCAAGATTCACGTAGCCGTTCGCCTGAAGCCGCGCATCCTTGTCGCCTGTGCTGGCAATCGGAAACGGCGCGACGCCGTCGAAGAAGTTAGCCGCGGCATTCGTGCCGCCGCGTTGCTCGTCATAGGCCGTCGCCACGCCGAAGTACGTACCATCGTACTTGAGCATCGCACTCCATTCGCGGCATTGATTCACGTCACCCGGCACCTGTCCGGCGCATGTGCCTTGCCCGGGAGAATTGCCCGTGCCGGTGCTGTCCCGTCCGAACGACCAGGTCGCGCCGAGTGTGAATCCATAGAATTTTCCCTTATAGGCAATCGTGTTGTCGCTTCTCGCGTTGGGCAGGAATGCGTCCAACGCGCCGATGCCATAGATGTCCGGCCCGAGAATATCGGCATCGGACAATGCCCAATACGACATCGTGTATTGACGGCCAAGCGTCAGCGATCCCCACGCTCCCTCCAGTCCGACAAGCGCCTGTCGTCCGAATAGCCGGCCGCCTTGACCCGAGTCGCCGCCCTTGAGATTGAAGCCGCTCTCGAGAATGAATACTGCCTTGAGTCCGCCACCCAGGTCTTCCGTGCCGCGCAGTCCCCAGCGCGAAGGCAGTTCGCCCGTGATACCCGGCATCCGGATCACGTGATCGCCTGCGGCGTTTGCGTGGGACACATATTCGATGCCCGTGTCCAGCACGCCGTAGAGTGTGACGCTGCTTTGCGCAAATGCCGTCGTGCTGAAAAGCCCTGCCGCCAGCGCTGCCAACCTGCCGTATTTCATGGAGTCTCCTTAGTCGCGAATCATTTAATCTGGATGACGAACGTATCGTCTCTGGATGAATGCACGCCGGAGATTAGGGTTGGACAATAAAAGCAACAACGGGGAAAACCTCGACGCTGCAAAACCGGTTGAAGCGACGAGGCAACGGCCAAAGGATTTTGCTTCTCGTATTGGAACAGCAGCCTTGGAGAATATTCTATCGGCTGCGCAATGCGCGGAACGAATCTACTGCGATTGAGCTAATACCTTCGCACGCTCACACGAGAAACTCGAACTTGAAATGTATTCAATTCGATATTGAACGAATCGAATCGCGCGCGACAGATCAAAGCCAGCGTCGTACGCGTGCGCAGTATTCGGCATAACGTTGCGCGTGCAAGCGAAACATATGCTCCTCTTCGAATCTGACCTGAATCTGCACGAGCAATTCCGACATACACCAGATAGCGAGTAAGGGCCAACTCCCCACAACGAGCAATTGCCCGAGCATCGTCACCCGGATGCCGAGATAAATCGGGTTGCGCGACAACGCAAACGGTCCCGTCGTGATCAGTTCGGTAGGTGTGCGGCTATCGACACCCATTCGCCACGCGCTGCCCATCGCGGTCTGCGAGATCACGACCCCTACCAACGCGGTGGCCATGCACGCGACACCAATCCATCGAAAGCACTCGCTATCGAGCAGGTTCGCGACGGGTTGTCCACGCTGACCCGTAAAACCATAAACCGCGAGGAACAGTCCGTCGACAACGGGCAGCCACAGGTAGAAACATCGCGCGACGAAATCGCGTGCCGGTTCGTACGTGCAATCAATATGCGGCCAATCACAGCCGTCGTGCCGAACAGAACCGCATGAACGAGAGGAAGAAATCGCCAGAAGCTGGAATCGCTGAGGTGCATAACCTTGTCACACAGGGTGTTTTATTGTGGTGCGCATGTTCTCACAACACGCGGCCACAGAGCGGATGCAATTTCCGGCTCGAACCATTCAGTAGTACGGCGCCTCTCGCGGCGTTCAAGGTGCACGATCATCATATGCATGACGTGCATTTTGGTGTTGCAAGAGTTTCGCTTTTTGGGGTGACCGTGCTATGGCATCTTGAGATCGCCAGGGTGCACATCGAACTGCGTGCATGACGCAAGAACCGTGTGCAAGGCCAACATATCCAAGGAGCAAGCGAAATGTCCGAAAATCCCACTTCAAGCACCAAAGATCAACTTGTCGCACGTTGCCTGCCCTTCCTCAAGGAAGTGAAGGACATGACGACGGGCACCGATGTCGAGCAATGGCTGAACACGAAATACGGCGTCGGTAGCGAGTTGTATCAGGATCTCGCGCGCCTCATCACGCTAGGCGTCGAAGAAGGCTGGGCCGCAAACGTCGAAATCGCCGGCCCGAAGTATCGGCGCGCCCGGCTCGTGGAGCCCACTGCCGATACCTTCTATTTCAGCATCACAGCCGTGCTGATGGACAGCACCGCCAACACGCAAAGCAACCCGGAAGACGCGTTTCGCGGCGATTATCACTCGCACCCTTATGGCGAGTTCAATCTCGTCGTGCCGCTCAACGAAGGCGCGGCGCTCGCGGGGCCGAACGGCTGGTGTTATGGCGGGTGGACCGCGCCTGCGCCGGGAAGCCATCACTTTCCGGAAGCAAAAGGCGGAGCAGTGATTGCGCTGTTCTTCTTGCCGTCGGGGCGCATTGCATACGACGTCAAACCGCCGGTCCAATGAAATGCTAAAGCACTGCGAGCCTCATACGAGGCTCGCAGTGCTTCGCGCAACCGCAACTGTATTGCTTCAGTGTGCAAGCGACTCACCGTCGCGCACTTGTTCTGGCGTCTGTGACGAAGCAGTCGCCTGTTTGATCAGCAGCGCCACGCACGACACCGCGCCTGCTATCGCGACGACCGTGAAAATGCCCGGCAGACTGACCTGCTGCCGGGACAACTGCGCAACCAGGAACGAGCCCGCGATACCGCCAAACCGCCCCACACCGAGCATCCATGCGACGCCTGTCCCTCGTCCTGCCGTCGGATAGAAAGCTGCGGCCAGCGCGGGCATCGACGCCTGTGCGGTATTCACCAGCACGCCAGCTATAAACACGGTACACATCAGCAAACCGATACTGCCCATCGCCTGACCGATCGCATACACGGCAATCGCGCCTGATGCATATGCAGCAGCCACCACACGATTCGGATTGAAGCGGTCCATCAGCACCCCGCACAACACCGTACCCGCGCCGCCGAGCGGAAACAGTGCGGAAACGAGAGCGGCACGCTGCGGCGTCAGTCCGGCATCCTTGAGCAACACGGGCATCCAGTTCACGAGCCCATAGAAAATGACGAGACCCATGAAATAGCACAGCCACAGCATCACGGAACCCAGAATGAACGGACGCGACAGCACGATGCGAATCCCGCCCTCGCGTGCAGCGTGCTTTACGCTTTCCTGCATGACGAACGCATCCGCCGAGCGCACGTCGGGGCTGATACGCACCAGCACCTTGCGGATCTTTTCGGCAGGCTGCTGCTTCGCCACCATGTAGCGGATCGACTCCGGCAAGCGAAGCGCGAGCGCGACGGCAAGCAGCAACGGCACCGCGCCGCCTAGCAGCAGCACACTGCGCCAGCCGAACTGCGGAATCATCCACGCAGCGAGAAATCCGCCGAATGCCGCGCCCAACGGAAAGCCGCAGAACATCAGATTGACGATAGTCGCGCGCCGCCCGTCAGGGCTGAATTCACTCATCAACGTGACTGCATTCGGCATCGCGGCGCCGAGTCCGACGCCTGTCACGAAGCGCAGCGTAGTCAGCTCCTCCAGGTCCCGCGCAAAGGCGCAAGCGCAACACGCCGCGCCGAATAGCAGCACCGACGAGACCAGCACGACGCGCCGCCCGCATCGGTCGGATAGCGGCCCTGACAGCAGCGCGCCGCACGCGAGTCCGAACAGTGCGGCACTGAGCACGGGTGCGAGCATCGCCCTGCTGATATGCCACTCCGACAGCAGCGAAGGCGCGATAAAGCCGATCGCAGCCGTATCGAAACCGTCCATCAGCACGATGACGAAGCACATCGCGAACACGAGCCACTGAAAGCGGGAAAAACGATGCGCGTTGATAAGCGCCTGTACATCGACAGTCCTTGTCTCTTCCATTACATCCTCACTGATGGGATTGAACTGTCGGCGTCGCCTCAACAGCGTGAGCTGCGTGCATCGCCGAACTATCGGGCGCAGATTAAGAGCACCAAATTTGGCCAACAACCCGGCGAATCACGCAAAGCACGCGCAGATCCCCGTCACGCGACGCCGAAGCATTGCGCGATACTCGCGAGTTGATTCAAAAACCCCTGTTTTTCGTGGCTATTTCGACGACATTCACGTGTCGACATGCAGCGCGAACGCATTGTGAATTGTTTGCATACCGATCTTGAACAGCTTCGATCAGCAGCTGCGCACCTGGCGTGCGACGTCCGCGAGTTGATGCCTCAGCCATTGCAACGCGGGGTCGGCGTCGTTGCGTTCGTGCCAGACGGCACGCACGGCAACGTCGGGACACGCATAGGGCGTAGGGCACATTTTCAGTTCGCCATAGCGCTCCAGTTCGCGACCCAGCGACGACGGCACGAGCGCCAGCATATTGCTGTGGCGAAGCAGCGCGGGAATCGCGAGCGAGTGCGCGACGGACATACGCATGCGCGGCATCTCGGCGTGAGGAGAGAACGCGCGGTTGAGCGCATCGCGATTGAACATCTCCGATTGCCGCGCAAGCCCTCTTTCGACGATGAAGCCGCTCACCGCGCCCTCCTCCTCGCCGCCCTGCGAGATCGCAATGAGCGGATGGGCGAGCAGGTCGTCGCGTGTGACGGGGCGCCCGGCGATCGGATGATCGCGATGAAGCAGCAGGACGTCGGTCTGCTCCCAAAGCGTCAACGAGCGCAGGCGCGCGGGCACGTCCGCGAAAATGCCGATCGCCATGTCGATCCTGCCAACGTCGATCTGACCCGCGAGATCGAGGCGCGTCGATGGCCTCACCACCAGATCGACCAGCGGCGCTTCCGCGTGCAGCCGCTGACTGAGACGGCCGAGCACCAGCGACGTGATGTAGTCATTCGCCGCAACCACGAACTTGCGTTGCGCGACGCCCGGATCGAACGCATCGACGCCCAGCGCGGCCCGAATCAGCTGAAGCGCGCCGCGTACCTGTGCAGCCATGCCGAGCGCGCGCACAGTCGGCTCCATGCCTTTGCCCGTGCGCACGAACAGATCGTCGCCGACCACATCGCGCATCCGCGCTAGCGCGTGACTGATCGCCGACTGGCTCAGATGCAGACGCTTGCCCGCGAGAGCGAGATTGCGGTCTTCGAAAATCGCGTCGAACACCCGCAACAGGTTCAGGTCGATACGGTCTGCTGACATGGTTCTACGCCTTTTGATGTGCGTCTGCCTGATCCGATGCATGACGATAGCGGCGACAGCTCGCACCGAATGCTTCGAAAAGGGCACGCGAAAGCGCGTCGTGCTCCAGCATCACTTCCGGATGCCACTGCACGCCGAGCGCGAATGCATGTCCGTCGAGGCGGCAAGCCTCGATCAAGCCATCCGCCGCGCGCGCTTCCACCACGAGTCCCGGCGCGAAGGACGCCACACCCTGACGATGCAGCGAATTCACGCGCACGCGTGGTGCATTTGCGAGTGTCGACAACATGCCCGCCGGCGTGAGTTCGACTTCGTGACGATATCGATAGCGCGTGTGCAGATCTTCGGACAGGTCTTCGAGGTGATCGGCCGAATGCCCGCTCGCGTGAATATCGGCGTGCAGCTTGCCGCCGAAAGCGACATTCATCTCCTGAAAGCCGCGGCAGATCGCGAGCATCGGCATGCCGCGCCCGGCAGCGCCTCGCATCAGCGCCAGCGCGACGTGATCGCGGTCGGGATCGACGAGCATGCCGTCGATAGCGTCGCCGCCATACCGGTGCGCTTCCAGATTGGACGCGCCACCCGGAAACAGCAATCCGCTTACGGCATCGAGATAACTGTCGAACGTTTCGATGCCGCGCGTCGCGGGAATCAGCACAGGACTTACGTTCGCGCCCGTCATCAGCGCGTGGACATAGCTGTGTTTGGCGCTGTGCAGATCGTGTTCGCCAGCGAAGAAGCGGTCACACACGACGCCGACAAGCGGACGTCCAAGCCTTGCATCAATCATCATGCGACGCCTCGTATCGCGTGCGTTGCGCTGCCGGCAAGCGATTTCAGATCGAACGCGGGATCGCGTACCTGCCCGGCCGACACGTGTGTGCCGCTTGCGAGCAGCTTGCGCGCGAGCATGTGATCCTGCGGCCGGTTGATGCTGTCGACGGCGATCAGTGTGTTGTCGCGGAAGTAGAACAGCGAGCATTTCCTCTCTTCGACCGAACCGCGCACGGCAAAGTCGGTGAAGCCCGTATTCACGCCCGCCATCTGCAACTTCAGGTCGTATTGATCGGACCAGAACCACGGCAACGCGCGATACGGCTCGGGTCGCCCGAGGATCGATGCTGCTGCTGTTTTCGCCATATCGTTGGCGTTCTGCACGGATTCGATCCGGCACGCGCGCGCGCCCGACGGCGCCCAATGCGGGACGAACGATGCGCAGTCGCCCGCCGCGACGATCGACGGATCGCTCGTGCGCGCGCAGGCATCGACGGCAATGCCGCCTTCCACGTGCAACCCGCAGTCCGCGGCGAGTTCGGTGTTCGGGCTCACGCCGATACCGACCACCACCAGATCGCCAGGCAGACGCGCGCCGTTGTCCAGTTCGACGGCGACGCGGCCATTCACGTCATGCAGCGCCGCCACCTTGCGGCCGAGTTCGAACGCGACGCCGCGCTCGACGTGTGCCCGCAACATGAAGTCCGATATCCACGGCGACGCAACGCGTGCGAGCAGCCGCGACTCGGCTTCCACGACGGTCACGTCGAGTCCTTGCTGACGCAGCGATGCAGCCGCTTCGAGGCCGATATAGCCACCGCCGATCACGACGGCCTGCCGCGCCGTACGCGCAGTCTGCGCGAGCTGCCTTGCATCGCGCAGATCGCGAAGATAGTGAACGGCACGGTGTTCTGCGCCCACGCAGTCGAGCTTGCGAACGCGCGCGCCCGTCGTCAGCGCGAGATGGTCGTACGCGATGCACGAACCGTCATGCAGTTCGATCTCGCAACGCTCGCGGTCGATGCGGG
The DNA here is from genome assembly GCF_017104715.1 of Burkholderia sp. Ac-20365. Taxonomy (GTDB): domain Bacteria; phylum Pseudomonadota; class Gammaproteobacteria; order Burkholderiales; family Burkholderiaceae; genus Paraburkholderia. The sequence goes on from NZ_JAAGPI010000005.1 coordinate 103,824, forward strand.
TTGCGCGCACCGACGGCATCCACTCGATGTTTTCTTCGTCGAAGAAAGCCTGCGAACGCAGCGGTAAGCGCGCCTCTGCAAAACCGCCCGTCAGAAAGCCCTTCGACAGCGGCGGGCGTTGATACGGCGCGTCGGGTTCGTCGCCGAGCAAAACGATGCGACCATCAAAGCCCATTTCCCGCACAGACGCAGCGAGCTGAACGCCCGCATACGACGCGCCGACAATCACAAGGGTGCGTTGCATGATGTCACCCCTGCCGCGGCGGAATCTGCACGACGAGGCCATCCGTTGCGTGCATCACGACGAGCTGGCAACTCAGGCGGCTTTCGGGGCGGCGTTCCGCAGCTACGGCGTCGAGCAGTTCCAGTTCAGATTCGTCGGGTAACGGCAGGTCCGCCGTCGACGATGCGTCGACATACACATGGCACGTCGCGCACGACAGGCAGCCGCCGCATTCGGCATCGATGCCGCGCACGTTGTGGTGGATTGCGGCTTCCATCACGCTGGTGCCGGCGGCTACGTCGATGGCGCGGCGCTCGCCGTCGCGCAGAATGTAGGTGACGATAGGCATGACTTCTCTCCTTGATGGGAACACCATCAGAACGTTTCGAAATACTCCCGGTGTTCCCACTCGGTCACTTCCAGATTGAAGCGGTCGATCTCCGCTTCCTTGAGCTTGCAGAAATAGTCGACGAACGCGCTGCCGAAACCTTCGCGCAGGCAGTCGTCGGCACGCAATGCGGCGATGGCGTCGCTCAACGTGCGCGGCAGCGCGTCGGCCTGCGTTTCGTAGGGCGTGTCCGCCGACGGCGGCAGTTCGAGCTTGCGTCGCAATCCGTCGAGCCCCGAGATCACTTGCGAACCGAAATACAGATACGGATTCGCGGTCGGTTCGCCGACGCGGTTTTCGACGCGCGTCGCGGAGTCGTTGGGACCGCCCAGCACGCGCAGCATCACGCCACGGTTGTCGCAGCCCCAGATCGCGCGATCGGGCGCATTCGAGTACGGCCGATAACGGCGATAGCCGTTGATAGTCGGCGTCGACAAGGCCGTGGCGCCCTGTGCATGCGCAAGCAGCCCGGCAAGATAGCGCTGGCCCGTGACCGAGAGCGGCGCGCCCGATTCCGTCGGCATGAAGGCGTTGGTGCCGTTGGCAAGATGCACGAGCGACTGATGCAGATGCCATCCGCTCGATACGACATTCGGAATGCGCGGACGGCACATGAAGGTTGCGTGATAACCGTTGCGCTGGCAGATCTGCTTCACTGCGCTGCGAAACAGGATCATGTCGTCGGCGCTCTTGATGCCCGTGGTCGGCGCGAACGTGAACTCGAACTGGCTCGGCCCGTATTCGACTTCGAGCGAGCGCACGGGCAACCCGAGGCCGTCGATGTTGCGCCTGAGCAATTCCATCACGCCATCGACGGCGTCGTAGCGTAACTCCGTCAGATATTGATAGCCGTGCGACAACAGTTCGATATCGGGTGGCATGCCCGGCTGCCCCGAATGCTCGGGCTTCATGTGGGGATCGGTGACCTTGAAGACATGAAACTCGACTTCGAGACCGGACATGAATTCGAAGCCGTGATTGCCAAGCTGCTCCAGCGCACGCCGGAACAGATGGCGCGTTGCAAACGGCACGGGTCGGCCGTTCGCGAAGTAGACGTCGCACAGCACCCAGCCCGTATGCGGTGCCCATGGCAGCACGCGGAAGGTTTCGGGATCGGCGACCATCAGCGTGTCGCAGGCGCCCTGCATTTCGGGCATGTCGAAGCCGCCGCCCGTCGTGAACACAGGGAACACCGTGCGGTGCGACGTGTCTTTGGCGAGCAGCGTGCTCGTCAGCGTGACGCCGCTCTTGAGCGCGCGGATCGCTTCGTCGACGACGAGCGTCTTGCCGCGCAGCAGTCCATGTTGATCGGGGAAAGAAAAACGCACCACCTGCACATCGCTCTTTTTGAGCCGTTCGAGCAGCGCGGCACAGGCCGCGTGCTGGTCGTCCGTCCACAAGCCGTGGGTTTCGACAAATGACATGTTGCTTCGCGTGGCCGCTCGACGGCCGCGCGCTCCATTGTGGTTGCGGGATGTGTCGTCAGGCTTTCGGTGCGGGCCACGGCGCGGCTTCGCGACGCTTCACGTCGGATGCTTTCCAGTAGTCGTCCCAACCGTCGGCGGGGCCGATGCCGTCGATCGACGCCGGTCCTGTCAGATGCGCGGCCTGCTGTTCGTCGATCATCATCAGCGTCTTCTCGCCTGCCTGCGTTTTTTCGATTGCATCCACCAGCAGACGGCGGTACGCGATGATGCCCTTGTCGGTCGTGCCCAGATGTTCGCGCGTGCGGTCCTGGATCGCGCCCTGCGATTCGACCGCCCACTGGTCGTGAACGTTGATGTCGAAGCCCATGCCCGTATAGGTCTGGGTCTGCTGTTCATCGGCGTTGAAACCATAGTGGTTGCGCCGGTTCTTGCGCGACGTGTAATCCGGCAGTTCGTACAGTTCGAGCCGTTGCTCGCGCATCTGCGCCTTGTCGGTCGGCGCACCGAAGCTGGTGAAAATTGCGTACCAGTAGCAGTTTTCGTCATCGACGGGCACGTGCCATTGCGTGATCGTCATTTCCGCGCTCATCGGAATCACGAATGCCTGCGGAAACACGACATTGGTCACGCGCACATGCGTCTGCGTGTCGTCGAGCGGACGCTTCGCTATCAGGCGAAGTCCATAGTCAGCGGGGCCGACGAGAATCTCTGGCGATTCGAATTCCCGCAGCACCTTGGTAATAGGCATATCCGAATCCGCCGATGCGCCGCGAAACTGCTTGCCATAACTCTCGCTTACGTCTTCGTCTTCGAAAAAGCGGTGCAGAAACGAAGCGTGCGCCGGATCGATGCCGACTTCGAGCGCCTGCAGCCAGTTGCATTCGAATAGACCTTTGAAGGCGAACGTGTATTCGCCCGGCGCGGCGAAGCAGTCGAAGTTCGGAAAGGCGGGCGGCTCGCCGGTACCGATGTACGCGAACAGAATGCCGCTGCGCTCGACCACGGGATACGCGCTTTGCCGCACCTTCTTGCAGAGCGTGCTGCCGACGGGTTCGCCCGGCGTCGACAGGCATTGACCGTCGACATCGAAGAGCCAGCCGTGGAATGCGCAACGCAGACCGCCTGCTTCGAGGCGGCCCGCCGCCAGGTCCGCGCCGCGATGCGGACAATCGCGGTCGAGCATGCCGTAGCGCCCCTGCTCATCCTTGAACACGACGAAGTCCTGGCCCATCAGCCGCACCGCACGCACGGGACGCTGCGCGGGTAGTTCCTCGACGAGCGCCACCGGCTGCCAGTAATTGCGCAGAAGCTGCCCGGCGGGCGTGCCCTTGCCTACCCGCGTAATCGTGTCGTTTTGCTGCGAACTCATCATGGCTTGTCTCCGGTTTCAGTGAATGCAAGTGGACGATCTCTGTATGCAGAACGCCTCTCGATGAGCACGAAGAATAGGCCTGAGAATTCATTTTTTCAATCTTTGTATGCAGTAAGACATGCTTTGAAAGCGCGTTTAGACTCAAAATACCTTGCCGTAATATTCATATGTTGTTGTTTTTACGCTGTTTTTTATAACTAACCAGGGATTTCCCGCAAATCGGACCGAAGAGCGAAAAATGGGAGATTTAGGGCTAATTGCATACAGCGACGAACACCTAAAGAGATAAATCTGAGCTCAAGCACCATCCAGGATCGCTCATGCTCTACAATCAGGCGAACAAACGGCGCGGCATCGCGCCCGCCAAGGCACCGGAGAATGAAATGGAATCCCAGCAAGAACGCGTGTTGGTATATCTGCGCGACCTGATCCTCAAGGGCGAATTCGCTCCTGGTGAACGCCTTGGTGAAGTCGCGCTCGCGGAGCGGTTGCAGGCGTCGCGCACGCCCGTCCGGCTTGCGCTCACGACGCTCGAACAGGAAGGTCTCGTCGAGCCGTCTCCAGCAGGCGGCTACGTGATGCGTCGAATCACGGCCGCTGAAATCGCCGATGCCATTGCCGTGCGCGGACACCTCGAAGGCATGGCCGCGCGCCTCGTGGCCGAGCACGGCGTGCCACGTCAGTTATCAAACGGTCTGAACGAATGCCTGCGCGCAGGCGACCGCCTGCTCGCGAAGAGCGAACTCGATCTCGACGATTACGCTGCCTACACGGACATGAACAGCCGCTTTCATAAGCTGATCGTCGAAGGCTCGGGCAACGCGGCGCTGATCCGCGCGATCGACATGAACAACCGTTTGCCGTTCGCCGCGGCGAGCGCGATGCTGCCGATGCAGTCTGCGATCGAGGAAGGCCGGCAATGGCTCTTCATGGCGCATCAGCAACATCACAGCCTGGTGCAGGCGATGGAACGCGGCGAAGGAGCACGCGCGCAATCCCTCGCGACCGAGCATGTGCAGATCGCGCAAAGAAATCTGACCTATGCGCTGGAGCGCCCAGAGGTGTATTTGAAGCTCGCGCCTGCGTTGCAGCTCGTAGCGGAAGCAGTGCTTTAAGCGCAATTCTGTTGAACGTCGGTGCGCACCGCGCGCACTGCACGGCGGCCAATCCTGTTTGCTGCAACTCGGTCTTGCACCGATTTCACCGCAGCGCGTCCCTCGCCCGTGTCATCATGGCTCGACATTTTCAAAGCCGTGGAGATCGGTCCAAAATGAATTCGGACGCCTGCATTGTCGACGCTATTATCCGATCGCGAAAAGCAGTTCGCGTCTTTCGTTCCGACGCGGTAGCGAGAGAAGACATCGTTGCGATTCTCGATGTAGCACGTACTGCGCCGAGTAATTCGAACATGCAACCGTGGCGTGTTCATGTGTTGGGCGGCCGCGCCAAACAGCAGCTGAGCGATGCGCTAGCCATTGCTCATGCCGATGAAACGCATCCACCGCTGCAACACATGCCGGAACCTTTGCCCGATTCATTCAGGTCGAGGCAGGAAGATTTCGGGGCGCGCTACTACGGCGCTCTCGGCATCGACAAGCGTGACGTCGATGCACGCTCCCGGGCTACGGGCAGAAACTTCGATTTCTTCGGAGCGCCCGTCGGCATGATCTTCACGATTGATGCGTGCCTGAAGAAGTACAGCTGGCTCGATTACGGGTTGTTCCTTCAAACCATCATGATTGCGGCGCGCGCTCGGGGACTCCACACTTGCCCTCAGGTCTCGTTCGTGCGTTATCAGGCCGTTATTGCAAAGCATCTCGAGATCGAACCGGGTCACGACGTGGTCTGCGGAATGTCTCTCGGTTACGCGGATGACCATTCCGCCGTCAATCGACTCGACATCCCACGCGAGTCGGTAAGTTGTTTCGCGCGATTTTCAGGCCTCGACGAACAGGCCTGACGCAAGCCCTTTCTCGCCGTGCGGTGCACGGCATCTCACGAGTACCGCGCTGATAGTCCGCCGGACTGTCTGGACACGGTCGTCAATCGAATTATCTTCCGCAGTTTCTATTTCCTATTCCTTTTTTAGAATCATGACCATCAAAGTTATTGCACTATGCGGCAGCGGCCGTCGCCATTCATTGAATCGCAAACTTCTGGAAATTTCGGCGCAGGGCGCGCGCGAAGCCGGCGGCGAGATTACGTTTATCTCATCTGCGGACTATCAGTTGCCTATCTATGAAGGCGACGTCGAACACACGCACGGCGTTCCCGACAGCGTGAGAGATCTTCAGCGGCTCTTCGAGGAACACACGGCGCTACTCGTGGCATCGCCGGAGCACAACGGCGGCTATTCCGCATCGCTGAAGAACGCGATCGATTGGATCAGTCGACCGCTCGCAAACGGTAAGCCCGGGATTCCGTTGATCTCAACGAAGGTGGCCGCGGTCGTGTCCGCATCGCCGGGCCCGATGGGAGGTGTTCGTTCGATGCTCGGCATGCGAGGAGTATTGGAAAAATTAGGCGCCATCGTTATTCCGCAGGGATTTTCTCTTGGTAACGCGCATCTGGCATTCACCGAAACCGGTCGGCTCGCCGACGAAAAGGCGGACGCCGAGGCCCGATTGGTCGGTTCTCGCCTGGTCGAAGTGACGCGACAGCTTTCTCGCCAATAAGCAGGATGACTCAGTGAAAAGCGCTTTGGACGGCGCTTCTGTCTGCGAGACTGACACGACCACTGACGTCTGTGCGCGTGCCCCGTAGCCAGGCGGCCTTTACGACCACGCGCGACGATCGTTTCGCGCGCTTAATGCAGAAAACATAACTGGCTCTACAAGAAACAGTCCACTTACTTTCCGCGAACCTTCCACAGGACTGTCACCGAGCTGCTTTCCGCCATCAAGCAATAGCGCGTGGTCATTCATCTAGAGTGGTAATTCACCTCAGTCAGAAACTTAAAGTTCATGCAAGCAGCGCCGTTAAATAGCTTGCCCGTGTCTGAATGTTGCCTTGAGAGTGGCCTCTATCCAAAGACACCGGCCAATGGCGTCCGCACCCCCAATCCACAAATAAAAAATCATGGATAACAAAAGGCTTTCAACTTCTGCAGTCGCGAGTTTTATCGTTGCAACAACGGTACTCACAGGTTGTGCTTCACTTCCGAAAACAGATCTCGCCGCCAACAATCGTGAAAAGCTCCGCTCGATCGCTATGCTGGATGTCACCGAGCCGCGCGGAGCGAGCGTGGTCAACCTTGGGGGTGCTGCCGGAGCATTTGGCTTGATTGGTGGACTGGTGCAAGGTGGGATCAACGCCAATCATACGAGTACATACACGCAGCGTGTGGCGAGCGAAAAGATTGCCTTTGCTCCCGTCGTAAGCGATAGCCTGACAACGCGCCTGTCCAGTAATGGCTACGAAATTGTCTCGTTGCACGACCAGCACGCCAAGCTCTCAAGCGACGGCAAGTCCGACGACTTCTCCGATATCAAGACCAACGCCGACGCCATCCTGAGCGTGTGGATCACTTCGTTTGGCTACGTATCCCCGCCGGAATCGAGCGACTTCATTCCGTGGGTGGTTGTCCGCGCTCGTCTGCTCGACTCGAAGTCCAAGCAAGACATGTACTTCAAGACATTCGCCTGCGGCTGGGATATCAAGGCCAATTCTGTCCACGTCGAAGCGGATACAAAATATCACTACGGCAGTTTCGGCACCTTGATCGACCAGTTCGATCAGTCGGTCGCAGGCCTCAAGGATTGCGAGCAGGCAGTTGTCGCCGCAATTGGGCAGGATCTGATGAAGTCGCAATAAAGGGTGGTGATGAGTGCAGCGGCCGCCCTCGGCATGGCCGCGCATGATCGCCCAGGACAGGCATACGAAGCCACGACGCGCGCGTGAAAGCAGCACTGCTAACGTGGCGAACCGGAGACAAAGAAGGTTTCATCGTCAACGATTCAGGCGATTACTTCGAATAACCGCTCTTGCCCGGTTCCACCCGCTCGACGATAACGCCGCAAGGCTACCTTCGACGTCGTTCACTCGCTTTGATTTCTCCTCCCGCGCGAGCGGGCCGGGCCAGTGCAGTACTTGTCTGAGCTGCTCACGTGTCACGCTGAACGCTCTCGCCCCCGATTCCCGCACGGAACCAGAGCCACGAGCCGTACTGGGGTCAACCCTCACAAGCAGGCTTGTCCGGACAACTCCCGCAAAAACCCGCATCATTCCCACTCAGTGGGAATTCAATTTTTGTCCAGCGGGAGCCACGTGGCATTCTGCTGGTCATCGTCATCGCGTCTCTTCCGGTCCAGGAACGACTGTGAAACAGGAAACAGGTGTCATCGGCGCCGAGCGCCTGCTGCTCGTGTTGACCGCGCTCGCCAGCCACGGCAATGCCATGTCCGTGAAGGACATGCTCGCTGCGACCGGTCTCGCGCAAAGCACGCTTTACCGGCAAGTCGCGCTGCTCAAACGCTGGGGCTTCGTCACAGAAGATGCCGGCTTCTATGCGCCCGGTCCTATCAGCCTTCAGCTCGCGCTCGGCTTCGACATCAATTCGATGCTGGTCGAAGCGAGCCGCGACGGCATGACGCAACTGTCGCGCACGACGCAAGAAAGTGTCGGGCTCATCGTCGCCGTGAACGATCAGGTGATCTGCCTCGAAATGATCGAGAGCACCCACTCGCTGCGCTGCTCGTTCGAAAAGGGCCGCGCGGTACCGTTGCGCGCGGGAGCATCGGCAAAGTCGCTGCTGGCGTTCATGTCCGACAAGACGCGAGCCGAAACGCTCGAACGCCAGTTTGCCGGCAACGACGCGGCCCGCGCCGCCCTCGAGGCAGAACTGGAAAGCATCCGCGCGCGAGGCTACGCGATAAGTGACAGCGAAGTCGACCCGGGCGTATGGGGTATCAGCGCACCCGTGTTCCGACGCCCGTCGCGCGGCGCCGGCGCCAGCGCATCGATCACGCTGATGGCGCCGTCCTCGCGCGCCGCAGGCCGCGAACAGCAACTCGCTGAGCGGACCGTGCGCACCGCCAACGCTATTTCCGCCCGGCTGCAAGCCGCCTGAATCTACCCCGACAACCGGCCACACACCTCTGGAGCCCACACAATGAAACTGAAGAACCTTCTTTCCGCCGCGAGCCTCGGCATTGCCATCATTGCGGGCTCACCCGGCACCGCTGCCGCACAAGACGCAAACGTACTGAACGTCGCAACCGACGCGACCTTCCCCCCGATGGAATTCGTCGACAAGGGCCAGCGCACGGGCTTCGACATCGACATCATGAATGCACTCGCCAAGGCGATGGGCAAGCAGATCCAGTGGACCGACATCGACTTCAAGGGGCTGATCCCCGGCCTGATCGCGCATCGCTTCGATGTAGCGATCTCCGCCATCTACATCACACCTGAACGCGCCCAGGTCGTCGACTTCACGCAACCCTACTTCGCGGGCGGCCTCTCAGCGCTCGTCAAGGCCGATTCCCCGATCAAGACGCTCGCCGATCTCAACGGCAAGAAAGTCACCGTGCAGGTCGGCACGAAGTCGGTCAACTTCCTGCGCGACAACTACCCGCAAGTGCAGCGCGTGGAAGTCGAGAAGAACCAGGAGATGTTCGATCTGGTCGGCATAGGCCGCGCGGATGCGGCGGTGACGGGCAAACCCGCTGCGTATCAGTTCGTGCGCACGCGTCCCGGTTTCCGCGTACTGGACAAGGAACTGACGACGGAAGCGTATGGCATCGCCGTGCGCAAGGACGAACCGCAGTTGCGCGATCAGATGAACGCGGCGCTCGCAAAGATCAAGGCCGACGGCACGTACGATGCAATCGTGAAGAAGTGGTTCAGCGCAAGCGCCAACGCGAAATAACCGGCGGATCTGACTCATGCAACTCGACTTCACACCGGCCTTCGCCGGTTGGGCCGATATTGCGCATGGCGCGCTGGTCACGGTGGAAGTGACGGCCGCTGCGCTCGTGCTCTCGTGCCTGCTTGGGCTCCTGATCGGCATTGGCCGCCTTTCGCCGCAGCGTCGTCTGGTCTATGGCTTTTGCACCGGCTATCTGATCTTCTTCCGCGGCACGCCGTTGCTCGTGCAACTGTTTCTGCTGTTCTTCGGCTTGCCGCAGTTCAACATCCTGTTGCCCGCTTTTGTGTGCGGCATGCTCGGACTCGGGTTGTATTCGGCGGCTTATGTCTCGGAGATCGTGCGGGGCGCGATCCAATCCGTGGATCGCGGACAGATGGAAGCGGCCCGCTCGATCGGCATGTCCGCGGGACAGGCAATGCGCGCAATCATTCTTCCTCAAGCTGTCGTACGCATGATTCCGCCGCTCGGCAACGAGTTCATCGCGCTTATCAAGAACTCGGCGCTGGTGTCGCTCCTGACCATCGACGACCTGATGCACGAAGGACAGAAGATCATCAGCGTGTCGTACCGCTCACTCGAGGTGTATCTCGTCATTGCGCTCGTCTATCTCGTGCTCACGCAGACGACCAATTACGTGCTTCATCGCGTCGAGCGCCGGCTGCGCGCAGGAGGGATGGTTCAATGAACAACGCTCAACCTGTCGTCAGTATTCGCGAGCTGACGAAATCGTTCGGCACGCATCGCGTCCTGAACGGCATCGACTTCGATATCCAGCCAAGCCAGGTGGTGGTCGTGATCGGGCCGAGCGGTTCCGGCAAAAGCACGTTCCTGCGCTGCTGCAACGGTCTGGAACGGCCGGAGCGCGGAACCATCGATATCTGCGGGCGTCGCCTCGTCGATCACGGCACGATGCTCAAGGAGCGTGAACTCAACGCGCTGCGTACCGAAGTGGGCATGGTGTTCCAGTCGTTCAACCTGTTTCCGCATCTTTCGGTGCTGCACAACATCACCGTCGGGCCACGCATGCTGCGTGACGCGTCGAAAGCCGATGCTGAAGCGGCCGCGCTCGCGCTGCTCAAGAAGGTTGGCCTCGAACACAAGGCGCATGCGATGCCGGCCAGTCTGTCAGGCGGCCAGAAACAGCGCGTCGCAATCGCGCGCGCGCTCGCGATGCAGCCGCGCGTCATGCTGTTCGATGAACCCACGTCCGCGCTCGATCCTGAACTCGTCGGCGAAGTGCTGCAGGTGATGAAGCTGCTCGCCGCCGAAGGCATGACGATGCTCGTCGTCACGCACGAAATGGGCTTCGCGAAGGAAGTCGCCGATATCGTTGTCGTAATGGACGGCGGAGAGATCGTCGAGGCCGGTCCGCCCGCACACATTTTTTCGACGCCGACGCAGCCTCGCACGCGCTCGTTCCTGCAAGCGGTGTTGTCGCGCTCGTAAGCAGATCGGATCAGGCTCTCCGTTAAATCGGAAACGCGAGAGCCCGCACACCTTCCTCATTTCAATCCATCGCACCATCTTCGGGCAAGGAAATTCCCCAATTGCGCGCGCAATTTTTTTCCACTTGCGCCGCAATTTTTTGATTGTGCATTATGTGTTGTGCACAGCACAAATGCACATCACGTACCGATGGGGATGTCCATGAGTCTCTCTGCCTTTGCCGCTGCGCCAGCAGCAGGTGCAATCGATACGACGCGCGCGTCGGGTACGGACCGCCTGAAGGTCCAGCAACTCAGTCATGCATTTCGGACTGCCGATGGTGTCGATGTGCCGATCTTCGAGCGTCTCGACTTCAGCGTGAAAAGCGGTGAGATCGTGTCGATTGTCGGCCGAAGCGGCGCCGGCAAGAGCACGCTGTTCAATCTCGTTTCAGGGTTGATCCAGCCGCAATCGGGTCATGTCAGCGTGGGGGCGCGCGAAGATGGCAGCGCGGGCCGCATCGCCTACATGCTGCAAAAAGACCTGCTGATGCCGTGGCGCACGGTGTTGCAAAACGCGGTGCTCGGCATCGAGCTGTATCGTAAGGTCAAAGCGGCTGATTACGAACGCGCACGTCAGATGCTGTCACGTTACGGACTGGGCGCCGTGGCCGACGCTTACCCACATTCGCTTTCCGGCGGCATGCGCCAGCGCGTGGCACTGACGCGCACGCTGCTCGTCGATCCCACACTCGTGCTGCTCGACGAGCCGTTTTCAGCGCTCGACTATGAGACGCGGCTCGCACTTGAAGACGACGTGATGGCGCTGCGTGAGCAAAGCGGCACGAGCGTTGTGCTCGTCACACACGATATCGAAGAAGCAATCGCGGTGAGCGACCGCGTGATCCTGCTGGGCGGCCGCCCCGCGCGCATCGAAGACGACATCGACGTGCGTCTTACCACGCACGGACCGCGCACTGCTGTATCGGCGCGCGAAGCGCCCGAATTCCGCACCTTCCATTCGCGCGTCTGGAATGGGCTGCGCAGCCATACCATCCAGCACTCGGGAGCCACGGCATGAGCGACGTAGCAATGTCATCCGACGCGCCGGTGCGCCAGCGCATGAAGCCACGCCACGCGGCAAAGCTCGGCACCACGGGCGCTGTTGCGCTCATCGTCGTCGCGCTCATCGCGCTGTGGCAGGTGGCCGTCTCGGCGGGCTGGATCAACGGCAAACTGCTGGGCTCGCCTGAGGGCATCTGGCTGGCTGCGCAGCAAGGTCTCAACGGCGGCACGCTGATCAGCGACACGCTCGTCACGCTCTACGAAACCGTGCTCGGTCTCGTGGTGGGCAGCGGGCTCGGCATCGCGCTCGGTTTGCTGCTGTGGTTCGTGCCGCGCGTCTCGGGCGTCGCCGAAGGCCTGTCGGTCATTCTGAACAGTATCCCGAAGATCGCGCTCGGGCCGCTCATCGTCATCTGGTTCGGCTCGGACATGACGTCGAAAGTGTGGCTCGCCGGCATTTCCACGTTTGCGGTGGCGATGATCTCTTCCTGTGCCGCCGCGCGCGAAGTCGACAAGGACCTGCTCAACCTGTTCCGCTCGTTCAACGCAAAGCCTTCGATGATCTTCACCAAGCTCATCCTGCCAGGCGCAATGCCGTGGGTGTTTTCCACGCTGCGCGTGAACATCGGCTTCGCGCTGATCGGCGCGGTGGTGGGCGAGTACATCGCTTCGCAGGCAGGGTTGGGACACGAAGTGTTCGTCGCGGGGTCGCTGTTCGATCTGAACACCGTGTGGCTCGGCATCATCGTGCTCACGCTGATGGCGACGCTCTTGAGCTGGATCGTTCAATTCACGGAAGCAAAGGTCATTTCATGGAAGGCAAAACGATGAAACGGATGAACGCACGCATGGGCGCGATCGCGGCGGCTGCCGCGATAACGGGGTTCGCAGTTCAACTGCCCGCGCACGCGGCCGAGCCGGTAACGGTCTATCAGGCATTCCAGTCGATCCAGTACCTGCCGCTCTACGTGGCAATCGACAAGGGCATCTTCGCGAAGAACGGACTCGACGTGACGAAGGTCACGGCAGGCAGCGGCGCGGCGGGCGTGGCGGCCGTGATCGGCGGTCATGCGGACTTCTCGCTGCAGGACCCGATGACCGCCGTGCTCGCGAATATCAAGGGCGCGAGTGTCATCAGCGTGGCGAACGTGGTGGCGGGCGTTCCGGTGTGGGTCATCGCGCCGCCCGATGCCGGCGTGCATCAGCCCGGCGACATGTCGAGCAAGAGCGTGGCCGTCGCGCTGCCGCCGTCGACCAGCACCTACCTGCTGCAACGTCTCATCAAGGATCAGAAGATCGAGAAGGTCTCGCTCAATACGGTGCAGCTCGGCACCGAACTCGCGCCCGTCAGCGCGGGCCGCAGCCAGGCAGCGGCCGTCTACGAACCGCAGGCCGACACGGGCATCGCGCAAGGCTACAAGATCGTATACGGCTTCCCGAAGGCCTATCCGGGCGGCTACGCATTCTCGACCATCGACACGCTCGCTTCGACCATCAAGGACAAGCCGAAGATGGTCGCCGCCTTCGTGAAATCGATCGCAGAGGCCGAGGCGCTCATTCACCAGTCGCCGCAGACGGCCAAGGACGTCGCAAAGAGCGAGTTTCCCTCGCTCGATCCGAAGATCGTGGAAGCAGCCGTGGGACGGTTGATCGACCAGAACATCTACGCGCCGACGCCGGATATTTCCGAGCAGGCTTTCCGCAACGCGTTGGATCTGCAGGAGTCGATCGGCAATATCAAGCCGGGCGCCGTCACCTATGCGGGATCGGTCGACAATTCGTTCGCGGCTTCGCTGGCAAAATAGGGTCTCCGCAGTCATTGCCGGCAATCGACCCACGCGTTCGCGCGCGCCCGTGCGCGAACGCTTCGAATGGAAGTGCAACATGACCGAAGCCTCGCCGTCGTTCGTGACGGAACTGATCGCGCAACGCGGCAATGTCGCCGCGAGCCGCGCCCGCCTCGACGCCGCCATCGCGCGCGCCGATGCGCTCGAACCCACGCTGCACGCCTTCACGTACCGCCCCGAATCGTATGTCGAGCCGGATGCGTGCACGCCGCTCGCGGGTCTGCCCGTTGGCGTGAAGGATCTGATCGACACCGTCGACATGCCGACCGCGTACGGCTCGCCGATTTATCGCGAGCATCGTCCGCAGGCGGATGCCGCCATCGTGACGAAGCTGCGCGACTATGGCGCGCTTGTATTCGGCAAAACCGTGACCACGGAATTCGCGTGGCGCCAGCCCGGCCCGACCGTCAACCCGTGGGGCCACACGCACACGCCGGGCGGCTCGTCGAGCGGTTCTGCGGCGGCGGTGGGTGCCGGCATCGTGCCGCTTGCGCTCGGCACGCAAACGGTCGGTTCGGTGATCCGCCCGGCCGCCTATTGCGGTGTGGTCGGCTACAAGCCGAGCTATGGCAGCATCGCGCGCGATGGCGTGCATCCGCTCGCCGCGTCGCTCGATCACATCGGCCTTTTTGCGCAGTCGGTGGAAACGGCCGCGCTTGCACACGCGCTGTTCGTGGCCGGGCGTCCTGACACAATCGAAAGCGTCGCTAACTGGCAGACGTGGTTCGCGCCGCTCGCCGCGTCACCGCGTCTGGGCGCCGTGCGCACCCCTTTCGATGCGCGCCTGCAGGACGCGCAGAAAGCTAACTTCGAAGCAGCGCTTGCGCAGTTGCGCGCTGCAGGCGCCGAGGTGGTCGAAATTGCATTCGGCGCGGATCTCGCGCAGATCGTCGATGCGCTGCAGGTGATCTTGCGCGTGGAGGCGTGGCACGCAATCGGTCCGGTGTCGGAGTATCACCGCGCGCAACTCAGCCATCACATGCAGGCGCTGATCGACGAAGGCGCGGCGATGCCCGAAGCGCGCTATCGCGATGCACTGGCGTTGCAGTCAGCACTGCGCGCGGAATCGGCGGCGCTGCTCGCGGGCTGCGACGCACTCGTCAGCGTGCCGGCGACGGGTGCGGCACCCGAAGGTCTCGACGATACGGGCGACCCTGTTTTCTGCGCGCCGTGGAGCCTGCTCGGCGTGCCTGCCGTGACGGTGCCATCAGGCTGGACCGCGCAGGGCTTGCCGCTGGGTTTCCAGATCATCGGCGCATTCGGCGAGGATCTGGCGACACTGCGCACGGCGGCGTGGGTCGAACGCGTAATCGGTGCGAAGCGCGACCTCGCGCCCGATGCACGCAGCGAATCCGCCGCCTGATCTTTTCGTACAGACACTCAACATCGGGCACTGACAGACCACGATCAGGAGACGCCATGGGCAAGCCGTATCGCACGATTCAGGAATATGTATTGGGTACGCTGCGCGTGGAGATCCTGCAAGGCGTCTATACCGCTGGCACGCGGCTGCGCCAGGAGGAAGTCGCGAAGCGTCTCGGTGTCAGCACGACGCCCGTGCGCGAAGCGTTTCGCGATCTGCGCGCGGAAGGACTCGTCGCGATCGATCCGAACAAAGGCGTCGAAGTGCGCGGCCTGACAGCGGATGATGTCAGCGAGATCTACGAGTTACGCATGATGCTCGAACCCATGCTCGCGGAGCGCGCGTGTCTGAACGCGAGCGTCGAACAACTGGATGCTGCGAATGCGTGCCACGAGACGATGAGCACGGTCGCGCCCACTTCGGAGCAGTGGACGCTTCTCAACGAGGAGTTCCATCAGGCGCTGATGCAAACCGAAGCGGGGACGCGGCTGTTCGAGGTCGTGCGCGGGCTGTCGTTGCTCGCGAGGCCCTATGTCTCGCTGTCCATGTATGTGCAGCCCGATATCATGGCAAGCAACAACGAAGAGCATGCGCAACTGCTGGCTGCCTGGCGTGCACGCGACTCGGATGCAGTGCGCGAGCAGACGCGTGTGCATCTGCTCAATACGCGCGATGCGATCGTCGCGTGCGTCGATCAATCTGCACGGGCGCTGGCAGCGTGATTCGCTGTTTGATTCATCGGCAGCGTCACTACCCGTCCCCCCTGTCTCTCGCAGTTCCATCACGATCCGAATGTCCGAAGCCCTGCTGGACCTGTCCGCCGTCGAGGCACGGCGCCTGATCGGCGCGGGCGAGCTGTCGCCCGTCGAGCTGCTCGACGCGTGTCTCGCGCGCATCGAAGCCATCGAGCCATCCGTTAACGCGCTTGCCGCCACCGCGTTCGAACGTGCACGCGACGAGGCGCGGCGCGCACAGGAAGCCGTCGCGCGCCGCGAACCGCTCGGCCTGCTGCACGGCTTGCCCATCGGCGTGAAGGATCTCGAAGAGACGGCTGGTCTGTTGACCACTTACGGATCGCCGCTCTATCGCGACCACGTGCCCGCCGCGGACAACGCGTTCGTTGCGCGTCTGCGCGCGGCCGGCGCGATCGTTACCGCGAAAACGAACACGCCGGAAATGGGCGCAGGCGCCAACACGCGCAACGCGGTGTGGGGTGCGACGGGCAACCCGTTCAATCCACGATTGAATGCGGGCGGTTCGTCGGGCGGGTCGGCCGTGGCGCTCGCAACGGGCATGTTGCCGCTCGCAACGGGTTCGGACCTCGGCGGTTCGCTGCGTATTCCGGCTGCGTTATGCGGCGTGGTGGGTTTTCGGGCGTCGCCGGGTCTGGTGCCGTCGGCGCATCGGCGGCTGGGCTGGGCGCCGAACTGGGTCAGCGGGCCGATGGGCCGCAGTGTCGCCGACGTGCGCCTGCAACTGGCCGCCGTCGCGGGACACTCACCAGACGATCCACTCGGCTATCCCTTCGCACTGGATCCGCACGCCGCCGCGAGCCTCGATCACACCACCCTGCGCATCGGCTATACGGAAAATTTTGGTGTCTGCGCGGTCGATGCGTCGATTCGCGCAACGTTTCGCGCGAAGCTCGCGCGCATCGCCACGCAGGTGCGCGTGTGTGAACCCATCGATCCCGCCGAACTCGACATCGGCGATGCGCATCGCGTGTTCGACGTGGTGCGCGCACAGGAATTCGTCGCGAGTCTGCGTGAGACTTATGAGCGCGATCCGTCTCTGCTCGGGCCGAACACGCGCACGAACTACGAGATGGGCAGTGCACTCACACTCGCCGACGTCGCACGCGCCGACACACAGCGCACCGCGCTATACCGGCGCTTCCAGTTGCTGTTCGCACGCTACGACGTGATCATTTCGCCCGTTTCGCCGGTCACGCCGTTCGCATGGACCACGCCGCACTGCGCGCAGATCGATGGCGTCGAACTCGAGAATTACTACCGCTGGGTCGCACTCACTTACGTGGTCACGCTGCTCACCAATCCGTCGCTGTCGTTGCCATGCGGCGTCGATCACACGGGCATGCCATTCGGTTTGCAGATGATCGGTCCGATGCGTGGAGAGGCGCGCCTGCTCGATGTCGCGCAAACGCTCGAAGCCACGTTTGCCCGCGACGAGGCGCTCGCGCGGCCTGTGCCCGATCTGCAAAAGCTGCGCGACACGCGTGAGGATGTGCAGGCGGATCTGCGTGCCGTCGTCACGCATCCGCCGGGCTTGCGGATGGGTGAGTAATTCTCGCGGTTACCGTGTTTGTGTGCCCTATTACAAGGTCAATGGGTGATCATTCGAAGAAAGCCACTTCGCGTAGGGTTCCGCTATACAAGACCTTGGGCGTTCATTGCCAACAACAGCCGTTCAGCGCCTATGCCGAAACCAGCGCCCTCCCGATATGCACCACCCCCTGCCACCTGTTGTTGCGCTCCGAGTTCGGCACAGCGCATTTCGAACCCCCGACCGTTCAGATAGTAGCTAAGTCCCCTACGGGCCGAACCATCGATCTCATAGCGAAGACCAAGCGAATCGAGAAAGCCGGTCGCTATTTCCTGGCTACGTTTGACAGCCGATTCTGGATCGGCGCATAGATACTCAAATCCCAGTTGGGAAAATTCACGGTAACGACCGGCTTGCGGTCGCTCATAGCGGTAGCATCGCGCGATATAAAACAACATCCGCTCCCGTCGGCGGCCCAGCAATTCGTTGCATCGCTCCTGAAAGAGTGCTGTCGCCTCGGGAATCAGGCAGCAAGCTCGTCCCTTCTTGTCCGGAAAGGCCCACATCTGCGCGATGATCTCGCTTCCGCCGACCTTTTTAATGAATGTTTCTTGAGACCACAATGCGGGGACAATTGCCTCCTCTGCTCCAGCGTTAATGAAGATAGCTCCGGAATTGCGTTTCCAGAGCGCGAATCTGCGCGGCTTCCTTGCCAACAATAAAACGTGTTCCGCGAATCATGGTCATGAGAATCCTCTCGGGTGCTGAAAATAAAAAAGGCGCCTTTTGGCGCCTTGGTCGTTTCTGCATGGAGCAGGGAATGTGATCCCTGATCTTCTGCTATGGACGTAACGGACCACGGCGCATCGGATGACGACCGTGATGGTGGTGAAATTCAATGAATACGTTACGAAGTTCCATGAAGTTGATATTGACACACAAACTAATGACAGTGCAACGGCGGCGATGCAACCACCGTTTTCCTGTGTCGCCGCGAAACATTTGTAAATGTCTGTTAATGCGACGATCCGCCGTTCCGTTTTGACCACAGAAGCGCCGCTCCACTTGGTACGATCGCGCCTTTTCCGATAGTGGCCTGTCACGGTGAATCGCCGATACGTATCGTTGTTTCGTGAGCGCTGCGCACGGTGGCTCGCCCGCTTCCAGCCGCTGACCGCTGCCGGCAGCACGAAAGTCCGACTGCTCTTCAGGGGCGCGCTGCGTCGCCTTCGCCATCCGACGCGACGAGGCATCGCGCTGATGCTCGCCGCGCCGCCCGTGCTGCTCCTGCTTTACGTGGTCGCCCTCGTGCCGTTCACGCCGAGTGTCGGCGATATCCGTAAAGCCCGCGTCGATCGGCCTGCGTTGATCCTGTCCGCCGACGGAAAATTGCTCGATGAGTTCAAGCCGGTCAATCGCGAGTGGGTCTCTCTCGCGCAGATCTCGCCGTACATGGTAGACGCATTGATTGCGACCGAAGACCGCCGCTTTTACGAGCATCATGGTATCGACTGGCAGCGCACTGCATCGGCTGCGCTGCATACGTTCTCCGGCGACCGGCAAGGTGGTTCGACGATCACGCAGCAGCTCGCGCGCAACCTGTATCCCGACGAAATCGGTCGCGCGCCTACCCTCACGCGCAAGCTCGAAGAAGCGATTACGGCGTTCAAGATCGAAACCGTCTACAGCAAAGACCAGATTCTCGAGACGTACCTGAACACCGTGCCGTTTCTGTACAACGCCTACGGCGTGGAGATGGCCGCGCGCACCTACTTCGGCAAATCGGCCGCTCAACTCGATATCCTCGAAAGCGCAACGCTGGTTGGCATGCTGAAGGCCAACAGCACGTATAACCCGGTGCTCAATCCCGAACGGGCGCTGCAGCGAAGAAACACCGTGCTCGGTCAGATGAGCAAATTCGGGAAACTCCAGCCCGCTACCTATGGCCGGCTCACGCGCCAACCGCTCAACGTCGATTTCGAGTTGCAGACCGTCCGTCAGGGCGCCGCGCCGCATTTCTCTGCGCAATTACGCAAATGGCTGATCGCGTGGGCTGATCGCAACGGCTACAGCATCTATGCCGACGGGCTGGTGGTGCGCACCACGATCGATTCCCGTCTGCAGGCAATGGCAGCGCAGGCGATGGACTGGCAGACCAACCAGTTGCAATCGATTGCAAACGACGTGTGGAACGAACGCACGGGCTGCTGGCCGGGTAATGAGCTTTTCCAGAGCTTCATCCGGCAGACGCCGGACTATCGCGCCGCACGTGACGCCGGCCAGACGGATGAAGCGGCGCTGAGGAAGCTCGCAACGAATCCTGCATTCGTTCGCGCACTGTGCCATAACAAGACCCAGGTGCAAGCGGGATTTGTCGCAATCGACCCTCGCAACGGGGATATCAAGGCGTGGGTCGGTAGCCCCGACTTCCATGACGAACCATTCGATCACGTGCAACAGTCGCGACGTCAACCGGGTTCGACGTTCAAACCGTTTGTCTATGGTGCAGCGTTCGCGGATGGGGCGCGGCCAGGCGATACGCTCGTTGACCGGAGCGTCACAATCGCGATGCCAGGACATGCGATCTGGCGACCGACCGATGCAGAGCCGCCTACCGGACGGCCCATGACGCTGCGGGATGCGCTGGTGTATTCACGCAACCGCGTGACGGCCCAGTTGATGCAAAAGGAAAGCCCCGAGAAAGTAGCCCGGCTCGCCCGCGCCATGGGCGTACGCGAAAGTCCACTCGAAGCGGTTCCGTCACTTGCGCTCGGCACGAGCCCCGTTACGCTCAAGGAGATGGTGTCGGCGTACAGCACGATCGCGAACCGCGGCGCTTATGTAGAACCGCGCATGGTCACGCGCATCGAAGATCGCAACGGCAAGGTACTTGCGGATTTCCCGGGGACACCCCGGGAACAGGCGCTGCCACCCCGCGCGGCGCAAACGCTTGTCGAGGTTATGCGCGACGTCGTCAATCGCGGCACCGGCGCGAGCATCCGGACACGATTCGGGATTCACGCCGACGTCGCTGGCAAGACAGGAACAACTCAGGACAACACAGACGGCTGGTTCATCCTGATGCATCCCCAACTGGTCGCAGGCGCATGGGTGGGTTTCGACGATGCACGCGTCACGCTTGGCAGCGACTATTGGGGTGAAGGCGCACACAGCGCCTTGCCGATGGTCGGCGCATTCTATGACATGGCGCTGCGCGCACGGGTCATCGATGCCGACGCACAGTTCTATCCCGAGACCCGCCCAGCCCGGCCGGTCCACGCAAAACCGCATCGACACTTTTTCTTCTGGCCGTTCTGATCTGCTTGCCGACGATTGCAACTTCGGAACGTAATTCACAGTGGCGGTGAAAACACTCTATTCACACACATTATATTTTTTAATATAATGTTTTGAGAGAAACTGAACATCGCCTCATGAAAAAGCCTCGTCTAACCATCGACCTCGCGACGATGCAGTCGGGCGCCGCGAATGCGTGCGCCCTCCTCAAGGTACTCGCCAATCCCGACCGCCTCCTGCTGATGTGCCAGCTTTCCCAAGGCGAGCTGTCTGTCGGCGAACTCGAAGAACAACTTGGCATCTATCAGCCCACGCTGTCGCAGCAACTGGGCGTACTACGGGAAAACGACCTTGTCGTCACGCGCCGGGAAGGCAAAAGCATCTTTTATTCGGTAGCGAGTCCGCAAGCGCTCGCTGTGATCGCAGTACTGTATGAACAGTTCTGCCCAAAGCAGTAAGGAGGCGCAACATGCTGATCGACCTTGGTCATTTCACGCCTGGCCTCTCGTTGACAGGCGGCATCGTGATCGGTGCTGCGGCAGCCGTGCTGATACTGTTTAATGGGCGTGTTGCCGGCATCAGCGGCATCGCAGGCGGCCTGCTGGGCTGGCGACCCGGCGACATCAACTGGCGCATCGCGTTTCTGTTGGGGCTCGTAGGCGCGCCGGTTATCGCAAGACTGCTGGACAAGCCTGCACACGTGGAGATTGAGGCGAATTGGGGCGTAGTCCTTGCGGCCGGGTTTCTCGTCGGCATAGGGACCCGCTACGCAAGCGGTTGCACCAGCGGCCACGGCGTGTGCGGTCTCTCCAGAGGATCGGTGCGCTCGCTCGTTGCCACCGCGACCTTCATGATCGCGGGATTTCTGACGGTCTTCGTGCAACGTCATCTGCTCGGAGGCTGATATGACAGACCTCAAGACACCGCTCGTTGCAGCGGTTACAGCATTGCTTGCCGGCCTTCTTTTCGGAGTTGGTCTGATGGTGTCGGGAATGGCAAACCCCGCCAAGGTGCTAGGTTTTCTCGATCTCGCAGGCCGATGGGACCCATCACTCGCCTTCGTGATGATTGGCGCCATCGCGATCGGCTCATCTGCATTTTTCATCGCCAGACGTCGGGACAGGTCATATCTCGGATTGCAGATGCAGCTTCCCGTCAGCACGGCTATCACGCCCAGACTCGTTCTGGGTAGCGCCGTCTTCGGTATCGGATGGGGTCTGGCCGGTTTTTGCCCCGGTCCCGCACTCGTCGCGCTTGGTGCCGGCTACCCAAAGGCTGTCGGCTTCGTCGCGGCAATGGTTGCGGGTATGGTCGTCTTCCAGCTCATCGAGCGATTAAAGATTGCCGCGGCATAAAGAAATGCCCCTCCTGCAAAGGAGGGGCATGTTTCCATATAGGGGCTTTCTTGCTGGAAGGCTAAGCAGCAACATACTTCCGTTTAGTCGGCCTAGTGACTTGCGCCCTCCACCGCACCGATGCCGGTTTCCGAACGAACCGCCTGCGCTTCGAACCCTGCCTGATCAATGCGTGCACGAGCGGACCTGTCCGTCACCGAGAAGAACCAGATGCCGGCGAAGCCAAGCGCCATCGAAAAGAGTGCGGGCGATGCATAGGGAAATGGCGCGCTTGCAAAGTGGAACACATCCACCCAAACTGCTTTCGAGAGAACTGTCAGCAATACGGCAGAAGCCAATCCGAGAAAGCCGCCGATCGTCGCACCGCGTGTGGTACACCCGCGCCACAGAACCGACATGAACAGCACTGGAAAGTTGGCTGACGCCGCGACCGCAAAAGCCAGCGACACCATGAACGCAATGTTCTGCTTCTCGAATACGATCCCGAGCACGACAGCAACAATACCCAGCACGACCGTCGTCACGCGCGAAACGAACAGTTCATTCACACTCGACGCCTTGCCGTGCTTGAAGACGGTCGCATACAAGTCATGTGACACGGCCGATGCACCAGCCAACGTCAGACCCGCAACGACTGCCAGAATGGTTGCGAACGCCACCGCCGAAATGAATCCGAGGAACACGTTACCGCCCACCGCACTCGCAAGATGCACGGCGGCCATGTTCGTACCGCCCAGCAACTTGCCCGCCGCATCCTTGAACACGGGGTTCGTGCTGACAAGAACGATCGCGCCAAAGCCGATGATGAAGGTCAGGATGTAGAAATAGCCGATCCATGTCGTTGCCCAGAACACCGACTTGCGTGCTTCCTTGGCATTAGGCACGGTAAAGAAGCGCATCAGGATGTGCGGCAGTCCCGCCGTGCCGAACATCAATGCAATACCGAACGAAATTGCCGAGATCGGGTCCTTGATGAAATTGCCCGGGCCCATGATAGATGCCTTCTTCTCATGCACTTCGACGGCTTTCGCAAAGAGCGCTTCAGGGCTGAAGTGAAATTGCCACAGCACCATAAACGCCATGAACGAAGCGCCTGCAAGCAGCAGACACGCCTTGATGATTTGCACCCACGTCGTTGCCGTCATGCCGCCAAACAGCACATAAACCATCATGAGCGCGCCCACGATCACCACGGCGATCCAATACTCCAGTCCAAACAGCAATTTGATCAACTGCCCGGCACCGACCATCTGCGCAATCAGATAGAACGCCACGACAACGAGCGTGCCCGAAGCGGCGAACGCACGGACGGGCGCCTGCTTGAAGCGATACGCGGCGACATCGGCGAATGTGAAACGGCCGAGATTGCGCAGCCTTTCCGCCATCAGGAACGTGATGATCGGCCAGCCCACCAGAAAACCAATCGAATAGATGAGACCGTCATAACCATTTGCGTAGACGGCTGCCGAAATGCCCAGGAACGAAGCAGCCGACATGAAATCTCCGGCGATGGCCAGTCCGTTCTGAAAGCCCGTAATTCCACCACCTGCGGTATAAAACTCGGCGGCGGAGCGCGTCCGTCTCGCGGCCCATTTGGTGATGAAAAGCGTCGCGACCACGAAGACCACGAACATCGTGATGGCGGTCCAGTTGGTCTGTTGCTTGACCGTCTGTCCCATGTCCGCGCCGGCAGCGAAACAGTATGAGGAAAAAGCAGAGAGCGCAGCAAAAGCGCCAAGACGTCGTGCGCTCATACTGCCTCCCGCTTGATCTGCTCGGTGAGTTCGTCGTACGTGCTGTTGGCTCGACGCACATAGAAGCCCGTAATGACGACCGTGAACACGATGACGAACAGTCCAAGCGGCATGCCCCACGTCATTACGCCCGCACCCATCTTTGCCGCAAGAAACTGCTTGTTGAACGCAATCAGCAGAACGTAGCCGTAATAGACGAACAACACGAGGGCAGTCAATGTCCACCCGAGCCGTGAGCGCTTTCGCACCAGTTCGCGGTACGCCGCGCTCGATTTCACTTTCTCTGCGAGCTTCACATCCATCTTCGTCTCCTGCATGAGCAGCTTTTGCTGACTGACAAGCGCCCTCGTCCGGCCATGGTCGTAACGAGGGGATCTCTATGCACCTCGTTTCCTGATTGGAATCCGGTGCAGGCTTTCGCGCGTGGGTTTCGATGCGTCGTTGTGTGGGTGCGCCGGGTACTACGTTAAAAGCACGCGCTTACCCGGTTCTTACGGCAACGCGTTTCATCGGCCCGGGTTTACACGAATGACGCGCACGTCTCCGCAAAACACGCGTTGATGGCGATGGCATCAACGACGGCCCTGTATTTAAAGCGTCGGATGTGAGCGTGTCGGTGGGATAGTGCTGTCGACATCGACCGGGATGTCTGCGGACATCGTCCTGCGGGGAAAGAGAAAGGTCTTCGCCGATACCTAACCATTCGTGCTGACCGCCTCCGGCAGCAATGGTGCGGCGACGGCAATCGCGGCGGCGCCCAAGGCAAGCGCGACGCACACCGCACGCAATACGGAGGCGATGTGTTTCATCTGACTTGACGATCAGTCGACGTTCTTCCAGATGACGTAATACATCACGGCAAGCGCAATCGCGACGGCCAGCGCAACGAGTCCACATCCAAGCGCGAGCAACCTGACCATGGCCCACTCCCAGACAGCAATTG
Organism: Burkholderia sp. Ac-20365; assembly: GCF_017104715.1. Lineage (GTDB taxonomy): Bacteria > Pseudomonadota > Gammaproteobacteria > Burkholderiales > Burkholderiaceae > Paraburkholderia. Next base: position 128,434 of record NZ_JAAGPI010000005.1, read on the forward strand.
GTTACACCACGCTAGCATCTGAGCCGGGAGCGAGATTGATGCAAGTCAAGCCGTGACTGTGCTTTCACTTTCACCGCCCAGCGGGAGTACGACCCCGTTTCGCCGTGGCGCTCCGTCTACAAGCTCTATCTGCTCACGCACAACGAACTGAACCATGCCCACGGTAACGGCTTGTGCACAAAACGCCCCTACATCTTGATGGTTCGCGCCATCTTGAGACCTATCCAGGTCGTACCTTCGCGCAGGCCATCGAGCACTGCATCCCGCTCGGAGTTGCATTTCCTCCCGTGCCGAAAGGTATGCTCGAAGTTACCGTCCGGCGACGAATGCCTGACGTGGATCGTCGACTGATAACCGCCCGTTTCGGCAGGTTCCGCCTGCACGCTCACAGACCATGCGCCGTCCTGCACGCTTCCCGTCATAGCCATCGCTGCTCCTTTTCGCCCAGAGCCGCAGTCCGCCGAAAACACGGCTGCGGCGAACGCGACTTCATTCAACGACGATATCGTCGACAACCACTCGCACGCCTGGCGCACTCCACGCGGCCCCTCTCGCAACGGCCCGTTCCGCGTAAGAACCAACCTTGCCTGTCAGCGTCACAGTTCCATCCTTTACGTCGATGCCGATGTGCCTGACTTCGCGTTCGGCATGCCGTTGCATCGCCTGTGCGATCTGCGAGGCAATGTCTTCCGAGGCGACCTTGCCGCGCACCTCTATCCGGTTGTGGACGCCCCGCACACCCCGCATGTGGCCGATCGCGCGAGCGACCACATGCGTCTGGTATGCCCAATCCACCAGGCCCGTCAACGTCACCCAGCCGTTCTCGACCTGAACCTTGACTGAATCGTCGGGCAGGCCGACCGTCCAGTGCACGATGTCGTGTACTGCTCTGCCGATGTCTTCGTCGGTGCGCTCGTCCTTCCTCGGCAACCGCACCTGCATCTCCACCACAACGGCCCGGACGCCGGATATACGATGTGCGGCTTTTTCCGCAGCGAGCTTTTCCGCGTAGCTCGGCGGATGACCAGAGAGCGTGACGACGCGATCCGTCACCTCGACCCCGATATCCGTCGCCGTCACAGCCGGATCCCACTCCAGTTCTTCTTCGACTTCTTTCTTCAACTGCCGGTCTGATTTCATCGCGTATCTCCTCGAAACGACGCGTGGCTCGCGCCACCAGAAGAAAGCTTCGACCCGCAACTTGCTGGGCGGACTGATGCAGATCAATCCAGCGCAATTTCATGCGCGTGACGCGAGGCGTTCACCTGCGCCCGGCTGACCCACCAGACCATGACACCCCTTCCGACGCGCGATGCCCAACTCCCGCATCAGTTTTCTGCACGCAGCGAATTCATGAATTCCTTCAAGATATCGGCCCACGATGCGTCACGACTGATACTGATCAAAGATCCCCGCTCTATTCGTGAAGAGATTGACAGGGATCAACGGGCGGACCGCGAACCGTTCTACGCTCGACAGGACAGAGTTCAAATGGGCAGCACGATGACGAAGTCCATTCTCTTCATTCCTCTCCTGTTCGCATTCTGTGTGCTTGCGGGCTGCGGCACCGATCGCCCGCATGTACGCGATGACGACGCGCAAGCGGCCTTCGCCGAGGTTCTCGATCTGTATAACGACCGCCTTTCGATCGCCGACGAAGCGACCGCACTGGCACGCCCTTACCTGCCCACGGGTTCATCCGTGCTCTCGGACCTCGCCAACGCACGCTCGAGTGTCGCCGCGCTGCACGCAACACCCGCCTTCGTCGATGCGCCTGCGTTGTTCGAGCGCTTCGACGTTGCGCAACGTCAGTTGACGGATGCGATATCGCAATTGATGGTCGTATGCGAATCCGTGCACCGGTTGAGCGCGACGCCGCGCTTTCATCAGCTTCAGGTACGCCTCGAGACATCGGCTCGCCGTATCGCTGAAGCACGCGATCGCTACGACAGCGCGGCGCAGCGCTACAACGCATCGCTGCGCAGCTTTCCATTGAGTCTCGCGCAAGCCGTTCATGCCGATGCCGACAAGCCGACCTTCCCGGCGCGCGACGGTTCGCCCGTGCATCGCCGGCCACGCTCGGACTTCGGTGCATTACGCGGTTCGTTGCGCGTCTAGCGCGGTTTGAGCGGTTTGAGCGCGTGACGCACCTTCATGTCGCGTGCCGGCCGCTAACACCGCTGTCAATCAATCTCACAGCCAGGACTTTTTGAAGGAGCATCACATGACCCGTCACATGAAGGCCGCCGTCGTTCATCAGTTCGGTGCGCCGCTGAGTATCGAGGAAGTTCCCGTTCCCGAAGTCGGGCCAGGCCAGATTCTGGTCAACATCAAGGCGTCAGGTGTGTGTCATACCGATCTGCATGCCGCCGACGGAGACTGGCCTGTCAAGCCATCTCTCCCCTTCATTCCTGGACATGAAGGCGTGGGCTATGTCGCCGCCGTCGGCAGCGGCGTGAGGAACGTCAAGGAAGGCGACCGCGTGGGCGTGCCATGGCTCTATACGGCCTGCGGCTACTGCGAGCATTGCCTGAGCGGCTGGGAAACGCTCTGTCACGATCAGAAGAACACCGGTTACTCCGTGAACGGGGGATACGCGGAATATGTGCTCGCCGATCCGAACTACGTCGGGCATCTGCCAGACAACGTCGCGTTCGATGAAATCGCGCCGATTCTCTGCGCCGGGGTCACCGTTTATAAAGGCATCCGCGTGACCGACACGCGCCCGGGCCAGTGGCTCGCCATCTCAGGCATTGGCGGCCTGGGTCACGTGGCTGTGCAGTATGCGATCGCGATGGGCCTGCACGTCGTCGCCGTCGACATCTCCGACGAGAAACTCGCGCTCGCACGCAAACTGGGCGCGAAGCTGACGGTCAATGCGAACACGACGGACCCAGCGGCCGCTATTCAGAAGGAAATCGGCGGAGCACATGGCGTGCTGGTCACAGCGGTATCGCGCAGCGCCTTTGCGCAGGCACTCGGCATGGTGCGGCGTGGCGGAACGGTCGCATTGAACGGACTGCCTCCCGGCGACTTTCCGTTGCCGATCTTTTCGACCGTGCTCAATGGCATCACGGTGCGCGGATCGATCGTCGGTACGCGGCGAGATTTGCAGGAGTCGCTCGATTTTGCTGCACAGGGCAGCGTCACTGCGCATATCCATCGCGACCGCCTCGAGAACATCAATAAGGTGCTCGGGCAATTGCGAGAAGGAACTGTCGACGGGCGCGTCGTGCTGGCGCTCGACTAGCGCGCACTAACAGGAGGACAGGCGTCGTGAAGCATTCGGCGACGCCTGTCCTTGTCTCCACCTTGTTTATTCGACGCGTGCCGTCCTGCCGCCTTTCAGACGCCCCATTCCGCTTCAAGCCGGGGCGCCAGCTTGTGCCTGATTTTCCGCGCGAAGCTCTGCCGCAGATCGCCATCGAGACGCTTATGCAAGTCGTGACTCGTGATCGCACACGTTGCAAACGGAGTTTTATGCGCGACGTCCGCCAGTTGCTTCAACGCCGACCCGGCACCGCTGCCGCCCAGACAGCAGAACAGCGCAAGGTGCCGGATCTGTTCGCCATGCTCCGCAAGCCAGGCCAACGCGGGTGCCGAAGCGTGACTCGCCCAAACAGGAGAACCCGTCACGACGATTTCATAGCGCGACGGATCGTGCAGCGCTGGCATGATATTGATCCGACGCCGGCACAACACATCGATCAGCGAACGCAGGTAGCCGCGCGCACCGGCGCGCGACAGGTCCGCACCCTGCTCACGGATGGGTTCGATATCGGCACCAAGTTCCGCCGCCAGCATCTCCGCGATTCGACGCGTCGTGCCGGTGCGCGAGTAATACACCACAAGTATCGTGCTGTGAGGTTCTGACACGTCGGTCTCCGTTGGTCGTGGCGATGACCGGTCGATAACGGCAGCGCCGGATTCACTCCATGTGCATCCCGCCGTTTATCGCGAGATTGGCGCCCGTCATGAAGGCCGCTTCGTCGGAACACAAAAACGCCACGAGCGCCGCAACCTCTTCGGGACGTCCGAGCCGCCCAATGGGTATCTGCGGCAGAATCTTCGTTTCCATGATGTCGTGAGGAACGGCCTGCACCATCGCCGTTGCCAGATAACCGGGCGACACCGTGTTCACCGTGATGCCGCACTTTGCGACTTCCAGCGCCAGCGACTTCGTAAAGCCATGCACGCCCGACTTCGCCGCCGAATAGTTAACCTGTCCGAACGCGCCACGCGAGCCATTCACCGAACTGACGTTGACGATACGGCCATAACCCCGTTCGACCATGCCTGGCAGAAACTGCTTCGACATGTTGAATAGCCCATCGAGATCGGTACGCAGCACGGCGTCCCAATCCGTTTTACTCATACGGGCAAACGTCGCATCGCGTGCGATGCCGGCATTGTTGATCAGGATATCGACCTTCTTCAGTTCATCGAGTACGCGTTTCGCGCAACGCTCGCACGAGTCGTAATCGGTGACATCGGCTTCGTATGCATGAAATTTGCGGCCCAGATCACGCTCTTTCATCAACCATGTTGCAACGTGATCGTTGCGCGTCGAGTAAGACATGGCCACGGTGATGCCCGCATCGTGCAGCGCCCGGCTGATCGCCGCCCCAAGCCCACCCATGCCGCCCGTGACAAAAGCCACACGTCCTTTTTCCATATCAGACTCCCGCTCCAGTGGCCTGACGTGCAGGCGACGCAGCGCCAACTACGCAAGATGGTTCGGATCGTGCCGCACGACCAATACCGGCTTTTGCGTGGTACGCAGAAGGGATTCGGCGACACTGCCGAGCAAAAGGCGCCGGGTGCCGCGCCTCCCGTGCGTGCCGATCACGATGACGTCGGCGTCGCATTCGTCGGCGGCCCGCGCCAGCACCGTCGACACGTTTTCGCCGTATGCGTCGATCGCTCGCACCGTTCCTCGCACGCCGGCTTCGCGCAAGACTTGCTCCGCGCCTTCGAATATCTGGCTGGCAACGCTCGCGGCGATGCGCGTTTCAGGTTCGGGCGCATATCCCATGTCGCCTTCCACCGGCCACTTTCCTCTGTCCACGACGGACAGCACTTCCACGAACCCGTGCGTCAGCCTGGCTAAACGCACCGCCTCTCCTAGCGCGCGCTGCGCGCAAGCGCTGTCGTCGAGTGCGACGACGATTCGCTCATACATGATCGACCTCCGTCCATGTTGTCGCCGCCCGTCAAGGCGATGATTGAACGTCATTGTCAGTATGGTTCAACTCGCTCCGTTGCAATTGACTCACGTCAACGCCTGGCCGGACGGCAGCTGCAAGATCGTCGTGAAGCACACGGGCGCGTGATCACGAATGGGCGCAATAGCAGGTTAATTCTTTGGGCTCATCTCCCGTGGCCACGACGGCAACGCCACAAGATTGACCTGCCTCAAATACTCCGCCACGTTGCGTGCCACGATGCGGGCTATGTCGGATGTCGTCAATTGGTGCCGAAGAATTTCCCTTCGGTGATGAAAAGAGAACACATCCTGGATAAACAAAAGGAGTCGTTGCCGTGATTCATGCACGCCCCATCATATTTCTCGCCTGCGCATCGAGCATGTTCCTCGCCGCTGTGAGTCCTGTACGCGCTCAATCGAGTGAACCGGACGGATTGGTCGATAAACATCACTGCATGTTCTGTCACACGTCCGATGCTCCGTTTCTGGCGCCGTCGTTTCATCAGATCGCGGACCGTTACCGCAACGTCCCGAACGCAACACAAATGCTCGAAATCAAGCTGAGAAAAGGCGGACGTGCACATTGGGGCGATACGGCCATGCCGTTGCCGCCGGAACGCGGCGGGCCGATCTCCGCAGAGGACGCCCATCAGTTGATTCAATGGGTGATGACGCAATAGCCGTTGCACACTCAATGCGCGAAGCTGATCGGCATGCCGCCGTCCGGATGCGTTACGGTACCCATCGGGATACCGTAGATCGCGCTGAGCGTCTCGGCGCGCATCAGTTCGGCGGACGGACCGTGCGCAAGCAGACTGCCGCCTTTGAGCGCAATGAGTTCGTCGCAGAAACGAACCGCCATGTTGATGTCGTGCAACACCACCACGACGCCAATGCCACGCTCCTCACTCAAACGCCTCACGAGCGTGAGCACTTCGATCTGGTGAGCGATGTCGAGCGCGGAAATCGGCTCGTCGAGCAGCAGACAATCGCTATCTTGCGCGATCAGCATCGCGAGCCACACGCGCTGGCGTTCGCCGCCTGAAAGGCTGTCTACAGCGCGATCGGTAAAACGCAGCACGTCGGTCTGCTCCATCGCTTCGAGTACTTTCTGCGCGTCGTCTCGCGAGAAGCGACCGAGCGCGCCGTGCCATGGATAGCGCCCGAGCGCGACCAGTTCGCGCACCGTCATGCCGTCCGCGGCGGGCAATTGCTGCGGCAGATATGCGACCTCGCGTGCGAACGCCCGGCTTTCCCACTGCTCAAGCGGCTTACCGACAAACTCGATCACACCCCCAGCGGGCCGCTGCTGTCGCGCGAGCAGCTTAACAAGCGTCGATTTGCCGGAACCGTTGTGACCGATCAGGCCATACACGCGCTGCTTCGCCAGTGTCAGCGATAAGGGCTTAAGCAGCGTGCGGCCACCCGCTTCAAACGAGACGTTATCGAGCGTGAAAAGCGCTTGTGCGGGCGCGGCTACCAACGGCGCATCGTCGGGCGAGAGCTTCTCGGGCAAAGTCGTAGACATACTCATCGGTAAAAACCTCGACAGCAAAACAGATTCATCAACACGATCGCCAGCCCTTATTTCTGCGCAGCAAAGGGCGCGTGCACCGTACTGCTCCCAACGCTTCCATCGATGGATCGCGCGCCGAGATCCGCACCCGCGCCGCTCTCCACGAGCTGACCGTATTCGAGCTTGATATAGCGGTCCGCGAGATGGAAATAGCGGTCGTCGTGCGTGATGACCAGCACGGTCTTGCCCTTCGCCTTCAGTTCGGGCAGCAGCTTGCGATAGAACACGTCCTTGAAGAGCGGGTCCTGATCCGCGGCCCATTCGTCGAACAGGTAGAACGGCCGGTCCTCCAGATACGCGACCAGCAACGCGAGCCGCTTCCTTTGCCCTTGCGAAAGTTCGAGCGTGGAAAACACACCGTCCTTGATGCTGACCTTGTGATCGAGTTGCAGATGCACGAGCAGTTCCTGCGCTGTCTGGTCGAGCCCATCGAAACGCATGCCGAGCAGGTTGTCGAACAGGAAGAAGTCGCTGAACACCACGGAAAACAACTGGCGATAAGCATCACGCCCGGCCTCGCCCACACTCGCGCCGTCGAGCAGGATGCGGCCACTTTCGGGTGGATAGAGGCCCACGATCATCTTCGCGAGCGTGGTCTTGCCGCTGCCGTTGCCGCCGATCAGATAGACGAGTTCGCCGGGCTTCAACGCGAGGTTGATCGGCCCGAGTGTGAACACGTCGTTCTCCTTCTCGCGGAAGTAACGATGCGTGACGCCGTCGAGCACGATGCTGTCGAACGCATCGTTCACCGGCTCATCGGTGCCGCTTGCGTCATGTGTTAGCTCGGGCGGCAATTCGGCGTTCACCTGTTCGATGCGCTCCAGTGCAACGCGCGCGGTGCTGACGCTCGGAATCGCAGAAAGCAGCGACTCGATCGGCATGACCATGTAGAGGAACACCATCGCGTAACCCGACATCACATGCGTGTTCACCGGAAAAAGCCGCGCGACTACAAACAGCGTGATGCCGATAAACGCGAACAGGATGAAGCTGCCCCAACTCGCCGCCGCCGCGTAGAGCACGTAGCCGCGCGTGCGCTGCACGCGCACGGCTTCGACGTTGGTGGAAAGCGTGTCGTCGATGAAAGCAGCGCGGCGCAGGCGATGCACCTTCAGTTCCTTCGCGCCGTCGAAGAGTGCGCGGAAGTGGCGCACCAGATCGTCCTCGCGCCGGCGCGATGCGCGCAGGTGAAAGAGCGCGCGGCCGTTGGCCACCCGGAAGCCTGCCGCACCGATGCCGATCGTGAGGATCGCCACCAGCAGGATCTGCCACGACAGCACGCTCAGATACGCGAGGCAGCCGATGATCACAGCGCTTTGCATCGCAAGCGCGGGCATGCGCACGAACAGCATCACGATGGCGTCCAGATCCTGTGTGAGCACGGCGAGCGAACGCGCGGCGCCCTGCTGCTCCAGGTGGCGAAACGAGGCGTCGCCGATGCGACGGATCGTCTGCATGCGCAGGCTTGCTTTGGCGCGCTGGCCGAGGTCCATGAAAAGCGTCTGCGAGAGCGTACGCGTGGCGAGCACGATCACGCCTAGCGCGACGAATTGCCAGCCAAGCCGCGCGAGTTGCGCGGTAGAGGCCGACAGCGCCTGGTTGATGAGTGCGACGAGACCGGCGTTGCCAAAGCCGCTAACGAGGCTGGTGATGAGCGCGACGAACAAGGTCCAGCGTGAATTGCGCGCGAGTTTCAAGAGCAAAGACATGAGTCTCCGGGGGACAGTGCGTCATGAACCGGGCCGGTCTTGCGCCGGCCTTCGGAACATCGTGAGGATCAGATAGAGTCCGCCGAGCAGCGTGGCCATCACGCCAGCCGGCATTTCCTGCGGGAACAGCACCCAGCGGCCAAGCCAGTCCGAGCCGACCATCAACGTCGCGCCGAACGCGGCGGAGATGAACAGCAAGGGCATGGCGCGGCGGATACCGAGCATGCGCGCCATGTGCGGCGCCATCAGACCGATGAACGACAGCGGCCCGATCACGAGCGTCGCGACGGCGCTCAACCACGCGCTCAGCATCAGGAGACAGAAGCGCGCTCCGGCGATACGTACGCCGAGCCCCATCGAGACCGCATCGCCGAGCGGCAGAATCTCCAGCCATCGGCGGCACAGCGGGACGGCCGCGAGCGCAAGCAGTGCGCAGCCGGCGACGAGCGCGGCCAGCCACGGTCCGACGTTGTAGGTCGAGCCCGCCAGCAGGTTGTAGAGGATGATGACGCGCGGGTCGCCGCTCGATACCGCAATCACGGAGACCGCCTGGAACGCCGCGCTCAGCGTCATGCCCGCGAGGATCAGCGTATCGGGCGAGAACGACGAGGCTCGCGCGATCAGCACCAGCGCGCACAGCGTGAGCATCGAGCCGGCCGCGCACCAGACAAGAAAGGTCGGCAGCCCCGGGGCCGAGGTAAGAAAGAGTGCACCCGTCAAACCTAGCGCGCCGCCCGCCGGGATACCGAGCAAGTCGGGGCTCGCCATCGGATTGCCAGTCATGCGCTGCATCATGCCGCCCGAGAGCGCGAGCAGCACGCCCACGCCCGCCGCCGCCACGACATGAGGCAGGCGCAGGAACAGCAACCCGGCGGCTTCGTGGACGTCGCTCAGATGCCAGCCCTCGAGACCACGCCCGAGCGAAAGCGAAAGCACGATCACCATTGCCAGTATCAGCGCACTCGCGAGCGCGACAAGACGCAGGCCGCGCGGCGAGATCGGCGCGCCTGGTTGGGCAGGCGCGTGCGCAAGATCGGGACGCCCGCGCAGGCGGCGCAACATCACCAGCAGAAGCGGCGCGCCGATCAGCGTCGTGATCGCGCCAGTCGGAATCGCCATGCCGAAGCGCGCCGCGCACAGCTGCGCGAGCTGATCGGCGAGCCACAGCAGCGCCGCGCCGATCAATGGCGACCAGATCACGCGCTCGCGCAGACGTCGCGCGCCTGCAAGCCGCGCGACGGCGGGTGCCGCGAGTCCGACGAAGCCGATCACGCCCACCGCGCTCACCACGAACGCCGCGATCAGCAACGTGAGCAGAAGCGTGATGCCGCGCGTGGCGTGCAGCGATACGCCGAGGCTCGACGCCACCGCATCGCCGAGATCGAACACCGTCATCGGCCGCAGACAAAGAAGCAATAGCAGCGCGCACGGTACGAAGCGCGCTGCGAGCGCGAACGCCACGTGCCAGTCGTGCTGCGCGAACGATCCACCGCCCCACACCAGCAGGCCGCTTAGCAGATCGTAGTGCGAGATCGCCAGCGCGAGGCAGAAGGCGCCGCCGCACAGGTTGACGATCATGCCCGCGAGGATCAGCGCGAGCGGCGACATCCCGCGCCGTGCCGCCAGCGCGAACACGGCGGCCAGTGCCGCCGCGCCGCCCGCAAGCGCAACCGCATCGCGGCCACCAGCGAGCAGGAACGGCGCGTAGACGGTGGCGAGTGCGAGCGCCAGCCACGCGCCCGAGAAAATGCCAAGCGTCACCGGCTCCGCTAGCGGATTGCGCAACACCTGTTGGGTCGCGACGCCCGCGAGCCCGAGCGCGGCCCCGCACAGCAGTGTGACGCTCACGCGCGGAAAGTCGCCGTAGTGCACCAGCAATTGCGTCACGTCGGAGGAAGAGGGCGCGACGAGCGCCTGCCACCAGAACGCGGGCGCGAGCCGCGCGTCGAGGCGCAGCGCGAACAGCAGCGCGGCGAGCACAAATAGCGCGCAGACGGGCATGAGCGGTGTGCGGTGCATCGGTACGAAGGGCGGAGTCATGACGTTCCTCATGAAGCCTCCGCGACGCGCTGCGCGGGCAAGGCCACGGAGCGCGCGGCAGGCGATGTCGCCGGCAGCGCGGCGAGCGCATCGACGAGCGCATGCGCGAACCAGGCCGCGCTCAGGATGCCGCCTTCGGGCGGCACCTCCGCCATGCCGGTCATGCGGCCCGCGCCCGTGAAAGGCATGGCCTGCCAGACACGGCTCGTCTGCATCATCGTCGCGGTCATGCCGGGCAACGGCTTGACGTACACGAGCGTCGCGCGCGGATCGGCGTCTAGCGCATCGAAGCTGATCATCGCCGAGGCCGCCGCGCCATCCGCTGCGCCCCACGCGTTGCGCAAGCCGAGCTGCGCGAGTAGCTCGCCGAACAGGCTGTGCGTGCCGAACACACGCAGATGCGATTCGTCGATAAATCGCGTCAGGTAGACGGGCGCGGTGCGCGCTTGTGACGTCGCAGGCAGCGCGTCGAGCTTCGCGCGCGCCGCCGCGATCGCGCGCTGCGATTGCATTACGGCAGCCTCGCCTTGCGCCTCGCACTCGAAGAGACGCGCGAGGTGCATCGTCTCTTCGCAGGCGGCCGTATACGGCGTGGGACTCGCGCGGAACATGCCCAACGTGACGGTGGGCGCGATGCGTTCAAGCGCGCCGCGCATCGACGCATGTGCGGGTGTGATGACGATGAGATCAGGCTTGAGCGCGAGCATCAGTTCCATGTTGGGCTGGAACATCAAGCCGAGATCGACCACGGAATCGGGCACCGGACACGCCGTGAAATTGCGCCGGAAGCCCGCAGTGTTCGCCATGCCGACGGGCAACACGCCGAGCGCGAGCGTCAGTTCGGTGAGGCCCCAGTCGAGCACGATCACGCGGCGCGGCGCGGCCGCCCGCGCACGCGCGCCGAGGGTCATAAAAGCGCCGCCCAGCAGCGCGGCGAGCATGGCACGGCGATTCATTGCACTGAACCCGAGAGAACTACCACTGGTATTTCGCTCCCGCCATCAACAGACGACCTTGTCCCCAGTAGCAGTAGTTCGCGCCGGTACACGAGGCGAAGTACTTGCGGTCCAGCAGGTTCGACACGTTCAGCCAGGTGGTCCAACCTTGCATGCTCGAGAAGCGTCGACCGAGGTCGTAGCGCAGCGAGAGATCGACGAGCGTCGCCGACGAGGTCATGAACGTGTTCGCCGTATCGCCATACGAGCCGCCGATATAGCGCACGCCGCCGCCGAACAGCAGACCCGCGAGCGGACCGGCCGAAACCGTGTAGTCGGCCCACAGCGAAGCCGTGTTACGCGGAATGCCCACCGGCACCTTGTTGAGGCTCGACGAGTTGCTCTTGGTGTTGAGCAGGTTCGTGTAGGTGTAGCTCGCAATCAGCTGCAGGTTGTTGGTCAGGCTTGCATGGCCCTCCACCTCGAAACCCTGCGAGCGCACCTGGCCCGTGAGCACGCTGAAGCCACTGTGCAGCGGATCGGTGGTTGCGACGTTGTTCTCGGTGATATGGAACGCCGACACCGTGATAAAGCTGTTGTAGCCCTTCGGTTGCAGCTTCACGCCCACTTCATACTGCTCGGACGTCATCGGCGCGAAGGCCTCGCCGCTATACGAAGTGCCGATCTGCGGCTGGAACGAACGCGAATAGCTGACGTACGGCGCGATACCGCTGTCGAACTGGTACACGCCGCCCGCGCGCCATGTGAACGCTCGGTTGAACTGCGTGGTGGTCGCACCCGTCTTGTACGAAGTCTGATCTTCATTGGCCCAGTCCTCGCGCACGCCGAACAGGAACGACCACCTGTCGATGTCGATCTGATCCTGTGCATATACGCCGAGCTGCTTGATCGAGGTCGCGTTCGACGTCGCGAACATGAAGTTCGGATACGGGATTGTCTGGCCGTAGATCGGGTTGCTTTCGTCGAGCCCCGGCGTCGAAGTCAGATTGCCGTAGAAGTAATGGTCGAACTGCATGTTCTGATAATCGAGGCCGACCGTGACGTTGTGCTTCACCGGCCCCGTGTTGAACTTCGCGTTCACCTGGTTATCCACGGTATGCGAATTCACGCTGCCGAAGTTCAGATACGCGGTACGCGCGAGCGTGTCCGTGCCCGACTTGAAGCCGTCGTTGCCCACGTACTGGATCGTCTGCGTGTTGCGCATGAAACGATAGCTCTGCTTGAACGACCACACGTCGTTAAAGCGGTGCTCCAGTTGATAGCCGATCGACTCCTGGGTCTTGCGGAAGCTGTCCCATGTCGGCTCGCCCGGATATTCGCTGCGGCTCTTCCAGGTATAGGGCACCGAGTTGTAGATGCCCGCTTCCGGGTCCGACTGATAGTTCGCGAAGATCGTGAACGTTGTGTCTTTGGTCGGGCGGAACTGGATGGTCGGCGCGATCGAGAAACGCTGCTGGTTTACGTAGTCAGTCTGCGTGCCGGTGTTGAAACCGTCGGCGGTCAGGCGGTAGAGTACCTTGCCGTCCTTGTCTATCGGGCCACTCATGTCGAAGAAGCCCTGCAGGCGGCCATAGCTGCCCGTTTGAAAACCGACTTCATGGTACGGCGTATCTGTTGGCATCTTGCTCACCAGATTGACCGTGCCGCCGGGCGAGCCCTGGCCGTATAGCACCGACGCCGGGCCGTGCAGCAGTTCGATGCGCTCGAACATATACGGATCGAAGCTCGTGACGTTGAAGCCAAAGCCGCCGTTCGGGCCGGGCGTGCGCAGACCGTTCCAGTACTCGTCGACGAGGAAGCCGCGCGCGTAGAGGTATTCGAGCGAATCGGTATTGGTGCCGCGCTGCTCGGGGTTGATGCCCGAGGTGTAGCGCAGCGCCTGCGCCACGCTCTGCGCGTTCTGCACGTCCATCTGGTCGCGTGTGACGACCGAGATCGCCTGCGGCACCTTGATGATCGGCGTGTCGGACTTCGTGCCGGCTTCGCTGCGCTTGGCCACATAGCCAACCACCGGACCCGTGCCCGTTTCCTTGTCGCGCGCGCTCTGGACAACCACAGCCGGCAGTTGCTGGCCCGATTGTGCGGTTTGCGTCGCCGCGTCCGATGCCGCCACGGGCGCTGCGGCCGTTTGCGCGCTGGCGATCTTCGCGATCGCCAGCGCTACGATCGCGGTGATCGTGCGCACTTTCAAGCGCGTGGTTCTTCCCATCTGGTTATTCACACTGTCCGATGACTTCCCGCCCCATCCCCGATTCATCCCGTCTGCCTTATTCAAGATTTGAGAATCGCCGCATTACTGAATACGAATCATTACTATTGTTATTCATATAGCGGCATACGGACGATAGAATACGTGTCATGTTTCACCGACGTCCTGTCAATTAGCTACGCGAAGCCGTCGAAATTTAGTGGTCTTGCGATATTTCTTCAAAAAACTCACAAAATGACCGAGATCTGGCAACGCTTTACCGGAAGTGAGCGACGCTATCTCAAGCGCCCTGTCATCGCCAAACGGTACGATTTCGGCGCTGGTGATATTGAAAGCTGGCACTCGCACTCACAGCCGCAGTTCGTCTACACGACGCGCGGTGTGCTGCGCGTCATCACGCCGGACGGCGCGTGGACGCTCGGCCCGTATCGTGGCCTGTGGATCGCGCCGCTTGTCGCGCACGAGTTGCAGGCGGTCAGCCCGGCGGTGATGTACACCGTCTATTTCGAGGGCGATATCGCGCCGCGCGACGAGCCGAACTGCCATGTCCTGATGATTTCGACGCTGCTCAACGAACTGGTGGCCGCGCTCGTGCTGGATCAGCAGAACGGGCATCCCGAGCGCCGCTCGAAATTGATCGACCCGCTGCTGCTTCAGGAGATGCGCGAGGCGCAACTGGCTTCCGAAGGGCTGCTGCCGCTGCCGAAGGATCGCCGGCTCCAACAGATCTGCGGCCAGCTGATGGACGCGCCCGCGGACAACACGCCGCTGAACGATTGGGGCACTCGCGTGGGCGCGAGCGAAAGCACACTGGAGCGCGCCTTCAAGGAGGAAACCGGCCTCACCTTCGGCCAGTGGCGCCAACGGTTGCGGCTGGTGGAATCGATCTCGCGCCTCGCCAAAGGCATGCCGGTCTCGACTATCGCCACCGAACTGGGCTATCGCAACTCCAGTGCCTTCATCACGATGTTCCGACGTGCGATGGGCGAGACGCCGCAGCGTTTCCTGCGCAATCGCGGCGGCGCTCAGGAAGCGGGTGGAGTGCAGCAGGTGCAATGAGTGGTATGCACATTGCACGATGGAGTTCGCGGACTTCACCGCGCACTTCTATTGCGGCATTCAACTCGGCGGCATCCATCCAGCAAACCGGTCACGTGACGCACATCGCGAGCACTACCAGCTGAACCGATAACCCGCCTGCCCGAACACATTGCGCCGATAGTCACCGCTGATGCTGTGCGCGTACGTGACATTGGCATACAGCTCAGAGCTTTTGCCGAAGCTGCCTGTCACGCCGACGCCCACGTCATACCACGTCCTGCCCAGTTCATTCTGCAGCGTTGCACCGCCGACGCTGGTTTGCCCCGGTGAGAAGAAGTCATGCAGTACATTGGCCGTCAGGTACGGTGTCAACGTCGAGTTCTTCGCATCATTGCTCAGATTGGCTCTAAACATCCGGAAGCCGAGCCGGCCGCGTAATGCATTGGTCGTGTTCGAGCCGACTTGCGAAATGCCATCGTCGAAGTGGTTCAGGTGCACGTATTGATAGAGCAGTTGTGCCTGCGGCTCGATGGCAACTCCGCCTATGCCAAGCGAAAACGGCTTGCCCACTTCGCCCGAGACACCCGCGCCGAAACCGTTCTGTCTGCCGGTGCCGCCGTACACGTCGCCGTACTGGTTCTGGTAATGCGTCAACTGGCCGACACCGTCGAAATACGTGCCATCCGGCAGATATTTCGTCCAGTAACCGCCAACCGATTGCGCCTGCGTTTCGAGCGTGCCGGTCGCGTCGGACAACTGTCCGGTGAGGCCGCGCGCGCTGTCGGCGAACGATGCGGAAGTCGAGCCGAAACTCACTGTCGCGCCCGCGTGCGTGCTGCCGCCGTTCGAACCTCGCGCGATCGTCCAGTCCTTGCCGAACTGCGCGAAGAAAGTACGCTCGTCAGCCGAGAAGCGGTCGCCAGCGTTGGCATCGAGGTTCTGTCCACCGATGCGCCCCCACACGCCGTTCTTGCTGGCGGGCTGGGCGGCCGCTTCGACATTCGCCAGATCACCCACGCGTTCATGCAGGCGCCCGAGGATCGTAAAACCGTAGTCGGTGACTAGCAGCGGCGTGACTGCGTAGCCCGTCACGGCCGGTCGATAGGCAATCGGCGCAGCGGCAAGAGCGGAAGCGCTGGACGTAGCGCCGGATGACGAAGTGCCGTTCGTCGCCACCTGTTCGAGTTGCGATCTGAGGTACCAGCCGTTCGCATCCGTCGCGCCGCCCTGATACAGCAGGTATTGATACGCGCCGGACTGAACGGGCGCAGCCAGACTGAAGCTGTTTGCGGCCGACGTGCCGTTGACCTGCACGAGCTGAATGCCGTCGCCAGTGGTAGCCGCGCCCGTACTCACGCGATTGACGCGCAGGGTCGTGCTGCCGCTCGCATTACCGCCGATCACGAGACGGTCGCCCTGCGTGGCAGTGCCACTCTGGTTGGTTGCCGCGTTCAGCACGACCTGGCCGTTCGTACCGGTGTAGTTACCGGCGACGCTCAACACGTTGCCCACTTGTCCGGAAGCGGCCGCCAGATTGACGACACCGGCGTTGTTAAGATCGCCGCCGACGCGCAGCGTCCCCGTGCTGCCCGATGCGAACGATGCCAGCGCATTCGCAATCGCGATCGTGCCGCTGTTGTTCACCGAACCGGACACCGAGCCGTAACCGCCGAGCGAAGCACCGGCTGCAACGGTGGTCAGCCCGGCGCCGATCGTGGCCGTATTGTGTGCCGCGTCGCCGACCGCCAGCGTGCCGGCATTGATCGAGGTGCCGCCCGTGTACGTGTTAGCCGCATTCAGGATCAGCGTGCCCGCGCCGGATTTGGTCAGCGCGCCAGCGCCTGAGACCACGCCATTCAGGGTCAGCGTCGTGCCTGCGTCGGTCAGCAGCGTACCGTTCGATGTCGTCGTTACGGTTCGCGCGCTGGTGATATCGGCGGTGTTTTCCAGCGTGCCGCCGTTGAACGTGAGCCCGCCCGACGCATCGCCGAGATTCGCGTCGCTCGAAATCTGCAGCACACCATTGGTCAACGTCCACGGCGTGACTGCGGCAGTCGTACCGGTCAGCGTCCATGTGCTCGTGCCGGTCTTCGAGAATATGTTGAAGTTCTGGTACTGCGCGGCGCTGCCAATCGACGAGACGTCGAAGGAAACGTTTGCGCTGCCGCCCAGAACAAGCGTGTTGGTGGACTGCGTCGCGTCGGCAACGACATTGCCCACGATCCTGGACCCCGCCTGAAGCTCGAGCAGAAGTCGACCCGACGAGGCGTTCATCCGGATCGCCGTAGTTCCGCCGTCGCCAGCCTGAATAGTGCCGCTGTTGGTCAGAATGAGCGGTCCAAGCGAGAGCACCGCCGCAGCGCCATTCCCACCGACCAGCGTGCCCGAGTTGATGATCGTTGCATTCGCGGAGAGTACGGTCTTTCGCATCTCGACCGCCGTACCGCCCGACGTCGCGCCGGTCAGATCGGACCCGCCGCGAATCGTGCCATTGTTGATCAACAACCCTCCCGCTGTCGGGGTTCCCAACACTACGCCAAACGCCCCGCCGTTCCCATTCGTATTGCCGCCCGCGATGGTGCCGTTGTTGGTGATCGTGACCAGTCCGCCCGTGATCGACGTGTTCACGCCGACGCCCGCAGTGCCGCTCACAGGAGCGTCGCCTCCAACAATCGATCCGTTGTTCACGAGCGTGCTCGCGCTCATCGTCACGCCGCCGCCCGCGATTCCCGAAGGGTTCGTGAATCCCGTAATCGATCCGTTGTTGATGACAGATGTATTGCTGAGCGATAGCAGCGCGTAGGAGATCGCTGCGGTAGTCGACGCGCCCGCGAAGGTCCCCACAAGTGTTACGGGAGGCGAGGTTGACGAAGCGCCCGTCAACGAAAAGCCAGAGTTGCCCGAGACTGTGAAGCCCTGGGTGTCGATTGTGAGCGCCTTGGTTGTGGCCGGTAACGCGGACGAAAGCTGAAAACTTTGCGTCAGCGTGATGGTGGAACTTGCGTCCGGCGATGCGTTGGCATTGCTGATAGCAGTAGTAAGCTCTGCACTGTTAGCCGCCGTGAAGTCCGCTGCCAGAGCCGTTTGAGCGAATACACCGGCAACAGCCAGCGCAATACCGTGCATAGTGAGGGTTTTGCCTCGATGCGTGGCCCCCGAAGATTGCCGACGGTTTAAGCATTTTTTCATTATGGTTCTCTGACGTGTCTGATTCGGCGCAATACGCGCCGTGATTAACTACGCAAAATTGTTTAAAACAATTACGGGCGTGGAAGATATCAGAACATCAGGTAATTTTTTGCGCGGCGGGACAACGTGCGGCGGTGGCGCAACAGTGCGTTATAAACGGTGGTTTTGTCGGAATATGCAGGCATGTGCCCGCCGCTCAAGCCCGTCAGATAAAGGCTTTGCGAGAAATGCCAGATTCGCCGGGCGCGATGCGAAGGCGACAACCGGCGTGCGGGACGGGCGCGGGATTTCCGGATCAGTGAATGCGCACCGGTAATGGACGGTAAGCTTTTAGCGTTTTTTAGAATTATCTATCTGCGCTTTAAAAGCAGTTAACCGGAAATGCATACGCACCATGCTGTTTGAATATTAATTTTCATGTGCGTATGGCGATAGATCTTTAAAACTGTCAGATCGAATTTCGCGTGCGAACAGTAGACAAATATCAAATCTTATGTGCAGACAAAATGAATGGCCTCGTCGTTGAGCACGCTTCGCCAAGGCCATTCCACCCTCAAAGCCCCGGTTATCGCGGCTAGCTGGACGCTTAAACGCTTTCATTTCCGTTAGCATTACGAACAATAAAAAGCGCTTGTTCGCAATGCTATTGACGCTCATCCGCTGTTAGAACTTTTCCCGGATACCGACACGCACGAACGCCTGCCGGTCACTGCTCGACGCGCTTTGCGTGTTGATTGCGGCGACAGCCGATTTCCCCGTCGAGTCGGTTCCCGATGCCTTCTGATAAATGCCAACAACGTACACGTCCGTACGCTTCGACAGAAAATAATCGACGCCCAGTGCGCCCTGCAGGTACTTCGCGCCCGGATTGGTCGCGCCGCCCGCTTCGCTGACGTCGCCGCCCTTCGTATAGTTGAACGCCGCGCCCGCCAGCAATGCCGGCGTCAACTGATACTTGAAGTTGATTTCCACGTCGTTGAAGGTGGCGGTACCCGTATAGCCCTTCGAGTTCAGTGAAGCCACCGCACCCAGATTCATGAACTTGACGTTCGAGTAGGTTGCCCCAAACGTCGCGGCACCCAGCGTGTACGCGCCGCCCGCAGCGATCACCTGATACGTGTTGGCCGAAACGAAGCCGCTATACACCGGCGTGGTGACCGTCGACGCGGTTGTCGACGAGGTGTTGTTGCCGAACATGCTGCCGCTATTCGCGCCCGGCGTGCGTGCGTTCAGGTAGCCCACGGCGAGCGTCAATGGACCGTTCGCGTAACTCGCACCCAGCGACCAGATCTGGTTCGCCGTCACGTCGCCCGCCACGCCGCCAAGACTATACGTGCCGCCAAAAGTCAGCCCCGCGTAGTTCGCGCTCGCGTATTTGATGGTGTTATTGGTGCGATACGAGTTGTTCAGGTTGTCGAGATCGCCCGGATGCGCGCCCATGCTGCTCGCCCATTGATCGCCCGTCGCCAGAATGCCGACGTAGTCCACCACCGAATCGTATTGACGTCCCAGCGTGACAGTGCCAAATCCGTTCGACAGGCCGACATACGCCTGGCGGCCGAACATCAAACCGCCCTGCCCCAGCTTTCCTGTGCTCACGTCGAAGCCGTTTTCGAGCACGAAGATCGCCTTCGTGCCGCCGCCCAGGTCTTCCGCGCCACGCAGACCCCAACGGCTCGCCTGCAGTCCACCGCTCGTCAGGCTGTAGAGCCGATGGCCGCCGGCGTTGGAGTTGTAGTTCAGCCCTTCATCAAGCACACCGTACAACGTCACGCTGCTCTGCGCGTGAGCGACGCCGGCGAACACACCCAGGACAGCGAGTGCCAGAAACGACTTTCTCATCGAATGATCTCCAGACGGATGGTTTTTTATTAAGGACAAACATGGGCCGCATCGGCGGCCTTTCCAACAACATCGCGCGCTGGATCAGGTAGCCAGCCCGACAGAACGTGCACGCATTTTCGAGGGCAACAGAAGCACGCCGGCGATTCCGATCAGCACGCTTGCTTCGACGTAATAGATCGGCGCGAGATTGCTGCCCGTCGCCTGCACCAGCCAGATATTCACGAACGGCGCGAGTCCGCCGAAGATCAGCACCGCAACGTTGTAGGTGACGGCCGCGCCCGTCGAACGGACGCTCACGGGGAATATCTCCGTCAACGTGACGGGCGTGACACCCCAGAAGAAGCTCATCAACAGCGATACACCCAATTGCGCTTCCACCAGAGAGCGGAACGACGGCGCACTCACCAGCTGGCTGAAGAGAGGAAATGCGGCGATGCCATAAGCGGCCATCGACAGAAGGAGTACTGATTTTCGACCATAACGATCTGACAGCAGTCCGGCGATCGGGCAAAAAATCATGATGACGGCCGTGCTCAGACACGTACTGAGATTGACATCGGCAGCAGATAAACCCAGTTGCTTCTTAGCGAAGATCGGCAGAAAGAAGACGAAAACATAAGCCGACACGGTGCCCGCCACCGCCACACCGATGCTTGCCAGACCTTCTTTCGGGTAGTCGCGCAGCAGCGTCTTCAGCGGTGTCTTCTCGGCGCGTTGCTCGCCGCGTTCAACCTGATTCGTATAAGCGAGAAATTCCGGCGATTCATCGACCCGCGAGCGGATCAGCCAGCCGACCGGGCCGATCAGAATGCCCACGAGGAACGGCAAGCGCCATCCCCAGGCTTCGAGATCGTGCGCGGACAGGTTGACCGTCAGCAGCCAGGCAACCATCGCGCCGACTGCAAACGCAAGCGCCTGCGAACACATCTGGAAGCTGCCGTAGAAACCGCGCCGGTTGGCGGGCGCAAATTCCATCAGCATCGTCGTGGCGCCGCTGAATTCGCCTCCCGCCGAGAAGCCCTGGATCAGACGGGCGAGCACCATCAGGATGGGCGCGGCAACGCCGATGGCCGCATGGGTCGGCAATACGCCGATCATGCCGGTGCCGATGGCCATCAACGCAATCGTTACCGACAGCGCTTTCTTGCGGCCAACGCGGTCGCCATACAGTCCCAGCAACACGCCGCCGATGGGTCTTACCGCGAAGCTCACGCCGAATGTCGCGAGCGTCAGCAGCAACGATGCGAACTCGCTGTCAGCCGGAAAATACAGCCTCGCGATAGTCACGGCAAAGAGGCCGTAGATCGCAAAGTCAAACCACTCGAACGCATTGCCCAACACTGAGGCAATCACTACTTTTCGTACCATCGCCGGTGAAGGCGTCGATTTCAAGTGCATGTCCATTGCTCCTGTGCGGATGAGTGGATCGAGGAATTAACCCAGGCGTTGCTTCACGATTTCGATAAACACGGCAGCACCCGTCGGCGATGTGTCGTCGTCGAAGTCGAACTCGGGGTGATGACAGGTCAGGCCGTTATGGCCAAGAAAGAAGTACGAGCCGGGCCGCTGCTGCAACATGAACGCGAAGTCTTCCGACGCCATCAGGGGCGCCACGTTGGGAATCACGTTGTCTGCGCCAAGCACCTGCTCGGCAGCGCGACGCACCACGTCGGTCTGTTCGGCGGTGTTGACGGTGGGCGGCGAGGTCTGAAGATGCTCGAACGCGACCTCGCAACCGTGCATGCGCGCGGCGCCTTGGCAGATGTCCTCGAGTCTCGCCAGCGCCAGCTTTTGTGCGCCAACCGACAGTGTGCGTACTGTGCCTTCGAGCACTGCCGTATCGGCAATCACGTTGATCGCCGTGCCCGCGATGAACTTGCACACGCTGACGACCGCCGTGTCGAGCGGGTCGATGTTGCGGCTGACGATGCTCTGGATCGATTGCACGATCTGGGTACCGACGACGATGGGATCGATCGATTTGTGCGGCATCGCCGCGTGACTGCCGACGCCCTTCACGGTGATCCGGAACAGATCGCATGCCGAGAGAATCGAGCCGACACGCACACCGATCTTGCCCGCAGGCAATGCGTTGTTGTTGTGCAGCGCGTAGATCTCGTCGCATGGAAAGCGCTCGAACAGGCCGTCGTCGATCATCACCGAGCCGCCGCGCAGCGTCTCTTCGGCGGGCTGGAAGATCAGATGGACCGTGCCGCGAAACGCACGGTTCGCCGACAGATGTTTCGCCACGCCGAGCAGAATGGCTGTGTGGCCGTCGTGACCGCAACCGTGGAACACGTTGTCGTGCGTCGAACGATGCGCGACGGTGCCCTTCTCGCTCATCGGCAACGCATCCATATCGGCACGCAGGCCGATCGCCGGACCCGCCCCCAGATTGCCGCGAAGCGTGCCGACCACGCCCGTTCCGCCAACGCCTGTCGTCACGTGGATATCCCACTGCGCCAGCAGCTTCGCCACCAGTCCCGCCGTCCGGTGCTCCTGAAACCCCAACTCGGGATGGCGGTGAATATCGCGCCGCCACCCGCGCATCTGTTCCGCCAGCGTCTCCATCACAGTGTCTTTCTCCATGCAACCAGCCTCTATATGTAGTGAGATATCCGCCGACGAACGGCGACGCCTGTCGGGCGTTCATTCGTAGAATACGTCAATAGTTGCAAACGTCAACTGATCAAAAATAAGGCAATCCCTGGCATCGGAATGAGCTTGGGCTATCATCCGGATCAGAAAGGAAAGCGGGTTGATCCGAGCCGCAGACCGCCTCGAAAGTTGAAAGCGCGAGGCACTTGAACCGGATCTTCGAAATGCGAGCGGGTATGTCATCAGTCAAGCGGAAAGGCGACGTTGCTTCACACCATGCAAAGTCCGCGTATTTCCTGACCTTCAAACTGGACCTGATCAAGACCGAGATGATCAGACGGGCGAACGGCGTTTATCGGCCCGCGTGCGGCCTCGACGTGCGTTCGCTGCGCGTGTTGCGGATCGTCTGCGACACGCCGGGCATCACGACGACGGCGCTCAAGGAACAGACGCTGATCGAGAAGACGCTGTTGTCGAAACTGCTGTCCGATCTGATCGACAGAAAGCTGGTGCGGCGAACCATCCATCCGGACGATGCGCGGCACTTTCAGCTATGGGCGACAGCGGCGGGCGAGAAGACACGCGTCGCCAGCGACGAACTGGGGCAGTCGCTGGAAACGGAGATGTTGTCAATGCTTTCGCAGGATGAGCGCGACGAACTCAATCGCATCGTCGACAAGCTGGTGGATGTGTTTCGCCGGTCGGCAAGTGGCGAGGATACGAAACCAGCGGCGTGAAATTGGGCGCACCTTGCGATCGCGCGTGAGTCACCGATCCGTCTTCGCAGGCTGCGCACCAAATAGATGCCGGCGCGAGTTCAGCCCGATCGCATCTGCCGCTCCGAACTGACTGACGAACACTGCATCGGCATTGGAATGCTAAATGCTTGAACAGACGCCCAACTTCTCAGCAGGAGGTGTGCGATGTCCGTCGAACTCGAAACCCAGTTTTCGCATGTCAAGCGCGGCGATACGCCCTATGAAGGAGGAGGCCTGCGCGACTTCTTCCAGTATCGCGATCTGGGCATTGCGCACGCAACGGGCGGAAAGGTGGTTGCACAGCTCGTCAAGGCGCATCGCGCACCAGAGGAAGGCACCGGGTGGCACCGCCATGAGGCAGATTTCCACATCGTCATCATGCTGAAAGGGTGGGCGCGCTTCATGTACGGCGACAAGGAAACGCTGGTCGAAGCGGGCGATTGCGTGCACCAGGCGCCCGGCATCGTGCATTTCCTGTTCGACTATTCCGACGACATGGAATATCTGGAAATCGTGAGTCCCGCCGACTTCAAATCAATTGATGCACAGGCGCCCTGCGCGGTTCCCGCACCAACGCCGTGGCCCGTCGAGGCGTCTTCATAAGCCACGCATACGACGCTTGACGCCACTCACGGGCGCCGCACACCGCGCACGATCACCGATGCAACGCGTGCGGTCGATCTACTTCACCGTTCCGTCGCTGGAAGCCTCGTCACGAAGCCACTCGTAAAACGCGACGAGTCGAGGCAATTCCGCGCACTCCTTCCGATACACGATGTAATAGGCAAGCTCCGACGGCCGCGCGATCTCTGGAAATAGCCGGATCAATCGCCCAGCGGCCAGATCGTCGCGCGCGAGAACACTGCGCGCCAACGCCACGCCATGCCCGTCGATAGCGGCCTGCAACACTGCAGCGGAGTTATTGATTTTCAGACTCGCCCGCGCCGATGTCAGCCTGGTTCCCGCGCTTTTGAGCCATGCGTCCCAGGTCACGAACCCTGTCTGCCGATCGACGGACAGATCGTCGATCAATGTAACCCGGCTCAGATCGCCAGGTCCGCGCAATTCGGCGTGATGCTCCAGAAAACTTGGCGAGCAGACGGGAAACACCTCTTCGTCCATGAGCTTTTCTGCCTCCAGACCGGGCCAGTGTCCGGCGCCATAGCGCACTCCGATGTCGATCCCTTGCGTCGCGAAGTCCATCAGCTTGAGGCTCGTGTCGAGGCGTATGTCGGTGTCTGGCCACGCGGTCTGGAAGCGATCGATGCGGGGAAGCAGCCACTTTGCAGCGAACGCGGGGCTGACTGTGACAGTCAGTACGCCGACCGTCGATCGCTCCTTGAGGCGTGCGAACCCGAGGTTCAAACGATCAAACCCGTCACGGATGTCAGGGAGCGCCCTTAACGACACCTCCGTTGGCACCAGCGGGGTTCGCCCGCGACCGCCTCGATGAAACAACGGCACGCCCAGCCATTCCTCCAGGCTGCGGACCAGCTGGCCAACGGCCGCCGGTGTGACATTTAGCTCGGCCGCAGCCCCGGAGAAACTCTGGTGGCGCGCGCTGGCTTCGAAAGCGCGCAGTGCGTTGAGGAATATCGGGGCAGTCATAAGGACAAAGATTTTCTTTCAGATAGAAGCAGAATATCTGATTTGTCAACCTGGGTGCGTTCTCCAACAATATGACTATCAATCATAGATAGCAAACGGTTTCAGGCTCTGCCTTGCCGTATCAATTGAAGGAGCAGCGTAATGGATAGTTTTTCTACCAAGGTCGCCATCATTACGGGCGGCGGTTCGGGCATCGGCAAGGAAGTAGCGATCCGGCTTGCAAAGCTGGGAGCTAGCGTCGTCATCGGCGGACGCGATGAAGCCAAATTGCAGAAGGCTGCCGCCGAGATCGATCCGACAGGCACCAGGGTCCGCACGTACGCCGGCGACATCGCTTCGCCAGCAACAGCGGCAGGTCTCGTCGAGGTTGCAACGAAAGCGTTTGGCGGCGTCGATATCCTGATCAACAACGCCGGCGTATTCCGGCCGAAGGAATTTCTCGAGATTAGCGAGTCCGAATACGACTGGTTCCTCGACACGATCCTCAAAGGGAAGTTCTTCATGGCACAAGCGGCTGCGCGCGCGATGAAGCAGCGCGGTGGCGGCGCTATCGTGCAAACCGGCTCGCTCTGGGCCTTGCAGGCTATCGGTGCAACGCCTTCGTCCGCCTACTCGGCGGCCAATGCTGGCGTACATGCACTCACGCGCAACCTCGCCATTGAGCTGGCATCCGCCAATATCCGCATCAATACGGTTGCGCCGGGCGTCGTAGAGACGCCGGTCTATAACACGTTCATGACGGACGATCAGGTCAAGCAGACGCTGCCGTCGTTCAACGCGTTTCATCCTCTTGGTCGCAATGGCCAGCCAGCCGATGTCGCAGAAGCAATCCTTTTCCTGGCATCCCCGAGTGCTTCGTGGATCACCGGCACGGTGCTGCCCGTCGACGGCGGCGTAATGGCCGGCAGACAGGCCTGAAGCGTCATCTGAAAAGCGCGCATCAATGGTCTATCTGCAGCTCACGCTGAAACGCCGGCCGTGCTCGGGCAACCTCGTCGCGGTCGTCAAGCCAGCGTAGTCGCACAACTCATTCCGCTATCGCACGATCGGCGTACGGCTGAGTTCGTTGTTCGTCTCGACCAGCAACAGCAGTTGCCTCAGAAACGTCGCGCGTTCCTCCACCGGCAACGCTGCGATGGTGCGCTCATGCGCACGAGCGACGGGTGATTCGAGTCGCGCGAGCAACGCATGCCCCACGCCCGTCAGCTCCGCGACCTTCTTTCGACGATCCGTGCGTGACACGCGGCTCTGCACGAAGCGCCGCTGCGCGAGACGGGTTATCACGTCCGCGGTATTCGCACGATCCAACCCCACCGCGCGCGACAGCACCACCTGCTCGGAAGGCCCCAGCTGTTCCAGCGCAGTGAGAATGCTGTATTGCACCGGCGTGATGCCTTCGGCCGCGCATTCCTCCATGAAAAGCGCAACGTGAATCTGATGCAGGCGGCGGATCAGAAAACCGGGCCGCTCATTGAGCGCCGTGTTGCGCCATGCAAGCGCCTGATCCTGTTCGATGTCTTCGGCGCTGCTGACTGTTGATGGAGCGTCCATGAGCGAAGAGTCCGTTTGCGTTCAATACGAGTTGTTCACGCATGGTGCGCGACCGTTCGTCAGCATACATCTTATTGCCCCGGATGCCGACGCCCCCATGCAAAGAATCTCGCGTACACCTGTCGTGGGTCAATCGCGCGCCGATTACCGGCTCTGCATGGCGCAAACCGGTGCGCACATGCACGAATACAAAGCCCAACAAACATACGTGGTGCACCACACATTTCCGTCGATCACCCTTGTCACGCCTGGTCTCCCGCCGCATGCGGGACTCGCGGCGAAACAGATCGTTGGCATACCCCTTGCATATTCCAGAGCTGAATCGTCAGTATCCAAACGAATTTATCGACTCGACGATCATCCTCCAGCGAACGTGTGCGTACGAAGCCTTGCGCGCGGTCGCTACCACTATCAAAGGGGCTCTTCATGTCAGTCCGTCTTACCCGCCGCGATCCTGGTCAGTCGAAACCGCGCACCGCCGTTGCGCTTCTGCGCGCCTGTGCGCTGGCGCTCGTCGCTACCTTCGGCATCGTTCATGCGGCGCACGCAGCCAGCGCCGAGGAAATCAAGGCGCGCGGCTATCTGAGCGTCGCAACTGAGGATGACTACACCCCGTTCGAATTCGTTGCTGACGGCAAGAACACCGGTTACGACAACGACCTGCTCGCGCTGGTGCGCAAGAAGATTGGCGTGGACGTGAAGCAGCAGGTCATGCCGTGGTCGGGCATTCTGCCGGGCGTGACGACCGGCAAGTACGATATGGCGCTGACCGCCGTGCTCGTCACCGAAGAGCGCAAGAAGACTTTCGATTTCGCGTCCCCGACCTGCGAATCCATCACTTTCTACGCGACCAAAAAAGGTTCGTCGATCAAGAGCCCGGACGATCTCGTCGGCAAGGTGGTCGGTGCGGAAACGGGCAGCGCGATGCTCGCGGACCTCAAGCTCTTCGATGAACAGTTGAAGAAGAAGCACGGTGGAAATGGCATCAAGCAGATCGTCGAATATCAGTCGTACCCGGAGGCTTATCAGGATCTCGGTGTGGGACGCGTCGACGCGGTGGCCAACACGCAGATCAGCCTGAACTCGCTCGTCAAGACGCGCCCGGATACGTTCGTCGTCGGCCAGGCGATCGGCAAGCCGACGTACATTGCGTGGGCCGTCAAGAAGGGCAACGCCGATGTGCTGAAGATGGTCGATGCCGCGCTGCTCGAACTGCGCAAGAGCGGCGAGATGTACCAGCTCCAGCAGAAGTGGCTCGGCGCGAGCTACAAGGACATGCCGCAGTCGGTCAACTGACGCCTTCGTGATCCTGCATCGATGAACGCCTTCGACTACTGGAGCATCGCTCAGGGCGCGCTGGCGACCGTGGTTCTTTCGGTCGCCAGCATCGTACTCGGCGTGCCACTCGGGCTGGGCCTCGCGCTGATCCGCTGGGCCCGCGTGCCGTTTCTGAACCGCGCCGTCGTCGCTTACGTGAGTCTGATCCGCTCGTGTCCTGCTGTGACGCTCACGCTGCTGATCTTCTTCGCGCTGCCGCAATTCGGCATTTCACTCGACCCGACGCCCGCCGCGATCCTCGCGCTCACTATCAGCACCGCCGCGTTCAACTGCGAGATCTGGCGCGCGGCACTGATCAATTTTCCCCGCGATCAATACGATGCCGCACTCGCCTTCGCGATGCCGCGCTCGCTGCGTTTTCGCCGCATCGTGATGCCGCAGATCTGGCGTGCGAGCCTGCCCGGTCTCGTCAACGAGATGACCTTGCAGATCAAGTCGACACCTGCCGTCGCCGTGATCGGCATTGTCGAGATTACACGCGCGGCCTTGCGCGTCGGTGCACGCACTTACGATCCGTTGCCGCCCTTCGTTTTTGCGCTCGTGCTTTATGGGCTGATCGTGTTCGTGCTCGTCAAGGCGCAACGCGTGATCGAGCGCCGCCAACCCGTGGAGGCCCGCGCATGATCGACAATTTTCTGATCGTCTGGCAACAGCGCGCGGACGTGCTGTCGGGACTGCTCGACACACTCGGTCTGCTCGCGGTGGCGGCCGCTGCATCGCTCGTGCTCGGCGCACTGCTCACGCCCGCATTGATGTCGAAGCGCGCCGCCATCGCGCGGCTCGCCACGCTTTACGTCGACGCGATGCGTTGCGCACCGTTTCTCCTGTTCGTCTATCTGATCTATTTCGGCCTGCCCACAGCGGGCATTCGCCTGTCGAACTGGTGGGCGGGCGCAATCGCACTGATTCTCTACAACACGGCGTACATGGCCGAACTGTTGCGCGGCGCATGGGTCGGTCTGCCAACACCGATGATCGAGGCCGCCCGCGCCTACGGTTTTCACGGCTTCGGACTGGTTCGCCGCATCATCCTGCCGCAGGTTTTCACGGTCGCCCTGCCGATGATCGGCAACCAGATCGTGCAGATCGTCAAGGACAGCGCGTTCCTCACCGTGATCGCCGTCGGCGAACTCACTCATCAGATGAACGGCATTCAGGCTACCTATTTCATTCCGTTTGCCGCGTTCATCACGGCAGTGCTGCTGTACTGGGCGATCTGTCTCGTGATCGAAGGCGGCAGCGGCTTACTGTCGAGATTCGCCGAGGAACGCAGAGCATGAACATTTCGAACGACGTCCCGCCCACCATCATGCGCGCAGCCGAGGCGGCGGGAGCTTCGTCCAGCCTGTCCAGCGATGCGCCGCGGCCGGGCGCGGAAACCGTCCTGCAACTCAATGGCATCTCGAAGTCGTTCGGCGAGAACAACGTGCTGCGTGATGTATCGCTCACCGTGCACAAGGGCGAGACCGTGTGCCTGCTCGGTCCGTCGGGTTGCGGAAAATCGACGCTGCTGCGCTGTGTGAACTGGCTTGAGATTCCCGACGCGGGCACCGTGCATGTGTCGAACCGGCGCATGGGCGTGCGTGAAGGTTCGTCCATCAAGATGAGCGACGCCGAACTCGCGCGTTCGCGCGCGCGCATCGGCATGGTGTTTCAGCATTTCGCGCTGTGGCCGCACCTGACGGTGTTGCAGAACGTGATGGAAGCGCCGCTACACGTGCTCGGTCGGCCGCGCGAAGAAGTGCGCGCGGAAGCGGAACGCCTGCTGGAACGCGTCGGTCTTGCCGGCAAGATGGATGCGTTTCCGTCGCGGCTGTCGGGCGGACAGAAGCAGCGCGTGGGCATCGCGCGCGCCCTCGCGATGAAACCCGACATCCTGCTGTTCGACGAACCGACGAGCGCGCTCGACCCGATGCTCGTCGGCGAAGTGCTGAATGTGATGCGCTCGCTTGCGCAGGACGGCGCGACCATGGTAATCGTCACGCACGAGATGGAGTTCGCGCGGCAAGTAGCGAGCCGCATCGTCTTCATGGATGCGGGCCAGGTGATCGAGACCGCCCCGCCCGAACAGTTCTTCGGCGCCCCGCAGACGCCACGCGCACGCCAGTTTCTCGCACGCTTCCGCTCGCCGCATCATGCGGCCGACGACTGGAGCGAAACCTCGAAACTAGCCTGAAACAAGGGTTAAAAGCGTTCATCGCGGTGTTCACACCACTGCGATGAACGTTGCAGCATTCATTGCGGCGCGATCATATCCGCTGCCTGCTTCACTTCTCCATCCTTGTATTTGCCCCACGTCTGCGCGAGTTCGCTCATCGAGCGCGGATCGCAATCGTATTCGGGCAGCATGTCGGGATCCCAGTGATCGAAGCGGTCGACGCCGCGCACCAGCGTCGCACGACGGCGGCCCGAGACCGAGCGCACATGCGCCGGCACATAGAAAAACGCGAAACCGATGCGTCTGTCATCGGAACGGTTAGGCAGCGAGCTATGTGCGGTGCGTTCATGATGCATCGAAAATTCGCCAGGCTGCAGCGGCATTTCGACCGCGAGATTCTCGTCGATATCAACCAGCGTCTGGCCTTTCGCCAGCATGTTGTCCTTCGCGAAGGTCTCAACGTGCTTCAGATCGGGCCCACTGTGCGAGCCAGGCAGCACGCGCAACACGCCGTTGACCGAGTTCGCAGGTGTGAGCGCGACCCACACGGTCACTTCTTCGTGCGGCGTGAGCCCGAAGTAGGTCGAGTCCTGATGCCACGACACATAACGTGGATCGCGGCCGTTCTTCGCGAAGATCGACGCGCCGAACAGCATGATGTCCGGCCCGATGAGATCCTCGACGGCATCGAGAATGGCGGGATGACGCCCAAGCTCGACAATGGCCGGCAACGCCAGATGACCCTTGATTTTCAGCGTCCTGTTGACGTCTTCGCCGGAAGTCGCCTCATATTGCTCGATGATGCGGCGATACTCCGCCGCCTCCTGCTCGCTGATTGCGCGCATCGGATAGACATAGCCGTGCTGTTTGAAGTGCGCGATCTGCGCTTCGCTCAAGTGCTTCGTCATGGACGTTCCTCAGGATGTGCTTCGATTGAAAGCGTTTGTTCATCGATTGCCAGGCAGCGTCCTCGCAAAAACCTACTGCGCAGCCTGCATGGAGAGCGCGCGCGCGAACAGTTCAGGCGGCGCTGTATAAAGGCCGCGACCGAGCAGGCCTGTGCGTCCATCAGCGCCGATCATTGCAATCGCTGCCAGCGGCGCAATGTCTTCGCGAACGACGCGTGCCGCATCGAGCACGCCGGGCAAATGCGCGAACATGGAATGCGGCTCCGTGTGAACGCGCGCCTGCCTGTCTCGCCACCCGTCGGGCAGATACGCTTCGAATGCCTGCGCGGGTTCCGGTGCAAATGCAAGCGCTTGCGCACCAAACCCGGCCGCATCGATGACGCCGCTGTCACCCGTGAGCGGCGCGGCGGCTGCCTGCTGCTGCGGATCGATGCGCGAGCCTTGCGGTGCATGCGCAACGGCCGTGATCCAGCGCGACGGTGCGCCCGCGAGCCGGATGCCCACGCGCTCGCCATTGCCCGCCATCGCCACCACGAGCGTAGATGCGGGCTGACCCGCACGCGCAGTCGCCGATAGCATCAGCGCACACGCGGCCATCCATAGCGTGAGAAAGAAGAGTGGCGTTTGCGCGAGCATCGCGTCGATGTCTGCATAGTGCTGGCCAGACACGAGACGCGGCGCAAGTTGCGCCCGCAATGCAGCCGTCGCAGCAGTTGTGCGCGCATGCAGGTCGTCGCCGGCATCGAGACCGGCGCGGGCCAGCGCGAACAGATCCAACGGACCCTGTGCGAGCGCTGCATCAAGTGCGGGCGCGAGTACAGTGTCACGCCACGTCAGGCGTTCGAGAATACGCATGTCGCGGCTGCCGAAGCGGATCTGCGGACCCGCGCCGCTGCCCAGCAACGACCACGCGCGCGCATCGGGATCGCTTGCATCGGCGACTTCGACGAGCATCGTGCGCGGAGAAATAACAGCAGCGAGCGGCGTCACCGCGCCATACGACTGCGCGCATTCGAGGCGCACATCGCCCTGTTCTATCAGACGTTCGGCCTGCGCTTCGTCTCTCGCCCAGCCTTCGTACAGACAGCACAAAACCGCCGATGAACGCACGGGCGCAGATGGCTTGCGCGGGTCGTCGAACGGCGGACCGGCGTGCAGCAGCGTGAATTCAGGCAGATGGACGGCATCGCGCGCCGCCGAGACGGCGCGCCATTGCGGACGTACGGCGTGAACGCAGCTCAGCGCGAGCGCGTTGGCATCCTCGGCGCGCATGATCAGCGGCTCGCGAAACTGAAGAGTCCGCGCAGGCGCGACCACAGCATTTTCCAGAACAGATTGCCGACATCGAGTGGCGCATTTGCCGGGTGCACGCGCGCAACGGGACGCGATTCGACACGCACCGCTTGCACCGGCACTTCGGCTTCTTCATGAACAGGCACCGCCGTTGCAGCGGATGTCTGCTCGACGGACGCGACCTCGGTTTGCACGACCTCGCTGTTCGTCACAGCGCCCGCTTCATCCAGCTTCGCCTTGAGATTGTCCGCGAACGCTTCCGTCATGCGCGTGGCGAGTTCCTTCACGATGCCGCCGCGCGAGAACTGCGCGAGGCTGCCGCCGATCGTGTAATCCACCTTCACATCCACGCGCGTTTCGCCTGCCGTTATCGCCTGAAGTGCAAACGACGCCACGCCTTTCACGCGCGACGCGCTCTTGCGATCCACGCCCGTTCCCGTGATGCTGCCGCAATACTGCGCATCGTCGAGCTTCATTTCACCGTCGCCCGCGAACGATGCGACGATCGGCCCAAGCTTGACTGTCATCGCGAGCTTGAGCATCCCGTTCTCGACCGGCGCCGTGAGCGACGCGCCCGGCAAACACGCGACAATGCCGGGCGTATCGTGAAAGCGCGCCCACACGGCATCGCGCGGATACGGCACGGTAAAGCTTTGTTCGATTTCCATTGCGTATCAATCCGTAGTCGAGGTATCAGGCAGTTACCGCGAGCGGCGCCGCCGCGCACGCACGACGCGCATCGAGCACACGACGAATCGCGCGCACGATACCCACATAGCCAGTGCAGCGGCACAGGTTGCCGGAGAGTTCGAGGCGCACGCGCGCGTCGTCGGCATCGGGCAGGCGCGTGACGATATCGCGCGCGGTCATCAGCATGCCCGGCGTGCAGTAGCCGCATTGCAACGCGTGCTCAGCGCTGAACGCGGCACGCAGTTCGTTCATGGTCGCGTCGTCGTCGAAACCTTCGATGGTGCGCACGGCGCTGCCTGCGCAACTGATCGCAGGCGTGATGCACGAGCGCGTCGGCGCGCCGTCCACGTCGATCGTGCACGCGCCGCATACGCCCTGCTCGCAGCCGATGTTGGTGCCGCACAGCATGCGCTGCTCGCGCAGAAAATCCGCGAGACTCGTGCGCGGTTCGACGCGGTCCGCAACAGGCGTCCGATTGACGACGAGTTCGATCGTCTTGATGAATGCGTCGTTCATGATGCTTTCCCGTCCTGTTTGCGGATGCCCGCCGCCGCGCGCACCAGCGCAACGCGATGCACCTCGTGTTCATAGCTGCCCGCTTCGATGCCTGCCGCTTCGAGATGCGCATCGAAGCACGATGTGTACGGATCGGCATCGCGCAACAGTGCGTGGGCATCGTCGATTGCGTACGGCGGCGAGTCGATCGCGCCGATTACCGCGCGGCACACGCCGCGTGCTGCGTCGTCGATGAACACGGCAATGGCCTCCGCGAATTCGCCCGGCTTGCGATTGAACTTGTAATAGCTCCAGCGCGCCGTCGGAGACAGACGTGTAAAGCGCACGCCCGTGAGAACTTCTTCGGGTTCGAGGGCAGTCGTGAATGCGCCGGCCATCCACTCGCCGTTGCCGATCACGCGCGCGCCGCCCGGCCCAGCAACCAGAAAATCGGCATCTAGCGCGCACATCGTGTTGATCCAGTCGGCGGCGGGATCGGCATGCGCGAGACTGCCGCCGAGCGTGCCGCGATTGCGCACCGCGCGATACGCGATGCCGCGCGCGACATACTCCATAAGTCCGCGTGTGCCGGTGTCGATCTTGCCGTCTTCGATCTCCGCATGCGTGATGCACGCGCCGAGCGTGACGATGTCGCCTTCAATACTGCACTTGCGCAACGCCGCGATACCACGCAGGTCGACCAGCATTTCCGGCTGCGCGAGCCGCAGGTTCATCATCGGACCGAGCGACTGACTCCCGGCCACGAACTTGCCCATGCCGTCGGTCGGCTTGATGAGCGCGATCGCCTCGTCGCAGGCAAGAGGCTTTGCATAATCGTAGGTCGCGGCCTTCATGCTGGCATTCCTTTCAGCACGTTCGCGTGCTGTTCACGCTGCTTCGCGAGCGCTGCGACGATCACGCGCGGCGTGATCGGCAGCTGATCGATGCGCACGCCGAGTTCGCGCAGCGCGTCGTTGACGGCATTGGCGATGGCCGCGGGCGGGCCGATCGCCCCGCTCTCGCCAATGCCCTTCTGCCCGAACTCCGTATAAGGCGCCGGCGTCTCCATATGTTCGATGCGGATCGCGGGCACTTCCGTCGCGCCCGGCAAGATGTAGTCGGCCAGCGTCGAAGCAAGCGGCTGACCGTCTTCGCTGTAGGGCATCGCTTCGTAAAGCGCCGTGCCGATGCCTTGCGCCGCGCCGCCATAAACCTGTCCGTCGACGACCATCGGATTGATCAGCACGCCGCCGTCCTCGACGATCGCGTAATCGAGAATCTCCGTCTGCCCGAGGGCGGGATCGACGGCGACGACCACCGCATGGCAGGCATAGCTGAACGTGCCCGAATCGCGCCTCGCCTGATAGGACGTCGACACTTCGAGCCCGCGCGGATCGACGTCTGGCGGCAGCAGCTGCGGCGCCAGATACCATGTGCGCGCAATCTCCTGCAAGGTACGGCGCGCGTCCTTGCCGACGACTGCGCCGCTTTCCCAGCGCACGTCGCTGACCGGCTGCCCGAGCAGATGCGCGCCGATCTTCATCAGCCGCTCCTTGAGTTCCTTCGACGCCCGCCCGACCGCGCCGCCCGCCATCACGATCGAGCGCGAGCCCCATGTGCCCGTCGAATATGGCGTGACGCCTGTATCGCCGAGCACGATGCGCACGCGGTCCGTGTCGATGCCGAGCACTTCGTGCGCGATCTGCGCGAGCGTGGTTTCCATGCTCTGCCCATGCGAATGCACACCTACGCGCACTTCGAGCACGCCGTCGGGTGTGAGGCGGA
This sequence comes from Burkholderia sp. Ac-20365, assembly GCF_017104715.1. Classification (GTDB taxonomy): domain Bacteria; phylum Pseudomonadota; class Gammaproteobacteria; order Burkholderiales; family Burkholderiaceae; genus Paraburkholderia. The sequence goes on from NZ_JAAGPI010000005.1 coordinate 163,387, forward strand.
TCACGGCGGGCTCGTAGCCCGGCACCATCGGAATGCCCCAGCCGTGATACACCGACGTGCCATGCGCGCCCTGCTCGCAGAAGACCGACATGCCAAAGCCGATGCGCCTGCCATCCGGCTCGCCGCGCCGCTGACGGGCGCGCACTGCCGGCAGGTCGATCGCGGCCATCGCGCGGCGCACGGCTTCGGGATAGTCGCCGCTATCAAAGTGCTTCTTCGTGATGTTGTCGTAGGGCATTTCGTGCGGCTGCACGAGATTGCGCAGACGCACTTCGAAAGGTTCGAGGCCTGCTTCGAGCGCGATCGCATCCATGATCGTTTCGATCGCGTAGCACACGCCCGTGCGCGCCACGCCCCGATAAGGAAGGATCGGCGGCTTGTTGGTCGCGACCGACCACGTGCGGCAGCGGAATCGATCCATCTTGTACGGCCCCGGCAGAATGCTGCCGACCTGCGCCGCTTCCAGGCATGCCGAAAACGGATACGACGAATACGCGCCCGAATCCACGTGCGCGTTGCATTCGACCGCGAGCAGACGGCCATCGCGATCCGCATAGCCGGTGATGTCGTAATCGTGCTCGCGGCAGTTCGCGTTCGCGGTGAGCTGTTCGCGGCGGTCCTCGATCCAGCGCACCGGCTTCTCGAGTTGCATCGCGAGCCAGCCGCAGCAGACTTCCTCGGGGAGCAGAATGCCCTTGTAACCGAAGCCGCCGCCGACATCGGGCGCAATCACGCGTACCTGTCCTTCGTCGAGGCCGAGGCATTCCGCGAGGCCCGTGCGCGTGATGTGCGGCATCTGCGCCGACGTATGCACGATCAGTTGCGACAGACGGCGGTCCCAATGCGCGACCACGCCGCGCCCTTCCATCGGCGCCATGCTCTGGCGCGCCGTGCGCAGCTTGCGATGCACGCGAATAGGCGCATCGCGCCGGATGGCGTCGAGATCGACGTCGGGGTTCGCATCGACGAAGGTTTCGAGAAACACGTTGTCGCCCCAGTGCTCGTGCACCAGCGCCGAATCTTCGCGGCGCGCATCGAGCATGTCGACCACAGCGGGCAGTTCCTCGAAATCGACGAACACCTGCGCGGCGATATCTTCGGCTTCAGCGCGCGTCGCGGCCACGCACATCGCGATGGTCTCGCCGACCTGACGCACCTTGCCGCTCGCGAGCACGGGCTGTTGCGAGCTTTTGAAGCCCGCCAGACCCGAATTCGCGACGATGGGCTTCACGCCTTCCAGATCGGCGAGCGTATAGACAGCGTGCGCGTGCGCTTCCGGCTTCTCGATGCCGACGATATGACCATGCGCGATCGGACTGCGCACGAACGCCACATCGACCATGCCGACCATGCGGATGTTGGGAACGTACTCGCCGCGCCCGTGCATGAAGCGCTCGTCTTCCTTGCGCGTCAGCGAGGCACCAATGCCTTGCGGACGATGGATGTCGCTGCGTGTGTGGGGACGTTTGATCATTGTGTGGGCCTCGCGTTCTCAGGCGGCGCGCGCGAGCGGCAGCGTCGGCGAGACAGAGTCGTGACGCACGCCGTCGCGCAGGCAGAAGAGCGGCGACAGCATGCGGTCGGTGATGACCTGCGTGCCCTCGTTGTCTTCCAGAATCCAGCGTCCGCGGCGGTCGTCGAGCACGCTGATGTCGGCGCCGCGTCCCACTTCGAGCGTGCCGATCTGCGCTTCCATGCCGACCATCTTCGCGGCGTTGCAGGTCGCCATCGCGACGACGTGTTGCAGCGGCAAGCCGAGCGCGAGCATGCTGGTCATCGCACTCACCAGGCTGAACTGCGTGCGGCCGAGGAACGAATGTTCCTCGTCGGGATGGCTGTCGGGCGTGCCGGCGGGCGCGGGCACATGCGTGTTGTAGCCGTGCATGTCGGCACCGAGTGTGTCGGGCACGACGCCCGCATCGAGCACGATGCGCGCCGTCTTGAAGCTGAAATGCGAGCCGTGGCCGACGTCGATCTTCAGGCCGCGCGCAACCGCTTCATGCACGAGCGGATGCAGTTGCCCGTTCTCCTCGACGAAGCCGCCCGGATGACGGCTGAACGGATGCGCGAGGATATCGCCGGGTTTGAGCGTCTCGACCACCTGATTGAAGATGGAATCGGCCTGCACAGGCAGCGCGCCGCTCTCGGGCTTCGGCCACAACTGGCCGAAATGGATATACAACGGCAGCTCGGCGCCACGGCCGATCTTCGCGGCGATCTTCATCACGTCGAGACCCCAGCGCGCAAACCCGCCAATTTCAGCGTGAGCCTTGATCCCTTTGACGAGATCGGCATTCGCGCGGACCGACTTGATGGTTGCATCGGCATCGAGGCAATCGGGGCGATACAGGTCCGGGTAGTAATGCCCCTCCAGGCCGCCAACGAGATAAGCGGAAATGAAGGCGAGCACGCGCGTGGCGGAACGCTCCGCCACGTAGTGCCGAAAGCCGGGAATCGTAATGCAGCTCGGCCCGCCCTGATCGACGATCGTCGTCACGCCCGACTGCACGCCGCACTGATCCGCGTTCAGGCCGAAGCGGCCCGTGACGTACTGGAACACGTGGCCGTGCGTATCGATGAGGCCGGGCAGCACCAGCTTGCCGCCGCAATCGATCACTTCCGCGTTGCGCGCGTGACTCGCGGCATCGGAGCCGATCGCGGCAATCACGCCGTTGTCCACCAGCACGTCGAGCGTGGCGTCGATCTTCTGGGCGGGGTCGATGACACGGCCCCCTTTGAGCAGAACTTGTGACATGTACGGTGCGATAGCCGAGTGGGAAGATGCGTGGTGTACCGCAAATTGTGTGCCGGTTTTTTTGCACGGCTTTCGCAGTAGTATTTTCTTTTTTAAATCATCTATTTAACGCGATTCACGCACACCAGATCCGTGCCGTACCACGGATCTCTCATTTGACACTCGCACCAAATCGGACGACGCGCGCCCGTGTGCGCACCAAGCACAGGCGCGACGCCTTCTTATGGTGATTCCGTGGTGTACCCCACATTTGCGGCAGGCTGCGATTTCAGCCTAGAATACGTCACGGAGCGTTCGAAGCTCGCCTATCTTTCTCAGAGTCGTTTCCATGCGAACCACTGCCCCCGATCACATCGACATTCAGAGCGTCCGTGCGGAGCTTGCCGAGCGGCAGGCGCATTCGCCGCTGTTCTCGCGGCCAGGCTTTCTGATCCGCCGCATGCATCAGATCCACACGTTCCTGTTCGCGCAGGAGACGAGCGAGTTCAACATTACGCCGGTGCAATACAGCCTGCTCACCACGCTCGAATCGCTCGGCGAAATGGACCAGAACACGCTCGCGATCGAAGTCGGGCTGGAGCGTTCGAGCGTCGCGGAAGTCATTCCGCGTCTCAATGCACGTGGACTCGTGACACGCACGCAGGCCGAGCACGACAAGCGCTTGCGGCTGGTGAAACTCACGCCTGCGGGCAAGCGTCTGATCAGAAAGATGTCGAGCGCCGTGCAGCGCGCGCACGATCGCACCATCGAGCATCTTTCGCCCGTCGAGCGCGATGTGTTCATGCTGCAGATGATCCGGCTGGTGGAAGCCAATAACGCGGAAGGTCCGGTGCCGTTCCGGTTGCCCGACAGTCAGTTGCTCGCGCAGGATGAGAGTTCTGTCGACGCGACCTGAATCTATGCGACGGACGCGGTGATCTCCGCGACTCAGTGCCCCAGGCCGCTATTAGCGATCTGCTTCTCCACGTATTGGGCAAAGAGCGTATGCAGATGCGTCGTCGGATGAAGCTCGTCGGCGAACATATAGGTCTGGTCGGCGTTGGCGGTCACGTAGGTTGGCGGTGAGCAGAGCAACGCCGTTGCATGGGGTGTTTTCGCTGGGTCACAGGCGACGCTGGTATTCGACACGGTAAAACCATTGGCTTGAAAGTTCGCAATGATCTGGTTCAACCATGTATAGGCATCGATCTGGATAACCTTGGTTTGCAGACCCGCCGCCTGTAAGCCAGCGTTCAGACTGTTGTTGAAAAGTTGCGATAACTGGGTCAGATTTGCGCCCCCATCTGACGCGGCGATGCCTTCGGGCGACAGTCCGATATTCGGTAGATTGACCACCACGACATGCGTGGCACCGTTCTGGATGATCTGCCCAACAAGCTGAGCGAGAGTGGTGGCGGCCGTCTCAACAGTCTGCGCCGCGGCGGGCAGCGCCCCGGCCCGAAGCACATCGTTGGCACCGGCCCATACGAGTACCAGTTGATTTGAATTAAAGGACCCATGCGCGCCAAGATAGCTTGAAATCTGCTGATTGACGGGCATTTCGATATTGCCGATTACATCCGTCAGGAAGTCGCTCTGATTTGCTGGCGTCGCCACCGTGGCGCCACCTTCCGCATAACCGAGGCCGCTTTGCGCGCTAAGTTTATGCGTGAGGTCAATCGTGTACGCGGCGCTTAGCGTATCGCCGTAGTATTGCGCCACATCCTGAGTCCACACCTGTCCGGGATTGGTCGTGAAACGCCCTCCGCCAACCACGCTTGCGATCGGTGCATAGGTCCCAACGTCTGAAAGGCTATCTCCGAACGAGACGATTTGCAGATTGATCCCGCCTGCCGATGTCGTCGTGTTGCCATTGCTCGAGCTGCTTCCGTGTCCGCCGCATGCCGAAAGCACCGAGATCGCGATGAAAAAAATTACAGCGCGCGCCTTGTAACTTAGTGCTTGCATGGCAACTCCTTTCCGGTCAGCCGAAGCGCTGCAGCCATGTCGGCTGGTGATCTGGCGCTTCGCCTTTCCGATAGTCCCTAGCATCAAGCAAAAAGTGTGCGCTGCGGTTGGCCAGCCGGTGAGATGCCTGGCGCGGCGACGGTGGCCCTTCTGCGTCGCCATACGCAAAGGTTCGACGATGCCGTCGATCCTGAAGGTATTCACGACCGACCTGAACGAATGTCGCGTAGGGCGGTAGGTGCCGATCAACGCACTATAATTCTCATGCGTTTCGGAAAGCAGGTCCGAAACCTTAAAGAAAAATCAGTCGAATATCCACACTGATTTCAGCGCAGGTTTGACTCGCAGTGGTGAGGTGCTCCAATGAAGCGCATCGTGCTGCAAGTGCTGACGATGGTTCTCGTGGCCTGTGCGCTAGCCGGTTGCGCCGACACTCCTTCCACGACCGATGTTCCCAGCTACCAGGGCCGCGCCGCTTCGCGCACCGACGGCGGACTGCGCGTTTCGACAGCAGTACTTTCATCGGATGAAAGCAAGACTCTCTACGACGCTGAACTGGCGAAAAAGAACATTCAGCCTGTCTGGGTAGAAGTCAGGAATGACGAGCCGCGCAGCTATTTCCTGATGAGTCCGGGGCTCGACCCAAATTTCTTTCCAGCGTCAGAAGCGGCAGAGGCGTTCGAGAGTGACGCGACGCAGGTACAGAAGACCTCGCTCGACCAGCGCTTTAACACGCTCGCTTTTCGCAATCCCATTGTGCCTGGGCAAACCGCATCCGGCTTCGTGCTCACGAACCTGACCGAGGGCGCGAAACTGGTCCAACTGGATCTCGTTGCCAGCGGACAGGCAAGGACCTTTTCGATCCTCACGGTCGTACCCGGGTTTCAAGCCGACTACAAGACAAGCAAAGTATTCAGGCGCGCGGCTGATGCAACTGAATCTGTCGTGGACTACACGGATGACGAGGCCTTCCGTGCAGCGCTCGAAGCCTTGCCATGCTGCGTCACCAACAAGGACGGTTCAAAGAACGGCGATCCCGTCAATCTCGTGATCGTGGGCGGTCTCGATGACGCTTTTCCCGCGCTCGTGCGGCGCGGCTGGAGCCCGACCGAGCAGAAGTGGTCAGGCGCGATCTGGAGGATGGTGACCTCCGCGCTCTCCGGCGAACGCTACGTCAACGCGCCCGTGAGCGATCTCTATCTGTTCGGACGCGCGCAGGATCTCGCGCTGCAAAAAGCACGCGACACGATCCACCAACGCAATCATTTACGACTCTGGCTTACCACCATGCGGTACCACGGCAAAACGGTGTGGGTCGGCCAGATCAGCCGCGATATCGGTGTTCGCCTCACGTTTCACTCGCCGACGCTCACGACCCACAAGATCGACCCCGACGTGGATGAAGCGCGTACCGCACTGACGGAAGACATGGCCTATTCGCAGAGCCTGGTGAAGCTGGGACTCGTGAAGGGCGTGGGCGTCGCGCCGCAAAGCGCACCACGCGAAAACCTGACTACCGATCCGTATTACACCGACGGCTATCGCCAGGTGCTCGTATTCGACCACGCGCCGAGATCGCTTGCGGATATCGAGCTGTTCCCGTGGGTTACAGATGACGAACTCAAGGCGACGTCGTTCGGAGGAAAGCGATGAGCGTCGTGCTGCCGTTGCGTCGTTTGATGGGAGGCGTCTTCATCGCGGCTCTCGTGCTTGCTATCGTGGGCTGTTCGACATGGCAGGCCCCGCCTCATGCTGACGATGGTCCGTTGCGTACGCGTGCAGTCAGCGCCACTAACCGCAATGTGCGCGTGAGTGCCACCGTGCTTGGCAGCGAAGACAGCGAGCGGATGTTCGGCGCCGATGTCACCCGAGCGCGTGTACAGCCCGTGTGGGTCGAGGTGCAAAACGAGACGTCGCAACCGTTGTGGCTGTTGCGCTCGGGCACCGACCCGGACTACTTTTCTCCGCATGAAGTCGCATGGTCGTTACACACGCTGCTTGGCGGTGCAACGAATACGCGCATCGACGACTACTTCAGCAGCCTCGGCTTCAAGAACCCGATACCAGCAGGAGAGACACGCGCCGGCATTCTGTTCACGAATCCCGATCGCGTGACCAAGCTCGTCAATATCGACCTGTTCGGAAGCCAGACGCTGATCCCGTTCACACTCTCTCTGCGCGTGCCAGGCAGCGAGTCGGACCCGCAACTCGCGCAGGCTCCCTTCGCATACACCGAAACGGAGATCACGGACTGCCCGGATCTCGCATCGCTGCGCGTCGCCCTGGAACGGCTGCCATGCTGCGCCACCAACGCCGATGGGACCGTCAATGCCGATCCGCTGAACGCGGTTCTGATCGGCCAACTTGCCGACGTCGGGTCGGCACTGGTACGGCGCAACTACCGGCGCAACCTGCGCGAGTCCGACGCGGTGCAAAGAGTCTTCGGTCGGAACGCGGACGCCGTTGGGCGTAAGCAGGCACAGGCGGGTGCACCCGCCACGTGGATACGCGCATGGCTGGTGCCAATCCGCTTTCAGGGCCAACCGGTGTACGTCGCGCAGGTGGGGCGTCCGGTCGGCGGGCGCTTTGCACCGCGCGACGAGACACAGCCGATCCTGCACAGCAACGTCGACGAGGCACGCAACTTCCTGATCCAGGACCTGATGTATTCCGGCGGTCTCGACAAGCTCGGCTTTGTGTACGGTGTCGGCGAGGCAACGAGGGAGCATCCGAGGACGACACTCGACAATGCAACCTACTACACGGACGGGTTGCGCGCGGTGATGTTCTTCGCGACGCGGCCGCTCAGTTTCTCCGACGTGCAGGTTCTCGACTGGGTGCCGTATCTGGAACAACGTGAAGCCATCCAGCGCAGGGAAATGGGCGATGCCTCCAGATGACCTGACATTCGATCGCCGTGCTGCGGCCGTGGTGGCGACAAGCATTGCACTCCTCCTCGGCGCGTGCGCGACAAAGCCGCTTATCCCGTACTCGGCCGATACCCCTCCGCTGGTCCTTGCGCCGGCATCGCAGGCGGGCGTACAGGACAAGCGGGGGCGTTTCCGCGAGATCTATTGCGCGGTGCTCGAAGCGCGCGGCCCCGCGCTGCCCGACTACCGTCCTTGCGACGACGCGCTGACCCGCGTGGGCGTCGAGCCGGCCGGCACCGGCAAGCCCGTCGATCTACGGCCGTCGCAACGTCATCTCGTAGCGGCCGTCGTGGCAGGGATCGGATACGACTGCTTCAGGCCGTGGCTGAATACGCAAGGCACTGTCGTCGCAAACCTGCGCCAGTCCGGCTATGACGGAACCCTTATCGACGTCGATGCGCTGTCGGGTTCGACGAATAACGCACGCCAGATACGTGATGCCATTATGGCCATGCCTCCTCCTGAGGGAGCACCACGCCTCGTGCTGATTGGCTATTCGAAGGGCGCGCCCGACATTCTCGAAGCAGTGGTGGCCTATCCGGAGATCCGTCGCCGTGTGGCGGCCGTGGTTAGCGCCGCTGGCGCGGTAGGCGGGTCGCCGCTCGCCGATGATGCCGAACAGTACCAGGCCGACTTGATGCGGCAATTCCCCGGCGCAACCTGCTCGTCCGGCGACGGCGGCGCAGTGCAGAGCCTGCGGCCCGCGACGCGCAAGGCGTGGCTGGCCCAGCATCCGCTTCCTGCCGATCTGCGCTATTACTCGCTCGTAACGTTCCCTCAGTTGGAGCGCATCTCGTCAATTCTCAAATCGAGTTATGACAAGCTCGCGCGTATCGATCCTCGAAACGACAGCCAGGTCATCTTTTACGATCAGGTGGTGCCGGGCAGTACCCTGATTGGATATGTCAACGCCGATCATTGGGCGCTTGCCGTGCCCATTGCCCGCACGCACCCTACTATCGGCTCGCTGTTCGTCACGCAAAATGCCTACCCGCGCGAGGCGCTGACAGAGGCGATCCTGCGTTTCGTCGAGGAGGATCTGACTGCACCCGCCAGGTGACTGCGCAAGCGGGCGTCACCCGATTTGCTTCGACTGGTCGCTCTCGAATCCGGGCAATGATCAAACCCTCACCCCCTCCCGACAAAAGGCATTTTCGTTGCCATAACGGTGTGAAAAAGCACATTCGCGTCGAGCGGCAAGTTCGCCATATATGCCACTGAACGACCGACGATTTCCGCGTCGATCAGCGGTTCCGCTGCCACTTCTCCATTAGCTTGCGGAACCCCGTGCGCCATAGCCCCGGCAAGGGCACTGTGCGCGTTGCCCACGTCGATCTGACCGACGGCAATGTCGTACGCACGGCCATCGAGCGCAGCGCAACGCGTCAGGCCCGTTACGGCGTGCTTCGTGGCCGTGTAGGCGATCGAATTCGGTCGCGGCACCCAGGCCGACAACGACCCGTTATTAATGATGCGGCCGCCACGCGGGGTTTGCGTCGACATGATCCTGAACGCCTTCTGCAAGCAGAAAAACATGCCGTTGAGGTTGACATCGACGGTGCCGCGCCATTGTTCGGGCGTCCACGTTTCAAACGAACCAGGCGGATTGCCAACGCCCGCATTGTTGAACAGCAGATCGATCCGCCCGAAACGCGCAACGATGGCGTCGAACGATGACGTGACCGCAAGCGGATCGGATACATCGCACGACACGGCGAACGCGCGCTTTTCGAACGCAACGTCATTGGCGATCTCCCGCAACGGCTCGATACGTCTGCCGAGCAGCGCAACCGCCCATCCGTTTCTCAGCAATTCGAGCGCCGCCGCCTTGCCGATGCCTGACCCCGCACCTGTCACGATAGCCACGCGCGGCATCTGCATCCCGTTTGTCTGAGTCATGCTCGCCCCGTCAGTGGTTGTCGCGCGATTCGCCGCGTAACTCGATGATGTTGAGAAACGGCGTCGCCGGTTCGAGGCACGCGCCGTTGCCCTGCTGACCTACCATGCTTCGATACATTTCCTCCCAGGGTGTCTGGTTCGCCAGCGACGGCGCAGACCACGCAGCCCGGCGCGCGGCGAGTTCGTCATCGGAGACCAGCAGATCGACGCGCCGCCTCTTCAGATCGATGCGTAGCCGGTCGCCTGTTTTCAGCAGCGCCAGCCCGCCGCCCAACACCGCTTCCGGCGATACATTCAGAATGGACGGACTGCCTGAAGTGCCACTTTGGCGCCCGTCGCCCATCGTCGGCAGCGTGTCGATGCCGCGACGGATCAATGCTGCGGGCGGCTGCATGTTGACCACTTCGGCACCGCCCGGATAACCGACGGGTCCGCAGTTCCGCATGACCAGCATCGAGTTTTCGTCGATGGCAAGTGCGGGATCGTCGATCCGTGCGTGATAGTCCTCAGGGCCTTCGAAAACCACAGCCGTGACTTCGAATGCATCCGGATCGTCGGGATTCGACAGGAAGCGCTCGCGGAACCGTGCATCGATGACGCTGACTTTCATCACTGCGTTGTCGAACAGGTTCCCGGTGAGCACGATATGGCCGCCTACGGGCTTGAGCGGCGCATCGAATGCCCGGATCACTTCGCGATCCGGCTCAGCGACCTGCGCCAGATTCTCCGCCAGCACGCGTCCGGTGACTGTCATCTCGCCGCCGTGCAACCGGCCCGCGGCAAGCAATTCCCTCATCACGCCCGGCACACCGCCGGCACGATGAAAGGCTTCGCCAAGGAAACGCCCCGCTGGCTGGCAATCGACGAGCAAAGGAATGTCGGCACCGACGCGCTGCCAGTCATCGAGCGAATGGGCCACGCCCATGTGTCGAGCGATCGCGATCATGTGGATCGGGCAATTCGACGAAGCGCCGATCGCGGCTGCGACGGCCACTGCGTTTTCGAAGGCCTTGCGCGTCATGATGTCCGACGGCCTGAGGTTTTCGCCGATCATCTGCACGATCCGCTTGCCCGTCTCGTACGCAAACCAGCCGCGCTCGCGATACGGCGCAGGCACCGATGCGCAACCGGGCAAAGACATGCCGAGTGCTTCGGCGAGCGAATTCATCGAAAGCGCCGTGCCCATCGAATTGCAGTGTCCCGCCGACGGCGCCGACGCCGCGACCTTCTCCATGAACGCCGCGTAATCGAGTTCGTCTCTCGCGAGTTCCTTGCGCGCCTCCCACACGACGGTGCCGGAGCCCGCCAGTTTCCCCTGATACCAGCCGTCGAGCATCGGACCACCCGAGAGCACGATCGCCGGAATGTTGACGGTCGCAGCGGCCATCAGGCAAGCGGGCGTGGTCTTGTCGCAGCCTGTCGTGAGTACAACGCCGTCTAGCGGATAGCCGTGCAGTACTTCGACCAGCCCGAGATAGGCCAGATTGCGATCGAGCGCCGCCGTCGGCCGCTTGCCCGTTTCCTGAATCGGATGAACAGGAAACTCGAGCGGAATGCCGCCCGCGTCGCGGATGCCGTCGCGCACGCGTTTTGCAAGCTCGATATGGTGTCGATTGCACGGTGCGAGATCGGAGCCTGTCTGCGCGATTCCGACGATCGGCTTGCCCGACTGCAACTCTTCGCGCGTAATGCCGAAGTTCATGTAGCGCTCGAGATACAGCGCAGTCATGCCGGGATTCGATGGATTGTCGAACCAGCGGCGGCTGCGCAGCGGCCTCGGCGCGCGTGCTGACTGATCAGATGTCAACGCTTTCTCCTCAGTCTGCGTATCAGGTGCGCAGCAGCGCTTCATATCGGTCGATGAACGACGCCACCGCTTCTTCGAGACGTTGCAAATCACCTTCGTCGTGTGCCAGTGTCAGCACGATGAAACCACGGCGCGCGACGTAGCATCCACGTTCAATCATGTGAAAGAAGAACAGGTCTTTGAGCGGCGTGTCGGCCTCGCCGAGGTCGTCGACGGAATGGATCGGCTGAGTGCCCGCATGCAGATTCATCAGCGACCCGATGCCTGTGAACTGCATCGCGACCTGGCGTTCGCGGCACAACCCGTTGATTCGCGCCCGCAACCGCTCGCCTTTTTCGTTGAGCGCAGCGGCAGCGCCCGGCGTATAGAGGCGAGAGAGGCCCGCGTATCCGGCTGCCATCGACAGCACGTTGTTGTTGAACGTACCTGCGTGCGGCGTGGCGCCAGGCAAGCGCGGATCGAACTGCGCCATCACATCCTTGCGGCCGCCAAATGCGCCAAACGACATGCCGCCGCCAATGTACTTGCCGAACGTCGTGAGGTCGGGACGGATGCCGAGCAACGCCTGCCGTCCACCGCCTGACAGGCGCGATGTCACGACTTCGTCGAAAATCAGCAACGCGTCGTGTCGTTGCGTCAGCGCGCGCAATCCCTTCAGGAATTCAGGTTCACCGACGATGCATCCACCCGCAACCTGTATCGGCTCGACGATAACTGCAGCGATATCGTCCACGTGTGCAGCGAAGACGGCTTCGACGGCGCCGAGATCGTTGTACGGTGTGACTACGAAATCGTGCGGCACGTTCACCGCGCTATTGCCACTACCGAAAGTCAGAACACCGCCGTGATAGCCGCCCTTGAAAGCTATGACCTTCTTGCGTCCAGTGAAGATGATCGATGCCGCAATGGCCATCAGGTTCGACTCAGTACCCGAGTTCGTAAATCGCAGTGATTCGACGGAATCGAAACGCTCCTGCAACAGACGCGCAAGCGGCACTTCCAGCGTATTGTGGCCCGTCAGATTGAGACCGTTATCGAGTGCCTCGACAATGGCTGCGCGAATCACGGGATGACTATGGCCATACATCGCCGTCGTGTACTCGGCGAGAAAGTCTGTATAGGCGTGACCGTCTACGTCCCACAAGCGCTTGCCCTCGCCGCGCGCAATCGTCAATGGGAACGGCGAATAGAACAGCACGGAACGGGTATTGCCGCCCGGCATCACGGATAAGGCTTGATGATGCGCCGCTTCACTTTTGGGATTCGCCTTTGCGAACGCACCCGAGGCGAGCGAAGCCGCGCGCGTGAGTTCGACCACATCCGGCTGCGATGGCAACACGTTGGTTATCGACATATGCATTCCTGATTCAATTGCTGAATACGTGTTCTATGAAATCGGTTATTCGACCGGCACGATCGATCCGCCCGCGGACCAATACACCGTCATCGGCGCCTTGATCCATTCGCCGCGTCGATCGAAGCGCACTTGCCCGAACAGGGTGTTGAAGGTTGTCTGATGAAGCGTCTTGTCGAGCGTTTCTGGCGATAGCGATTGCGCGGTCGCGATCGCCTCGCCCATCATCATCGTGGCGGCGTAGAAGGACGGTGCCTTCTGATCAGGATCGACACCATATGCGGTTTTGAAGCGGGCTTCGAAGCGTTTGCCATCGGGTAATGCGGCAAGCGGCACACCGCCTTGTGGACAGTACATTTTCTTGTCGAGCGCACCGTCGGCAAGCTTCGGAAACTCTCCGACGCACAGTCCATCGCCACCCATCAATACCGCGTTGATTCCAAGGTCGCGCATCTGCCGGGCCAGATAGGCCGCCTGCCCGTAATAGCCGCCGTAGAAAATGGCTTGCGGTTTCTCGAGCTTCACCTTCGACAGCACCGCTTTGAAATCGACGGTGTGATCGGTAGCGTATTCGCGCGCAACAATATCGATGCCCTGCTTCTTCGCCGTACTGGCAAACACATCCGCTACACCCGCACCATAGGCGGTGCGATCGTCTATCACCGCGACGCGCTTCAGATGCAGCGTATTCGCCGCATAATCAGCCATCTTTCCGCCAAGTACATTGTCGTCAGTGGTCAGACGGAATACGTACGGATAGCCGGGAACCGTCAATGCGGGATTCGATGCTGCGGGCGTGATCATGATCACCTTCGCATCGTTGTAGATCTTCGACGCGGGAATCGTTACGCCCGAGTTCCAGTGCCCGATTACTGCTAGCACACCGTTGTCTACGAGTTTCTGCGCGACGGTCACTCCTGCCTTCGGATCCGATTGATCGTCCACGGAAATCAATTCGAACCTGAGCGGCTGGCCATTCAGCGTCATATGTTTTGCGTTGAGGTCATCGACAGCGAGTCTCGCGCCGCGCTCGTTGTCCTTGCCGCTCGCCGCCTGCGAACCTGTCAGTGGACCTGCGACACCAATCTTCACCACCGTGTCGGCATGAACCGTCGCGGATGCCAACGCAACGCTCAGGCCTGCCACAAGCATCTTCATTGCAGGAATACGCATGATCATGCTCCCGTCACTCGTTGATGAGATGTTCCAGCACGCTGCGCACAGGTTCGAGCGTCGCGAACTCGTAATCCGGGCGTGCCTGGAAATCACCCAGTTTCTCGGCACCACGGTTGATCCACGCCACCTTGATACCGAGCGGCTTGGCACCGTCGATATCGGCCCACGTGCCGATCGAACAATGGAAGATTTCGTCGGCTCGCATCCCAAGCGTGGCAAGCCCGGTTTTGAAGATCGTTTCCGATGGTTTGTATGCGCGGGCCATTTCCGCCGTCGTCACTTTCGGGAAGTACTCAACCAGACGGCTTCGACGCCACAGATCCGTGTCCATGTTGGTAATCGGCATGAGCACGAACCTGTCGCGTGCCCAGTCGAGGAACGCGACGGCGTCGTCAAAAGGCGGCGATGATTCAACCAGATGTGTCAGCAGCAACTCAGTCAACGCGGCCATGTCCTGACCCGTGGTGCTGCCTTCATGTAGCGCCTCCAGACAATCCGTGAGCGCCTGTTGCGCGACATCGCGATAACGCCGGTACGCGTTGCTTCTGTAGCCCTGCACCGTGCGCCTGTCCCAGTCGGCATAGACATCGGCTGCTGTTTGCGTCGTCGTGAGCGCGAGACGCTGCAATACGCTTTCAATACCGCGAATACCGCCCGACGTCACATCGACGAGCGTGCCAAAGTAGTCGAACGTTAGTGCTTTGGGTTTCATAGGTTTCATCCATCATGTAGTAGTGCTAATTCAACAGAATATTGACCGACTTCGAGGCTGCCCTTCGACTCCAGCAGCCATGTCGACGCGAGCGACACAGGATCCCTTCTCGTCACGCACGAACCAAGCTAAAACCGTCGCGGATCCTCAGCGACGCTCTCGAAGTGAATTTAATGTACGCTGTACAATTAAATTGTGCAAGCGAGCCGATTTGCGGGTTTTCCCGGACGTCTCGCGCGATCGCAGTGTTTGAAGTAGAGTGACGCTCGTTCGAATTCACTGGCGAGAACTCACGTTGAGCAGAAAGGAAGAGTCAGCGGCGGCGACCGCGCCCGAGAAGAAGCGACGTGGCCGGGCCCCGAAGGATCAGGGACTATCGCGGGAACGTATCGTGGAAGCGGCCCTCGCATTGATCGATGCGAAAGGCTATGCATCGTTCAGCCTGCGCGATGTCGCGAGAGAGCTGGGTGTGTATCCGACGGCTATCTATTGGCACGTGCCGAGCCGCGACGAGTTACTCGTCGAAGTGATCGCGGTGGCATTGGGTGACCTTGTTCCGCCAGCACTGCCGGCCACGCGCTGGCGCGACTGGTTGAAGGAACTGTTCAATCGTTATCGCGACGCCGTGGCGCGGCATCCGAACATCGCACCGTTACTGGGTTCGCAGATCATTTCGAATGCCAGTATGAATCCCGTGATGGTCGAGGCTGTTCTCCAGACCTTGCTTTCCGCGGGCTTCAGGCCCGAAGATCTGATTCACGTGTACAACACGGTGATTACCGCGATGGTCGGCTTCGTGACGCTGGAATTCGCAAGCCACGGTGCTGACGAACGTGACGCATGGGAAGGCAGATTGCGCACGCGATTCGAAGAACTCGACCCTTCGGCCTTTCCCGTTCTGACGTCGAATGTCAAACGGCTTTCGAATCAGGCATTCATCGTACGCTGGAAGGGTGGTACCAATTCGTCGCTGAAACAGAGCCACGAGCGGTACATCGATGTCGTACTGGATGGGCTTCAGCGGCAATTACCAGGCGCCGCTTCTTAAGCGGCGACGCTTTCGCAGAGCAGAATCACTCCATATGCTCGATGCCGGTCCCGACGGCATCGCTGACGCGGGTCGCCCTCGACGTAACGCATCGCAGCAAATGTGTGTCCAATCAATCGCTTGCCAGTGTCGGCTCGCGGATTGTCCACAGGCTCATCCACTTTTTCTGTGGACAACTTCTATCGAAGGCCTCCGAACCAGGCGGATCTCGCACGAGAGCCGCTGCTGCCCGTGCCTTAGATGTGTTGGCTAGCGCCCTTATTTTCGTGCGATCGATCGGTATCGTTGGCTGTGCGCCGGCGGCACGCTTCGAACGACGTCTGCCACTTGCAATCCGCGCCAAACCTGTATAAATTCACAGTACTGTATATTGATACAGTATTTCCGGGGAGGTGATCATGGAGCACCTGGTCAGGGTCTACAACGAGAAGGATCGGCAGACGCTTGAGTGGCTTCGCAGACACGTTGGCGATGCGGCGATCGCCAGCGCCGTCAGTCGATATGCGGGGTCGGGCAAACCTTACCTCTCGGCTGTGTGCAGAATCCTGGGCGTCAGAGCGCCGGAATTTTCGACGCCACACAGGACTGCATCGAGTCAGATCGCCGAACACTCCCTGACGACAATCCGCAGCATTCTTGCAGCCCGAACGGTGTCACCAAGAGCGTTAGCCAGCTGGTAGGCGCTTCAGCGCTCCCTTGCTGGCGTCTCCATTCGAGCGGCTTCGCCGGAGGCTAGAGCCGAGCGAGGAAATCTCGAATCAACGGGATCATCTCGTCGGCCTTATCCTCGAGCGCGAAATGTCCCGTGTCGATAAGATGAAACTCGACATCCGGCAGGTCGCGCTTATAAGGGTGTGCCCCGTCTGCGGGAAAGATGAAATCATTCTTTCCCCACACGATCAGCATCGGCGGTCGATGCTCCCTGAAGTAAGCCTGAACCGTCGGATAGAGAGGCAGGTTGGTTCGATAATCAAATAACAGATCCAGCTGAATCTCATTGTTGCCCGGCCGGTCCAGCAAAGCCTGGTCATGAATCCAGTTGTCCGGCGCCACACGCGTGCGGTCGCTTACGCCGTCGGTGTACTGGAAAATGGTCGTCTCCAGCGTGAGTAGCGTTTGCAAAGCCTGTCGGCTCGCGCTCGATTCATCATTCCAGTATTGCTTGATAGGGTTCCAGAATTCCTTCAGTCCTTCGTCATAGGCATTGCCGTTCTGCACGACAAAGCCCGTGATCCGTTCCGGATGCTTCAATGCGATGCGCCATCCAACAGGTGCACCGTAATCCATCACATACAGCGCGTATCGGGTCGCACCCAATTGATCGAGAAGGCCATCCACTAGCGACGCAATCCGGTCGAACGTGTAGGCAAAGTCGGACCGGGAAGGCATATCGCTTTGGCCGTATCCCGGATAGTCCGGTGCGATGACCCGATAACGGTCGGCGAGTGCCGGAATGAGATTCCGGAACATATGCGATGAAGTGGGAAAGCCATGTAACAGCACAATGGTGTCGCCGTCGGCGGGCCCCGCTTCACGATAAAAGAGTTTGATGTCATCGACTACTGCAAAACGGTGATGGGTGACTGGAATAGCGACTTCCGATGTCGGATTAGTCATTCAAGCTCTCCTTTGACGATGCATTCCGTGAATGGATCTCTCTATCAAGCTAGTCCGCCGACAGTACCGGCGACGCGACGCCATTACTCCGACGTCGCTTACCCGGCGCATAGACGGGAAAACGCATGCATAAGCGCGATACCTTGTCGCGGACAGCATCCACAACCGCCGCGTTATCGATGTCGTCGAGAACATCGCACATCCAGCTAGCAAGTTCTCCAGACTCCAGTTCGGTGAATCCTCGTGTTGTAATCGCCGACGTGCCAATCCGGATGCCGCTCGTCACGAATGGAGACTGTGGATCGTTGGGAACTGCATTCTTGTTCACCGTGATGTGCGCGACGCCCAGCGCTGCATCCGCTGCCTTTCCCGTCAATCCTTTTGAAATAAGGCTAACGAGAAAGAGATGGTTGTCTGTTCCGCCCGAAACCACCTGATACCCCCGCCTTTCGAAGACCAGCGCCATTGCGCGCGCGTTTCTCAGTACCTGCTGCTGGTATTCGGTGAATTGCGGCTGGAGTGCTTCAAGAAGCGCCACAGCCTTGCCGGCAATAACGTGCATCAACGGACCGCCTTGCGTGCCCGGAAAAACAGCCGATGCGATCTTCTTCTCGATCTCCGGATTGGCGCGTCCCATGATGATGCCGCCGCGTGGACCGCGCAGTGTTTTGTGTGTCGTCGTCGTGACAACGTCCGCAAAAGCAATAGGGTTCGGATAGTGTCCCGTCGCGACTAACCCTGCGACATGTGCCATATCGACCAACAGATATGCGCCCACCTTGTCCGCGATCGACCTGAACCGTTTGAAATCCAGGAACCTGGAGTAGGCGGAAAATCCGGCTACCAGAACCTTAGGTTTGTGTTCAAGCGCCAGCCGTTCCACACTGTCATAGTCGATCAATCCTTCCGCGTCGACTCCGTACTGGACGGCCGAGTACAGCTTGCCGGAAGAACTGACTTTCGCGCCGTGCGTCAGATGCCCACCATCTTTGAGGCTCATGCCCAAAATCGGATCGCCAGGCTGAAGGAGCGCGAGGTAGACGGCTTCGTTCGCCTGCGATCCTGAATGCGGCTGAACATTCGCCCAATCGGCGCCGAAAAGCCGCCTGGTGCGGTCGATTGCGAGTTGTTCGATCAGGTCCGCGTTCTCGCACCCGCCGTAATAGCGCTTTCCCGGATAGCCCTCAGCATATTTGTTGGTAAGCACGGACGCCTGTGCTTCCATCACTCTGGGACTCGCATAGTTTTCGGACGCAATCAGTTCGATGTGCTCTTCCTGACGCTTCTGCTCGGCCCTGATAGCGGCAAAGAGTTCCTTGTCGAACCCTTCAATCTGCATGTCTGTTGTGAACACTTCAGTGGCCTCCCTGACGGTAATGTGCTGAGAGCCAAGCGCAATGCAATCCACAGGCTGACAATAAGCATTCATTCATGCACTGTCTTCCGGAATCACACTGGAAATATCACGTGAACACGCTGCACGGATAGCGAAATGCAGCGTGTGCTTAGATTCAAACTGGTCGTCTGCCATTCCGTCAAACAGATAAACCTCTTTGGGATCAGAACAAACCATGAGCCATCTTTCTCCGCCGGTAGAGGCAATCGATCGAACCCAGGGCAACGCCTACGCGCCCGTGACGCTAGTCGAATACGGCGATTTTCAATGCCCGTATTGCGGATCGATGTATGGCGTCATCAAGGCGGTTCAGAAATCGATGCAAGCGGATCTGCGTTTTGTATTCCGTCAATTCCCGTTGACGAATCTGCACGCACACGCGCTTCATGCAGCCGAATTCGCGGAGGCCGCTGATAGCGAGGGAAAGTTCTGGGAAGCGCACGACACGTTGTTCGAAAATCAGACTGCACTGGACGACAGTGCGTTGGCGCAATACGCGTCGCAAATCGCGATTCCGCTTCAACGTGTGCGCGCAGCGTTTAACGGCGATGACGACGAGCGGATCAAGCGCGACTTCAACAGTGGCCTCGAGAGTGGCGTGCAAGGCACGCCCACGCTCTTCATCAATGGGCGGCGTTATGAGGGAGAGCATGACGCGGAAAACCTGCTTGCCGCATTGCTCGTTGCGGCCCGGCGCGTGTAGGTACGGAAGACGGCGTCATTCCGCTAGTTCTCGTGCGATGTTCCCGCGCCGTAGCGCGCGGCCTTCCACTCCTGATAGCGATGCTTCGTCTGCGGTTTGACGAACAGGATGACCACTTCCGGGTGCGCCGAACGGATACGCGCTTCGATCTCCACCACACATCGTTCGAGTTGCGGTGTCCGCATCTCATCATCAAACTCGACGCTCAGCGCAACCAGAACCTGGTCCGGTGAAAGATGCACCGTAAAAACCCCATTGGCGCTCGCGACGCCTGGTTCGGCAACCGTCAGGTTCAGTATCGACGTCACGAGCGCGGGCGATGCGCCCTCGCCAATCAACAGACTTTTGCTCTCGTTCGCAATGATCGCCGCTACCGTTGCCAGCACCAGTCCGATCACGATGGATGCAACGCCATCCATCACATAGAGGTGGAACGTCTGCGACAGAAAAATTCCTGTGGCAGCCACGACGATGCTGATCAACGCGGCGCTGTCTTCGAGCAGGACCATGAAGGACGGCGGATCTTTGCTCTTGTGAATCGCTTCCCAGTAGCCATGTTTGCCACGCGTGTCCCGCAGCCGCCGGAAAGCGGTGAACCACGACACACCCTCGAATACGAACGAAAATGCCAGCACGAGGTAACTGACGAACGCGTATTCGATTGGCTTTGGCGACAAGACGTGCTGCGTGCCCTGATAAAGCGACACACCGGCGCCAAAGCCGAACAGCATCAGCGAAACAATGAAACTCCAGAAGTAAAGTTCGCGCCCATAGCCGAGTGGATGAATCGTGTCAGGACGCCGCTCCGATTCGCTATAGCCGTAGAGAAGCAGCGCTTCATTGGCTGAATCGACGATCGAGTGCACCGCCTCGCTCAGCATGGCGGCGCTGCCCGTCACGACTGCCGCTGCGATCTTCGTGCAGACGATCAGAATGTCGCCGATCAGCGCGATGTAGACGACCTTCCTGGAAGTGCTTCG
Organism: Burkholderia sp. Ac-20365; assembly: GCF_017104715.1. Taxonomy (GTDB): domain Bacteria; phylum Pseudomonadota; class Gammaproteobacteria; order Burkholderiales; family Burkholderiaceae; genus Paraburkholderia. The sequence continues at coordinate 183,711 of NZ_JAAGPI010000005.1, forward strand.
CTGCGTCGCCATAGCCGTGGATGACCTGTAGTGTCTGTTCCGTCAGTAGACTCCGTTTGATTGTAGATGGTCTTTCAGGAACGACGCACGGAGGATGACGAGCGCGTCGTGCACCTGTTGCCCATCCGCAAAAATCGACTGATAGCCACATGCGCGCACGGCAATGCCTCAGGTGCGGAGAAACTCCAGCAGGTCCGCATTGACCTTGTCCGCAGCCGTCGTACACATGCCATGAGGCGCGCCCGGATACACTTTTAGCGTCGAGTTCTTGATGATCTTTGCCGACATCTTGCCCGAAATGTCGACGGGTACGAGTTGATCGTCATCGCCATGAAGAATCAGCGTTGGCACAGTGATCTTCTTCAGATCTTCCGTATAGTCGACCTCGAACTGCTTGACGCATTGATACTGCGCCAGAATCGAGCCGGCCATGCCCTCGCGCCAGAACTCCTCGATCGTGCCTTGTTCGATCTTTGCGTTCGGCCGATTGAACCCGTAGAACGCCATTGCGAGGTTCTTGTAGAACACGGAGCGGTTGTTCGCGAGATTGGAGCGAATCCCATCGAATGCGGATTCAGGCAGACCGTCTGGATTGCTCGCCGTCTTGAGCATGAGCGGTACAACGGCGCTGATCAACACGGCCTTCGCAACGCGCGACGTCCCATGTCGGCCCATATAGCGAGCAATTTCACCGCCACCCATGGAATGACCAACAAGCGTCATTTCCGTCAGATCGAGTGCGTTGATCACCGCGGCGAGATCGTCGGCATAGGTGTCCACATCGTTACCCGACGATGACTGACCTGAGCGCCCATGACCACGACGATCATGCGCAATCACGCGATAGCCGTTCTGTACGAGAAACAGCATCTGGGAATCCCACGCATCCGCATCGAGCGGCCATCCATGTGACAGCACCACGGGCTTGCCGCTACCCCAGTCCTTGAAGAAGATCCTCGTTCCGTCTTTTGCAATGACCGAGTCTGCCGTGAAGCGTTCGCCCGATGCATTCCGGGAAGTGGATGCCATGCGCTTGCGTCCTGTGGTGACGGTGGCCTCAGCCATCGCCATAGCAGGTGCTGCTATGGCAGCCATTGCGGCACCCGTGCCTACTGCGAGTACATACCGGCGATTCGATGAAAGGTTTCCAGAAAGAGTAGCCACGATTTCCCCTTGTTTTGCAGCGCCAAAAGTAGGGAACATGCTAGCGTGGACAACTCCTTTGTTCTTTCTCCAACGCACGGGTTTTAGTTGCTGAATAGGGGCGTTTAATTCTGCGTTAATCAGCAGATAAGAACCGACAGTAAGACAAGCGTTAAAGCGTTTTATCGAAACGTAAGTAATGGGTTTAGTGGCATACAAACGTGTTATCGGGTTTTCAATAATACGAGCAACTCGCGTGCGGCTAGCAGATCAGGTGTGTCGAAACCTTCGGTGAACCTGCCATAGACGGCCGCTAGCAGCGCTTCCGCACGGTCCGTTTCCCCAACTCCATCGAGAAGGCGAGCGAGACTCGTCGCCGCGCGCAACTCCCATGACAACGCGTCCTGCTCGCGAGCCAGTTGCATCGCACGCAGATAATGAGCTTCGGACGCCTCCAGCTGTCCCGACGCATCGATGGCCTGCAGAATGTCTCCCTTGATGCGCAACAGTTCCGGCATGCACCAGCGCTCTTCGTGCGCATCCGACCACTCCAACGCTTCATCGATCGTCGCATGAGCTTCCGCGTGACGGTCGAACGAGAGTAGTCCCTGAGCAAACATCCCCATGTACATCGGATAACGGATGATGAAGTGCTCCATTCTGTGCTGATCCAGCGCGTCGGACATGATCAGCAAGCCGGATGGATCCTTGCGCCGGATCAGCAATGCACCCTGCAGACAGCGCGCCATCGGGTCATAGATAACGAGACCGCGCCGCGCCAGGTGTGCTTGCAGTACTTCGAGCGCTTCTTCGGCTGCACGAAGATCTCCGAGATAAAAAGCCAATGGGACCGATGCAAGCACCAGCACGTAACCCAAGGTCAACGCGTGGCCAATGGCGTGAGCATCTTCTCTCGCATTCTGCGCGGTTCGAAGCGCATGCTCCGGGAATCCCTGAAGCCACAGCACGTTGGTCAGAATCGTACGCGCGGCGTTTCGCCAATCGACATGGAAATGCGAGAGTTGCGAACGCTGACGGGCCGCCACATCCCTCGCCAGCATGCGTTCGAGGCACGCTCTCGCCTCCACCTGCTTGCCAATGCGATGCAGCGTATAAGCGGCCAGGCGGTCGCCATCGGAAATCGCGACTGCATTGCCAATCGAATTGGCCACTAGCCTGAACTTCTGCAGAAACTCATCGATGACGGGCAGCTTTCCTGTATAAACCAGCCCGCAGCACGCGACGAACAACGCGCGCAAGTAGTACTCCTTGTCGCCGAGTTGTTCGGCGATATCGAGTGCGCATCTCCACGCGCTCTCGACCGTCGGCACCATGCCACATGTATAGAGCGTCGATGCGGCTAGCGCTTCATACAGTTTCATGCGTTGACGGTCTTGCTCGGGCGAACCGGCATCTGCTCTACCGAGCGCCTGTTCAACGCGATTCCGGCACTCTTCGAGCGAAGACAAATGGAGCCATGCGGGTATGGCAGACACCGTTAGCGCCACAGCAAGCGCCACGTCACCCTCCGCCGAGAAAGCCCAGTTCAGTGCCATGCGCACATCGTCGATCGCGCGCACGTGGTTCTCCAGCCATGCCGCGTCAGGTGGCTCGTTCCATCGATCCTCTGCCTGCGTGTACATGCCGTAAAAATGCGCGGCATGACGACGCGCCAGCATCGCGGTTTCCCCCGCCTCAGCAAGCTTGCGTCGCGCGTAGTCGCGAGTCGTATCCAGCAGGCGATAGCGCGTGATCTCGCCACAGACTTCGACCGAGACCATCGACATCGCGACCAGCTTCGCCACGGCGTCGACCACGAGTGACACGGGCGCATGATCGTCGACCACGACTTCGAGGACAGAGTCGAGCACGAACACACCCGCGAATATGCCAAGACGGCGTAGCGCAACCCGCTCGACCTCTGCCAGCAACTGATGGCTCCAGTCCAGCAACACCGACAGCGTCCGGTAGTGATTCGGCGTCACACGGCGCCCCGGTCCCAACGCGTGAATCCGACTGTCCAGCAGGCTCTGCAACTCACGAATGCCACATGTATCCACGCGTGTAGCAACGAGTTCGATCGCCAGCGCGATGCCGGCCACGCTATGACAGATGTCCGCTATCACAGCGGCGTTTTCGTCAGTCAGCTCGAAAGCCGAGCAGGTCGCGCTGGCTCGCTCCACGAACAGCGCGATGGCGGGATACTGCAACGCCTGTTCCGCCGTCAGATTTGCCGATTTCATCGCACTGTCGAGTGGCTGCAGTCGGTAAAGCTGCTCACCTTCTGTTTGCAGCGGCTTTCGATTGGTAGCCAGCACCTGCATCTGCGGGCTTATCGACAGTATGAGTTGCGCGGCTGCGGCGGCACCTTTTCTGACGTGATCGCAGTTATCCAGCACAACCAGTTGCGGCCGGTTCCGAAAGCGGAAATAGGTCGCCAGCGCGGACGCAATGTGGTGTTGCGCGGCAAGCCCGACCGCATTCGCAATGGCTTGCGGGACGACATCGGCATTGGAAAGCGTGGACAGATCGACGAACCAGACATCGTGCCGCGCAGCTTCCACAACGGCTCGCGCCACATCGCGCGCGACGGTAGTCTTGCCAATCCCGCCGGGGCCCGTCACCGTCAGCATTCGCACGCGCAGCATCTGCTCCATCAACGCACGCGTGGTTGCGGACCGGCCGACAGGACGCGCCAGCGCAGCGGAAATGTTATGCGCCACGTGTACCGAATGTTCCGGCGATGTCGCACCTGTCTGAAGCGGCTGGCGTTCTACAGGCGCCACGAACTGATAGACTCGGCCCGCAACAGTGGCGATATAGCGCTGACCTTGCTGCCCCTCTTCCAGCACGCTTCTCAAGGTCGCTATCTGCACTTTCAGGTTGGCCTCATCGACAGGCGTTTCTGGCCACGCGCGGCGCATCAGTTCCTGCCACGTCAGCGTCTCACCCGCCCTTTCGACGAGCGCAGTCAATATCTCGAAGGTCCGGCTGCCCAAAGGGACGCGGACGTCACCGCTGAGCAGCAGATGCTGCGCCGGCACGAGACGAAATGGACCAAACAGGAAAACCGCATACGAGGCATCCGGCCGATGGGTCACGTCAATTTACCGAGGGGTTTGAAAACGGGTTACAGGGTAACTCGCCGTAAATGTCGCGCGGATGGGGTGATCGGGATCGTCAACGATCGACTTGCGCCCGTTTCTGTTCGACCGGTCCGGTCGCTATCGTATCGGGCACGCCCTGCGTCATTGCCCCCGGGTGCGCGCGTATGGGTGTGTTCTTGAGTAAAGACTAACAAAGACTCTCGAAAGAATCCCGTTAATTGCGGATGCGTTTAAATGGACGCATCCACACCGAAACTTTAACGACGATTTACTTGACCGGACTGGCTGGGTCTATGTCTGGTATCGGGAAAGAGACGGCCTATGCCGTCGCATCCTGCAGCAACTCGTCGACGAGCCGCCGGCCAGCGGCGAAGCCGCTCAGGATTGCGTCTGCCAGCGTTTCAAGCCGTTGATTGCCGGTTTCGCCCAGACGGAGAGGAGGAAGAACCGGGATACTTTCGCCAATGCGGAGTATTTTCACCACGCTGACGAAGCACACGTCCGGCGACACAACACCCTTATCAACGGGCTCGGTGCACGCTTCGATGCAAATCCTGATGTAGTACCCTTTGTAAGGATAGGCGCGTTCCATATCAGGTTCTCCTGCATGACTTTTCAGACGCGCTGAAGCGCGTCGCGTATCAGCACCGTGCCACCCGCAAATCCGATGATCCTGTTCGTCAGCTTTGCCTCGAGCGCCGCGAGCAAAACAATCGCGACATCTTCCCGCGTCACTGGGGCCAGCGCCGAGCCAGCATGCGAAACGATTTCGATCGTTCCTGCCGCGGGATCGGTTGTGAGCGCGCCTGGACGCAAGATGAGGTAATCGACGCCGCTCGCTACCACGTAATCGTCGGATTCGCGTTTCATCTCCGAGTAATGCCGCAGCGCTTGCGGCGATTGCTCCGGGTCATACGCGAGTAACGCGCTGATCACGACAAGAAGCTTCGTACCGTGTTGCTTCGCATAGTCTGCGGATTTCATCACCGCGTCGCGGTCGATCAGACGTTCCTGCTCCGCGCCTTCCGTCTCCGCGGAGCCGGCGGCGTAGATCACCGTGTCCGCGCCGCCGAATGCTTGCGAAAAGTCAGCCGAAAGGTCCGCAATAACAGTCTGACCACCCAGACGTTCAAATTCCGCACGCTTCGCCGCGTTGCGGATCATCGCGCGGAAAGGGATCACCGCATCGTGCAATTTTTCGGCTATCAGTCGTCCGGTACGTCCGCTTGCTCCGATCAATAACGTGCTCACGAATCTCGCTCCTCGCTCAACCCGCGCTGACTACCAAAGCGCGCCGATCGCAGCTTCGGCAACCTCTATGTCCTGTTCGACGGTGCCCGAACTGGCTCCGACCGCGCCTACGATGGTGCCCTCATGGAAAACAGGAATGCCGCCGCCGAAGATCACCACGGTTCCGGAATTGCTCTGCTGAATCCCGTAGAGCGGCTTGCCCGATTGAGCGAGTGTCGCGAGTTCGGACGTCGACTTGTCGAAAATTCGAGCGGTCACGGCTTTATCAATGGCCAGATCGATGCTGCCGATCAACGCACCATCCTGACGGACAAACGCGATCAACCGTGCGCCCGAATCAACCACCGCGATGTTGTATGCAATGCCGAGGCTCCGCGCCTTTGCCTCGGCCGCCGACAACATCCGCTTTGCATCCTCCAGCGTCAGACTTTCGCAGGATCGTGGCATCTCATCCTCTGTTTGCTCATGGGTCCGGTTGCGCCGCCTCCTGGGAGACAGCCAAGGTCGAGGGCGTGAAGGCCATGAAGACGCATCGAAACAGTGCCGCAACAAACGTTCATGACCGTTCCCTGTAGCGCAAAACTAATTCAATTACAGCGACCTTGTCGGCTCCTCGTGCGTGTACGCAAGACGTCCGATCCCGCAATCGGTGAGCAGATTTCCAAAACAACCGCTCGACGTCGCGTTTCGTGTATCTCCGCTACACTGTGCCTTCCCTCACCTGCGCACAGGTGAACCGTCATGACGTCGGTTGTCAGCATCGTGTTGTGGTCCATGCGTCACCGGATTAGCGTGATGGCGTTTTCGCTCGTCCTCTCGATACTGAGCGGCTATTACGTCGTCCATCACTTCAAGATCAACACGGACACCGACCGTCTCCTGACCGTCGACAAACGGTGGAGTGCATTGTCGAGTTCGATGGATCACGCCTTCCCGCAGCGAGGCGGATCCATTCTGGTTGTCGTCGAAGCAGATGCACCTGAATTCGCCGATACCGCCGCCACCGAGCTTGCAGACACACTGAGAAAAGACACGAAGCAGTTCGTCTCCGTCACGCTGCCGACAGGCGGATCGTTCTTCGAACACAACGGCCTGCTGTTTCTTCCCGTGCACGACGTGCAATCGACGACGACCCAACTGGTCCAGGCACGCCCGCTACTCAACGCGCTCGCTCACGATCCGAGCCTGACGGGTCTTGCCAATCTGCTCACCACTACGTTGCTGCTTCCGTTGCAACTCGGACAGGTCAAGCTGAGTGAGATGGCACCGCTTCTCGAACGCAGTGCTACGGTGCTGGATCGCGTGCAGGCCGGTCGACCCGCTGTGTTTTCGTGGCGCGCCGTGGCGGATCACACTCTGAAACTGCCGGCGCGTGCCTTTGTACTCGTCCAACCCGTGCTGGATTATGCGTCGCTCAGGGCAGGCGGCAGCGCAACGGAAGTAATACGAAGTGCGGCATCCTCGTTGAATCTCGACAGCAAGTTCGGCGCGCGTGTGCGGCTCACCGGCGAGCAACCGCTTGCCGACGACGAATTCGCGTCCGTTCAGGATGGCGCTGCATTCAATAGCATCATTACGTTCCTCGTCGTGCTTTGCATCCTCTGGGGCGCGCTCAGATCGTTCAAGCTCGTGCTGGCCGTGTTCATCACGCTGGTTGTCGGCCTGCTCGTGACAGCCGCAATCGGGCTGATGATGGTGGGTGCATTCAACATGATCTCAGTCGCGTTCATGGTTCTGTTCGTCGGCCTTGGCGTCGATTTTGGTGTGCAGTTCACAGTCAGATATCGGGAACAACGCTTCAAGGATTCGCGTCTGCTGACCGCACTGGTCAACACGGCGCAAACACTGGGAACGCGCTTGCGCCTCGCTGCGATTGCAGTAGCCGTGAGTTTCTTTTCGTTCATTCCCACTGCTTACCGCGGCGTTTCGGAACTCGGCAAGATTGCGGGCGTCGGTATGGTTGTCGCCTACCTGACGAGCGTCACGCTTCTGCCTGCGTTAATCAGAGTATTTCGTCCGCACGAAGAGAAAGTCTCGCCGGGCTTCCGGCGACTCGCGCGCGTCGATGATTTCCTCGACAGAAACCGCAATCCGGTATTGATCGTGGCAGCGTGCATCATCATCGGCGCATCGCCGCTTTTATTGCATCTGCGCTTCGATTTCAACCCGTTGCACCTGAAGGATCCGCATACGGAATCGATGGCGACGCTGCTCGCGCTGAAGGACTCGCCGGAAATGGGCGTCAACAATGTGCGCGTGATGGCAGATTCATTGAAGGACGCCGACACGATCGCCGCGCGGTTGTCGAAGCTTCCCGAGGTCGGCAGAACGGTCACGCTGACAACATTCATTCCGGGCGATCAACCGGAGAAGCTCAAATTGATCGCCAGTGCTGCGCAGGTCTTGCAGCCCATTCTCTCGCAGACGCCCTCTCCTGCCGTGACCGATTCCGTGCGGGTAGACGCCTTGAAACGGGCCGCGAACCAGTTGTCATTAGCGGCCGACGATCACCCTGGACCCGGCGCCACTGAAGCAAAACACCTTGCGCAAACGCTGACCCGACTCGCCAGCGCGTCGAGCGCAACACGCGATCGAACCGACTACGCGATGACGGCGCCTCTGAAGATTGCGCTCCATCAGTTGGCGATGCTGCTGGATCCCGCCGAGATCACCAGCACGAATTTGCCGCCCAGCATCGCAAAAGACTGGATTGCCGCTGACGGCAAGAGCATCGTGGAGATATCACCCAAGGTATTGCCAGGCGCCGATCCCAACGACGACGCGATGTTGCGACGTTTCGCCAAAGCCGTGCGAGTTGCCGAGCCCAATGCAATCGGTGGCCCGATTTCAATTCTCTATTCCGCCGACCTGGTGATCAAGGCCTTCCTCGAAGCAAGCGGCTATGCGCTGGTATCGATCGTCGTCATCCTGTGGTTCGCGCTGCGCCGCGTCGACGACATCCTTCGGACGATTGTGCCGCTGCTGGTTTCCGCCTTCCTGACTCTTGAGCTATCCGTCGCGCTGGGGCTCGAATTGAACTTCGCGAACATCATCGCGCTGCCGCTCATGCTCGGAGTTGGCGTGGCATTCAAGATCTACTACGTGATCGCGTGGCGCGGCGGCGAAACGCGGCTGCTGGAATCGAGCCTGACTTACGCGGTTGTGTTTAGCGCAGGTACCACAGGCGCCGCGTTCGGCAGCTTGTGGTTTTCGCATCACCCTGGCACGTCGAGCCTCGGCGCGCTGCTCGCACTGTCACTCGTGTCGACGCTGATTGGTGCAGTGATCTTTCAGCCTGTGCTGATGGGAAGACCGCGTGTCACGCAGCTGAAATCGACAGCGCAAGCGGGCTGAAATCGTCGGGCACGGATCGTCTTTCCGCGATCCGGTCACGCCGTTTTCAGCGTGAAGCTGAACGTCGAGCCGCCGTCGTCATTGTTCACCGCCCACAAACGCCCGCCGTGCGCCTCGACGATCGAGGCGGCAATCGCGAGGCCCATGCCCATACCGTCCGCCCGCGTCGTGAAGAATGCGTCAAACAGGTGCGGCAAATGTTCGTCCGTGATGCCCGGCCCGTTGTCCTGAACGGAGAGAATCACACGGTCGGATTCGCCACGCTCCGCAGCAAGAACCAGCCCGTGTTTCTTCGATACCGTGGCCATCGCCTGCAAGGCATTCGTGATCAGATTGACGAGCACTTGCTGCAATTGAACCCGGTCGCCCGCCACCGCGGAAACGTCGCGTGCAACGTGCGTCGACACGCGACACCCGTGCATTTCGAGTTCCGGGCGCAGAAACACCAGTACTTCCTGAAGCAGACCTCTGACGTCGATCGACACCATTTCGGGTGGCGTACCTTTTATCAGCCGCCTGACTCTGCGGACGATATCGGCAGCCCGCGTCGCGTCCTCCCGCATTCTCGCGACGAGCCGTTCGACTTCTTCGATGTTCAACGGCGTGCGGTGCAGCCATCCCAGGCACGCGTCGCCATTAACCACCACGGCTGTGAGCGGCTGCCCGACTTCGTGCGCAATAGAAGCACTCAACTCGCCAAGTACGGTGATCCGGCTGGTCCTCGCCAGATCGTTCTCCAGCTGGCGCAATTTCATGCCCGTCTGTCTTGCTTCGGTAACGTCCATCACGGCACCGACGAATTGCCGCTGCCCTCCTTGCGCCGCCACCGAATGACCGACGACCCGCAGGTATTTGATCCGATTCTCGGGAAAACGCAAACGGTACTCGATATCCAGACTATCGCCGCCTGCTTCGATCTGGGCGACCATCGCATCGAAAACAGGCAGGTCGTCGGGATGGACTTGCTCACGCATGCCTGGGATGGTTGGCACAACGCTCACGTCTTGCTCGAAGATCCGGTACGCCTGCGCTGACCAGAAGACCGTACCCGTTCCGGCCGTCCATCCAAGACTTCCCGTGCGGCTTAGCCGTTGAACTTCCTCCAGAAACTGCGCCTGGCTTTTCCGGATCGTCTCTTCAGCACGCTTGCGCCCGGTGATGTCGTTGTCGGTCTCCAGTATCGCGCGTGGTTTTCGTTTATCGTCGCGCTGCAGGGTCCATCGGCTACTGACGATGATCTGCGTCCCGTCACGTCGGGTATGAACAAGCTCGCCTTCCCAATACCCGCTTTGAAACAATGTCTGCTGCAGACGATCGCGCGCTATCGGATATACGCTCTTCAGCAAGGTATCTGCCGGTTTGCCTACGGCCTCGTCACGCGGCCATCCATATAGATCTTCCGCGGACTGATTCCAGTAGCGTATGACGCCATCCGTCTCTCGCACGAATACGGCATCGTGAGTCAGATTCAGCAAACGGGCCTGCTCGCGCTGAATCTGTTCGGCGCGCCGGATCTCTCTGACCAGTGATGTAACGGCAATCGAAGTGACGAGGAATGCAACAAGCGGCAGAAGATCAGCCGTCTTCGCGATTGCAAAGCTGAAGATGGGCGGCGTAAAGCAGACGTTCAGCAGAAGCGCGCCCGCTACGGAAAAGATCGCAGAAGAGACGAAGCTATCCAGCAACGATAGCAACACAATCGCTATCAGCATGCAGAAGCCTGCGGTTGCAAGCTGCAACTGCAGACGCAGGCACACCCACGCGATCAGCCCGACGATCGCACACCCGCCAATCCAGAGTGCGATCAGATAGAACCATTGACTCCTCGCTTCGGACGAACCAAGTGTTCCCACACTTATCTCCGGGACCACGCTCTTCACAAGCACAGAACGATAATGCCACGAGTGCCTGAAGAAAGAATACTGGGTCCCGTCCCGTCCGGTTCAAGGCCGCACCAGACCACTCACGCCAACGGTGTTCGGCATGGTGTCAGGACGTTGTTCCATCTTCACCGCAACGACAAATACCTAATAACTCGAAGCATCGCTGAAGTTTTCCATCCCGCTTCCATTGCAGGTATCTGCCGTAGCAGGTCTGCATAGGCGGAAAACTCAACGGCAGGCGCTTCCAGCTTTCATTGTTCAATTCGATCCATAGAATGGCATCGAGAATCTGTCGTGGGTTTCGCCTGCGTCTGCCCGTTACCTGCTTCTCTTCGACTGTGAAAATGGGCGCTACCAGCGCCCATTCTGCATCCGTCAGCGGTATCGCCAACGACTTTCGCCTTCCTGTCATCGTCTCCCCGATTCGACCCGCACCTGCGCAGGTTTCCCTTTCCCCCGTTTTTGCGTTTTCGAACGACGCGCGGTCGAATCAAAACGCATGGGAACGTTACTGCAGCGTATTCGTACGGGTTAGTTAATCCTGGTTAATCGTGGTGAATCGCCTGAATGAATATGAAGGTGGGCTATCCGCGTTGCCATACCGCGTTTGGGGAGTAATCGGTAGAGGTTCGATCCGGAGACAGTTAGTTGCGCATTCAACCACTTGCAGACCGGATCGCTCGGGCCATTTCCAGTTTGCACGTTTTTTGAATGCGCATTGCGAAGGGCATCTTTCGAGGACTTCAATTACTTTCATCGCAACCGGATCGCGTGCAGGTCGATAAGCGAACGGTAAAGCTTTCACCCCCGATACAAACGTTTCACCCCGTGTGCGGGAACAGTCATGGATGACAGATCGAGTTCGAATCCTTCCGCCACCAGGTCGATCGTCCTGATCGCGGTCGTCGTAATCGTGGCGGTTGCAGCGTTTATCTACACGGCGGGATGGCTTTCGCCCGCACGCATCAGTCCGGCACAACTCGTCGACAGCCTCGCGCCGCCGGGCGGCCCCGCGTTGGGACTTCGACGCAATCACGCGAAAGGCATCTGCTTCACGGGCACGTTCCAGTCCAACGGCGACGCCGCAGCGCTGTCGAAAGCGCCGATGTTCGCCGCGGGCTCCTATGCCGTCACAGGTCGATTCAATCTCGGCACGGCCGACGCAAAGGCGCCCGACGGTGCCGTACCCGTACGCGGCATGGGGTTGCGCGTCGTCACGCCGGATGGCAGCGAATGGCGTTCAGCAATGATCGACGCGCCGTTTTTCGCCGTCGCCACGCCCGAGGCGTTCTACGCCCTTATGCAGGCGCTCGCGAACAGGAACGACCCGAATGCGATGAAGCAATTCATTGCCGCACACCCGGAATTCCCTGCCTTCTACACGTGGCTGACCACGACACCCAAGACCGCTTCCTATGCGCAGGAGCGCTATAACAGCCTCAACAGCTTCGTTTTCACCAACGCGGCAGGACAGGACAACGTGGTTCGATGGTCTTTGGTGCCGGAAGCAAAACCGCAAACCTTGACTGCCGATGAACTAAAACAGCGTGCGCCCGACTTTCTCGACACGGACATCACCCAGCGGGTCGCCAGCACGCCGCAGAGGTGGACGATGATCGTCACCGTGGCGAATCCCGGCGATCCCACGGCCGATCCGAGCAAGGCCTGGCCAGACGATCGTCGCCAGGTGACAGCCGGCACGCTGGTCGTGAGCGCCATACAGCCCGAGGCCGACGGGCCATGCAGAGATCTCAACTTCGATCCGACGGTGCTTCCAACGGGTATGCATGTGTCGGACGATCCGTTTCCCGCTGCGCGTTCAGCCGCATATTCCGTGTCGTTCAACCGAAGAACGGCCGAAGACAAGTTCTATCCGCACACCGCCGCGCGAGGATCAGCACAATGAGCCCCTCCGAAAACCGCTTCACGCCGCTGCAACGCGCGCTCCACTGGATCATGGCGATATGTATCGTCGCGATGCTCTTTATCGGTGTCGGCATGGTGTCTACCATTCGACCCGATTACCTGACACTCGTGTCGGTGCATAAGCCACTCGGCGTCGTGATACTCGTGCTTGCGCTTGTGCGCCTCGCCGTGAGGCTGGTGCGCGGCGCGCCGCCATTGCCGGAATCGATGCCGCAACCCATGAAACTTGCGGCGCATCTATCGCATCTCGCCTTTTACGTGCTGATGATTGCACTGCCGATTCTCGGCTGGGCCATGTTGTCCGCGGCCGATTACCCTGTTGTCGTCGCCGGTATTCGGTTACCGTCGATTGCCCCGCATAGCAACGACCTGCATACGCTGCTTTGGAACGCGCACAGGTTTCTCGCACTATGTTTCTTCGCGCTCATCGTGGTGCATGCCGCTGCAGCGCTCTTCCACGCTCTGCTGAGACGCGACGGCGTGTTTCAATCGATGGCGCCATGGAATGTCGATCAGCCGTCGCTTCCCGTCGGTAATCCGGCGGCTGTATCGCAGGAACGTAGCATCAGGCAGCAGTAGACCCGTTCTCGACAGTCGGTGTGCTGTGTCGCACGCTAGAACTTGTGCAGCAATCCGATTCGAAGCGCCAGTTGCGTGTTGGCGCCAATTCCTGAGTTTCCAATGAACGTGGAGCTTGCGCCTATTTCGGCCTGAACAGGCACCTGCTGCCCGTCGACCTCATTGCTGCCCGATGCCTTCTGATAGATCGCGAGTGCATAAATCTCCGTGGTTTTACTGAACTTGTAGTCGATAAAACTGTTGATCTGATGCCACCGTCCGGTCCATCGACCTGACAGCGCGGAAAACGTGTATCCCAATCCACTCGTAACCGCGGACGTAAACGCGTACTTACCGCCAATTTCATAGTTGTTCAGCGTAGAACTTTGCCCGTCGATCGCGACGAGTTGCGTATGGGTCCAGTTTCCCCATATCGCGCCGATGTCGGCAACGTACCGGCTGCCTATTCCAAGCGTCTTGATGTTGCGAAGCGGACCGGTGTCGACGTTCGCAATGGTCGCGGTGAAAGCGGGTGTTGCGCTCGCCGGGAAGCGGATGTTCGTATAGGCAATACCGAATCCGAACGACTCGTTGTCGTAATTGGCGCCCACGCTATAGGTTCTGGATGAGCCTTCGCTATTCACCGTGCCCGCTGCACTCGAAGGAGAGCCAGCGAACTCGCCAGCCTGATTCGAGAAACCATACATGACGCCAAATCTGAAACCCGAGACGTCCGCGCTCGTGAACCTGACCGCGTTATTGATGCGACTCGTCACCAGCTGATCCAGGTCATTGATGTGATAGGCGTAGTTTCCGGCTGGACTCTCGTGTGCAATCGTGTAGTTGTGGATGAAGTCTCGCGAAAGCGTGTATTGCCGGCCAAATGTCAACGACCCAATGGACTTTGCTTCAAGGCCGACCCACGCCTGCCTTCCGAATAGCGCGCCGCCCTGCAAGATGGTTCCCGTCCCGACCGCAAAGCCACTTTCGACCGTGAAGATCGCCCGCAGTCCATCTCCGAGATCCTCGACACCACGAATGCCCCAGCGGTTCCCCTGCGCGACGCCGTCCGCGAATCGCACCAGAGATTCGTGACCCGTCGATGTGGCGACATGGTTGGCGTAGGTCACGCCCGCGTCGATCAGGCCATAAAGCGTTACGCTGCTTTGCGCCCGCGCCACCGTGCACGTCAGACAAAGTGGAATGATCGCGAGGCGCCATCTGAGCGCGTCACCTGGCATGGCCGGGGCCGGTTTTCGAGAGCTGCACTACGCGGCGACCGCCTGCTGCGCTCTCTGCGACGTCACGATAAAAATAACGAGGCCTGCCAGCGTGAGCGCAAAACCCGCCCACACCGCCGATAGCAATCCCCAGCCTGCGGCGACAGCGACACCGCCTGCCGCCGCCCCTATGGCATTGCCGACATTCAATGATGCGAGATTCATCGCGCCCATCAAGGTCGGCGCTTCCGGCGCAAATCGCGTGAGACGCACCTGAATGGTGGGAATCGCCGCCATCATCGTCGCGCCGACTCCAAATAGCGTCAGCATGAGCACCCACTCATGCGCGCCGAAAATGGCGAGTACCGCCAGCACGACGAGCGCGCAACCGAAGCCGAGCATCAATCCCAACGCATCGTGCATGTCCGCGAGTCGGCCTCCGACGAGATTGCCGATAGTCATGCCGACGCCAAACAGCGCGAGCGCAAGCGGGATCGTCGACGGCTTCAGCCTCGCGACATCCGTCACGAAGGGGCCGATAAACGTATAGACGGAAAAGATGCTCGCAACGCCAACGGCGGCAACGATCATCGTCGCCCACACACGAGGCTTTCTGAGTGCGCCCAGCTCCTGCCCCAGCGGCCCGCCATTGAGCGCTTCACTGCGAGGCAGCCACGCCCACAGTGCGACGAACGCAAGCGCTGCGAGCACCGCGACGGTCACATAGGTTTCGCGCCAGCCCAACTGTTGCCCCAGAAACGTCGCGAGCGGCGAGCCGACGATGGTCGCGATGGTCAGTCCCAGCATCACCATGGCAAACGCCTTGCCGGAGCTGCCTTCCCCGACGACGTACGACGCCACCACGGCTCCCGCACCAAAGTACGCACCCTGCGGCATGCCGCTGATGAAGCGCGCAACGGCAAACATGCCCAGATTGACCGCCGCCGCAGACAGCAGATTGCCCACGATAAAAAGGCCGATCAGGCACAGCAGCAAAGTCCGCCTGTTGAGACGGCTTGCCATCAAGGTAACGAGCGGCGCACCGATCACGACGCCAAACGCGTAAGCCGTGATGGCATTGGTCGCTTCCGAAATGCTCAGATCGAGACTCGCGGCAAAGAGCTGAATGATGCCCATGCTCGCGAACTCCGATGTGCCGATACAGAAGCTTCCAAGCGCCAGCGCAAATAGCGTCAGGCCACGCCTTCTGGATTCCGACTCTTGCGTGCAGTGAACCTTGACCGTTTTGCACTGCGCTTCATAGGCTTTCTCGTGCACGATAGTCTTCCGCTTCTCGTTGACGATATCCGAATGTATCGGACATTAATCAATGCAGATGCGAATCCGTTCATATCGGGAATTGGCCATTTCGTCGGGAAAGATTGCGGCCTCGCGCATGCCCATACTGAATCGAAACGCATTACCCGATGTATGGACCAGAGGTGAAATGACATGCAAGCGGAAGACCATTCCAGCCAATGGGCACGATTCCCCGTCTCGTTCGATCAGTTCGAAGCCGAAGGACGTGCCAATGAACCCACACTCCATCTCAACGCTGTGAGCCGCGTCATGATCGTCGCCGTGTGGGCGTGGTCACTCATCGAAGCTTATTGGGAACTCGGGTACGAAATAAATTCCCTGCATATAGGGATAATCGTGCTGTCTAAACTGGTTCTCTCTGCGTTCGCACTCGCGGCTTTATTCAGTTCGTCGGCCGCTATGATTGCGCTGGCATTCAGCTGTGTAGTCAGCATCGTGGTGATTGGCGTCACGTTACCCGATATGTTTTCGATGTCGCGAGCTTTCTTTTATCTCTCGCTGATCGAAGTGGTGGCCAAGGTGACGCTCGTCGTGACCATTGCCTGTCACTATGTGTCCGATCATCTCGAGGACAGCGAGTCGCAGGCATGGCCGGTCAGATGATCTGTGTGCCACGTCGTGGCACACAGGCGCGCTATGGCGCAAACCATCCGTCTACTTCGTTCTGGTTCTTGCGCATCCACTCTCGCGCCACTTCCTGCTCGGGCTTGTGATCCACGACCAGTTCGCGCTCCAGCTCCGTGACAACCGGAATGCTCAGACGGACCCGCCCCAGCACGACACGGCTGCGTTCCGGCAAGGACATCCACACGGCCTTGCGCACAACCACAACGGCCCGGTCCGTGCCAAACACGCCCTGCGGATCCTTCAGAACACGCATCGAGTACAGCGCGTTGAGATATTGAGGCTGCCAAAGCGGCATGACCATCCACTGCTTCGCCGAATACGCCGAACCCAGCTTCGAGGCCCAATCCTGCGCTGACGCAACATGCAGCGTATAGCCCGCCTCTGTCAGGCCATACTGCTTCATGATTCGCTCCGAGCCGATCATCAGTCCCGAACCGGGCCCCACGCCGGCGATGTCCTTGTCCATTCGCGCGACGACTTCCGGGCGACGCAGATCGTCGATGCTCGACACCGTCGATTCAGGGATATACGAGGGAACGGCCCAATATAGTTGAGCACCCGTGTAGAGCGTCGCCGCTTCGACCAGGCGATCAGCCAGCGGCTGTTGTAGCGGTCCGTGTGCATGTGGCAGCCATGACGCTACGAGCACATCGACCTGGTCTTTGCCGAGCGCCGCGTAAATCTGCGGGTGATTCCCCTCGACGATAGTCACGCGATGTCCAAGCCGTTCCAGTACTTCAACGACGACGGCCGCTGCGACCTTGTAGAAAGTGAGGTTGATCTCCCCAACGACGAGCGGTTGAGGAGCACTCTCTGCGCCGTCTGCGTACGCAGCCTGGTGAAGCGACACCGACAAAACGCACGCAGCGAGCAGCCGCGCAAAAGAACGCATTTTCATTGATGAAGTGTCCGGCATGTTTGCATGCCGCTGCGCCCCGACACAGACAAGACATGCTAAAGAAGGCAGATATCGCGGTAGTCGACCGTACGCCTGTAGACGTTTTTATCTAGCCACGATACGTACGTGTATTCGACATAAGCGTTGCTGCAGACAATGATCCAGTTGTGAAGCGTGTGTGGCATGACGGTACTCCCGGGACAAAAAAGCAACGTGCGTGTGCGGACCGGGAAACATCTGACAGCCTTGCACTCGCACTGTCCCAAGCATAGTCACCGTCGTGGGCGAGTTCTACTCTACCGTGGCATACGGTTGAATTTCGTCGACGTAGCGGGGCTATACCGCGGTATAGCCCGCAACTTCAGGATTGCTCGCGATATGAATGTTGGACTGGCACGCGTGCAATTCACTACGCAATCGAATCCACAATGCCGCCGTCCACGCGCAATGCGGCGCCCGTCGTCGCGGACGCTTGCATCGAGCACGCATACACGACCATGTTGGCTACTTCTTCCGTGCTTGCCGCGCGCTGGATAATCGACGAACCACGTGTAGCAAGAACGAATTCATTCAGTTTCTGCTCTGGCGTCTTGCCTTCCTTTCTGGCGGCTTCGGCGACCATTTCAAGCGCGCCGTCCGACAAGGTCGGTCCTGGAAGCACCGAATTGACTGTGACGCCCGTGCCTGCCGCGAACTTCGCGATACCGCGCGCGATGCTGAGCTGCGCGGTCTTTGAAAACCCATACGCAAGCATGTCGGGCGGGATATTGAGGCCCGACTCCGACGAGAGAAACACCACACGGCCCCACTTTCGATCCATCATGCCTTGAAGATAGGCGCGGGTCAGTCTCACGCCGGACATCACGTTGATCTGAAAGTAGCGCTCCCAGTCTTCATCGCTCGAACTGAACAGATCGCCCGGTCCAAAGACGCCGAGATTGTTGACGAGAATATCGGTGCTGGGCACGGTCTTCACGAACTGATCGACGCCCGCGCGCGTTCCGAGATCGCCCACTACGCCTTGCAGTTTGGCGTTCGGCACGGTCTCGCGAATTTTTCCAATTGCACGGTCGACTGCCTCCTTGGACCGTCCGTTCACGATAGTTTCCGCGCCCGTTCCCGCGAGGCCTGTCGCGATAGCGAGACCGATGCCCGCGCTCGATGCGCTAACCAATGCCGTTTTTCCAGAAAGATCGATATTCACAGTGTCGGCTCCATTGAAGTGAGATGCAGTCCTGTTCGTCGTGTGGCCCGAAGAAAGGGCCATTGATTCTATGTCGCAAGCCTACGGTTTGTCAGAGTGCCCTTGTGCGCGAGCCACGCGCTCTACTCGAATTGATTTCAGCGATTGAATCTTGACGCACTGATCGCGAACATCAGCAGACCTGCCAGTGTCAGCGCGAAACCAGTCCACACAGGAGAGAAGAGACCCAAGCCCGCGCCGATCGTCATGCCGCCAGCCCACGCGCCAATCGCATTCGCGACGTTCAACGCGGCCATGTTCATCGCGCCCATCAGGGTTGGCGCTTCGGGCGACATGCGCGTGAGACGCACCTGGATCGTCGGAATGGCAATCAACGTGGTCATGCCCATGCCAAACAGTGCTGGCAACAGCAACCACGGATGCGCACCGAACGCCGCGAGCGCGGCCAGCACGAAGAGTGCCGAACCAAAGCCGATCACGAATCCACGCGCGGGGAATGCGTCCGCGAGGCGCCCGCCGATCAGATTGCCCGCTGTCATGCCGAGCCCGAACAGCGCAAGCGCCAGCGGCACCATCGACGACGTCAATCCCGCGCCATCCGTGACGAACGGTCCAATGAACGTGTACACCGCAAAGATGCTCGACACCGCAAGCGCCGCGACGAACATCATCATCCAGACATTGGTCCTGCGCAGCGCGCCCAGTTCCTGCGTAATCGAACCGCCGTTCAACGTCGCGGAACGCGGCGTCCAGCGCCATAGCGCAGCGAGCGCCAGTGCCGCGATGGCTGTGACGGCCAGATAGGTGTCACGCCATCCGAGGTGCTGTCCGAGAAAGGTCGCGAGAGGCGAGCCGACAATGGTCGCGACGGTCAGCCCCAGCATCACGAGCGAAAACGCCTTGCCTGCCTGGTCCTTGCCGGCGATGCTCGATGCCACGACCGCACCCGCGCCAAAGTACGCACCCTGCGGCAAGCCTGCGATAAAGCGCGCCACGCTGAGCAATGCAAGATTGGGCGCAAGCGCCGAAAGCAGATTGCCCGCGACGAAAAGCGCCATCAGCGCGATCAGCAGCGTTCTCCGGTTCATTCGCGCAGCCGCGAGCGTCACAAGCGGCGCACCGAGCACGACGCCGAGCGCGTAGGCGGTAATCGCGTGACTCGCAATCGCGATGTCGACATGCAGTCCCTTCGCGAACAACTGAAGGATGCCCATGCTCGCGAATTCGGACGTGCCGATTGCAAAACTGCCTAAAGCAAGGGCGAAAAATGCCAGACGCTGGCTGCGGGTGACGCGCGACGTTTCGGCGCGTGCAGCGGGCAACACGATTTCGGTGATATCGGTTTCCATCGAAAGAACTCGGAGTTATGGCGCTAGCGTCGACGCGGGCCGCCGGATGCAGCGGCGCCCGCGTGCGACAGATGAATCAGGCCTCGCCCGATCCGGCAAACGACGCTGCCAGCGTCTTCAAGCCATCACGGTAGATACCTGCAAAGAGCTTTGTGGCATCTTCGTCGCTGACGCCAACCGGCGTGAACTCGCCGAACCATTCGACCTGCGTCGCGCCGTCTTCGACTTCCTGCACGCGCAGCGTCGCGCGGTAGCCTGTCACAGGAAACGGTGCCTGCAGAATCGAATACGTGTAGCTGCGTGCAGTGTTGTCGAATGCTTCGAGCCGTTCGACGATCACCTCACCGGCGAGATTCGACAGACGGCGCACGCGCCCGCCTTCACTCAGTTCGCTACCCGGTATGTACGGAAGCCAGTCGGGCAGCGAGTTGAAGCCGCCAATCAGTTGCCAGACAGCATCGGGCGATGCCGCCATTCTGGTGGATGCGTAGGCGCGTGCCATGATCGATTCCTTAAGCCTTGTCGATGGGAAGCGGCGCGTTTGCAGCCACCAGTTTCTCTTGACGCATCTCTTGCCAGAACCCGGCAGGGATCACTTCCTTCACGGCTGCCTGATCCTCTGCAATCCGTTCGGGACGGCTCGCACCCGGAATCACGGCGGCGACTGCGGGATTAGCCAGCACGAACTGCAGTGCTGCGGCCTTCACGCTGACGTTATGGCGCCGTGCAATCTCCTTGATGCGTTCGACCTTCGCGACGATCTCAGGCGATGCCTTCTGGTACTCGAAGTTCGGACCGCCCGCGAGAATGCCCGAGCTATACGGACCGCCCGCAACGATCTCGACCTTGCGCGCCGCCGCAGCCGGCATCAGACGCTGCAATGCGCGATCGTGATCGAGCAGCGAGTAGCGGCCTGCCAGCAGGAAGCCGTCCGGTTGCGCTTCGGCGAGATCGAGCGTCAGTTCGCACGGTTCGACGCGGTTGACACCCAGACCCCAGGCCTTGATCACGCCCTCTTCACGCAGACGCGTCAATGCACGGAACGCACCCTTGCGCGCGGTTTCGAACACCGACAGCCATTCGTCGCCGTAGAAGTCCTGCGCAACGTCGTGCACCCAGACGATCTCGATACGGTCGGTCTTCAGGCGCTTGAGGCTGTCTTCGACCGAGCGTAGCGTGGCATCAGCGGAATAGTCGTTGACGATCTTGTTCGGCAGACCCGAAGCGAACACGCCGCCCTTTTCGCCGAGGTCGCGGGCGCTTACGTCTTCGACTTCATCGAGAATCACGCGGCCGACTTTCGTGCTCAGCACGTAGTCGTCGCGCTTGTATTGCGCGAGCGCTTCGCCCAGACGCAGTTCGGACAGGCCCGCACCGTAAAAAGGGGCTGTGTCGAAATACCGCACCCCGTTTTGCCACGCGGCTTCGACCGTTGCGAAAGCCTCTTCGTCGGGGATATTGCGGAACATGTTGCCCAGCGGGGCGGCGCCGAAGCCCAACAGCGTACCGGCGGGCAGTTTGTCCTTGATGCTCATGGTCTTGCTCCTGTGATTGAGTCAGTGGAAGCAAGTCTACGGTGGCGAGTTAAGTCTGTCTAAGACATAATATGGAACATCTGAGTCCCAGGAGGTCTTAAATGCTGGACATCCGCCAGTTGCACTATTTCGTGGCAGTCGCCGAAGACGAGCACGTTGGACGCGCCGCCGAACGTCTGCACATTTCGCAATCGCCCCTTAGCCGCCAGATTGCGCAACTCGAAGAAAAGCTTGGGTTGACGCTGTTCGAGCGCTCGCAGCAGCGCATTCGCCTGACGGTGGACGGCCGCACCTTCCTGGAAGAAACGAAGGCATTCCTCACGCACGCGAAGCGTCTCGAATCGCTCGCGCGGCGGCTGGGACAAGGCGATGAAGGCGGTCTGTGCATCGGCTACATGGAGAACGCGATGCACTCGGGCGTGCTGCCCACTGCGCTGAGAAAGCTGCAGGAAGACCGGCCTGATGTGCATATCGCGCTGTACAACTATCAATCGGCTGAACAGCTGACGGGGCTGCGTCAGCGCAGTCTGGACATCGCGCTAGTCTGCGAGCCGCCCGCCGCCGACGATCCCGAACTCGAAGCGGCACAGGTACTCAACGATCCGATGCTGCTGGCCATGCCTGAAAGCCATCCGCTCGTCACAAGCAAGCGCCTGACGCCCGACGATCTCGCAGCGCAAAAGTGGATCGGCGTGATGCATAAGGCTGGTGAAGAGCGCCACGACAACTTCATCGCGGCTTGCGCGAGCGCGGGTTTCGCGCCCAACATCGCGCTCGAGGCGACCGAACCGCTTGCGGCATTGGGCCTTGTCGCGGCCGGCCTCGGCATGACGATGGTCCAGCAGAGTCTCAAGCATCAGGCGCCCGACGGCGTCGTGCTGCGAGAGGTTTCATGGTTCAGCTACCGCAGTGCGCTGTGGGCCGCGTGGCACCGTGTCAATCTGCGGCCTCTGGTTGAACACTTCCGCAAGACGCTGGTGAGTTCGAGCGCCATGCTGACCACGGTGCCTGCACAGACGCTGCGCGCAAAGGGTACTGCGCTCACGTAAGCACGCTGGGAACGCAACGTTCCCAGTGCTTGCATTCGCTCGCGAGCGGCTGCAATCGTAAGCCCTGTTATCGCGCGACAGCGATAAGCGGATGCGCGCCCGCCTTCAATTTATTCAAAGCCCTATAGGGCGAAATGGCAAATTTCCTCTGATCGCGAAAGCCGCCCTACGGCAAATGCGTCAAGATCGGCCCACATAAAGCGAACTCTCGCGACGGTGTCTCCTCGGGCAGATTCATCTCTGTCCCTTCGTGCCCCGCGTTACCGCGCGGGCACCTTTTCTTCCAGCGATCAATCGCCTGAATAGCAACAGGGCTGCTTGTCCAGCATCGGAGGTCGATATGAAGCTCATCCACGCTGTCTGTCTCACGTGCGCACTCGTGCCGATGGCCGCCTACGCGCAATCGCAACCGCAACCGGCCGACGCGAGTGCGGTCCATGCGCAGTCCGATCAGGCGCAACAAAGCGCCACGCATCGCTTTCTGCGCGACATCAAAGCGGCGAGCGCGAACGATACGTGCGTCGGTCCCGTCAGCTATTGCACGATCTTCTTTGGTAGCTGACACGATCGCGTCCGCGGTCTTCAGATGCCGCCGTGCCGTGCGTC
Source organism: Burkholderia sp. Ac-20365 (assembly GCF_017104715.1). Lineage (GTDB taxonomy): Bacteria > Pseudomonadota > Gammaproteobacteria > Burkholderiales > Burkholderiaceae > Paraburkholderia. Next base: position 206,741 of record NZ_JAAGPI010000005.1, read on the forward strand.
GACATCGAGAATGGTTGAGCATTTCAAGGAGGCTATCTTGGCGAAACCTGCGCTCTTCACGCCCATCAAACTGGGAAAGCTCGAACTGGCAAACCGCATCGTCATCGCACCGATGTGCCAATACTCGGCGACAGACGGATGCATGAATGACTGGCATCTGGTGCATCTCGGCCATCTCGCGATATCCGGCGCAGCAATGCTGACCATCGAGGCGACGGGCGTGCTACCCGAAGGCCGCATTACTTACGCGGATGTCGGCCTTTACGACGACGCAACGGAAGCCGCAATGCGCCGCACACTGGACGCCGTCCGCTACTGTTCCGACATACCCATCGCCATCCAGTTGAGTCACGCGGGCCGCAAGGCGTCGACGGAAGTCCCATGGAAAAAGAGCATGCAGTTTGCGCCCGGTTCGCAACTGGGCTGGCAAACGGACGCGCCTTCGGCGGTGGCATTCTCTGAAGATCATGTTGCGCCCAATGCACTCGATCGCGATGGCCTGAAGCGCGTGCGCGACGCCTTCGTCGCCGCGGCACGCCGCGCGCACAGAGTCGGCATCGATGCGATTCAGCTGCACGTGGGCCACGGATATCTGCTGCATCAGTTCATTTCGCCTTTGTCCAATCATCGCGACGATGAATACGGCGGGTCGCTGGAGAATCGCATCCGTTATCCGCTTGAAGTATTCAACGCGGTCCGCGACGCGTTCCCCGCCGACAAGACGGTGACGATCCGGATCTCAGGCACGGACTGGGTCGAAGGCGGCTGGGATATCGAACAGACCGTCGAGTTTGCGCAGGCGGCCGAGAAGCTTGGCTGTGATGCCATTCATATCACCAGTGGCGGCTTGCATCCGGCCCAGCAGATTCCCGTCGGGCCGAACTATCAGGTGCCGCTCGCGCGCACCGTCAAACAGGCCGTGAAAATGCCCGTGGTCGCCGTCGGATTGATCACGGGATTCGAGCAGGCCGAAGCCATCGTGGGAACGGGCGATGCCGATCTGATCGCCATTGCACGCACCATCCTGTATGACCCGCGCTGGCCGTGGCACGCCGCAGCGGAACTCGGCGCAAAGGTCCGCGCGCCGAACCCCTATCTTCGTTCGCAGCCGCGACGGTTCAAAGACCTGTTCGAGAGCGAATAGATTTCACGCAAGCGTGCGGTTATTCCAGTTCCTCGGCCTGCGTTGCCAGATCGAACTGGAATACCGCGCCGCGCGGTGTATTCGCGAAGACGCGCAGCGTACCGCCATGGGCCTCGACGATCGTGCGGCAGATCGACAGGCCCATACCCATGCCCGTCTCCTTGGTGGTGTAGAAAGGCTCGAAGAGTCGCTCGGCATCCCGTTCGAGCCCGGGGATTCCCGGTCCGGTATCGCTCACCGTGACACGTACATGGTTCTCGCCATGAGCACTGGTCGCAATCGTCAACTCGCGTACGCCGTCGTCGCACTCGCTCATCGCTTCGACGGCATTGATCGTCAGGTTCATGATGACCTGCTGCAACTGCACGCGATCGCCTTCTACGGCAGGCAGATCCCGTTCGAGGTCGGCATAGATCGACACGCGGTGTTTCGCCGCCTCTCCGCGCGTAAGCCCGATCACCTCGCGAATCGCATCGTTGATGGCGAGCTGTTCGGGACGCGCGGGCGTCTTCTTGACCAGATCGCGGATGCGCCGGATGACGTCGTTGGCCCGCGTGCCGTTGTTCACGACGCGCGTGAGCGCCGCGCGCACTTCGACGAGGTTGGGCGGTTGCGCATCCAGCCAATGCGCTGCTGCCTGCGCGTTGATTACCGCTGACGCAACCGGCTGCCGTATTTCATGGCTGATGGAAGCCGTCAGCTGGCCGAGCGTCGATATCCGGTTCGCGTGCGCGAGTTCGATCTCGATCTCATGAAAGCGTCGTTCGCTTTCGCGTGCAAGCGCTTCTGCCCGCTTGCGTTCCGTGAGATCGACGACGAATGCCACCACCTGTTCCGGCGCGCTCGCAAACATTGCCGCACCTAGCAGCACGGCGACGCGGCTGCCGTCTGCCCGGATGTATTCCTTTTCGACGGGCGCGAGCGCGCCAGTTTTGCGCAACTCGGCGATGGCCAGCATATCCTGGTCGTGCCACTCGTGCGGCGTGATGGCGAGGCAACTGATTCGCCCCGCTGTCAGGTCATCTCTGCTATAGCCAATGATGCGAAGGAACGCATCGTTGGCCTCGTAGATCGGGCTGTGCAGGTCCCAGATGAATACACCGATAATGTTCGCATCCACGAGACTGCGAATGCGCGCTTCACGCTCAGCGAGATCACGATACAGCCGCGAATTTTCGAGCGATATCGCCGCCTGCGATGCCAGCAGCTTGAGCGCCGCCACGCGGCTCGTGGTGAAAACGTGCGACGTGATGCTGTTCTCGAGATACAGCAATGCAATCAGCTTGCCCTGATACACGAGCGGCATGCACGCAACCGACAGCGTGCGATGCTCGCGAAGATATCGATCGGACAGAAACTCGTGCTGTCGCGACACATCGTTCAGGATGACGTTTTCACTCGTTCTCAGCGCATAGTGAATGATCGAAATGGGCAACGCGTCCGATTGCAGCGGGCGTCTGTCGAGACTGACCTTGATCGCATCACCCACGGTTTCGGCCATCGCCTCGACGCGCAACTGCGCACCGCTGCCGACGATCAGCAGACCGCGCTCGGCGCCGGCATGCGCAACGGCCGTGCGCATCACCGTGTGAACCAGATTGTCGAGCACGATTTCACTCGACACTGCCTGCGAGAGCTTGAGTACCGTCGTCAGGTCCAGATGTTCGACAGGCGCTTCGATACTGCTCGCTGCCGCAAGCCTGTCGTCGTGCTGCGCGAGTTCGGGGTACAGGTCGTCCAGCTGTTTGACCTTGCCTTTTGCGCCCCATTGCACGTAGGCATGGCGCGCGTTGCGCAGGTACATGTCGGCGATCTGCGCGAGACCGCGCGCCGCGTAGAAACGCGATGCTGCCTGACACGCAATGGCCTCGTTGTGGACGAAGCCGTTTGCGCGGGCCGAACGGATCGCGAGGTCATAGAGCTTTTCGGCATCGTCGATATTGCCTTCGATACGCGCCATCTCCGCACCCACGAGCGCCGCGCGATTTTCGAAGTTTTCGGGGCAATGCAGCGCCCAGACTTCCAGTTGCTTCCGGTGCCGGGCCATTGCGTCGATATGACCGTGCCGGGCTGCGGAATCGGCATCGTGCCAGCAGGCGCCATGGCTCAGCGCGCCGTAGAAATGAAACTCTGCCGTCTCGAACTGGGACGTTGCAACCCACAACACGCGCTCTGCGTTCTTCTTGGCATTCAACGCTTCGGCGAAATCGTCGGCCAGATATCTTGCCTGTAACTTGCGCGCCCAATAGTCGAACTCCGGCAATGCGAGTGTGCTCGAACTGGAGAAATGCGCTTCGAATTCGGCTTCGTCGAACTGCTCGTCGTCGAAGCAGCCGAAGCGCGCGGTCGATCCGCGCAGCGTTCGCACGAAGCCACGATACGTCACCAGCATGTCGTTGACGAGGCCGAATCGGATCTGGCTTGAAATGGCCAGCGCCTTGTCGACCTCCGCTTCTACTTCGCCAAGCGGGTCGCCCACGGAGACGAGGTTCTGTATCAGGTCGCAGCAGGTGTAGAGCGTGTAGGTCAGATCGCCGCTTTCGCTCGCGATATCGAACGCGCGCCGGATCGGCTCGCGTCCTTCGCGCACATGTCTCGCCCAAGGCACGGCGATATTGCCGAACGACGTGGAGGTTCTTGCCTTGAAACGCGTCAGACCGCGGTGCTCGACGAGGTCATAGCCAAGGCGCCCGAAACGGTACCCCATTTCGTATTGATCGAAGAACGGCCCGGCATACGTCGACAGCCATACATACGCGTAACAGGACGCATCGGAATTGCCGTATTCAAGACTCAGATTGACCATGCGGCACAGGACCAGCGCGCACAGATTCTGGTCCGTGAAGAATGCCGGCGTCACGATTTCGGTGAGGACGTCGAGCGTATCCATGACGTCTTCATCGCTCAGCAAGGGCAAATCGATCAGTTGCTCGATCTGCCGCCCGCCGAGTAAGGACATGATCCGCTCGTACTCGATGCGCGCGGTGCGCAAATCGGGATGCGGCGACCAGTCGGTCCCTGCGCGGTGCAGATACTCCAGACAGATTTCTACGCTGCGCTCGCTCTGATCGAGCGTCGTGTACAACGTGATCCGCAAGCGCGTCACCAGCGCGACATGATGGTTCGTCCTGACGCGTTCATCGAGTTCCGAGAGTCGCATTTCTGCCGAGCGCATCTTCCCCGTCAGTAGTTCACATTCGGCAAGCAGATACTCGATGCAAAAACTGAGCTGGTAATGCGTGTTCCAGTCGTCGTCGATCAACAGCGAGCGGCCGGCGGAGAGGAACGTTAGCGCGGAAGCATACGCCGTCGATGCCTTGGCTCGCCGTGCGGCCATCAGATTGAGCGCCGCCACGCGCTCGCGCTCCGCGCGATTCGTGATGAGGTGAATCGCGCGATTGAATTGACTCACTATGTCGAAGACGTCCTCCTCCAGTTGCTCGGGCGGCGTACGCAGCAACAGGAGTCTTGCGATGCGCAGATGCTTCTCCGTGCGCGCTTCTTCGGAAATGAGTGCATAGGCGGCTTCCTGGACGCGGTCGTGCAGGAAACGATAGCCGTCGCCCGCGCGTAGCACGAGTCCCGCGCGCACGGCGTGCAGCAGCGCATCACCCAGTGCTTCACCCGGCAGCTCACAGATCGTCTCGAGTACAGAAAGCTTCGACGCATTGCCGACGCAGGCAAACTTTTGCAGCGCGACCTGCGTTCTCACGGGTAGACGCGTCAGCTTGCCGACCATCAGCTCGACGACATTGTCCGTGTAGCCCTTCGCGTGGATTCGGCTGATATCCCATGACCAGCGCACTGCCGCATGATCGAACGTCAGCAGCCCTTCATCGGCGAGAGAAGACAGAAACTGGAGCGCGAAAAACGGATTGCCGCCTGTTTTCTGGGAGATGACGCGCGCCAGCGGCACGGCTTTCGTGGACGAGCAGCGCAACGCGTCCTTGACGAGTTGCTCGAGATGTTCGGATGCCAATGGCGGGAGCACGATCTCCTGCACGGGCACGTCCGATGCACGGATGCTTTCGAGCGTGCGGGTGAGCGGATGAACGGGCGAGACCTCGTTGTTACGGTAAGCACCGACTAGCAACAGATGGCGCACATCACCCTGAATGAGCAGATCTTCGAGAAAATCCAGCGTTGCTGCATCGAGCCATTGCAGGTCGTCGAGAAACAACGTCAGCGGGTGTTCGCTACGCGCGAAGACCGCGATGAAACGTCGAAACACCAAATGGAACCGCCGCTGCGCGTCCTGCGGTGACAACACTGAAACGGGTGGCTGTTCGCCGATCACGATCGCCAGATCCGGCACCATGTCCACGATCAAACGTCCATTAGGACCCAAAGCCTCGCGAAACGCGTCGCGCCACACCGCAAGCTCGCTTTCGCCCTTGCTCAGCAGCACGCGCACACCGGCCTGAAACGCCATTGCGAGCGTCGCATACGGAATGTCGCGCTTGTACTGATCGAACTTGCCGACCAGAAACAGGCCGCCGCGCGGCACGAGCACCTTGTGCAACTCGTTCACTACCGCCGATTTTCCGACGCCCGAATAGCCCGTCACGAGTACCAGCCCGACAGGCTCACCCTTGACCACGCGATTGAACGTCGCGAGCAGCGCATTGACTTCGGCTTCGCGTCCGTAGAGCTTTTCGGGTATCAGCAGCCGGTCATACGTGTCATATTCGCCAAGCTGGAAATCCGCGATCTTTCCATGCGTGTCCCAATCGGCCAGACATCGGCGCAAGTCGTGCGCGACGCCGCCTGCTGTCTGATAGCGGTCTTCCGCCGTCTTCGCCAGCAGCTTCATCACGATTGACGAAATCACGGGCGGAAGCGCCGGCGCCAGCAGCACGGGCGCGGGCGCCTGCCGCGCAATGTGACAGTGCACCAGTTCCATCGGATCGGTCGTGCCGAACGGCAGACGACCCGTGAGCATCCGGTAAAAGACAACGCCGAGTGAATAGAGGTCGCTGCGCAAATCGACTGAACGGTTCATGCGGCCGGTCTGTTCGGGCGCCATGTACGCGAGCGTGCCGGCAATGAACTCCGGCGGGTCTGGCGATTGCCGCTCCTGCTGCAACGCCGAGGTAATGCCGAGTCCCGTGAGGCGAATCACACCGCTGGATCGCTCCACCAGAATATGCGTCGGATTGATGTCACGGTGCACGAGTCCGCGCGCATGAAGCTTGCCGACTGCGGAGGCGATGTTGATCGCAAAGCGGAGGAAACTGACGGGATCGAATGGCGTGGGGAGTCTTTCGAGCGGCTCTCCGATCCAGTCTTCGAGCAGCAGTGCTGTTTTCCCCTGATCCCGCAGCAGTTGCAGCGGCCGCAACGCAAATGAAGCATCGAGCTTGTCCGCCAGCGCGAATTCGTGCGCAAGCCGGTCAATGACCTCAGCGGCCGGATGGGCCCGTGACGGACGCACGACGCGAACGGCCTCGAAGCTGCCGTCATCCGTTCGACGCCGTCCTCGACAGATTACGTATTCGCCGTCTTCCCAGGAATCTGCGAGGAGTTCGACGGCGACGGCATCGGAGGGAGGGGTCAGAAGATTCAACAAACACTCCCTGATAGCAGCCGCGCGCGGTGGCGTCTGGTGCGGTGGCCGTTGAAATTTTGGCTGCGGTCGTGCCCGACGAGGGTCGCAAAAGACAGTGCGCCTGCCGCCCGTTCGCTGATCAGTGTGACGACGCACTGGGTGCGACGAATCATCCGGGCGGCAATCGTCGTATGCGATTACAAAGAAAATGACTTCTGCACTACTCTACGCGCAAATTAAATCCGATGCTTGATTGGGTCAGGCATTGCGCTCCTTCCGTATTTGACCTCGTCTTATTTGCCCTCAATGAGTGCAGTCCGTCTGGTGTCGGCCGTGTCTTTCAGGTACGGCGGCTGACCACGCCCGACGTCTTCCGTCGGCCCTGACAGCGCAATATCTTCGATAGCATTCAAAAGCCTCTTGGCTTTACGTTGTGCATTCGGCGGGACGGCCACGAGTTCGCGAACCATAGTCTCAGTGAGCATTTCCAGATCGCTGTCGACGACGAATTCCGTCGCAATGCCCCACTCGTAGGCTTGCGCGCCGCGAATATGCCTCGCGCGCATGACGATATCTTTCGTGCGCCCCACACCTACCAGTTTCTGAAGCCGCGCCGAGGCGTCGGCGCCGGGAAGCTGACCTGCGTTTTGCGCCGACAGCGCGTACATCGTCGTTTCCGTGGCGATGCGAAAGTCGCATGCCAGCGAAAGCTCGAAGCCCGCGCCGAAGCAATATCCGCGATTCGCCGCAATCACGGGCTTGCTGCAACGAGAAGGCGCTTCCATATTCCAGGCGAATCGGGAAATGTACTCGGGCGAAGCACTGGCCGTCTCGTCGATAACGTTTCCGCTGCAAAAATGTTCGCCCTGTGCGCGCACGACGATGACCCGCACTCGCGGGTCGTCGTCCAGCACTTCGAACGCCGCGCGCAACTGTTCCCATTGCATGCTCGACACGAGATTGAATGGAGGGCGGTCGAGGATGATGTCTGCGCGCAACTCGTTCTGATTGATGTCGATGCGAAAACCGTCTAGCGCCGGCGAGATTCTCGGCATCTGATGAGAAGGCCTGGTCATGAATAGTCCTTTTGTACGTCTGTCGAAAGATCAACGAAACGTATGATGAAAGGCGCGATCCTGTGACTTGCACCGCGATGTGTCTTTCGAACGGCCGGTCGTTGCGTGACGGGAGGGCGCAGGTCGGTTAATCCGTGTATATGTCCGCCAGAGATGCGCCATGCTCCGTGGCTATACTTTGGCATGGGCGTTGGCTAGCCGCCGCTTAAGCGTGGTTAAACGTGGTAAAGGTCATTCAGGTGGGAATGCTCGTGCGGCACTGAGGCACCACTGAAGCGCGACTGTTCGCGTCGCCGGTACGAGCGATGCAGCGGAAGCCGCAAGGCAAAGCCCGTACGGCAAGATTTCGTAATGAGGGTATCGCATCGCACGCCCCGAAAAGGGGCATGCGGTTTTTGTCATCGTTCAGGGCGCGTGCGTTGCTTTCCTTAATTTGGCAACCTCGCTCGCGCTGACTGCCGGCGCACCGTTGTTCCAGGCCGCGCGGATAAACGTCAGAACGTCCGCGATCTGCTGATCATTCAGAACGGGCGCATATTTCGGCATCGGATAAGGCGCCGGAATACCGCCGATCACAATATCTTCCGTGCCGTTCAAGGTCACGTTGATCAGCGAAAGCGATTGGGTCTCCAGCACGTTCGGATTGCCCGCTAGCGGCGCGAGCAGTGGCGCGAAGCCCCGCCCATCCACGCCATGACAATGCATGCAGAACGCCGTATAAACGCGCCCGCCTGCATCGTTCGCCGGACGATTCAACGAAACCTTCGTCGCCTTTGCATCATAGGCATACGCGGTGGCGCCCGAATCGTTCACCGCGGGCAGCGACTTCAGATAGCGCGCGATTGCGGCAAGGTCGCTGTCCGACATGGCCTGCATGCTGTTATTGATGACGCTCGTCATCGAACCGAACGCCGACGCATGCTGGTTTGCACCCGTCTTCAGAAACTGCGCGATATCGGCTTCAGACCATCGCCCCAGACCGGCGTTATGCGCACCCGTCAGATTCGACGCAAACCAGTTGTCGACGGGAGCGCCTGACAGATACAGGCCGCCGCTTTCATCGAGCGCTTTCTCCTGAAACCCGATGCCGCGCGGCGTATGACATGAGCCGCAATGCCCGAGACCCTGTATCAGGTACGCGCCGCGATTCCACGCCACGTCCTTGCCAGGCTTGTCCTGATACACGCCCTTGTCGAGGAACACCATGTTCCAGAACTTGAGCGGCCAGCGCATATTGAGCGGCCATTTGATATCCGGCTCGCGGTTCGGCTGCCTGATGGGCCCGACGCCGTGCATGAAATACACGTACAGCGCGTGCACGTCGTCGTTGCTGACTTTCGCGTACGACGGATACGGCATCGCCGGATAAAGATTGTGGCCGTCCTTCGCGACGCCCTCGCGCAACGCGCCCCCGAATTCTTCCTCGCTATAGCGTCCAATCCCCGTGTCCGGATCGGGCGTGATGTTGGTCGAGTAAATTGCGCCCATCGGCGTCAACATTTGCAGGCCGCCTGCAAAGGGCTTGCCATGTGGCGCCGAATGACACGCGATGCAATCGCCCGCCTTCGCGAGATATTCGCCGCGTTTGACGAGCGCGTCATCGGCGCCGGCCGCGTGCGCGGAGAGAGCAATGATCGATTGGACGGCAGCGACACAGGCGGCTGCCTTCAACGTGGTTTTCATCGTCGGCCTCCGCTTATACGTTCACGAGCTGGTTGCCCACGGGCAATTGACGCAAGCGCTTGCCCGTCGCCGCGTAAATCGCGTTCGCGATGGCGGGCATCGCCGCCGCCGTTCCCGGTTCGCCGATACCGCCCGGCGCCTCGCTACTCTTGACGATATGCACGTCGATCACCGGCGATTCATGGATGCGCAGAATGCGATAGTCGGTGAAATTGTTCTGCTGCACGCGGCCGCGATCGATCGTGATCTCGCTGTAAAGCGCCGCCGTGATCGCGAAGATAATGCCGCCCTGGATCTGCGCTTCGACGGTGTTCGGATTCACCACCATGCCGCAGTCGACTGCGCACACCACGCGATTCACCTTCACTTCGCCCTGATCGACGCTCACGTCCGCGACCATTGAAAAGAAGCTGCCGAATGCATGCATCACAGACACGCCACGCCCCTGCCCCTTGGGCAGCGTTCCGCCCCAACCGGCCGCCTGCGTGGCGACATTCAGCACGTTCAAGGCACGCGGCGTTTTGCCCAGCAGATCGCGCCGGTACTTGACGGGATCGATCTTCGCCTGCGCCGCGAGTTCGTCGATAAAGCTCTCGACCACGAACGTGCCGCGCGTCGGTCCCACGCCACGCCAGAATGCCGTCGGAATCGCGCGGGGTTCCTGGCGCACGTAGTCGATCAGCTGATTCGGTAGGTCGTAGGGCAGATCAGCGGCGACTTCGACGGCGTCAGGATCGACGCCGTTCTTCATCGCGCCAGGCGCGAAACGCGCGAATATCGACGATCCGACGATGCGATGCTGCCACGCCACCGGCTTGCCATTCGCGTCGAGCCCCGCCGAGATCTTGTCGTAGTAGTACGGGCGATACATGTCGTGCTGGATGTCTTCCTCGCGCGTCCACATCACTTTCACAGGCACGTTCAACTGCTTCGCCACTTTCACGGCCTGCGTGACCATATCGAACTCGAGCCTGCGCCCGAAGCCGCCGCCCAGCAGAAAGTTGTGCACGACGATCTTGTCCGGCGACAGTCCCGTCACCTTCGCGCCCGCATCGCGCGCGCGTGTCGGCACCTGCGTACCGACCCAGATATCGCAGCTATCCGGCTTCACGTGCACGGTGCAGTTGACCGGCTCCATCGTTGCGTGCGCAAGGAACGGCTGCTGATAGACCGCATCGACACGTGTACTCGCTTTTGTGAAGGCATCGCTCACGTCGCCGTCCTTGCGCGCGACGGCGCCCGTGCCCTGCGACGCTTTCTCCAGATCGTCGACGATCGTTTTCGTCGACACCGTCGCGCCCGCGCCTTCGTTCCATGTGATCTTCAACGCAGCCGCGCCGCGTTTCGCGGCCCACGTGTGATCGCCGATCACCGCAACGCCGTTGTCGATCTTCACGATCTGGCGCACGCCGGGGATTTTTTTCGCCGCCGTATCGTCGACGCTCGTGAGCGTGCCGCCGAACACCGGGCAGTTGACGATCGCCGCATGGACCATGTCGGGCAAACGTACATCGAGGCCGAAGATCGCGCTACCGTCCACCTTCTCCGGCGAATCGAGACGCTTTGCCTGCGTACCGATCAGCTTGAAGTCTTTCGGGCTTTTCAGCGGTACGTCTTGCGGCACCGACAACTTCGCCGCTGCATCGACCAGTTCGCCGTACGCGACGCTGCGCTTCGTGTCCGCGTGGATCACCTGGCCGTTCTCCGCATGGCACGACGCCGGATCCACCTGCCATTGCTGGGCGGCTGCATTGATGAGCAGCACGCGCGTGGTCGCGCCCGCGCGCCGCATCGGCTCCCACGCGTAACGGATCGATGTCGAGCCGCCCGTCAGCTGGCCACCCAGCAGCGGGTCCATGAAGCGCTTTTCGTCGGGTGGCGCGTGATCGATCGTGATGTTGTCGAGCGGCACTTCGAGTTCTTCCGCGATCAGCATCGGGATCGACGTGTACACGCCTTGCCCCATTTCGACCTTGGGGACGATGAGCGTGACCTTGCCCGCCCTGTCGATCTGCACGAACGCATTCGGTGCGAACACGCCGTCTTGTGGCGTCTCGACGCCGTCGCCGCCGATGACCGTCTTGCGCGCGTCTCCTTGCCCGCGCGCGGGCATCGTGAAAGCCAGCAACAGTCCGCCGCCTGACATCGCCGCGACGCTTGCGCTGAACTTCAGAAAAGCGCGGCGCGTGACGAGTGCCGAGGTGCAATCGGGCGCTTTGCCATTCTGTGCTTCGAGCAGTCCTTGTGACATGTCACGCCTCCTTCGCGGCCTGCTTCACGGCCGCGCGGATGCGCTGATAGGTGCCACAGCGGCAGATATTGCCCGCCATGCCAGCGTCGATGTCGGCGTCGTCCGGATTGGGAATCTGGGTGAGCAGCGACGCTGCCTGCATCACCTGTCCGGACTGACAGTAGCCGCACTGGACCACATCGAGTTCGCGCCATGCAACCTGCACCCTTTTGCCGACGGGTGTATCGCCGATGGCTTCGATCGTCGTGATCTTTCTGTCGCCGACCGCCGCGACGGGCAACACGCACGAACGCACCGCGACGCCGTCGAGATGCACCGTGCACGCGCCGCACTGCGCGATGCCGCAACCGAATTTGGTTCCCGTGAGGCCGATGATGTCGCGTAGCACCCAGAGAACGGGCATGTCGGGCGGCGCATCGACATCATGCGACTGCCCGTTGACATTGAGTTTGGTCATCTGCTTGCTCCGATGCATGTCAGCTGATTTTTCCACCGCCCCGTTGCAACGCGCCCGCCCCATTGGTCCGGGCGCGTGTCGCTCGTCACAGCTGGCGCATCACCATCAGGCGCAACTCCGTCATGTCCTCGATGGCGTAGCGCACGCCTTCCCGTCCAATACCCGAGTCCTTGACGCCGCCATAAGGCATGTTGTCGACGCGGAACGACGACACGTCGTTGATCACCACGCCGCCCACGTCCAGTTCGTCCCAGGCGAGATGCGCATGCGCGAGCGAGTCTGTGAAGATGCCGGCCTGCAAGCCGAAATCGCTGTCGTTGACCGTCTTGATAGCGCGCTCGAAGTCATCGAATTTTTCGAGGATCGCAATTGGCCCGAACGCTTCCTTGCGGTACAGATCGGTGTCGTGCCCGACGTTTTCCAGCAGCGTCGCCTCGAACATCGCGCCGTCGACCTTGCCGCCCGCGATGATCTTCGCGCCCGCCCCAACCGCGCTTTCCATCCAGCCCGCGAGCCGCCGCGATTCCGACAGCGAGATCATCGGCCCAACGAAGGTGTCTTCGTTCTTCGGGTCGCCCATCTTCAGCGACTTCGTCTTCGCGATCAGTTTCTCGCGCAGCACGTCGTAGACCGATGCGTGCACGAGTATCCGCTGCACGCCAATACAACTTTGCCCCGACTGATAGAACGCGCCAAACGCGAGCCGGTCGACCACATAGTCGAGCTTGTCGCCCTGATCGCCATCGACGATGACAGCCGCGTTGCCGCCCAGTTCGAGCACCACTTTCTTCTTGCCCGCTCGCGCCTTCAGATCCCACCCGACAACGGGCGAGCCCGTGAATGACATGAGCTTGAAGCGGTCGTCGGTAGTGAAGAGATCCGCGCCATCACGATGCGCAGGAAGTATCGAGAACCCGCCCTTCGGGAGATCGGTTTCCGCCAGCACGTCGCCGATAATCAACGCGCCGATCGGCGTGCGGCTTGCGGGCTTGAGCACGAACGGCACGCCCGCTGCGAGCGCCGGTGCGACCTTGTGCGCCGCGAGGTTCAGCGGGAAATTGAACGGCGAGATGAACGAGCACGGACCGATCGGCACGCGCTTCACGTAAGCGTGATAACCCTTCGCGCGCTGCGAGATCTCGAGATTCAGGATCTCACCGCCAATGCGCACCGACTCTTCCGCCGCGACCTTGAATGTGTCTATCAGCCGCGAGACTTCGCCGCGAGCGTCCTTGATCGGCTTGCCCGCTTCGATGCACAGCGCCATCGCCAGTTCGTCGAAACGCTCGCGAAAGCGCGCAACGCAATGTTCGAGTACGGCCTGACGTTTGAAGGGCGGGAAGGCACGCATCTCAGGCATCGCGTCGACCGCGAACCCGATCGCCTTGTCGATCGCCTTCGCGTCTGCCAGTGCAACACGGGTGGCCACTTCGCCGCTGAACTTGTCGGTGACTTCGAGATCGGTGTTTGCCGCGACGGCTTCGTTCGCGAGGTAGTACGGGTAGCTCTTCTGCAACATGACGCACTCTCCTTCTGTCGACATGATCACGCATCGAGATTAATCAGCGCGTGTATACGTGTCTTTCCAGAAAAGCGTGCGGATATTCAGTATCCACGGATCGACTCAACAAGCATGTCGCTGCGACGTCTTTATCTTCCGGCGCCGAGCGTGATGGTGCAGGTCATGCCCATCGCGAGATGAATGCCCTTTGGCACGCCGTCCAGATGAATGCGCACCGGTACGCGTTGCGCGAGGCGCACCCAGGTGAAAATCGGATCGACGTTGGCGAGCAACTCGCCTGTACCCGTCGGATTGTCGCGATCCACGATCCCGCTCGCGATGCTGTCCACGTGTCCGCCAATATCGACGTTGCCGCCGAGCAGGCGCACGACGGCGCGGTCGCCAACGTGCACACCCTGGATCTTCGTCTCTTCGAAATAGCCGTAGACCCAGAACGAGTTCGAATCGATCATCGCCATGCGCGCTACGCCTGCGCTCGAATAGTCGCCCGGGTACAGGTTGAGATTGACGATATAGCCATCGGTCGGCGCGCGGACTTCGCTTCGCACCAGATCGAGGTGCGCCGTTTCCTTGCGGGCCAGCGCAGCCTTGAGTGCCGCCTGCGCTGCGGTATAAGCGGCCCGCGCAGCCTCCAGCGACGATTGCGACTGGCGCGACTGCAGCGCGTAGTCCGACCTGATTTCTTCCGATACGACGTCGCCCGAGAGCTTTTCCCGGCGCGATGCCTGGTCTTTGCGCATTTTCGATTCATACAGGCTCGCGTTCATCTGCGACTCGGCCTGCTGCAACTGGGCCTGCGCTCGCGCTACGTCGGCATCGGCCTGATCGACGGCATACCTGAACCGGTCGGGATCGAGCACGTAGAGCACGTCGCCCTTGCGCACCCACTGGTTATCCTTGACGCGAACTTCCTTGACGAGTCCTGAAACATCGGTGGAAAGATTGATGACGTTGGCGCGCACGCGACCATCGCGTGTCCACGGCGAGTACATATAGCGCACCCATATCGCGTGCATGAGCCACAGGGCGATCATCACGGTGACCAGCGTCATGGCGATTCGAATGAGATACTGCTTGTTCATCTTCCGCCCCGTTGGCTGTAGACATCTTCCCTTGCGCGACTCGCCGTCATGTTCTCTGGACGAGTAGCGCGACACCGCAGAACAGCACGGCAAACAGCGCGACTCTGAAGAGACCGGGGTGCCATGCAAGCCGATAAACACCCAACCTCGCGAGCAGCAGGTCCAATGCGATGAATACGATCACGCATGCGACGAGCGCGAGCAACAGGACGGGCGCAAAGAATCCGAACAATTCAATTTCGACGGGCATCGTCTTGACCTCGGTCGATATTCGCTGGCGTGGCGCCGACATCCGCACCGCCGCCCAGCGCCTTCATCAGCAGCACCCATGCATCGACCCGCTGGGCACGGATCAGCGCGAGATCCCGCTGTTGTTGAAGCATGACTTTCTGGGCAACAAGTACATCCAGATACTCCGTGATGCCTCCGCGATAGCCACGGTTCGCAAGATCGTACGAACGCATCGACGACTTCAGCGCGACATCGGCAGAGCTCTCCTGCTCCTTGAGCGACCTCAGCAAGGTCACCTGTTGCGCGACGTTCTGCATCGCGGACAGCACCGTGTCGTTGTACTTCAGTACGGCATCGTCGTATTCGGCTGTGGCAACACCGAAGCGGCCGCGACGGCGCCCCGCGTCGAAGATCGGCAGCGAGCCCGCCAATCCGACGCTATGTCCCACCGCGTCGCTGTTGATGAAATTGAAGAAGCCGCCGAACGGCGCCACGGAAGCCAGCGATGCGCTCGCGACGAGATTGATGTTGGGATAGAAGTCCGCGTGCGCGGCCTCCACTTTCTTCGCGGCTTCCGCAGCGCGCCAGCGCTGCGCGACAACGTCAGCGCGGTGCCCGATGATTTCCGCCGGCAGTGAAGTGGGCAGCGCGATGCCAACATCGGACGGCAAGGCCGGACGCGTCAACGCATCGCCAAAGCCCGGCCCCTCGCCCACGAGATACGCAATCTGAAGCCTCGCGATAGCGATATCGTTTTTGGCGCGAAGAATGTCGGTAATGCCAGCCTGATACTGAGTCCTTGCCTGGCTTTCGTCGATTTCACCAACGATGCCAGCCTGACGGCGCTTCGTGGCGATGTCGAGGTTGCGTCGCTCTTCATCGTTGATCGACTGGTAGATATCGAGCAGCGTGTGTTGAAGCGCGAGTTGGGTGTACGTGCGGGCCACCGCCACCTGTAGCTCGACTTTCGCGAATTGCGCGTCCGCCGCCGATGCCTGCACCGCGTCGAGCGCGCCTTTCTCGATAGCGCGATTTTTTCCCCACAGATCCAGATCATAGGAAAGCGTCACCGCCGCCGAGTTGTCCCAGACCGTCGTTCCGCCAGGCGGCGACGGCGTGGCGTAGCGCGGAAAACGGGTACGCGCCAGCGCGGCGTCGCCTTCGACATCCGGTAGTTCGTCGGCATGCAACGCACGCGCCTGCCATATCGCCGCCGTCACGCGCGACCTGACGATCGCCAGTGTCGGGCTTCCTGCGGCGGCCCGCGTCATCAGTTTGTCGAGTTGTGGATCGTGCCATGCGCGCCACCATTCGCTCGTGGGCCAGTTTGCGTCGCTTTGCGTCTCGCGCAGCGCGTTTCCTGCGTCGATCGATGCAGGGTCGATGAAGGACGCTTCAGGCTTGATGCCGGCGCCGCTAATGCAACTGAGAAGAACCGGCAGCGTCAGTCCCAGGACGAGTGAGAGCCTGAGTACCTCGGGCATGTTTTGAAGGCGCGCTTTCATGACGCGACGGCCGGGATGCCTGACGCGGCCTGCAGCTGATCTATCAACGCGGCTCGCGTCGAATACAGTCCCGCGCGCATTTCGAATATCGCACGGCGACTTTCGGGTGCCGGTTGATCCGCATGCTTTCTCAGCATGTCTAGCACATGCTCGGTTTGAGAAAGCGCTGTCTTCAGGGCACCGACGTCGGCTTTCTCCGCCACGCATTCCATTGCGTGTAGCCACTCGCGTTGCGCGGCTTGCCATGAGGGTGGTAGCGCATTCGCTTCGGAATCAGCCAATGCCCTGACGTGAATTAACGCGTTGGCAATCCAGAGCTGACCGAACGCCCATTTCGTGATCTTCTCGCGATACGCTTGAGACACGCCCGGCACAGTGACGATACGCACAATGAGATCGCGCATCGACATACCCAATTGCGCCGATGTCTCGACGTCGATCACATCCGTCGAGGCATGCGATAGAACGTCGCCGATACGTCGGGTGTACTGCTTCGCCAGCCATTCACCCTCTTTGGGCGCGACGAGTGAAAACGCAATCGCGGCCACACCGATTCCGATCAGCAGGCCAAAAGCGCGATCGAGAAGATATGGCGGATCATAGACAGCCACATTCATAGGCGTCAGGAGGTAGCACAGGTAAATACTGAATCCTGCGCCCATACTCGCGAAGCGTGGGAACGTGGCGGCGTAGCTGCTGAAGAAGAGCAGAATGCCGAAACACAACGCCAGAAGTGAAACATCGCCAAAGGCGGGCATCAGCATGAAGTTGACGACGAAGCCCACCACGCACGCGATCGCACAGCCCGCGAAGGCTTGCCAGCTCGCGGCGACAGGGGTTGGGCTCAGTGAAAAGAATCCACTCGTAATACCTGCGGATACGACCGCAATGTAGCCGTTGGTCCACCCCGAAGCGATCCATGCGGCACCGACGACACCCGTTGCGATAGTCGCGCGTAATCCCGAAAGCAACGCCGACAAACCATTCGAGCGGATAGGCGCATTGCGCATGAACTTGATGGCCTGAACAATCGGCAAGGACAGCTGGATCTTCGGCGGACTCAGTACGATGCTGCACGCGCCGCAGAAATCGCGTAGCGAACTCGTTGCCGTATAGACCTCGGCGCCAACCATTTCTATCACGCGGAAGTCGGCACTTTCGGGGCTCACCTTGCCGAGCTGAAGCGCCACGAGATCGGGCAAGGATTCTTTTATCGACGTTAGCCGGGCCTGCAGTTCCGTCAACCTTTTCTCGGTCTGCCCGGCATCCGTATCCTCGACAGTTGCGACTTTCACCAGCAGAGCGAACATATCGTTGATCTCATTCTGCAACCCGGCGTCGAGATGCTGCGTCAGTTGCCTCGCGCGGTCCAACGCGTATAGGCGTGTTACTGCATCGAGGAACGAGCGATCGAGCGTTGTCAATGCGTCGTTGCGCAAACGCATTTCCGGATCTTCGAATACGGCGGCGGTACGCAAGTCTTCTATCGCCACACTCTCGTGTATGAGCTTCATGTAGCTTTCGATGGGATCGTCCCTGCTGTTCCCCAAAGCAGCGGAACGTAGCGCGGGCAACAGTTTGGCCAATGCGGTTTGCCGCCACGCGATCAGTGCAGGAACGACTTTCTGGGGAAACACGAGCGCGCTCACCAGACTGCCCGTCGCTACGCCTATCATGACTTCACTGACAATGTGAATCAGGTTCGTAACGACGTCATATGGAACCGACCATTCGGGGACGGTCGTAATGCATGCGGCGTAACCCGACAGCACGAATCCATACGACTGGTAATTCTTGTAGTATGACGACCCCGCGACGAACAGCCCCACCCATATCGACAGACCGGCAATGAACAACGGCGGTTGCTGGGCGAAGAGACTGATCAGCGTCAATCCGGCAAGGCTTCCGCACGCAATCCCCAGCATTCGATAGAAGCCGCGCGCAATCACCATTCCGCTTCGCTGCTGCAGCATCACGATCACGGCTGACACCATCGACGTTCCGGGCGCTCGCAGTTCCAGCCGCATGCAGATCAACATGCTCAGGATGATCGCCAATGCGGCTTTGAACGCGTGCAAAAAGCGCGGGAAATCGTCATTTCGATAGACAACGGCCTCTTTCAAAAGACCACGGAGAGTCGCAATCATGTCCGTTCGACCTTGTCGCATCGAATTTTTGTGGGATGCCGCCGTCTATTCCGACCGTACCGCCCGACGTCGTGCGCGGTTCATATTAACGCCGCAGATTTGCTCATTCTTTCGCGTCCGCACGGGAAATTTCCACAGCAAACCATGATCCGATATGCGTTTGATGTGAATGCTATGGTCGGTTCACATAGACGTTGATTGCGGGTCACTTGCTCTCCATTGGCAACTCTCTTCTCGTGTATGCCTCATTAATCTTCATTTGAAGATCCCCTAATCTTCTGGTCACGAACCGCCTTCATTCAGTGGGAATCTTCAGCATGAGTTGCGGAGGGAAAAAGTTGAGTCCGCTACGATCTATCTTCCTGTTTTGTATCGCCCTGATCTTGCCCGTATCGGCATTTTCGCAAGGCGCGAGCGGCCCACTTACCCGTGCGCAGGTACTTCAGCATCTCTCGGATCTGGAGAGTGTTGGATATCGCCCCTCGGAAGCGTCGAGTCTGCGGTATCCCTACGACATCGAAGCAGCGGAAGCCCGCCTTGCTGAAAAGAAGCGCGAAGAGAACGAACGCAATCAACCACTCCCTGATGTTCAGTCCGCAACCAGCACCGTCCCATCCACCGCCGTCACGCCCGACGGCGAACCGTAAGCTGCCAATGCCCACGAGCAAATAACGTGTGTTCAGAAAAGACGTCGCTATAGCGTGACCGGGACAATGATTCAACGGACGATACAGCGGCGTCACCTACACGCTGTGCCGGTTGCCGGCTTTCAACCCGACACGAGGGAGAATCGCTATGTCTTTAGGCAGAAACCTGATCACCGTTTCGATCGTCGCGGCGGCTGTCGCAGGCGTAGCACCCGCCTATGCACAGACCGACCCTGCGGCAGCCAGTGCGACCACCGCTCCGCCCACCAAAAAGGTCATCCGAAAGCAGAATCACCAGTTGGAGATCAAGGTCCGGCATGCACTGACTGCGACGAAGCACCTCGATTCTTCCGGTGTCGTTATTCTGGCTCGCGGCGGTGAGATCACATTGCTCGGCGAGGTACCGGACGCTTCGCAAATACCGGTTGCGGCATCGGCGGCCAGCAAGGTTGCAGGCGTGACGGGCGTGACTAACAACGTACGCGTTTCCGAACCTGGCAATTGAGCCGTCACGCTTGATGGGATTGTCGTGAGTGGGACCGTTGTCTCATGGTCCCAGATTGCATTTCCGGAGTCGATCATGAAACGAGCATTGTTCGCAGGACTCGTCATCGCCGTAACGACGGCAACCTCTGTGGCGCCTTCCGCGTTCGCGAGCGGATATGGGCCGGCGCCATTCTATCGGCCTTATGTCGGCGCACCGTCCTCGCAGCGCGGCCAGAACTCGCAGACACTCGCCACCGAGCGTATGAACGAGAGAAATGCATACGCAGACGACGTGGGCGGCGTTGCCGCGTCGACCTCAGAGATGGGCGAAAGCGCACCACCATCGAGTCATGCCTGGACTTACCGGCATCACTGATTATTCGTTCTTGCTGTTATCGTTAGACGTCGCGCCGATTGCTTCTTCTTCCTCGGCGAGACTATGCCCTACGTTCTGTTTGATGAACTCGACAAATGTCCTGATCTTCGCCTCGAGATATTGTCGTGACGGGTATATCGCGTAGACGAAACGTGGATGCGTGGAAAGTTCAGGCAGCACACGCACGAGATTCCCAACGCGCAGATCGTCCATGACCGAGTACATCGACAACAGGCCAATGCCGGCGCCCGCGCGCAAGGCGACCGACATGGCTTCATGGTCGTTGACAGAGAAGTACGAATCCGACGGTGTAAAGACGAACTCTTCGGACGTGCTGCACAGTATCCAGTCGTCCGATGCATAGGGAGGCGTATTGATGCGCACGCAGGTGTGCCGGGCGAGATCATCGAGCGTTTCGGGTGCGCCGCTTCTGGCGATGTAGTCCGCTGACGCGACGAGGATCGAACGGCTCAAGCCAATGATTTGCGCGACGTTGGCAGAGTCGGGCAGCGTGGTCGCAGAGAAAATCGACACGTCGATTGCATCGCTAACCAGATCGGGCATGTCCTGACTGAGCGTCAGTTCCACGCAAACGGATGGATGCTCCTTGCGATACGCAATGATCGCAGTCGTCACGTGTTTTTGACCCAGACCGGGAATCGAGTGCACTCTTAACACGCCGCGCGGTTCGCTGATCGCCTCACGCGCTTCTGCGTCGGCGTAATCGATTTCCTCGAGTATCTTCTTGCATCTGGCGTAGTAGCGTTGACCGGATTCCGTCACTGCAAGACGCCTTGTCGTTCGCTGGATGAGTCGCGTAGAGAGATCCTGTTCGAGTTCGGTGACGGCTCTCGATACATTACCCGTGGTGCTGTTCAACTGTCTGGCCACATTCGTGAAGCTACCCATCTCGACTACGCGTGCAAACACTCGCATGTTCCGAAGCTTGTCCATATGCACCTCTGGCAGCAGAGAGACAATTCATATCAAGGAGATTGCCATCCTTGTTGATGAAAATCGACCCGATATGAAACGTGAATTTTCCATTGCGCACGGATATGCGCAGATTCGCGGCGCCTTTATCCGCGACTCGACCAGTAATGTCTCGACTTTCTGTCGTCTTTATAACGTGGGCTTACGAACACACTAGAAACACCGGTCTATTCAGGCGATCTATACTCTGCAAATGATTTGCAATAGCGCCGTCGATCAGGCAGAAGCAGTACGCGGGCAGTGCATGCAAAGTTGCTGATTTTTCTGGATCGGGAGGGCGGCGACATGTCGAGTGACCGTGAAGCAGGCACAGAAGCGCAGGCTACGGTTCCGGTTGTCCAGTCCGGTGAAGTCGCACTGAAACGCGTGATGGAAACCATCATGCGTATGCTGCTCGTCAGCACGGGTGCAACGGTGTGTCAGTTGATGTTCCATGAAGAGAGCGAACTACGCGTACGTGCACGAGCGACACAAGAACGCGATATCGCTGTCGAGTTTGGCTCATCGATCAAACCGGAACCACTCAGCCTTTTTATCGGACGATCAGTGCTGCGTACGGGTGCACCATTGATGGTCGATGTGAAAGCCCACTGCCATGAACTGGCCGGCAGTAGTGCTCGGGATTGCCTGCCGCATACCGGATTTGGCATTCCGCTATATGCCGAGCGCAATCTCATTGCCGTGCTCTACCTGCAAAGCAACCGGCCGAGTTCCGCTTTTTCGCCCGAGAAGCGCACGCTGATCGAACTCATGGCGTCGCAGATCGGTACTTCTCTCGCGCATGCAATCGGGCAGTCGTCGCTGGACGATGAGAAGCAACTTTGGGGCATCACCGAGAATCAATTGCGTCATGCGCGCGACGAACTGCTCGAAGCATCCTGCGCGACGAACACGGGCGAACTTCTCGCATCGATCATCCACGAACTGAGTCAGCCGCTCAGCGCCATCGACGCGTCGACGGGTGCCGGGCTTCGTTGGCTTCAGCGCGACGTGCCCAGTCTCGATGAGGTAAAGATCAGCCTCGACAAGGTTCGAAGCTGCACGGCAAGAGCGAAAAAGTCGATCGACGGACTTCGCGCGCTGATCAGACAGCCTGATCGATCGTTCTTCAGATTCGATGTCCATGCCGCGATTCGCGAAGTCGTCCTGCTCTCGCGCAAACGCATCGACGATCATCGCGCACAGGTCACGTTCACCGGCATGGATTTCATGGGCCCGGTGCTGGGTAATCGCATGCAGATTCAGCAAGTCGTGCAGCACCTGCTTGCCAATGCGCTCGATGCAATATCACACGTCACCGATCGCCCGCGGATCATCACGATTTCATCAGAAGCGGGGCGCGGACAAGGGATCGTCATCTCTGTCGCCAACTCGGGGCCCGGCATTTCGCAGGTACACAGAGAGGAATTGTTTCTCCCTTTCGTCACGACGAAAACGCACGGTATGGGAATCGGGCTATCCGTGTGCAAGAGAATCATCGAAGCACATGGCGGCGAACTGTGGCACGACAACGCCGAGCCGCACGGAACGCGGTTTTCGTTCATGCTGGATCGCGCTCGCGACGACTGCAATAGCGGCCCCGTGTTCCACTCACAGCCTGAGTGTTAGCAATCGCCGCTTTACCACTATGCCGATTCGGATGGCGTGACGGCGAGTCCCAGCAGCTTTGCTTTCTGAATGAACTCACCGAGTGTCTTCACACCGAGCCGTTTCATCCCTTCCCCGCGGTATATCTTCACGGTGATTTCGCTGACTCCGAGTTCGCTCGCTATCTGGCCGTTCAACATGCCGCGTGCGATCCGATGCATGACCTGCTTTTGCCGTGGCGTCAGCTCTATCCAGCGGTCTTGCAGGTCTTGCAAGGCCGATGCATCCGCCAGTCTCAAACGGTCCAGACTGATCGCTTCCGCGATCGCGTCGAGCAGATCCTGGTCGCGCAATGGTTTCGTGAGGAAATCGACCGCGCCCGCCTTCATCGCCTTGACGGTCATGACGATGTCGCCGTGCCCGGTCAGAAAGATCACGGGATGAGAAACACCGCGTCGCGCAAGCTCCTGCTGCACCATCAAGCCGCTTTGGCCCTTGAGACGAACGTCGAGCACGATACACGCAGGCGAGTCGTTCAGAGGCCCGTCTTTCAGCGCCTCGATCAGCGCTTCTCCATTGGAGAAGACGCTGGCCCTGGTGCCAACCGATCTCAGCAGCTGCTGCAACGCATCGCGCACGTCTTCATCGTCATCGACGATGAAGACGGTTGGATTTTCGGTCGCGTGCTGGCCAGTCAGATTGCCGTTCACTGTCTTGTCCCGTGAAACGATCCCAATCTAATACTACTCACCGCCGCGCAACAGAACCACGTTAATTTCCGAATAATGCGTCTGGAGACAGATAAAAAGCGGAAAACGGCATCGTTTACATATGCGGCACGCGCATGTTTATTGCAGCAGATCCCCAGGCGAAGAATCATGTCCGGCCGTCTCCGCCTGGTCGGCCCATTGCGGCGCATGGCGGAGTTTCACCCGGCGGCGTCCAGCGCGAGATCTTCCGCGTAACGGCGCACGTCTTCAGCGGAACAGGGCGCGCAGCGCTGCTCGAGCAACGGCGGCAGTGAAGCGGCACACGCTTCTACCGCCGACGCGAGCACCATCGCTGTCACGTTGCGTGGCGCGGGGCGCGCCGGGCGCGGACGGAAAATGTCATCGCCCGGCTCGATCGCTGCGCCCGTCATGGCACAGCGGCCCGACACACGCGCACGCGCAGAAACCCATAGCTGCTCGCGATAACAGCATTTCGTAGGATCACGCCAATCGAGCACGACGGTCAGTGCACTTGGCCGATCGATCACCGTCACGCACGGTTCCCACGTTGCAGCGTTACTCTCGACCGCCCTGCGGCGCAGAGGTTGATCGATGGGCTCTTCAATCGTGCACGATGGATCCGGACGCAAGGACAGAAGATTGATTGTCCGGGTCCACGGATCGACGAGGTTTGCGTCTAGCAGCATCTACGCCTCCATTCGACACTTGCATTCCCATGTCGGCGGAGTCACGAAGCGTGCGCCGCTGACACAGATTCCCCTTCAAACGAGGCCGCGCGTTGTCGCGGAGATGGTCCGCTATGGTCGTGGCTGGCGGATCACATGCGATACAGGCTGCAGGCGGGCTGTTTCAGGTGCACGGCTCGCAGCGAACGCGGCCCATTCAAGATATCGCCGCGTAGCGAGTGATGCCAGACCTACAAAGGGTTGCACCTCGTGAGGAAAATCGCCGGACCTTATACTTTTGGTTAGTGTGTCTTGACGGCGTGGCTCGCGACAGGCAAGAGAATCAGGTGCGGCGTGCCCGCGGATTCACGCCCAGCACCTGAGCGTGGCGAACCAGTTCGACCACCGATCGCACGCCCATCTTGCGCATCACCTGGCCGCGATGCAGCTTGATCGTGATTTCGCTGAGGTGCATTTCATCGGCGATCTGTTTGTTGAGCAGCCCTGCAAGCACGAACTCGAGGACATCGCGCTCTTTCGGCGTCAACGAATCGTAGCGACCACGCAGCTCGGCAATGGAGGACTCGAATGCCAGACGCTCGGCATCGCGACGCAGCGCCTGAGTCACAGCGTCGAGCATGTCCTGCTCGCGGAAAGGCTTGGAGAAGAAATCCATCGCGCCCGCTTTCATCGCCTTGACGGACATCTCGACGTCAGGAAACCCTGTGATGAAAAGAATCGGAATGTGAGGCGCGAGGCTGGCGATAGACTGCTGGAAAGCGAGTCCGCTTTCGCTGCGCAGCCGCACATCGAGGATCAGGCAACTTGGAATGCTTTCCCGACGAAACGCAATGAATTCGACGGGCGAGCTAAATGCCTCGACGCGATGTCCCACCGAGCGCAACAGACTGCCCAACGACTCTCTCACATCTTCATCGTCGTCGATGATGTATACGATCGACGGCGTCAGCGAACCGTCGCCATCAGCCGAAGTCGATTTCCCGGTGGTCGTCATTACGCTTTCCCTCTCACGCAATTCTTCGTCCAATTATCCGCTCGATGCGAGCGTTGCGCCGGGTGGCCCAGAATACGACCCTTTCCATTGTAAGGACCGGCTTCGTGGACTGTCCCTGCTCTGTCAGTACTCAGGCGATGTGTTTGCCAGCAATACCCATTACATCTTGGGCTGCGTGGTCTTACATAAAGCAGACGTATTTTTATACCAACGTATGGTTACTGCACTGAAGGTGACCCATTATTCTAGAACGATAACAGTTCACAACCCACAGGGTCGCCGTGCGTTCCACCTGTGGAACCCGTCCGAGGGAATCCCGTGACGCCCACCTCCGTTGTTTCGATAGTAGAAGATGACGAATCGGTTCGGGAGGCGATCGAGAATCTCATTCGCTCCATTGGGTGGGATGTTGCCTCTTTCGATTGCGCCGATGCATTTCTTCGCTCCGGTATCGCGCGAAACACGCGATTGCTGATCTCGGACGTCACCATGCCGGGCATGTCCGGCATTGAGATGCACGCGCAACTCGCTTCCGGAGGCATCGCGCCTCCAACGATTTTCATCACGGGATATCCGAACGTTCAGGACGAGGCCGTTGCGCTTGCCAACGGTGCGATTGCGTACCTGGAAAAGCCGCTCGATTCGAACGTGATACTCGCCAGAATCCAGCAGGCGGTAGGTAAGCCCTAGCTTGCTTGCGCACGCGCGTCACGCGCAACGATTGTTCGCCCGACACGGCAGCGCGCGTCGCGATGCGCTGTCAAAAACCACTAGCGCGCTAATGTACCCGCTTTACGCCTCCGCGTGATGACATCGAGGCTGCTCGCGTCAAAATCTATACGACGGTATAGGGTTCTGACGTCGACTTAAGGCGACGCCATACCCCGGTACTATTTTCTCGCAGCAGCCTGTCGCGCTAGTGTGTTGCCATCGAGAGCACTTGCATTCAGGGCTGACGTACACCTTTCCCTCTCGAAGATCCTTCGACCCCGACGGCTTCAAGGCGGAAAGTCGATCTCTGAAAACTGGCGGCACAAATCCTTGAGCGACGCCGTACTTTCTTGCGACGCGCACACGCTCCTCTTGCAATGATCGTGTGACGTTCCAAAGTACAGGCGCGCCTGGTTAAAGGTGATTTCGATGGATGCCAATGCGCTCGATCTGTCACGGCTGCAGTTCGCCTTCACAGTCTCTTTCCATATCATGTTTCCGGCACTCAGCATCGGGTTGGCCAGCTTTCTGGCTGTGCTCGAAGGCTGCTATCTGAAAACAGGAAAACCGCATTACAAGGAACTGTGTATCTACTGGTCCAGGATCTTCGCCGTTGGTTTTGGCATGGGCGTGGTGTCCGGCGTCGTCATGGCTTATGAGTTCGGAACCAACTGGTCCGGGTTCTCCAGTTTCGCAGGGCCGATCACCGGTCCGCTTCTGACGTACGAGGTGATGACCGCCTTTTTCCTCGAAGCAGGGTTTCTCGGAATCATGCTGTTCGGCTGGCAAAAGGTCGGACCCAAAGCCCATTTCGCCGCCACGTTACTGGTCGCGATCGGCACGCTGATTTCAACCTTCTGGATATTGTCGTCGAATAGCTGGATGCAAACGCCGCAAGGCTTTTCCATCGAGCACGGTCACGTCGTGCCGGTCGACTGGTTTGCTGTCGTATTCAATCCGTCTTTCCCGTATCGACTGGCGCATATGACGATGGCCGCGTTTATCGTCGCCGCACTGATCGTCGCAGCAACGGGCGGCTGGCATCTGCTGCACGGACGCCGCGATCCCGAAGTCAAAACCATGTACTCGATGGCGCTGTGGTTACTGCTGTTTCTTGCGCCCATTCAGGCATTTGTCGGCGATCAGCACGGGCTGAACACGCGTCATTACCAACCTGCAAAGATCGCCGCTATTGAAGGGCTGTGGGAGACCGAGAAGGGCGGCACCGCGCTGAACCTCATTGGTTTTCCCGACATGCAGGCGGAGGAAACCCGCTACGCAATCAAAATACCGCATCTGGGCAGCCTGATTCTCATGCACAGCTGGAATGGCGAGATTCGAGGACTGAAGGAGTTTCCCAAGGAAGATCGCCCGAATTCATCGCTGATCTTCTGGACTTTTCGCATCATGGCAGGTCTCGGCGTCTTGATGATATTGACTGCAATCGTCGGCGTCATCTTGCGCAGAGGCGGCAAGCTTTTCGAATTCCGGCCCTACCAATGGCTCACGGTGCTGATGGGACCGACGGGCATCATCTCGCTGATTGCAGGCTGGATCACCACGGAGGCCGGCCGCCAGCCATGGGTCGTCTACGGTGTGCTTCGAACGAAGGATGCCGTTTCGCCGGTGACAGCGCAAAGTGCCGGCGTGTCCCTGCTTGTGTTCGTGATGGTCTACTTTCTCGTATTCGGCACGGGCATCTACTACATCATGAAGCTCATCCACGCCGGACCAGGACAGACAGACCATGGCGCGCCAACGCCCGTGCACGTCGATCCCGCAGAAGCCAGCGGACGGCGTCCGCTCGCCGCTGCAACGGAATAGTTCGCCGCAGTCCACTTCAATCACGCATCCCGGAGCCTGGCATGGACGTTACCGTGGTATGGGCCGCCATCATTGCACTCGGCCTCTTTATGTACATCGCGCTCGACGGGTTCGATCTGGGCATCGGCATGATCTTTCCGTTCTTTCCAGTCGACAGCGAACGAGACATGATGATGCACAGCATCGCGCCCGTCTGGGACGGCAATGAAACCTGGCTGGTACTGGGAGGCGCAGCGTTGTTTGCGGCCTTTCCAATGGTCTATTCGGTCGCGCTATCCGGACTTTATCTGCCGATTACCTTCATGCTGGTGTGCCTGATCTTTCGCGGCGTATCGTTCGAAGTACGCGGCAAGGCCAATCGCACGAAGAACGTGTGGAGCCTTGCATTCATCTGCGGTTCGGCCGGTGCCGCCTTCTTTCAGGGCGTGATTCTGGGTGCCTATCTCCACGGCATTCCCGTGACGAACGGTGTTTTTTCTGGCGATCCATTCTTCTGGGTGACACCATTCAGCTTCTTCACAGGCATGGGTTTGATGGTTACCTACGCGCTGCAGGGAGCGACTTATCTGGTGCTCAAAACAGATGGGGAATTTCAGGAACGTCTGCGTGCGCTGGTATGGCCGCTGACGCTCGCGTTGCTGGGATTTATCGTGGCCGTCAGCATCTGGACACCGCTGACGGACGCGCAGGTTGCCGCGCGCTGGTTCGATTCATCGTTTCGCTACAGGCTGTATCCCGTGCCGTTTCTCGTAGCGATCACAACGGCACTGATGTATATCGCGGTCAAACGCGGCTCGGATCTCGCGCCGTTCGTGTTGTGCCTGGTTCTTATCCTGCTGGGTTACATCGGCCTTCTGATCAGCATATGGCCTTATGCGATACCCAATAGCGTCACGCTTTGGGACGCTGCGTCGCCTCGTCCGAGTCAGCTGTTCGCACTGGTGGGTGCGGTGATCATCATCCCGATCATCGTGGTGTATACGACTGCTGGTTATTGGGTTTTCCGCGGCAAGCTCGAAGCGGGCAGCCAATACCATTGAAGGAGATCCGTCATGTCCATTCCAACTTCCGATTCTGAGTCCACGACGGTCGGCAAACGCATGATGTGGTTTGTCATTCTGTGGCTGGTGGGCTTCGTTGGAACCATGCTGCTTGCCATGCCGTTCCACTTCCTCGTTGCAGCAGCGATGCGCCATTAAAGCCGTTGCGCTCGGGCAGCAAACCTCAAATGCGAAAAGCCGGCGGACTGTTGCGCCGCCGGCTTCGAGTCAGTCACTACACATCATATGCCTCGCGCGAGTGCATTCTCCGATCTGCCGTGTTTCGCCCGCCACCGGTGAGGCGTGTCGTCGACGTGACGCCGGAACACCGTCGTGAAATGCGCCTGAGTACGGAATCCGACGCTGAATGCGATATCGGCAACCGTCGATCTGGTGGTCGCAAGCAATGTCTTCGCATGTTCGACCCGTCTGCGCAGAATGAACGTATGCGGAGAAGTCCCCGTCGCGGCCCTGAAACGTGCCGCAAAGTGCATCGGCGAGAGTCCGACTGCGCCGCCTAGTTCCGCCAGAGTCAGACTTCCGTCGATCCGCTGGTCGATGAAATCGATCGCGATCTTGACGCGCCATGCTTCGAGCGGTGACACGGATGAAGCGCGGGCCGGCTTGATCGATGCGCGTGCAACGATGTTCTCCAGCAATCTGGCGAGGATAGACATCGTGATGCCGTCAGCGTAAAGCGAACTTGTCGAAGCACGGCCGTGCAAAGCACGCAAAAGTGTGCCTGTGAGCTTGATAACGACGGAATCCCGAACATGCAACGGCGCCGCGGCGAACAGCGAAGTGATATTCGGCGCCTCTCCGTCGTCGAGCCACTCCGTCAGCCAGTGCGCGGGTACGTAGACATGCAGGAAGTCGGCTGGCGTGTGAAACGTGCCGCTCACCTCAACACCGGATGGCAAAACAAGCGCCGCCCCGCGATCGAGCACGCCGTCATAGAAAGGCTTGTCGTTCGACACGACCGTGACAACCGATTGCCGCAAACAGAGGGCAACGAGCATGTGCTGGGGGTCGACCGTCGTGTTCCAGATTCGCGGTGCTTCACTCGTCCATCTCGACGCGACGAAAGAGTCTGCCTTGTGAATCGACTGACGGTCGATTTGCAGTTCAGCGCCCAGAATGGCTTTTTGCCGGTCGCCGGCCTGTTCGAGGCATGGATTTCGTGTGACAAGTCCGGACGGGTAAGAAGCGACCTTGGTAGGCTCGGTGTATAGACCGATAGCAAGTGATTCGTGCATGGATCTTCCCTCTGTTTCCGCTCAGAAGTAGCGCGAGGACACTCTGTGCCGAGTGACGCAGAGCTGTTTTCGTACACACCCGAACGCTTGGCGGTAAAGCCGGGGGTACGTACAAAAGATAGCGTCACCAGAGGAAGGCGAATAGTCTACGGCGGTATGGAACTGCCCTGGCGATCCCTCCAGACCCTAAACGAAAGTATGGGTAGAGAAAAAATCGTGTGTGTCGCGGAATCAGCTGGCGTAAGGTTATGAGGGGTCACTTGCCACGCCGCAGTGCAAGCAACCCGTGAGCGGGACATTACGACGAAGATTGCGCGAACCGTTGAAAGTCTGTGTAGCCTTCTGCTCCGCCGCCATAGTACGTTTCGACTGCTGCATCTGTCAGCGGCAATTCGTGGCGCAGCCTTTCCACCAGATCGGGATTCCCAATAAATGGTCTTCCGAAC
Organism: Burkholderia sp. Ac-20365; assembly: GCF_017104715.1. GTDB lineage: Bacteria > Pseudomonadota > Gammaproteobacteria > Burkholderiales > Burkholderiaceae > Paraburkholderia. The sequence goes on from NZ_JAAGPI010000005.1 coordinate 237,164, forward strand.
GCGATCATATCGGCGTAGCCCGACGTCACGGCTTCCATTGCCAGCGCGCGGTCGTAGCTGTTGTTAGCAATGTACTTACCGCCGAAGGACGCATGCAGTGCCTTGAAATCGAAATCTCCCGCTGCGTTCTTGCCGCGCGTTTGCCCTTCCACGCAATGCAGCCATGCGAGACCGAGCTTCCCAACGCGTTCCGCCAGAAATCCATAGGTTGCCTGTGGATCACTGTCCAGCGGCGTATCGCCGACAGCCCGCGTAATCGGCGACAGGCGTACGCCGACACGATCGGCGTTCCAGACGCCGGCCACGGCTTCGATAACTTCAATGGCAAGCCGCGTGCGGTTTTCGATCGAGCCGCCATAACGGTCGGTACGCCTGTTCGTGCTGTCGCGAATGAATTGCTCCAGCAGATAACAGTTGGCGGCATGCACTTCAACGCCGTCGAATCCTGCCGCCTTCGCATTGCTCGCAGCACGCCGATAGTCTTCGATGATGCCGGGTATCTCTCCCAGCTCCAGCGCGCGAGGCATTGAAGGCCGCGCGGGGCCGTCTACCGTAAAGACTTCGTCGTCCGCCTGAACGGCCGACGGCGCGACGGGCGCGGCACCGTCCTTTTGCAGGCTGACGTGCGACATGCGTCCAACGTGCCACAACTGAAGCACGATACGGCCGCCTGCTTCATGTACGGCCTGCGTGACAGCTGACCACGCGGCCACCTGCGGCTCTGTATAGATACCCGGCGTGAACGCGTAGCCGCGCGCCTGCTGCGAGATGTTCGTGGCCTCGCTGACGATGAGTCCCGCCGACGCACGTTGCCGATAGTACTCGACCGCGAGCGCCGACTGCACGCCATCCATCCCGGCGCGCGAGCGGGTCAATGGCGCCATCGCGATGCGATTCGCGACGGGAATGGCGCCAATCGACGTCGGAGAAAAAAGGCCACCGTGATCCATATCGACACTCCTTCGGTTACGTAAGAGGTTGGGGAAACTTATAACACCCGGCTCTCACGCAGCACTCCAAGCGGTTCAGATAGAAAAATTCCACGTTGAAGTGACAACGTATGTGGCCCGACGCAGCGGCGTGTCTCCTCCAGTGAGCGAACACCGTGTTTTTCGAAAGATCGTGCGTTCGCAGAATACGCGTCAGCCGATATCGGGGACGATATACGGGAGCGCGAGAGTGTCCCCAACAATGCCGTGTGACACCGGTTTAGGAAACATCCATGGATAGCCTGACACGACGGCAGTTCCTGAAGATTTCGGCTGCGACACTCGCCAGTTCGAGCGTCGCATTGTTGGGCTTTTCTCCAGGTGCCGCGATAGCGGAAGTTCGTCAATACAAGCTGAGTCGTACCACTGAAGTACGAAACACCTGCACGTATTGCTCGGTTGGATGCGGCATCCTGATGTACGCATTGGGCGACAACGCGAAGAACGCGAAAGGCAGCATCATTCACATCGAGGGCGATCCCGATCATCCCGTCAATCGCGGCACCTTGTGCCCGAAAGGCGCCAGCCTTCTCGACATCATTCACAGCGAATCGCGTCTCACGATCCCCGAATATCGCGCGCCCGGGTCGGACAAATGGACGCCCATCTCATGGGACCACGCATTCGATCGCATCGCGAAACTGCTCAAAGCAGATCGCGACGCGAACTTCGTTCATCAAACCCCCGAGGGAAAGACAGTCAACCGTTGGGTGACGACAGGTTTTCTCGCTGCATCCGCCGCGAGTAACGAAGCCGGGTACCTGACGCACAAGGTGGTCCGCAGTCTGGGAATGCTCGCATTCGATAATCAGGCCCGTGTCTGACACGGCCCGACGGTGGCAGGTCTTGCCCCGACGTTTGGCCGCGGTTCGATGACAAACCATTGGGTCGATATCCGCAATGCCGATGTGATCCTCGTGATGGGCGGCAATGCAGCCGAGGCGCATCCTTGCGGCTTCAAATGGGTCGTCGAGGCGAAAGCGCATCGTGGCGCGCGCCTGATCGTGGTCGACCCGCGCTTCACGCGCACGGCGTCGGTCGCTGATTACTATGCGCCGATCCGCACGGGTACGGACATCGCATTTCTGGGCGGCGTCATCAACTATCTACTGACCACCGGCAAAATCCAGCATGAGTACGTCCGCAATTACACGGACTTCAGTTTCATTGTCCGGAGTGACTTCGAGTTCAACGACGGTCTTTACTCCGGCTATAACGCAGAGAAGCGCGCCTACGACAAAAGTACCTGGGACTACGAGTACGGCGAAGACGGTTACGTCAAGACGGATGCAACGCTCTCCAATCCGCGTTGCGTCTACCAGCTGATGAAGACGCACTTCTCCAGATACACGCCGGAAATGGTGGAGAAAATCTGCGGCACACCGAAAGAGAAGTTTCTGCACGTCTGCGAGGTGCTCGCCAGTACGGCCACGCCCAATCGCGCGGGGACGCTCCTCTATGCACTTGGATGGACACACCATTCGATCGGCGCACAGATCATCCGCACGGGCGCGATGGTGCAGTTACTGTTGGGGAACATCGGGATCGCGGGCGGCGGTGTCAACGCGCTACGCGGACACTCCAATATCCAGGGGCTGACAGACCTCGGGCTATTGAGCGAAATGCTTCCGGGATACATGGTGCTTCCCACGGAAAACGACCAGGACTACGAAGCCTACATCCGCAAGCACACGCTCAAGCCATTGCGTCCTAACCAGCTCAGCTTCTATCAGAACTACCCCGCCTTCTTCGTGAGCATGATGAAGTCATGGTGGGGCGATGCGGCGACGAAGGAAAACAATTGGGCTTACGACTATCTTCCGAAACCCGACAAGACCTATGACGTCATCCAGAACGTCGAACTGATGGTACAGGGCAAGATGACGGGCTATGTCTGCCAGGGCTTCAACATGATCGCTTCAGCGCCGAACAAGGCGAAAGTCTTCGACGGGTTGAGCAAGCTCAAGTGGCTCGTGATCATGGACCCGCTGGCGACCGAGACATCCGAGTTCTGGAAGAACTATGGTGAGTTCAACGATGCCGATCCGTCGAAGATACAGACCGAAGTGTTCCGGCTTCCGACCACGTGTTTTGCCGAAGAAAATGGCTCGGTGGTAAGTTCTTCGCGTGTGCTGCAATGGCACTGGAAAGGCGCCGAGCCGCCCGGTGAAGCACTCAGCGACGCCGAGATCATGTCGAATATCTTCACAAGGATGCGTGAGATGTATCGCACGCAAGGCGGTGCATATCCGGATCCGATACTCAAGCTCAGTTGGCCGTATGTCGATCCTGAAAGCCCCACGCCTGAAGAACTGGCGAAAGAGTACAACGGCTCGGTAGTCAGCGATATCGTCGATCCGAACAGAAAAACAGTACTGAAAGCGGGACAACAGCTCTCAGGTTTTTCGCAGCTTCGCGACGACGGAAGTACCGCAAGCGGTTGCTGGATCTTCTGCGGCTCGTGGACGGAAGAAGGCAACATGATGGCTCGCCGGGACAACAGCGATCCGACGAGCATCGGACAAAGTCTGGGATGGGCGTGGGCATGGCCTGAAAATCGCCGCATCCTGTATAACCGCGCGTCGTGCGATATCAACGGGCAGCCGTTCGATCCTTCGCGAAAGATCATCCGTTGGGACGGCAAGAAATGGGATGGCGCCGACATTCCGGACTACAAGGAAAACGAAGCGCCTTCTCTCGGGATGGGTCCGTTCATCATGAACCCCGAAGGCGTAGCGCGCTTCTTCGCCCGGACACTGATGAACGAGGGACCGTTTCCCGAACACTATGAGCCCTTTGAAACACCGCTTGGGTTCAATCCGTTGCATCCGGATCGGCCGGATGTAACCAGCAATCCTGCTGCGAGAGTGTTTCCCAATGATCGCGCGAATTTCGGCTCGGCCCGAGAGTTTCCCCACACGGCGACGACCTATCGCCTCACTGAGCATTTCCATTTCTGGACCAAGAATGCGCGGCTAAACGCCATTGTTCAACCCGCGCAGTTCGTCGAGATCAGTGAAGAGCTTGCGAAGCAGATTGGCGTCGTTGCCGGTGATCGCGTGAAGGTTTCGTCGAAGCGTGGATACATCATCGCCAATGCCGTGGTCACGAAGCGGATCAAGCCGCTCATTGTCGACGGCAGGAAAGTCGAGACGGTTGGTGTTCCATTGCACTGGGGATACAAAGGTGTCGCGAAGCTCGGATATCTGGCCAATACGCTGACGCCATCGGTCGGCGATGCGAACACGCAGACGCCCGAGTTCAAATCATTTCTCGTGAAAGTCGAAAAAGTCTGAGGGCGAACCATGGCTTTGCAATCGCTGGATATCAAGCGTCTGTCGGCCACGACAGTGCTACCGCCGGGTGACCGGAATCCGGTCACGGGCACGGTCGCGAAACTCATCGACGTGTCCAAATGCATTGGTTGCAAAGCATGCCAGACCGCGTGCATGGAATGGAACGATCTGAGAGACGAAGTCGGCGACAACATTGGCGTCTATGACAATCCACGCGACCTGACCGAGCATTCATGGACCGTGATGCGCTTTACGGAATATGTGAATCCGAAAGGCGATCTCGAATGGCTGATCCGCAAAGACGGATGCATGCATTGCGCCGATCCCGGCTGTCTGAAAGCATGCCCGTCTCCAGGTGCGATCGTTCAGTACACCAATGGAATCGTGGACTTTCATGAAGAGAACTGCATCGGCTGCGGATACTGCATCGCCGGTTGCCCGTTCAATATTCCGCGTCTGTCGAAGACGGAACATCGCGTGTACAAATGCACGCTGTGTTCCGACCGCGTTTCCGTTGGCCAGGAGCCGGCGTGCGCGAAGACATGCCCAACTGGCGCGATCATGTTTGGCACGAAAGAAGATATGAAGGCGCAAGCCGCCGATCGTATCCGGGATCTCAAAGACAGAGGTTTCGACCAGGCCGGTCTGTATGATCCGCAAGCAGTGGGCGGTACACACGTGATGTACGTGCTGCATCATGCGGATCAGCCGTCGCTCTATCACGGTTTGCCGGACAAGCCGCGCATCAACCCGATGGTCGTTCTATGGAAAGGGATCGGCAAACCGATGGCGCTGGCCATCCTTTTCCTGACCATCATCACGACCTTTTTCCATTACATCAGGATAGGCCCCAACAAGGTTCACCCTGCTGACGAGGAGGCCGCCCGCGCCGACATGGAAGTGTACAAGGAGGATAGCGATGAGCGAGGACGGTAAGTGGACTCACGACAATCTGATCGAGCGCTACAACGCAAACGAAAGAACGATCCACTGGATCACCGCGATAAGCTTCGTATTATTGGCGCTCTCCGGACTGGCGCTGTTTCATCCCGCGATGTTCTGGCTATCGAATCTGTTCGGCGGCGGACAATGGCTGCGGATCCTGCATCCGTTCATCGGCCTTGTGATGTTTTCTTCGTTTGCGTGCCTTGCACTGCGCTACTGGCATCACAACCTGATCGAAATGAATGACATTCGATGGCTCATGCATATCCTCGACATTCTCAACAATCGCGAGGAAGGCGTGCCGGAAGTCGGGCGCTACAATGCCGGCCAGAAAATGCTCTTCTGGACACTGCTGCCCTGCATGATCGTGTTGTTGCTATCCGGAATCGCGATCTGGAGACGCTACTTCTCAGGTTATCTTCCAATCGACGTTGTCAGGCTTGGTGCACTTGCGCATGCAGCCGCGGCCTTTGTGCTGATTGCGGCTATCCTGGTTCACATTTACGCGGGAATCTGGATTCAGGGAACGCTGGGCGCGATGCTTCACGGTTATGTCACGCCGGGCTGGGCGAGAAAGCATCATCCACGCTGGTTCCGCTCGCTATTGAAATCCAGGAATACACACTAGCCGACGGGCTCGACCATGTTCTTACGCAACTGCCAACCAACAGGCAGTTGCGTAACAGGCAGCTCAGGTGCCGGCTTGATCGGCTACATCCACGCCGTGCACGACGACAGCGGTACGCTCCGCAAGCTCGCCGATACGGGACAGGTAGTTCTGGAAGTGTGGCGTTGCCCGATGCGAGACGATGGCGTCATCGCTTTTGTAAAGCTCATCGAGCACGAAACGGCCACGGTTATCACCGTCCTGCCACAGATCGTAGCGAAGGTTGCCAGCCTCAGCGCGAGAGAGCGGCACCATGCCGCGCAGCAGCGTTTCCAGTTCGCTTTCGCGCCCCTCTTTAGCGGTCAATATCGCGACGATCTTTACGGTTGTGGTCACGTGTCTTTCTCCTTGGAAGCAGTGAATGTTTAGCCCGATTGAGCCGGAATGCCCGGACCTGGCGCTTCCCTATTTGTAGCATACGTAGCATACGAGCGGCGTTCAGCGAGAACGCCATGAATCTGCGCCACGACAGCCGCGCCTTCGCCCACCGCGGCGGACACTCGCTTGATCGATTCCGCGCGCACGTCACCAATCGCGAAGACACCGTCGACGCTTGTTTCGAGGGTATGCGCGCCCGCGTTATAACCGCCGCGTGCTTCTGCTCCCGTCAGCACAAAGCCTTTGGCATCGGTCCGTACTCCGCAGCCCTTCAACCATCGGGTGTTGGGTTCGGCGCCCGTGAAAAGGAAAAGATGCCTGACAGAAAATGAAAGTGGTCCGCCCGGTCCTCTGCAACTGATCTCCGACAACCCAACGGCATCGTCCGACAGGGAGAGAACTTGCGTATCCGTATAGAGCGTGACGTTCGGGAGTCGCGCGATCCGGTCGATCAGATACTGCGACATATGTTCAGCGAGACTATGTCCACGTATGAGCAGATGCACGCGCTCCGCATGGGACGCGAGATACACGACGCCCTGCCCCGCCGAGTTTCCACCGCCAACCACGACGATCTCCAGACCTCTGCACAGCTTTGCCTCCACCGGCGAGGTCCCGAAGAAAACGCCGCGCCCCGTAAGCCGCTCGAGTCCTTCAATGACCGGCTTCACGTATGCCGCGCCCGATGCAATGACCACGGTGTGCGATGCGACGCGCTTTCCATTTTCAAGTTCGACTTCGAGGGGCGTGCACTCGCATCTGAGGATGTTGATGCGCGTCGGAATCGAAATGTGCACGCCGAATTTCTGGACCTGCACAAAGGCGCGTCCCGTTAGCGCCTGCCCGGAAATGCCGGCGGGAAACCCCAGATAGTTCTCGATCCGTGCACTCGTGCCCGCTTGCCCGCCCGGTCCCCAGCTGTCGAAGATAGCGACTGACAATCCTTCAGATGCTGCATACACTGCCGCCGCCAGTCCTGCGGGGCCGGCACCGACGATCACGGTGTCGTACACATGCGCGGGATCGAATTCGGGTAACCAGCCGAGCGCGGTCGCGACGCGGTTCTCATCGGGCGCGCGCAACACGGTCCCGTCCGGACAGATCACGATTGGGAAGTCGCTGGGTGTCGCCGAAATGCGTTGAAGCAGTGCCACCGTTTCGGGGTCGTCGCGTCTGTCGATCAACGAATAGGGATAGGAGTTTCTTCTCAGCAAATCCTGCAAGGCGATCAGTCGCGCGTCGGTCGAATCGCCGATCAGTACGGGACCGCTGCCCTTCTCGATCAATCCCACACGGCGAAGAATCAGCGCACGCATGATCTTTTCGCCGAGCTCGGCTTCCATCACGAGCAACCTGCGCAGATCCGCCGATTCGATCACGATGGCCGTCGTGTCTTCGACGACGAGGCCATCCCCCAGACACGGATGACCGAACAGTTGCGCGATCTCACCAAGAAACTGCCCCGGCCGATACTCGAAGACACGATGCACCCTGCCGACGGCATCACGTCGGGTCACCTTGACGAGTCCCTTCAACATGACGACGAGCCCGGGGCTCGGATGCCCCATGGTGAACATCACATCTCCCGCCGACCAGCGAACCTCCTTGCCGAAGGCGCGCGTCCGGTCGATTTCCCGCTCTGGAATAAACGGGAACATCTGATCCTTCCGGTTCGTGATCACGGAGACGGCAACATCCGATTCGATCACATTGACGAAACTCAGGTTGGGATCGTTTAGCGCTTCATTCTGCGAGCTACGATCGCTATCCATGGGCAAGTCTCCAGAGCCGGCGTTGGTCAGTCAGCTAACACTACTGAAATCACGTGATGCATGCCGATATCAGTGCTCGCTCGCAATGCAGTGCGAATTGGGAACACGATGCGCCACAAGAGGCTAAAAGGTCAGATCGTGAATGCGGCGCACACCATCCAATAGCCACTGAAGGAACGAATTCTCGGATTGCGTAGCAGGCGTAGGCGCACCGATCTTGTCGAGCATGCGTTGACGGCGCGACAGCAACTGGCACATCGCCTTTGCGACGTCGGGATTCTTCTTCAGGATCGGTGTCAGGTCTTCTTTCTTTAGCGTGTAGATTGCCGACGGCGTGAGCGTGGTGATCTTCACGCGAGCGGGCAATCCGGCAAGCAGCCCGCCCTCGCCTACTGCTTCGCCGGGACCCAGCCGCGCCACTTCGACTTGCACACTTCCCTCTTTGGCCACGGCGCAAAGCACACCTGAATCGATGATGGTGAGACTGTCGGGCACCGATTCCGGCGTGATCAGCACTTCGCCCGCCTCGCAGTCACGGCGCGCAAGACGCGGAGCGAGCTGCGCGATTTCGTCCGGCGTCAGCACCGCGAACATATCGACGCGCTGCAACAGCCTGATGCGCGCATCGTCCCGTCCGGGAAGCGCGCTTGCCGTATAGGGCACGCCCAGCGACCTGAGGTCGACGCCCGCTGCTGCGAGGTGCCGGTGACAAAGGTCGTACAGTTCGTTCGATACCGTGCGCTTTTTGCTCATGTCGTCGACATAGGCAGTTGCTTCGTATTGAAACGACTCCGTGCCAACAGACTTCACTTGCGCGTACGGTGCCGGGTCCGCGAGTACCGCACGCACACTTTTCAGCGCGTGGTCGAGAGCCTCCAAAACGACTTTCGGTCGTGCCTCAGGCGTGACTTCGAGCATGACAGTCACACCGTGAAGCGCGGTCGGGCGACTGCTGTTGACGATCTTCGTCTTCGCGGCGACGGCGTTCGGCACGATCACGACTGCACCTTGCGAGGTCAGCAGATGGGTGGCGCGCCAGTTCATTTCCATGACCTTGCCTTCTACACCATCGATGTTCACCCAGTTACCTACCTCATACGGTTCGGTTGTGTTGATCACGATGCCGGCGAAGACATCGCTAAGTGTGCTTTGGATGGCCAGACCGACGACGAGCGCAAGCGCGCCGGAAGTGGCAACCAGCCCGCGTATCGGCAGTTCAAGTACGAAACCGAGCGAAGCGACGATCGCGGCGAGAAATGCCAGCGCGCCGAACACGTCCTCGAACAGGCGCTGGCGACGCCATGTTTTGGGAAGGAGCAGCGTATCCAGCATCTTGCTGAGCAAACGCGCACCTGTTAGCCACCAGACGATTTCGAGCAACTGGCCCAGCATGTGCCGCGCCCAGGAATCGGCAAACGGGGCCTGCCTGAACGGACTCAGGTTCGATGCGAAGAGGAGCGCGCTGAAAGCCGCATAGATGCACAGTCGCACGGTCAGCCTCGCAACTTCGTTGCGAGGCATCACGCAACACCACACGAGGACGTCGAGCGCGACCAGTAGAAAGCCAAAGAGCAACGGGTTGTTCACGCAGGCTCCGGTACAGGCTGGACAAATCGGTGAATTGACGAGAGCCGGAAGTTGCGGCGGTCGGTCGGCGTCCGGGGAGAATCGTGATCGATTCCGCGTGGCTGCGTTTTTGGCAGTGCGGGTTGGGAAATCGGGTGGATTTGGGAAAAGGGGTTTCGGGGTGGGTTCGTGTTCAGTTGATGTGAATCGGCTTACACGGTTTCGAAGTGTGCGAGTCACACATGTGATCAACGCTCTGCTCTTCCTGTCGATGCTTTCCCGTGATCGTCAGCATTCTCTTTCTGACTTTTGGCTAGCGATACTTCGGCGATGAAATTCAAGGTCTGAATGCAATGAGCCGCATCCATTACTCTCAATAGCTCGCGTAGATTTGAAGTACAGAATACGTAACGTTTACTACGCCATAGTCTTGTTGCTTCACATCTAGACTCGATATCGCTTGCTTGAGGGCAGTTTTGGTTGCATACGGCCATTTTCGTGTGAAACATTCTCGAAAATTGCGATAAAACCCTTTTTAAACATAAACTTAAGCGATCTGCGATTCTTCGCTCAATGTTTCACGCGAGCGGATTACCGCGCAATTTGTCAGCAGTCGGAGCGGAGGCTCGGGCGATTTGCGTAACTCGACATTTTGAGAGCGGCGTTAGCGAAAACGCGTCCCGTAACACGATTATTGTGTTGCCCGGATTGAGGGGGTCGGCGCATGACCGACATTTGTGACGACAATCGTGCAGGCTATGTAGGGAGCCGATCGTTGTACACGGACATGGTTGACACTTGCAATTGGTCAAAAGGGCTTGAAGCTGTGATGCTTTAAGACAGCAGAGATGTCAGTGAATGCGGCGACGATTTCGTCTGCATGGTCGATCAGTTTCCACGGACGCGCCACGATGTCGCCCTGTTCCGCCCTCGCACTGGGTTGGCGTCAAGGGCCAGCGGTCGAACTACATCGGTGGGATCCCGTGGTCCTCTACGCAAATTGGGGCGAGATCATGTCCTCGGCTTTCGTTGCGTGCATTTCAAGTCGCTCCCACCCGGTTGTCAGGAGCGGCTCTTCAAATCGGGAGGCGGTCGTTTGGCTGTTGACCAGTGCTTCGTATTCACAGCACATCATCGCGCGAAGCGCCTGGCTGCGGGCTATCGCGCAATGGTTCATATGCCTTCGGGCGAACGGTTTGCCACGACCTGCGACTTCGCGAGGTCAACGCCGGAAACGTCCCAGCATGACTGCCTCTCCGTGCGAACATGAAGTCGAGTCCATTAGGCGATGTAGGCATGCTACGTCCGGGCGAATCTTCCCCAATTCGTTAGTGAAGGCCAGCGGCTTAGGTCCGTGGTACTGGTGCGGCATGTGTTCCCGATGCACACCAGCAGGCATCGCAGAAGTAGGATCGTCAGCGACAGATGCAAATCAACGCCCATCCGCGAGTCTAGTCTGTTGCTGCAAATCGGCTCCCGTCGCTTGCCCTGAACAAGTCCATGAATGCGGCGGCGGAATGATCGGTTCGGCCATACGATTTGATGGTCATGCGACGGATCACCCCAGCTTTGTCGGTCTGCGCAATGTGGTTCACTGTAGATGGTCCGACCGCGCGGAAGGCAAAGTTCGGAGAGGCGGTGATCTCATACGCTGACGCGAGCGCTCGAATGTACGGTCGTCGTCGATCAGCAAGCGAGACCAGATAGCGATTTGTCGATACGGCGATTGGTCTCAGGATGGCGACTTCGCGTCCGGAGTGGACGGTCTTCTACAGGACACGTTGCGCCCGTTAGACTTCAGAAGATCGTTGTCGAAAGTCAGATGCGATGAAGGGATCCGCTCGCAGTTTCTCCGGATATCCCCGATTTCAATCCGCGATTCGAACCCGCACCTCACGCTAGCGATATCCGGTCAGCGTATTCCCACAGTCGACTTTCGCTCATTCCATTTCGGCTCCCCATAAAGCCACTTAGAAGCCTCGAAGGCAAATGAGCGACCGTCTTTGATAAATTCGCCGGCGGTAGATGCCACGGTCTAAGCGTCTGTTTGGACGCGAGCCGTCGGTTGAAATGGCGATTCAAGGGAAAGGTTGGCGCGCATAACGGTGTCCGGCGGCAAACGTGCCAAGACCCAGTTGATTGCGCTAATTGCGTTGGTGACAGCAGATTCGGATTAGGCGCTTGGCTGGAAGCGGGTCTGGGGCGGAACAGCAAAACATCTTCGACGGAAACACATACGTTCCCTGAGAACGAAATCCGACACAGCACCCAGTGGTCACGAGACAGCATTCACCATGACATGCAGTGTCACCAATGGTGACACTGCACATATTCTCGACCGGCCGTCCTGATCAGTTTCCCTCGGCGCCGATCTCAGAACGCGGCCGTCTCTCGGACGGTATACCGCGTGCTTATGTAGTGCATAGCCAGACGACCTCGCCCGACGGAGGTGTCACCAATGGTGACACTACTATGAGCCTCGACTATCCCCACCGACAGAGATGCCGCACGACACCTAATCGCTCATACGCCCATAACACCCCCCATCAACCCAAACGCCGTACAACACACGCGGTGTAACCAATGGTGACACCGTCCGCCGGAGTCGCTCAGCAACGCATTGCCCAATGCAGACTCACAAAACAAAAAGGCCCGCATTCAGCGGGCCTTGGCGACATCGAGAGCGCTCAGTTGGAATGTGGCTGAGCAGAAAACAGATCCCCAATCATTTGGCGAATCTTGCGCTCCTGCTCATCGGTCAGCATATCGACCTTGATCCGGACGGTGAAGCTATTCGCGTCCTTCGTGATGTTGCCCGCTTGAGCCTTACCCGAAAAAAACTTATCGATGCTACGCCCAGCGTTAGTCGCACCTCCCGGAGTGCTAACCAGACTGGCGATCGCCGCGCCAAATTTTCCTTGCTGAAGACTACCGTTCACCACCTGCGGCCAAAGCTCTTTCGCAGCATCGACAGCCGCCTGTCCGTGCTTCTTCAGCACCACGCCGACATCATTGGCTGCGTGACTACCAAGCAACGTCGGCTGCAGATCAAGATCATGCTTAATGAAATCCGGCAGACCTTCAAACGAAAGAAACCGGTAAAGACCTTGCCGCGACATGCCAAGCGCCTCGGCGAGCCGCGTGCGATTCGGGAAATCCTTTTCTGTTTGACGAATCGAAACTGAGATCTCATAGTCGGACAGATCATCGCGGCTGACATTCTCCACCAGCGCGAGAACCGCCATGTCATGGTCGGAACATTCGATCACCACCGTCCTGATGGTGTCGATGCCGACCATCTTGTGCGCACGCCATCTCCGCTCCCCGGCCACGATCTGATAACCAGTGTCGGAGCGTCGCACAACAATCGGCTGCATGAGGCCAACCTCACGGATCGACGCCGCGAGTTCGGACAGTTTGGCCTCGTTGAATACGCGCCTCGGCTGCCAAGGATTGGGGACAATCTCTCCGACCGAGAGCTGCGACGGCGTACCGGAAGATTCCAGCTCCCGAACACGAAGTTGAGCAGCAGCGAGCGCGCCAGCCATCCCGGGAGCCGTTTCGGTGCGGCCCGCGCGACGGCTCGCGTCCGGGCGTCGTTCGTCTGTCGCTTTGATGCCAGCCGTTTTGGCAAGAAGTTGTTCTCGAAGATTGCTCACTGTGCCGGCCTCCACTGTTTGACGAACTGGTCATCGACCCATCGGCAGTAATCCATCAGCGGCTGCCTGACTCTGGCGAGGGATTTTGCCTGGCTATGCGTGCTGCTGATATCGAACACGGTCGTGAATGCGAGCGCGCCGGAACTCATGACCGAACTCGCCGGGACTTCATACTGCGACAGCCAGTGACGATACGCGCCGTGCGCCCACGTTCGTACGACTGGCGTGGCCGCAGTCGGTCCGTAATTGACTCGAGTCAGAAGGACGGACACGAAGTCATATTTCTTGTCCGCTTCGAAACGGATGAACGATTTCGCGACGTCTGAAAACAGTCGCCAGAACGACAGCGAACTGAAGAAGTCGAGATTCTCAGGGACCATCGGCATGATCATCGCGTCCGCGGCCATCAACGCATTCAGGTTGAGGTAGGAGAGCGAAGGCGACGTGTCGAGAATGATGTAGTCATAGTGTCGACGCAGTGGCTCCAGGCCCTCGCGCAACACCGTCCAGAACTTGAACCCCGGCACCTTCATCTGCATTGCGGGCAGGTGGTATTCGGCACCCACCAGTTCGGTGTGCGCGGGAATAATATCCAGACCGTCCCAATAAGTCGTCTGCACCTTGGACAGCAATCCACCGTCGATCTTCTGGTCATATACAAAGGGGAGAACGGTATCCTCCGGAAACACTTCCTTCTCGGCATACAACCCGCACAGTTCCGACAACGATGCCTGTGGATCCAGATCGACAACCAGTACTTTTCGCCCACGAAGACTCAGGCCTTGTGCAAGACACATCGTCGTCGTGGTTTTCGCCGAGCCGCCCTTCAGTTGGGAAGTGATGATGATCTTTCCGCTGAAATCATCGCTAGGGCCATCGACGAGGGGAGTCTGAAAAATGTCAGAAACCCGCTGCACCCACGTTCTCGCTTCTGCAAGCGTAAACATGCGACTCCGGCTACGCCCCGTCCCGGTCGACTGACCTTCCGGCAATACGCCGTCGCTTTTTGATACGAGATAATGGACCTGTTGACGCGTAAGCCCGCACAGCTCGGCAATCTCGCCGGTAGTCAACATCGGAGGGGTCTTGCGCGGCCGCGGTGCGAGGATCTGATCGCGGAGTTCTGTCGCGTAATCGGTCACGACGTCAGCGAAATCGCTGATTTGCGATAACGTGACCGTTAGATCGATTGGCATCGGTTGACTGACATTCGCCATTTAGAAGTTTTTCCTGAAAAATTCGGCTAAACGTAGAATACAGGAAAAATGGCAAAAGCTGGTTCCAGCGAAGGTGTTTTCTGCGTTTTCCGCTGCAAGTTCTTGATATTACGTCACATCAGAGCACGACGCCCAGGTCCAATTGCCCACTCGCTGCGATTTGACGCGAAAATCGACGGCCAAAATCTCTCACCTGCCAGTGGAAGTGCGCTTTTGAACAGGTCGCGATCTCCCAAGCATTCCCGGAACGGCGCTCGGTCATCCGCCGTTTCGATCCCAGATTTCACACCGACTACGGTAAACGGTGAGAGTTATTGTCACTGCAACACCAGTCCATTCCCTTGCCTGCGTTCAAGCGACAGAATCTCTCACCGTCAGGGCTCAGTGCCTCAGACCTGCCTCAGGCAGCTAACCCTTTAACAGCGACTCCGAAATTGAAAACGGATCCTCTTTTCAAAGCATGGCGACAACATCTCTCACCTTTGAAGCCACGGAATCTCGTTAACGACGGTTTGTAGGTGTTGAAGTAAACAAAAACAACGAACCAACTAACAAACAGAATGATGCAGCATTCTTTAGAATCAATACGTTAGTGCGCAAAGGTGAGACTTGATGACGCAAAGGTGAGATCCGTTGTCCGTCTAAGGTGAGAGTTGGTGGCGACATAGGGGAGATTCGTTGTATCTCAAGGTGAG
Source organism: Burkholderia sp. Ac-20365 (assembly GCF_017104715.1). Lineage (GTDB taxonomy): Bacteria > Pseudomonadota > Gammaproteobacteria > Burkholderiales > Burkholderiaceae > Paraburkholderia. The sequence continues at coordinate 252,348 of NZ_JAAGPI010000005.1, forward strand.
AACGCCGCCCAACCCCGGACGAAAGGTGAGAGTTGATGTCGATACCTGTGGATAACACCGCCGATCCTCTCTGCAAGTGCGTTACAGCCCGCGAAAATCCTGCAATGGTGAGAGATGATGTCCCAAAGGTGAGAGCCATTGTCGAGCGCGTATCTCCGTCAGCGCCGAAGGTGAGAGGAGATCTTTGACATCTCACCTTCATGTGCTACATTCTGCGGAAAAATTTAGGGCGGGAAATTTGCGATAGCCATGAACAGCAGTCTCGAACGAAGAGTAACGCCGCTTCAGTACGCGCTGGATCTGTTCATCGAGAACGCTCCCGCCAAAACGGCCATTGATGCCGTTGAGTCTTCGCAAGACATCGGCTACCAGAAGAACAGAATATTCGCCCGCATCATCGGGCTCGGACTGTCAGCGCGCCGATTCGTCGATGCCGCGTATTTCATCGTCGCGCAGGAACCGGAGGTGACCGACACCTACGAAGTGTCCTTGAGCCTGTTCAAATGGCTCATGCGCTACGAGAGCCACAATAAAAAGCATTTCTCCAGCGTCATTCGCAGCGTGAAGTCTTCGATGCTCGAGGTAACGAGCGGCCCGGTCGTTGCCGTCGACGCGAAGGGCCGTCTGGTCGAAGACGCCTCCGAAGCGACGGAGGAGGACGAGGACGACGACAGCGCGTTTGAAGACGATGACGATAACGTCGGTGCACTCATCTCGGACGAGGAGGGTGACTGGCTCGAATTGATCGGTCGCGTGAGCGTGCGTAACGGGCGCATTCGCTTTCGTGTGCCCGTCGAACTGCAACGGCTCATCAAGGATCCGGAGAACTCGTACTGGACGAGTCTGCTGATCACGTCGAAATTCAAGCTCATCTACGCACGTGCAATTTACGACCACATCCAGCCTGAGGTCTCACACGGCAGAACAGACTGGATCTCGTTGGATCTCGTACGAAGCCTGCCTGGAAAATCGTGGGCGAACTCGGCGGAGTTCAAATACTTCAAGCGGGACTATCTGGAGCCGGCCATCAGGCAGATCAACGATCTGTCCGATATCGAGGTGTCTTACGAAACGCGCGCCAGCACGCCCGGTTCACGAAAGAAGGATCAGATCCGGTTCAAGCTCAAGCGAAAGGAAGAGGCGGGCGCGGCCGATGCCGACATGCTGGCTTCCGCGCCGCTCTATCTGTCGCTCTACAAGGAGTTTGGGTTGACCGACAAGCAGTTCGCCGAGATTCGCGCGAACCGTCATGTCTGGTCGGATGCCCGTATCGAGCAGGCGATCGACTATGTGCGCTGGCGGATCGCCAAGGGCGATCACATCCGGCGCGCATCCGCCTATCTGATGAATGCTTTGGCGGAGAACTACCGCGTCTCGGATGCGGACCGGCAAGTGTCGCTATTGCAGTCCCAACAGACGCAAGCGGCGAACGCGAAGCAGGCCGCGCAGACCGAACGGCAAAATGCCGTCGCCGCCAGCATGGCCGCGGCCGAAGCCGCGGCAGAGCAACGGCGCGACCACGAAATGCGCACGGCACGCGAATTCTTCGAAACCGCGGAGAAGAAAACTCGCGAAGAACTGGTGCGCAAATTTATCGCGTCGAGCACGATTGGCGTCAGAGCGATGCAACGCCAAGGTTTGACGGCCGCCGACGTGAACGAGTCGAATATCCTGCAGCGGGCCAGCATTGCGACGACCTTTGCGTCCTTCGTCGCGGCCGAGTTGCGAAAGGCTGCCCGCGGTCGGGCGAAATGATGCGAGTGCGCGTCTGCACGCTCATGGATCGGCACGACGACGCTACAGCGACGTCATAGGCAAACTGTCGAGCAGCGCTCGCGCCTCTTTCAGATCGGACGTGGCGAAGCCCTCGGTGAATTTTTCGTAGACAGCCAGCAACAGCGACTTCGCCTGCTTCGCTTTACCTTGCCGATGTTTCAGACGTGCAAGGCCCGTCGCAGCACGCAGCTCGAACGACAGCGCTGCCTGGCACCGCGCCAGTTCAATCGCCTGCATGTACAACGCCTCGGACACGCCTTGCGAATCGAGTGCGTCGGCCGCGCCGAGTATCTCGCCTTTGATGCGTAACAACTCCGGCAGGCACCACAATTCGTCGTGAGCATTCGACCACGCCAGCGCGGTCTCGATGGCAGCCTTCGCGTCCGCATCTCGTCCAAAGCGCAGCAAACCGCGCGCATACATGCCCGCGTACATCGGATAGCGCAGCCCGATATGTTCGTGTTCGAGTTGCGCCAACGCCTCGGCCAGCACACATAACCCTTGCGGATCGCTTTGATCGAGCAGCAACGCACCTTTGAGGCAACGCGCCATCGCGTCGAAAAGAACGAGACCGTGCGTCGCGACGTTGTCCTGCAACGCGATGAGTGCCTCTTCGGCTGCATCGATGTCGCCCGTGTATAGCCCGATCGGAATGGACGCGAACACGAGCACGTAGCCGACCGTCAACGCGTGGCCGCTTGCCTGTGCGTCGTTTCGCGCCTTCAGCGCGGTACGCAGTGCGCGCTCGGGAAAACCTTGCAGCCACAGGATGCTGGACAGCAGCGTACGCGATCCATCGCATCCGTCGACGTGGTTGTGCGACAGTTGAGAGCGCTGACGAGGCATGACCTGCCTGTCGAGAATGCTTTCGAGATGTTGCCGGGCTTCGTCCTGTCTGCCGATGTGGTGCCACGCAAACGCAGTCAGCCGGTTGCAGTCTGAAATGGCAACCGTATTGTTCGATGCGTTCGCGATCAGCCGGAACTTCTTCAGGAGTTCATCGGCGGCTCGCAGCTTGCCCGCGTACACGAGGCCGCAGCAGGCCGCGAACAGCGAGCGCAGCTGATACTCCCTGTCGCCGAGCTGTTCCGCCAGTGCGAGCGCGGTGGTCCACGCGGCGTCGACCTGGGAGACCATGCCGCGCGTGTACATCGCCGAAGCGGCGAGGGCGGTATTGAGCTTCATCCGCTGGTTATCGGCCGCGGGCGCGCCGGCCTCGATTCTGGCGAGCGCATGCTCGACGCGGCTTCTGCATTCCTCCAGCGACGAGAGCCGCACCCAGGCGGGAATCGCCGATACCGTGAGCGCAATGCCAAGCGACTCGTCGCCGCGCTCGGAAAATGCCCAGTTCAACGCAGACCGGAGATCGTCGATCGCCGCGATGTGTTCGTCCAGCCAGCGCGTATCGGGAGGTGTGCTCCAATACGCTTCGATGCGCGCGTACACGCCGCGACAATGCTCGGCATGGCGACGCGCGAGCATGTCGGCTTCATCGGCATCCGCGAGCTTGCGCCGCGCATAGGCGCGTGTCGTATCGAGCAGCCGATAGCGCACCGTATCGCTGCCGACATCCGCCGACAGCATCGACTTCGCCACGAGACTGGCAATCGCATCGATGACGCTGGCCTGCGGCAGGTTGTCGTCGGCGACGACGGCAGCCGCCGGGCCGAGGGCAAAGGCACCCGGGAAGATGCCAAGGCGGCGCAGCACGACCCGTTCGATGTCGGGCAGCAACTGATGGCTCCAGTCGAGTGTCGCGAGCAAGGTCTTTTGCCGTGCGGGAGCGGTGCGGCGTCCTTGCGCGAGCGTGAAGAAGCGGTCGTCGAGCAGATCGAGCAGTTCGCGCACGCCGAATGCGTTCAGCCGGGTGGCCGCGAGCTCGATCGCGAGCGCGATCCCATCCAGCCGCCGGCAGATCAGGGCCACCACGGGCGCGTCTTCATCCGATAGAACGAAGTCGCCGCAGGCGGCAACCGCCCGCTCCAGAAAGAGTTCGACTGCGGGATAGCGAAGCGCTTCGTCCACCGTCAGACTGGCCGAATCCGCGGGACTGTCGAGCGGTTCCAGCCGGTAAATGTGCTCGCCCGCCGCGCGCAGCGGCTCGCGGCTCGTCGCAAGCACATGCATCTGCGGGGAGGCCGAGGTCATGTGCTCCGCCATCACTGCTGCGGCTTCGATGACGTGCTCGCAACTGTCGAGCACGACGAGCTGCCGGCGATTTCTCAGCCGGAAGTAGTTGGCGAGCGCAGACGGGATGTCGTTCGAGTGCACAGTAAGGCCAATCGCATTGGCGACCGCATGCGGCACGAAGCTCGCGTCGGTGAGCCGGGACAGGTTGACGAACCAGACGTCGTACTCTTGTGCCTCGACCATCGCATGCGCGACGGCGAGCGCCACGGTCGTCTTGCCGATACCGCCGGGACCCGCAACCGTCAATAGCCGGATGCGCGACAGCCGTTCGAACAGATCATGGATCGTCGCCGCGCGCCCGATGGGTCGCACCAGCGCCACGGGTACATTGTGTGAAGCCTGCGGATCCATGTTGGCAGGCGGCGTTGCGTAGCACGACAGCACTTCGCGTTCGACGGGCGCGACGAACTGATAACCGCGGCCGACCACGGTTGCCACGAAGCGCTGATCCTGAGGGCCTTCGCCCAGCGCTTTACGCAGCGCCGCAATGTGAACCTTGAGATTGCTTTCCTCGACCACGGTTTGCGGCCATGCCCGCGCCATCAACTCCTGCTTGCTGATCAGTTCGCCGCGCCGCTCGACGAGCGCCGTCAACAGATCGAGTGCACGACTGCCGACGGGCACGCGTGCGTCTCCGTCCAGCAGAATCTGCTGTGACGGAATGAGCCGAAACGAGCCGAACAGGTAAGCCAGCCCTGCCGTGTCGATCGGATCAGTCACAAAGCCTGGTCTGTAGCCGCCCGGCAATGTATGCATGATTCGAGGCTGCTCCAGCCGACGACGGCGCACTGGCCGTCGTGTGCATGGTTCCTGTGTCGTGCCCAGACAATCATCTTTCACCTCACAGTTCCGTCATTCTCAAGGGCCGATGCAGCGCGACGTCGGGCGGCTTGCTCCAGCGTGCGGCCGTTGTTGTCTCGTTCGATGTGCGCTCAGACGGGCCGCGTCGAACCTCGCAAGATGACGTCGCAGCGGAGGCTCGTGGTGCTGAACGGCGTTTCCCGCGCGGTTCGAAGCCTTCGTTCGAGTACGTCGGCAATCGTCTGTGCGACGCCGTGGATAGGCTGGGCGACGACGGTGATGCTGGGCTCGTACAGCCCGAATAACGGCGGGTCGTCGAATGAGATAAGCGACACCTTTTCCGGCACGCGGATCTTCGCGTCCTTGAAGCAACGCAACGCGCCGAGCGCCATCACATAGTTCGCGCAGAAGATCGCGGTGGGCGGTTCCGGCAGCGACATCAGATGGCGCGTCGCGTCGTAGCCGCCGAGAATCGACCAGTGCCCGGGTCCGACGTAACGTGGATCGACCTCGATTCCGCGCTCGGCCAGTGCATCGCAATAGCCGAGATAGCGTTCGTTCGCCGCGCTGTCGACCAGTTCACCCGACACCATGCCCACGCGCCGATGCCCGATATCGAGCAGATGCCGCACCGCGTGCATCGACGCTTCCCGGTTGTTCACGAATACCCGGTCGGCTTTCAGACCGGCGAGGTCGTTATCGTAGAGAACCAGTGGGACACCGTCGTTGATCAGCTGGTCGACGCGGTCGAACAGGCGATCCACACCCGACATCACCAGCGCGTCGATGCGCTGCGTGGAGAAGTAATCGAGACTTTCTTCCATTAGCCGCGTGTCGCCGCCGTGGCAGTAGATGAGCAGTGCGCGACCGTCACGCCGCAGCGCGCGCGACAGATGTTCGAGCATGGCGCCGTGAAACTCGTCGAACGACGGCGCGAGCAGACCCACGACGTGCGTGACATCCGTTTTCATCGCAACGGCGGCCGCGTTGCGCTTGAAGTGCAGCGCCCGAATCGCTTCCTCGATCTGTTCGCGATTGGCGCGCCGGATCGGAAAGCCATTCAGATAACGCGACACCGTGCCGATCGCGACGTTCGCCCGTTTGGCGACGTCGACGATCGTCGGAGCGCGCGATTTACCGGCATCGTTTGAAGTATCGTCGTTCATAAGGCGCATCAGTCATTGCGGGAAGAGTGTTCGGACTCGAATGCCACGGCGGTATGAATGCGCATCCGGGGCACTGTGACCTGCACCGCGCCGTCCGCGGTGAGCGTCCATTCAAGCGCTTCACCCGACAGCGCGTCGTACGAGCGGGTTGGCGGATGCGGGAGGCGCACCGTCGCCGAAATGGGACCGATCGCCGGGATGTCCTCGATGATCTCCATCACGCGAGTCGCGCCACCATCGACCGGCATGGCCTGTCCCCGCAATTGTGGGGCGCCGTAGAGCAGATGCAGGACATGCCGCTGCTTGTCGGGCTGATGGGTCAACGTGACCCGGCCCGATGATGGAAGGTCCGTTCTGACAGTGGTTTGGGGCATTAATCGGCTGATCATCGCGTCGACGATGTAACGGTAGATCGGCTGTCCGATCGCGCGATAGAGCCGGAAGATCGGATAGGCCACATAGCCCATGCCGTGATGAAGCGACGCGGCGATACCCAGCGGTTGCGCGTCGATGTCATTCGGCGCATGCGCATGCGAACTGAAATGCCGATACGTGCGGTTGAAATAGGGCGCACGAATATTGCCGAGCACTTCGGCGCCGCGGGTACCGACGAGCAGCGCGTCATCGTAGAACACGACGGGACTCGTGGGGATGCGCGTGTCGAGGCCCGCATTCATTTCCACGTAGCTCGGCCAGAATCCCGTCGATTCCGCCTCGACGCTGAGGCCGAAGTCGAGCGCAAATCCGTTGTTGCCGTTGCTGCCGTTGCGTCCGGAATGCCACGACGCGAGCAGCTTGCCGCCACCGGCGACGTACGACTCAAGCCTCCGTGCAAGCGCATCGTCGACGGGAATGTCATCGGGCAGAACCAGCAGCCGGTAGTCTTCGAAACGCGCGCTGGCGTCGATGACATCGAACGGGCGATGCAATTCGAGAAGCATCTGGACCGCGCCATCGTCGCTGGGATGATTGCGACCCACGCCCGGATGCATGTGCTCCGCCGACAGAATGGCGATCTCGGACACCTGTTTCGCGCCTTCGAGAAAAGGCTCGAGTTTCGCGATGCGCGCATAGGCGGGCGCGATGCGTTCATAGGTATCGTGGTCGATGGCTCCGCCGGGATGCAGTGCGTCGCCGATAAGGCATCGGGAACCGAGCGCCGCCATCTGCGCGCATTCGTATTCGAGCGCGTCGGCATGCTTGAAGCCGCCGAACTCGCCCCAGCTCGAATGAAACTTGCCCGTGTGGGCCATGTACTCCAGACCGAGCGTCGCGGCGTAACGCGCGCTCGTCGGCAGATGGTTGTAGCCCCAGCCGCCCGTCGGCAGGCTTTCGAGTTCGAGGTGCGTGTAGTCCCTGTAACGTTCAGGCCCGCTCTTCGCGATGTGCCCCGCGTTATAGAACATACGCAGATGCGGGAACTCGGCGAAGAGGGCCGTGCTTGTTTCACCGCGAAACTGCGCGAGCACCGCTTCATCGTTCTGATGGCGATCGTGTGCGTTCTCGGGATCGAGACCGAGCGCGAGCATCCTGTCGATGCAGTTCGTGCACACGCAATCGTTCGCCATGACGATATCGAAGAACAGGCCCGGAATGTCGTAGCGGGTTGCGACTTCGCGTGCCTGATCGAGAATCAGCTTGCGCAGCGGGGCGTGGCTCAGGCAGAGCGTATGCCAGGCCGGACTGAGTTGCTTCGCGCTCGACCTGTCTGCGTCGCTGTCGTGAACGAACGCGTTGGTCGCGCTGAGCACGCGCCACTCCGGATGTTCGCGCGCCGTCTGCTCATCCCATTGCACGGTGAGGTAGACGGGGCTTTCGATGTCGGCATTTTTCAAGGCCTCGATCATGTCGCCCAGCAGGTCGGGCCGGCTGAGATGCGGATGAACATGACCCACTGTCGTCGGATAGTACGACCAGCCGTGGTGGCACTTGGCAAACACCGTGATCGAATCGACGTGCGCTTTCTTCAGCGTGGCGGCAAAGTCCACAGGATCGAAGTGCGCGCCAACACCAGGTATGTGCTCGGACGTGTGAAAGTCGAGATGAATCTGGCGGTAGCGCAGCGGTTTCGCGTGACGGGCCATGTTGTTATTCCTTGCTTGCGCTGCGGCTCAGCGCACCACTGGCGAACTGGCGTTGAAACACAATGAACACCACGAGCGGCACGATCGCGGTGATGATGGCCGCCACGGCGCGCAGATTCCAGTTCGCGTCGAACGTTCCGGCGATGCGCGCGAACGCGACGGGAAGCGGTATCTGCGAGCGCAGATAGAGCAGGGGAAGCAGAAGCGAATTCCAGGTCCACAGAAACTGCAGGATGCCGATGGCAAAAACCGGCGCGAGGGTGTTGGGCAACACGACGTAGCCAAACATCGCGAGAGGTCCGCAACCGTCGATGCGCGCGGCCTCGATCAGTTCGCGCGGAAATTGCTCGAGGAAGTTCTTCACCACCACGATCGACCACGCAAACGAGAGGCCGATATACGGGATCAGCACGGCGAGCATGTTGTCGATCAACCCCCATTCCCGCCAGAGCTGGAACAGCGGAATGATGACTACCTGCTGCGGCAGCACGAATGCGTTGACGATGATGATCAGAATGGTTCGGCGCAACGGGAAGCGCAAAAAGTGAAACGCGTACGCGGCGGCGGGCGTCAGCAACATCGTCGCGAGCGTGGCGATTCCAGCGAGTTTCAGCGATACCCAGCACGCGTTCAGCAACGGATAGTGCGTCCACACCGACCGCCATGCGTCGAATGTCAGCGTGACTTTGCTGGCGGTCCACCAGCCGAGTACCGCTTCGTCGACGGGACGAAGCGACGTGATCACGATGCCGATGATGGGCACGATCCAGACGATGGCGATAATGCTGACGAGCGCGGTTGCCCAACGCGAAGAGGCGTGTTTCATTTCGCCTCCGCCGTGCGTTTGAGGATCGCCGGGATCGACACGATCAGAACCGCAATCAGCAGAATGATCGTGGCGGCCGCGCCGTAGCCGAGCTTGAATTGCGTCATCGACTCGCGGTACATGAAGAAGCCAAGCGTCTCGGTCGAACGGACCGGTCCACCATTCGTCATGACGTAGATGGTGTCGAATGCACGCAGGCTGCCAAGCAGATTGATGAAGGTCGCGATGCGCACACCCGGCAGCGACAACGGCAGCACGATGTAACGCAAGATCGACAGACCGCGCGCGCCGTCGATACGGGCCGCGTCCAGAATCGCGCCAGGAATGGACTGCGTGGCGGCGAAGCACAGCATCAGCGGCAAGCCGACTTGCGCCCACGAGTAGGCGACAACGAGCGCACCGAGTGCCGTCGATTGATCGCCGAGCCACGCATGCGTGAAGTGACCCAGGCCGATTGCGGTCAGCCCCGCATTGAGCAATCCACCCGAATCGGGCCGGAAGATACCGAGCCAGATAAACCCCGTCACCGTTTCGGAGATGCCGTAAGCGGAGAAGATCAACACGCGCGGGATCAGCGTTGCTTTGGGCGCCAGCGAGCAAAGCAGCGCAAGCATCCAGCCGATGCCCACCGACAGGGCCGTCGTCGAGATCGTCCAGACGAATGTAGTCGAAAGCGCCTGCCTGAAGTTGCTGTCGTGGAATAGCTGCACGTAGTTGCGCAAGCCGACGAAGTGCGCGGCGCCGAGTCCGCGAATATCGAAGAAGCTCAGGCGAATCGTATCGACGAGCGGATAGGCGACAGCCAGACCGAAGAGAACCAGCACGGGCGCAATGAGCAGATACGCGGCGCGCACCTCATGCCACTGGAACGCGCGCCTGCGCGCCGGCGCACGTCCCGCGCTTCCGAGTCCATGCGCCGTCGAGCCATCGGCCTGCGATGCGCTCCGTGCGTAGCTGATGAACTGCGCGCAGCGATTGTCGTGCTCGTTCATTGCGTTCATGTTCCCTGGGCTCGCAATACATACGGCGATTACGCGTTGTCTCCTGCGAGTGGCAGAAGGCGTCCCTGACTATCTGTACGAATCCTTTGCCTTTGCTTCGACGGCGGCGAGCACCCTGTCGATGTTCGCGTCGCTCGGGTCCTGAAGGAAATGCTGGAGTTGCACGCGATATTCGTCGACAAGATCGCCCGGCAGCAGATCGCCGAGCACGAACTGTGTTCTGGACGATTTGACGGCATGGGAGGACGCAGTCGCAACGGGGCTGAGCAGTGCGTTATCAGCCTTGCTGGAAGGCGACACGAGACCGTTTCGGGCTTCGATCGCGGCGGCTTCGGCGCCTGTCATCCACGTCATGAACTGGTTGGCGGCAGTCGCGTTGGAACCGGACTTGAGCGCGAGGAATTCCTTGGTATCGACGCTCGTTGTGTCGTCGTGACCGAACCCCATCGACGGGAACTGGAACAGCGCGTAGTCCACGCCTTCCTTCATACCGTAATCGCTTTTGGCACGGTTGTTGACCCACATGCCGATCATGTCGTAACCGTGCGTGCCGCTCTTGAGCACTTCGTCGGCGGCGTTGTCCCACTCCGTGGCGAGCATCCGGTTGGGATCGTCGCAGCAGTTTGCCTTGAGCATCTCGGCGTACATCTGGAGCGCCATCTTGACGACGGGATCGGTCCACGCGATCTTGTGCGCCGCGAGCTTCGATGACGCTTCGACGCCGCCCACGCGCAGCAACATCGTCTCGAACCACTCTGCGTGAGCCCACGTTTTGCCGGCAATCGCGATCGGCGTAACGCCGACGGCGCGCAGCTTGCCGAATGTGCCGAGAAATTCTCCCCATGTTTTCGGCGGCGTGCCGATGCCGGCTTTTTTCATCACGTCGGTGCGATAGAAGATGCCGCTGCGATCGCCGAATGTGTAGGTGACGCCATACGTCACGCCCTTGTACTGCCCGAGGCGCTTCCATTCGTCGTCAAGATTGTCGCTCCACCTGTATTCATTCCACTCGGTGTCCAGCGGTCGAAGCATCCCCGCGTCGACGAGTTCGGCACGGAACGCGGGCCATGTGTTGATCAGCAGATCGGCTTTTTCTCCGCTCATGAGTGCGGCGCGAATGGCGCCGCGAGCATCGCCTTGCACGGTCAGACTGATTTCGCGGATCTTGATGGTGGGATGGCTTTTCTGAAAAGCGGATTCCATCGCGCGGATCGTGTCGCCTTCAGCGCCGGATAGCCAGTCAATGATGACGAGTTCGTTGCTCGCGGCAATCGCGGCGGAGGGAAGCAGAATGGAGAAGATGGCGGAGAATACAGCCCCGGGCGTGAGACGTCGGCATACGACGAACGGCACAGAGCTCACGCATGCCATCACGCATCTCCAGTGAATACGGTGAATCGCCAGGTGATCATTTCAATTTAATTGAAACGTTATCAACTGGACAAGGAAGGGTTTACCCTCCACGTCTATTGATGTGAAGATACGTGCAACACGAGGCTGAATTCGTATGTTCTGGCGCTTGATCGGGAAACTGCGCGAAAGCTCGCGTCGCTTATAACTCGACGGCAAATGAGTGCGTTTCCTTTCGCTTGCCCGGTGCGAAGTACCAGAGAGCGGCAAACACCTGAACGGCAATCAGACCAAACCAGACGTACTGATGAGCCGCAACAGGGTAGTGCCCATTGGTGACGGACCAGTGATTCAGTGCAGCGCCGATCGTGATCTGCGTGACGAAGATACCGACAAAGATAACCAGCGTGAAAGCGGTGTTCACGCGGCCGATCAACCGTGCGGGAAAGTGTTCGGCAAGAACCGCGTAGGTCAGGATGCCTGTGCCGCCCAACGCACCATAAGCCGCCCACAACATCACATCGGGAAGCGCAACGCGCGTGGCGAGTAGCGTCTCGACTACGACGAATGCCGCCATCGTCACACCCGAGAAACGCTGCACGCTAAGGCCACGCCGCTCGAGTGCGCGCGCGAGCGCACCAAAGCAGACGTTACCGACGATGAAAGTACCGCCGAGCACTGAAATGAGCGTACCGATCCGGGAAGCGCCATTCGTCATCGCCGACGACGTCATGTCGCGCAGGAAGACGCCGACCCAAAGCGATTGCATCGCATAGAACGCCGCTTGCGTGAGTGCGGAGAACGTCGCCAGTTTCCAGAACGCGTGGCTGCGCAAGACATGGAACGTGCCTTTGAACTGTTCGAACAGGCTTGCCTTCGATGCCGTGGCTTCCGTGGCAGGCGCGCCGAACCAGATGATGAGCGCGACACACGCGGTCAGCGCGGAAAGACCCATACTCACCGTTCGCCAGTGCGCGAGCGTCAGCAACAGCGACAGCGGCTCGCCGACCACCACGCCACCCAAGCCGCCGATCGCCATCACGATGCCGTTGACGAGCGTGAGTTGCGATACGGGAAAGTGATGCGCCGTCGCCTTGAACGCACCGCCAAGACATATCGACGCGCCAATGCCGATCAGCAGACGGCCGATCATCAAACCCGTCATGCCGGTCGACAGCGCAAACAGCAGCGATCCAGCCGCCGCGAACAGCAATACGCCCGCCGTCACGCGACGCGCGCCATAACGGTCAAGCAACACGCCCGCAGGAATCTGCGCGCCCGCGAAGCCGAGAAAATAGATGCTCGTGAGTGTGCCGAGATCGGTCGCTGTCAATCCTATTTCACGCGACAGGAACGGCGCGAAGCCTAGATTGACGCCCCGGAACAGAAACGAAATAAAGTAGCCGAGCGCGAAGACGGCCAGCACGCGCAATCTGAGGATACTCATACACTGCAGGAATCAGACGGAAATAGTCGTTGAAGCACCGATTATTTCGGATGAGAAGGGTACGAAGCCAGCGAGAGATTTGCGACGCGACTGTGAGTATAATTTGACGTCATGCCGCGCAACATTCCACCCCTGCAGGCGCTGCGAGCACTCGAAGCCGCAGCCCGGCGGCGCAGTTTCAGCCGGGCCGCGGAAGAGTTGCATTTGACGCACAGCGCAATCAGTCATCATTTACGCGGGCTCGAAGCCGAGCTTGGCGTTGAATTGTTCAAGCGCGTCGGCAGCCAGATGATCCCCACCGCGGCAGGCGCGCAGCTTGCGGACCGCGTGCGCCGCAGTCTGGATGACTTGCGCGATGCGCTCGACGCCACGCGGCCCGGAATCAACCGCGTAACGCGCCTCGAAGTCAGCGTAATGGCGGACTTTGCTTCGCTGTGGCTCATTCCCCGTCTCGGCGATTTCCACGAACGTCATCCCGACGTCGATCTGTCGCTGCACATGCATGCCGACGTTTCGCCGCCCGATCCGTATCCATTCGACGTCGGCATCTGGCATCGACGTGTCGATGAACCGGGTTTCCAGATTCGCAAGCTCCTCGATGACCAGGTTGTCGCCGTGTGCAGTCCGGGCCTGCTCGCGCGCTATCCGAAGTTCCGTCTGGAAAAGCTCGCAACCATGCCGCTACTGCGCTTCTCGCGGCGAGGCTGGCGAGACTTCTTCGATGCGGCGGGCGTGTCCGGCGACGAGCCCGTGCGCGGACCCGTGTTCGACGATGCCGGTTTGTTGCTGCAAGCGACGCTTGCCGGTCAGGGTGTGGCGACGGCGCGGCTGCAACTTGCGCGAGCCTTCATCGAGCGTGGCGAACTGGTGCAATTGGGCCAGGTGCGTATTCCTGCCGCGCTCGAGTATTTCTTCACCTGGCGCGACGGACATCCACGCGAAGATGTCATTGCACAGTTTTATCGATGGGTGAGGGCAGAACTGGCGAAGTAGACAGCTCGGCCGGCTGCGATATCGGTGTACCGCAGCCGGCGCTCCAACAACAGACGCTCAGGCAAGATCGAAGCGATCGAGATTCATCACCTTCACCCACGCTCCAATGAAATCGCGCACGAATTTTTCGTTCGCGTCCTCGCTTGCATACACTTCGCACAACGCGCGCAGTTGCGCATGCGAACCGAACACCAGATCGACGCGTGTGGCCGTCCATTTCAGTTCGCCCGACTGGCGATCGCGCCCTTCGTACACGTCATCGCCGGATGAACGCGGCGTCCATACCGTGCCGATGTCGAGCAGGTTGCGGAAGAAGTCACTGGTCAGCGCCTGTGGCCGATCGGTGAACACGCCATGCGAATCGCTGCCGGTATGAACATCCAGCACGCGTAGTCCACCGATCAGCACCGTCATCTCGGGCGCCGTCAACGTCAACAACTGCGCGCGATCAATCAGCAGATGCTCAGCAGGCACGCTGCATTTGCGTGTGATGAAGTTGCGAAAGCCATCGGCGAACGGTTCGAGCGCGCCGACGGACTCGACGTCGGTCTGCGCCTGCGATGCATCCATGCGGCCCGGCACGAAGGGCACGGTAACGCCGTGCCCGGCTGCCTGCGCCGCTTGCTCGATACCAACGCCACCCGCGAGCACGATCAGGTCGGCCAGCGACACTTTCTTCCCGTCCGTCTGTGCGCCGTTGAATCCGGCCTGGATACCTTCGAATGTTTCGAGCGCTTGTGCGAGCACGGCCGGCTCATTGACCGCCCAGTCTTTCTGCGGTGCAAGACGAATCCGCGCGCCGTTTGCGCCGCCGCGCTTGTCAGAGCCGCGGAACGTCGCAGCCGATGCCCACGCCGTCGAGACCAGCTGCGCAACAGACAAACCCGAAGCGGCAATCCTGTTCTTCAGAGTTCCGATATCGGCTTCGTCGATCAGCGGATGATGGACATGTGGAATCGGATCCTGCCAGATCAATTCTTCAGCCGGCACTTCCGGGCCCAGATAACGCGCGCGTGGACCCATGTCGCGATGAGTCAGCTTGAACCATGCGCGGGCAAAGGCATCGGCGAATGCATCGGGGTTCTGCATGAAGTGTCGAGAGATCTTCTCGTAGACGGGATCGAAGCGCAGCGAGAGATCGGTCGTTAGCATGGTTGGCAACAGCTTCTTCGACGGATCATGCGCGTGAGGAACCGTTGCGTCCGCACCTTTCGCGACCCATTGATGCGCGCCCGCCGGGCTGCGCGTCAGTTCCCATTCGTAGCCGAACAGATTCAGGAAAAAGCCCATGCCCCATTGAATGGGCGTATTGCTCCATGTGACTTCCAGTCCGCTCGAAATGGTATCGGCGCCTGCGCCCGTGCCAAAGGTGTTCTTCCAGCCGAGCCCCTGGTTTTCCAGCGCAGCGGCTTCCGGTTCGGGGCCGACATGGCTGGCGGGCGCCGCACCGTGCGTCTTGCCGAATGCATGGCCGCCCGCGATCAGCGCGACGGTTTCTTCGTCGTTCATCGCCATGCGGCCGAAGGTTTCGCGTATGTCGTGCGCTGCGGCGACAGGATCCGGATTACCGTCGGGCCCTTCCGGGTTCACGTAGATCAAGCCCATTTGCACGGCGGCAAGTGGATTTTCCAGATGCCGTTCGCCGACTTTGGCGTATCGGACATCATCGCCCAGCCAGGTCTTTTCGTTGCCCCAATACACATCCTGGTCCGGCTCCCACGTGTCCTCGCGGCCGCCTCCATAACCGAACGTCTTGAAGCCCATGGTTTCGAGCGCAACGTTGCCAGTGAGAATCAGCAAGTCCGCCCAGGATATCTTCTGCCCGTACTTTTGCTTGACCGGCCAGAGCAGGCGACGAGCCTTGTCCAGATTGACGTTGTCCGGCCAGCTGTTGAGCGGCGCAAACCGTTGTTGTCCGCGTCCGCCGCCGCCTCGTCCATCGCCGATGCGGTAGGTGCCCGCGCCATGCCAGGCCATGCGGATGAAGAAGGGCCCGTAGTGCCCGAAGTCCGCAGGCCACCATGCCTGCGAAGTCGTCATCAGCGCGGCAAGGTCTTTCTTGACCGCCGACAGGTCCAGGCTCCTGAATGCGTCCGCGTAATTGAACGCTTTATCCAGCGGACTGGATTTGCTGGAATGCTGACTGAGCAGATCCAGTCTCAGCTGGTTGGGCCACCAGTCGCGAATGGACGTGCCGACGCCGGCTGTATGAGTGAAGGGGCATCCTGCATCGGTTGACATGCACTATCTCCTTGGAAAGACCATCCGTCTGCGCATCCGATGAACTTCATCGCTCGTGAGTCGCTTCAACGAGGCATTGCCATGCGACGGGAGTGTCTGCCTTGCTTGCGTGGTTGCATTGGCAATCGCTCGTCTTGAGCAGACGACCGTGCGCGGGTTCTTCATTCGGTGATTGCGCGCTTTGCGTCGCCAACGCGCAGGCTTCTATTCGACTCGCACCGGCACCGTGATAGGTCGTGACCGTGTAGGCATGAACGGGAGCAAAAGAACATGCAAGCGCTAGCGCCAGGCCTAAGGCAATACTGGACAACTTCATGTTGGCCTCTCCAGGATGCAGTCGATACGGAGTGTCCACAAGCTTAGGGCAATTGCCTGAAGCAGTCTGTCTCGCGGCATGTTCGTAGCGGTTTGCAATGCGTTTTGAACAACGCGAATTCGCGCTTCGGTTATCGGATTGCATCGCTATTTCGCAATCGAACGCGCACCGGAACCTTTCGACTGAATTGCACTAAGTTGCGTGAAGCGGGTTCTTCAATGCCTCGGGTACTTGTGTGGGTGTTCGGGGAACCCGACTGTCAACAACGCACGGAAGTGCTTCACGCATCAGCACAGGAAAGGACACGCATATGAAAGCAGCGCGCATGCATGAATATGGAAAGCCCCTCGTCCTGGAGGATATTCCCGTTCCTGATATCAAGGCCGATGAGATTCTGGTGGAGGTGAGAGCGTGTGGAATGTGCCGCTCCGACGTTCAACTCATCGACGGGTATTTCCGGAAATACGCGGATATTCCGACGCCCATCACACTCGGTCATGAGATCACGGGCGTGATCAGCAAGATTGGCAGCATCGTGCCCGAGGCAGCTGGTTTCCACGAAGGCGACCACGTGGTCGTCGCTCCTGGATGGGGCGATGGTATCTGTCGTCATTGCCAGATCGGCAACACGCATATTTGCCCTAATGTCCGTTGGCCAGGGTTCGGGCCTGTGGGCGGATTCGCGGAGTTTCTGCCTGTTCCCGCTCGCTATCTGATCAAGGTGGATAAGCGCCTGCCTTTCGAAACGCTCGCGCCGCTCACGGATGCGGGGCTGACACCTTATCGCGGCATCAAGAAGCTGCGTGATGGCGGCGCTTTGGGTCCGGACCGGATCATGGGCGTGTTCGGCGTGGGCGGCCTCGGCGGCTATGCGGTCCAGTACGCGAAGATTCTCGGCGCAGGCGCAAAGGTCGTTGCGTTCGCTCGCAATTCGGAGAAGCTCGAAATCGCGAAAGAGTACGGCGCCGATCATATCGTCAACGTCAAGGGCAAGTCGTCGGCGGATATCGGCAACGAACTGAACAAGCTGGTGGGTCGTCACGATCTCGATGCCGTCATCGACTGCGCGGGTGCAGAACAGATGGTGCAACTGGCAATGAGTCTGCTGTCGATCAGCGGCCATTATGTCGACGTTGGCCTCGTCGGCGATCGCATCGATGTTCCGCTCTTTCCGCGCGTGTCGCGCGAACAGACCGTGCAGGGATCGTTCTGGGGCAACAACACCGACCTGACCGAAGTCATGGCGCTTGCAGCGGAAGACAAGATCCGCCATACCGTCAAGACGTTCAGGTTCGAGGAACTCAATGACTATATCGACCGGTTGAGAGTGGGCGAGATCGTCGGCCGGGCGGTGATGAAGTTCTGACTGGCGACGCATGTTCCGCAGCGGTGCCGTTCAACATGCATGATGAACGGCGACGAATGTTGTCGTAGCGGCATATGATGTTGCTAATGGCTGACTGCTCCTTCATAGGAGGCTTCCATGTGCCGCTTTCTTCCCGTTGTCGCTGCTTTTTGTTGCGTGTTATCGCTGCCCGCGTTGGCGCAAACAGGTGCTTCGCCCGCTTCTGCCGCGACTTCTCAAACCCGTACGGCCGAAACAAAAAAGTCGGACAAAACCCTGGCTCGCGACGTTCGTCGCGCTCTTGGGAATACGCACGACTTGAATGCACAAGGCATTCGCGTTACGGCCCGAAACGGGTTTATCACGCTGAGTGGAACGGTCCGCACGGCGGATGAGATGAACGCAGCGGAGCAGGTGGCGCGAAGCGTTCGCGGCGTACAGTCGGTCACGAACAGACTGACGCTGTTCCGGGGCGAAAACGGTTAATCACCGTTGCGCGAAGTCGCCCGGCTGCAACTCGATATTCGATGCAGGCCGCGCGGGCAGTTTGCGCTCGGCGATGGCGCGGATGCGATCATAACCGTCGCTGAAGGCCTTCAGGATACGCGTCTCGCTGGCGCGTGGTTCCAGCATCCGCTGCAATCTGCCGCTCAATCAGCCATTGCCGCCATGAAATAACGCGAGCTTGTTCGTCACAGAAGTCACGCCCTGAACCGATCTGGTGATGTCTTCCGCTTGCTGGATCTGCTCGCCGCTCTTGACCGAGCCGCTGAGTGTCACTGCGCCGCCGCGCGCCCGCACGAACACGCCTGATACGTCGAAGCCTTGTGCCCTTGCCAATGCGCGACGCACGGACTTGCCGAGCGCGCGATCGGCGGGCGTGGCTTTCTTCGACGCGTGGGTGGGTTGGGCGTTGGTCGTATCGCTGGCCTGTGCGTGACATGCAATCGACACAGTCATCGACATGCCTACCAGCAAGGCACGCAGCAAGTTTCTGTTCATCTCGACCTCCGCTTCGGTTAGACGGAGCAGCACGCCGGTTCGCATCGAACCTTTCCCACCGACTCGTAACAGTCAAATCGGAAGACGGTGCAGCATCATGTTGTGCATGATTGTCTGGGTGCCGTGTCGTATGGTCTTTTCCGATAGCACGTTATTTGTAATCGCTAACGGTTCTGTTCGTCAGCTTCGACTGTCATTCACGCTTCGCCCGTCTGCTTGCCAGTTAGTGCGTCGATTAGCAGGCGAGCGCCAGGCGAGAGAGGCGCACCCTTGCGTGTAACCAGTTCATAAGGCTCGCTTCGTGAAGCGAGCGTGAGCGGAAGGCTGCGGGTCATGCGCTGACGGGAAAAGAACTGCGCGACGTCGATCGACACCAGCGCTACGAACGACGGATTGTTCTGCAACAGCGTCAGCGTGGCGAAAATCGAGGTCGTTTCCAGCAGATGCAGCGGGAAGCGAATGCCGGCATCGCGAAACTCGCGCTCCAGCAGCAGTCGCATCGGCATGTTCGCGCGATACACCACCCAGCGATATTCAGCGAGTTGCTTGAGTGTCACTTTCTTCGCCGTTCCCAGCGGATGCTGAACGTTGGCGATGACGGCCAGTGTCTCGTCCTGCAGCTTGATGCTCTCGTAAAGGTCCGGCGTCTGACTGATGGTCGTGCGGCAAATGGCCAGGTCGAGCCTGCCGGCATCGATCTGGCTCAATAGCGTCGCGCTCGTGTCTTCGACGATCTCCACGGACATTTCCGGGTGCCGCTCGACGAGTGCCGTGATGGCTTCCGTCAGCAACGGCACGGCGCCCATGATGACGCCCACCGCCACGCGACCTCCATGCCCGCGCAGGATACCAACGATCTCTTCGCGCAGATGCGCGACATCGGTGTGAATCAGCCTTGCGTAGCGGATCACGCAGTGCCCGACCTCATTGGGCTCCAGGCCTCGGTTCGTGCGGTTGAACAGCGCCGTGCCGAACGTGGTTTCGATTTCCTGCAGCGCCTTGCTGGCGCCGGGCTGTGTGAGCGCCACCTGCTTCGCCGCTTTGAGCAGCGACCCGTGATCGCCCAGCGCAATCAGCAATCTCAACTGCTTGAGATGCAGGCGCGACACGATGGAATTCAGCGATGGTGTCATTCTGAGTTGAGGAAAAGCTATATCAGTATCAAATGCTCTCAATTTCGGCGAAAGGCGAACCTACCTATACTCAGTCGCAACAGGCCTTTCTTTGGGCGCCATTGCGGAATCTGCGAGATGTCTTCGTGAGTCGATTCGCTCCGCTGCAATCGTTTCAACTATAACGGAATCTCATTTCCATGTCTCTCATCACCTATATCACGCATATTCAGTTCGAGTCCGGCGCCGTGCGCCTGCTGAAACAGGAATGTGAACGCATTGGTATCCGGCGTCCGTTGATCGTGACGGACAAGGGCATCAAGGCTGCGGGCATCGTCGATACCGTGCTGGGCGCGCTGGGAGACGGCGTGCCCGTCGCCCTGTACGACGGTACGCCGCCGAACCCCAATGAAGGTGCAGTGCGCGAGGCGGTCGCCGCCTATCACAGCGGCGATTGCGATGGAATCATCGCGGTGGGCGGCGGTTCGTCGATCGATCTCGCGAAGGGTGTCGCCGTTTGCGCCACGCATGATGGTCCGCTGAAGAGCTTCGCCGTGATCGAAGGCGGGGCGGCGCGTATCACCGCGAAGACGGCGCCCGTGATTGCTGTGCCCACGACAGCGGGAACGGGCAGCGAAGTAGGCCGGGGCGCGATCCTGATTCTCGACGACGGTCGCAAGGTCGGCGTGATTTCGCCGTTCGTGGTGCCGAAAGCAGCGATCTGCGATCCGGATCTCACGCTGGGTTTGCCGCCCGTTCTGACGGCTGCCACGGGAATGGATGCGATTGCGCACTGCCTGGAAACCTTCATGTCGCCGGCCTTCAATCCGCCGGCCGATGGCATCGCGCTCGACGGTTTGTGGCGCGCGTGGGCGCATATCGAGCGCGCAACGCGCCAGTCGGACGACCGCGTCGCGCGCATGAACATGATGAGCGCGTCGATGCAGGGCGCGCTGGCATTCCAGAAGGGCCTTGGATGCGTGCACAGCCTGAGTCATTCGCTGGGCGGCATCAATCCGCGTCTTCATCACGGCACGCTCAATGCGATCTTCTTGCCGGCCGTGATCGAGTTCAACAGGGAATCGGACTCGATGCGCGACGAGAACAAGCTCGAACGCATCGCGCAGGCGATTGGTGCCGGCAGCGGCGCTGAAGTGGCTGCGTCGCTGAAGGCCATGACACAGCGTCTTGGTTTGCCGACGCACCTCGAAGCGCTTGGCGTGACGCGCGATATGTTCCCCGCGATCATCCAGGGCGCGCTGAAGGATCACAGCCACAAGACGAATCCGCGCATTGCGTCCGAGGACGACTACCGCGCGATGCTGGAGGCGTCGTTCTGATGCGTGGCCGCATGTGACGGAAATGCGGCCCCAGCGATGTCGGCGGACTGACATGCCCGCGAGTTATACCGCTATCGATTTTCGTCAATTCTTTTCACGGGCTCCCGAGCGTATGCTCGCGAGCGCGACGAATTCAGCATCTCACAGGCCACACAGATGGCCGTCGACAAAAAGCAAACGGAGACATTTTCATGCAAGCAAGCAAAAAGCTTCGACGCATTCAACGCGTTTCGATTTTCTTTCTGACATTGGCCGGCTGTATCAACTATCTCGACCGGAGTGCGCTTTCCGTCGCAAATAGCATGATCCGGGGCGAGATGGGACTGACGGCATCGCAAATGGGCATGCTGCTGTCCGCGTTTTCGCTGGCATACGCGTTTTGCCAGTTGCCTGTCGGCGTGATGCTCGACCGGCTCGGCGCACGGCTCATGCTTGGCGCGGGCATGTTCGCGTGGTCCGTCGCGCAACTGTGCGCGGGCTTTGTCGGCAATATCCAACAGTTCTTTATCGCGCGGGTGTGTCTGGGCATTGGCGAAGCACCGCAATTTCCGGCTGGCGCGAAAGTGATCGGCGAATGGTTTGCGGTGCGGGATCGCGGCACGCCGACAGGCATCTTCGTCGCGTCGAGCACCATCGGGCCCGCGCTTGCGCCGCCCATTCTCACGGGTCTGATGCTCGCGCTCGGCTGGCGTCAGATGTTCATCGCAACCGGCGTGCTGGGTATGTTCGTCGCGCTCGGCTGGTATGTCGCCTATCGCAACCGCAATGAGGTGCAGCTCACGCGTGAAGAGGACGCGTATCTTGATCAGGACAGCGCCGAACAGACGAATGCGAAGCCGTTGAACGCCGCACAGTGGCGCAACCTGTTCAGCCAGCGCACGACGTGGGGCATGCTGTTCGGCTTCATGGGCGTGATCTATATGGTGTGGCTCTATCTGACGTGGCTTCCCGCGTATCTCGAACATGAACGCGGTATGAGCGTTGCGCGTACTGGTTGGGTCGTGTCGATTCCGTATTTCGTCGGCACCATCGGCATGCTGTGCAGCGGTTATATCGCGGACAAGCTGTATCGCCGTGGCATGGCGCCCATCACGAGCCGCAAATGGCCGATCACGGTTGGTCTCGTCGGCGCGGCGCTGTTCACGGTGCCGGCTGCGCTGACGCCGTCTGCGTCGCTTGCAGTGGTCTATATCTCGCTGGCGATGTTCTTCATCAATCTGGCTTCGGGCGGCGCGTGGTCGCTTGTCAGCATCGCGGCGCCGCGACACGTGGTCGCTTCGCTGGGCGGGATCCAGAACTTCGGCGGCTTTCTCGCAGGTTCGGCTGCGCCCGTGATTACGGGTGTCGTGGTGGACCGCACGCATTCTTTCGTGAATGCACTGATTGTCAGTGCCGTCGTCGCGTTGCTTTCCGCGCTTGCTTATCTTTTCATGGTGCGTCGTCCCATTGCCATCGAAGAAAGCCCGGCCGATTTCACGACTGCATCGCTTTCTCCGGCCCGGCAAGCGGAATGACGCGCGGATCACCGCACGCATTAGGGCCAGTTTCGTTCTTGGTCAGTATTAGGGATTGACATGCCGCTTATCACCTGTGTTGAAGATTTGCGCGTGCTTGCGAAAAGGCGCGTACCCAAGGCGTTTTACGACTATGTCGACAGTGGATCGTATTCGGAGTCCACGTATCGCGAGAACAGCGCGGCCTTCCGGGCGCTGAAGCTGCAGCAACGCGTTGCGGTCAATGTCGAACGCCGCAGTACGGCGAGCACGATGGTCGGCCACGATGTGGCAATGCCCGTCGCCATTGCGCCGACGGGACTCGCCGGCATGCAATGGGCCAACGGCGAAATTCTCGGCGCACGAGCGGCACAACACTTCGGCGTGCCGTTCACGCTGTCGACGGTGAGCATCTGTTCGATTGAAGACATTGCGCGCGAAACCACGGTGCCGTTCTGGTTTCAGCTCTACGTGATGCGTGATCGCGGCTTCAATGCGTCGCTGATCGAACGGGCGAAACGCGCGGGCTGCTCGGCGCTCGTCGTCACGTTGGACTTGCAGATCAACGGTCAACGGCACAAGGACATCAAGAACGGCATGACCGTGCCGCCGCGCCTGACGATGAGCAACGTGCTCGACTTTGCTTCGAAGCCGGGCTGGATGCTGCGCGCGATGTCCGGTGCGAAGACCTTCGGCAACCTCGCGGGTCACATCAAGGGTGGCGACGATGTGATCGCGATCAGCAAATGGGTCGCATCGCAATTCGATCCGACGCTGAGCTGGGACGATATCGCCGCGATCAGGCAACAGTGGGACGGCAAGCTGATCCTCAAAGGCATTCTGAGCGCCGAGGACGCACGCGTGGCGGCATCGGTCGGTGCGGACGCGATCGTCGTGAGCAATCACGGCGGACGGCAACTGGACGGCGCACCGTCGACGGTCGACGCATTGCCCGCGATCGTCGAAGCGGTTGACGATGACGTGGAAGTCTGGATGGACGGCGGCATTCGCAGCGGCCAGGACGTCATGAAGGCACTGGCGCTCGGCGCCAAAGGCACGATGGTCGGCCGCGCGTTCATGTATGCGCTCGGCGCGATGGGCGAAGCGGGCGTCACGCGGATGCTGCAGATCCTGCAAAGCGAGCTCGACGTCAGCATGGCGCTATCCGGCGTACGGCAGATCGGCGAGATCGGTCGACACAATCTTTTTCAGGGCGGATCGAACCCATCGCCGCGGCACGCGCGCGTTGCATTCGAACCCGCTATTCCTGCATTGAACTAGTTGGAGGAAACACACATGAATCTGGACATTGAAGGCCGCTGGGCACTCGTGTGCGCGGCGAGCAAGGGACTCGGCAAAGCCAGCGCGAAGGCGCTCGTGCAGGAAGGCGTGAACGTCGTGATTACGGCGCGCGGACGCGAAGCGCTCGAGGCGACTGCGCAGGAACTCAGGCAATGCAATGCCGCTGTACAGGTGATCGCCGTGGCAGGCGACATCACGACGAACGAAGGCCGCGCGCAGGCGCTCGCGGCGGCGCCTCGCATCGACATTCTCGTGAACAACGCGGGCGGTCCGCCGCCAGGCGACTTCCGCACGTGGTCGCGCGAGGACTGGATCGCCGCGCTCGACGCTAACATGCTGACGGCCATCGAACTGATCAAGGCAACCGTCGACGGCATGACGGAACGCGGCTTCGGCCGGATCGTGAACATCACGTCTGGCGCGGTCAAGGCGCCTATCGATGTGCTCGGGCTGTCCAATGGCGCGCGCTCCGGACTTACGGGCTTCATCGCGGGTATTGCGCGGCAGAAGCGCATTGCGGAACGCAACGTGACGATCAACAACCTGCTGCCGGGACTGTTCGACACCGACCGTCTGCGGCAATCGACGGACGCGGCGGCCAAAGCACAAGGCAAGAGCTACGACGACGCAAGAGAAGCAAAGCGCGTGTCGATTCCCGCAGGCCGCTTCGGTTCGCCCGATGAATTCGGCGCGTTTTGCGCCTTCATGTGCAGCGCGCGAGCAGGCTATCTGACGGGACAAAACATCCTGCTGGATGGCGGCGCGTATCCGGGCACTATGTGAATCACTATCGTTCAGGGTGACGGAATGACTATCGCAGGCAATCTTTTGATCGGCCACTCGGCAGTACGTGGCAACAACGGCGCGTCATATGCCATCGACGCATTCACCGGCGAGCGTATCGAGCCCGCATTCGGCGGCGCAAGCATGAGCGATCTCGATGCGGCGTGCGCGCTTGCGTGGGCCGCGTTCGATGCGTACCGGGAAACGAGCCTCGAATCGCGCGCGCGTTTTCTGGAAGCAATCGCCAGCAACATCATCGAGATCGGCGATGTGCTGATTGAACGCTGCGTTCAGGAATCGGGCTTGCCGCGCGCACGTATTGAAGGCGAACGCGCTCGCACCGTCGCGCAACTACGGATGTTCGCCGGCGTGGTGCGTGACGGCGATTTTCTGGGCGTACGCATCGACCCCGCGCAACCCGACAGAAGGCCGATGCCGCGCGTCGATCTGCGGTTGCGGCACATTGCACTCGGCCCAGTCGCGGTGTTCGGCGCGAGCAATTTCCCGCTGGCGTTTTCGGTGGCGGGCGGTGATACGGCGTCCGCGCTCGCTGCGGGCTGCCCGGTCATCGTCAAGGCGCATTCGGCGCATCCGGGCACGTCGGAACTCGTGGGTATGGCTGTGCAGAAGGCCGTCAAAGACTGCGGCATGCCCGAGGGCACGTTCTCGCTGCTGTTCGGCAGCGGGCGGGAAATCGGACAAGGTCTCGTGCGCGACGCACGCATCAAGGCGGTCGGCTTCACGGGTTCGCGTGGCGCGGGAACCGAACTGATCTCGATCGCGGCGGCGCGGACCGAGCCTATCCCCATCTACGCGGAGATGAGCAGCATCAACCCCGTGTTGCTGTTTCCTCACGCGCTGGAACATCGAGGCGAAGCGATCGCGCGTGCGTTTGTGCAATCGTTGACGCTGGGTGCGGGGCAGTTCTGCACGAACCCCGGCCTTATCCTCGCGGTGGATGGCCCGGCGCTCGACAACTTCTTGCGCGTTGCGGGCATAGCGCTATCCGATACGCCCGCCGCGACGATGTTGACGCCCGGCATTCATAAGACCTATGAACAGGCGGTGAGCCGGTTCAACGGGCATCCTGACGTGAGCACGGTGGGCCGGGGTGCGGGCGCAACCAATCCCAATCAGGGGCAGGGCGCACTTTTCTCGGCAACCGAAGCAGCGTTCCGCGCCGACAAGCTGTTGCAGGAGGAAATCTTTGGTGCCTCGTCGCTCGTCGTGCGATGCCGCGATCTGCAATCGATGCTCGAACTCATCGAACAACTGGAAGGTCAGTTGACGTCGGCCTTGCATATCGATGCCGAAGATCACGAAGCGGCACGCGGCTTTCTGCCTGCGCTCGAGCGTCGCACGGGACGGATACTGGTCAATGGCTTCGGCACGGGCGTCGAGGTCGGACACGCGATGGTTCATGGCGGACCGTATCCATCGACAGCGGACGGGCGTTCGACTTCCGTCGGCAGCCTGGCGATCCACCGCTTCCTGCGGCCCGTCAGCTATCAGGACATGCCGGATGGGTTGTTGCCGGCTGTGCTGCAAGAGGCGAATCCGCTGAACGTCAACCGACGCATCGACGGCAAGCTGTCGCTGTCGTCACTACAGGCTGCCTGATCGGCATTGCAAACACTGCTGCTCGGAAAAGCGCGCCATATTTCGCGTTCAAACGCCGGCGCGCTTTTCCGGACGACGGCTACATTCGGCGCAAAGCACCCGCATTGCGAGGCAGGAGATCATGGAGTGCGCCTTTCCTTACCTGGGCTATTCGATCAAGGTGTACGCCCAGGCACCAGCGGAGCCCGCTGCACGCAGCATGATGTTGCATGACGCGGGATTCGTGAGTGTCGTGGAGATTTTCAGCGCGAACGGACGCGTGCCCGCTTTCCCTCAGTTTCGCGTGACGGACGAAAACGGTCGCGGCTTCGATTCACAGGTCGACGCGATGTTGAAGGGCTTTACGGCAGGTCAATCCATTGTCGACGAACTGTTGCCCGTTGCCGCCATCAACTGATTCGAGCGCCGCGCAGCATACGGCGGGCCTCGGCGCCCTGGCGGGCACTCACTCCCGCAATATCTTTCCGGCCCGGATAAAACAGCGCATGCGCGGCGCAAACGCACCCTCTTGCTGGCGAAGGATGATAGAAACGCGCAGAATCGCGAAAGAACAGAGTTCGCAATGAGACAACATGGATTACATGGATCTCACCGGATACGAGCTGGAGTCGCTACGCGCCGATGGAGATTTCTCGTTGTACCGTGCCCGGCAGCCCGGCAATCCCGTCTCGGTGTTGACACTGGTCGCGGCCCGGCCTGCGTCCAGAAGCGTCGCGCGCCTTGAGCGCGAATTCGCCTTAGCGCCCGTTCTCGATCCTCGCTGGGCCGCTCAACCGCTTGCGCTCAGCCATCACAATTCACTGCCGACGCTGGTTCTCGACGATCACGGTTACGAGCCGCTCGACCGTATCCTGCACGGACCACTCGAACTCACGCGCTTTCTGCGTCTCGCGCTCAATCTCGCGATTGTCGTCGGCCAAATGCACCGGTCGGGATTGATCCATAAGGACATCAAGCCCGCAAATGTACTCGTCGATGGAAACGACGAGATCCGTCTGACGGGCTTTGGCATCGCGTCCCAACTGCCGCAGGAGCGGCAGCCGCCTACGCCGCCTGAGGTTATCGCGGGCACGTTTGCCTATATGGCGCCGGAGCAGACGGGACGCATGAATCGTTCGATCGATGCGCGCAGCGATCTGTATTCACTGGGCGTCACGCTGTACGAGATGCTCACGGGGACGCTGCCGTTCAATGCATCGGACGCGATGGAATGGATCCATTGCCATATCGCCCGAAGACCGCCGCCGGCGGGCGAGCGGGGCGGCGCGATCCCGGCTGCCGTCGAAAGCATCGTCATGAAACTGCTCGCCAAGACGGCCGAGAACCGCTATCAGACCGCGGCGGGCGTGGAAGCGGACCTCAGAACCTGTCTTGCGGCATGGGAAGCGAACCGGCGCATCGACCCATTTCCGCCGGGCACGCACGACGCGTCCGACCGGCTGCTGATTCCCGAAAGACTCTATGGACGCGAAGCCCAGATCGACGCGCTGGTCGAGGCATTCGACCGTGTGGTGGCCAGCGGCAAGGCCGAGACGGTGCTCGTGTCGGGCTATGCGGGCATCGGCAAATCGTCGGTGGTGAATGAATTGCACAAGGTGCTGGTTCCGCCACGTGGCCTGTTCGCGGGCGGCAAGGTGGATCAGTACAAGCGCGATATCCCGTACATGACGCTGGCGCAGGCTTTTCAATCGCTTGTGCGCGAACTGTTGGGCAAGAGCGACGAAGAAGTGAGCCAGTGGCGATGTGATCTGATGGAAGCGCTGGGTTCGAATGGTGAGCTGATGGTGAACCTCATTCCCGAACTGGCGCTGATCATCGGCGAGCAGCCGCCGGTGCCGGTGCTATTGCCACGCGATGCGCAAAGCCGCTTTCAACTCGTATTCCGCCGCTTTCTGGGCGTGTTTGCGCGGCCCGAACATCCGCTTGCCCTGTTCGTCGACGATTTGCAGTGGCTCGATATGGCGACGCTCGATCTGATCGAACATCTCGCGACGCATCCGGAGGTCGGTCATCTGTTGCTGGTTGGCGCGTATCGCGACAACGAAGTCGGACCGTCGCATCCGTTCATGCGCACGCTCGGCCTGATCCGCAGCACAGGCGGGCGCGTGGAGGAAACCGTGCTCGCTCCGCTGTTGCCCGAGAGCGTGACCGAACTGATTGCCGATTCACTCCATTGCGAGCGGGAAGAGGCGCGGCCGCTTGCGCAACTGGTGCATCAAAAGACGGGCGGCAATCCGTTCTTCGCGATCCAGTTTCTGAAGACACTGGCAGAAGAAAAGCTGCTCGCGTTCAACGCCAGTACGGCGACGTGGACCTGGGATTTGCCGCGCATTCGTGCGAAGGGTTTTACCGAAAACGTCGCCGATCTGATGGCGGCCAAGCTTGGACGTCAGCCTGCCGCCACGCAAGATGCACTAAAAGAACTCGCGTGCCTTGGCAACATTGCCGAGGTCGCGACGCTCACGCTGGTGCAAGGCGGCACCGAAGAGGAAATCGACGCGAAGCTGTGGGACGCCGTCAGCGCGGGCCTCGTGTTCCGCGTGCAAAGCGCCTACAAGTTCGTGCACGATCGCGTGCATGAAGCGGCCTACGCGTTGATTCCGGAGGGCGAACGTGCCGCAGCGCATCTTCGTATCGGCCGCGTGCTCGCGTCGCGCAAGGCGCCGGAAGAACTCGAAGACGGCATCTTCGATATCGTGAATCATCTGAATCGCGGTGTCGCACTCATTACGACGCAGGAGGAGCGTGAGCGGGTTGTCGAGCTGAACGTGATGGCCGGAAAACGCGCCAAATATTCGACGGCTTATCTGTCCGCGCGCAATCATTTCGCGCAGGCCGCCGCGCTGCTTTCGGCGGATGCATGGACGCGATGCTATTCGCAGACCTTCGATCTCTATCTCGAACTCTCCGAATGCGAGTACCTGGTAGGTAACTTCGATACGGCCGATGCGATGTTCGACATGATCCTGGGTCAGGCGCACTGCAAACTGGATCGGGCCAAGGTGTACAGCCTGCGCATCAAGCTGTATCAGGTGGCGAGCAAGTACTACGACGGCTTTGCCGTTGCGGTCGGCGCGTTGCAGGATTTCGGGCTGGTTCTGCCAGAGAGCGACGACGACATTCAGCGCGCGGTCGAAGCCGAATTCCGCGACTTCTCCGCGATTCTCGGCGAGCGCGCCATCATCGATTTGCTCGATGCGCCAATGGCGACGGACCCGACGATGCAGGCAATCATCAATCTGCTCGTCGACGCAGTACCTTGCGCTTATATCGGGCGCCCGACGCTGTATCCGCTGGTCACGCTGAAGGCGGTCAATCTTTCCATGCGGCACGGCAACACCGACCAATCGGCGTTTGCGTACGGCGTGTATTCGCTGATGCTGGTTTCGGTTGTCGGCGACATCTCTTCCGCATTCCAGTTTTCCGAATTGTCGTTGCAGCTCAACGAAAAGTTGGGAAACGTACGCTTGCGGGGCACGCTGCTTCATCTGCACGGCGATCACGTCAATTTCTGGCGGCATCACTTTGCGACAGGCGTGCCCATTCTGGAGCGGGCTTTTACTGCATGCCTCGAAGTGGGCGATTTCGTGTACGGCGGTTTTCTCGCCTTCGAAACCGTATGGCAACTGATCGAGAAAGGCGATGCACTCGAGGATGTGCAGGCACGATCGGCGAAATACGCGGCATTCGCACGGCAGAGCCATAACGATGCCGTCTACGAAACGATCCGGCTCGAACAGCAGTTTGTCGCCAGTTTGCAGGGCAGATCGGCAAAACCGTTGAGGCTTGGCGACAGCACGTTCGACGAAGCGGCAAGCTTCGCCACGATCGTCACGGCGACGTTCGGCTGCGGCATCGTGTTCTATCACATCATGAAGCAGATACTCGCTTTCCTGAAAGGCGAGTACGCGGAATCGCTCGACTGCGCATTGCTCGCCGAACCCGTGCTGCCGGCTGCGATGAGCATGCCGATCGAGGCGACGTTTCACCTCTTTCATGCACTCGCGTTGACGGCGCTTTATCCGACGGCATCGAGCGCCCAGCAGCAGGCATACAGAGAGATCCTCAGTGCGAAGCTGCGCAAGTTCGAACTCTGGACCGCGAATTGCCCGGAGAACTTCCGCAATCGTCAGGCGCTGGTCCTGGCTGAGATTGCGAGGATAGAAGGGCGAGTCGCGGAAGCGATGGAGCTTTACGAAGAAGCGATTCATTCGAGTCATCAGCATGGCTTCATACAGAATGAAGCGCTCGCGAATGAACTCGCGGCGAGCTTCTATGCGGCGCGCGGCTTCGAGACGATTGCGAACACCTATCTCCGGAATGCCCGGTCGTGTTATCTGCGTTGGGGCGCGGATGGCAAGGTGCGCCAACTCGACGAGACGCACGCCGCATTGCGACAGGAGTTGCCGTCGCGTGCGGAAAACACGATCGCGACGTCGGTCGAGCAACTGGAGCTTGGGACGGTCGTCAAGGTTTCGCAAGCCGTGTTCAGCGAGATCGGCCTGAACGAACTGATTCACACGTTGATGGTGCTCGCGCTCGAACATGCGGGCGGCGACCGCGGCGTGCTGGTGCTGCCGGACGGCGACGAGCTGTGGATCGAAGCGGAGGCGACGACGATACGCGACACGGTGGATGTCCGTATGCCTCATGCGCGCGTCGCGCCTGCGGAAATGCCCGAGTCGATCTTGCGATACGTGATTCGCGCGAGAGAAAGCCTGCTGCTGGACGATGCAGCAGAACAAGGCCCTTTTTCAGGCGACGAGTACATTCAGCGGCGGGGCAGTCGTTCTATTCTCTGTCTTCCGCTTATCAAGCAGGCAACGCTGATCGGTGTTCTGTACCTTGAAAACACGTTGACGCCGCATGTCTTCACGCCGTCTCGCACAGCGGTGCTGAGACTGCTGGCATCACAGGCCGCAATTTCGCTGGAAAACGCGCGGCTTTACGCGGACCTTCAACGCAGCGAGCATCGCTATCGGCATCTCTTTAGCGAAACGCCGGTTGGCTTATGGCAGGTCGAGGCTCAAACGCTGATTACCATGCTGGCGGAGTTGCGCGCGCAGGGCGTGGAGAATCTGTCGGCGTATGTCGCTGAGCATCCGGAGTGGCTGGCGCGCGCGGCAGAGGCGCTGATTATCGAGGACGTCAACAACTACGCGATACAGATGTTCGGCGCACGAGACAGGAACGAGATGCTCGGCTCATTCTCATGGGTCTGGCGCGAAAGCCCCGCGACATTCGTTCATGCGCTGGAAAGCAGGTATTACGGCGAAGCGCTCTTTCAGGAAACGACGAAACTGCCGACCTTCGACGGCCGGACCATCGACGTGTTGTTCACCGTCGCGCGCCGTCGCATGAGCGACGATAAAGGCATGGCCGTGATCAGTCTGGTCGATATGACCGAGCGCATCCGTGCGCAAGAGATGCTTCAACGCGTGCAGGAAGATTTCGCGCACGCCGCGCGTATTTCGATGCTCGGCGAATTGACGGCATCTATTGCCCACGAACTGAAGCAACCGCTCGCCGCGATTGCGATGAATGGCCAGGCGAGTCTGAGCTGGCTCGATCGGGCTACGCCCGGCATTACGGAGGCGCTGGCTACGAACCGGCGCATCATCGCCGATGCACGCCACGCAGTGGACATTATTGGCCGCATTCGCGCGATGGCCGTGCGGCGGGCACCGGAACGTACGCTGGTGTCTCTCGACGATCTCATCGACGAGGCGCTCGTATTTTTGCGTCATGAAGTCAACTCACGTCATGTCACCGTGAAGCGTCAACTCGCCGATGGCACGCCCAAAGTACTCGGCGACCGCATCCAGTTCCAGCAGGTGATCGTGAACCTTGCCGTGAATGCAATACAGGCTATCGATCAGGCGCGCAGCCTGCAACGAGAAATCGCCATCACAGTCGCCGTGCATGATTCCGCCACGTTGCGGTGCTCGGTCGAAGATAGTGGTCCGGGTATCGCGCCTGAACATCTGCATAGCCTGTTCGAAAGCTTTTTCACGACCAAGGAGAGCGGCATGGGTATGGGTTTGCCCATCTGTCACTCCATCATTGAGACGCATGGCGGGACCATTTCCGCCGACAACGAGTCGGCCCTGGGCGGCGCACGTTTCTATTTCACGCTGCCGCTGGCGAGTGACAACCCGTGAAGGTGTGTGTGTGCTATTTCCGCAGGACTTTTACGTACTCTGTTTTTCTATCGTGTAACGCAGCCAGACCGCGCCGTGTTCCAGTTTCTCGATCGACTCGAGACTCAGATAGGTTGGCGCATGCCACTTGTCCATCGCCACTTCGAATGACGACGGATGTTCACAGCGGGCATCGACGAGCGGGATCAGCAATATACTGACTTCATCGACCAGCCCCGCATTCACAAAAGCGCCGCTCACGCGCGATCCGCCTTCCACAATCAGTTTCTTGACGCCGAGTTCAGCCGCCAGTGTTTGCACGACATGCGCGAGATCGATCTCGCTCTTTCCACCAAACATGTAAGAGACATTGATGGACTGGAGATACGCCAGGTAATCATCGGCGACTGCTTCCGTCACGACTTCGACGACGTGAGACTTGAGCGCAATATTGCTCTTCCATGCCACACGCCCTTGCGGATCAATGGAAATCGCGTACTGGCTCGCATTGCGGTCGACAAAATGGTTGGTGCGCGGGATCGGCGCCCTGGCGAGTCCTTTGGGATAGTCGTCGCCATGTGACACCTCCTGCATGGTCACACGGCCGCATATCCAGCCGTCCGCTTCGAATTTCGCGGCCGTCTCTTCGTACATGCCGAAAACGTACTTGCGTTGCCAGCCGTCGGTCAGACTGCGGCCATCGACGGAGGACATCATATGGGCGACTATATAAGGTTTCATGTCTGCACGTTCCATATCAGTTCGTTCGAATGGGTCCGAACGCGGGTTCAAACGCGCCGTACTAGTGTCGCGGCCTCAGATGAACTCCACGATTTGCCGGATCGCCTCGCCTTCGTGCAGAAGATCGAAGCCGTGATTGATGTTCTCGAGCGTCAGACGACCGGTAAGCAGCCTGTCGACGGGGAGGCGTCCTTGCATATACATGCTCATGTAGCGCGGAATGTCGCGTGACGGAACACACGTGCCGATATAACTGCCCTTCAGATTGCGCTCTTCTCCAACCAGTTTCGCCACCGACAGCCCGAACGTCGACGTAGGCGGCGGCAAACCCGCGGTGACCGTGACGCCGCCTCGACGCGTGACGTTGTACGCGAGACTCAGTGCGGGAATCGCGCCCGCGAATTCGAGTGCCCGGTCGACACCGCCAGAAGATACATCACGGATTGCGGCTTCCGTATCGGGGTCACGCGCATTGTAGACATGTGTCGCACCGAGAGAGCGCGCAAACTGCAGGCGCGAGTCGGCAAGATCCACCGCGATGACCTGTCGCGCGCCGGCCGCGATTGCGCCGATGAGCGCAGCCATGCCGACACCACCGAGACCGATGACAGCAATCGACATACCCGCCTTGAATTCGGCTGTGTTGATCACGGCGCCCATGCCTGTCAGTACCGCACATCCGAACAGCGCGGCCGTGTCGAGTGGTATGTCCGGGTCGATCTTCACAAGCGATCGACGCGATACCGTCGCATACTCCGCGAACACCGAACAGCCCAGATGATGATTGATGGGCTCCCCGTGATAATGCAACCGGCGCTCACCGGACAGCAGTGTGCCAGCAGTATTCGACTGCGCACCGGGCACGCAGAGCGCCGGCCGTCCCTCCGCGCACGGTTCGCAGTGACCGCAACTGGGAACGAAAACCGCGATTACATGATCGCCCGCCTGCAGATCGGGGACACCTGCTCCGACTTCTTCAACCACGGCCGACGCTTCGTGCCCAAGCGCCATTGGAAGCGGCCGCGGGCGGTCACCATTGATCACTGAAAGATCAGAATGACACAAACCGGCCGCCGAAATCTTGATGAGAACCTCCCCGGGGCCAGGTCCCTGCAGATCGAGCGTCTCGATGGTTAGAGGCTGGCTGTCGGCATATCTGGGTTTGGCGCCCGCAGCATTCAGCACGGCGGCTTTCACTTTCATGGGATCTCCAGCGCGGGCGTTCACATTGATGAGGCGGGACTGTTACGTGCCTGATTGCGACCCCCAACTTAGCGCACTTCACGAGAGGGTGTTGGCGCAAGTGCGTAGTGGCAAAGCGTGCGCTTTAGTAGAGTGTGCTTGAGTGCCTGATTCGTCTTGCCCGCCAAAGCGACGGCTGGGTACTGATGAGAAGTTATATCTGTATCAATTCCTCTCAATTATCTTGCGACATCGACCTGCCTATACTGGACCGCGCTGACGAAGCTGCTCGAATAATTAAGGAGACGATCATGTGCGAAAGAAAACCGGCCAACGACGCTGATGTAAAGCAACTCCTCGAAGGGTTGCCGACCAATTGGGGAAGATGGGGCGAGGACGATGAGATCGGTGCGTTGAACTACCTTCAGCCTGCTCAGGTGCTGCGCGGTATCCAGTCAGTTCGCAAAGGAAAGACCTTCACGTTGCAGGTCGAAATCGGGCACGAAAAAGGCGAACCGTTGTTTCCCGGACGGCGTCCGTCGATGCGCATGAACGTACTGGACAAAGGGCATTATCTGGCAGGAAAAGCACATTTCGATGGCAATGTCGAATATGCCGACGATGTGATCTTCATGCATGTTCAAGGCTCGACCCAATGCGACGCACTCGGGCACGTCTGGTACGACGACAAGCTATGGAATGGCTACGATGCACTCAGCACAATAGGCGGCCTGAGCAAGGCAAGCATTTTGCCGATTGCTCATCGTGGGATCGTGGGGCGCGCTGTTTTGATCGACATGGCGCGCTTTCGGGGCAAGCGGGTTCTGGAAAAGGGTGAGACATTCGATCATCTGGACCTGATGGAAGCGGCTCGCGCGCAAGGCGTCACGATCGAACCGCGCGACATCCTCGTTATACGAACCGGACTGATCGGCTCTTTCTACGAACGCGATTCGAATGAGTTCTATGAAGACTTCATCGAACCGGGTTTGACGTTCAGTCGTGAACTCGTCAACTGGTTCCATGAAATGGAGATTCCGTGCCTCGTCACTGACACGATGGGCAATGAGGTCACTGTCGATCCGGTATCGGGCGTCATGATCCCGCTTCACAACGCGTTGATGCGCAATCTGGGTGTCGTCTTTACGGAAGTGGTTCTTCTGGACGAACTGGCTGAGGACTGCGCGCAGGATGGTCAGTGGTCGTTCTTCTATGCCGCGGCGCCGCTGAAGATCGTAGGCGGTACGGGTGCGCCTGTGAATCCTGTTGTTGTGAAGTGACTGCACGCATCTGAACCGCGGCGCGACCGGCAGGGAAGTGTCATTCCGGTTAACCGCGGTTAATTTGAGTAAATCAGAAAGCGCTCGCGATCAGGCTGCATCGAGAGTGAGACATAAACCCGCGCGGAGCGCGCAGTACCCAATATAAGCACTCAGGTCATCGCTTGCTTCGAAAGTATAAAACTTGTACGTTGAGTCCATACTTTGATTGGAGACCAGCGTGACGCGTCCTTTGCGCACAAGAGCCGAACTGCTGACGTATCTCGTCATTTCGCAGATATTGCAAAAGAGCACAACTGCAGAGTGGCTGTCAGATGAACAGGTGGTTCTGGCCGCGCGCAGATGGCATCGCGTCAAAGGCGGTCGGGACGACTGGCTTGAGCGAATAAAAATAAGCGGCAGAGCGCGAGCGGTAGCGGAGAACCTTGCCGCATTTGTTCCATTGACGCTGACATGTCGCGGTGCAGTCGAGTTGTTTGCCGTTATCCCACGACTGGACTTTCGCGAACCCTATGTCCGCACTGTCTATCGATACTGCGTCGACTACATCGTCGATATGCAGACGACCATTTGAGCGAGCAGTGGTCAGAGCTTCGAAATTTCCCGCCAAAGGTCGATGCCGCCTTCCTTCGCAAACTGGTCGATCTCGTACAGCTCTTCGGCGCTGAAATGGAGGTTCTTCAAAGCGTCGAGCGAGTCGTCGAGTTGTTCGACGGTGCGTGCTCCAATGAGAGCGCTGGTGACGCGCGGATCGCGAAGTACCCACGCAATCGCCATTTGCGCGAGTGACTGGCCGCGTTGCCTCGCGATCGCCGCTAGCGCGCTGACGTTGTTCAGGTTCTCGTCGGAGAGAAATTCGGGCATGAAGCTTCCGCCGCGATTGAGTGAACGTCCACCGGGCGCGTCGCCACTAATATAGCGATCCGTCAACAGACCCTGTGCCAGCGCAGAAAACCCAATGCAGCCGATACCGAGTTCATCGAGCGTATCCAGCAAGCCGGTCTCTATGTGTCGGTTCAACATCGAATACGAAGGCTGATGGATCAGCAGGCGCACACCTTCGCTTTTGAGTAACGCATGCGCCTCGCGAGTGCGTTCGGGACTGTAGGACGACACGCCGACATACAACGCCTTACCTTGCCTGACGATCTGCGCTAACGCACTCATCGTCTCTTCCATGGGCACGTTCGGCCACGGACGATGCGCGTAGAAGATGTCGACGTAGTCGACCCCGAGTCTCTTGAGCGTCTGATCGATCGATGCGATCAGATATTTCTTCGATGCACCCGCGCCATATGGACCTGGCCACATGTCGTAACCGGCCTTGGAGGAGATGATCAGTTCGTTGCGCAGCATTCCCGGAAAGTCTTTGCGCAGAATCTCGCCAAAGTTGTCCTCGGCGCTGCCGGGAGGCGGGCCGTACATGTTCGCCAGATCAAAGTGCGTAACGCCTCGGTCGAATGCCCGCCGCACCACAGCTCGCGACGTTTCGAATACGTTCACTCCGCCGAAGTTCTGCCAGGTTCCCAATGAGATCGGCGGCAACACGAGGCCACTCTGGCCGCATTGGCGATAGACCGCGCTTTCGTACCGGTTTTCATCAGGTGTATAGGTCATGACTGTCCTCTGCGATCGGTTCGATCCCGGGACGTAGTCTATGCAAACACTAGCCTGAGCCCGCGCATGGCGTGCGCGACGGGAGACCGTGCGAAGTCGAAAGGTCGCTAGCGGGTAAACCCTTCCTTGCTCTTCTTCAACTTAGTTAATAACGTTTCATTTAAATTGAAACGAATTTCATCAATCGCGATTTGATACGACGAATGACTGTCGTGGAAAGTAACGTCCGCCGACGCAAACAGAGGACCCTATGGCACAGGCTGTCTATCGAGCCGCTAGCGCGCTGGCCGATCTCGATGGTTTTCGGGTTGAGTTTGCCGAGCAGGGTGCACGTGCCGATATCGTTCTCGATCGACCGCCGTTCAATCTCATCTCCGCCAATCAGTGTGCACAGATGTGTGCGGCCTTCGAAACGCTGGACCTCGATCCAGCTGTGCGCGTCATCGTGGTGCGGGCGTCGGGCGAACATTTTTCTCGCGGCGGCGATCGCGAGGAACTGACCGATATGTCGCGCGAGGACGCGTGCAAGCGCGCGTGGGATCTCGGTGCGCCGTCACGGTGCAGCAAGCCGGTAATTGCCGCAAATCACGGATATTGCTTCGGGGCGGCCTTTGAGCTTTCGCTGGCATGCGATTTCAGAATCGTCACCGACACCACTCTCTATGCACTGACAGCCCAAAAAATGGGGCAAGTGCCTGGTTACGAATGCGCAGTGCGTCTCCAGAGACTAGTGGGCTTTGCGCGACTGAAGGATGTCGTGATGCGCTCCCGGATAATCCGTGGCGTACAGGCCTACGATTGGGGGATGGTGACCGAGTTTGTCGTGGACAGCGACCTCGAACGCGCGACGACCGAACTGGCCCGTGAGCTACTGGCAATTTCGGCTCGTCCGCAGCGCGCAGCGAAGAAGCTGCTGAACGATACTGAAGACATGCCGATCGCAGCCGGATTCGACATCGAGCGTTTCAGCTTTAGATGACGTCCGGCGCCCGCATGGCATCGATCTTAGAGCTGGCAGCGGGTAAAAAAATCTGTCGATCATCTCCGGGTAGAACGGACAAAAGCAATCATTCTGGAAAGCCGCGATGCAGTGACCGCCACAGAATGACGGAGAGTGGCTTTTTGCGAGCGCAACGTCGCCGGCAAAAGTGTCATTGCCGAAGCACTCGAAGCGTCAACCGACGCATATCCGGAGAACAGCACATGCATATCCTCAGAAAACTGAACGTGCTCCTCGTATCGACCTCGCTTGGGATCGGCGCGGTGGGGCCAACATTTGCGCAGACCGACGCAGCGGCAGGCGCGATGGCATCGTCACCCGAGCCGACGAAGGCGCAGCGCAAGCAGGCACGTAAAGAGGCACGCGCCAAAAAGAACGCTGAACTGAAGAAGCTTGAAGACGCGGGCTATCAGCCCGGACGTGCAAGTGACCCGAACTACCCGCAGGATATACAGAACGCCGAGAAGAAAGCGGGTATCGGGCAAGGCACCAATCAATAAAGCCATTTCCGTTACGCATGCGTACGCGGGCACAGTCCGCGTACGGTTCCATGCTCCGCCGCTAACGAATAGCGCGCCACGCAAGCAATTGCATCACATACAAAAGTATAGGTCGGTGCATTTCATCGATAACACGCAAACCCTTTGTAGGTCTTGTTCGCATCCCATCGCAAGCATATCTTGAGTCGGCCGCAGTGCTTACGGATTCTTTGCAGCATGAGAGAAACCGGAGCGTTCGGGAGGCTGTGGCAATGGTCAATTCATGTGTGCATTGCACATATGCGTATCCGGAAACGGCTTTCCATAACGAGGAGGCCACTGCCGGAAAGGCTACGGTTCAGTCTCTTAACCGGATTTTTTAGGGTCGTCACGACCCAGGAGCTAGCGATGAGCGTCAGAAGCAGCTTGCTGAATGGTCCATTGGGCTTTGGGGCAGCGCCATTGGGAAACATGTTCCGCAACATCCCGCAGGAAGAGGCGCTGGAAACGGTCGAAGAAGCGTGGAAGCAGGGCGTGCGCTACTACGACACGGCGCCGTTCTACGGGGCCGGGCTGTCGGAACTGCGCGTCGGCGAAGCGTTGTCCAGGCACAAGCGCGATGAGTACATTCTGAGCACGAAGGTCGGCCGCATCATTCTGGATGAACTGGAGACAGGCAGCCGCGATTTCGGCGAGAAAGGTGGCCTTTTCGAATTCGGGCGGAAGAACAAGATTCTCTATGACTATTCGGAAAGCGGAACCTTGAAATCGATCGAAGACAGTTTGAAGCGGCTCAAGGTCGATCACATCGATTTCGTATGGGTTCACGATATTGCGCAGGACTTTCACGGCGACGCGTGGATCACGCAGTTCGATATCGCCCGTAAAGGCGCGTTTCCAACCTTGATGCGTTTGCAGGAGCAGGGCGTCATCAAAGGATGGGGACTGGGCGTGAATCGCGTCGAACCGATCGAACTGACATTGGCGCTATCGGATGCGAAGCCGAACGGCATGCTGGTAGCGGGACGCTATTCGCTGCTCGATCACGAACTCGCGTTGCAACGTCTGATGCCGGCGGCGCTGGAAAAGAAGGTCGATATCGTGATTGGTGGCCCGTATAGTTCGGGTGTGCTCGCCGGTGGTACGCATTTCGAGTATCAAAAGGCGCAGCCGGAGATCATCGAGAAAGTTGCACGTATCAAGGCGCTAACGGAGAAGCACAAGATTCCGATCAAGGCGGCTGCGCTGCAATTCTCTCTTGCGCATCCGGCGACGGCTGCTGTCATTCCTGGTGCGAGTCATCCCAGCCGCATTGCTGAAGATGTCGCCGCGTTGAGTGTGAAGATTCCCGATGACTTCTGGCGGGAAATGCGCGAGCAGCGCCTGGTGTCGCCGCTTGCACCCTTGCCTGTCGACCGGAAATAGGGAGGCGTCATGGCTGAAGCATCTTCAAGTATCGACATCGCACTGTCGGCGGATCAGGTGTGGCAACTGATTGGCGGCTTTGGCTCGCTACCGGACTGGTTGCCCTACATTCCGAAGAGCGAACTGAGCGAAGGCGGTCGTGTGCGGCATCTCGCGAATCCGAGCGGCGAGGCGATCGTCGAGAGGCTGATTGCATTCGACAATGCGGCACGCAGCTATAGCTATGCAATCCTGCAAGCGCCGTTTCCCGTCAAAGATTATCTATCGACGCTAAAGGTCGTCGATAAGGGCGGCACTTCGTGCCGTGTCGAATGGTCTGGCCGGTTCACGCCTACCACGGTTAGCGATCAGGAAGCGTCGAAGCTGTTTCAGGGGATTTACGACGATGGCCTGAAAGCGCTAGTCGAAGAATTGGCGAAGAAGAACAAATAACGATTCAGCGTGTAGAAATGGGGGCGCTCCAGACTGCCCGATGAGCGTTGGTTTCCGAACCAGCCGGGGAAGTCTGGAGCACGTTAAAGCCATGTGAATTTTCGCGAATTCTGACCAATGAACACGACCATCGAGATCGCTCCATTTGCCGGGAAAACATTCGAAGTACGCTATGCAGGACTCACTGCGCTGAATGCCTATGCTACTGACGGCGTCAATATGCGCTATGAAATTACGGAAGGTCCGTACAAAGGCGCTGCAGGCGAAGTGAAGTACGCGTGGCGACAGATCGCGCCAGGCATATTCGCTATTTCGTGGCAGGAAGCGGATCGTTCTACCGTCGTGCACATCGATGACTTTTATGAAGGCACGTCTTGTTCGTTCTTCACCACCGCGCAGCTTGAATTACATCGTCTGGAAGGGACGTTGCGGCAGGTTTGATCGGATTATGCGAAATGCGCGCGCGACCACTTTCAGATCAATCGAAGCACGATTCGATGAAGAAGCGCCTGCAGGTCGCGCCGCGTGTCGACCACGAGATGAATAAACACAATGTCGTCGCGCACCTGATAAATGATCCGGTTCTTGCCGGAGAGCGCTTGCATGAAGTTGTCTTCGATAAAACCTTCAAGCTCGGCGGGCAGATGTCCGCTTTCGGGAAACTGGCGAATGTGCGCAATGGTTTGCTGAATCTGCACGGACGTCTGGCGCCATGTCTCCCAACCGAATGTGCGAACGATGTAACTTCTCAACTCTTCGATGCCGATACGCGCAGTCGGCAGGATGCGATACGGAAGCAGCGGAGCCGGCATCAGCGAAGCTTTTCCTGACGGTCGAGTTCATCGAGTTCGGCGAAAAATTCGTCGCCGTCGACGTGGTCCCCGCGTTCGATCTGCTTCTGGCCGATTGCCAGGATTTTCAACAGGGCAATGGTCTGTTGTGTGGCTTCGTAGGTGCGCACATCCTGCACGACGAGTTTCGCTTCGCCGTTCTGCGTGATGATGAGCGGCTCGCCGGAGTCGGTCAGATCCTTGACGATTTGCGCCGCTTCGCTCTTGAGATAGCTGATCGGCTTCACGTGGTCGGCGATATGCATCGTGCGCTCCATTGCGGGCTTGTATCGGACTAAATATAGACTAAAATCGGTCCGACTGCAATAGTTACCACGTTTGCGCAGGCTTTTGCAGCCGCGTCGCCATGCGGCGTCGCTGCGCTCGTTCACGGCGTCCGCGCGGCCGCCTTTCGAACGGGATTGCGGTTAATTAACGTATATATCCCTCAGGTATATTTTATGTATATTTACCCGAAATCATTATCTCAGGTTATTCGTCGTGCCCAATCAGTCGGCTGATACAGGCCTTGTATTTCGCTTTGGTTCATTTCGGCTCATTCCATCGCAGCACACACTGCTCGATGGGGACGTACGCGTCCAGATTGGCGGCCGCGCGCTGGATCTGCTGACCGCGCTCGTCGAACGTCGTGGAGAGCTCGTCAGCAAGAAAGAGCTCATGGCGCATGCGTGGCCGCGTACCGTGGTCGAGGAAAGCAATCTCAAGGTGCACATCGCGGCGCTGCGCAAAGCGCTTGGCGAAGGACCGCAGGACCAGCGTTTTGTTGCCACGGTGGTGGGACGCGGCTATCAGTTCGTCGCGCGCGTCGAGCGTGAAGCGACGCCAGCAGCGGCATCGTCGTCGCCTGGACATGCCGGCGTGTCACACAACATTCCCGCAGCGTTGACCCGGCCGATCGGGCGTGCCGGCACGATCAGCGATCTGTTGACTCGACTCTCGCGCGTGCGGCTCCTGACGGTAGCGGGCCCCGGAGGAATTGGCAAAACGACGGTTGCATTGACCGTTGCCCACGAGATGGTGCAGAGCGGGCACGACGTCTGGTTCGTGAATCTGTCCCAACTATCGGACGCGAGCTTCGTGCCTCATGCCGTCGCCAATGCGATCGGTCTTGCCGTGCATTCGGACAACATACCGCAGGCGCTGGCCAGCTATTTCCGGCTTCGCAATCGACCGCAACTCGTCGTGCTGGACAGCTGCGAGCACGTGATAGAAGCAGCCGCGACTATCGCGGAGCATATGACGGCGGCGGCGCCGGAGATGCGTGTTCTCGCGACCAGCCGTGAGCCGTTGGAGGCAGTCGGTGAACACGTCTACCGGCTCGAACCGCTTGAAAGTCCGCCCAACTCGACGTGCACGACGATGGACGAAGCACTCCAGTATCCCGCCGTCGAACTGTTTGTCGAGCGTGCCGTTGCCGCTCGCGGCGATATCGCATTGTCCGATGAAGATGCATCCGTGGTGGCGCAAATCTGCCGCCGGCTCGATGGGATTGCACTGGCAATCGAACTTGCTGCTACGCGCCTGAACGCATTTGGCGCTCATGAGTTGCTCCAGCTACTCGACGACCGGTTTTCCGCGCTCGCGCTGGGGCGTCGCACGGCGCCTGAGCGGCAGAGAACGCTGCTGGCGACGCTCGACTGGAGCCATCAGCTGCTGCCCGACGTTGAGCGGGTTGTGCTGCGTCGTTTAGGCGTATTTCCCGGCGTGTTTTCGTTGGCCTCGGCGGCCGCCGTCGCGGGAGACGAGAACCTGCCGTACGCGAGCCTGATCGATGCAGTCGCGAGCCTTGTGGCCAAGTCCATGCTGTCGGCGAATGTTGGCAGCGACACCATGCGATATCGTCTGCTCGACACCACGCGGGACTACGCCAGACGCAAGCTCGTGGACGCGGATGAAATGGACATCGTCTCGAGGCGGCATGCCCTGCATTTCCGTGACATGTACGCGGCAGTGGAAGACTTCTGGATCAGACCGCCCGACACGCGTTGGCTGGACGGCCACATACATACGATCGACGATGTGCGGGCCGCGTTGAACTGGGCGTTTTCCGGGCGCGGCGACGCGTCGCTTGGCATCGCACTTACCGTGTCGGCGATACCCGCGTGGATCAGGCTTTCTTCGCTCGAAGAGTGCCGCAGTCGCGTTGCGCAGGCGCTTCATCAGACAGAAGCGGGTACGCCAGCACCCGACAGTCAGCAGATGAAGCTCTATACTGCGCTGGCTGCGTCGGCGCTGTACACGCGCGGGATGGTTTCGGAAGTCGACACTGCATGGACCAAGGCGCTGGAAATCGCAGAACAGCTGGGCGACAGGGAATATCAATTGCGTTCGATGTTCGTCGCCTGTTGCGGTTTCGTCTACGCAGGAAAGCATCGTGCCGCCGACGATCTGTTGAAGAAGTTCCGCGCCATTGCTAACGCGTCACGCGACGAGATTTCGATCTCGGAGGGCAGTCGCCTGACAGCGTTTGCGTGGCACCACATGGGGAAGCAGGCCGAGGCCAGGCATTTGCTCGAAGGTGTGCTGGCGTGGTACGCGGAACCTGGCCATCGGTCGCAACTCTCCGATAACCACGTCAAGGGACGCGAAGGTACGCGATCGTTGATGGCGAGTGTGCTGTGGTCAATGGGTCTTGCGGACCAGGCACTCGAGGAGGCGCGACTGGCGCGACACGATGCCGAGGAAAGCGGTCATACGCTAACCATCGGATATGTGCTCGTGTTTGCCTTCATTCCCATCGCGCTCTACGCGGGCGATATCGATGCGGCTGAGGAAGCCCTGGTCACGTTGCAGGAGAGTGTCGCGAAGCATGGGTTGGTGCTGTTCGATGCAATGGCGCGGGGCTTGCATGGCGCTTTACTGGTCGAGAAAAAGGACGCGGCGGGACTGGCGATTCTTCGCGACGCATTGGCGCAACTCAGGCGCGAGCACATCGGCATGCGCTATTCGATGTTCGCGGGCATGTACGCGCAAGGCCTGCTTTCGTTCGGACGTCACGCGCAAGCGCGAGCAACGATCGAGGATGCATTGGAGTGGTCACAGTTGCACGACGAACTCTGGTTCATACCCGAATTGATGCGGATCAAAGGCGAGATACTCGCTGCATCCGAAGGGCTCGACGCGCAAGG
The DNA here is from genome assembly GCF_017104715.1 of Burkholderia sp. Ac-20365. Classification (GTDB taxonomy): domain Bacteria; phylum Pseudomonadota; class Gammaproteobacteria; order Burkholderiales; family Burkholderiaceae; genus Paraburkholderia. Next base: position 296,811 of record NZ_JAAGPI010000005.1, read on the forward strand.
CGTATCTGAAGCGCTTTACACGCATGCTATCGAGATCGCGCAACAGCAAGGCGCGCTATTCCTCGAGCTACGCGCGGCCAGGAGTCTCGCTCGCCTCAAACACAGACAACACAAAACAGAGCAGGCGAAGTCCGTGCTTGCGGCGGTCTACGACAAGTTCACGGAAGGTTTCGCAATCGCTGATCTGAAAGAAACGCGAGCGTTGCTTGAGAGCTTTCATGCGGCGTGCAGGGGAATTGGATAACGGCGCGCTGTGATGCACCGCGCTGCGAGGCCGCAATGTGCCTCGCAGCGACAAGATCACACTTCGACGGCGATCCGGCCGTTTAACCCGGGCCAATCGGAATAGCCCGTGGAGTCGCCACCGTACCAGTATTCCTTGGGCGCTTCGGCCAAAGGCGCGCCGACGCGAAGCCGTTCGATCAGATCGGGATTCGCAATGAACGGTCGGCCGATGCTGAACAGGTCGGCGCTGCCTTCAGCCAACGTCTTCTCTGCAAGACCAAGCGTGTACTGGTTATTGGCGATATACGCGCCCTTGAAGCGTTCGCGCAGCGCCTCATAGCGAATGCCGTTCGAGGCCTCGCGACTCAACTGCGTCACGCCTTCGATGTCGTGCACATACAGCAGACCGAGATCCGACAGTGCATCCAGATAAGCACCGAATGTCTCCATCGTGTTGCTGTCGAGCGGAGTCTCGCCCGGTGCCGTCGTCACTGGCGAGATGCGAATGCCGACCCGATCCGCGCCCCAGACATCCACAACGGCTTTGACGACATCAAGAGGGAAGCGCAGACGGTTCTCGATCGAACCACCGTATTGGTCGGTACGGTGGTTCGTACTATCGCGGACAAACTGCTCCAGCAGATAGTTGTTCGCCGAGTGCACTTCGACGCCGTCGAAGCCAGCACGCTTCGCGTTTTCGGCGGCGCGGCGATAGTCTTCGACGATCAGCGCAATCTCGTGAGTTTCCAGTGCGCGCGGCGTGACAAAGTCCTTCATGCCGTCATGTACGCGAATCTGGCCACCCGGTTTGATCGCTGACGGTGCAACTGGCAGCGCGCCATCGTGCATGTCGGGATGGGAAATCCGACCAGTGTGCCAGAGCTGCAGGAATATCTTCCCTTCTTGCCGATGCACCGCTTCCGTCACCTTCTTCCAGGCGGTGATCTGGTCCTCGGTCCAGATTCCCGGCGTACGCGGATAGCCGCGCGCCTGCGAGGAAATGTTGGTCGCTTCCGTGACGATCAGCCCAGCGCCGGCACGCTGCGCATAGTAGTCGGCGGCGTACTCAGGGGGAACGCCCGCTTCGTTGGAGCGGCTGCGCGTCATCGGCGCCATGACCACGCGATTCTTCAGATGCAGTCCGCCGATGGTGACCGGTTGCAAAACCGGGCTGGAAATATTCTTCGACATGATATGTATTCCTTATAGAACAATTCAATCGATGTTCATTCAAACGGCAAGTGGTGGAATCGATCAATCGACGGTTTTGGCCCAGACGGTCTGCGGGTTGGTGAATTCACGCAAACCGAAATGCGACAGTTCCCGTCCGTAGCCGCTTTTCTTCACACCACCCACGGGCACGCGCGCATTCGATGCCGAGAAGCCGTTGATGAATACACCGCCGGTTTCCAGGCGGCGCGCAATGCGTTGCGCCCGCGCGATGTCGCTTGTCCAGAGGTTGCCGCTCAGTCCGTACTCGCTGGTATTGGCGAGTTGAATGGCATGCTCTTCGTTATCGGCAACGGTAATCGCCGCGACGGGGCCGAACGTTTCCTCGTCGAAGGCAGGCATGCCCGGCTCGACGTTGATCAGCACCGTCGGTTCATAGAAGTTGCCCGGTCCTTCCACCTTGTTGCCGCCGAGAACCAGCGTGGCGCCTGCCGCGATCGTGCGTTCGACCTGGCCGTGCAGTTCGTCGCGCAAATCGTGACGCGCCATCGGCCCGATAGTGGTCGATGCGTCAAGCGGATCACCGGCTTTTACCAGCTTTGCGGCGGCGACGAACTTGCGTGTGAACTCGTCGGCGATGGACTTTTCGATGATGAAGCGCTTGGCGGCAAGGCAGACTTGCCCTGCGTTCTGGAAACGAGCCTCGATCCCGGCCTTCACTGCCAGATCGATGTTTGCATCGGCCAGTACGATGAATGCGTCATTGCCACCCAGTTCCAGCAGGCTCTTCTTGAGCGCCTTGCCAGCGAGTGCCGCTACGGCGGAACCTGCGCGCATGCTGCCCGTCAGCGTGATGGCCGCAATACGGGGGTCTTCGATCACGCGTGCGACCGTTTCGTTGTCGGCGTTCAGATTGATGAACAGGCCCGTCGGAAAGCCAGCCTCTTCGTAGATCTTCTGCAATGCGTACGCTGAGCCCATGACGTTGGGCGCATGCTTCAGAACGAATCCGTTGCCCGACAGCATGATCGGCCCCGAAGCGCGAATCACTTGCCACAACGGAAAATTCCACGGCATGACGGCGAGAATGCTCCCAATGGGCAGATACGAAACGTGTACCTGATCGTTACCCTCAACGGCTACTTTCTCGTCGGCAAGGATAGCGGGGCCGTTCTCTGCAATCCAGTCGATGGTGGCGGCACATTTCTCGACCTCGCCGCGTGCTGCCTGGATCGTCTTGCCCATTTCGGACGTGATCAATGCGGCCAGAGGCTCGGACGCCTGCCGCAACAACGCGGAAAGGCGACGATATGTCGCAACGCGTTCGGTCATCGGTGTGGCGCGCCACAACCGGTATGCTGCCGTGTTGTCGTCCAGCAGGCGATCGACTTCATCCCCCGTCTGGAACGCATAGGTTGCGATGACTTCGCCGGTCGCGGGATTGCGGGAGATAGCGCCGCTGCCGGGGTTCGGATTCAGGTTGGACATGATTGCCTCCGTGACGGTTGAGAGCGGTATGCATGAATCTGCTCTGACGGTCACTTTAGGCAAATCGGAACATCTGAATAAGGCGTCTTGTGATCCTATGACTGCCGGTCACTGGCAGCGGGTCGGGGAATGTAGGTGACCAGCGAAAGGTCCGGCCGCCCAACGGGCGTCAACGCGACGTACGTGAACTCGATCTGACCCGCCGTGGGGTGCCGAAGGCATTTGTCGCCCTCGTCGAATCCCTTTACATCCGTGTCCTGCCACCAGTCGTGAAACTCGGGACTCAGATCTGACAATTCATCGACCAGGCTATCGAACGGCGCTTTGTCCTGCGCTTGCGCGCGGGCCGCGCGAAACGTGGAGATCATGCCCCGCGCCATCTGTTCCCAGTCGAAAATCAGCGAACGATAGGGCTTGTAGAGGAAGAGCAGACGCAGCGTATTGCGCTCGTGCGCCTGCAGCGAACCGTAGTCGACGAACAGATCGGCAATCGCGTCATTCCATGCGAGGATGTCGAGCCGGGTGTTGCGGACGTAGGCAGGGACTTCGATCGCGCGAACCAGCATCTCGAGGCCGTCGCTGATACGGCCGTCGGTCACCGCGGCAGGTGAGGCTTCGCGGGCGGACAACGCAAACAGATGAGCAGACTCGACGCGATCGAGCTTCAGAACCTTGGCGATTCTGCGGAGTGCATCGGCAGAGGGTTGGATGTCGCGCCCCTGTTCGAGCCAGGTGTACCAGCTGACACTGACGCCCGCGAGCATCGCCACCTCTTCGCGGCGCAGGCCCGGTGTGCGCCGCGGCCCTTCAGGCAGGCCGAATTCAGCGGGCTGCAAACGCGCGCGCCGGCTGGAGAGAAACGAACCTAGTTCGCGGCGTTGATCGGGAGAAGGTCTTCTCGGCATAGGACGTGTCAGCAAGGCTGCTGGCAGAGGAGGCGATGACGTTGACTATCTGTCCATTCTAGCCTAAGGAAATAGCCTTCATGCGAGCGCCCGCTTCGTTTGAGATACTGCGAGACGTCGCGCATGAGTGAACGCTGCGGCGGCCCAGGTCAATTTCGGCGGCTTATATTCATGGAAAATGCACGCTTCGACGAGGAGCCCATGCTTCGGAGTGAGAGATGACCAGATCATTGCTGGCCGATCCAGCGACCGCCAATCATTGGCCCGTCAACGACGATTCGCTGCTTCGAAAAATTGCATGGCGCATCGTGCCTTTCCTGTTCTTCTGTTTTGTCGTTCTGTTTCTTGAACGTATCAACATCGGCTTTGCGCAGTTGCAGATGAAACATGACCTCGGTTTTACCGATGCGATGTATGGACTCGGTGCAGCGGTGTTCTATGTCGGCTACGTTATCTGCGAGGTGCCCAGCAATTTGCTGCTCGCGCGCTTTGGTGCACGCAAGACCTTTTCGCGCATCATGTTGCTGTGCGGGGTTACCTCGATGGGCATGATGTTTGTGTCGACGCCTTCGGCCTACTACACGCTGCGGCTGATGCTTGGCATCTTCGAAGCAGGCTTGTTTCCGGGAATTATCCTGTACATCACCTACTGGTTTCCCGAACATCGCCGCGCGGCCATCATGTCGATGTTCATTGCGGGGGTTGCGGTTGCGGGCATCGTCGGCGGGCTGTTCTCCGGGTGGATCATGCGTGACATGAACGGCGTGCTCGGGTTGTTTGGCTGGCAATGGATGTTTGCACTGGAAGGTTTGCCGGCTGTTGCGCTCGGCCTCTTTGGGTGGTTGCGTCTCGTTGATACGCCAGCGCAGGCGAAATGGCTTTCGGATTCAGAACGGATGCGTTTGAGCGAACTGCTCGACAGTTCCAGGCCGCATCAAAAGGAAAGCGAGACCACGCGGGCTGTTGCTGCAAATCCGAAGGTCTATCTGCTGTCGTTCATCTATTTCACGCTGACATGTGCTTCGCTGACCTTGAATTTCTGGCTGCCGCTGATCATTCGTGATTTCGGCGTTCGTGATGTCGCGAATGTCAGCCTGCTCTCGGTCATTCCCAATGTGATCGGCATAGTGGGTTTGATCGTCATCGCAAAACATTCTGATCGAACCAAAGAGCGCCGCTGGCATTTTGCCTTCTGCACGCTAGGCGGTGCTGTTGCGCTCGGAGCATTGACGCTGCATGTGCAGAGTCTTTGGTTGATGCTCGGCATCCTGTCGGTTGCGTGCGTGATGATCTACGCGGCACTGCCGATCTTTTGGGCTGTGCCGCCCACCCAGTTTCCAAAGCATCACGCGCCAACCGGCATTTCGCTCATCAGCAGCATCGGCATTACCAGTGGCGTGATCAGCCCCTGGGCGATTGGCGTTGTGCGCACGCGTACGGGAAGCATCGACGATGCCGTGTACGTCGTCGCGTTGTTGCTGGTTTCGAGCGGTGCGGCATTGTTATTCGGCATACGCTCGCGGGGCAATGCGACCGCCGTAGAGTGAGCTGACGCGGGCTTCGCGTCAGCGGTGAAGAGTCGCTGGCGCAAAGCGATTCAGCTTGGCATATCCGTGAACTGAGGTACATCGGGATGCTTGATCCACGTGTGGCGGCGCTTGGTGAAAATCTCGAGTTTGGGTGCAACGAAATCAGGATCGTCGAGACTGCCAAGCATCACGAATACCATGCCTGGAAACGCGCCCAGATTGCTCGTGAAAAGGCGTGATCCGCATTCCGGACAGAAATTTCGATCAAGCGTCATGCCGGAATCGGCGGTATAGCGGAAAGATTTTGGCTGACCGCTAGTCAGTGTGAAGTCGTCGGCTGGAACGCCGAACCATGTGGCCATCACACCGCCGCTCGCCTTCTGGCAATCCAGACAATAACAGTCTGCGATAAAGTCCGGCGTCGTATCGAACCCGAATTTGACGCTGCCGCAGGCACATCTGCCAGTATGTTTCTTCGCCATGGTTTGTTACCTCATCGGTATGAGAAGGACTTCGTCCCCTTTCGAAGTGCCGAAGCGTGCTGCTTTCTTCGCACCATCTGTTTCATGAAGCCTACAGGCGATCAGAGGTCAGGAACCGATGTCCGTGCGTTCTCGCAACCGATGAGAATAGAAAATCGAACATGACTAATTTGAAAGAGCCATGTTCGAAACGGTAAATAACAGTGTTTCTTGAAACCGGAGAACCGTTTCATCGCCCAGAATGAATGTCAGCCCAGCTTTCAATTGACTGTGGCCTCGGTGAGATGTCGAGTCATTGCGTCGCGCAACGGCGGCGTATCGCACATCGATCGATTCTGTGAATACCGCGGCAGTGCGTGCGCGTATTGTCCGCTTGATCTCAAAGGACACGCTATGCAAGACTTCAACGGCAAGGTGGTTGTCATCACGGGAGGCGCAACGGGCATCGGCTTTGCGCTCGCGAAACAGTTTGCGCAGCAAGGCGCGCGGCTCGTTATCGCGGGCATTCAGAAGAACCGGCTGGAAGAGGCCGCAAAGGCGCTGTCTTCGATCGCTGAACAGGTCGAGATCACGGAATGCGACGTGACCGATCGCGCGCAGGTCGAGGCGCTCGCCGGGTTCGCGTGGGAGAAATATGGGCGTGTCGACGTGATCGTGAACAATGCGGGCGTCGGACCAATTCCTTCGACGGTGATCGATTCCAGGCCGGAGGACGTGCAAAGCGTGCTTGCAGTGAACCTGTTTGGTGTGTGGAACGGCGTGTCTATTTTTGGGCGTCGCTTTATCGAACAGGGTACGCCGGCGGCGATCTACAATGTTGGTTCAGAGAACTCTTTCTTCAATGCCATTCCGGAAGGCGCGGGGTACGTTCTCAGCAAGCACGCAGTGCTCGCAATGACGGTTGCGCTTCGGGAAGAACTGCCCAAACACATCGACGTCGCGCTGATTTGCCCGGGCCTGGTGCTGTCCGAACTGGCGAAAGAAACGCAGGAAGGCATGGATACCGATACCTACGCCGCATTGGTCATGAAGCAGATCAAGGCCGGCGAGTTCTACATCGTGTCGCACGCATTCAATATGGTGCGGATCAAGGCGCGCTGGAACGAGATTGAAGCGGCCTTCAGCAAATATGCGCCGCGCTACGAGGGTGACGTCGAGTTCGATGTGCGCACGCTCGGTGCGAAAAACAACTGGTATCCCCGTTATCCCAACGCCTCTGCGGATATCCCCGTCTGAAGTCCGATTACCCGACTTACGATGCTCAAAGAGCAAAGGAGATAGGCATGAAGATTCTGATCGTTTTGACCTCGCACGACCAACTGGGCAACACGGGTCGCAAAACGGGTTTCTGGCTGGAAGAACTGGCCGCGCCCTACTATGTGTTCAAGGATGCTGGCGTAGAGATGGTCCTCGTGTCGCCAAAGGGCGGCCAGCCGCCGTTGGATCCGAAAAGCAACGAGCCTTCATTCCAGACGGATCTGACGCGCCGTTTTGAAGCCGATGCTGAAGCGAATGCTGTTTTGGCAAATACGGGGAAACTCGCTGACGTCACGCAAGACGGTTTCGATTCCGTCTTCTATCCAGGCGGACATGGTCCGATGTGGGATCTCGCTGAAGATCCTGATTCCGCGCGTTTCCTGGAGAGCATGGTTGCGGCGGGCAAGCCGGTCGCGCTCGTGTGTCATGCGCCCGGTGCGTTGCGCCATGTGAAGGGTCCCGACGGCGAGTATCTGGTCAAGGGCAAGAAGGTGACGGGGTTCTCGAATAGCGAGGAAGAAGGCGTCGGGCTCACGAAAGTGGTGCCGTTTCTTGTCGAGGACGAACTCAAGGCGAAGGGCGGGATCTTTAGCAAAGGCCCCGACTGGCAGCCCTATGTGCTTGAAGATGGATTGCTGATTACGGGGCAGAATCCGGCGTCGTCAGGACCGGGTGCCAAAGCGCTGCTGGAGAAGTTGAACAGGAAATAAGACTGTTCAACCATCGCGTCTGATACAGCCCGCCAACGAGGCGGGCTGTCCACGGCGATTCGAAGTGCTGCTCAGTACTTGCCCGACAACAGCGCGCCTGCGTTAGGCACGCGCGCTTCGAGACCCAGCGTCTTGAGGATGCGATACACGGTCGACGTTGCGGCCGACAGCACGGGCTTGCCAAGACGGTCTTCGACGGCCTGGATCGCCGGCAGCGACGGCATCTGCACGCAGGCCGACAGGACGACGGCATCTGCCTTGCTGATGTCGAGGCGGTCTGCGTGACCGAGCAGATTCATCGGGTCGAGGCGGCCAACAGCGAGGTTGTCCGACACTTCCAGGCTCATCGAATCCGTGACTTCAATGTCTTCGCTCTGGATGTAGTCGACCACCTGCTGCGTCAGCGGCTTCATATACGGTGTGATGATCGCGACGCGCTTGAAGCCCATCGTCTTCACGCCTTCCACCAGCGCGCCAGCGGAACTGATGATGGGTGTGGGTGCGTTATTGGATTCGACCGTCTGCTTCAGGCGCGATTCCGACACGCGGTGGTAGCCCGCGCCCTGGCACATGATCGCGACGAGGCATGCGTAAGCGAGCACATCACAACGCGCGTCGCTGAGTTCGAGCGCGCAGCGGTCGCTGTCGACGTCCATCTTCTTCAGTTCTTCCGGCGTCACGTGCATCATGCGCATCCGTGCCGAGTGGAAGGTAAAGCGCTCGTCAGGGAACAGTTCATAACGCGAGGTCAACATGGCCGGAATTTCCGTTTCCATCGTCGTATTCGAGCTTGGAACGATCTGGCCGATTCGATAGGTCTTCATGATCTGTCAGGTAAGAGTGGATAAATCAGTTTCCGCTTGTGAGTTGGACGCCTTGCGTTTCCCGCAGCGTAAAGACGAGAATCGCGGCTGCGATATAGGCAATGGAAGCGATGCAATAGGTCATGGTGAAGCCGATCAGCGGAATCAGCGCGGGCACGAGCTTGATTCCTGCAATTGCACCGACACGCCCGAAGTTGAAACAGAAGCCAGCGGCTGTCGAACGGATACTGGTCGGGAAGAGTTCCGCGTACCATGCGCCGAAACCGCTGAAGTAGCCGGTGAAAAAGCCGAGCACGGCCGAAAGCACGCCAATCAGCACGACGTTCTGAAAGTTGAATTCGAACTTGCCATTGGTCAACGGGATCATCGTTGCGCCATAGGCGAAAGCGGGTACAGCAATCGCGATGCCGATGAAAAAGCCTGCAAATGCCGCTCGCCGTCCGAACCGTTCAGCCAGCCAGCCGTAGGCGAGATAACCCAGCGTCGCGCCGATCCCCGTCCATACGAGAAAAACAGGCGCCTGGTCGATGCGCACATGCAGGATGCTCTGCAGATACGTAGGCGAAAACGTCGTGATGATCCAGTACCCGTACATGCCGAGGATCGAAATGGTCAGCGCGAGCAGCGTCGTGCGCCGATACTCTGGCCTGAAAATCTGCAACAGGTTGCCCTTGCTGGCATTGCGCTTCAGGAACTCACGATTCGCGAGCCAGACGGGTGATTCCTTGACGAACAGCAGGATAAAGACCGCGATGCAGTACGCCGGCACGCTCGACAGGATGAACAGGCGCCGCCATGAATCCGGGTTCGACGCATCGAGCAGCACCCACGCGAAGATCGCAGCCAGCAGGCTGCCGCCGGACCAGCCCGTTTGCAGGACGGCAATGGCCTTCGCGCGGCCGGACGGTTCCCAGATTTCACCGATCAGCGCGACAGCGGCGGACCAGAGTCCACCTACGCCGATTCCCACGGCAAAGCGGTACAGATTGAGTTCGGCGATGCCATGAGCGAATCCGCACAACAGGGTGCCCGTTGCGTAGATCAGCACGGAGATCAACAGCGTGCGTTTGCGCCCGATCTTGTCCGAAATATTTCCGAGGAAGAATCCGCCGATGCCTGTTGCGAGCAGGAACCACGCAACAGTGGACACGACGTCGGAGAGCGTCGCCGAGAACGTGTGCGAAACGGCGAGAATGACAAAGCCGAATATGGTTGCATCGAGTGCATCGAACAACCACGCTCCCCAGGAACCGCCAAGGGTAGCGTAGCGTTGTGCGCGCGACATCTGGTTTGAGGCAGCGCTGTGCGCCGTCCGTGTTGTCTCCACTGCTCCAGTGCTATTCATTTTTAATCCATTGACGACCGTGCTGGCCGTGTTGATTCAGAATCGCGAAGGCGCGGCCGCCGTGTGCGGGCGCTTCGATAACTTGCATGCTATGGAGCACGCCAGGCGCTGTATACAAGCGATTGACGAGCCTGCCATCGCGGATCGTTATGGCAGCGCGATTGGCTCCGAAGCTTCGTCGCGTGCGAGGAGGTAGTCGAAGAACAGGCGTGCGACGGGAGAAAGCGCGTCGCGGCGACGCACGCCGACCACCAGTTCGCGGGTCGCCCACGGCTCGTCCAGCTTCAATGTTCGCGTACCCGGCAGCCGGTACAGTTCGGCGTTGCCAGCAGGCAGAATGCCGATGCCCAGTCCCACCTGGACCATGCGGCACAAGGCGTCGTACGACGACACTTCAACCTTTGCGCGCAGCGGTCTGCCCGCCGCGCTTGCCGCCGTCAGCATCTGGAAATGCAGGTGCGTGCCGGGCCGCAGAACGACATATTCGTACGCGAGCGTTTCCGCGTATCCGACCCGGCGGCGATTGGCCAGCGGGTGGTGCGCGGGAACCAGAACCTTGAGTTCGTCGGTGCGGAACGGATGGACTTCGATCGCCGCGCTATGCGGCAGGCGAGTGAATACACCGATCTCCGCGATGTTTTCGGCGACGCTCTCGGTAATCGCGAGACTGTCGCGCTCAATCAGGGAAATGTTGATGTCGGGATAGCGTTCGCTGAACGATCTGACGATCGGCGGCATAAAGGTGGAAATTGCCGAGATATTCACGAGCACGCGCACCGACCCGCGCAGGCCGTCCGAATAAGCCTTCATTTGCAGGACGATATTGCGCATATCGTCGAGTACGTCGCGCGCGAGCACTGACAGTCTGGCGCCCGCCGCCGTCGGGCTGATGCCTTTGTTCGTGCGTGTGATCAGCGGCGTGCCGAACAGCTCTTCGAGCTCTCTAAGCCGCTTGCTGACTGCGGGTGCAGCAATGTGTTCCAGTTCCGCCGCGCTCGCGATCGTGCCTTCTTCAACCACGCGTACAAAGAGTTTGAGCGACAGGGGATCGAGCTTCACGCGTTTATCTCCGTCCCCGCCGGACTGGGTAATGACTGGCGTCATGTATGAGCAGTGCTTGCATGGCTTCCGGTTGCCGCGCTTGTCCACGAATGGAAAACGGTAGTGTGCCGCAAGGTGTCGATTTTTGCTGGAAGCCTGCCAGTCGGTGCAGAGCGGGGGGATTACCCTGGCTCCGGCCGTAAAAAGGGGCGCGTGTGCCATCGCGTTTGGTGATGGCGGGTTAATCGATTGTTAATGTACAGACCCTTTCGGCTTTCCTAGCATACCGTCCGCGTTTCTCCGTCTGCGGACATGCCGGTGCGGTGTTTCACCGTTGCATGGTCGCGCCATACCTCTTGTCCTTGGGTTCAAGCGTTCGTGATTGCAAGTTTTTCGATCAAAACCCGCATTGCCATTGCAATGACTGTGCTGTCTTTTCTTCTTCTGGTTGTCGGCGTGCTTGGTCTCGTCGGCATGACGTCGAGCAATGAAGTCGGGCGTGTCAGCTATGGCGAGCGCTTGCCCGGCGCCATCGCGATTGGTGACACGATGACGTATGTGTTGCGGCAACGCGTGACGCTGGATCGCGCGATGCTGCTCGACGATGAACAGAAGGTGACAAGTCTGCTGGGCCTGGCTGGGCAGATGAAGACGCACGCGCATGATTCGTGGGGACGCTATGCGTCACTGCCGAAATCATCAGAAGAGAGTCAGCTTGCTGATGCGGTTGCGTCGAAGATGACAGCTGTGGAAGAGATCTACGATAAGCTCGCGGCGGCTATTGCAGCCAAAGATAAACAACAAACCATCGACATATCGGACGCCGGCTTTCGGATGTTCGTGGAGTTTCAGAAGAGTTGCGATCAACTCAACGACTACCGCACGCAATCGACGTCGAATGAATATCAGCATTCGGAGAGTGTATTTTCGACATTTCGGGTCGTGACCGTTCTCGCGTTGGTTGCCGGCCTTGGCTCGGCGTTGCTGGCATACGTCAACATCAGGCGCGCAATCGGTGCGCCGTTGAATGCGGCACTCGAGCAGATCGGTAAGGTGGCGCGCGGCGATCTGTCGCAACGGATTGAAATGAAATCGCGCGACGAGATGGGGCTCTTGCTGCAAGGTCTGGAAGACATGCGTCAGGGTCTGGTCGAGACCGTCAAGGCGGTACGTAGCGGCAGCGAGGCCATTGAGGTCGCAGCACGTGAGATCTCGGCCGGGAACACCAATCTCTCCGCGCGCACGGAAGAGCAGGCCGCCTCCCTGCAGGAGACGGCCGCGGGCATGGGCGAGATATCGGGTGGCGTGAAGCTCAATGCCGACAGCGCGCACGAGGCAAGCCAGGTGGCGAATATCGCCATGACGTCCGCTGAGAATGGTCAGCAGACGATGCGCGGCGTAACGACCATCATGGCGGATATACGCGTGCGCTCCGAGAGCATGGCAGACATCATCGCCATCATAGAAGGCATCGCATTCCAGACGAACATTCTCGCGCTCAACGCGGCGGTCGAAGCCGCGCGGGCGGGCGAGCAGGGCAAGGGGTTCGCGGTGGTTGCGGGGGAAGTGCGCACCCTGGCGCAACGTTCATCGAGTGCGGCCAAAGAAATCAAGGACTTGATCGAATCCTCGGGCCAACTGGTTCGCGAAGGCTCCGAACTGGTGTCGAAGGCAGGCGGCAGCATGTCCAATATGTTCTCCGATGTGCGCCGCGTGACGGAGTTTGTCGGAGAGATAGCGAAGGCATCGCGGGAGCAATCGTCGAACATTGGTGAGATTACACAGGCCGTCTCGCAGATCGACGAGGTTACCCAGCAAAATGCGGCCCTTGTCGAGCAGGTTGCGGCAGCCGCGCAAGCCCTCGAAGATCAGACGCGGCAGTTGCAGTACTCCGTGTCGGCATTCCGTCTGCCAGCGTAACGGACTTGAGGGACGGCCAGATCGTGGGCTTCGACAAAACGCCGGTATTTTTCGCGATCCCCGCTTTGTCGATGAGCATAAGATGACAAGTCCCTGATCCGGGCGGAAGACACCGTGTCGGCGTGAAATGCAATGTCCCTTTGCTTATCAGGTCGCGCTACGTGTCGGTCTTATGTCCTCATGTCGAGAAGGCGGTACTCATGGAAAATCAGAATCTGACATTTCTTCTGAATAAGAATCTGGATTTCCCCGTCACCGATGAACCTTGGACAAGCCTCCTCTCCGAGGCAGGCATGAACGCCGAGGCGACGACGGACATTCCAAAGATGAACCAGCTGCTCGCGGAGGGCGTCCCGGATATGGCGTATGTTCCGGGCGCGGGTTTCTGCGTGATGATGAGAAAAGGTAATCCGCACTATCGCGGCCTTGTTATCGCAACGTCGAAATTCTCTGGTCAGCCCGCGCAACGAACGCTTCTCGTGGTTCGTCACGATGATCCGGCAAATAGCCTGGACGATCTGGAAGGGTCGACGTATGGATACCTGAACCGGTCCTGTTCTTCCAGCTTTTTCCCGCCCGCGATCATACTGAATGAGAGAGGAAAGAAGCTTGAAACCTTCTTTGAACTCATGCAGGTTGCTGGATGGCAGGACCGGGTGGATGCTGTTGTCGCGAGGACCATTCGCGCAACAATGATTCTGGAAGACGTATGGAAGATGACACCCGGGAATGCACAGGTGACAAAAGTTGTCGGCGAATATGACACGTGCGTGCCTGCCGTGCTGATCGTGCGCAAGGATCTAAGCCCTGACGTCGTCACAACATTTCGGGAACATCTCTTGAGCTATATGCCGGACTGGAAAAATGTCTACGGAGCGTTTCGCCCATTTTATTTTGCCGATATCCAGACCTTTTATCATCAGCTTTGCCAACTGCCGGACGATGAAGTATGAATAGCGTCAGCAAGTCGAAGCACAACTCACGCGCTACTACCGTGCGCATGTTCGAGCAGAAAATCTCGCAATAGCTTCGCGCTCGGCCCGATTCGCTTCGAATGGACCAGAAAGATATCTAGCGGCGCCGTCTCGACTTCCGGCAAGACACGCACGAGCTCGCCGGATGCGATCAGCGACGCAGCGTCATACGCCGGCAACCTGGCCATACCGTCGCCCGCGAGCACGAAAGCGAGTCTCGATGTGGCGCTGTCCGTGACGACGTCTCCCTGCACGGGAATCTCGATGTTCTTGCCGTCCGAACGCACGACGGTAGTCTGCTGGTTGGGCGGATAGATCACCCAGCGGTGCTGGGCAAGTTCGTCGATCGAAGCGGGCGCCCGATGCGTGCGCAGATACGCGGGCGACGCGCACAGCATGGTGGCTTCGCGCAACAGGGGACGCGCAAGCAGCGACGAATCGGCAAGCGGGCCGGCGCGCACGGCCAGTTCAACGCCGTGCTGCACGATATCCACGTTGGTATCGGACATCGCGACGTGGAGACGCACGGCCGGATAGCGCCGCCGGAATTCAACCAGCGCGGGCAGAATCCACCTGGTGCCGAAATGATGCGAGCAGGTCAGCCGCACTTCGCCACGCGGTTCGTCGCGCAGCAACGCCATGCTGCGAAGACCGTCGACAGCCTCGTCGACCATCCGTTCGCAATGCACGCGGAACGCCTGCCCCGCCGGCGTGAGGCTGAAGCTGCGCGTGCTGCGCTGCGCGAGCGGCACGCCCACGCTGGCTTCGAGCAGGCGAATGTGGTGGCTAACCACGGCGCGCGTGAGCCCCAGCGAGCGGGCCGCCGCCGCGAAGCTGCCGCAGCGCACGACGGCGGCGAAAATCGCCATTCCGCGCAGTTCATCGAGAATCGAGCTTGTCGTATCCATCCGTGGATTGTCTAATTTTTTGAGCCAATGCGTCAACATGACGATGGCTACTCGTGCCTGATGAGAAGTCTTAAAGTTCATTCAACCGCAACACACGCGGAACTGGAAACGAAAGGAGCTCATCATGACTGTCAAGCACGTACTGTTTATTTTGACAAACGCCGCCGAGATTGGTCCGAACAAGCGCGCCACGGGCTATTACTACCCTGAAGTGGCGCACCCCTTCGAGGTGCTCGACGCAGCGGGTATCGCGGTGGAATACGCATCGCCGCAGGGCGGCAACCCGCCGTTCGACGGTTACGACGCAGAGGATGACGTACAGCGCACGTTCAGCGAAAGCGCCGCCGTCCGTCGTATGGCGCGCAGCCGGAAGCTGTCGGAAGTCGATGTGCTCGACTACGATGCGATCTTCTTCCCGGGCGGCCTCGGGCCGATGGTGGACATCGCCAGTGACCCTGATGTCAAGCGTGCAGTCCAGCGCGCATGGAATGGCGGCAAGATCGTCGCCGCCGTGTGCCACGGTCCGGTCGCGCTGCTCGGCGTCAACCTTGAGGACGGTACGCCGCTCGTCAAGGGACGGCAACTGACGTCCTTCTCGAACGCCGAGGAGGAGGGTTATGCCAAGGCCGACGTCCCGTTCATGCTGGAAGATGCGTTGCGCGAGGCGGGCGCCCAGTACGCTTCGACGGACCCCTGGCAGGCCAAGGTCGTTGTCGACGGACGCCTGATTACCGGCCAGAACCCGGCATCGGGCGGCGCGGTTGGCGAGGCGATTGTCGCTGCCCTTAAGGAGAGCAACTGATGGACGCGTCCGGGCAGATTGTCGTCGTCGCGCGCTGGCAGGTCGCCGAGGGGCGCGTGGCGGATGTGCTCGGGCTTGTCGGGGTGCTGCGGGAGAAGTCGCTGACCGAGCCGGGCTGTCTTGGTTACGAAGCGTTCCGTAGCACCGACGATCCCGGCGTGATACTGCTGATCGAGCGCTATCGCGACAGCGCAGCGATCGACGAGCATCGCAACTCGCCTCACTATCAGCAACTGGTTGTCGAGCGCATCATTCCGATGCTGTCGGCGAGGCAGGTCGAATTGCTGCGGGCGTGACCTTCGAGTGTCGCGGGATGATTCCGGCACGTAAGTGCCGGTGCGACGGATGCACAGAGCGCGCTCGACCTCGCGCTCGATCGAGTTGATTGCATCCGTCGATCTCATATACAGATGCCAGAATTACGATAAGTGCATCAACGTCTGATCGTTCGAATGGAAGTGTGGAAGGACCTCGCTGCCGAGTTCCTGCAGCGTTTCCTTAATGGGCCGGTGATTCCGTCTGAAATGCAGTGAGAGGTGTTGCACGCCGGCGGCGCG
The DNA here is from genome assembly GCF_017104715.1 of Burkholderia sp. Ac-20365. GTDB lineage: Bacteria > Pseudomonadota > Gammaproteobacteria > Burkholderiales > Burkholderiaceae > Paraburkholderia. The sequence goes on from NZ_JAAGPI010000005.1 coordinate 312,948, forward strand.
CATCGCCATCAACTCCGCGATCAAGGCTTCGTGCCCCGCGCGGACGCCAAATCGATGCCGGGCGAGTGGTTCGTACGGGTTCTCAGCAAGATCCAGATGGAGAACGCTTATATACGGTTTGTTTCCAGCTACCGCACGCCACGCGGCGCTGCGGCGTCGATGATCATCAGCGGTACCCGGGTAGGCGAGGCAACCATCCATGTGTTCACCCAGCCATGAGAGTTGCTGCTGCGCGAGACCTGCGACCAGAAGCGGCAACGGGCGGTTCAACTCCGGTAACACTTCTATTCCGCGAGGTAAGTAATTGCGACCGCTGCTTCGCAGCACCGCAATCTGCTCCCGAAAATTCTCACCACGCAGATCGTACTCGCGTCGGAAAATAGGGTATTCGACTGGCCGGTCACCGCTTGCTACACCTAAAAGCACTCTGTCATTGCTAAGTCTTTGTATTGTTGCAGCCGACTTGAGTGTGAGCAAAGGTTCACGCAACGGTAATACAATGGCCGCCGTTCCAAGCAGGATTCGACGGGTGATTGCGGCCAGGTAGCCTAAATAGGTGAATGCGTCGTAGGTCTGACCTGCATCGCCGAATGACGGATCGAAGAGCGGTACGTCGCGTACCCACATGGCACGGAAGCCTAGCCTGTCGACGAGTTGAGCCAGTTCCGCGTGATGGCTCATATCCGGGATGCCCGGACGTTTTCCATGTAGGGAAGCTGTCACCCAGTCATTGTCGAGCGGTAGTTCTACCCCAAGGCTGAAGCCACCAGAGACGAGGTAATCGAGTGCGTTGTCCATAATGGGCTACCTTCGAAGTGGTAATGGAACGACGAAGCATGTCAGTCGCGGCGCGATCGCTGTCATGACTGGAGCTTGCCGAAATACCTGTGTGCCGCTTCGTGTCGAAAGCATTGCGTCCAGCCGACAGCCAGACGCAATGCAGGAGGCGCTGCACCGAGCGAGATCAGATTCGTACGGTGCACGCCGGCTCAGGTCAATGCGTACGAACGGGCCCCCGTTCCCGCAAGATTCCCGCCATCGACAATCAGATACTCTGGCCGGATCGGTCTCCCTTCGAAGAAGCATTGAAGGATTTCGAGGGTGCCGGCGGCGTATCGTGCCTGTCCCGACAGCGAACTGCCCGACATGTGCGGCGTCATGCCGTTGTACGGCATGGTGCGCCACGGATGGTCCACGGGCGCTGGCTGCGGATACCAGACGTCGCCCGCATACCCTGCCAGATGCCCTGATTGCAGAGCCTTTACTATCGCGTCCCGATCGCACAACGCGCCTCGTGCCGTGTTGATAAGGTAAAAGCCACGCTTGGCTAGCCCGATCATCTCTTCGTTGAAAAAGCCTTCGGTCGAAGGGTAGAGCGGCATCTGAAGATTGATGATGTCGCAGACCTTGACGAGATCTTCGGGCGTATCGTGATGAATCAGGCCGAGTTCCGCCTCGACGTCCGAGGGGAGGCGATGGCGCTGGTAATAGTGCAGCTTGACATCGAATGGCTTCAGGCGGCGCAGTACCGCGAGTCCAATTCGCCCTGCACCAAGCGTACCGAAATGCATCCCCTCGACGTCATAGCTGCGACTCACGCAATCTGCGATGTTCCATCCACCGTTTGCCGCGTACTGGTGGGCAGGAAGGTAATTGCGAACGAGTCCGAGCACCATCATCACGACATGCTCTGCGACGCTGATGCTGTTCGAGAATGTCTCTTCAGCGACGGTGATGCCGCGCGCGGCCGCAGCCTTCAGATCCACGTGATCCGAGCCGATACCCGCGGTGAGTGCGAGCTTCAGATTCTTCGCCTTTGCGATACGCTCCGCTGTCAGGTACGCAGGCCAGAACGGCTGCGAAATCACGACATCCGCGTCAACCAGATGTTTATCGAAGGTCGAGTCAACACCGTCCTTGTCGCTGGTCACGACGAGTTCGTGACCATTCTTCTCGAGATAGCTGCGCAGCCCCAACTCTCCAGATACGCAACCTACCAATTCACCCGGCTTGAACCCGAGTGGACCATTGGGCGAGGGTACAGTTTGCCCATTGGGGTAATGAGTGATAGTCGGGATGTCGTCGCGTACATACGCGGGTGGATATCCAGTTACCGGGTCAGGGTAAAGAACACAAAGAATCTTGGCCATGTCTGCTCCGTTTGCAAGAGTTGGAACCAGCAGGTTGAATACGATTCGTACTACGATGCAAGATTAAGAGAGTGATTTTTTTTGATTTAATTTAAAACGAACTGGCTGCGGAATGACGTGTCATGTTCACGTTCGAACGGTGAGCGAATCCGGTCACGCCGGAAGGTTGAGTTGAAGCTCGACCAGGAGGGAGTACGCCGGTTCGCCACCGTTCGGGACACTCACTTCCCTTTCTTCTCCATTCCCTGCGCGAGTGCGTTCAACCCGTCTTCGTAGATGCCCTGGAACAGCTTGGAGGCTTCCTTGTCGCTCACGGTGGTGGGTGTGAAGCGGCCTGACCATTCCACGCGGCTCGCCTTGGTCCCCGTCTCGATGACTTTCAACGTCGAGAGATAATCCTTTACGGGGAACGGTGCCTTCAGGATCGCGTAGCTGTAACTGCGGGCTGCGTCGTCGAATGCGATTAGTCTCTCGACAATCGTCTCCCCGTTCGGATTTGCCAGGTGCCTGACGCGCCCGCCTTCGCTCAGTTCACTCTTTGGAATGTAAGGCAGCCAGTCCGGTAACGAACCAAAGCCACCGATCAATTGCCATACCTGATCAGCCGGCAACGGGATATCAATACTCGTGGATGCTTCAGCCATGACGCCTCCTTATTTCCGGTCAATTGGCAACGGTGCGAGCGGTGACACGAGGTTCAGTTTTCGCATTTCGTGCCAGAAATCATGTGGAATCGAGAACTTCAACGCGGCGATATCCTCGGCGATTCGCGAGGGATGGCTGGCGCCCGGAATGACGGCTGCCGACGCCGGATGCGCGAGCGCGAACTGCAGTGCCGCCGCTTTGACGGGCACCTTGTGGCGATCACATACCGCATTGATTTCCGCGACCTTCGCCAGGATCTCGGGCGACGCTTTCTGATACTCGAAGTGAGTGCCGCCCGCGAGTACACCCGAGCTGTATGGGCCACCAACCACGATATCGACTTTTTTCTCTTCGGCGGCAGGCATCAGACGTTGCAAGGCCAGTTCATGATCAAGCAGCGAATAGCGCCCGGCTACGAGCATTCCGTTTGGCTTTGCATCGGTCAGTCCCAGTGTCAGTTCGATCGGCTCGACCCGGTTGACACCGAGTCCCCAACCTTTGATGACACCTTCTTCCTGCAAACGCATAAGCGTCGGGAATGCACCTTTGCGAGCAGTGTCGAATTGTGTGATCCACGCATCGCCGTGAAAGTCCTGCGCGATATCGTGAATCCATACGAAGTCCAGTCGATCGACCTGAAGACGCTTTAGACTATCCTCGATAGACTTCAGCGTACCGCTCTCCGTATAGTCGTAAAGAATCTTGTTCTTTCGACCGAACTCGAACAGGCCACCTTTCTCTCCAAGGTCACGCTTGCCTGTTTCCATCTCGTCGAGAATGATCCGGCCCACCTTGGTGCTGAGGATGTATTCGTCGCGCTTGTGCCTGGAGAGTGCTTCACCTACCCGCAATTCAGACAATCCTGCTCCATAGAACGGCGCCGTATCGAAGTAGCGAACGCCCTGCTGCCATGCTGCCTCTACCGTGCCAAGTGCCTCGTCTTGTGGGATGTTGCGGAACATATTGCCTAGTGGTGCACCACCAAAACCAAGCGGACCATTCAGCAAGCTGCTTCTGATACTCATAACTGGCTCCCGGATCATGTCGACCCAAATTGCGATTGAGTAATGAATCCGAGGTCGGCGAACATCTTCGAGCGATTTCGGATTCACATACCAGACCCTTCCGTCTTTCCTCTTTCAACGTACATAAACGTATTGGCAGAGACTTGTGGGGAAGCAAGACGGCTTGGGTAATTCAATGTATTCCCGTCCTAAGCACCGGACAAGATCTACAAACGGTTACCTGCTATTTGATAACGTTAGGATAGCTATACGTGAGTATGGATGGGTGCGATTTTAGTATCAGCTGATGCTGCGTGGCGGGTGTGGCTTTTCAAGGAGTGATCCGCAGCATTGCTCGTGAAGTTAATGCCTTCGTCGATGAAGCCATATAGTGGCATGCTCGATTGAGCATGTGCGGCACACGAGAGAAGTGAGGCTGCAGTTACGGCTGCAGAACGCAGCACGTTTTGCTATTGCAGGTAGGTAGACAATATCGGTGTGATTGGAGAGTTACTAACGTCTGTGCTGCGCGTCGCGATTTTCTATTTATTTTGTCGGCGGGCGCTGTCCTTCAAATGCCAGATGCGATGTTATTCCCTTTACGCGGACATGGCCTCCAGGTTGCCTGCTGGTATGAAAGCCTCTGAACCGAATGAGGTTTCTTCCACGCCGTTCAAGAGCTTTTTCATCGCGCGCGATCCCGACGGCGAAGATGTGAACAATTCTCTAACTAACGCATCAGTGACATCTTCGAGATCATTGTCGACTGCGAATTCGGTGGCAATGCCCCAGTCATAGGCTTTCATTCCGTCTATGACACGCGATCGCATGATGATGTCCCTGGTTCTGCCCGTACCTATCATCCCATGCAGGCGCGTTACGCTATCGAATCCGAGGATTTGACCGGTGTGCTGCGCGGGCAGGGCATAGAGCGTGGTTTCGGTGGCAATCCGGAAGTCACATGCCAGCGACAACTCAAAAGCACTACCGAAGCAGTAACCGCGGTTCGCTGCAATGACTGGTTTGCTACAACGCGACGGAGCGCTTAGCGCCAAGGCAAGCATTGATGTGTTCTCTGTCGAGGCATGTCCTGACTCAACCTTGCCGATACCGCTGGAAAAGTGATCGCCCGAACTCCGAAGCACGATGACGTGGACGGCTGGATCCATATCCAAAGCTTCGATGACGGCCTGAATCTGCTGATGCTGAGAAATGGACATGGCGTTGAGCGGCGACCGGTCGAGCACGATATCGGCGCGCGAACCTGCTGCACTGATTTCAACGTAAAAACCGTCGAGATTCGTGGGAAGGGCGGAAGATCGATAGGCGAGCCGCTTCATAGATTCCTCTATTGATTTACACGTCGAGCATGGAGACATGAACTCGTTTCATCTGAAGATTGCACGCGTGACGCAGCGCAATCGAATCAATCCAACACGCACCGACACAAACCAATCTAACACGAGTTAGTAAAAATTCAATCTGAAAGTGAGAGTGCGCGGAGATGGATCGAAGTGAGGCCGATATGGCTCATGAACCCGATACTTGGGATAAAACATTTTGCGTACGAGTACATATCGGGCATTTGGTCGCTTAAGAACTTCAGCCGGATGTAATTAAATGCTGAATTGTTTTGGGTCGCTCGCATGGGTGACCTCGCTTGAATGTTTGAGGCGGATTACCTACCCTGAAAGGAGTCCGGTCGGTGGCGGGCTGGTTTTAAACACATAGAGACGCGAAAAAGCGTCTTTTTTTGAATCCGCAGCTAACGCGTGTTAGCCGGGGTGACTGCGAGATTGGTATGACTACGACTCCTGTCGACGGCGCTCAGTCGCTCATAACATCGGTGCAAACGGGTTCGCGGTTGCGCGACGGAGAGGCGTTCACCGCCTGGTTGATGATCCTGCCTTCGCTCATCGGTCTTGTCGTGTTCTATCTCGTGCCTGCAGTGAGGGCGATCGGCATCAGCATGAGCGACTGGAACCTGATGTCGCCGCCGCGCGATGTTGGCTTCGACAACTACCGCGCAATGCTCGCCGACGGCGAGTTCTGGCACGCACTCAAGCTATCCGCGTACTACGTCGCTTTCAACATTCCGATGCAAACAGCAATCGGACTGGCACTGGCGGTATTGATGGACCGCTTGAGCCGGGCGATTGTGATTCGCGCGATCGTGCTTCTGCCATTTCTTCTTTCGAACGTGCTTGTGGCGTTGTTGTGGGTGTGGCTTCTCGATCCGATGCTTGGTTGGATCAATGCAATGCTTCAATCGGTCGGCGCGGCCACTCACACATTCTTCAGCTCGCCAGTCGAGGCTCTCGCGACAGTCGCGGCCGTCAACACGTGGCGGTACACAGGCATGGTGTCGCTACTGTTTCTGGCGGGCATGCAGCGTATCCCCCGAAGTCTCTATGAGGCCGCAATACTGGATGGTGTCAGCGAGTGGAAAATGTTTCGCCGGATCACGTTGCCTCTACTGCGGCCCGTGATGTTATTCGTGCTGGTGACAAGTATTACCGGGGCCTTCCAGATATTCGACACCATCGCCGTGGCTACAAATGGAGGGCCCGCTGGTTCGACCCGCGTGATTGTCTACTACATCTACGAGAACGCTTTCAAGTATCACAAGATGGGCTACGCGAGTGCGATGTCTGTTGCATTGCTATTCGTCATGATGTTGTACACGGCCGCGCAGATGCGCCTGTTTCGCGCGAATGAGTCGGACCTTGCTTTTTTCAACGTCGATCCAGGTGAATCCAACCATATAGGTGGTGTGCCGGTGCGATCTGTAAAACGCCCTGGAGCAGGGCGTTTTCTTGCATGGAGTGTACTCGCAGTACTAGTTGCATTTACTTTGATTCCGTTCTGGATCGTATTGCGAACGGCGCTTACGCCATCCGCCGAATTGTACGCATCAATGGGAGCGTGGTTGCCGCCGGTGTTCACACTGGATAACTTTCGCCGCGCGCTTGGGTGGGTGTCGAGCGATGTCGCTCTCGCCGATGGCGGATCAGGCTCAAACGCCAATTTCCTGAGATCTCTGCTGAACTCGGTGATCTTTTCAGGGTTGGTCGTCGCGGGGCAGGTCGTCTTTAGTTCCATGGCCGCTTATGCATTCGCGCGCTTGCGTTTTCGCGGACGGGAGCCGCTATTCGCGCTGTTTCTCGTGTCCCTGATGCTGCCGAACATCATTCTTTTCATTCCCAACTTCGTTCTGGTCAAAGAACTTGGCTGGCTCAATACCTATGCTGGAATGGTCGCGCCGTTTCTTCTTGTATGGGCATTCGCGGTCTTCTACCTCCGCCAGACATTTTTGTCGATTCCTCGCGAACTCGAGGAAGCAGCGCGTCTCGACGGTGCATCGTACTGGACGATTTTCTGGCGAATCGTCGTGCCGGTTAGCGTGCCACCCATCGCGACTGTCGCGATTCTGTCCGGCGTCAACGCATGGAACGAATTCTTCTGGCCATTCATCGTGGCGAACGCGGATGATGTACAGGTGCTGACGGTCGCTCTGCAGGCGTTCAAGTCGCAGGCGCCTCAAGGTGCGCCAGACTGGACCGGTCTGATGGCCGCCGCCTGTCTGGCGATGGCGCCAATGCTTGCGTTGCTGCTTTTCTTCGGGCGTTACGTCGTCGAGTCAGTGCAGTCGATCGGCGGGAAGTAGGTTAGGGCGTGTTTATTGCGGAGATGCAAATGAGGTTCTCTCGATGCTATCGCCAGTCATATCAGATCACGCGGATAGCCACGATGGTCGCTGCGATGGCCACGACGCTGCTCGCACACGCTGGTGCGGTCGAAATCAGGTATGCGCTGTGGGACGCCAATCAACGGCCCGCTTATCAGGCATGCGCTGCTCAGTTCGAGACAGAGAACCCGGATATACATATCAAGATTTCGCAGGTCGGGTGGGTAGACTACTGGACGGTGCTTACGACGCAGTTCGTGTCGGGCACGGCGCCCGATGTGTTCACCAATCATTTGATGAAGTATCCCGAGATGATGACCAACGGACAACTCGTCGATCTCACTCCCTACATCCAGCGCGACCGGTTAGCGACCGACAGTTTCTATCCGGCACTACTCACGAACTGGTCAAGAGATGGCCATCAATATGGGTTGCCGAAGGACTGGGACACGGTTGCGCTGGTCTATAACAAGCGGATGCTGAAAGATGCCGGCATTGACCCTGCTTCGATATCGGACTGGACCTGGAATGACCGTGACGGAGGAACGTTCGAAAAAGCAATTGCGAGGCTGACAGTCGACGCCAACGGCAATCGCGGCGATTCGAAGCAATTCGATGCGCGGCACGTGGCGGTGCGCGGTTATCAGATTGCGCGGGCTGGCGGCATGATGGGTCAGACAGAATGGAGTACGTTTGCGGTCTCCGAGGGCTTCAAATATAACGACGGCCCGTGGACCACGCGCTACTACTACGACGATCCGCGTCTGGCTCGCACGCTCGAATGGTTTGTGAACCTGACGAAAAAGGGCTATTCCGCGCGCTTCGATGAGGCCAGCCGTCTTGGAAGTTCTGCGCTGTTCGCAGCAGGAAAGACCGCGATGGTGAGCGACGGTTCATGGATGGTCAACTGGTATGCGCAGAACGCGAAATTCGAAGTCGGTTATGCCGTTCTTCCCAAAGGTCCGGCCGGGCGCGTGACGATGTTCAACGGGTTAGCCGATTCGATCTGGAGCGGCAGCGAGCACAAGGAAGCGTCGTGGAAGTGGGTCAAATTTCTGGGCTCTGCCGCATGTCAGAAGATTGTCGCGCAGCGCGGCGTGGTGTTTCCTGCCATAAAGGATCTCGACAGGATGACGGTGGATGCTCATGCCAGACGCAATATCGACACGCAGGCCTTCCTCGACATGGCGAAAGCAACGACGTTCCAGCCGCCCATCGCGAAGGGAGGCGCGCAGATCGACGCGATTATGGACGCTGCCGTCGAGTCGATCTTGCTGGGGCAGGCCAACGCGGCAACCGCGCTTAAGGATGCCAATGTGAAGGTCAACGAGATCACGCGACACTAGTGAATCGGGTGATTGCGGTCGATTACGAACATACTATGGAGATCGCCTGATGTCATCGAGAAAGCCCATCAAGATTGCTTTGATCGGAGCGGGCAGCACCGTATTCGCGCGCAATCTGCTCGGCGACATTCTTGGCTACCCGGAACTCGCGAACGCCAGTATCGCCCTGCATGATATCGATGAACGTCGGCTGGAACTTTCGGCGCTTGTTGCGAGCCGGGTGGCGGGGCATCTGAAGGCGAGTCCCGAGATAGTCGCAACGACCGATCGTATACGCGCCCTCGATGGTGCCGACTACGTACTCAATCTGATTCAGGTAGGGGGCTATAAGCCGGCTACTGTGATCGACTTCGAGATTCCAAAGCGATATGGACTCGAACAGACCATAGGCGACACGATCGGCATCGGCGGGATCATGCGAGGATTGCGCACGATACCGGTGATGCTCGATTTGCTCGCCGATATGGAGCGCGTGTGTCCACATGCCCTGCATCTGAACTACGTCAATCCAATGGCGATCCTTTGCTGGGCAATGAGCCGTGCATCGTCGATCCGTACGGTTGGGCTTTGTCATAGCGTGCAGGGCACGGCCGCTGAACTTGCGAAGGACATCGGCGTGCCGCTGGACGAGATCCGCTATACGTGCGCCGGAATCAATCACATGGCCTTTTTCCTGAAGTTCGGTCGGAGGGGCGAAGATCTCTATCCCGCGCTGCATCGCGTGCGATCCGAAGGGCGTGTCCCCGAAAGAAACCGGGTCCGCTATGAGATGCTGCATCGGCTCGGGTACTTTCCGACCGAATCGAGTGAACACTTTAGTGAATATGTTCCGTGGTTCATCAAGCGCGGACGCGAAGATTTGCTCGACAGATTCAATATTCCACTCGATGAATACCTCGGGCGTTGCCAGGTTTATGAGGCGTCATGGGATTTCATCGAAAGAGAGCTTCGCGAACCGGGTTCGCAAGATCCCGAAGTCTTGCGGGCCACGTTGCTCGGTCAAGGTTTCAAGGTTATGGACAGTCGTCATGACGGTGCGGTGGCAAATTTCGAAGGTTTACGCACGATCAGGCGTTCGGTCGAATACGGCGCGACGATTATTCACTCGATAGAATCCGGCACGCGCAACGTTATCTATGGCAATGTGCCCAATACGGCGCTCATCGACAACCTGCCGCAAGGCTGTTGCGTCGAAGTGCCCTGTCTGGTGGATGGCAATGGTGTAAGTCCGACGCATATCGGCGCACTGCCGCCGCAACTCGCTGCGTTGATGCGCACGAATATCGGCGTGCAGGAGTTGACGGTGGAGGCGGCGCTGACTGGACGTCGCGACCACGTTTATCACGCGGCGATGCTTGACCCGCACACGGCCGCGGAACTGGACGTCGAACAGATTGTGGCGCTGGTCGACGATCTGCTCGACGCGCATCGCGACTGGCTTCCGGAGAGTCTGTTGCAGAGCTTGCGCGCGGAAGCCAGCATTTGATGCAGACGGTCCATGCAATGTTTGCGGATCTGATCGCGTGTGATGTTATTTCCATGTTGTGGAAACTAGAATGAGTCCGAAAACCACCACAACGCGAGTCACGAGTAGCCAGGTCGCCAAGCTTGCGGGCGTCTCGCGCACGACTGTGTCCTTCGTGCTCAACGACGTGCCGCATATGGGCATCAGCGAAGAGACGCGAGAGCGCGTGCTGAGCGCGGCGCGGCAGTTGGGCTATGTACCGAATGCCGCAGCGCGCTCGCTCGTGAGCGGTGCCACCCGAACGGTCGCGATCGTCACGCCGCATAGCGAGCATCTGAAGGTCGATGCGTTTATCCCGCGCATGCTGGCGGGCGTCAACGACACCTGTCACGCTCACGGCTACAAGGTGATATTCGAACCTATCATCGACACTGGGCGTTCGGGCGGCGGCTTCCTTGAGATGGTGGACAGCCGGCGTATCGATGGACTCATTGCGATCAACACGCCACGCTCGGACGATGTCCATCTCGCGCGTCTGGCATCCGAAGGCTTCCCGCTCGTGGTATTCGGCTCGAAACTCGTCGAGCACGCGAACATTTACAGCATCGACGTCGATATGCGGGAGGCGTCTCGCGTCGCGACGCGGCATCTGCTCTCGCTCGGACATCGCGAGGTCGCTTATCTCGGCTTTGCGTCCGATGAATACCACGGGGTCACGGAACGACTTTACGGCTATCGCGACGCCATGCGCGAATTCGGTCTCGGTGCGGAATTCGAGCGTATCGGATTCGCCGATTTCAGCGCGCAAAGCGGGTTTGATGCAATGAATGCGATGCTTGAGCGCGGACCTTCATTTACTGCGCTATTCGCGGGCAATGACACCATCGCGTTCGGTGCAATGTCGGCATTACGCAAGGCCGGCCTGCGCGTGCCCGACGACATTGCCGTCGTCGGATATGACGATATTCCGTTGGCCGCTTATGCAGCGCCGCCGTTGACGACGATGAGGACATCGCCCTACGAACAGGCGTGCGAGGCTGCCACCCTGCTGGTACGTTTGATGTCGGGAGAGCGTCCGGCGGAGCTGCATTCGCTGTTGGACGTACCGCTCATTATTCGCGAGTCGTGCGGTAGCGCGGTTGGGCATACGGCGCCTGCATCGGCCGGATGAAGAGTCATGCCAGTGCTAACTGGCAACAGCCTGAGCGAGGATTTCAGGGTTTAGCCGCTTGTCCAAACGGGCGTCCATAGCGAGTCCGTACAAGTCCTTCGGATCGGGCGGGTTCGGAATCAGGTCAAGCTGAGAGCCGATATCGCGTTCGCGTGAGATCGTATGGAGGTAACGTAATGCGGAAAAGTCCTCGATGGCAAATCCGACGGAGTCAAACACGGTAACCTGCGATTGCGATTCGCGTCCCTTTTCCTGACCTCTCACGATCCGCTGAAATTCAACAACAGGAAAATCCGGCGGGAGTTGCTGTATTTCGCCTGCTACACGTGTCTGTGGCTCGTACTCGACCACCACACGAGCGCGCCTCAGAATATCCACGTGCAGTTCGGTTTTTCCCGGACAGTCACCGCCGACAGCATTGATATGCATGCCGTCCTCGATCATTTCCGGCGTCAGGATTGTCGCGTTGGTCTTGTCGGCCGTCACGGTGGTGATGATGTCGGCGCCGCGCACGGCTTCTGCAATCGATGAGCAAGGTGTCACACGCAGACCACGCACATGTGCGAGGTTGCAAACCAGTTTGTCTCTGGCAGTTTTATCGATATCGAACACGCGAATTTCATTGATGCCGAGGAGATGGTGAAATGCGATCGCCTGAAACTCACTTTGTGCGCCGTTACCGATAAGCGCCATTGACTGGCAGTGCGGGCGTGCGAGAAAGCGCGCGAAAAGTGCTGACGTCGCCGCTGTGCGTATCGCAGTGGTCAATGTCATTTCGCTTAGCAGGAGCGGATAGCCTGTGTCGACATCGGCCAGCACGCCAAACGCCATGACCGTCATCAGATCGGCGTGGGTGTTCCCCGGATGACCATTGGCGTACTTGAATGAATAGAGTCCGCTATCGGACGTCGGTGTGAGTTCAATAACGCCGTAGGTTGAATGACTCGCGAGCCGTGCAGTCTTCTCGAACGCGTCCCAACGACGGTAGTCCTGTTCGATATAGCTCGCCATTGAAGCGATCATTCGCGGGAGACCTACTTCGCGGACAAGTCTGGAAACATCGTTTACATCGATATATCGAGTCATGTCCACAACTCCGGCTTCATTTGGATGGGGCGCGCTGGAATTCTCGGGTCACTTCTAGTTGATTCGACGCCTTGATGTAGACGGTGATTGCTGCTGCAGATGGTGAGCCTGGTTGGCTGCTGCGTCGAAAGTACCGCGTCGAAAGCAACGAACAGTCTACCCATGCGGCGTCGCAATGATTTTGCTTTTGGATGCGTGAAATCCTACACTGATAGACAGATTATCTACGGAAGGGTCTGTATGAGCACAAATCGCCCAAAAATCAATATCGATTCCGTCGATCGGTCCATGCTGCGCCTGCTCCAGGATGACGGGGCGCTCTCCAATGCGGCGCTTGGCGAGAAGCTTTCCCTCAGCGTCACTCCCTGCTGGCGACGACGCAAACACCTTGAAGATCAAGGCGTGGTAACCGGCTATCAAGCCAACATCGATCGACGCACGATTGGCCTGAGCCTGTTAGCCTTTGTGCAGATTCGCATCCATATCCACTCCGACAAGAGCGCTGACAATTTCGAATCGGTTATGCAGAGCCGGCCGGAAGTGTTGTCGTGCCACAAGATCACCGGTGACGCAGACTATATGCTTCAGGTGGTGGCATCTGATCTGGACGCTTACGGCGATTTTATTGAGCGTGTCCTGCGGAAGCAGACGGGCGTCGCGTCGATTCAATCGAGCCTCGCGCTCCGCGAGGTCAAATTTTCGTCGCGATTCCCGATACCTGATGAGGCTTGAAGCGAGCCGACTGATGGAATGCTTGATCGTGCGGTTCGCCCGATAGAATGGAGGCCAGATAAAGAGCGGCGATCAAACGATGCTGCACTGACCGTTTGCGACCTCCTGCCATTTTCCGACTTTCGACACGTGAACACTGCTACTCTCGAAGAACTGCTTGACGGGCAACTCGCCGGTGCGCGACAGCTCAAGCTCGCTTGCGGGTTGACCGAAATGCCGCGCGAGATATTCGATCTTGCCGACACCCTGGAAGTACTCGACCTGTCGGGCAATGCGCTCACATCCCTGCCTGATGACTTGCCGAAGCTGCGTCGCCTGCGCATCCTGTTCGCTTCGAATAACCAGTTCACCGAGTTGCCGGCCGTGCTCGGCGATTGCGAATCGCTGAGCATGGTCGGTTTCAAGGCGAATCGGATCCGGGACGTCTCGGGGCGCGCGCTGCCGCCCCAATTGCGCTGGCTGATCCTGACCGATAACGACATTGAAACGTTGCCCGCGGAGATCGGCGAGCGTCCGAATTTGCAGAAGCTGATGCTTGCCGGTAACCGGCTGCGGTCGCTGCCCGAGACAATGGCCGCGTGCAGCCGCCTCGAATTGCTGCGTATTTCGGCGAACCGGCTCGACGCCTTGCCCGACTGGCTGTTTCAACTGCCGCGTCTCGCGTGGCTCGCCTACGCGGGTAATTCACTGAACGCCGCGCGCGAGCACGCACTCGCCGATGCGCCGGCGCCGGAAATCGACTGGCATACGCTTGCGCTTGGACAAACGCTCGGGGAGGGCGCATCCGGCGTGACGCATCGCGCGACGCGTCTGCTGAGAGACGGGCATCCGCTCGAGGCGGTCGCCGTCAAGCTCTTCAAGGGCGCGGTGACGAGCGACGGTTTGCCGGAGCTCGAAATGGCCGCGTGTCTGCAAGCCGGCGAGCACCCGAATCTCATTCCGGTGCTCGGCAAGATCACCGGTCATCCGCTCGACGAGCATGGCCTCGTGATGAAGCTGATCCATCCGTCGTTCGGCAATCTCGCCGGGCCTCCCAGCCTAGACTCGTGTACACGGGACGTCTATGCGGCCGATGTGCTGTTCGACAGGCCGGTTGCGTTGCAGATCGCGCGCGGGATCGCATCGGCGGCGCAGCATCTGCATCGGCGCGGGATCATGCATGGCGATCTCTACGCGCACAACATCCTGCATGACGGCGCAGGGCACGTCTTGCTCGGCGACTTCGGCGCGGCGTCCCTTCACGATATCGGCGATAGCGCGCTGGCGTCGGCCCTCGAGCGGATCGAGGTGCGTGCGTTCGGCTGCCTGCTCGAGGAACTCGCGCAACGTTCGGCCGTAGAGGCCGATGATCTCGCCGCCGGGTTCCATGCGCTGATCGAAGACTGTTTCGACGAGCGCGTCGAGATGCGGCCTTCGTTCGATGCGATTGTCGAGCGGCTGTCTGCGTTGAGCGTTTGAGCGGAGCGGGCCGCACCGTAATTGAAGCGGGCTCCATCAAGGAGCCCGCGTTACTTCATTGAGTGAGCGACACGCTCAGATCTGATCGCCCCACAAATCGTCAATCGCGCGGATCGCCAGCAGATATCCGTTTGCACCTGCACCACAGATTACCGCGGTGGCCGCGACCGAGATCGTCGAGTGACGATACTCTTCCGAGCGCGCGTGTATGTTGGTGATATGAAGCTCCACTACCGGCCGCTTGACGAGCTTGACTGCGTCGAGCACAGAAATCCGACCGAACGAAAAGCCCGCCGGATTGATGATCAGCGCGGCATCCTGCAGGAACGCTTCCTGGATCCAGTCAATCAGTTCGCTTTCGCTGTTGGTCTGACGGAATACGCAGTCGAACCTGAGGGTATCGGCAAGCGTCAGACAGTTCTGTTCGATGTCCTTCAGCGTGGTACTGCCGTAAATGTGAGGCTCTCTTACGCCCAGCATGTTCAGGTTCGAGCCATTGAGGATATAGAGTTTGCGAGTCATGGTTTCAATGTGTAGAGGAGCGTTCGAGAGCGGTGCCTTTGGTTTCCCGGGATATCGCAATCATGAGGAATGAGAGCAGATTCAATGAGCCACACACAGCGACAATGGCCCACGGAGAACCGTGAAAGACATTCAGCAGCGCCACAGCAACAATTGGCATCGGGCCGCCGGTAAGCAGATTGGCACCCGAGTACGACAGCGCGGACCCGGTGTAGCGTGCCTCGGTCGGAAAGGACTCGGCGAACCATACCGGCTGGATGCCGCTCTGGAACTGTGTGAAACCGAGGAACGCGCCCATGACGGCCATGGTCATGGGAATCGAGTTCTGGTTGAGAATCGGAAAGTAGATCAGGCAGCAGACCAGCGTGCAGAACGAGCCGATCATCAGCGCGCGTTTGCGTCCAATCCGATCACTCAAATAGCCGCCCGCCAGGGCACCCGCGATGGCGCAGACATTCGCGATCATCAACAGCATGAAACCGGTCTGCTTTGTCACACCGATGTGTTTGGTCAGATAGCTGAGAGAGAACACGACGATCAGATAAAACAGTGCAGCAGGACCGCAAAAGAACAGCGTCAGACGAAGGGCAGTGCGCCAGTGATACTTCAGCACGACGCCGAGCGGATTGGAGGCGCGTACGCGCGCGCCGCTCTTGTTGAGCGCCTCGAATGCCGGTGTTTCGCTTACCTTCCTGCGGATGTAGATGCCCAGCAGCACAAGAACGAAGCTGGCGAGAAACGGAATTCGCCATCCCCAGGCATCGAAGTCATCCGTCGAAAGCAGGGCCGCGAGCGTAAAGAGCGAGAAATTCGCGAGAATCTGGCTGAGCGGTGAACAGATACCGAGCAGGCCCGAATACCAACCGCGTCGCGCTGCGGATGCATGCTCAACCGCCATGAGTTGTGCGCCAGTCGATTCCCCGCCGAGCGCGAAACCCTGGATGATCCGCAGCAAGACCAGCAACGTCGGCGCGAGAATCCCGACCTGGTGGTAAGTGGGCAGCAAGCCCATCAGGAACGACGATACGCCCATCACCGAGACGGTAATCAACATCAGTTTGCGGCGTCCCCAACGGTCGCCGAGCATCCCGCAGATCACCGCACCCAGCGGGCGCGCGGCGAGCCCGGCCCAGAAGCTTGCGAGCGACGCAAGCAGCGAAGCGGTTGGGTCGAGCGACGGGAAAAACAGTTTCGGAAAGACGGTGGCCGCGACGACGCCATACAACGCGAAGTCGAACCATTCGAGCGCGGTACCGACGGTTGCGCCGGCCACCGCGCGGCGCGCCATCTGGTGCGCCTGCGCGGACCGCTCTGCCTCGGCGAGGTCTGGGTCAGCAAAAAATGACATGGTGTCTCCTCATCTCGATGTGTTGAAACGTTCGTTTCTGGTGACGAACAAGTGCTATTGTTTGCGCTGCCAAGGAGGGGCGTTCCGCGCCGGAACTCCATTTCGTATCGTGGGAATCACAACAGATGTCGCTCAAGAACGGCCTGAGAATTCTCGATTTTCTGGCGTCGCAAGGTGAAGGCGCAGGCCTCGTAGCCATAGCCGACGCCTTGTCTCTGCCGCGCAGTTCGTGCCACCGCCTGCTGACCGAACTCGTCGCGGGCGGATACGTGAGGCAGCTGGTCGATCACAGCCGGTACATTCTGACCATGCGCATGACGTCGAACGGGCTCGAGTTCCTGAGCCTGACGGGCATCGCCGATATCGCGCAGCCGATCATCGAGCGGATCGCGGCGCAGACGGGCGAACTGGCGCGGCTGTCGCTGGTGGATGGCGAAGCCATTATCTGGGTGGGCAAGGCGGATGGGCAGCGCGTGGGCTTTCGCTACGATCCCGACATGGGCCAGGCAGCACAACTTTCTTGCACGTCGACTGGACACGCATGGCTCATGACGATGACCGACGAGCAGGCGCTCGCACTCGTCTTGAAGCAGGGCTTCGGACAGCCGAACGAGTTCGGCCCCAATGCACCGACGACGGTCAAAGCGCTGTTGGGTTTCCTGCATGCTGCGCGTGTGCGCGGTTACGCGATGATCGACGAGGTGTTTGCTCCGCGTATGTCGGCGGTGGCAACGCCCGTGATAAGTGGCTCGCGCTGCGTGGGAGTGATCAGTCTGGCCGGTCCTCGGGTGCGGCTGACCGTCGAGAAGATCCACGAGTACTCGGTCCTGCTGCGCGAGGCTGCGAATGAACTGGCGCAGTTGAGCAATATGGCGGGATTCCCAAGTCGGCCGCCGTTGGGCAAGGGGTGATGAGGAACCGGGCCAACGCTTTGCGGCCGGCGAGGAAACGCTGCTCCGGCGTGCAGCGCACGAGCGCACGCAGGAAGCAGTTCACCCAGTCAACGGACGACTGTCTTGAAGACCCGATTCTTGTCCAGTATGACCGGGTCAGGTGTCTTGCTTCCGTTCTCGCTCGACGGGTTCTGGTTGGCTTCTTCCAGCGCGGGCCCGGTGTACCGTCCCCGCGGCCTGATCACCTTGCCCACTCTAAGTTGCTCCATGCAATGCGCGAGCAGGCCAACGCTGCGCGCAGTGGCGAAAAGTGCGAAGGCAGCGTCGCGCGGAAGCTTCAGCTGTGCTGCGAGCGTGGCAAGCGCCACGTCGATATTGGGCTTCAATCCGGTAAGCGTCTCGACTTTCTCGATGAAAGCGGCGAGCTCCGGCGGCGGATCGAGCCGCATCAGCAGGCTGTGTGCGCGCGGATCGCCGTCCGGATACAGATGATGACCGAACCCGGGGATCGGAATGGCAGACTGCAGGTGGCGACTCACAACGTTGTCCGCGCCCAGCCTTTCCACGTCGTCGAATACCGCGCGCACACGGCCCGATCCATCTCCGTGCAAGGGGCCGGCGATGGTAGAAAGGCCAGTCAGCAGACATCCCGCTAACGATGCCCCTGTGGATGCGGTAATTCTGGCGGCAAACGCGGAACTGGTCAGTTCGTGGTCTGCGACCAGAACGAGTGCCCGTCGAATGAGATCGGCATCTTCGCTCGATTGACCCCAACCGAGTGCGAGCCGCTCATGCATCAGCATCGCGTTGCCGTCGCATTGCGCGCCGAATGCCTGCGATACCAGCGCAACGAGGCGGGCGGTTTCAGCGTGTAGCGCACGCTCAGTACGACCGTGAGTGGAGTGTCCATTGGCCGCGAGTGCTGCGAGCGACATGAATGCGCATTCCCTGCCACGATCATTTCCCGGCAGCGTCGCGCCTTCGGTCTCGAAGGAAACCGGCGTCGGCGTGTTCCAGAGAATGGCCGCAACGTCTTCGAGCGTCGCGGTTTCGGATAGCCGGATGCTGTCGCGGCCGCGATAGTAAGCGCGGCCCTTCGAGAATGTCGTAATACCGCTATAAATGCAGGGCTCAGAGCCAAATATCGTTCCGGCAGCGAGGGCCTCGCGTTTCCGGCCGACCTGCTTCTTTCGACAAAGTGCCGCAACATCCTCTGCGCGGTAAAGGCTCTTTCTCGGATCGTTCGGATCAGGCATGACCGCAATGCTGCCCCGGCTGACGTAGGCGTAGACGGTTTGTGGCTGAACCCCAAGTTGTCTCGTCGCTTCGGTCAAAGTGATCCAGGGGCGCATGGGATGGTGGCTTCGTGATGCAAGTGGAACGGAGCGCCGGGACGCGCGAACGGATTTGCGAGCGGCGCGAGTGCTATCAATGCGGCTTCAATATTGCGGCCATTTCAGCTAAAAGTCATCTCGGCTGGTTTGCGTTCGAGAATCTCCACGAGGATGTTGCCGGGCGACCTCACGAAGCAGGCTCTCACGCCTGCCCGGATCTGTTTTACGGGCTCGACGATATGCGCCTCACACTTCACGAGATGGTCGAACGCGGCATCGAGATCATCGACGGTAACGCCGAAATGGTCGATACCTTGCACCCGTTCACCAACGGGAACGTTCACAGCGTGTGCTTTTTCGAGCGCGGTGATAAACAGGTTGATCCCGCCGATGCGCAGATCGACTCTGCCGGGTCGACGAACAATCTCGGCGTTGAGGCAACGCGCAAACCAGGCGGCCGTCGCTTCCGCATCTGTGGAGCACAATTGAAGATGATCCCACTTGAATTCGATCATGCTGTTTTCACCGGTAAGTTTGAGTTTAGAGTTCGATACGGGAGAGCTTGCCGAGCAGGAGCGAATACGACAGCGTCCCCAGCAGGCAGATCGCACCCATCAGATTGAGAGCCCAATAAAAGTGCCCGGTGTGATGCGTGATGTAGCCGATCATGAGCGGCGTCGTGACACCCGCGATGTTGGCCGCGAGACTGGTAATGCTGCTTGTCAGACCGACGTATTGCCGGGGTGCGATCTCGGAGACGGCCGCCCACGACATGGAACCCACACCTTGTGCAAAGAACGCGATCGTCAGAATGGCAATCACCAGTTCGTTCGACTCGACGAAATTGACGAAGACGATAGTCGCGCCGAGCAATGTGCCGATGATTAACGGCGCCTTGCGCGCGGCGGAAACCGATACGCCTCGACGGATGAAGAAATCCGAAAGAGAGCCTGCTAGAAGAATGCCGAGCGTCGCTCCGATGAACGGCAATGCCTGGAAGATGCCCACCTTGATCATCGACATGTGACGCGCTTCGATCAGATAGGTCATGAACCATGTCGTGAAGAAGACCAGCAGCGTGTTGTTGCAGAACTTACCGAGGCAAATCGCCAGCACCTGCCGGTAGCCAAGCAGCTTGATCGCAATACGCCAGTTGAATTTATCGCGTGCCTTTTGCGCGGGTTTCACCTGGCCTTCGTTGATGTATTTGAGTTCCGCTGCATTGACCGCTCGATGCCGTGAAGGATCACGGTACGCACGGAACCACACCAGGCTGAACAGAATTCCGAATCCACCCGTTACGAAGAAGACCGAGCGCCAGCCATACACGCTGGAAATCCAGAGAAGCAGTCCGGTGAAAAGCGGTGTTCCAATGTATTGGCCCATCACATAGACGCTCGTCGCAAACCCGCGTTCCTGGGTTGGAAACCACAACGTCACTGCGCGGGCGTTGGACGGAAAGGCAGGCGCTTCGAGCGCGCCCATTGCGAAGCGCGAGCCGAGCAGCATGTGATAGCTGTTCGCGAGGCCCTGTGTCAGCGTCGCGCATGACCAGCCGACGAGCGACAGCGCATACGCAACGCGCGAGCCGACAATGTCCGTCAACAGCCCGCCCGGCAACAAGGCGAATGAATAGGCGAGGCCGAAGGCGGCGAACAGTTCGCCCATCTGCATCTTGTCGAGTGCCAGATCCTTCGACAGACTCGGTGCCACGATGCCAAGCGCCGACCTGTCGACATAGTTGAGAATGGTGGCGACGAGCAGCATCGAGAGCACGGTGTACCTGACTTTCGATGGCTTTGCCGTGGCCGCGTAAGAAGCCTGGTCCGGCACCGACAGCTGTTGTTCCTCTACGACTTTCATCGTTGTCTCCTGAATCAAGGGTCTGCCGGTTATCTTTTTTATCTGGCAGTAACGTGCTTATCCGCGGCCTACGAAGGGCATGGTGGTCGCCATGATGGTCATGTTCAGAATGTTCGCTTCAAGAGGCAGACTGGCCATGTGCACGATTGCGTCGGCCACGTGCGTCACGTCCATTCTTGCCTCGGGCGCCATGGTTCCGTCTGCTTGCAGGACGCCGCGCGTCATCCGCTCCGTGAGCGACGTGGCTGCGTTGCCGATATCGATCTGGCTACAGGCGATGTTGAAAGCGCGCCCGTCCAGAGCCAACGATCTGGTGATGCCCGTTACGGCATGTTTGGTCGCGGTATAAGCGATCGTATTCGGACGCGGCGAATGTGCAGAGATCGAGCCGTTGTTGATGATCCTTCCGCCCTGAGGCGACTGCGCTTTCATCAGACGCCACGCGGCTCGTGCACACAAAAAGACGCCAGTCAGGTTCGTCGCCACGACGTCGTTCCAGAAGTCGAGGCTGTACTCGTCCAGAGGGACGGCACCTGCATTGCGGCCTGCGTTATTGAAGAGCACATCCAGGCGGCCAAATTCGTGTGCGATCCGGGAAAATGCCTGTTCGACGGAGGCTTCATTCGTGACGTCGGCGGAGAACACACTCGCTGCGCCACCCGCGATGCTGATGCTCTCGCGCGTCTCCAGCAACGGGTCTTCCCTGCGTCCTATCAGCGCTACGGTAAATCCTGCGTTGGCCAAAGCTATCGCGGCAGCACGACCGATGCCGGATCCTGCGCCTGTCACGGCTGCAAACTTTTTCGATGCGGGCATTGCTTCGTCCCCTTCGTTATTGAATTGATCATGGAAGAGAATTGCACTCGTACACCGGCCAGAGCAATCTTGATTCGTTCAATCAACATCAAATAGCGCTACAGAAGGGGATTGGGCCAGGGTTTTCCTGATGCGGCAACGACGTCGCAATCGACCGCGAACACGCGGGGACACACGATGACGCGCTGACGGGAAAGTCGCGTTTCTGTTGATTGATCCAATCAACATTGACCACGCAAGGGTCCGTTTCGTAGTCTGTGTCCGCCTGCCAATTTCAAGGAAAAAGCCATGCCGGAAAGTAACCAGACCAGACTGTTGATCGCGCGACGTGTCCCGCAAGCAGTGGCCGCTCGCGCGGTATCCGAATTTCGCGCCTATGTAACCGAGTCCGATATGGACGCATGGTCCGTCGTCGACTTCTGCAAGAAGCATGAAGTGCCCGCCGTTCTGATCGGCAAGAAGTCGGGATTGCAGGCGGACCATATCGCGGCGCTTCCGCCTACCGTCAGGATCATTGCGAACGCGAGCGCCGGGGTCGATCACATGGACGTGTCATACGCGCGCGACAAAGGGATCGTCGTGACGAATGCGCCTGACGCGTTGACGGAATGCACCGCGGATTTCGCAATGCTGCTCGTGCTGGCAGCCTGCCGTCGTGCATCCGAATACGAAAAGATCATGCGCAGCGGATGGGGCAAGTCATTCGGAATGACCGAGATGCTGGGTACGCGCGTCAACGGTAAGACGCTGGGTATTGTCGGGTTCGGGCGGATCGGGCGTGCGGTCGCGAAACGTGCGCAGGGTTTTGGCATGCGGATCGTCTATACGGACATTCAGCGTGCCGTGCCGTCGTCAGAGAATGGCGCGACGTTCTTCCCGACACTTGAAGAGATGCTGCCGCATTGTCAGGTGCTGTCGCTTCACGTGCCGGGCGGCGGTCTTCCGCTGATGACGGAAAAGGAATTCGGTCTCTTGCCGAAAGGGGCGGTTTTCGTGAACGCGGCGCGTGGCGCGCTGGTGGATGAAGATGCGCTCCACGATGCGCTGACATCCGGACACCTGTTCGGTGCGGGCCTCGATGTGTACCGGAATGAGCCCAATATCGACCCCCGGTTTGCCAGCCTTGAGAACGTGTTTCTTTCGCCGCATATGGCGAGCGCGACGGTGGAGACACGTGATCAGATGGGCTTCACTGCATTGGATAACGTCGCAGCCATTCTTGAGCAGCGGCCGGTATTGAATCCTGTTTGAGCATTAGAAGTAGTAATCGCATCATATGAAAAAGCCCGCTGCAACGCGGGCTTTTCGTTTTCATCGCGCGCGTCTATGACGGACTCAATTCGACACGCAGGATATCCTTGACGATCACGAGGTAGCTGAAGATGGTTATCAGGGCGTTGATGCCGACAAACGCGAGCGCTCCGTTGAACGATCCCGACTGCGCAACCAGATAGCCAATTACGATAGGCGTGACGATGCCCGCCATGTTGCCGAACATATTGAAGATGGAGCCCGAAAGACCGATGGCCTCTTTCGGCGACGTGTCGGCGACGACAGCCCATCCCAATGCGCCGATTCCCTTGCCAAAGAACGCCAGCGACATCAGCGCGACCACGAGCCAGTCCTTGTCGACGTAGTTGCATCCGATGATGCAGGCCGACAGCAGCATGCCGCCGACAATCGGCACCTTCCGCGCAACGGTCAGTGAATGACCATGCCGGATCATCGTGTCTGACAGGACGCCGCCAAGCACGCCACCGAGAAAGCCACAGATTGCGGGCAGCGACGCCACAAGACCCGCTTGCAGGATGGTCATGCCGCGCGCCTGCACGAGGTAGATCGGGAACCAGGTGAGGAAGAAGTAGGTGAGCACGTTGATGCAGAACTGCGCGAGATAGACGCCGAGCAACATCCGGTTGGTCAGCAATTGCCGCATCACAGACGAGCGGGCAACGGCGCTACCCGAAGCTGCCGCAGTCTGGTGCCCATGAATCAGACCGCCGCCTTGCTCGATATGTTCGAGTTCGGACTGATTGACGCGCGGATGACTGGCAGGATTCTTCATCACCTTCAGCCACGTGAACGCCAGCAGGAACCCCGCGACGCCCATCACGATATACACGTGATGCCAGCCAAATGCGTGAGTGAGCCATGCCATCAATGGGGTAAAGATGACGGCCGCGAAATATTGCGCGGCGTTGAAGATGGCCGATGCCGTGCCGCGTTCCTTCGTCGGAAACCAGCTGGCGACGACCTTCGCGTTGGCAGGAAAGGCCGGTGCTTCGGCTGCGCCCATCATGAAGCGCAAGACGAACAATGCGGTGACGGCCGCCGCGCCACTGCCGAGCAAGCCGATCGTACTTTGCAGTAACGTAAAGAGCGACCACAGGAAGATACTCGCCGCATACACGCGACGCGCGCCGAAGCGGTCGAGCAACCATCCCGCCGGTATCTGTGAGAGCACGTAAGCCCAGCTGAATGCCGAGAAGATGTAGCCCATCCGGATGGCGTCGAAGCCGAACTCGGCACGCATCGCCGAGCCGGTGACTGACAGCGTCGCCCGGTCTGCGTAATTGAAGGTGGTGATCGCAAAGATCAGCAACAGGATGACGTAGCGAACGCGCGTGGGTGTCGCGACGTCCGCCGGGTTCGCTGTACGGCTTATCGCCATGATGTCTCCTCGTGAATGCGGTGCGCGAGGGCGCCGGTTGCGGCTTATGCGGCAACCGGCGAATGCTGCCTCGCGTCTCCTCCGCGAACGCTTATTGCGCGCCGAGCTTGCGGATCAATGCGTCGAGCTGCGCGTGCTCTTCTTCAGTCAAGTCAGTAAGCGGCGCGCGCACGGGGCCGGCGTCGCGGCCAACCAGTTTGGCCCCCGCCTTCACGATGCTCACCGCGTAACCCGCACGACGGTTGCGGATGGCCAGATACGGCAGGAAGAATTCGTCGAGCAGCCGGTCGGTGGTGGCGTGATCGTTAGCGGCGATCGCGCGATAGAACTGCATGGCCGTCTTCGGAATGAAGTTGAACACAGCCGAGGAATACACCGGCACGCCGAGAGCCTTGTACGCTGCCGCGTAGACTTCCGCCGTGGGCAGACCGCCGAGATAGGAGAACCGCTCGCCAAGTCGGCGGCGAATCGAAACCATGCTCTCGATGTCGCCCACGCCATCCTTGAAGCCGATCAGATTCGGGCACTTGTCCGCGAGCTGTTCCAGCGTATCGGCGTTGAGCCTGGAATTGGCGCGGTTATAGATGATCACGCCCATGTCCGGAACCGATTTGCACACCTGTTCAGCGTGCAGGGCAATGCCTTCCTGCGACGCTTCCGTCAGATAGTGCGGCATCAGCAGAATGCCGTTTGCGCCCTTGCGCTGTGCCTCCTGTGCGAAGGCAATCGCTGTGCGGGTCGGGCCGCCAGCACCGGCGAGAATAGGCACTTTGCCTTTGCAGACTTCCGTCGCCGTATGGACGACGTTCGAGTACTCGCTATGCGTGAGCGAGAAGAATTCGCCCGTGCCACCCGCGACGAACAATGCCGATGCGCCATAGGGCGCCAGCCATTCGAGGCGCTGCGCGTAAGTGTCGGCGCGGAAGTCGCCGTTTGCGTCGAAGTCGGTAACAGGGAAGGAAAGCAGGCCTTCGGAAACAATCTGCTTGAGCTCTTGCGGTGTCGTCATGATCCGGTCTGTCAGAAGTATGTTGTTAGACATCTAGGTCGAAATCGATGGAGAGATCGTACAACTACGGTCTGCCCGAATCAAACAAAATCCTCGAATTTGCGGCATTTAGAGGGTTAACACGTAGTCGCATGCCGATGTTTTGTTGTACGATGACGTCTAAAGTTGTTTGACGAAATATTGGTGTCGAACCGTTCGAGTTGAAGGCAATGAAACAGTCTCCGCTTTACATTCGTGTGCACCCCGACGACAACGTCGCGATCGTTGTCAATGACGGCGGTCTGGACAGTGGCGCCGTTTTTCCCGACGGCCTGACCCTGTGCGAGCGTGTTCCGCAGGGACACAAGGTTGCGCTTCAGGATCTGGCTGAGGGCGACGCGGTCTTGCGCTACAACGTAGTCATCGGCTATGCGCTCAAGGCGCTCCCGAAGGGCAGCTGGGTGAACGAGCACGTCATCCGGATGCCGACCCCGCCGGCGCTGGACGATCTGCCCATTGCGACGATCAAGGCTCCGGACATGCCGCCGCTCGACGGCTACACGTTCGAGGGCTATCGCAACGCCGATGGTTCAGTCGGCACGCGCAACATCCTGGCGATCACGACAACCGTGCAGTGCGTCGCCGATGTCGTTCAACACGCAGTGACCCGGATCAAGGCTGAGTTGTTGCCGAAGTATCCGAACGTGGACGATGTGGTGAGTCTTGGGCATACGTACGGATGTGGCGTCGCGATCGATGCGCCCGATGCGATGGTGCCCATTCGCACGGTGCGTAACATCAGCCTCAATCCGAACTTCGGCGGCGAAGTGATGATGGTGAGTCTGGGCTGCGAGAAGCTGCAGCCCGAGCGCCTCATGCCGCCGGGCACGATTCCGATCTCGACGGCGACGGAAGAGGTCGCGGATATCGGTGATCTTGCGACGAAGTCGGGCAACGGCGACGTGGTCACGTTGCAGGATGAAGCGCACGTCGGCTTTCAGTCGATGATCGAGTCGATCATGAAGATGGCCGACGGGCATCTGAAGCGGCTCGACAACCGGCGGCGCGAGACCTGTCCCGCGTCCGATCTCGTGATCGGCGTTCAATGCGGCGGCAGCGACGCGTTCTCCGGCCTTACCGCCAACCCTGCAGTGGGTTTCGCAACGGACCTGCTGGTGCGCGCGGGCGCCACGGTGATGTTCTCCGAAGTGACTGAAGTGCGCGACGGCGTCGGGCAACTCACGGCTCGCGCAGCCAATGCCGATGTCGCAGCGGCCATCATCCGCGAGATGCAGTGGTACGACAGTTACCTCAAGCGCGGCGGCGCGGACCGCAGCGCCAACACGACGCCCGGCAACAAGAAGGGCGGCTTGTCGAATATCGTCGAAAAGGCGATGGGTTCGATCATCAAGTCGGGCAATTCACCGATCTCCGGCGTGCTCTCGCCGGGCGAGAAGGCCACGCAAAAAGGCTTGATTTACGCAGCCACGCCTGCGAGCGATTTCATTTGCGGCACGCTGCAGGTCGCTGCCGGGATCAACCTGCATGTGTTCACCACGGGCCGCGGCACGCCTTATAGCCTCGCGGAAGTGCCTGTCATCAAGGTCGCTACGCGCTCGGATCTCGCGCGTCGCTGGTTCGACCTGATGGACATCAACGCAGGCACGATCGCAACGGGCGAAACAACCATCGAAGACGTGGGCTGGGAACTGTTCCACCTGATGCTCGAGGTTGCAAGCGGACGCAAGCAGACCTGCGCCGAAGCGCTGAAACTGCACAACGCTCTGGTTCTTTTCAATCCCGCGCCGGTGACCTGATCGAAAACGCGACGGACTCCGCTGGCAAGCCGAGGGTCACGTCGAGTATCCGGCTAGCTCGCGCTATCGGCCACTATCGCTGTCCGAGCATCAGGTTCAGGTTCTGAACGGCCGCACCTGATGCGCCTTTGCCCAGATTGTCGAAAACCGCGGACAGCAGGACGTGTCCGTGTTCGATGTTAGAAAAGACGCTTAGGCGCATGTCGTTCGTACCGTTCAGCACCTGTGGATCCAGATGTTTCAGGACGCGCGATTCGTGCAGAGGCGTGACATGTACGTGAGCCGCCTCGGCATAGTGACGTGCAAGGCATGCTTGTAGCGTCGCGCCATCCACCCCGGGTGCGAGTAGCCGCAGTTCCAGAGGTACCGTCAGCACGATGCCCTGACGGAACGCGCCATACGCAGGCAGGAAGATGGGACGCTGCGCGAGACCGGCATGCTGCTGGATCTCCGGCGCATGCTTGTGTGCGAGTTCCAGACCATATACCTGGTATGACGGCGCGTTGGCAGCACCAGGCCCCTCATATTCTTCCACGCCAGCACGCCCGCGTCCGGAGTATCCGGAGACGGCGTGAATGCTGATCGGGTAGTTGTCTGGTATCAGTCCCGCCTGCAACAGCGGACGCAGCAAGCCAATTGCACCCGTCGGATAGCAACCGGGATTAGTCACCCGGCGTGCGTTCGCAATGCGCGCAGCCTGTCCTTGGCTCATCTCCGGAAAACCGTATGTCCAGTCCGGCTGTGTGCGGTGGGCTGAACTTGCGTCGATTACGCGGACGGCAGGATTGACGATGGCGTCCACTGCTTCGCGCGCGGCCGCATCGGGCAAACAGAGAATAGCGATATCGCAGGCGTTGATGGCTTCTGCTCGGCGCCGCGAATCCTTGCGTTCGTCCGCGGCGAGCGTGAGCAGTTCAAGGTCGGTCCGGTTGCGCAGCCGTTCGTGGATTTGCAACCCGGTAGTGCCCTGGTCGCCGTCGATGAAAACAACAGGGGAATGCATACAGGAAATACTCCGGTGAACGTGGGTGATAGCGGCTGGAACAGGTCCCTATGTTCCATGCAGCGCTAGAATAGGGAAAGTTGAATTTCACAACCTTGACATTCAGTTTTTCTGAATCTGGACGCTGACATGCGAGAGATAAGCCTCGACCGCTTGCGCACTCTGGTAGCCATTGCCGATCTTGGCTCATTTGCCGATGCGGCACGCGCATTGAATCTGGCGCCGCCAACCGTCAGCCTTCACGTTGCTGAACTCGAAGAGCGCGTTGGGGCGCCACTCCTGTCGCGTAAGCGCGGACAGGTGAGGCCGTCGGCGATCGGAGAGGTACTGGTGGATCGCGCGCGTCGACTGCTCGCGGATGCGGAGCAGGCGTTGCACGATATTCAACGCCAGGTTCAGGGTCTCGAAGGGCGCGTGCGGGTCGGTGCATCGACGGGTGTGATTGCGTACCTGTTGCCGCAAGCGCTGGAGGTGCTGCGCCAGCACCATCCCGCTATCGACATTCAGGTTGCAGTGCTCACTTCGAACGAAGCGCTGGCCCGACTGGCAGACGGAACGTTGGATGTCGGGCTGGTCGCACTACCTCAGCCGCCGGTGGCAGGACTCACGATAAAGCCGTGGCGCCGCGATCCCGTGATGGCCTTCGTGCCGGCGCATTGGCGGTGCCCAAGCCGTGTCACGCCCTCATGGCTCGCCAGCCAGCCTCTCATTCTCAATGACACGACCACACATCTGTCGCGTCTGACAACGGAGTGGTTTGCGGCCGGAGGGCATCACCCCGCGCCGCGCATTCAGCTCAACTACAACGATGCGATCAAGAGTCTGGTAGCGGCGGGTTACGGCGCGGCGCTGCTGCCCCATGAAGCCACTACGCCGTTGCCCGACAAGCGCGTCGCCATGCGACCGCTCCGCCCGGCGTTGTGGCGCCGGCTCGGGATCGCACATCGTGCGGGGTACGTCGAGCGTTCGACGCAGCATGTACTCGACGTGTTGTGGGATCTCCGCTTGACCTGAGAATAGTTATTCGCCAGTCCGGTACGTAACCGGTTTTTCCGGAACACCGACAAACGACGATACAACCATTCGACGCACGCAAAGCTCAAAATTGACAAATGCGATTTATGGATCGAGCGATTCAGTCCGGGCGGGTTCAAATCCCTCGCCTAAATCACTCAACACATGTTTGATCGTACTTTGTACCGATGGGGAAAGGTCAAGAAGTTCGCGAACTGTGGCGTCGGTCATTTCCTCAAGGTCGCTGTCCACAACAAAATCTGTAGCGATGCCCCATTCAAAAGCCTGCACTCCCGGAATCAGGCGCGAGCGCATCAGCATTTCTCGCATTCGTGCACTACCGACTATTTGCAGAGCCTGCGACCATCCAAACGTTCCGCCTGGAAAATCGTCTTTCTTCACCGGAAATCCATATTGGGTCGTCTCAGTGACAATCCGCAGATCACATGCCAGCGCCAGCGCGAAACCCGTCCCAAACCAATGACCTCGATTGGCAGCGACGACAGGCTTGCTGCATCGAAGCGGCGCATTGATGTCCCAGACCAGACGGGCAGGCGGGACGCTTGCAATTTCCGGCTCGCGCTCAGCGTCTTCAAAGCGCGAGAAGTGTTTATCTTCTGCCCGAAGAACGATCACGCGCACTCTTGGGTTGCTATCCAATTGCTCAAACGTTAAACGCAATTCTGCGAATTGCCGGGGAGTCAGGCAATTGGCAGGGGGATAAGCGAGTACGACGTCGGCCCGTGTCTGCTGCTCGTCAACGTGGACATAAAACCCGTCTCGTCTCTCATGCATCAGCGAATATGGATCAACAGAAACGTAGTTCATGGTTCCACTTGTCAGGCGGTAAAAGTGATGTGAGGAATACGTTGCTTGAACTGCAATCAGCGAGCAACGCGGTCCTTCCGATAACTACTTCACGGCTCCTTTGCATGAGTACGTTTGTCGCCGACCAGATCGCTCGTAATCCGCCATGAACTGCTGTCGTCCTGCGCGCGTCGAATACACAAGCGCAATTGAAAAGACAGCTGCAACGACCAGATAGGTCGGGGCAACCAGTCTGTTGCCAGTCCATTCGGTCAGTAAATTAATGGTGAACGGCGCCATACCGCCGAATAGCGTGACGGCCACGTTATACGACAGCGACAGGCCAGTAGCTCCCGATCTGGAGGGAAAGAGGGTCGCCGGCATGTGGACCCGCAAGCACCGTCTGAAAAAGTCCGGCAACCAGCTGCATACAGAGAAGCCTGGGAACGGATGGAGCATCCACGATGAACAGGAACATGGGGAAAGCGCAAAGTGCCCACGCCATAACCACAGGAAAGAAGATTCGATAAGCACCAATCCGATCGGCGAGTAACCCGGCCACGGGAAAAAGAAGTGCGTTCAGCGCCTGAGAAAGAATGACGCCAAGCATTGCCGCAGACATCGGAAGGTTCAGGTGCAATTCGACAAATGCGGGTATATAAATGGCCCAGAGATAGTTCGAGGCGGTGGCAACCGTGACCACACCGATCGCGCACACGACACCGCCGGCATTCAAATGGACGAAGCTGGTCCACTGCTTCCAGACCGATTTATCTTCCGATACTTGCCGATGACGTGTTTGCTCAGCCCGGCTCATCTGCGTCGAATGGTATTTCAGTACCACACCCAACGGGCCAATAATGGAACCGACCAAAAATGGTAATCGCCATCCCCAACTTCTCAACGCCTCATCTGAAAGGCCGGTGACGAGAAAATAGCTGAACGTGGCAGCAAGTACGGCCGACAGCGCCTGTGCCGACATGTTGAAACTGCCGTAGAACATTCGTTTTCCGGGGGGCGCGTTTTCGATGATGATCAGCGATGAAACGCCAAACTGTGCGCCAACGGCAACGCCTTGAAGAATCCGTGCAACGACCATCAGGATCGGGGCGGCAATTCCCGCATCGCTATACGACGGACACATTCCCAGAAGTCCTGTTCCGACTCCCATCAGAATCATCAACACCGAGAGAATCCGGAAGCGGCCGAGCCGGTCGGCGTACAAAGCGAAGATGACGCCGCCCAACGGCCTTGCAACTATGCCGATAGCGAAGGTCGCAAAAGTGAGCGACAACCCGGCAGCTTCGTTATGTACCGGGAAAAAAACACCCGCAATTGTTTTCGAAAGAAATATGTAAGAAAGAAAGTCGAACCACTCAAGGCTACTTCCGACAACAGACAGGATGATGGGGCGCACCCGCACTGAGCCAACCGGCGTCTCTTGCGAGCACGTCATATGTTGAGCAGACTCTCGACGGGTTGACATGACTACCTCTTAACGAGTCCGGTTGCGCCGGCCAGGTACCCCCAGCGTGATTTGTCTCTCCCAATCCTGAAACTCATCCAGTCGACGGTTATAGTTTTTGGTGCTGCGAGCTTCTCAATCGCCTGCTTTCGTACAGTTAACGAATTTCGCATATGGCTGGGGAAAAACAAGCTATTTTTTGTTTTGCTCGCAGTAAACGAAAAGTTTAGTATTAGCCGTGAGCCTGCTGCCCTCATAGCGAGAAGGATTCGATGAGCACAATCCGCTTTCTTCGTACTTTTCTCGCGATCGAGAAATTCGGCTCAATGTCTGCCGCGGCCGACCATGTGCGGCTGACGCAGGCTGCAGTTGGGCAGCAGATGCGCGCGCTCGAAGCCGAGCTTCGGCGACCCTTGTTCGACCGGTCTGGACGAGGAACACGGATGACCGCCGCGGGTCGGGCGTTGGTACCACACGCTCGAAAAATTGTTTCGATTTACGAAGAAATGCTTAGCACGCGGCCCGACACTTCGGAACTGACCGGAACAGTGACGGTCGGGGCAATCGTCTCCGCAACGGGCTTTCTATGCAAGGCCGCATTGAATCTCAAAGACCGACATCCAGCGCTCGAACTGAAGCTTCTTCTTGGGCACGATCTGGACTTGTGTGAACGTGTCAAGGCAGGTGAAGTGGACGCGGCGGTCGTCGAGCAGAGAGAAAACATCAATGACCGGCCGGGTGTCTGGACACCGCTCTATGTCGAACCTCTGATCATGCTGGCCAATAGCAAAGCGGCTTCGCGCAATGCGAGTGCTGAAGGATTGCTGGAATCACAGCCATTCATCCGGTACGACCGTTCAACAGGGATTGGTCGCGAGATAGAACGGATTCTGCAGAAAATGCATATCAAACCAAAGGAGATTCTGGAAGTGAATGCGATAGGGACGATCATGGATCTTGTCCGGCAAAACGTCGGCGTTTCCATTATTCCGCAACTCAAACAGGTCGCATGGGATCGTGAAAAATCGCTGACAGTTCTGCCGCTATTGGGTTCGACCTCGGGACGCGTAATCGGCATCTATGAAAGCCTCAAACAGCCGAAGAATGTCGCTGCAGTGAAGCGGCAGATTCTTCATGAACTTGGTTGAGGCTTGACGTGAAGCTCCGCGTTGTAGCGGCGCTGTGACTGTCATTCGCGTCCTTTGCGCTGCGAAACGTCGCCATCCTTCAGACCGCTACTTCCCTGTTTGGCCGGATCTGACGATACCCTCAACACCGTCCTGAACCCGATGTGAATCGTACCGAGCGTCGGATCCTGAGGCTGTCGCGAGGAAGGCCGGTAGCGCACGCAGAAGTTCGGTGCGCACAGGAACGAGCCGCCTTTGATGACGCGAGCCGGATGACGTTCGTTATCGAAAGGCGCGGACACTCTGACGACAAGCGGGTTCTCGGCTTCCTCGGCAGGATGCCGATCCTTGTAGGCATCTTTCGTCCACTGCCACACGTTGCCCACCGGATCGAGCAACCCATAACCGTTCGCCGGATAACAGCCGACAGGTGCGCTGTCCTTGTGGCCATCGCTCGCTTCGTTATGCGCCGGAAAGTCGCCCTGCCATGTGTTGGCCATGTACCTGCCGTTGACCTTAAATGTATTGCCCCATGGATACGTCTCACTTTCCCTGCCGCCGCGCGCCGCGTATTCGTACTCGGCTTCGGTAGGAAGATCATGGCCAAGCCACTTCGCGTACGCCAGCGCATCGCGATACGTCACCTGCACGACGGGATGATTCGCCTTACCGGTGATGCTGCTCCCTGATCCGTACGGATGCCGCCAGTTTGCGCCGGGCTGGAAGCGCCACCATCGGTAAGATTCCTCGAACTGCTCGGCGCCGTTCGGCCATACGAAGACTACCGAGCCCGGCCGCAGCTGCTCCGCGGGCACGCCGGGAAAATCGGCGGGATCGCGCTGGCGCTCGGCTTCGGTGACGTAGCCGGTCGCCTGGACGAACATCGCGAACTGCGCGTTCGTCACTTCATAAGCGTCGATCAGAAAGCCGTCCAGCTTCACCGGCTGCACGTTGCGCTCTTCCGGATAGCCTTCGGTCGAGCCCATCCGAAAACGGCCCGCCGGAATAGCGATCATGCCCGCGCGATTGGGCACGTCGCCGCGCATTGCGCCGAAGCCGTCGGGCACACCGCGATAAGCTTCGCACAGCGGCTTGTCCGCCGATGCGAACGCAGGCGAGCAGGCCGCCGCGAGCCACAACGCAGCGAGCACGCAGCGATTACTGATTCGTGTCGAGTTCATCTTGATAGTAGTGCGTGCCGTTGCTGTAACCGGGGCGCTCCGCAAGACCGGGAATGTCCTGCACGCCGTTCGCTGTCTGATACTTCTCGTAATCGGCGACGAGTTCCTTCAGCTTCGCCGGGTACTGCGCGGCGAGATCGTGCATTTCGGACCGGTCGACGCTCACGTGATACAGCTCCCAGCGATCCTTGCCCCACGGCTTGTTCGCATACGCTATCTTCCAGTCGCCTTTACGCATCGCGCGTCGGCCGTTCAACTCCCAGCCTTCGACGAACTGCCCGTGAACCTTGGCGCTCTGCCCGGACAGGAAGCCCAGCATCGATGTGCCCTGCATGCGGAACACCGGTCGCCCGTCGTAGCTGCCGTTGGGCGGCGAAACGCCTGCGAGTTGCAGAATGGTTGGCGCCACGTCCGTGACGTGGGCAGGCACACGGCTAATCTGTCCGGCACGTGGAGAGCGCGGCATCACGACGATGTTCGGCACGGCGATGCCGCCCTCGTGTGCGAACGCCTTGTACAGATGTAAGGGCGTCGCGCTGACCTGCGCCCAACCGGGACCGTACTCGACGAACGAGCCCTTGCGTCCGGTGTTAGCGATGCTGTTGTCGGCGTGGCGCCTGATCCAGTCGCGGTCGGCGGCTTCGTCGAGAATGCTGTTGCCGTCCGCGCCGTTGTCCGACATGAAGAAGATCAGCGTGTTGTCGTACTGCCCCGTCTCCTTCAGATGCGCGACGATGCGCCCGATCTGCGCGTCCATCGCCTCGACCATCGCAGCGTAGACGGCCATGCGCTTCGCTTCGATGTGCTGCTGCACAGTCGTCAGCGAGCTCCACTTCGGCCAGGCATCGTTGCCTTCATAGGACTGCATGTCCTTGGGCACGATGCCGAGTGCCTTCATACGCGCGAGACGCTGTGCGCGGATCACGTCATAGCCGGCGTCATACTTGCCCTCGTATTTCGCGATGTATTCGTCGGGAGCCTGCAGCGGCCAGTGCGGCGCGGTGTACGCGACATAGGCGAAGAACGGCTTGCCGTCGTCCTTGTTGCTGTCGATGAAGGACAGCATCTTGTCCGTATAGAAGACGGTCGAATAGAAGTTGTCCGGCAGATCGACAAGCTTGCCGTTCTCGCGGTACATCGCCTTCGGCGTCTTGTCGGGGTCGGTCGTGATGATGCCCGTCTGGTCGAAGTGGCTTGCGCCACCTTGCACCATCGCATACGACTGTTCGAAGCCGCGTTGCGCGGGGCTGTACTCCTCCGTCAGCCCCAGATGCCACTTGCCCACCATGTAGGTGTGATAGCCCGCGTTCTGGAGCAGGGTTGGGAATGTGACCACCGAATGCGTCAGATAGCCTTCGTAGCCGGCCGCGCTGCGCTGCTTGGGTGTCAGCAGTTCGGCCATGCCGCCCAGCCCGACGCGATGATTGTCGACGCCCGACATCAGCATCGCACGTGTCGGCGAGCAGAACGGCGATGCATAGAAGTCGGTCATGCGCAGACCTTCTTTTGCGAGGCGGTCGAGATTCGGCGTATTGATCTCACCGCCGAACGCGCCGATATCCGAATAGCCGAGATCGTCCGCGACGATCAGCAGGACGTTCGGTCGCCTGTCGGCGCCGTGTGCGCCGGACGTCGCGAGCATTGTCCATGCGATCGCGCATGCGCTGATGAAGTGCTTCATCGTGTCTCCTTCAATGTCTTTTTAATCTGAAGCGTCGAAGCTCAAGTCTCTTCGTCTTCACGCTTTCCCGCATTCGCGTGGTACGGATGCATGCTCAATTGTGTAGCGATATGCGATACGATTCGATGAAAGATGAGTGCTGATCGATAACCCTGCGGTAATGGATGAGAAATAGCGATGGCTGCCACGAAAAGACCGTCCGTATTGCTTCCCGACGTGGTGCCGGCCGGGGCCGACCGCAGTCGTATCGAGCACTTGCCGCACGTGTTGCGCAGGCTGCGCATACGGGATCTGGAGACGCTCGACTGGCTGGGACGCCATCGCAGCTTTGCGCGTACGGCCGAGGAAGCGTCCATCACGCAGCCGGCGCTATCGAAATGGCTGCGCGAACTGGAGGACACGCTGGGCCTGCCGCTGTTCGAGCGCACCTCGCGACGGGTTGCGCCCACGGCATATGGCGAAGCGATGCTCGAATGCGTCGCGCGCATCCTCACCGACCTGCGCACGATTCAGCCCGCGTTCGATGCGTTGAAACGCGGCACCAGCCTGCCATTGAAGGTCGGCATGCTGCCGTATATTTCCATGCGCCTGCTGCCCGGCGTGATCGAGTATCTGGCCACACACGCGCCGACGCAGCAGATCAACTACACGGAAAACACGCTCGACCATTTACTGCCGCTAATGCAGCGCCGCGAGCTCGATATAGTCGTATGTCGGCTCGAATCGTCGGTGCTGACCGCAGGCTTTTCCGTCACCGAGCTGTATAGCGATGAGATTCTGGTCGTTGCGCCGAAAAATCATCCGCTGCATAGGCGTAGTCACGTCACCTGGCGCGACGCGGCCGCCTGGCCGTGGATCATGCCGTCGATGGGTTCTCCCATGCGAACCGCACTCGAAGTCGAGTTCGCAACTGCGGGCGTTGCCGCGCCTCAGGTGCTGATGGAGTCGACATCGCATCTGACCAACTGCGCTGTGGCACGGCGCGTGCCGTGCCTGTTCGTCTCGACTCGCTTGCGGCGCGGCGAAACGGATTTGAATGGAGAATTGCGGCAACTGCCGTTGAAGGTGTCGACCGCAGTGCAGCGCATCGGTGCGTTGACGGCTGGGCCGCAAAGTACGGCGGTGTCTGTGGTGCTAGCCGCGCTGCAAGCGGCCAGCCGGGAGTCGGTGTCCGCACAGGCGTCATGACAGGCTCGTGGCCTGGCAAGTTGCCGGTGTCGATCGTAGTGAGTCACCTGGTGAGATTGCCCACCGCGTTTGAATCGCCACCCGATAGCCAGGGTATTCCTCGATGCGCAATTGATCGAACCCGTCACCCGAACGAGGTCGCGCATTTCACCTTTTCATCAACTTCCATCGGCTGCGGGGCTTCGCGTCGTAACGCAACGCGTCGACTCGTGCGGCGAGGAACCGCGCTATCAGCACATTCACAGGACCCAGGTGCCTGCGCCCGAACCCGCAGAGCGAAACTGGCACATCAGTTGCCTTAAAGGTACCGAAGCGCCCAGATTGCACGAAACCGTTGATTGACCGGGTTTCGCAAGAATGGCGCAGAGGCGGCGACGCGCCCGCGATCGCGCGACTGAACGCAGTTGGAGTGAATCATGAATCCCGGTGTGATGTCCTTGCGTATGTTGGTCGAAAAATGGTTTGCGCCCACGTCGACCAAGCCAGCTCGGCTCGTGCGTTTTGGTCGCATGACATCGGATCAAAGGCGCTACGTGTGCGTGGAATCTGCCCGGCCCGATGGAACGCTCGTGATTTTCTTCTTCCGGCACGACGACGGCGCGTGGCGCGTGTTTCCACCTGCTGCCCGGTGCGCAACCATGAGGGCCTAAACCCGCAACCCCCGGCTCTTCAGGCGGTAAACCAACTGCGGCCTCGTAATGCCTAGCGTACGCGCCGCCGCAGACAGATTGCCGTCGGCACGTTGCACCGCGCTCTTGAGTAGCGCGGTTTCGATGTCGTCGAGTGAAGTCAGTTGCGCTTCGTCGCCCGCAATGCCGAGCAGCAGGCTGTTCACCTTGCGCGTGACCCGATGTACCTCGTCGCCTTCCATATCGCCCGTCTGTGTCAGCAACGCACTCGATGCCGTGAGCGAACCATCGCCGCCGATGCCGAAGCTCCCCGTTTCGATGCTCTCGCCGCTCGTGAAGAGATGGCCGATATCGATCGCGCCGCCGTCGTTGGCGAGAATCACACCGCGCTCGACGATGTTCTCCATCTCGCGGATATTGCCCGGCCAGCCGTAGTTGAGCAACGCGTCCAGCGCACGCGGCGTGAAGCCGGTCACGTCGCGCTGGTGGCGCTCGCGATACTTGCGCAGCATGTGATTGAGCAGCACTGGCAAGTCCTCGCGGCGCTCGCGCAGCGATGGAACGCGAATCGGAAACACGTTCAGGCGGAAGTACAGGTCCTCGCGAAATCGGCCCGCGCGGATTTCATCGCGCAGATCGAGGTTGGTCGCGGCAACCACGCGCACGTCGATACGCTTCGTCTCCGTGCCGCCGACACGCTCGATCTCGCCTTCCTGCAGCGCGCGCAGGAGCTTGCCTTGCGCGGTCATGCTGAGAATACCGATCTCATCCAGAAAGAGCGTGCCGCCGTGCGCACGCTCGAAGCGTCCGGGACGGCTTTGTGTAGCGTCCGTGTAGCCGCCTTTCTCCACGCCGAAGAGTTCGGATTCGACCAGCGCTTCGGGAATCGCAGCGCAATTGACTGCGACAAAGGGACCGGCACTGCGCGTACTGATCCTATGCAGCGTTCGCGCGCACACTTCCTTGCCGACACCGCTTTCGCCGAGAAACAGCACGGTCGCACGCGTGCTCGCAACGCGCTTGATCATGTGACACACCGCATTGAAACCCGGCGATGCACCGACCATGTTCGCGTCGCCGAATGCGCCTTCGCTGCCTTGATCGACTTTGCCCGCTGCAGATAAGCCTTGTGTGAAGGCCTGCGCCTGCATGAAGCGCAGATCGTCGGCAGCTTCTTCGCCCCATTCCTCGACCGGCTTGCCGATGATGCGGCAGTGCGACTGACCCAGCGCGCGGCACTCCACTTCGCGATAGAGAATCGGGCGGCCCATGAAGACGCTCGTATAACCGGCCGCATAGCCGAGCTGTGTCCAGCACACCGGCTCCGCGCCAATGCCATAGATGCGCACGTGTTCTTCATCTTCCGCGCAGTTCTTCCAGATGAACTCGCCGTAGTACTTGCCGCGCTCGACATCGATTTCAAGGCGCACCGGCTCCACCACCGTCATGCCTTCGAGCATATGCAGTTGCGGACCGACCGCGAACATCTCGGTGATGCTGTTCTCCGGGCGCACGCGACGCGCAAGCTCGGCATCGCGTGCGCCGGAGTTGTAGCCCATGCGTGTCAGCAGGCCACGCGCGGCATCGATCCCGAGGCTTTCGATCAGCTCGCGGCGCATCGAGCCCACCGCGCCCGTGTGCACGAGCAGCATGCGCTGCTCGTCGAGCCAGATGCGGCCATCGCCCGGGGAAAAGTGCAGCCGCGACATCAGATCCGCGATGTCGGGATAGCGAAGGCTGTCAACGGGAGCGCCCTTGGGCGCGACCATCGACATGCCGTCCTGCGCGTTCGTGGGCGCTTTCTCGCGGCGTGGCATTGCTCGTGTCTCCTGCTGTCTGGTCATATCGTTGCGCCCACGATAGGCGATCTCCGTGCGTGGCGCAATGCATCGCCGCATGGTTCGTGGATGGCGTCGGTGGCGCTATCGGTGCGTTCCCTGA
Source organism: Burkholderia sp. Ac-20365 (assembly GCF_017104715.1). GTDB lineage: Bacteria > Pseudomonadota > Gammaproteobacteria > Burkholderiales > Burkholderiaceae > Paraburkholderia. Next base: position 351,981 of record NZ_JAAGPI010000005.1, read on the forward strand.
TACGGATTTGATCGATGCGCGGCGCGCTTGATCACACGCTTTTCGAGCATTTCATCAAACCGATTGTGCGCGTATCCGGGCCGCGTTGCATGCGTCGGGAAACGAATCGATGTCGTCCTGGCCTCGTGGCGTAACGGTCTCGCGGCTTCGCGCCACTGCAATGGTTTCGCTCGCAACCGTGCGTTGGCATAGGTGTTGCCTTATAGGGTACGCAGGCCGGTTCCCGATCAAATCATTCAATGACAACGCCGGCCATGAAAGCAAAACCCAAGGAGACAGCGATGCAACTGCCCGCTTACGTGCAGCCCCCACGCGCGTTCGACATCACCCGGCGCTATGTGCGCTTCAAGGAACAGAGGGACGACGGCTTCGTCGAATTCGATTTCTCCATTGGCGATCCGGCTCTGAGCGTCGAACTCGTCATGCCGTTGCGCGCTTTCCAGTCGTTCTGCCGCGCGAATCGTGTGACCTATCTGACGCGCGACGAAGGCAGCCAGCTCGACATCGATCAGGCCAAGTGGCGCTACGGCCAGCCCGGACTCTCTGAATGACCACCCAGACAAAGGAGTGACGAATGCAGATCGACATCAAGACTACGGCAGTCGAGCAGGTGCGGCAGACCTTCTCGCATGTCGCACGACGGCTCGGCGCGGACAAGCCCGCGTCGCGCTATCAGGAAGCGACCTTCGACCTGCAGCCCGAGGTCAATTTTCACTATCGGCCGCTGTGGCAGCCGGAGTTCGAACTCTACGACAAGGGACGCACCGCCATCGTGATGAACGACTGGTATGCGTTCAAGGATCCGCGCCAGTACTACTACGGCGCTTACACGACTGCCCGCGCGAAGCAGCAGGACGCAATGGAGAAGAACTTCGAGTTCGTCGCGAAACGCCGTCTGCTCACTGATCTTCCCGACGAAGCGAAGGCGCATATCGCCGCGCTGATGGTGCCGCTGCGTCACGTCGAGTGGGCCGCCAACACGAATAACTGCTTCGTGACGGGCTATGGCTGGGGCACGGCCATCACGCAGGCGACGATGTTCCATTGCATGGATCGACTCGGTATTGCGCAGTACCTGTCGCGCATCGGGCTCGCGCTGGATGGCAATCAGGGCACGTCGCTTGTCGAAGGCAAGGAGCGCTGGTTGAGCGATCCGATGTGGCAAGGGTTGCGTCGCGTAGTGGAGGACACGATGGTCGTGAAGGACTGGTTCGAGACTTACGTCGCGCAGAACCTGGTGCTCGACGGACTGCTTTATCCGCTCGTGTACCGGCATATCGACGAACGCATCGCGCGTCTGCATGGTCCTGGCCTCGGCATGCTTAACGAGTTTGCCAGCAGCTGGTTCGATGAAACAAGCCGTTGGGTCGACGCGACCGTCAAGACGGCGGCAGCGGAATCGCCTGAAAACAAGGCATTACTTGCGCAGCGGGTCACGAAGTGGCGCATGGCCGTGCTCGACGCACTGAAGCCGCTTGCACTCGAAGGGCTCGGCGACGATGCGCATCACGCGCTTGAAGACATTGCGCAGGCCTTCGACGCACGCATCGCAAAGCAGGGCGTGGAGGTGAGCCATGGCTGATTCCGTGTTCATCGCGTTTCAGGCCAACGACGACTCGCGTCCGATCATCGAGGCTATCGAAGCGGACAACCCGCACGCGGTCGTCAACGCGTTTCCCGCGATGGTCAAGATCGATGCCGTGGGCAGGCTCGTGATCCGGCGTGCGTCGATCGAAGCGCTGATCGGCCGTGAGTTCGATTTGCGCGAGTTGCAACTGAACCTGATTTCACTCGGCGGCAACATCGACGAGACCGACGACGAATTCATCCTCGAATGGAAAGCCTGAGCGGCGAGACAAAGGAGACAGGACAATGAGCACACAGCAGGCAACGCCGAAGAAGCTGAGCATCAAGGAAAACTACGCGATGCTCACACGCGGACTCGGCTGGGAAACCACCTATCAGCCGATGGACGAAGTCTTTCCCTACGACCGCTTCGAAGGCATCAAGGTACACGATTGGGACAAATGGGAAGACCCGTTCCGTCTCACGATGGACGCGTACTGGAAGTATCAGGGTGAGAAGGAGCGCAAGCTCTACGCGATTATCGATGCGTTCCAGCAGAACAACGGCCAGTTCAACGTCACCGATCCGCGCTACATCAATGCGCTCAAGCTCTTCCTGACCGGCGTGAGCCCGCTCGAATACGCGGCACATCGCGGCTTCGCGCTTGCCGGACGCAACTTTCGCGGCGCTGGCGCACGCATCGCGTGCCAGATGCAGGCGATCGACGAATTGCGTCATGCGCAGACGCAGGTGCATACGATCAGCCACTACAACAAGTACTTCAACGGCTTTCACGACTTCCGGCATATGCATGACCGCGTGTGGTACCTGTCGGTGCCGAAGTCGTACTTCGAGGACGCGATGAGCGCCGGCCCGTTCGAGTTCGTGACGGCTATCTCGTTCTCATTCGAATACGTGCTGACCAACCTGCTGTTCATGCCGTTCATGTCGGGTGCCGCTTTCAACGGCGACATGGCGACGGTCACGTTCGGCTTCTCTGCGCAGTCCGACGAATCGCGGCACATGACGCTCGGTCTCGAAGTCGTGAAATTTTTGCTGGAGCAGGATCCGGGCAACGTGCCGATCATCCAGAAGTGGATCGACAAATGGTTCTGGCGCGGCTACCGGCTGCTGACGCTGGTCGCGATGATGATGGACTACATGTTGCCCAAGCGCATCATGTCGTGGCAGGAAGCATGGGAAACGTACTTCGAGAAAAATGGCGGCGCGCTTTTTCACGACCTCGAGCGTTACGGCATCCGCATGCCGAAGTATCACGAAGTCGCAATGAAGGAGAAGGACCGTCTCTCGCATCAGGCGTGGGGCATCTTCTACAACTACACGCACGCGGCCGCGATGCATACGTGGGTTCCGTCCGACGATGAAATGCAGTGGCTCGCGCAGAAGTATCCGGCCACGTTCGACACGCTCTATCGGCCGCGCCTCGAATACTGGCGCGAAGAACAGCAGGCGGGCCGCCGCTTCTACAACATGACGCTGCCGATGCTGTGCCAGATCTGCCAGATCCCGATGGCCTTCACCGAGCCCGACGATCCGACGAAGATCTGCTATCGCGAGAGCGATTATCTGGGCAACAAGTTCCACTTCTGTTCGGACGGCTGCAAGGACATCTTCGACAACGAACCGGAAAAGTATGTGCAGGCGTGGATGCCCGTGCAGCAGATCTTTCAGGGTAACTGCTTTCCAGAAGACGCTGATCCCGCCTCGCCCGATTTCGATCCGATGCAGGAAGTACTGCGCTATTACCACATCAAAGTGGGCCAGGACGGGCACGAGTTCGAGGACTCGCCCGACCGCAAGAACTGGCTGCGCTGGACGGGCAAACCAAGCCATGGCGGCGAGGAAGCCCCCGAAGCGAATCAGAAAGCCGCTTAAGTACAAGACATAAGCAACCCACTTTCATGGGACCGGAGTTACGCGCTAAAGCGCCAGCTCCGGTCGACACAGGAGACGAACCATGTCAGTCATCGCGCTCAAGGAAGGCTATACGGGTGAGATAAAGGACCGTGTAGAGAATTACCACGGCAAGCAGTTGCTCTTCGTCGGCTGGGAGGACCATCTGATGTTCTGCGCGCCGCATTGCATTCCCGTTGAAGCGGCCATGCTGTTTGGAGCACTCGTCGAGACGCTGCTGCCAGCGATGTACGCATCGCATCCCGACTGGCAGAAGGTCGATATTCGCGCCGCGGAGTGGTTCCGGTCGGGACAGCCGTTCACGCCCGACTTCGATGCAAGCCTCGGCGAGAACGGGCTCGGTCACAAGGCGGTCATCCGGTTTCGCACGCCGGGCCTGAACGGTATCGACGGATCGCGCAACTAGAAGGGAGACGATGCAATGAGCTACCAACTGACCATCGAGCCGATCGGACAGACGATCGAGATCGAGGAAGATCAGACCCTGCTCGATGCGTGCATGCGCGCGGGCGTGTGGTTGCCGCACGCGTGCTGTCACGGCCTCTGCGCAACCTGCAAGGTGCAGGTGCTGGATGGCGAGATCGAGCACGGGCAGGCATCGCCGTTCGCGTTGATGGACTTCGAGCGCGACGAGCGCAAGTGCCTCGCGTGCTGTGCAACGGCGCAATCGGACCTGACGATCGAAGCGGACATCGACGAGGATGAGGATGCGCGTCATTTTCCGGTGCGCGACTACACCGGCCGCGTGAAGGAGATGGTGGACCTGACGCCCACAATCAAAGGCATCTTCGTTGAACTGGCGGGCGACGGCATCGAATTTCAGGCGGGCCAGTACGTGAACGTGCATATTCCGGGTGAGAGCATGCCGCGCGCGTTCTCGCTCGCGGACAAACCGGCGTCGCGCACGCTGATCGAGTTGAACGTGCGACGTGTGCCGGGCGGCAAGGGCACAGGCTATCTCCACGAAGGCATCAGGTCGGGTGACGAAATCCGTTTCAGCGGCCCATATGGGCGCTTTTTCGTGCGCAAGTCGGACCCGCAGCCAGTCATTCTGATCGCAGGCGGATCAGGTCTGTCGAGCCCCAAGTCGATGCTGATCGATATGCTGGAAGAGAACGACGCGCGGAAAATCACACTCGTGTATGGCGCGCGCAATCGCGCAGAGCTCTATTACCACGATCTCTTTCTGCAGCTGAAAAGCGGGCACGCGAACTTCACCTATGTCCCCGCGCTGTCCGACGAGCCGGCTGATTCATCATGGGAAGGCGTTCGCGGCTATGTGCATGATGCGGCAAAGGCGCACTTCGACGGCGTCTTTCGTGGGCACAAGGCGTATCTGTGCGGGCCACCCGTGATGATCGAAGCGGCGATCCGTACGCTCATGCAAGGCCAGCTCTTCGAACGCGACATCTACACGGAAAAGTTTCTCACCAGCGCAGACGGCGCTGAGGCGCTCGCGAAGAGTCCGCTATTCAAGTCGATCTGAATCGTCTTTCTCAAGCGGTAGGTGCTGGTGAGTGTCGTCGCGGGCGCTGTCCTGGCGTCCGATGGCGACGTGCCAGGCTCGAACTCTGGTCCGATGGTCGGTTGTCTAACGAAATGCACGCATCTGCGAATGCATGAGCTGGAGTAGCCGGTTCGAGGCGACCGACAGCTTTCGTCCGACGCGCGTGACGAGTTGCGCTTCCGCGTTGGTAAGCAGCGGGTGATCGATCGGAATCGCGAAGAGTTCTCCTGCGTCCAGTTCGGTCGAGACGGAAAACGCCGGCAAACATGCAATGCCCAGCCCCGATTTGACGAACTGCTTGAGGATGGCAATCGAGTTGGTCGTGACGATCGGATCGAGGCGTATTTTCTCGGCATATTCGACGGCCTCGAGCATCTGTCTGGTACCGAAGGAGGGATGCGCCGCTGCCAGCGGAAAGGACCCGAGTTCCTGCACCGTCATGGCTTTTTCACGGCGCGCGCGAGGGAAGCCGGGGCCCACGATCGCCATCAGCGGCTGCATGCGCGACGCCCGCGTGACAATCTTGGGCTCGGGCGGCGGGTTGTAGACCAGCCCGATGTCGCCCTCGTCCTCGGTAATCTTGCGCATGACCTCGTTTGTCCCGGCGAGGTCGAGGTTGACCTTGATGCCAGGGTACTGTTTGCAAAACTGCTGCATCGGGCCCGACAGCATGTCGGACACGAAACCCTCGCCGAGCACGACGTTGACCTGCCCCGTACGCAAGCCGCGCAGTTCCTGCAAGCGGCTGATGAGGTCGTCTTTGTGCGCCATCTGCTCGCGGTAGTACTCGATCACGTACTGTCCGGCCTCCGTAGGTTTCACCCCGCGGGCATGCCGCTCCACCAGCGCGGCATCGAGTTCACGCTCCAGCAACCCTATCTGTCTGCTCACTGCCGACGGCGCGACGTTCAGCCAGTCAGCCGCCGCGCGAATGCTGCCGAATCGTACGGCTTCGTAAAAATAGACAATCCTGCTCTCCGTCAGACTCTCTGCCATGAGACCTCACCGTTCGAATTATTAGAACGCTTCGCAAATTGGCGTTTATTGATTATAGGTTTTCGAAAGTCCAGTATGGAAGCCAGGCAGTCGAAAACGTGGAGCGGCAGCCACGGGTATGGACTGCGAAATCAAGAGACCTGGAGCTAGAAACATGAAGACGGTTGGTGTAATCGGTCTGGGCAATATGGGGCGCGGGATGGCGCTCTCGCTCAAGCGCGGCGGTTTCAACGTGCTCGGCTATGACGCCGCGCCCGGCGTTGCGGACAAATTGCAGGAAGAAGGCGTTCAGGCGCGCGCTTCGATCGCTGACATCGCGCGTGATTCCGACGTGCTGATTCTTTCGCTTCCGACTTCTGATATCGTCGAGCAGGTCGTGCTCGGTGAAGCTGGCGTGGCCGCGAGCGCGAAGCCGGGGCTGATCGTGGTGGACACGACGACGGCGGAGCCGGGCAGCACGCGCAAGGTTGCTGCCGCGCTTGCTGAACGCAAGGTTGGCTTCGTCGATGGTCCCGTCAGCGGTGGACCTAAAGGTGCAGCGACGGCCACGATGACGATGGTGCTAGGCGGCTCCGACGAAGACGTCGCAGCCGTCGAACCGATCCTCGCCGTGATGAGCGCGAAACGCGTCCACGTTGGCCCCGTCGGCGCGGGTCACGTGACCAAGATCATCAACAACATGTTGACGGGCGTTCACCTGCTGGCCGCGAGCGAAGCCGTGCGCGCCGCCGAAGCGAACGGCGTCGACCCGGAAAAGCTGGTCGAGGCGCTCAACGGCGGCTCGGGCAAGAACAGTGCAACGCTGACGAACTATCCGACGTGGATCTTCAATGGCAAGTTCGACTCCGGATTCACGATGAAGCTCATGCGAAAGGACGTGCGCCTTGCGATGGCGCTGCTCGATAGCGCGCACGCTACCGCGCCGATCGCGAAGGAAGCGGGCCGTCTGTGGGCGGCGAGCGCGGACAGCATCGGCGATGCGGAGGACTTCAACCGCATCGTCCAGTTCATCGACAAACAGTAGTCGCCAGATATCCGGAGCCATTTTCAGATGAGCAAGAACGCAGAAGACCTTCTCGTAGCGTTTCAGCATTTCTTCCCGCACGCACAGACCATCGGTTCGTATGTCGGTGGCGAACTGATTGAAGGCGCGGGTGAGACGATTCAACTCTTCGATGCCGCGACGGGCGAGAAGAGCATCGCCTACAAAGACGGCGGCACGGCCGTGGTCGAACAGGCTGCCGCCGCAGCCGTGCGCGCGCAGAAACAGTGGTGGGCGCTCACGCATGCGGCACGCGGCCGGGTGATGTTCGAGATCGCCCGCCAGGTGCGCGCGGAAGCGGAAGCCCTCGCGCGGCTCGAATCGCTTGGCTCGGGCAAGCCGATCCGCGATTGCCGCGGCGAAGTCGCGAAGGTCGCAGAGATGTTCGAGTACTACGGCGGCTGGGCCGACAAGTTCTACGGCGAAGTGATTCCCGTGCCGACCTCGCACCTGAACTACACGCGCCGCGAGCCGGCTGGCACCGTGCTGCAGATCACGCCGTGGAATGCGCCCGTGTTCACGTGCGGCTGGCAGGTCGCGCCTGCGATTTCGATGGGTAACGCGGTGCTGCTCAAGCCGTCCGAACTCACGCCGACCAGCTCTATCGTCATCGGCCTGCTGTGCGAGCGCGCGGGTGCGCCGAAGGGCCTCGTGAACGTGCTGGCAGGTCTTGGACAGACGGTCGCGCAGTCGGCCATCGCGCACAAGGCGATCAAGAAAGTGGTGTTCGTCGGCTCGCCGGCGACGGGCGCGCGGATCGCCGAAGCGGCTGCGAAGCGTGTGCTGCCGTGCGTGCTCGAACTGGGCGGCAAGTCGGCCAACATCATCTTCGGCGACGCGGACCTGAAGCGCGCGGCGCTGACCGCGCAGGCAGCCATCTTCGCCGGCGCTGGTCAAAGCTGTGTGGCAGGTTCGCGTCTGCTGGTGCAGCGTAGCGTCTACGACGAATTCGTCGCGATGGTCGCCACGGGCGCCAGGAAAATCAAGGTTGGCCAGCCGCTCGACGACAGCACCGAGGTGGGCCCGATCAACAACCGCAGGCAGTACGAGCACGTCATGTCGATGATCGACAAGGGCGTGGCGGCGGGCGCAACGCTGGCATCGGGTTCGCAGGAGCGTTCGAACGCGGGCTACTTTGTTTCGCCGACCGTGCTGTCGAACGTCACCAACGAGATGGCCGTCGCGCGCGAAGAGATTTTCGGGCCGGTGGTGGCAGCCATTCCGTTCGACACGGAAGAAGAAGCCATCGCGATTGCCAACGATACCGAGTTCGGCCTTGCCGGCGCAGTATGGACCACCGACGTCGCGCGCTCGCATCGCGTGGCAGCGCAAGTCGATGCCGGCACCTTCTGGGTGAATGGCTACAAGACCATCAACGTGGCGTCGCCGTTCGGCGGCTTTGGTTTGAGCGGTTACGGTCGCTCGAGCGGTGTCGAAGCGCTCTACGAGTACACGCAGACGAAGAGCGTGTGGGTCGAGACCGCCAAGGAACCGCCCACGGCCTTCGGCTACCTTTAATCGGCAAGGTGTCCTCCCCGCGTTATCGGGGAGAACCATCAATCTGGGGAGACCTGACCAATGAACAGCATAACAATGCACTCGTCCGGCGGCCAAGGCGTTCGCACGGCCAAGCTACTCGTCTTCGCTGCGGGCGTGATCCTGCTTGCCGAACTGATCGGCTCCTTCACGTTCAAGATCGGTCCGGGCAAGGTAGTTCTGTTGCCGATGATCTGGGCGTTGCTGCTCGGTGCGGCAATCGGCGTGGCCAGTGCGCGATCGAATAGCGCCGCGCGCCTCGATGTGAAAACGCAGTTTTACGCTGCGGCCATCCTGCAGCCAGCGTTGCTGCTGTTCATTGCCAAGCTCGGGTTGATGATCGGCAGTGCGCTTCCCAAGCTTGCGTCCGCAGGCTGGGCGCTCGCCTTCCAGGAACTGGGCCATTTTGTCGGCACGATCCTGCTGGGCTTGCCGCTCGCGCTGCTGCTCGGTATCAAGCGCGAAGCGATCGGCGCTACGTTCTCGGTCGGCCGTGAGCCGAGTCTCGCGATCATCGGCGAGAAGTACGGGATGGATTCGGCGGAAGGGCGCGGCGTGCTGGCGGAATACCTCACTGGAACCATCTTCGGCGCGGTCTTTATCGCCATATTTGCGGGCTTCGTCGCGAGTCTGAATATCTTCGACCCGCTCGCACTCGCGATGGGTTCGGGCGTCGGTTCGGGCAGCATGATGGCAGCGGCGTCGGGCGCAATCGCCGCGCAGCAAACGCCGGAGGTTGCCAAGTCGGTGCTGACGTTTGCGGCCGCGAGCAATCTGATCACGACGACGGTCGGCACGTACTTCACGTTGTTCATCTCGCTGCCGATGGCACTGTTCGGCTATCGCATTCTAGAGCCGCTGATCGGCCGCACGACGAGTGCATCGAACGCGTCTGAAGCGGCAGAAGCCAGCCGGCCGAAACTCGGCGACGTACAGACGGAAGCGCCGCATCTCAGCTATGGCGGCAAAGTGTTGGCGTGGGTCGTCACCGCCGTGTTCGCGCTGGTATGCGACTGGATGGCGCACGGCACGACGCCGCTCGCAGGACTGCCGGGCATGTTGATCATGCTGCTTGCTGTCGTTGTCGGCGACGCGCTTTCCACGCTGACTGGCCGCAAGATTCCGGCAGTGTGCTGGGTTTCGTTTGCGGCGATGTACGCGACGTCTCCGTGGTGCCCCTGGGGCACACAGCTGGCTGAACTGAGCGCGCGCAACGATTTTCTGGGCGTGACCACGCCGATGCTCGCCTTCGCCGGACTCTCGATTGCGAAGGACCTTCCCGCTTTCCGCCGGCTGGGCTGGCGCATCGTGCTGGTCTCGTTCGTTGCAAACGCGGGCACGTTCCTCGGTGCGACCGTCGTCGCGCAACTGTTCCACATCTAGGCGGCCGGCACCGCCCGCGCAAACGCGGCGGTGCAACGCGCGCTACGGGCTGTGCAATCTGATGTTGACGTCGATTGCCAGCAAGAAAATCTTATCAAGTGACTATGAACGCTATTGCCGAAATCCAGGCATTCTCGGAGGAGATGACTGCCGTCCGTCGTGACATCCATGCACACCCGGAACTGGGATACAACGTGAACCGGACGGCGGATCTTGTCGCCAGCAAGCTGGAAGAGTGGGGCTTGCCTGTTGTTCGCGGAGTTGGCAAAACTGGCCTGGTCGCGACGTTGAAGCGTGGCAACAGTACGCGCGCAATCGGACTTCGCGCGGACATGGACGCGTTGCCGATGCAGGAAGCAAATGGGTTCGCGCATCGCTCTACGGTGCCGGGCGCCATGCACGCATGCGGGCACGACGGTCACACGACGATGCTGCTCGGCGCAGCACGATATCTCGCGACGTCAGGCGATTTCGACGGCACGGTGCATTTCATTTTTCAGCCTGCCGAGGAAGAAGGTGCCGGCGCGAAGGCGATGATCGACGACGGTCTGTTCGAGCGCTTTCCTGTCGATGCCGTGTTCGGTGTGCACAACTGGCCGGGCATTCCGGAGGGACACTTCGGCGTGCGGGCCGGTGCGATCATGGCATCGACGAGTCTCTTCAGGATTACCGTAACGGGCGCGGGATGCCATGGCGCGATGCCGCATCTGGGAGAAGACCCGGTATTTGCAGTCGCGCAGATCGTCAGCGCATTACAGAGCATCCTGACGCGCAACAAGAATCCGATCGATGCGGCCGCCTTGTCGGTGACGCAGATTCATGCGGGCGAAGCGCAGAACGTCGTGCCGACCGATGCCTGGCTGGGCGGCACGGTGCGCACGTTTTCGGACGAGACGCTTGACCTCATCGAGAGCCGTATGCGGGCCATCGTCTCGGCGATTGCGTCTGGTCTTGGCTGTCGCAGTGAGATCGAATTCAGCCGGAACTATCCGCCGACTATCAACGATCCTGAACAAACCGCGCTGGCGGTTGAAGTCATGCGTGAAGTCGTTGGCTATCAGGCTGTCGATGCGGCGATTCAGCCCACAATGGCCGCCGAAGACTTTTCGTTCATGTTGCGTGCAAAGCCGGGTTGCTACGCGTTCATTGGCAACGGCAGCGGCGATCATCGCGTTATCGGGCATGGAGCGGGGCCGTGCCTGTTGCACAATGCGAGTTACGACTTCAACGACCGTTTGCTTCCCGTGGGGTCGACGTATTTCGTGCGACTCGTGGAGCGGTTTTTGAAGCGCGCCTGAACCCATGCAATAGAAACAGCTGGCGATAAAGGCTCATAACGCAGAGCCTTTATCGCCTCGCGAAGCCCGGCGCAAGTCACTTTGACCGGGATCTGAAAGAGTCGATCGCGCGCTCCAGGCGTGCCAAGCCTTCGTCAAGACATTCGTACGGAATGTTGAGCGGCGGCGCGAAGCGCAGCACGTTCGGACCCGCATTCAGAATCATGACACCGTGTTCGAGCGCGGCCGTCATGATGTCTTTCGAGCGTCCCTGATACGCATCGCTTAACTCCGCGCCAATCAGCAAACCTGCACCCCGAAGCTCGCGGAACACTCCGGTGCGCGAATTGATCGAGCGCAGGCTGGCGAGGATGTGGGCGCTACGCTCGCGTACGCCGTCGAGAATGTGCGGGGTGTTGATGAGTTCGACCACGCGATCCGCAACGGCCGTCGCCAACGGATTCCCGCCGTACGTCGAACCATGTGTTCCAACGGAGAAGTGTTTGCCGATGTCCGCGGTGGTGAGCAGCGCGCCGATCGGGAAACCGTTGCCGAGCGCTTTGGCTGTCGTGAGGATATCGGGCGTGACACCTGTGTCCATGTACGCGAAAAGCGAACCGGTTCGACCGATGCCCGTCTGCACTTCATCAAAGATAAGAAGCGCGTTGTGCCTGGTGCAGGCATCGCGCAGACATTGCAGGAAATCGGCCGTTGCCGGAATCACGCCACCTTCGCCCTGGACCGGCTCCACGATCACCGCGCAGGTTCGATCGTCGATGGTGGCCAGTGCTGCGTCGATATCGTTGAAGCGGATATGCGAGATGTCGCCCGGCAGCGGGCCAAACCCGTCCGAGTATTTCTGCTGGCCGCCGACGCTGACTGTGAATAGCGTACGTCCGTGGAACGATTGCTCGAAGGAAATGATCTTTGTCTTCCGGGCATTGACACCGAAGCGGTCGATCGCTACGCGTCGCGCGAGCTTGAGTGCGGCCTCGTTCGCTTCCGCGCCGGAGTTCGCGAAAAAGGCATTCTCCGCAAAGGTCGCGTCGGTCAGGCGCACGGCTAGCTTGAGCGCAGGAATGTTGGTGAAGACGTTGCTCACATGCCATAGCTGTTCAGCCTGCTTCGTGAGCGTTTCGACCAGCGCCGGATGCGCGTGACCGAGCGCGCAAACGGCGATGCCGCTTGTCAGGTCCACGTAGTCGCGGTCCTCTTCATCCCAGACGCGAGAGCCCTGCGCGCGCACGGGTATCACCGACGCGGGCGCGTAGACGGGGGCCATGACAGTATCGAACGTGTTGCGTGATGGATGTGGTGTAGTCACTGGAGAGCTTCGCTGCAACCGGATAAGGGAATTGCGGAACGAGGGTAATGCCACCGGAGAGATGGCGGACCCAGGAGTCCGACTGTTATAGCGAGAGTGTGCCGGTGACGGGGCTGCTTGCGGCTAACTCAAAGTTGGAAGTTTGTTCGAAAAAACCGAACGCAGTGTGAGGGGTTGCGTGGGTTTTGTGGGGATGAGGGCGGGTATCTTAGTCAGAGATAGCCACTCGATCGTCCGGTAGCCGTTGGTACCCACCCAGTCAACGATCACCGTTCGACTGTCAACGCTGCGACAGCCGTGGATCTCATGGAACTCGCGCCGCTACGGCCAGCCGGCCTTGGAAAGCAATTGAGCGCGTAGCTGTCGCTCTCCACCATCCTGGTCCGCTGGAACTCAGAACAAAGCGGGCCGCTGCTGGCGCCCGCCGCCGCGTTGGCCCTGCGCGAGCTTACGCGCCTGCTCGATCTTGCGCGCGGTTTGAGTGAGTTCCGTGGTCGCCTTCGTGTTCAATTCGAAGATGAACTTGCCCTTGTCGATGTCGGCGAAATCAATCATGACGATGTTGGGCATGAAGACCTTCAGCGCGACACCGTTCGTGTAGTCGGTCGATGAGACGTAGGTCGGCAGCCGCGATTCGATCGCCTCGCCGAACCCGGCCATCCACAGCTCGGTGAGCGCAGTCGGACGGTTGTCCGGTCCCCACATGGTCGAGTCGCGCTCCCGGATGCTCCGCTTCAGGCCGGTGGTGGTCCAGTACATCATCCCCATCACCTCAGGGTCGGAGTTGAGGGCGCCGATCTTCATCAGCCCACTCTGCTTCTCGATGTTGGACGCGATCTTGCCCATGTCGCTGTCGCCGTTGAACGCGTTGGTGCCGCCCTTGCCGACGAATTGCAGGCCGTCGTAGCCGCTGTTGTAGCCGGTGCCGTCCTCGAGGCGCTTGCAACCCCAGATCCCGTTCGACGAAAGGTAGCCCTGGCCGGTGACTTCGTCGATACCCTTCTGGGTGAACAGCACGACGACGTGCTTCTTCAGCTGGTCGAGCGTCTTCTCGTTGAGGCTGCCCGTGCCCGTGAAGAGAGCGGTGCCGAGCTCCCTCACGCAGATCTCCGCGATGATGCTCCAGTTCGTGCACTTGTCGAACTTCAGGAGCAGGAATTCGCTGGTGTTGTATTTGACGAACTCTTTCGCCTGTTTCAGCATGTCCACGAGCCGCATGCCGAACGCGCCGTCCAGCGGCAGCTTCGTGGTGGTGACGTCGGCCTTCCTGCCGCCCAGGTCGAAAACGATCTTGTCCTTCTTCTCCTTCAGGTGCGTCAGCTTCGGGTCGGCATGGAAGGCCTTCAACAACACCGGCGAGGCGGAAATAGTCGAGCTCTTGGTTGCCGCGATCCGCAGGTCGAACAGGCGCACGCCGGCTTTGGCCTGCTCGAAGATTTCGAGGTCCTGGGTCTGGACGTTGGCGTCGCCGCTCGTGATGCCCGCGTCGTGGCTGCCGGCGAAGACGATGTCGCAGAGCCGCTTGCCGCCACCCAACCTGTAGTAAGTGATCATGGCCGTCGTACCTCCGATAGAGAGTGCGTGTTCGACGAAAACCGAACGCTCATTCCACGTGTAAGTGAACGCTGCGGACTTGGCGATGCGGCTCTGAATGTTTTTACTCCGACGCTTCCTTGCTGGTCAAACCATTTCGGCGGTACCGGGAACTTCTGCAATGAGGCCCGGTTGATACCGCGCGTACGTTCCGCGAGCATCGTTGCGCGATGGCACGGCCGGAGTTCGCACATCAGGGATACAAAGCCCACCTTCAGCCAAACGTTTGCGCGCGTGCGGTTCAGCTATTCCTGCGTCGCCGTGAAGTAATCTGTAAAAAATAGAAACAAATTTGTCAACGAACGGGGCGCAGTTCGCGTTATTGCAATGAATTTTCCGATCCTGCCGTTCGCGGGAGGCCGCCCAGAAGGGCGGCTCGCGATGTGTGACGCTCAAATGGATCGGTACGATAAAAATATTACCAATAATTTCACCCCCCCCACGTTCCATCGATTCAACTTTGCCAGGGAGGCAGGCGGTACATGAAGGCATTGAGTATTCTCCACAGCGAGTCGTCGCGTGGGTGGGGCGGTCAGGAAGTCCGTACGCTGAAGGAGATGATCGCGCTGCGCGCGCTCGGTCATCACATCGAACTCGTTTGTCCGGGCGATGCCGTGCTCGGCGAGCGCTCGCGGTCTGAAGGGTTTGCCGTTCATCACGCGCGTATCCGCTCGGGCGCCGATGTGCGTTCGATGCTGCAGATCCGCGCGATTCTTGCGCGTGGTCAGTTCGATATCCTGAATACGCACAGCGGCCACGACAGCCTCGTGGCGGGCATGGCGGGGCGTCTCGCACGCACGCCGCTCATCGTGCGTACGCGCCATCTCGCGTTGCCGATCACATCGCTGGCCACGTATAACGTGTTTCCGCACCGGGTGGTGGCGGTGAGCCGTTACGTGCGCGATTACCTCGTGTCCGCAGGCGTGAAAGAAGACCGCGTCGAGATGATCTATGACGGCATTGTCAAGCCAGAGCCGCTTGCGCACTCCACGCTGCGCGACGAGCTCGGACTAGGGCCGGATGCCATGATCGCAGGCATCGTCGCAATTCTGCGCGGCAAGAAAGGCCACGATGAGCTGATCGCCGCCGTGGGCCCGCTGATGATCGAGCGGCCGAATTTACACGTTGTGATCGTGGGCAACGGCGCGGAGTTCGGCCGGCTTCAAACGACGATCACTGAACTCGGCCTCGCGCATCGTATCCATATGCTCGGTTTCCGCAAGGACGTGTACAACGTTCTGCGTGGCTGCGATCTGTTCGTGCTGCCGACACATCAGGAAGCACTAGGGCAGGCGTTTATCGAAGCGATGGCGATCGGATTGCCGGTGATCGGGACGTGTGTCGACGGCGTGCCCGAGCTTATCGAGGATGGCGTGAACGGCTTGCTCGTGCCGCCGAAGGACGTCGAAGCCTTGCGTGGAGCGATCGCGCGACTGGTCGACGACGCACCGCTACGCGCGCGTTTCGGCGCAGCGGGCCTCATCAAGACGGACGGCCGGTTCACGGTCGAGAACATGGCGAACGAAACGGTCGAATTTTACCGGCGTGGGCTCGAAGCGCGGCGGGCGTCTGCGGGCCGCTGGCGTCGGGCGGCGACATGAGCCGCAGCGCCAAAGTTGTGCCGGTACTGATGTATCACCACGTCAGCACATCGCCGGGCATGATCACCGTATCGCCCGCGCACTTTGCCGAACAGATGGCGTGGCTTGTGAAGTCCGGCTACCGGACAATCGGCAGCGAGCAGCTCGTCGCGTGGTTCGCGGGCGAGCCGCTGCCCAAGAAGTCCGTCATGCTGACCTTCGATGATGGCTACCTCGACAACTGGGTGCACGCGCATCCCGTGCTGGAGAAGTACGGACTCACCGCGCTGTGTTTTCTCGTGACGGGCTGGCCCGGCGACGGGCCACCGCGCGCCCATGCCGGCACGGGCGGGGCGCTGCCGCCGCTGCTGGATCATCATGCGGGCGAGGTGGCGATCGAGAACGGCGAGGCTGACGGCGCGATCCTGCGCTGGTCGGAAATCGACGCGATGCGCGCAGCGGGCACGTTCGAGTTTCACAGCCATACGCACACGCACGTCAGATGGGATCGGGTCGCTGCCAACGCGCAAGAAAAGCGCGAAAGTCTCATGCGCGATCTGATCGAATCGCGTGCGATGCTGCAAGCGCGGCTGGGTGAAGGTTCCGACCACCTGTGCTGGCCTCAAGGCTATTACGACGACGACTATTTGAACGCTGCGCAGCAGGCGGGTTTCCGTCATCTCTACACGTGCGAGACGGGCCCAACCTATCCGCGAAAGGATGCAGGCGTCGTGCGTTCGATCTCCCGGCTGGAAGTGCGGGACCGACCCGCATCGTGGCTGGCATCACGGCTCTGGGTGCATACGCGCCCTGCAATCAGTCGGGCTTACTTGCGTATCAAGCGGTAGCGATATTCCAGCGTTGGACGCCGCGCTCGCCTCGCATTCGTATCGCGTGTTTGCATGAGTCCGACTCCCTTGGGGTAGTCGGACGTCTGCTGCTAAAGCTCGTTGGCTCCGTTCTCCATGTTCACAACATCTGCTCGCGAAACGACGGCTTCGGGCCTTGCCCAGTGAGAGCGAGCGGCCAGATTGCCTCCGCTGTCATCTGTTCCCTCCCAGCGACTCTCGAACAGCTTGATGTCCATGTGTTTTGCTAGCGTGTCGACGTGTTCTCAAATTCCCGCTAGCAAGCCGCTCCAGGAAGGCAAGACGATCTCTCCCGCACTGAGAGAACTGATAACGCTTGTGCATCAATCGCGACGAAATATGCGATATTTCGGAGCGGGCTCGTCTTGCGTGCGAGCTTAGGGCAATCCGCACAGAGGCCCTTACCCCTGAAAGAATGAGACACCGCATTTCTCAATGATCCGAAATTCACTGACCAGCAACACGGAGGATGGCTCGTGGGCGTCAACTTCGACCTGAATGACTTGCAGGCCTTCCGTGCGGTCGTGGAACTCGGCAGCTTTCGCAAGGCCGCTGAGTCGGTCAACATCTCCCAGCCGGCGCTGAGCCGCCGTATCGACAAGCTGGAGGAAGCCCTTGGCGTGCGGCTTTTCGACCGTACGACGCGCAGCGTGACATTGACCACGATCGGTCGCGTCTTCGCACCGAGTGCGGAGCAACTGCTCGACGATCTCGACGTTGCTCTGCTCGGCATCCGCGACGTGTCGTCGAGTCGCCTGGGTCACGTGACGATCGCTTGCGTGCCATCGGTCGCCTACTACTTTTTGCCGAACGTGGTCGCGAGCTATCACCGCCGTTTTCCGCGCATCCGGGTCAAGCTGCTCGACACCAGCGCCAATGAAGTGCTTGGCGCCGTCATCAGCGGCGAAGCGGACTTCGGCGTGAGCTTTCTGGGAAGCCAGGAGTCCGAGGTCGAGTTCAAGGTCCTGTTGCAGGAGCGCTTCGTTGTTGCGTGCCGGCGCGACCATCCGCTGGCGCGCAAAAAGCGTGTCACATGGAACGAGCTCTACGAACACGAGTATGTGTCCGTCGACAAGACTTCTGGCAATCGAATGTTGCTCGATCAGGCGCTTTCCGCCGTGTCGGTTCGTGCGCCAAGCGTGGTCGAGACGCGCCATGTGACGACGATGTTGGGTCTGATCGAGGCGGGGCTCGGTGTCGCCGCGGTGCCTTCGATGGCCATGCCGGGTCGCGAACATCATGTGCTGACGAGCGTCCCGCTGGTCGATCCCGTGGTAAAGCGGCGAGTGGGGATCGTGACGCGGCGCGGCAGGTCACTCACGCCGGCCGCGCAGCAGTTCTACGACATGATCATGGCGATGAAGCGCGGAGGCATGGGGACGGGCGAAGCCGAGGCCGGTGACGCCGGAAGAAAGCCGACCACCAGAAGGAAAACTGCATCGTGACCTTCGCGTGGCCGCTCCGGCTGCTCTATGTGCAGGTCTTGCTAGGTATGGTGCTTGGCATGATGCTCGGCCACTACTGGCCGCAAGCGGGAACGCAACTCAAGCCTCTGAGCGACGCATTCGTCGGGTTGGTGCGGATGATGATCGCGCCCGTCGTCTTCTGCACGATCGTCTCTGGCATCACGTCGCTCGCAGATGGAACGACGGTTGGACGTACCATCCTGAAGGCACTCGCACTCTTCTATTTTCTGACTACTCTTGCGCTTGCACTCGGCCTCGCGACCGCCTGGCTACTGCGCCCCGGTGCGGGCATGCATATCGATGTGCATCATCTGGACACGAGTGCCCTGTCACTCTACGTCAAGCACACCCAGCCGCACGGCCTCGTGGATTTTGCGCTCAGCGTGATCCCCGACACGATGTATGGTGCTTTCGACAGCGGCGAAGTGCTGCCTGTACTCCTGCTCTCGGTGCTTTTCGCCTTCGCGCTGAACGCCTGTCCGCAAGCGGGACGGCCGGTGCTGGCGTTTATCGAAAGCATTGCGTATGTGCTCTTCCGCATCCTCGCGATGATCATGCGGCTCGCCCCATTCGGCGCGTTCGGCGCAATGGCGTTCACCGTGGGGCGCTTCGGCATCCGCTCGGTCGGTTCGCTCGGCATGCTGATGGTGTCGTTCTACGTGGCGTGCACGTTGTTCGTCGTGCTGGTTCTCGCGCCGCTCGCGCGGTTGCACGGCTTCGCGCTGTGGCGGTTGCTGCGCTACCTGCGTGAAGAGCTGGTGATCGTGCTTGCGACCTCGTCGACTGAACCGGTCCTTCCGCGCCTGATCGTAAAGCTCGAGGCGCTTGGGTGCGATAGAGGAATTGTGGGACTCGTGCTGCCCGCAGGTTACTCCTTCAATCTCGACGGCACCGCGATCTATCTGACGCTTGCGTCGGTGTTCATTGCGCAGGCGTGCGATGTACCGCTTTCCGGCACGCAGATCGCGTTGTTACTCGCCGTCATGCTGATCACGTCCAAGGGCGCGGCTGGCGTGTCGGGCAGCGGGCTCGTGGCGCTCGTCGCGACCTTGACGGTGATTCCCGATCTGCCCGTTGCGGGGGTGGCGCTGCTGGTCGGGATCGACCGGTTCATGTCGGAGGCGCGTGCGTTGACGAGTGTGATCAGCAACGCATGCGCGGTGATTTTGGTCGCAATGTGGGAGGGCGCGTGCGACCGGACGCGTCTCTCGGCGATGTTGCGCGCCCCCGCGCCGCCCAATGTCGACGACCCTGCAACGAATACTTCGGGCTGAGACAGGAAAGCGGCGCGCGGCGCGCCGTCCGTCTCGCGAGTCAATGCGACGTCACGGAGTCGAGGCCAGTCGATTTCACTTCGGGCTGTGCTTCTGGCGACGCAAGATAGTCGAGCAGGGCTTTCGCTTCCTTCGGATGTTGTGCTCCAACCGGAATGCCGGCGGCGTAGCGCGTCACGGATTGCAGGGACTCGGGAATCTTGCCGACGAAGGCCGCGCCCTTTACCGGCAACAGTTCGCTGACCTGCTGAAAGCCGATTTCGTAGTCGCCGTTTGCCACCACCGACGCGACGGGAATCCGAGGAATCATCTTCGCTTTCTGCCCGACCTGCTCCTCGATGCCAAGCCGTTTGAACAGTTCGCGCTCGATATAAACACCGCTCGCGCTGTCAGAGTAGGCAATCGACTTCGCGTGCAACAGGGTCTGTCGGAGTCCCTCGATCGAGCTGATGTCGGGTTTCGGTGCGCCATCACGCACAACCATGCCGATTCGCGAGTCCGCGAGTTCAACGCGCGATCCGGGAACGACCTTGCCTTGCCTGATGAGATCGTCCAGTGCGTAGCCGACCATGATCACGACATCGGCGGGCTCGCCCCGTTCGAGGCGATTGGGTATCGCCTCAGGCGATTTGCCCATCGAAGGACCGAGTATGGTGTCGAGCGTATTGCCGGTCGCCGACGTGAAGCGGGGGCCGAGCAGCTTGTACGCAGCGGTAAAGCCGCCGGAACTCATGACCTGAAGTTCAGCAGCCTGCACGTTCGCTGCCAGAGCCGAGAGCGCGATCAGCGCTGCGGCGGACAGCTTGCCAAGGAGATTTTTCATGGATCAGGGTCGTTCGGATACGTAGGTAGAGGAAGTGAGTTATCAGGCGTCTCACTGTGCCGCGTTCAGCGTCACCGCGTGGCGGCGATAGAGCGCGAGCGTGGCGCACAGCGCGCACACGGCGGCGAAACTCATCCAGATGCCGGGCGCGGCCTTGTCGCCGGTCATATGAATCAACCCCGTCGCGATGGCGGGTGTGAAGCCGCCGAACACCGCCGTCGCGAGACTGTAGGCGAGCGAGAAACCCGCGACACGCACTTCGACAGGCATCACTTCGGTCAGCGCGACGACCATCGCGCCGTTGTACATGCCGTACATGAACGAAAGCCACAGCAGCACGAGCAGCATATTCACGAAGCTCGGCGCGTGAGCAAGAAAGGACAGCGCCGGATACGCGGTCGCGATGGCGAGCGTGGTCATCCCGAGCAATAGCGGGCGGCGGCCGATACGGTCGGAGAGTGCACCGCCGATCGGCAGCCACACGAAGTTCGACACGCCGATGCACAGCGTCACAAGCAGGCTGTCTGCGGTGCTCAGATGCAGAACCGTCTTGCCGAAGGTCGGCGCATAGACCGTGATGAGATAGAAGCTCGTGGTGGTCATCGCGACCAGCATCACGCCGGCGATCACGACGCCCCAGTTCCGCGCGAGCGTGCGAAAGACTTCCTTCATCGTCGGGCGATGCTTGCGCGCCTTGAATTCCTGCGTTTCTTCCAGATTCCGACGCAGCATGAAGATGAACGGCACGATCATGCAGCCGACGAAGAATGGCACGCGCCATCCCCAGGCGGCGATGGTTGCCGAATCCAGCGACTGGTTGAGCGCGAAGCCGAGGCCCGCGGCGACCACGATCGCTACCTGCTGGCTGGCCGATTGCCAGCTTGTGAAGAAACCCTTGCGGCCGGGCGTGGCCATCTCGGCAAGATAAACCGACACGCCACCCAGTTCCGCGCCGGCGGAGAAGCCTTGCAACAGGCGCCCGATCAGCACGAGCGCGGGAGCCAGCACGCCGATCGTGGCATAGCCCGGCACGAATGCGATCAGGATCGTGCCGCTTGCCATGATGGACAGCGTGATGATGAGCCCCTTGCGGCGGCCGACATCATCGATATACGCACCGAGAATGATTGCACCGAGCGGGCGCATCAGGAATCCGGCGCCGAAGACTGCGAAGGTCATCATCAGCGAGGCGAATTCGCTGGCGGAAGGGAAGAAGACGTTGGCGATCTGCGTGGCGTAGAAGCCGAACAGGAAGAAGTCGAACTGCTCCAGGAAATTCCCGGCCGTGACGCGAAATACCGCGGCAGCCTTCGATTGTCCGGGCGATCGGGTAGGGGATGAGGGGTGCATCAAAGTGTCTCCTGAATCCTTGAAATACGCGGAGCTTCCGCGGATTGTCGTTTCAGGAATGTTCGCCCGGATCGTGCAAAACAATAAGTGCAATTTTTAGAACGATTGATGCACGATGGTTATCAATCGGAGACGCTGGGGCTATTGCGTTTTACGTCAGCAACAAGGCGGATTGGTAGACGGTCCGCTTCACTCCGCAGCAAGCTGCGTTGCCGTCGTTTGACGTCGAATGAACGGAGCGGTAGGGTTGGTGGTCGGGAGATGATCAAACACGCCGACTGTTAGAATAGCGCCCTTTTTCCTGGGAGAAGCAAATGTCGTGGTTCATCTATGAAGTGCCCGAATACAACGAAGACGGGGCGCGCATCGAACCCTTCAGCGATCTGCGTATCCGGGTCGTGCAAGTGAGTGGGCAGGCAATGGCGGACGAGCTCGAAAGCGTGCGCGACAACGCCGTGAAGGCGGTGGACACGTCCGCGCACCCACTGCGCGCGACAGACAATCCGAACGTTTTCCCGATCCCTTACGCTGATTCCATGATTCTGGTCGGATTCATCTTCGATTTGAAGCGCGAATCCCGACAACTGGTGGTGTCACCCGTGGAAATGCCGTGGCTGAAAGACGCATAGCCTACGAGGCAATCAACTTTCCGGTTGTCTTCGACAGCCGAATGTGGCCGATTTCCGCATGGGTGGGTGTCGCCTTCGACTGAATGCGAGATTGATTGCCCGTCATACGAGCTAGAGGGTCAACTTCTTTGACCGCCTGCCTCACTCACGTACCGCTGGCTATTCCGTCCGGGAATGACAGATATCGCCCGGTGCTGTCTTCTGCAGATTCGCGCTTGCGCTGAAGATCCGGAGGTCTCTCCTCCTTTTTCAGGCAGCGCACAATGAACGCACTCTTCACCCGGACCCACGTTGGTCCCTATCCAGTCAGCCACCGTGTGGTGATGGCGCCACTCACCCGGATGCGTACCGAAGCGCAGAACGTTCCCGGCACGTTGATGGTCGATTACTACGCGCAGCGGGCATCGGCAGGAGGTTTGCTGATCTCCGACGCGACATCCGTGTCGCCGCTCGGCTTCGCTTACGTCGGCGCACCGGGGATCTACACGGAAGCGCAGGCACGCGGCTGGCGACGCGTGACCGACGCCGTCCACGCAAAGGGCGGACGCATTTTTCTGCAACTGTGGCACGCGGGACGACAGGCCCACCCCGCCAACATCGGCGGAGAAGTGCCGGTCGCGCCTTCTGCTCTGCGCTCCTACGAGCACTCGGCGATCCACGACCCGGACGGTGAGGTGACGGAAGTCGAACAGGTGCTGCCGCGTGCTCTCGAGCTAGAGGAGATTCCGCGCGTCGTCGAAGAATTCCGTCACGCCGCAGCGCTTGCAAGGCAGGCCGGGTTCGATGGCGTTGAACTGCACGCGGCCAATGGCTATCTGCCTGACCAGTTTCTGCAGGACGGCACGAATCAACGCACGGATGCATATGGCGGCTCGCTCGAGAACCGCGCGCGCTTTCTGTTCGAGGTGCTCGATGCGATTGCCTCGGAATGGGACGCCAACAGGATCGCGGTTCGTCTTTCGCCCGGAAGCTCATACGGCACGATGTCCGATAGCGATCCGCATGCGACGTTCAGCTATGTTGCGCGTCGCCTGGATGGCTACGGGCTGGCTTATCTGCATGTGGTCGAGCCACGTGTGCGCGGTAATGAAGACGTCGATGCAGCGGCGTCGGCGGTGACGGCGAAAGACTTGCGGCGCGTGTTTGCGGGCACGCTCATCGCGGCGGGCGGCTTCACGCCGGACAGCGCGCATCGGATCATCGAAGCAGGCGATGCCGATCTCGTAGCATTCGGCCGCCTCTTCATCTCCAATCCAGACCTGCCCGAGCGACTGCGCGTCGGGGCGCCTTTGAACCGTTACGACCGGTCGACGTTCTATGGCGGCGACGCGCGAGGCTACACCGACTATGCGTTCTACGGCGCAGCGCCGGTTATCTGAACCGGACGCGCGTGCAGTAAGCCGGCCCGCTGCAGGATTGCCTGCAGCGGGCCGATCTGTTTCTGCACAGGGTGGCGATGGCGAAAACCGATAGACTTGCTGCCGGGTATATCCTCGCTACAACCGTGGACTTCGCGTCCTTCATGGAGAAACATCGGCATGGACCGGATGGCGGCAATGGAAACATACGTGAGTGTCGTGGAGGCCGGGTCATTCTCGGCGGCCGCAAAGCGGCTCAAACTCGGCCAGCCGGCAGTCTCGAAGTCGATTGCGCAACTCGAAGAGCGGCTCGGCGTGCGACTCCTGTTGCGTTCGACACGTGG
Organism: Burkholderia sp. Ac-20365; assembly: GCF_017104715.1. Taxonomy (GTDB): domain Bacteria; phylum Pseudomonadota; class Gammaproteobacteria; order Burkholderiales; family Burkholderiaceae; genus Paraburkholderia. Next base: position 375,833 of record NZ_JAAGPI010000005.1, read on the forward strand.
CCTGACACCCACCGACGCGGGTCAGCGGTTTTACGAGCACGCGAGGCGCGCAATCGAAGAAGTGGATCTTGCAGAGCAGGTTGCGCGCGACGCGTCCACTGGACTGTCCGGCGTGCTGCGCGTCAGCGCGGCGGTGACGTTTGCACGTCTGCATATCCTGCCGGCACTGAAGACCTTTCTGGATCGACATCCTGATCTGCAGATCGACATCGTGCTGGACGATCGCACCATTGATCTACTCGAAAAAGGCGTGGATGTCGCTTTTCGCATGGGCTCGCTCGACGATTCGACCATGACTGCACGCCGCATCGCGCAGAGCCGTCGACGGGTGATCGGCACGCCCGCCTACCTTGCCGAAGCGGGTGTTCCAAAGACGCCTGCGGACCTGAGTCAGCACCAGGTCGTCGTGTATTCGTTGCGAGGCGGCGGTGAGTCGTGGGCGTTCAGCCAGGATGGCAAGGAGGTGGCCGTGGTCGTGTCCGGGCGCGTCAGCGTGAGCGCAGCCGAGGGGGTGCGCACAACGGTGCTTGGCGGTGTGGGCCTCGCGATCGCATCGGAGTGGATGTTTTCTCCTGAGCTTGCGAATGGCACGGTTCAGGCCGTCCTGACCGACTGGGAATTGCCCTCGATCGACCTGTGGGCGGTCTTTCCTGCTGGACGTCTGGTGAGTGCGAAGGCGCGCGCATTCGTCGCCTTCGTGGAGGAAATACTAGGCGTCTCTGCTGGCAGCAGGGGCGGTACGCCTTCAGAAACCCAGCTTGCCGATTGACGCACCACCGTCGACGTACAGTGTCTGACCGGTCATGAAAGCAGCCGCATCAGATAACAGAAACGCAATCGTCGCGGCAATTTCATGGGGCTGGCCGAAGCGGCCCATGGGTACGGCGGACAGATAGCGCTGCTCGCCCTCGCTTCCCGGTGGATTGTTGGCCCGAAACAGCTCGGTCTCGGTCGGTCCCGGCGCGACGGCATTGACGGTAATGCCGGTATCGGCCAGTTCCAGTGCCCATGAGCGCGCGAAACTGACCATTGCCGCTTTCGCTGCGGCATAAGCTGTGCGCTGTGTCATGCCGAGTATCGTCAGGCTGGAAATATTGACGACCCGTCCCCAGCCGCGTGCCCGCATACCGGGAAGCAACGCCTGCACGGTTTGCACGGCCGGATGGAGATTCAGTGCGAGGACGTCGTCGAACGAATGACGACGCGTAAGCTCGTCGAGCACCGCGCCTGTCGCCACGCGGTCGGCCAGGTCGACGCGGACCAGTTCGCCCGGAAAATCGCTTGCTTCGCGCGCGAGGCCGACGACATGGTGGCCGTCGGAGAGTAACCGTTCTGTCAGCGCGAGGCCGATGCCTTTGGTCGCACCCGTCACGAGAAATGTACGCTGTGTCATGGAAAGTCCTTGTCAATTGAAACGCCGCGCCCACGGGGTGGGCGCGGCGCGGCAGGCAGTGAAGCTCAGGCGTTCGCCGCCGCTTTTTCGAGCACAGGGAACATGTCCGACGGGTCCGGGCGGCGCGTGTAATCCGGGTTGACCTCGGAATACAGCACGATGCCATCCTGCCCAATGACGTAGCGCGCGGGCATCGGCAGGGTCCAGCTCGGATCATTGTTGAAGGCCGGCAGATCGTTTTTCAGGTTCCTGTACAGTTCGACCAGATAGTCGGGTAGTGCAAAGCGCAGTCCGAAGTCGGCGCCCGTCTGGCCATTCACGTCGCTCAGCACCGGAAAGCCCAGTTCGTTGGTTCGCACCGACTTCCGGCTATTGACGGGCGTCTGCGGCGAGATCGCCACGACGTTCGCGCCATAGGCCTGAATCTGCGGCAGCACTTCGTTGATCGCCTGCAATTCGATATTGCAGTACGGGCACCACACGCCGCGATAGAACGTCACGACCAGCGGTCCTTTCACGAGCAACGCCGCCGACGATACGTCATTGCCATCCTGATCCTTGAGGTTGAAATGAGGTGCGCGATCACCCGCCTTGATTGCGCGGCGCGCCTGTCCGCTTGCGACCAGTTCGGCAGTGGCACGCTCCATCACGGGATGGATTTCCGGCGGAGCGTGATACGGCGGTTTGCCTGCCTTGAAGTCGGCACGGAATGCGTCGAGTTTGTCTTGCAGTGACATGAGCGTTCTTCCTTGAGATGGTTTGATGAATATCAGTTTGCGGACGCTGCCGTTTGTGAAGCGGCAGTGATGCCGTGGACATCGCGGTGGCTGCGTCGGCGCAGAAATGCGAGGGGAATCCGCTGGACTCCCGAGGATGGCTCAGACGGCTTCAGCAACCGGCCTCGTCCACTCGTTACCGGCCATGAAGGCGTCGAGTTCGGTGTGGACGATGTGATTCGTATAGTTGCTCATTACCTTGGTCGCCACGCCCAGGATTACTTCGAGCACGTTCTGACGGGTATAGCCCGCAGCGAGAAACGCGTCGACCTCAGCATCCGGGACAAAACCCCGTTCACGCACGACCAACGTCGTGAACCGATGCAGCGCTTCGAGCTTTGCGTCCGGTAGCGGCGTGCCCGCCCTCAGTGCAGCGATCACGCCCGCATCCATCTTGATCATCTTTGCAAGCGTGCTGTGACCGGCCATGCAGTAGTGGCAGTTGTTCTCGAAGTTGGAAGTCAGGTAGACGACTTGCTGTTCGTGCGCGGTGAGCGTGCTTTTCGAGAACAGGTCCCACAAGGCGGAGTAACCGGCCAGCAGCGCGGGCGACTCCGCCATATGCGCCTGCAGGTTGGGAACAAAACCAAAGGCGCGCTTCGTGTCTTCGAGGCTCGTCTTCGATGCGGCCGGTGCATTGTCGATCGTGTATGTCGGGAAGGTGCTCATCGTTTAACTCCTGCTGGTTGACGGTGAGCAAATGATGAAGGTCGGGTCCCGTGCGAAGAAGACAGGTGACGTCGATAACAGTCATTCCTGGCAGGCATAAAGCGAGGGGCGGATCGACGAACTGGCGATGTCGACCCATAGCACCCGTTTCAGCGGAGAGAGTCGCCGATCCGCTGGCTGAGACTCAGGCAGCGCTTACGAATAATGGCGTTGGAGAGCAACGCCGCGTGACTCATCGGGCGGGCGTGACATGTGCATCGACAACCCGTGCGGCGCCTACAATTGCACCGTCGTTGTCCTCAAGCAGCACCACTTGCCGCTCTCCGGCGACGGCGTCGGCACGCAAGGTTAGCGCGGCGCCAGACCACTGCCCGATGACAACCATGCTACGCACGACGTTCGATTCGGTGAGCGTATGGCCTGCGTTCTCGCCCCGTCCGATCGCGGTGACGTGACGGGTGTCGTAACCGATCAGCAGCACGTGCGCGTGTCCGGTGCCCGCGCCAACGGAGATCGAAACTCCGCCATCTCCAAGTGTTGCGGCGAGCGGAGCGGCCGTCACACCGGCGGACCTGGCGTGGTCGATGGCCGCGCTGGCTGCGCTACGATTTGATCCCACCACCTCGGCCTTGCCGTCGATCACCATTTCCGGCGTGTACTCGAAGTCGCGAAACCGTTGGGCGTAGCGGGCCTGACGTGCATCGGCACCATCGAAAGAAAACGGATCTTTCCAGCCGAGCTGATTCCAGTATGTGACGTGAAACGCTAGCGGCAGGACGTCGGTCCGTGTATCGCTCAGTTCGGACAGAAAGCGATCGGCCGGCGGGCACGACGAACAGCCCTGCGACGTGAACAGTTCGACAACGACTGGGCGCGACCCGGCGGCGAATGCATGTGAGGCAAGCAGCGACGCAGCAGTTGCAATGATGGCAATGAGAGAACGGGGCAGCATGTCTTGACTCCAGATACAGATGTGCTGGCTATTTCGCTCGCCAGTACGAGTGGGTTACGGTTGAAGCGGACCCGAGGCGGCCGGTGAGTTCCATTGATCGCTGTCGCCGATGTCATCGTCAAAGAAGCCCAGGTATCCCGGGGTGTGCGCCGGGTCGGACGAGCTTTTTTCCTGCCTGGCGCTAGCGCCGATCGACTGCAGCGTCGCGAGTGTCGTCGAGCGATTCGTCATGAAGTGCCACGGGTGCGATGAGCGTGGTTGCACGTCGTTGAGCGACGCACCCGCCTCCTGCACCTCACGAAGTGCAGCGACGAGGCGAAGACGTGTGGGCGCATAGACCGCAAAACCTTCATTGGCGAGGGCGGCGGTGTCGTATCCGAGCAGTGCACAAAGATGCGTTTTGGCGACACGGTCTCGTTCGTCGGCCTCATGCGACTGGGCAACCAGTGCCGCTGTGTCCGCATTCGCGATCCGGCCCCCATGCATGAGCACCGGATTCGCGTCGGACCACGCGTCGGAAGGACAGGCCTTTGCGGCCGGGTCTAGCGGCACGAACGGATTGACCTCGGCGGGATAGATGCGGCACACGCGTGGGCGCCGGTCATAAGCACCGCAAGACATGTCCGGGCGAAGGTTTGGGCACGGCCCTGCGAACGCGGCAACCAGTGTCACCGTGACGCGTACTGGCAACGTCCCGCTGTACGCGGCGAATGAGCGGCGCCGTCGGTGCTGGGCGAGCATGTCTGCTTGTGGCGGATCTTCAGGCCAGACGATCGCGTCGCAAAACAGTTGCACGTCGCCGCCGCGCTCCATCCAGTCGAGCGCTTCATCAATGGCGAGCGGGAGGCGCAGATCATGGCAGCAACGGCCGCACATGGTGCAAGCAAAGTGAATGGGCATTGACAGGCTCGGCGAACGGAAGTTGGCTTGTCAAGTTAGTTCGCCGGCCAGGTTGCGACGGTTACACGTCAGTAGAGAGATTTTGCGTTTCGCGGCGCCGCCAGTCATTGGAGAAGGGCAGCACGCCGGGTACACGCGGCCAGAATGCGTGCCTCACGCCATCGCCGCAATCGCTTCGAACAGTGCGAGATTCAGAAGCTTGGTTTCGTCATTGGTCGGTTGAGGTTGTGACGAGAACTTGGCGATGACCGTTTCGTGTAGCGGATCGACATAGAGCCACTGGCCATGAATGCCGATCGCAAAGCACGCGCCGCTGGCATTGCCCACCTGGTACCACTTGTTGCGATACTTGCCGTTCGGCAACCACGTCGAGAAGGTGCCTTGTCGCCATGCCTCGACGCTGCCGCCTGTCAGCGTATCGGTCATCCAGTCGGCCGGAATCAGCCTGCGTTCGCCAACCTTGCCGCCCAGACGCACCAGTTCGCCGATTCTCGCCAGATCCCGCACGGTCATGCATAAGCCGCCGCCGGAGCGCGCCGTGCCCGCGATGTCCACCGTGACGCATCCGTCGTGCCGTAATCCCAGCGGCCGCCACAGGCGCGTGGACGCGAAGTCGGCGTAACGCTGGCCCGACGCGCGCTCGATCACGAGGCCGAGCACATCCGAGTTGGGCGAACAGTAATGGAACGGGCCGCCATGCTCGCCGTCGCCTTTGGGCAACGACGCGAGCAGATCGATCACCGTCTCCGGCTGCTCGCCATCGCGCCGTGGGTCCAGCAGGCCTGCCCGTCGATAGCGCGCATAGATGCCATTCGGATCGAGGTAGTCCTCGTTGAACGCGAGGCTTGTCCGCATGTCCAGCACGTGCCTGACGCGAGCGTCGCCGAAGGCAGAACGCGCAAGCTCCGGCACGTAGTGCGCGACAGGGGCGTCAGGGTCCAGAAGACCGTCACCGACCAGCACGCCGGCGAGCAGGCCAGCGACCGACTTGCTGGCTGAGAACAGGATGTGGCGGCTTTGCAGCGTAAAGTGCGGCGCATGAAAATCGGCGACGAAACGCCCGCCTCGCATCACGGCAATGGCATCGGTCGAGGTCTGCTGCAGGATCTGCGCGACCGTGCGACGTTCGCCGTTCACCACGAACTGGCGTTCCGTCAGCGCGTCGGCACTGACTTCAGGCTCTTCGGCAAGACCCGGCGTCGCGGCAATGCGCGCGGTCGGAATGATCTCGTGGACATGGCGGAAGGCCCAGACATTCCACGGAGCTTCGCGCCAGTTGTCGTGCCGGACACTGTCGCGGCGAAAGCCGTAGTCGTTCTCAAAACGTGACGGGTTCATCTTGACTGCAGACTCCTCTTGTTGCGAGCGTGAATTGCACGAGGTCAGTGAACGTGTTGAAGGAACTCGCGAAAGCGCTCGCCGGGCGGCGCGGACAGCATCTCGGCGGGCTTGCCGTCATGCACGACACGGCCGGCTTCCATGAACAGCAGGCGGGAACCCACGCGCTGTGCAAAGCCCATTTCGTGCGTGACGACGACCATCGTCATGCCCTCGCAAGCGAGCGTCTGCATGACCTTGAGAACCTCCTGGCGCAATTCGGGGTCGAGTGCCGAAGTGGGTTCATCGAAGAGCATCAGCTTGGGCTGCACAGCAAGCGCACGCGCGATGGCCACGCGTTGCTGCTGGCCGCCGGATAGCTGCGACGGATAGTGATGCATCCGCTGCGAGAGGCCGACTTTTTCCAGCAGCGCGCTGGCGATGTCGCGTGCTTCGGCCTTTGTCTGGTGGCGTGCGCGGATCGGCCCGAACATCACGTTCTGCATTGCCGTCAGGTTCGGAAACAGATTGAACTGCTGGAACACCATGCCGGCTTCGAGCCTGATACGCCTGACGTCGCGGGCCGAACCCAGCACGCTGATGTTGTCGACGCGCAGATCGCCGGAACTGATGGTCTCCAGCCCGTTGATACAGCGAAGCAGCGTCGATTTGCCGGAACCGGATGGGCCGACAATGACTGCGACTTCGCCCCGTTCGATCGTGAGGTCGAGCGGATGCAGCACGACGTGCTGGCCGAAACGCTTCGAGGCTTGCTGAAATTCGATCATGCTCATGGCAGGCGTACTCTCCGTTCGAGCACTCGCAGACCCAGCGCGAGCAGGCTGATGACGAGCAGGTAGATGATCGCGACGGCGGTCCAGATTTCCACCGCCCGAAAATTCTCGGCCATGATTTCCTGTCCTCTGCGCGTCAGTTCGCCGACGCCGATGACGAGAAAGATCGAGGTGTCCTTGACCAGATTGACGAACTGGTTGCCCATCGCCGGCAGCGCACGTCGGAAAGCGATCGGCGCGATGACGTGAGCCAGCGTGGTATGAAATGGCAGCCCCATCGCCATGCCAGCATCGCGCAATCCGCCCGGTACGCCCTGCAGCGCGCCGCGGATGATCTCCGCGTTATACGCGCCGGAATTGACGATCAGCGTGATGATGGCGGCGCTGGTCGCGCTGATGCGGATGTTCATCATGATGGGCAGCGCGAAGTAGACGAACATCACCTGAACCACGATGGGCGTGCCGCGAATCAAGGCGACATACATCTGCGCCGGAAACGCTGCGGCCTGACTGCCGTAGGTCAGCGTCACGCCCGCGATGACGCCGAGCACGACGCCGCCCGCCAGTCCTGTCAGCGCAATCAGCAAGGTCAACCGAAGTCCTTGCAGCAGGTCCGGCAATGCGGCAATGAGCGCCGCCCAGTCAAAGTTCATGACGACGCCTCGCCGAACCATTTCCGGTTGAGCGCATCGAGCCGGCCATCGGCTTTCATGGCGGCGAGCTGGACGTTAGCGGCTGCGACCAGCGGGCTGCCTTTCTGGAAGCCCATGCCGACGTCGAGACCCTCAAGCGCGGGCAGAATCACCCGGACCTTGTTTTTCCCGGTCGTGTTGGCGTAGTAGAGCAATTGCGGCTTGTCATAGACGACGACATCGGTGCGGCCCGCTTCCAGGGCCAGTAACGCGTTGTTGATGCTAGGCAACTGTTCCAGCGTCGCGTCCTTGATGTGATCCTTGATGTAGTTGACCGCGACCGTGCCCGTCTCGGTGCCGATGCGCTTTCCCGCAAGGTCGGCGGGCGTGCGGATACTGGTGTTGTCGATACGCGTCAACGCGATCAGACCGCTCTTGTAATACGGCGTCGAAAAATCGATAACCTGCTGACGCTCCGGCTTGATAAAGAGCTGCGAGACGATCACGTCGAGGTTGTGGGTCTGAAGTGCCGGAATCAGGGCGCCGAACTCCATGGGTTGCAGGCGCCATTTCCGGTTCAGTCCCTTCGCCACTTCGCTCCAGACCTCGACGTCGAAGCCGGAATAGCTGTCGCCCTGTTTGAACGCGAACGGCGGGGCGCCCACGTTGGAGCCGACCACCAGTTCGGCATCGGCTGCCCGGACTGAGCGGGACAGCAGGATGGCGGGCCCGGCTGCGAGGCCCAGTTGCAGCAATTGACGGCGATTCATGGTTTTCTCCACGTTGAATGATCGTGCTGGATCCGCCGCTTCCGGGGCTATCCGGCGTCCTGGTTTGGCATTGCGCTACGTTGCGTGCATACCCACTTGTGTCAGCGACACAGTGAGTTCGATTTCGAGCAAGCCGCCGCCAGGCAGGCTGGCAACGCCGATTGCCGATCTCGCGTGCCGCCCTTCGTCGCCGAAGATTTCATGCAGCAGCGACGAGGCTTCATCCATCGCCTGGCTGTGGTTCGCGAAGTCCGGCACGGCGTTGATGAAGCCGCGCAGAAAGAGAACGCGTTCGATTGACGTAGTGGGCGGCAGCGCCGCCGCGAGTGCGCTCAACGCGCGCAGCACACAGGTCTGAGCGGCGTGCCGGATCACCTCTGGTGGCGTTGCGTTATCGACGGGACCAGCGATCACCTGTTCGCCGACCCGGCTAACCTGGCCGCTCACGTAAGCAATGTCGCGATGAATCACCACGCCTGTGTAGGCTCCGCGCGGCGACGGCGCAGGCGGCAATGTCATACCCAGTTGCGACAGGCGCTGCGCGACCGGAATCTTCATGACGGCGCCCCGACGTGTGTTTCAAAACAGACCGGTCCGCCGAGCCAGCAGCCGTCTACGCGACCGGACTCGATACAGAATCGCACCGAGATCTGCGATGGACGTTTCATCGCGCGGCCCTGACGGATCGTGATGGTGCGCGCGGACGCTTCCACCTGGCCATTGGCGAGCAGGCCGAACGACAGCGCGGAGGCCGCGATACCGGTGGCTGCGTCTTCCGGATAACCTGACGCGCGCGGGAACTGGCGGGCGTCGAAGATCTGCCGGCCGGCATCGAAGGTCGCGTACGGGTAGAGGCCGGTGGAGCCGATCCGCTCGCACACTGCCTCGATCTTGTCGAAGCGCGGCTGAAGGGCGTCGAGCACGCTGGGGCTGGCAAGCGGAATCAGCGTTTTGACCCGGCTGGTGCAGGCGTTCTGGATCGGCAAGGGCGCGAGTTGCGCGCTGTCGATGCCGAGCGCGTCGAGAATCTCGTGCTGGTGGAGCTGCGGCTGCGGCAGTGGCTCGACGCGGCCCATGGGCTGCGAGATTTCGACGGCAGCGCCCTGATCGGTGAATCCAGTGATACGCACCGCGACCCGGCCGCTGCGCGTCTGAAGGGTCAGCCGGTCATGCTGCAGACGTTCCCGTTGATGGAGCAGCCAGACGGCGCCGACGGTGGCGTGGCCGCACATCGACATCTCGTGGTTCGGGACCCAGAAGCGGAATTCGTAATCGCAGCCGGAACCGGGCGGGGCCGGCAGGACGAAGCCGCTTTCGTGGCCGTAGTGCTGCGCGACGGCCTGCATTTCGGTGTCGGACATGCCGGCGGCGTCGATGACGATGGGCGCCGGGTTGCCGCCGCCGGGACCGGCGGCAAACACGCTGACGAGTTCGACTGGGTGGCGCAAAGACATGGCGGCGTGAGCCCCGCTGACCGGGGATGTGTTCCTGTCCGGTCAGATTACGGGGAGCGGCGCCGCGCCGCGCGTTCGAACGGGCCCTACGTTTTGACCGAACGGGCCATCCTTGCGCGCATGCCGGAAGGCGAATCACCGCCGACGCGGCGCATCGCGCGCGCGAGGGCCGCGCCGCTTTCGAAGCCGACGCGGAACGCGACCTCGCCGATCGGCAGATCCGTTTCGGCGAGCAGGCGGCAGGCATTGTCGTAACGCGCGCGCTGCTGGAACTCGCCGATCGAGCGTCCCGACTTTTCGCGGAACAGACGTGTGATGTGACGCCGGGACACGCCGAAGCGCTCTTCCAGCATGTCGAGCGGGATCTCTTGGTCGGCGTGGCGGGCCACGAAGGCTTCAATGTCGGCGACCAGCGCCATGCCGTGCTCGCGCGGCGAGGTTCCCGGTTCGGTCTTCCCGGCGATGACCTCGCCGATGCACTGCATCAACAAGGCCGACGACAAGGCCTGGCGGGTTGCCGCGCTGCCATAGGCAGCCATGTCGTTACGTTGCGAGAGTTCCTGCAGCGCGCGAATCGCGGCCGTCCTTCGCACGAGGATCGGCGTGCGCGTGCGTCGGCGGAATTCGCTGAGCGAGCCGACCCCGGTGTCGAGCTTGTGCAGCGCATCGCCCGTTACGTAGACGGCTACGTGCGTATGGGTGGCGCATCCGGCACGGGTCTGATGAGCGCGCCCTGGCGGCACCACCGCGAAGCGATCCTGAGACAGCCACGTGCCCGCGCGCCGGTCTTCGTGGCGGAGTTCGACGGCGCCCTGACCGGGCAGAATGAACATCAGGCAGTCGTGCCAGTGCCATGGCATCGCGTAGGTGCCGCTGCCGGTGAGCGTCGCGTGGCCTTCGTCGGCGGCCACCAGCAGTGCCTTGTTGGCTGGCTGGCAGAGCTGGGTGAACGTTCGTAGCATGGCGATACTCCACGCGCTTCAGAAGAGGATCATGCTGCGACCGGCTTGCGATTGAAACCCCTTGCGGCATGGAGCGGGCGACAGACGGGCACAGCATGGATGGCATCCGGGAAGGATACCAGCGCAAAATACCGACGCCACGTTCAGGCTGTTCCAAGCCGTGTGTTTCGGGAGCAAATGTCTCTGCTGGCGGCGAACCACTTGATCCCTATTTACCCGTCGACAGCTAATTTTCACGTAATTTTGCTGGCGTACGCTGAAGCACGTCCAGGCGAATCCTGGCGCCTGCGGCCGATCGGTGCTGGAAGAGATGGAGCGACGATCCGTTGCCAAACACCGGGCGAACTGAGGATGCCGGGGTATGCCACCGATCGTCGCTAGCTATTGGGGCAATGCAAACGAGTGGATCAGAAGGGCCGAGATGCCCGGCATAAATGGGAGCCTACGGCATGAGATCGCTAAAGAGTCGAATAATCAGAACACTGATCGTGCTGTTCGCTGTCGTCGGCGCCGCCGATGCCTGCGCCTCGTACTGGTTTTCGATGAGGCATATCGACGAATTGCTCGACCAGCATCTGCAAGGCGCAGCGGTCTGGCTCTCGGCTGGCAAGGTGGGTACGATCGGCACGAAGGGTCCGCCACAGCATTCGATCGATGGGTTTGTCGGGCAAATATGGAAGCAGGGGCTGTCTGTGCCGACCGATAATACCGACCCCGAGGTAACTTTTGATCGGGACGCGTCGAGCGGGTTTTCAGTGGAGCGGATCAATGGTCATCGCTACCGGCTATACACGCTTAGAAAAGATGCAGACGGCTTGACGTATCAGGTCGGCCAGCCTGTTTCGTTTCGAGAGCAGACCGCAGGGCGCGCGGCGCTCGAAAGTCTGGTGCCGACCGTTTGCCTGATATTGCTCGTATGGATCGCGATCCCGCTGGTCGTCAATGCTGCATTCGCTTCGTTGAGACGTGCAAGCGCTGATGCGGAAACGGTTGGCATTGGTTGCCTGGCGCGACTCGATGTATCGCACGTACCGGCTGAGGTCAGGCCCTTCGCCGATTCGATCAACCGCATGATTGCGCGCTTGCAGGCGGGCATCGATGGAGAAAAACGTTTCATCGCCGACGCTGCGCATGAACTGCGAACTCCGATCGCCGCTTTGCAGTTGGGTATCGATAATCTCGCGAACGCGCACGATCCGCGTTCGCGCGGCGAGCGTTTGCGTGAACTGCGCGAGGTGGCGGCCCGCGCGGCTTCGATGATCCGGCAACTTCTTGAGCTTGCCCGCGCCGATGCACAACGCAGCCCGGACGTGGCAGTCCAGGTGCTTGACGTGCGGGATACCGTTCGCAAGCTCGTCGCCGATCTGCTTCCAGTCGCTGACCAGCGTTCGATCGACATGGGCGTCAAGCGGTTCGACGCCGCGCTCGTGGACGCGAACGCAGAGGAATTGAGCATTGCGGTGAGAAATCTCATTGAGAATGCACTGCGCTATACGCCCTCGAATGGATGGGTCGATATCGATGTATTTGTGGATGAGACAAATGCGGTCATCCGTATCACCGATACCGGGCCGGGCATTCCGGCAGACGCGATCGACCGCGTATTCAATCGCTTCTTTCGGGTGAGTGCCGCAACCGTCGAAGGCAGTGGCCTGGGTTTGTCGATCGCAAAGTCGGTCGTTACGAAACACGGCGGTTCGATTTCACTTGAAAACCGGCGCGACGGCCGAAGCGGGTTGATCGCGACCATCGCTTTGCCCTCGTGCTCGACGGTCAGTGTCGACGTTTGATCAGATGGGAATGACCGCCCTTGTATGTGCCTGTACGGCCCCGCAGGTCCATTTCAACCTAAACTGAAGAGGCGAGCTTCGTTGTATGTCATAAGCGCTGAACGGGAAACAGGTTCCAGTGATGACGATGGATATCGAACTGTGGCTGCGTGGGGTCGGGCTCGACCAGTACGCGCAGGCATTTGCCGAGAACGATATCGACGCGACAACGCTTCGCGAGCTCACTGATGCAGATCTGAAGGAACTCGGCGTGCGCTCGTTGGGGCATCGCAAGCGGCTGCTGGCGTCGATCGCAACGATGTCGTCCAAGCCACAGGCGTCTGATGACCGGCCTGTCGCACCAGCGGACGAGCGCAGGCAGGTCGCGGTACTCTTCGCCGACATCTGCGGCTATACAGACCTGAGCCGGACACTCGATCCGGAAGAGTTGCTTGTCGTACTCGGCGGCTTCTTCGATCGGGTCGACGATATCGTGGTGCGGCATGGCGGACACATCGACAAGCATGTTGGCGATTGCGTGATGGCGGTGTTCGGCGCGCCGCGTTCACGGGGAAACGATACGGAGCGCGCGGTGCGGGCGGCATTGGCGATCATCGACGAGATGCCGGATCTGTCACGGACGCTCGCCCGCCCTCTGTCGATTCACATCGGCATTGCGGTTGGGCAGGTCGTCGCAAGCGGCACGGGCAGTGCGGTACATCGTGAGTACACCGTGACGGGCGAGACGGTCAACCTCGCGTCGCGTCTGACCGACGCGGCTGCAGCGGGCGAAATCCTCGTATCGGAATCGGTGTGGCGCCCGCTTGCCGGGCGCATCGTGTGCGAAGCACGGGGTGTGCTTGCCGTGAAAGGCTTCGCCGAGCCCGTCCCTGTGTGGCGCCTCACCGGCCTTCAGCGTGCATGTGCCAACCGGGCGCTGGTCGGTCGTCGCGACGAACTGCGTCAGTTTCGGGCGACACTCGAATCCTGCTGCGAGACCGGACGCGGCAGCGTGGTTCTCGTGCGGGGCGAGCCCGGTATCGGAAAAACGCGTCTTGTCGAGGAGTTCCAGCGTGAGGCGAGCGGGCTGGGCTTTGCGAGTCACACGGCGTTCGTGCTGGATTTTGGTTCGAGAGGCGGCCGCGACGCGATCCGGTCAATCGTGCGCGGGCTCCTCGCGTTCGACGATACGAGTGGCGAGGAAGCCGCGTCCGTTTTACTGAAGCGCATCGCCGACGGTCTCGCGGATGCTGATGACGGGCTATTCCTCAACGACCTGCTCGACGTGCCGCAGCCGCCTGAACATCGCGTGGTCAATGAAGCCATGAACAACGCGATGCGCGTCCGAGGGCGGCAGGATGCGATGGCCCGGCTAGTGCAGCGCGCGAGTCACGTGCGGCCTCGATTGCTTATCGTTGAGGACATTCATTGGGCAGACCGGTCGACGCTGCAGGACCTGAGCGAACTCGGCGAGGCTGCGGCACATTGCGCGACTGTGCTGGTGATGACAACGCGCCCGCAGAGCGATGCCCCCGACCTGGCATTGGCCGCAGCGCACAACGCGTCGTGCTCGCTGTTCGATCTTGGTCCTTTGAGCGACTCCGACGCCTGTCTCATGGCGGAGTCGTTTTCCTGTGCAACCGATCTGGCGGCGCGTTGTGTCGAGCGGGCCGCGGGTAATCCGCTCTTTCTCGAACAGCTTCTCAGCAATACCGGAAGAAGCGCTGAAACGGGCGTGCCGGGTTCAGTGCAGAGTCTGGTGCAGGCGCGGCTGGATGGACTCGATCCTGTCGACAAGACGGTCTTGCGTGCGGCGTCCGTGTTCGGCCAGTTCTTCGAGCAGGAGGCGATCAGCGATATTCTGGAATGCGCGGACGTGCAGCTGGAGCCGATGGTGACGGCTGGCCTGCTGCGTCGACAGGACAGCGGATTTGTCTTCCATCATGCGCTCATTCGCGACGCCATCTATGACGGGCTGTTGAAGAGCCAACGCCGCGAGTTGCATCGACGTGCCGCGCAGTGGTTTGCACCACGCGATGCCGTCCTGCGCGCCGAACATCTCGATCGGGCCGTCGACCGTGACGCGGCTCGCGCCTATTGCGACGCGGCGCGTTTGCAGGTCGCTCGCTATCGCTACGAGTTTGCACTTCGGCTTGTCGAACGGGGGCTGGAATTGACTGATGTCCGTGCCGACCGGGTCGAACTCGAACTACTCCGGGGCAACATCCGGCATGACATGGGTGAGATGACGTTAGCACTCGAAGCGTTTGAAACGGCGCTCGCCGCCGCAACAACCGATGCAGAACGCTGTCACGCATGGATTGGACGCGCCACGGTGAAGCGGGTCATCGACGATCTCGACGGTGCGTGGGCCGATCTCGACTGCGCGATGGCCGTGGCCGCAGCAGGGCGCCTGTTGCAAGAACAGGCACGCATTCACTTTCTGCGCGGCAATCTTTGTTTTCCGCGAGGCGACAGCGATGGCTGCGTGCGAGAGCATGAACGCAGCCTCGCTTGTTCGCGGGAGGCGCATGATTACGAACAGGAGGCGGCAGCGCTCGGAGGCCTCGGGGATGGTGAATACCTGCGTGGCAGGATGATCAGCGCGCACAATGCGTTTAGCCTCTGTATCGAGCTGTGTCAGCGGCATGGCTTTGGACGGATCGAGGTCGCCAATCTGCCGATGCGTGCGATTACTGCGTGGTTCGCCGGCAAGACGAGTACGGGTCTCGACGCGGCGCTGGCGAGCATTGCTGCGGCGGAGAAGGTCGGGCATCTGCGGGCGCTGGCGGTTTCTCATCATGCCGCGTGGCATTGTCTGCACGATCTCGCGCAGTGGGATCGCGCGTGGGAGCACGTCGGGCCAGCGTTACACTGTGCACGCGAACTGAAATCGCGGCGCTTCGAAGGCGAGGCGCTTGCGCTTCGTGCAGAACTGCATCGGGTCGCCGGGCGCAGGCGAGAGGCGCTCGACGATATTACACAGGCACTGGCGATCAGCGCTGAGACGGGCATGGCCTACCTCGGTGCGTCCTATCTGGCCACGCTTGCACGCGTGACCGATGACGCCGCCGTCTTCGAGCGCGCTTTCGAAGAAGGAGAAGCGCTGCTCGCCGCGGGCGCGGTGAGCCACAATCACCTGCTCTTTCGACGCGACGCAATCGAGGCCTGTATCGAGCGTGGACTCTGGGACATGGCTGCAGAACATGCTGCTGCACTTGAAGCGTACGCCTGTCGCGAGCCATCGCCGTTTTCCGCGTTCATTGTGGCACGGGCGCGCGCGCTCGTTGCGCTCGGAAGGGGTAACCGGGATCCCGAAGCGTTTGGGAGACTGCGGCGCCTCAAGGAAGAGGGCCGCACACTGGGATTTCTTCATCTGATTCCGGCGATCGATGCTGCGATCGCGGGCGACACAAACCGGGCTTGACGGCGTGTTCGTGATGACGGCATCGTACGTGACGCATGGATAGGGAGCGCATCATGTCAAGTGAGTGGAGACGCCGGATGAGCCTGTTTGTCCAGCGTTTCTGGCAGCCCACCAGTGCGTGCATGACCTGCATGCCGGGTAGTTGGGGCAACGTCCTGAGCCTTGTGCACTGGACGATCGCACTCCAGACGGGACTGCTCACCGGGGTCCTCGCGGTACTGTTGACTTTCACGCCAGCCGCGAAACTGTACACGCATCGATACGGCAATGCGCTGATCGTCGGCTGTCTGACAACTTTGGGCGACGCTTTCGCGCATACGAGTCACTACCGCATACCGGTTGTGGAGCACGTGGCGACAGGTGTTGTTTCGGGGCTGCTGGCGCTTGCCGCCTCATATCTCTTCGCAGACCGTGCGCGGCGAATTCGAGCGGTTTGGGCACGCGTTTTCGGATAGTTTCCACCTCCGCTGACTTTGGCGGCCATCTCGACCATTTGCGCCGCCTGATCGATCGCCGGGCTGGTGCCTTCGCGATTGATTCATCCCCACGACTTCGGGCCTTCCCGTCGATGATCATTTCCGGCGAGCATTTCCTGATTATCTGGTTCCGGCAACGTGGCTGGGTATACCGATGCCCATCTATCCGATGCCCATCTGTCCGCTGACCGGCTACCCGCGCCGCTACGCATAAAAATTTTCACAGGCTGTAACCAACACCGCGTTCGCAACGAATTCACATGTATCCGATCGTCACGGTGATCGACATGGAAACGATGAAAGCGGAACTTGCCCCGGCGCTTACGCCCTCCCTGCGCATCCCCCCAATTCACCCGCTATGGCTGAGGGTTACGCATTGGCTTAACGCATTCGCGGCGCTGATCATGATGTTTTCCGGCTGGCGCATCTACGATGCGTCACCCGTGTTTCGCGGCATCGTGATTCCGCCTTCGATCACCCTCGGCGGTTGGCTCGGCGGCGCGCTGCAATGGCATTTCGCAGCGATGTGGCTGCTGGTTTTCAACGGGCTTTTCTATCTCGCGCTCAATATCGGGAGCGGGCGTCTGATCGCGAAGTTCTTTCCGCTTTCGCCGCGCGCCGTGCTGCACGACTTCATCGCCGCGTTGAGTGGCAAGCTCTCGCACGCGGATCTGCGTCAGTACAACGCGGTCCAGAAGTTCGCGTATCTGTTCGTCATCGTCGATCTCGTGGTGTTGGTGCTGTCGGGTCTCGCCATCTGGAAGTCGGTCCAGTTTCCGCTGTTGCGCGAACTGATGGGCGGCTACGACAACGCACGCGTCGTGCACTTCTGCGCGATGGCGCTCATGGCGGCGTTCGTTGTCGTGCACGTCGCGATGGTCGCGCTCGTGCCGCGTTCTCTTTTGATCATGCTGCGCGGACGTTGAACCCGCCCCGAGAACACCACATGAAACCCAACGACACATCCCTCACCAGGCGCGATCAGGCAACGATCCTCGCGGATGCACGCCGCGAACTGGACATGCCATCGCGTCGTCTGTTCGGCAAGCGCCTGCTGACGCTGGGCGGCCTCTCGCTGCTGACGGGCTGCTCGATCACCGACGATCAATCGGTCAACACATTTCTGAGCGCCGTCTCGCGCCTGAACGATCGCGCGCAGGCGTTCCTGTTCGATCCGAAACAGCTCGCGCCGACTTACACCGAGGCGCAAATCACGCGTCCGTTTCCGTTCAACGCGTTCTACGGCATCGACGACGTGCCCGATGTGGACGGTAGCGACTATCGGCTGAAAGTGAGCGGCCTCGTGACGGGGCAACACGTGTGGACGCTGCCCGAGCTCTATGCACTGCCGCATGCGGAGCAGATCACGCGGCATATCTGCGTGGAAGGATGGAGCGCAATCGGACGTTGGGGCGGTACGCCCTTTTCGGAGTTCCTGCGCCGCGTGGGTGCCGACACGACCGCGAAGTACGTCGGCTTTCGCTGCGCGGACGACTACTACGAAAGCATCGACATGCCGACCGCGTTGCATCCGCAGACCTTGCTCACGTTCGAGTACGACGGCCAGCGTTTGCCCGCGAAATACGGCTATCCAATGAAGCTGCGCATGCCGACCAAGCTTGGCTACAAGAACCCGAAGCATATCGTCGAGATTTTCGTCACCAATACGTATCCCGGCGGCTACTGGGTCGATCAGGGCTACAACTGGTTCGGCGGTTCCTGAACGTAGTTCGTATTCCGGTGCCGGCATGGCCGGACGCCACTTTCAACCCACGAAGGAGATGAGCAATGAAACGACTGATGACGGCTGTATTCGCTGCTGCAATGGCAATGGCCACGACGGCTGCGTTCGCGCAGGCGAGCGGCGCAATGTCGAACGACGCGATGAGCAAGGACGCCATGTCACATGACGCCATGAAGAAGAACGGCATGTCGCACGATCAGATGAAGAAGTCCAGCAAGATGAAGAAGCACGACGCGATGGGAATGGATCATCCCGCGTCGGGTGCGATGTCGCAGTAAACGGGCTTGCCTGAGAAGGCCGGGTCTGCGCCCTGCCTTCTCAGGTGCTTCAGGCCTGCGCCTGAAAAACCAGATTGAACGGCGTTTGTGTAGCGCGCCGGAAACGGGTGAAACCACCCGCCATCACGACTTCCCTGAGCCGCGCTTCGCCCGCCTGCGCGCCGAGCGCGCGCCTGCCTTCCTGCGACAACGACGCACCCGTGCAGATCATCGTCGACGCCGAATAGAACACACGCCCCACAGGATTGAGATTGTCCTCGAGCCGGTCGTTCGCAAATGGTTCGACGATCATCCACGATCCATCGGGCTTTAACGACTGCAACACGTGGGCCGCCGCGCCCGTCGGGTCGCCCATATCATGCAGGCAATCGAAGAAGGCAACGAGGTCGTAGTCGTTCCCCGGATACTCCAGCGCGCTCGCGATTTCGAACGATACACGTTCGCTGAGACCAGACTCTTCCGCGAGTTCTCGCGCGCGTTGCACCGACGGCTCGTGATAGTCGAAACCGACGAAGGTGGCCTCAGGATAAGACTGCGCCATCAGCATTGTCGAAATGCCGTGGCCGCAGCCGACGTCTGCAACTCTCGCGCCGTGCCCCTTCAGTTTCGCTTCGACGCCATTGAGAGCCGGTATCCATTCGTCGACCAGGTGCGCCGCGTAGCCGGGCCTGAAGAACCGCTCGGTGCCCTTGAACAGCGACGGATGATGCTGATGCCATCCCACGCCCAGGCCCGTGCGGAATGCGGCTTCGAGCTTCGGCAGGCTGCGGAACATGGCTTCGGCGCAGTCGCAAAAGCCCGGGATGAAAGTGGGGCTGGTTTCCTCCGCGAAGCACATCGCCATTTCGTTTTCGAGCTGATAGCACCCGCTTGACGGATCGTAGAGAACGAAACCCGATGCAGCCTGGGCAGCAAGCCATTCACGCACATAGCGCTCGGCGAGTCCCGCGCGTTCTGCAACCTGTTCCGACGTCATCCAGCCCTGTTCGGTCATCGCCTTGTAAAGGCCGAGGCGGTCACCGAGCGCGATCAACGGCGCCGACGCGACCGCGCCGAACTCCCCGACCATGCGACCCATGAAGTCCTGCACTCTCTGCTCGTCGTATTCCATACGCCACCTCCTTGCCGAGGGCAGAATTGATCAGACGAAACGGCGAACGCCCTTGCACCGGGTTTCATCCGTTTCGTCCAAACAAAGTATAGGTAGTGGAAAGACGGATGAAAGGCGAAGTGCATATCGCGGCGGGCGCTTCGATCGTGTGTATGATCCGCGAACATCGCCGTCGATCATCCATTCACAGGATTTCCAATGCGCTCAGGCAGGCAACCCAAACGCGATCTTCCCAACAAGCAGGATCTGGAAGCCATGTCGGTATTCCGCTACGAGCTGCGCAAGTTCTTGCGCGTGTCCGAAGAGATCGCGAACGCGGCGGGCATTACAACGCTCCAGTATCAGTTGCTGTTGCATGTGCGCGGGTTCGAGGGCCGGCAATGGGCCACGGTTGGTGAACTCGCGGAGCGCCTTCAGGCCGCACCGAATGGCACGGCTGCACTCGTGTCGCGCTGCGAATCGGCGGGTCTGGTGACGCGCAAGCCTGACCCGGACGATCGACGCCAGGTTCAGGTTCATCTGACCTCCAAAGGAGAGCGCTGCCTGCTCGAACTCGCTGCCGAGCACAAGGCACACTACGGCTCGTTTGGTTGGGTGTTTGACAACACGGGCGGATAGCCGTTTCTTTTCAGAGACCGCGCATCGAAAATGGATGAAAGTCCATTTATGGCACAATGTGCCTTAAATTACCTTTCGCCACGTGATCTCCCGATGCGCATTCCCGCACTTCTCGATCGACGCACGTTGCTGCGCGCTCGACGACTCTGGCTGCACTACGGTGTGTTCTGGCTAGGCGCCATCGCAACCGGACTGATCGCCGTCATGTACGCGCGCCTGATCGACTTCGGCTACGACACCTTTCTACGCTACGCGACTATGTACTGGTGGCTGCCGCTCGTGCTCACGCCGGCCGTCGGGGCAGCCGGCGTCTGGATCACGCGGCGCTGGTTTGCGGGTGCGGAGGGCAGCGGCATTCCCCAGGTAATTGCCACGCTGCACGAGGGGGGCGACCTTGGACCGCGTCTGCTGAACCTGCGTATTCTGATTGGCAAGATCGCCGTGTCGTTTCTGTCGATACTCGGCGGCTTCACGATTGGGCGGGAAGGCCCGACGATACACGTCGGCGCCGCGCTGATGTTCAGTTTGAGGCGTTTCTATCCAGCGCGCCTGCGAAACATTCGCGGCGCGGGACTTGAGCGCAACCTCGCGCTGGCGGGCGCTGCTGCGGGACTTTCCGCGGCATTCAATGCGCCGCTTGCAGGAGTCGTGTTCGCAATCGAGGAATTGACGCGCAGCTTCGAACAGCGAACCAGCGGGGTGCTGATCACGGCGATCATCTTTGCGGGTGTCGTCTCGTTGGGATTGCAGGGGAACTACACGTACTTCGGCACGATCGACGTCGACGGACATTTTTCCGAACTGCTTGCCGTTGCCGTCGTGATGCTAGGCGGTGTCACGGGCTGCGCCGGCGGCGCGTTTTGCTGGCTTCTGCTGAATACTGAACGGTGGATGCCGGCCCGGCTCATCGCGTGGAGAAAAGCGCGTCCGGTAGCGTTCGGCGCGGCGTGTGGCCTCGTCATCGCCGTAATCGGTGTGGCTGCTGGTGGACACACGTTCGGCAGCGGTTACGCCGAAGCGCGCGGCATGCTGGATGGCAATTCGCATCTCGGCGTGAGTTATCCGCTGCTCAAGATGGCATCGATGATCGGCTCGTATCTGCCGGGCGCTCCGGGCGGTCTCTTTGCACCTTCGCTCGCGATCGGCGCCGGAATTGGTAACGCTCTGCACCTCGTGTTCGGACAGATGCAGTTGCCTATGCTGATCGCGCTCGGGATGGTCGGTTATCTCGCTGCCGTCACGCAAAGTCCGATCACTGCGTTTGTCATCGTGATCGAGATGATCAACGGGCACGCGCTGGTGCTTTCGCTGATGGCGACGGCGTTGATCGCGAGTCAGGTGTCGAAGCTTTTTGCGCCGCCGTTGTATGAGGCGTTGGCGCAGCGGTACGTGGCGCGTTGAGGTGACGAGGCTGTTTCCGGGGCAAAGCAGGGAGGGTGCGGAGTTCAGTGCCTGGAAGGCGGGACCATCGAAGTCGACGTTCACTTTGTGATGGCATCCACAGGGATGCGCCGTTTGGTCGACCGGCTTTAACGCCAGCATGCGAGCCATGATGCGCAGGCTGCGCATGGCGACTGTATTTAATCTAATCTTCGATGGTAGAGAGGGCTTGACGCACGCCACTCGTCTGCACACTGGACGGTATGCGCAGGCGGGCTCCCTCGGCCGCCTTACCCGGGCGCTCTGATGAACGTTCAGGCGGCGACTCTGCCCGCGAACGAAGAAGGCAAATGCGCCGTCCGCGTTTTTTTGACGCCGCCTGTCCATTAGCAGGCAGTCCCCGCGTCATTGTGATGGCGGCCCGATGTAATCGACCCGCTTCAACCTCATGACGGAGACTCATATGCAATACCTGTTAATGATCTATTCGCAAGAAAACAGCTGGAGCCAGATGACCGATGGCGAGCGGCAGCAAGGCGTTGCCGCGTATCAGGCGTACACCGAGTCGTTGAAGAAGGCGGAGGCGCTGGCGGGCGCCAACCGGCTGCAGCCGACGAGTACAGCCACCACGGTGCGTCTCGTCGACGGTAAGCCGCAGGTGCTGGACGGACCGTATTCCGATTCGAAGGAGCAGCTCGCTGGCTACTATCTGATCGACGTGCCCAACCTGGACGCGGCGATCGCGTGGGCGTCGCGTTGTCCCGGCGCGGGGCACGGCATCATGGAAGTGCGCCCGGTCTGGACCGCACCTTACGATGCGCCTTCTGCATGAATCCTTCCGATGGCGAGCGCGACGCTGACGGCGCCGCGCACGCGATTGCCGAAGCGGTCGCCCGCCGCAGTTACGGCAAGCTCGTCGCGTTGCTGGCAATGCGTACGCGCGACGTCGCCGCGGCCGAGGACGCGCTGGCCGACGCGTTCGCAGCTGCGCTCGCAGACTGGCCGGAGCGCGGCTGCCCCACGAATCCCGAGGCGTGGCTGATGACGGTTGCGCGGCGCCGGGCGATCGATGGTGCGCGGCATCGTCATGCCGGCGACGAAGTGTCGAATCAGCTCGCGATACTCGCCGACGAGATCGACGAGCATGAAGCGGGCGCGTTGCCCGACCGGCGGCTTGCACTGCTATTTGCGTGCACGCACCCCGCGCTCGAGGCGGCGATCCGGACGCCGCTGATGCTGCAGGTGGTGCTGGGACTCGAAGCAAAGACGATTGCGTCCGCCTTCCTGATGTCGCCCGCTGCGATGAGCAAGCGCCTCGTGCGGGCGAAGAACAAGATCCGGGAGGCGGGCATTCCGTTTAGCGTGCCCGAGCGTGAGGAGTTGCCCGGCCGGCTCGCTGCGGTGCTGGAAGCGGTCTATGCGGCGTATGCGGAAGGATGGACCGACCCGGTCGGTGGCGACGCCGGGCGGCGCGATCTCGCCGGTGAGGCGCTGTTTCTTGCACAACTGCTCGTCGAACTGTTGCCTGAGGAGCCAGAGACGCTTGGTTTGCTCGCGCTGATGCTGTACGCGCAGGCGCGGTGCGATGCGCGACGCGATGCGGCCGGCGACTATGTGCCGCTGTCGGCCCAGAATCCGGCGACATGGAACGCACCGATGATCGATGCGGCCGACGCGCTGTTGAGGCGCGCGAACGCATTCAATGCAATCGGACGCTTTCAGCTCGAAGCCGCACTTCAATCGGCACATGTGTATCGCTGCCGGACGCATAGTCCGAACTGGAATGAGATCGTGCAGCTTTACGATGCGCTGTTCGCGATCGTAGCGTCGCCGGTGATCGCGGTGAACCGCGCGCTCGCGCTGGCGGAGCGGGACGGTCCGCAGGCGGCGCTCGACGCGCTCGCGCCGTATGCGGACGATCCGAGGCTGGCCGACTATCAGCCGTACTGGGCCGCGCGCGCCGATCTGCTCGCGCGGGCTGGCGCGACGGCAGAAGCGCTTCGCGCCTATGATCTCGCGATCGGCCTCGAACGTGACCCTGCTGTGCGCCTGTTCCTGCAGCGTAAGCGCATGCAGTTGGCAACGGCTGGCAAGTAGGGGATTGTCTTGTGTTTGACCGGCGCGCTTGCCAGCTACGCGCCGCGCTGCACGAACAACATGCACTGTATTGGTCGTTTGGGATCTGCAGAGGGTCGGATGTTCGGTGCGATGCTGATTGCACCGACGCAGGCCGTCGACTTCGGCCATCACCAGTCATTCGCCACGAGGCCTGCGATGGACTTCGAGCGGCCGGTTTGCAATGGATCCCGGCCAATTGCCGCGTGCCGACTTCGTGAGTTTCGCTTCAAGGCTGTCGCGAAGATCGTCGATATTCCATGGGACATTGCGGTTGGTAACGACCTTCGTCATCCACGGGTCAAGGGAGCGCGCCCTGTCGGCTTCCTCGCTCGCAGTCGAAACCGCGCCGCGAAAGAGTGCATCGTCATGACCGGAAAGCATTGAGTGAAGAAAGAAGCTTTTATGATCCATACAACGGTTTGCAAATAAAGCTGTAACGGCCAAACTGCAAGATCATCTGTTTGCGGAGCGAAATTTTCTGCCACTGCGTTTCGACGCGGCCAAACGCACCGAAGCCGCGAAAGCGAATTTGCCCATCGGTCGTCCATTTCGCACTGGCAGCGGCGCGTCCGCGAGCGTCGGTCTTTCCATGGATAATCTCATCCGGATTTTGGGCTGAACGGATATCGTATTCAAAGACCAAAGGGTCGTCGGGGCCACTACCGGTAACCTTAATCAAGAATGAGGCCGGTAGCCGTGACTCTGCCTTACCGTGCTTGGCCGCGGCGGCGTTGCTCCGGTTCAAGGTCTCTTCTCCATAGAAATTACGCAACGGGAGAGCCTTTGCGTGACGGAGGTGATTCTCCGTGAAACGGCATCCGTCATAGGGTGGCAGGCCGACTGTCATCGCCTCTTCCCAATAAGACTCGATCCCGACTGCCTGAAAGACGCACCTGCCTGTCACCATTCGCCAACCGTGAATCAGTTCATGCGCCAACGCAATCCAGGCTGGGCGGTCCATCCAGGCAGCGCGTTTTTCATCTGGCAGATTATCGAGAACCCGATCCAGTGATGGATTCCACCAGACCTCAGCCGCCGTGCCCGAACCCGGTGTGAGCTCGTCCATGATGTGGTAGGCGATCAGGCCGCGCTGGAGAGAAGACACTGCCCTTGTGCTCGCGGCTTCCTCAGTCTCCCTCTGGTTCACCTCCTTGTGCGCGAGCGGAAACCCTTTCAGGTTCCGCGTATATTGGTACGCTTCCTTGTTCCCTCCCTTGTCTTGAGGCGCGTAGAATTTCATGAACTTCTTTATTGCGGGGTGCTGCGGAGTGATCCGGCCGGCGCTGGTAAGTTGATTGATCTTCCCCCACAGGCTCTGATAACTGAGCACCTCTGTGTAGCAAGCTGCCTCGGCGGCTATCTTTGAGGGATCCTGCTGCCCGCACTTATTGCCCGCAACTGGTGCGGCCCGCAAGATGAGCACTTCGTGACGGGCGTGTTGGATGTCGTCAAGCAAACTCGCCCCGACTTCCGTTGAGCGGATCTGCGCTAACGACTCATCGACGCTGCGTTGGAAATCGACTTTTTCTTCGTCGCTGGGGAGGACAACCGTACCCCCTACGCGCCCTGTTTCCGTTCTGAGCGTCATGGCAAACCTCGCGAGGATTGGGTTCATGCGCACAATCAAGCGCTGATCCATCAACTGACTCGCCCGGACAACTCAGTCTCTGCCGCCTTGGGCTGAGGCCGAGGGATTTGCTTGACGTCATACCCAGCGGCTTGCGCTCGCCCCGCCAGGCGAAGTCCAGGCTGTTCGTGATCAGGTGTGCAATACGCGTCCACACAGTCGCGTGCCGTGCGGTGGATTAGCGGCAAAGTGCACATCAACAGAACACCGCCACAGTTTGCTCGATCGCGAACCGGTGCTTATCAGGCTATGTCAAACGAATCCAAATTCAAGGTGAATTTGACGGCCGCGAGTTATATAGGCTTCGACGAAATGAAGGCTGAATACCGCGTTCCGGTCTTCCATTCGTACAGAACCCGAAGCGTCCTCTCACGTCAACCGAAACCGGTCATTCGAAGTTCCGGTTGGAATTCAACCACGCATCGCGGTCACCGATCCGACGTCGTATTTTCGGGTGCGGCCAGGCTCGATCGGTCGACATGCACATCTATTGATGGATCGTCGATGTTGATCGATTCGATGCGCTCGGAAAATTAACGATGTTAGGACGACTACATCGATTGGCTCTTTCGGGTGTTACAGCGGGGGGGGACCGGGCACGCTGTGGCTGTCGTTGCCTCAAAGAGAGGAGTTCGTTTTTTTGATCCAAACGGAGGGGTTCTTGAATTCAGAGATAGACCTTCGTTTCGAAACTGGTTTGAGAATGATTTCGGCACGATCAGCTTCTATGGTGATTCTGGAACCACGTTTCAAGTACTTAATTATCACTACGACTACGTCGAGGAAGAGCCCGCTAATGGTGATGTTTGAATGGCTATTCACTTAGTCACAACCGAATACCGGATTGTTTCTGTCGACGGAAACCCGCACAGCGCAACGAAGCCTGTTGTGGCCGATCGCTCAATAGGTTAGCTAGTAGAACTCCATAGCCTTGGACAAGCGCCGCCTTCGGGCGGCAACTAAGTTTTCCCTTGCTGGTCATGTGGGGTCATCATCTCAATGTCGAACACGAGCACGCGTGTGCAGCGAAGGGAGGCGAATTGGTGCATTCGTTTAGGTCTATGCAACGCCCGCCCTCAATCACGCGCTCATGAGCGAACGACAACGTCTGCGGGCAGGCGTTGCTTAAACCTGAACGGAAGCTGTCGTTACGGCGGAGGTTGTTGTGCCCGCCAGCCATTGCTGCTCAGATCGTCGTCATTCCATACGCCGGACTCACTGACGAGGGCCAAAAGAGCATCGCGTCTGAAATCTCTTTGAAAGGCGGCAAAAATAGCAGGGCGGTTTCAAAGACCAAGTGCAACAGCGGGGTTGATTTCGATTCCCTGTTTCTTGCAGTTTTCAATAAAGGCTTGCGCGGGGGTTCTCCAGCCGAGCGTCTTGCGCGGACGGTTGTTCATCTCGAT
>NZ_JAAGPI010000067.1 GCF_017104715.1 Burkholderia sp. Ac-20365
CGGAGGACCCGTTGGGGGCCCTCAGGCAGGAACAAGAATTAGCGGTGTTCAGCGGCTTTCTTTTGCCTACTTTTCTTTGCCGCGGCAAAGAAAAGTAGGTGCCGCCCCGCACAGGGGCAACGCGTGAAGCACGAAGGCATATCGCGGATGCCAGCGCAAAAACCAGGCAAACCAAACCGGACATCCCATCACAAACACGCCCGAAACCGGCCCCGCACAAAAAACTCAAACCCTTACTTCATCAAAACATCAAAACTCTCGAGCAACCGCTCGATATCCACAGCATGAATCGCCCCCATCGTAGAGATGCGAAACAGCTCCTTGGACAGCCCACCCTGCCCGGCATAGATAACAAAGCCACGCGCCTTGAGCGCATCATGCAACCGCTCATAAGAGACGCCGTCAGGCAATCGATAAGCCCGCAGCACCACTGAAGACTCTGCCGGCGGCAACACAGCGCCCATCCCCCGCGCCGCGAGCCCCGCACGAGCCTGCTCCGCAAGAGCCGCATAGCGCGCATGCCGCGCCTTCCATCCGCCTTCTTCATCGAGCTCACGCAGCGCTTCCACAAGCGCGTAATAAGCATGCACAGAAGGCGTAAACGGCGTATTGCGCTGATCCTGCAAACTGGCAAGACGCACAAGCCCCAGGTAATACGTGCGGCTCGCAGCAGCCGCCAGAGCATCGCGCTTCACAATCACGAACGCCGCACCCGGCACGCCATGCAAACACTTGTTCGCTGTCGCAGCCACAGCCGCAATCGTGCCTTCCGCAAAATCGATCTCTTCCGCGCCGAAGCTGCTCACACCGTCGACCAGCATCTTCACGCCACGCTCGCGGCAGATCAACGCCAGCGCCTTCAGATCGTTCAACCGTCCCGTCGTCGTCTCATGATGAATCACGGCGACATGCGTAATCGACTTGTCGTTATCGAGCGCAGCGGCAATCCGCGCAAGATCGGGCGCCTGCATCCATTCGTGCTTCACGATGCTATGCGCGATCCGATACTGCGCCGCGATCTGCGAAATACGCTCGCCATACACGCCGTTTTCGACGATCAGCAGCTTGCCGTTCTCCGGCACCAGCGCCGCAATCATACTTTCGACCGCCGCCGTGCCCGAGCCCGTCATCAGCACAGCCGTCCACTGGGCAGGGTCGAGGTCGTACAGCTTGATCAGGCGCGCGCGCGCTTCGTCCTGCAGATCGAAGAACTCGCTCTCGCGATGGCACAGGTCCGTTTGCAGCAGGCTGTTGCGCACACGCTCGGTCAGCGTGACGGGGCCCGGGTTCATCAGCAGCATCAGCGTGCTCCTTCGTTGGTGCCGGCCGTGGCCATGTGGCGCATCAGGCGCGTCTTCACATCGGGCGGCGTGATGGTCGGGCGCGGCAGGCCGTCCGGCGTGCCGCGGCGGATTGCGACGCGCACGAAGCGCGGGCCGTCGGCAAGCGGCGCAGCAAACAGTTCGTCGATCAGGCTCACGTCGTCGCCTTCGACAGCGGACGCATAGCCGCATGCCGACGCCACGCCCGCAAACGACACCTGCGGCGATACCGTCGACTGACCGCCAGTCGAATCGTGCGCCCCATTGTCGAGCAGAATGTGCGTGAGGTTCGACGGGCCATACGCGCCCAGCGTCGCGAACACGCCCATGCGCATCAGCGCGGCGCCGTCGCCGTCGAGCGCGACCACATGGAGGTCCGGACGCGTCAGCGCGAGACCGAGCGCGAACGGCGTCAGACAACCCATCGACCCAACCATGTACAGCTGGTTCGCACGGTCATCAATGGCATAGAGTTCACGTCCGCAAAATCCCGTCGACGCCAGCACCACCGTCGAATTCAACGGCGTATGCGCGATCACGCGTTGCAGTGCTTCATTGCGCGTCGGCAGTGCATCTGGCGCGACATTACGCGACACATCGCGCGCGGCACGCACTTCACGTTTCGTCGCGCGACCCGCATCCTTCAACTCATACGGCGCAACGCTGCCCTTCTGCATCACGAGCGCGTACGGGCGACCCGTCGCGTCCATGTGCGCAATCGCACGGTCCAGCGCAGGTCCGATCGCTTCTGCTTCCGTCGGGAACGTCTCCCACGGAATCTCCATCGTGTCGAGCATGGCCGGCGTGATCGGGCCCATCAACTGATGCTGCGGCTCGTCCGACACACCCGGCTGACCGCGCCACGTAACGATCAACAATTGCGGCAACCTGAACGTCCACGTCAGCGACGTCAGCGGGCTCACGGCATTGCCCAAGCCCGAGTTCTGCATCATCGTCACGCCGCGACGACCGTTCTGCGCGCCGAGCGTGACCCCGGCGATAAACGCAACGGCGTCACCTTCATTCGCCGCCGACACGTAATGCAGCTTCGGATCCTGCAGCACGTAGTTGATGAACGGCGTCAGATACGAGCACGGCACACCCGCATACCAGTCGAAGCCGCGCTCGCGCGCCGCGTCGACGAACTGTGCTGCCTCGATCATTGCGCGGCGCCTCCCGCTGCATCGCCCTTCGCGAGCGGCGTCGCTTCGTGCGCGAAGTCGCCTGCACGACGGAAATCTTCGAGGTCGTTCACACCGCGCCAGTGGCCGTGCACGTATTGCACTTCAATCTGTTCACCCGCTTCGATCAGCGCATTCAGCAGAGCGGGCATGTCGAGCGAATCGAAATCGGGGCGTGCGCGCAGCGTGTTCATCACGGCTTGCAGACGCTCGCGGCCGTCGCCACGCACGTTCAACAGGCCGATCCAGCGGCCATTCGGCGCTTCGCCCTTCACGTCGCCTTCGTTGTTCGCCACGCGGCGCAGCAGCACCTTGTTGCCGAACAGGCCGCGATCGTCGCCCGCCGAGCACCACGCGAAATCGCGCACGCTCTGGTTCGTCGCGCCCGCTTCGGCGACCGTCGTCGAATCGACGACCACGCTGAACGGCGCTTCGCTATCCACCAGATCGCGCACGATGTAGCTGCGGAACAGCAGGTCGCCGTACGAGATCACCGTATCGTTCTGAAGACCGTCGACAGCGCACGCGAGCGACGCCAGTTCGCCCGTCTGCTCGTGACGCTCGTTGACGACGAGCTTGATGCCCGCGGTGTCGATCGCATCGGCGCGATAGCCGCCCACCACCGTGATGTCGTTGAGGCCCTGCTTCTTGAACGCATCGACGAGCCAGCGCAGCAGCGGCTTGCCCGCGATCGGCAGCATGACCTTCGGGCGATCCGTCGTGACGGCCTCAAGGCCCTTGCCGCGGCTCGCAGCCAGCACGACAGCCGAACCCGCCGCGCGCGACGACGACAGATAGCGCTCTTCCGCTTCCGAATACTCATCGGCGTTCTGCAGACGGAAAATTTCGTTGACGGTCGCAATGCGGTCTTCGACGTTGACGAGCGTCTGGCTCTCGTAGATTTCCTTCACGACTGCCTGCAT
The DNA here is from genome assembly GCF_017104715.1 of Burkholderia sp. Ac-20365. Classification (GTDB taxonomy): domain Bacteria; phylum Pseudomonadota; class Gammaproteobacteria; order Burkholderiales; family Burkholderiaceae; genus Paraburkholderia. The sequence goes on from NZ_JAAGPI010000067.1 coordinate 3,427, forward strand.
CGCCGACGTGGCCGCGCGAATCTGATGGTTCGCCCAGATCACCGTGCTGATGCCCGCCTTGCGGAACACTTCCGTCGGCGTGCTGTAGTACTTGGTCGGCACGATCACGAGCGGACCGCGACCTGCCCATTCACGTGCGAATTCGAGAATCTCGTCGGGGCGCGACAGCTTGCTGTGAATCAGGATCGCATCCGCGCCCGCCTGGCGATACGCTTCCGCGCGCTTGAGCGCTTCATCCATGCCCCAGCCTGCGATCAGCGCTTCGACACGCGCAACGATCGAGAAATCCTCGTCCGTCTGCGAGTCCTTGCCCGCCTTGATCTTGCCGCAGAATTCGTCGATATCCGCGAGCGGCTGCGCTTCGCCCTTGATGAAGCTGTTCGTCTTCGGGAACACCTTGTCTTCGATACACACGCCCGCGATACCGCGTTGCTCCAGCTTGCGCACGAGGCGGCGCACGTTGTTGAAGTTGCCGTAGCCGGTGTCGCCGTCGAGCAGAATGGGCAGATCGCTCGCGTCGGCCATGAATTCGAGCGTGTCGACGACCTGCGTCCAGCTTGCTTCGTTGTTGTCGCGCACACCGTATTGCGCGGAAATCGCAAGGCCCGAGCCCCAGATACCCTTGAAGCCGGCTTCGCGCACGATGCGTGCGGAAATGCCGTTATGCGCTTCCATCAGGAATTCGAGTTCGTTGCTGGTCAGCATCTGGCGCAGACGTGCGCTGCGCGACAGGGTCGTGAAAGAAGGTTCGCGTGCGTTCATTATGTATGGCTCCTGGGTCGGCCCGTTTAGCGCTTCAGCGCTTCTTGCAAAACCGGCCGCTGCAATTGCGGCAGGACTTCTTCGGTTGCTCGTGCAACGTCGTTTGGAAAATCGATTTCGATCCACGGCAGGCCGGTGACATCGGCCGTATCGAATGCGTGGCTGCGTTCGAGCAGCAGGTCGCGCACCGCTTCTTCGTGCGGCAGGTTCGCGCGGCCACTCTCCACGTAACCCGCGACGATCTCCGCAAAGCGTCGCGCGGCGGCTTCGGTCAAGCGGAAAAAACCCACCGATTCGCCGATCGTGTCGTAGTCGAGGCCGACCGCTAACTGCTTGCGCAACTCGACGGGCACGCCGTGTTTCAGACACAGCTTGACGGGCTCGTCGCCGGCTTCGAAGTCGCGGTCGATCAGCAGACGGTTGGCATGCTCGCCGGCGACGAGCGCGGCCAGCAAGCGTTCGTCGTACAGCACGTCGGCGTCCATCAGCAGCACGTCACCGCCGCGCGTGAGCGCTTCGGCGACCGTGTGCACGGTCAGCACGCTGCCCAGATCGAAACGCGGATTGAGCTTGATCTCCGGCACCTTGCGGCCGGCGCGCGTCAGTTCGGCTTCGACCTGTTCCGGCTGGAAACCGAGCGCGAGAACAACTTCATCGACACCGACCGCTTCGAGCATCTGCAGATGACGCTCGAGCAGCGAGATGCCGTCAAAGCGCAACAGACATTTTGGAAACTGCTCCCCCGGCGGTTGCTGGAGTCGCAAGCCGAGGCCCGCGGCAAGAATGATTGCTCGCATTCGATTTCCAGGGAAAGGTTTAATGGTTTATTGACTCTTTTAATCTGGCGTTCGAAATGGCTTTCACGCTGCGCGCGAAAGGCGTCCCGGCGAGCCAAAAATGGCGACTATATCGGAATTGAGAACGGATTGCAGACCAGCCGCGCCGCTTTTGGCAATTGATGGAATTAGTTTGAAAAATGTGGTGATTTTGTTCGAAATGGACGTTGATCCGCCTGTATCAGCCGATGAAACGGTATGCTGCATTTTCAGTAAATGGGAGGCATGGGTTTCATGAGCAAAGCAGCGGGCCGGCTAGTGACCATCGCGCCGGAAAAGCTACAGGCGCATCGATCGAAGGGTCAGCGGTATTTCAATTCACTCGTCAAGCAGATCGAAAACCGGCGCGGATGGATTGCGCAATGGGAAGCCTTCACGCCCGTCTTTCAGAAGCGGTATGTCGACGAATTCATTCCGCTGCGGCAGGCTTCGATGGATGCGCAGGTGAAGCTTGTCCACCGCCTCGACGCGTTGCATGGCGACAAGGCGTTCAATGCCATCGAGCGCCGCCTGATGTCGCAACTGATCCGCGAGCTGACGCAGCAGCTGATCGGCGTGCATGCCGACCCGATGCTAAAGCCGATTCACGACCGGCATGCCGACACCTCGTACGACACGCAAGCCGGATTCGACATCGAACACGCGAAAGCGATGATGGAAGAGATGCTCGGCACCGAGTTCGTCGACGGACTGGACACGGACTCGCCTGAGGCGTTCATGAAGCACGCATCGGAGAAATTCGAGGAACTGCGTGCACAGGCCGCCGCAAAAGCACAGGCCCGCGAAGAGCGCCGCGCCAGGCGCAAGAAGACACCGAAGCAGCTCGCCGCCGAAGCACGCAAGGAAGCGGCGCAGGCGGAGATCAGCCAGTCGCTGCGCGATGTCTATCGCAAGCTGGCGAGCGCGCTGCATCCCGATCGCGAACCCGACGCCGAAGAACGCGCGCGCAAGACCGCATTGATGCAACGGGTCAACGAGGCGTACGCGAAACGCAATCTGCTGCAATTGCTGGAGTTGCAACTGGAACTCGAACATATCGATCAGAAAACCATCGACGGCATCAGCGAAGAAAGACTCAACCACTTCAACAGCGTGTTGAAAGAACAATTGGGTGAACTGGACCGCGAACTCGCGGACATACGCGGCAGGTTCAGAGGCACTTTCGGTTTTCCCTACGGCCCTCTCACGGTCCCTGAACGCGCGATGGAAGATCTCGATGCAGAGATCGCGCACCGCGGGAACATGGTGCGCGGGATCGAAAAAGATCTGCACACATTCGACGACCTCCAGCAAACCAAAGCCTGGCTGAAAGCGCTTAAGCGCCGCCGGTCCATCTGAACCCGCGCGATTTCCTCTCCCACGTTGGGCGCGCTCGCGCCCGGCTTCTCGTCATACCAATACCCGTTATGCCAATTACGGGTTTCCCCGCCTCCAGCAACCGTTTGCGGCAGTCGTAAACCCTGTCAGGCATTGCCTGTATCTGCCGCCATCGATCCCGCACAAACCCCGAAGACCGCTACACGCAACTCCAGCCGCCGCAAGCACAACACACCATGACCCTGAACAAGAAACTCGCCTCGATGGTTGCCATCCTGTGGATCGGCCTCGTTCTTATCGGCGCGTTCGGCGCGTGGCAAAGCCGCTCGTCGATGATCGCCGACCGGCGCGACCAGCTGACGACGCTCGTCGAGCAGGCCAATTCGATCGTCAACCGCTACTACACGCTGTCGCAACAGCATGTGATGAGCGAAGCCGACGCGAAGAAGCAGGCCCTCGACACGCTATCCGCGCTGCGCTACGGCACCGACGGCTATCTGTCCGTCAACGATTCGCAGCCCGTCATGCTGATGCATCCGTTCAAGGCTGCGCTGGTCGGCAAGAACCTGTCGGGCTTCACGGATCCGGCGGGCAACCATCTGTTCACCGATATCGTCACTGCGGCGAACGGCAGCAAAGGCGGCTTCGTCGACTACCTGTGGTCGAAGCCCGGCAGCGACACGCCCGTGCCGAAGACCAGCTACGCGCTGCGTTTCGCCCCGTGGGACTGGGTGCTGGTCACCGGCATGTACATGGACGACGTGCAGAAAGCCTTTTATGTCGATCTCGGACGCTGGCTCGTCATCACCTTCGTGCTCGGCGGCATCGCGACGGTCGTGATGGTGCTCGTGCTGCGCAGCGTGAAGCGCACGCTCGGCGGCGATCTGGAAGTGGCCGTCGAAGCGACCCAGCGCATCGCGCGCGGCGATCTTGCGACGCCCGTGCCCGTCGCCCGCGACGACCGCGCGAGCCTGCTGCACGCGCTGCACACGATGCAGAAGGGTCTCGTCGATACCGTCTCGCGCGTGCGCGCGGGTACCGAGAACATTAACGTCGGCGCGAGCGAAATCGCCGCCGGCAACACCGATCTGTCGCAACGCACGGAAGAACAGGCGGCCGCCCTCGTGCAGACCGCGTCGAGCATGGACGAGATGACGTCGAATGTGAAGCAGAACGCCGACAGCGCGGCAACGGCCGCAGGTCTTGCCAGCGAAGCCGCGAACATCGCGACGCGCGGCAGCCGCGTGGTCGACGACGTGGTGCGCACGATGGGCGACATCACCAGCAGTTCGAAGCAGATCGGCGACATCATCGGCGTGATCGACGGCATCGCGTTCCAGACCAACATCCTCGCGCTGAACGCCGCTGTCGAAGCCGCCCGCGCTGGCGAGCAGGGCCGCGGCTTCGCGGTCGTCGCAGCGGAAGTGCGAAGTCTCGCGCAGCGCTCGGCGACGGCGGCGAAGGAAATCAAGGCGCTGATCGAAACGTCGACGGGCAGTGTCGAGGAAGGCGCGGCGCTGGTCGCGAACGCCGGTTCGACGATGGGCGAGATCGTCGCATCGGTGCGCCGCGTGAACGAGATTCTCGAAGAGATCAGCCATGCGTCGCGCGAACAGAGCGCGGGCATCGAGCAGGTGAACCGCGCCGTTGGCGAAATGGATCAGGTCACGCAGCAGAACGCGGCGCTCGTCGAGCAGGCAGCGGCGGCCGCGCACTCGCTGAAGGATCAGGTCGGCGTGCTGCGCGAAGCGATTTCGAGCTTCTCGCTGCCCGCCTGAACGCCCGGGTTACGACACGCGACACGACGCGGCACAATAAAAAGAAGGCGCTCATCGAGCGCCTCATTAACACGCCGCGTCGGAGACGACGCATCAGTTGAACGGGCAAGCGCGGCCGCTTTTCAACGCCGCGCTGCGCACTACGTGCGCGTGGCCACATTCGATCCGGCCGCCCGGCCCGGTCCAGACCGCAAAAACCTTGCACGAAGCTCGCATCGAGATTACGTTCTTATTACAATCTGGTCCATATTCACTGTGGACCGGTTGCCAGAACGGCCGGCTTCGCCCTCATGATCCGCAAGAAACACGATCCGTACGCGCCTGTCGCGAAGAACCCCGTGCTCGTCGCGCGTCTGCCGATGTGGCGTTCGAAGCTGATCGTGATCATCGTGTTCGCGGCGTTTGCTGCGCTGATTGGCCGCGCGTTCTGGGTGCAGGTGGTCAATCAGGACTTCTACGTCGAGCAGGGGCAGAAGCGCTATCAACGCACCATCGAACTCGACGCGACGCGCGGGCGCATCGTCGATCGCCATGGCGCGATGCTGGCCGTCAGTCTCGCGACGTATGAAATCTGGGCATCGCCGAAACTGCTCGACGAAGCGGCGTATCCGCCGCTGGCGAAACTGCTCGACATGCCGCTCGCGGACTTCAGGCACCGTGTTTCCGGCGACAAGAACTTCGTGTTGCTCAAGCGTCAGGTGAACGCGGAAACGGCTGCTCATATCGACAAGCTCAATCTCGCGGGCATCACGCGCATTGCGGATTCGAAGCGCTTTTATCCCGAGGGGGAATCCGCGGCGCACGTGGTCGGCTTCACCGATATCGAAGACAACGGTCAGGAAGGTATCGAGCTGGCCGCCAACGAGATGCTCTCCGGCGAGCCGGGCGAACGCGAGGTGATCCGCGACCGCCTCGGGCGCGTGGTGTCGGACACGCGCCCGCTCACGCCGGCGCAGAACGGCGCGACCGTGCATCTGACCATCGACCGCCGCATCCAGCAGCTTGCCTACGCGCAGCTCAAGGCCGCTGTGGCGAAACACAGCGCGCAGGCGGGCAGCGTCGTCGTACTCGACGCGCGTAACGGCGAGATTCTCGCGCTCGCCAACTATCCGAGCTTCGATCCGAACGACCGCGCGCGGCTCACGGGCAAGCAGTTGCGCAACCGCGCGGTGGTCGACACGTTCGAGCCGGGTTCGACGATCAAGCCGCTGGTGGTCGCCTTGTCGCTCGACCGCGGGCTCGTGCGGCCGGGCACGATGATCGACACGGCGCCCGGCTGGTACAAGATCGGCCCGAGCGTGATCCACGACACGTCGAACCACGGCCGCATGACGATCGCCGAAGCGTTGCAGAAGTCGAGCAATATCGCGCTCGCCAAGCTCGCGCTGAACCTGCCCGCCGAAACCATCTGGAACAAGTATCAGGAGTACGGACTGGGCCGCGCGCCCGAACTGACGTTTCCGGGCGTCGCGGCAGGCCGCGTGCGACCGTTCGCGCGCTGGCGGCCCATCGAACAGGCGACGATGGCCTATGGCTACGGCCTGTCGGCATCGCTGCTGCAGATCGCGCAGGTCTACACCGCGTATGCGGGGGACGGCACGCTCTACCCCGCGCGATTACTGATCGATCCAACGCAAGCGGCGCCCGACGGTCAGCGCGTGACCACGCCCTCGACCGCCGCCGCCATCCGCTCGATGCTCGAAATGGCGACCAGCGAAGGCGGCACGGGGCGCGCGGCGAATGTCGACGGTTACCGTATTGGAGGCAAGACGGGCACGGCGCGCAAGCAGGTCGGCGCGACTTACGCGAAGGGCCGTTACCGCTCGCTGTTCGTCGGCATGGCGCCGATGAGCGATCCGCGTCTGGTGGTCGCCGTGATGATCGACGATCCTGCGGGGCGGGCGTTTTATGGCGGTACGGTCGCGGGCCCGGTGTTCAGCGCGGTCACGGGCGGCTCGTTGCAATTGCTCGGCGTGCCGCCAGATGCACCGGTGAAGACGCCTGCTTCCGAAGTCACGTACGCGCCGGGCGTTTGACACGCAGCGCTTTCAGACTTCAGGCGCGACGGTGCGCGAGCGCGTCAAGGTCGTGTGCAAGCGCGTCCATCACCGGCTGCCATTGCGCGAATTCGTGCTGCCGGTAGAGCGTCGCCGTCGGATACCACGGGCTGTCGCGCCGGCCCGTCATCCATGTCCAGTACGGATTCACATCGAGCAGCACCCAGGCGCGCCGGCCGAGCGCGCCCGCCAGATGTGCCGCCGACGTGCACACGCTGATCACCAGATCCAGTTCGCTGACGAATGCGGCCGTGTCGTCGAAGTCGCGCCATTCGTGGGTGAAATCGTCGATGCAAAGGCCGGCTGCGCGAGCCGCTTCGACATCCGCATGCGCGCCCGGCTGCAGCGAATAGAACGCGATATCGCCTGTTCCCCGAAATGCCTGTGCATAGCGCTCCCAGCCGACGCGCCGGAAGCGGTTGCGTCCGTGGTTCAGGCTGCCTGTCCATGCAAGCCCTACTTTCAGGCGCTTTTCTTGTGAGAGGCGTGCGCGCCAGGCTTCGCGCAATGCGGAGTCGGCATGAAGATATGGCGTCACTGACGGAATCGAATCGACGCGCGTGCCAAGCATCATCGGCGCGCTCGCGAGCGGCAGTTCGAAGTCGAACGGCGGCAGTGCTTCGATATCGCTCGCCGTCGAGTACTCGTCGACATGCCCGCCGAAGCTGCGCCGCAATAGCGCGCCCATCTGCGCAAACGAATTCCACACGATGCGTCCGCCTTCGCGATGCACGCGCTGCGCGAGAAGCGGAATGAAGCGGCAGAACTGCAGCACGTCGCCCATGCCCTGCTCGCCCCACACGAGCAAGGTCTTGTCTTCAAGCGATTCGCCGCGCCATTGCGGCTTGCCGAACTGCGGACGTCCGCTCGTCAGCATGCTCGCCGGATCGTCCCAGCGCGCTTCGTGCGCGGGCCAACCGTCGGCGTAGTTGCCGCGCAGCAGATGCAGCACGCCCAGCGACGTGCGCAGGGATGCGTCGTCGGGTGCGAGCGTGGAGGCTGTCGACGCATGTGTCAGCGCGTCGTCCCAGCGTTGTGCTTCCTTCAACGCCTGCGCGAGGTTGCCATGCGCATGCGCGTTCGAGGGCGCGATCTCGACGGCACGGTGCGCTGCCGCCAGCGCGCCGTCGAGATCGAAGCATGCGCGCCGCACGCTCATCAGGTTGATCCACAGCGCAAAGTCCGACGGCTCCGATAGGGCAGCCGCTTCGAGCAGGTGCTGGACTTCGAAGGGATCGCCGCTTGTGTGATTCAGCGCGATCGCAAGGTTCTTGCGCAATTGCGGAAACGCGGGGTCGATGGCGAGCGCGTGGCGATATGGCCTGAGTGCATCGCGATGCCGGTTTGCAATCTGCAGCGCGTAACCGTGGCGCACGTTTGCCGCCGCGCTATGCGGGTCCAGTTGCGCGACGGTTTCGACTATCGCAAGGGCTTGCTCGCCCTTCTGCTGTGCGAGCAGCGCGAGCATCAGCCGGTCGATCGACGCGCCATCGGTTGGGTGCAGATGCGACGCGGCGTCGAGCCATAGCGTATGTGCGCGGGCGTCGCCAATGGTCTGCGCGGCGGCGGCGTGTCGAAGGAACGCTATGAATGGAGCGAGGATTGGCGACATGAGAGCGGAGTGAAGGACGCGACGGCCGCGCGTATGTGGCGCGCAGTGTCGGATATTCTCTGGCGAGCGATCGGGCGGGTCGTAAAGAAACGTCAAGCGCCTCGTCGTTTAAAGCCCCACCCTCAATCCCTCGCCCACCACCATCCCGCCCCGTTTGCCCGCCGTTTTAAACGGGAACGGCATCTAAAGTCGCGCCCCACCCAGCCGATATTCCAGCAGAGGCAAACGCCTCACGCGTTGCTCCAGCGTTCCCGTAGTCAGTCTCGCCTTGTGCGTCGACCTCGCGAGTCCGCTTCACGCACATCACCGACTGATACGCCGGCACGGTTCGCACGACCGCGCCGCATACCCGGCAAGACCGGAAAGGAACCTGCGATGAGCAGCCAGCGCACGCTATCGACAGCAGCACGCGCGAGCCTCGCGCTCGCATCGGCACTCGCCCTCACGCTGGCGGGATGCGGCGGTGGCGGAGGCGGCAGCACGCCCGTCTCCAACATCGCCAAAGGCACATCCAGTACGACCGGTACGTCGACCATCGCCGCGGATGGCAAGCTGCACGCCGCCTGTCAGTCCTGCTCGGCCACCGACGACGCAACCTACGCCGGCAGCGGCGCCGGCATCTGGCAAGCGATCAACGCCACGGGCGCCGCGCTCGACGTGCCCGTCAGCATCAAGGGACTGGCCGGACAGAACGTGACGCTCGTCTTCACCAATGAAAGCGCGAGCACGCAAACCATGGCGTCGATTGCGCTGAGCGCGAACATGTCGGCATCGATCCTGCGCGCGCAATCGCAGGCCGCCACGACGGCGGCGACGGCCACCAGCGAAAGCCCGACGCTCGCCGCCATCCGCGACTTCAACTATCAGGGCTGGACATCGCTCGCGACGAACCAGGTCACGGCCACCGCGCGCTACGCGGCCAGTGGCACGACCACGACGTATCAGGTCGGCGACACGCGCACGTTCTATTACGCCGACAACTCCGCGCGCACCACGACGCTCGCGCAAACGGCGACCACGTCCGACGGCACCACGGTCAACCTGTGGGTCGAATCGTCCGAACTCGGCACGGGGAAAATCACGCCCGCGATCGTCACGTCGCTGATCACGCAGTACGCGCAGTCAGGCGGCATCTACGACATGCTGGTGCGCGTCGGCGGCCCGCTGTATGGGCCGAACAGCCAGTCGAGCCTGATCGACGGCACGCATCAGCCGATCGATCTCGTCGTGATGAACTTCGACAACAATGGCCAGGCGTTCGGCCTGCTCGGCTACTTCTGGGCGCTCAACAACTTCAAGACGGGGGCGGGCCAGCTCGCATACAGCAACCAGTCGATCTCGCTCTATCTCGACTCCGAAACGCTCTATCTGGGCGGCACGTACGGCATGAACCAGATGCTGACGACGATGGCGCACGAAAGCATGCACATGCAGAACTTCTATCGACGCTCGGTCCTGATGGGCTCGCAATACGCATTCGAACCGTGGCTCGAAGAAATGTCGGCGATGATGATGGAAGACTGGGCGAGCGCCACGATCGTGCCCGGCTACAACGCGATCCGCGACGCCCGCTTCCCGACATACATGACGTATGCGGGCCACGGCAGCTACAACTGCGGCCTCACGACATGGACGCCCTATGGCACCGATTGCGAAAGCTATGCAGTGAACGGCTCGTTCGGCGGCTATCTGAACCGGCAGTTCGGGCTGTCGTTCTATCAGTCGTTGCTGAACAACAGGAATCACACCGCTTCCATCGATATCCTCAACGAGGTCATCGGCAATGCACAGGCAGGCGCGAGCGTGCCGTCGATGCTGCGCGATTTCGCTTCGGCGGCGAGCGGCCTGATTCCGCTGTCGTCGAATGTCACGGGTTTCACGATGCCTGCGCGCAGCGAAGCCGGTTTCACCTTGCCCGCGATCGATCCCACATCGCTTTATGGCGGCGCGACGCGCGATCTGCCGACCTCTGTGCCTGTGACGCTCGCGGTGCTCGGCACGTTTCCTGTCGTGCGCTCTCGTGTGAGCGGCACGTATAGCGAGACCGTGCGTGTTCCTGTGGGCACGACGCTGTCGGTCGTGGTCGACTGAACTTGCGCTTCAAGTGTGATTCAATGGATTCAGTCACTCGTAAAGGCCAACGCTCGTGAGCATCAAACGAAACATCGTGCTGTGTGCACTCGCGTTGATGCATGTGGCTTGCGCCGCGCCGCTGCATTTCGGTGAATCCGTCGATCTGTCTGGGCGGCTCGCGTTGCGCGGTAATGAGCCGTTCATTTATCCCGTCGTTTACGATGCGCGCGGTGTGTTCGAGCTTGAAGGTATGACGCGGGAGCAGGCGCTGTCGCTACAAAACCAGCAGGTGAAAGTGCATGGCACGGTGACGCGCGCGGATATGCATGGGGCGCAATTGCCTGCTGTGCGTGTCGAATCGCTGAAAACGGCGCCGTGAAGCCGCCTTCTCCGATAATTTGACCAAGGTCGCGTATCACACTGCTATTCACGCGTCTTAAGCTTCGTTTAATTCTTCCCTGTAAATATGCGGCTCAACATCCCCTGTTGAGCCGCCTGAGCACCGGCGGCGTTTTTTTGGATTTCTGTCTGCTGCAGGTTTGGTTTGGTTTGCTTTGGTTTGCTTTGGTTTGCTTTGTTTGTCGCTGGCATCCGCGTTTTGCCTTCGTGCTTCACGCGTTGCCCCTGTGCGGGGCGGCACCTACTTTTCTTTGCCGGCTGCAAAGAAAAGTAGGCAAAAGAAAGCAGCATCAGCATCTGCCCATGGACAACAGCGTCCCCACTAAAACAAGGACTCTGGTACGTCCGATGCCGCTGGTTGTGGCGCTGATTGGGCCTTCGCCAATGCGCTGGCAACCTGCGTTCGACAAGACGCGAGTGCGCGAAGCGTGGGGCCGTCGGGAGCCCGTGGGCAAAGGTCAAGGGCTGGCGGTGTGAGCCGCTTTCTTTTGCCTACTTTTCTTTGCGGCGGCAAAGAAAAGTAGGTGCCGCCCCGCACAGGGGCGACGCATGAAGAACCAATAACAAAACGCGGATGCCAGCAAAAAACCAAGCAAACCAGACCAAAAGCGTCGCAGACAAAAAGAAAGGAGCGCCCCGATGCCCATCGAACCAACAGTCCTCGATCATCTCCACGCCCTGAACGGCAACGCGCAAGCCCTATCGATCCGCAGTTGCACCGTCTCCCCGCCAATCGAGCACCCATGGGCGCCCCCTTACCGGCTGGTCGAATGGACCTTCAGACACGACGTTGAATCCTTCCGGCGCGTCGTGCCTGCCGAGAGCACGCCTCGTCAGATTGCCGAAGCCGTGATGTCGCACGTGCCGGGGCGGCGCTTCTGCCAGCCTGGCGGATAGATTGCGCGCCGCACAGCGCAAGCCGCTCGATACGCGGGCCGCGAGCGCTCGATGCCGGGTTACCGTTTTTCATCACGCAGTCCTCCAGGCAGGCATCACCGGCCGCGACTGGGCGGGCGGGAACACATTCCACGATCCGTCGTCGTGACGGAAGAAGAAGATCGACAGCAGCCCATTCGGGCGTACCGCTTCGACACACACGCAACGACGGTGCATCTGCGTGCGGCAGAAGCGCACCACGCGCGCGGGCATCGCGGGCGTCGGCGCAAGCCATTTGTCGACGGCCCAATGCAGCGTTTTTCCGGTCGGGCTCATGGTGGTCTCCTTCGCTTTCCTGATTGCATTTACGGCATTCGGTACTTCGAACTTCAGTCGCCGAGGTTCAATTTCGACGCTCATGCTGCGTTAACAACGGCACGGCCTGTTTTCATCCGGTTGCCGATAAATGCGCTGATGAGGCACAGCACGGCATGTGCGCCGGCACGCGGATGCGTGAGGCAGACATGGACCTGTTCGCTGCGGCTTTCGCCAAGCAGGCACCATGCGCAGAAGTGCTCGCAGTTGTTGGTCAGCAGGCGATAGTGGTTTTCGCCAAGGCGCGAACGGGCGCGCAGCACGGTTTGTTCGGCGGAGAACTTCGGGAACGGATGCGGGCGAACGGCAACGGCGTGACCGTCGGCGAATGCTTCGAGCGCCACTTCTTCGACCGGACCGCGATGAGCGGACTTCGCGAAACCTGCGTAGTGAATGACCTTGCCACCGCCTACATAGATGCCGTGATGTTCGTAGCCGCGGCGTTGCGTGATCAGGTGCGCGCCAAGGGCGGGTTCGTCGCTGGAACCGTCGAGTGCGATATCTGCCGATGCATAAGCAGCTGCACGGTTAGCACCTTGTTCACTGCGCGATTGTTGGAGGTTGCGGTTCATGGCTTTGCCCCGGTATCCGATTCAAAAGGCCAACACTGTTGCAGGCTCTTTTGCATCAACCGGGCCAGTCCATCTAACCCATTGATTTATCTAGCTGTTTCGTCCTTCACGGTGGTTTTATGGCGGCTTGATGTACGGATAATTCCAACAGAATTTTTGTCTGTTGTGTTGCATGGGTGCCATCACTTTTCGCTCCGCGCCCTCTCATGGGCGACGGTGGGGCGGCCGCGCAAATGTGTTGGCCGTCCCACCGTTCAGCGTCGCACGCTGTTGGATGAGCACCAACGTAGCGAAGCCCTCGCGCGCGACGCGCGCGTATGTGTGTCTTTTCTAGCCCGCGCCCAGCAACGCCTCGCGAGAAACCGCACACATGGGCGGCAAATTGGCACGGCCCTTGCACCTTATGTCGCAATTTCCATTAACTTTGCGGCTGCGTGACAGGCGGCCTTACCGGAGACACGCCATGGCTTCCATCAGCATCAGCGATCTTTCTCACAACCTCGCCCTCGACCGCAAGGCGATGTCCGCCATCAGCGGCGGCGGCGGCGCACCGTGGGTTTTCGGCTGGATCACACCCTACGTGCACGACACGCCGAGCGTCGGACCTGTCGTCAACCTGTACGACATCACGAACAACTTCTATGCTAACCAGATGGTCAATCAGTTCCAGAAGGTTGACGTGAACAACACGGGCAACAATTCGAACGTCATTGTTGCTCCCGACGCACGCAGTACGAACCTGGCCTAGATGTCGTGACCTGTATCAGCCAATTCCGGTGGGCGTCGGCGGCGCGCACCGACACGGGACGCGTGCGTGAGATCAATGAGGACGCGTGCCTCGATCAGCCGCAGCGCGGCCGTTGGGCCGTGGCTGACGGCATGGGCGGGCACGACGTCGGCGATCTCGCGAGCCAGCTCGTGGTCGAAACGCTTGGCCAGTTGCCGGAACAGGCGGGCATCAAGCAGTGCATTGCCGAGGCGCGCACGCGCCTGCAGGATGCGAACCGCCAGCTGCGCGATGAAGCGAGCCGCCGCCAGGTGCAGCGCATCGGCACCACGGTCGTCGTGCTGCTCGCGTGCGACCGTTTCTGCGGCTACCTGTGGGCGGGCGACAGCCGCATCTATCTGCTGCGGCAAGGGCAATTGCGGCAGTTGACGCGCGATCACAGCCAGGTGGAAGAGCTTCGGCAATCCGGTTATCTGACGGAAGAGGAAGCGCGCCATCACCCGGCGCACAACATCATCACGCGCGCCGTGGGCGCGACGGATCATCTCGATCTCGACGAAGACGCGATCGAAGTCGCCGACGGCGATGTATTCCTGCTGTGCAGCGACGGCCTCAGCAATGAAGTGACTGACGAAGAGATCCAGCAGACGCTTGCGAGCGTCGACTGTCTGCGTGCACCGCATGAACTCGTCGATATCGCGCTGGCGCGCGGCGGACGCGACAACATCACCGCTGTCGTCGTACAGGCGGAAGATCCTCAAGCGTCTGACAAAACGCTACTGAATCCATCGCCTTGATACTTCTTCGACGCTAGTTCACTTCGGCTTCGTCATCCGCTTCCGTATCGTCCTTGCGCGCATTCGCCTGCGCATGCGCGCGGCGGAAATCCTTCGAATGCAAACCGTGCTTCTTCAGCAGCATCTGAAGATGCGAACGGTTCATGTCGACGCGTCGTGCCAGTTCCGCAACCGTCCCGCCTGTTTCCTGCAAGCCGCGCTGCAGGAAGGCTTTTTCCGCTTCATCGCTGGCGGCGCGCTTCGCGTCGCTGAGTGACAGCAGGTTGGTCACGTTTGTCGTGCCGTTCGCCGCATCGGCGGATGCGCCAAACAGCGACGAAGTTGCAGGCGCCGTGGGCCGCATGTCCGTCGGCAAATGATCGACGTCCGCGATGTCGCCGGCGAGGCACGAAATGCGATACATCACATTGCGCAATTCGCGGATGTTGCCCGGATACGCATAGGTCAACAGAAAGTCCCGCAATTTAGGGGTGATTCTCACGGGACGGCGCTTGAGCGCGCCCGCCGCTTCGTCGCCGAAGTACTGGATCAGCAGCGGAATTTCGTCACGCCTTTCGCGCAGCGGCGGCAAGGTCACATGAATGACGCTGAGCCGGTAAAACAGATCTTCGCGGAATGTGCCCTGTTCGCTCAGCTTGCGTAAATTGCGGTTGGTCGCCGCGACGATGCGCGTATCGACGCCAATTGGCTCGTCCGAACCGACGCGCTGTATTTCATGTGCTTCCAGCACACGCAGCAATTTCACCTGCCCCGTCAAAGGCAATTCGCCGATTTCGTCGAGAAAGATGGTCCCCGTGTGCGCGCTTTCGAATTTGCCTTTGCGGTCGTTGGTCGCGCCCGTAAATGCGCCTTTCCGGTGGCCGAACAGTTCCGATTCCAGCAGGTTGTCGGGAATCGCGCCGCAGTTCACGGAAATAAAGGGCTTATCCGAGCGGCTGCCGTTTGCATGAATGACCTTCGCCATCAGTTCCTTGCCGGTGCCGCTTTCGCCATCGATCAGAACAGGCAGATCGGTAGGCGCTGCTTTTTCGGAGATTTCGAGCGCTTCCAGCAGTTTCGGGTTGTCGCCGAATGTACCTTCGAAAATGAAGCTGCGCGCAAGCAAGGCTTGACGTCTCGCACCGCGTGACTGGTCGCCGCGTAATGGCTCCACGACAGCCGCCTGCACGAAGCGCTCCTTGTGCGACATCTGCATCACTTCGTCGCGCAAGGAACTCGCCTGTTTCAGGAGCTTTTCGATATCCGCGCGTTCGAGCCGCGATGACCAGCGCAATGTCGAGCGCAGGATTTCGATCCTCTCGATCAATCCCGCATACGAAAGGGCCGAACCGCTTTCTTCAGGTTGCTGATCGAGTATCTTCATCACGCACTCAGCTGTTTCTGGACGAGCTGGTAGTACATGCCCTTCCGGTTGACCAGTTCCTCGTGACGCCCCTGCTCGACGATCGCGCCTTCATAGAGGACGAGAATCTTGTCAGCGCGCATGATCGTACTGAGCCGGTGCGCGATGATGACGGCCGTGCGTCCCTTGAGGATGTCGTGCATGTTACTGAGGATGTTGCTTTCGGACTGTGTATCCAGCGCGGAGGTTGCTTCGTCGAATACAAGAAGGCGTGGATCGTGATACAGCGCGCGCGCAATGCACAGCCGCTGGATCTGCCCGCCCGACAACCCGACGCCGCGCTCGCCGACGATCTGTTCATAACCGAGCGGCAGCTTGGCGATGAACGCATGCGCGTCGGCCATTTTCGCCACTTCCTCGATACGGCGGCGATCCGGCGTGTCGTCGCCGCTCGCGATGTTCTCGGCAATCGTGCCGGAGAACAGCAGATTGCTCTGCATCACGTAGCCTATCTGCGCGCGATAGAACGCCTTGTCGACGACATTCATGTCGTAGCCATCGACAGTCATCTTGCCTTCGCTCGGCGCATAGAAGCCGACCAGCAGTTTCGCCAGCGTGGTCTTGCCCGAGCCGCTGCGCCCGACGATCGCGACCAGTTCGCCCGGCTTGATGTCAAAGCTGATGTTCTCCAGCACGTAGGCGCCGTCGGTCTCACCGTAACGGAAGTACACGCCGCTCAGGCTGATATCGCCCTGCAGATCCGGCAGCATCACGCGCGACGGCAAATCTTCGGGCTTCTGCTCCGGCTCGATGTCGAGCACGTCGCCGAGACGTTCCATTGCGACGCCCGCGTCGTTCAGCATGCTCCACAATCCGACGAGCCCCATCAGCGGCGTCAATACGCTGCCCATGAACGCGTTGAATGCGATCAACTGACCGATCGTCATTTCACGTGCAAGAACGAGATTTGCGCCGACCCAGAGAATCGCGATCGTCGTCGCGGCATTCAGCAGCTGGCTGATAAAGCCGATCAGAATGTTGAACGCATGCGCGCGGTACTGCACTTCGAGTGCTTTTGCGTATTTCTTTTCCCAGCGCAACCGGACAGGCCGCTCGATGCCCATGCCCTTTACCGTTTCGACACCCGAGAGTGCTTCCATCAGAAACGATTTCGAGTCCGTTCCGGCCGCAAACGTTTCGCGCGCATAGCTCTTGATCTTGGGCGTCGCGATCAGCGTGAGCGCCATGATCGGAATGACGAACGCGATCAGCACGAGTGTCATCTTCACGTTGTAGAAAAACATGATCGCGAAGTAGATGAAGATCATCAGCAGATTGAGCGCCGTCGTCACTGTCGATTCAGTGAGAAACGCGCGTATCGTCTGGTTCTCCTGGAAGCGCGCAAAAATGTCACCCGTCTTGCGTTTCGCAAAGAACGAGAAGGGCAGCGACATCGTGTGCCTGAAGAACTGCGACATCATCGCGAAGTCCATATTGCGCACCATGAAATTCGACAGGTACGCACGGACCATCGACATCAGCTGCGTAAACACATTCGAAATGATCAGTCCGAGTATCAGCAGATGCAGCAGGCTGATGTTCTGATGCACGATCACGCCGTCGAGTATGTTCTGGATGATCAATGGCGGTATCACGCCTAGCACCTGGATCACGAAGGTCGCGAGGAACAGGTGCATCAGAATCTTTTTATATGGCGTCAGATAGCCGACGAATCGCAACCACGGCGAGCGCGACGCGGAAAGCTGCACGAGATTCGGCCCGGGCGTGAACAGCAGACAGGTGCCGCTCCAGCCGCGTTCGAAGTCTTCCAGACTCAGCTTGCGGAAACCCAGCGCAGGATCGGCCAGCCACACGCGGTCTTTCGACACGCCGTACACGATCACGTAGTGATAGCCTTCCCAGTGCACGATAAACGGCAAGTCGAAGCCGCGCAGCGAATCGAATGTGCACTGCACGCCGCGCGTCGTGAAGCCAAGCGAATCGCCCGCACGCGCAAGACTGTCCAGCGTCGCGCCCGCCGTCGTCACGTTTGCGAGTTCTCGCAGCTTGCCGAGCGTCATCGGAATGCCGTAGTGCTTGCAGATCATCGCAAGGCACGCGGCGCCGCAATCCATTTCCTCTGCCTGCTCGACCAGACCGAAGCGCCGTATTACGCGCTCGCCCATTTCGGGCTTCGAATGCAGGTCGAGGCGCAATGGCAGCTTGCGGCGCTGCTCGATGCGCTTTTGCCGATCCAGTTCGCGGTCGGCGTATTTGATGCGTTCGTCGAGCACTTCGCGCAGCTTGGGATTGCGCTCGAGGATGAAATGCACCGTGCGCTCGGGAATCACGAGCAAGCGCGTGTCCATGGTCGCAATCACGGATGCCGTTTGCTCCTGCCGCATCATGCAGGCCTTCTCGCCGAAGATCTCGCCTTCGCGCAGCGTCGCCAGCGTGTAGTCGTTGCCGTCCTCGTGCCGCACGATGCGCACTTCGCCTTGCCGCACCACGTAGAGCCGCCGGTCGTCGCGTGCGTCCTGCTTGAGGATCTCCTTGCCCGCCGCGACTTTCTTCACGCCGACGCTGCGCACATATTCTTCCAGTTCCTGCTTGTTCAGCTTGCCGCGCAAATCGAATAGCTGCGCGACAAAACCACCCGCCGAGTTGATCGCAACATAACTCGCGACGAACGTCAGCGCAGCCTCATTGCCGGCAATGATCGGCTCGATCGCAGTGCGCGGGATAAACAGCAATTCCGTCTTGCCCGAAGAGCGCACCGACGATTCATGCGCATACGCGCGCAGCATCGCAATGTCGGCGAAGACTTCGCCCGTCTTGCGCACGCCCATGCTGATCTCTTTGCCGTGCTCTTCGGTAAAGATGCGCACCGAGCCGGACTTGATCACATAAAGACCGTCAGCGGAATCGCCGACGTTGCACACCGTTTCGCCAAACGAATAGAAACGCGATTGCACATGCTCTGCGAGACGTTCGAGTTCCTCGCGCGTGAACGGCGACAGAATCTCGACCGTCGACAGAAAGTCGGCGATGGAAGGCGTGGTTTGCGGTGCATCCATGATGCTTGCGGTCCCCGGCAACAGCGCGTATCAGTCAGAGCGCTTCGATAATGTGTTCCTGCGCGCGCGTGACGAGCCACTGTTCGCGCAACAGCCGTTTGATCTCCGACGCCACGTCGGCATCGAGTTCCGCCGGATACTTCGCCGTCACCGCGAAAATCTCGAAGCACGAACGGTCCGGCGATGCGAACGGCCCGAGCAGATCGCCAACTGCGGCATTGAAAATCTTCGCCTCGATATCGGGTTTCAGCGACCCGCGCAGTACTTTTCCGATCACGCCGCCCGAGTCTTTCGTGTCGGCAATGGAATGCTCGCGCGCCATTTCCGCGAATGCGTCGGGATCGTCGTTCAGATACGAGATCATTTCCTTCGCCTTGCCTTCGTCGTCGAGCAGAATATGGCTGACTTCAATTGCATCGAACTTCGGCGAATTCATCGAAAAGTACTCTTCGATTTCCCCGTCGCTGCCTACCTTGTCGAGCATCTTTTCCTGATACAGCCCGTCGGTGACGAACGCTTCGAATTCGTCGAGGCTGACTTTCAGCGTGTCGAGATACTGGTTCATATCCGCCGCGCGATGCAGCCCACGCACACGCCGGAACTGGTCGGCACGTTCCTGTATCTCGTCGGCGCTCACTGTCACGCCGTGTTTCCTCGCGGCGTGCACGGTCAGCTTGTCTCGCACCATCTGCTCGATCAGGCTTTCGAACTGGCCCGTGAGTTTCAACAGACGTATAAATTCGCCGACATCCACGACTTCATCATCGATTCGTACGATCGCGGTCATTTCGTCCGCTCCTCTAGTGGTGGCCCGAACGAACAGGCGGGCTGGCGGTTGGTCTTTCGGCTACGCTTGTTTTGCCATCGCTTCTGTTGATGCTATCCGGCCAGTTGCCTGAACGGGTCCAGCCCCAGGTCGATCAACCGCCGCTCGCGCACGACGATTTCGGCGCTCGCCGTCATCCCGTAACGCAACGGATAGCGGTTTTCCGCGATCTGGTAGTAATTCCTGTCGAGTTGCACGCGCCCTTCGTAGACAGGCTGCTTGTCCTGCGCCGACGGCTTGGTCGCCGGTGAAATGTACGCAAGCGTGCCGTTGATCAGACCATAGCGCTGATACGGAAACGCGTTGAACTTCAGCTTCACGGCCATGCCTTCGTGCAGGAACGCGCGGTCGCGCTCGGCGATTTCGATCTTCAGCACGGGGCGTGCGTCTTTGGGTGCAATGCCGCCGAGCGGCGCGTTCGCCTGGATCTTGTCGCCTGTTTGCGTCGACGTCACGTCCGTGATCACGCCTGATGTCGGCGCGAGTATCAGCAGGAAGTTGTCCTTGTCGATGTTCTCGAAACGGATGCGCGCCGCCGCATCCGCAACGAGGCGCGCCGTCTGCAATTGCAGACGAAGCTTTTCTTCGGTGCTGGTGATGTCGCGGATCAGATCGTCGTATTGAATCTGCAGGTTGGTCGACTGCCGCCCGCTCGCTTCGAGTTGCGCGTTCGCTTCCGCGTATTCGTGACTCAGCTTGAAGTCGAGTTCGGCGAGCCGCGATTGCGCGACGCGGTAGGCGTTTTCCGCTTCCAGAGAAGTATTGCGCTTCGCTTCGACCTGCAATTCGGCCACGCCACCGCCGCCTGGCTGAGCGAACAGACGCGCGTACTTGTCCGCTTCCTGGCGCGCTGCATCGCGCGTGCGGCGTGCATTGTCGAGCGTGCTGCGCGCTTCTTCGAGTTGCGCTTTCTGCCCTTCGGCCAGTTTGGTGGTGCCTTCCGAAATCCGGTTCTCGTGCTGACGCTCTTCCACTTCGAGCTGATCCTTGAGTGCCGTCGCCTTGCGTTCCATCAGTTCTTTCTTTTGCGGAAACTCTTTCCATTCCCGCTCGGCATCTTCGAGCTTCAATTGCGCCTGAAGCGCATTGGTTGCGGCTTCGATCGCGCCGCGCGCATTGATCCGTGCGAGCACGTCGCCTTTCGATACGGGCTGTCCTTCAGCGATATAAAGATCAGTGAGTTCCCCGTCGATAGGCGCATAAATGCGCCGCACGTCCGACTCCGGCGCGAGCGTGCCTTGCGCGGTGACGATCACATCCGCGCGCCCGAAGAACGACCACATCAGGCCCGCGACGACGAGCGCAACCATCGTCAGAACGAGTGCCTGCGCGATGCGCACAGGTTCGGCCGTGAGAATCGCCACGCCCTCGGCGCTATGATCTTCGAGCGCTTCGTAAAGCGGCTTAGGGTGATTGTCGCGCTTCACTTTCGTCACTGCCTCCAATCAACGCGAGTTTCGATTTGAGCAATCCGGCATCGAGCACCATGCGCAATTCCTGCAGCGAGCGGCGCTGCAATTGCACTTCCGCTTCGATATCTTCCAGTAGCTGATCCGAGCCGGCCGGATGCGCCGCCTTCAGTTGCGTATAGATGCGCATGCCCTGTTGCACCGACGTGTTCGCACCCGACAGCAACTGCGCCTGACTGCGGAAGCCACCGGAGATTCCGGACTCCAGCCGCTGCGTGCCGCCGATCGAACCATTTGCACGATACTGCCGCCACAATCCCTGTGCGCGATCGATCTGGTCCTGCGCGCGCGCCAATGCCTTGTCGCGCAGCGCATTGACGTCGCCCTGCACGGCGCGCACGAAATACGCATCTTCAACAGGATCGAGACTGGCGTAAAAGGACAGCAGTTTGTCGTCGCGATCCGCCGAGCCACGGCTCTTTTGCACATCGGCGAACTGGTCGAGCAGCGCCTTCTTGTGCGCAAGTTCCGTGGCGATGACATCCGACCATGGGCCCGCAGGCATCGTCTGCAACCCGGCCAGCGCCTGCTGGCTGTCACCGCTTTGCCATGCGGCGCTCGCTGCATCATGTTTCGCCACGTCTTCCGCCGACGGCAAACGGCTCGCGCTCAATTGCCTGTACTGCGACTGGAACGGCGGCGTACTGAAGTTCGCCTTCTTCATCAACGCGAGTAGCGGAACGAGACGCCGCGCCGTCATTTCGTTGAAGATGTCCGTGTATTGCTTCAGGTCGCTGCGGATCGTATCCAGTCCGGCGAGACGCGGATAACGCTGCGCGTAGTCGTCGATTACGGCAGGCAGCGCTCCCGGCTTGTCGCGCCCGAGTTCCGTCGCAAGCGTCGAATTGAGCCGGTCGATTGCGGCGAGATAGACGGAATCGTCGCTTTGCAGTTTGCGCAGATGGCTCATCGCCTGCGCATACGGCTCCGTGAATTCAGGCACATACGACGCAATGCGGTCCAGAACCCGTTGATGCCCTTTTGCATCGTCGTCCCAGCGCTTGAGCAGATTGCCGATGCGGCTTTCGTCGCTATAGATGCGAATCGGTGCGTCCGCTCCGCCGCGGCCGACCACGAAACGCTCCAGATCGTCCACCCAACCCAACTGATCGATTAGCGTGCGCGCGTCGGCATTGTTTCCGCTCGTCGCGCGCATGCCTTCGATCAGCGCCGCGGCGCGATCGAACTGCTTCGCCTGCAACGCGGCAAGCCATCCTGGCACGCGCGCTTTCATCAGCGCTTCGCTGGCGAGCGCCTTGAGCGTCTCGCTCGCGGGATGCCGCTGCAACGACGCCGTGGCACTATCCGCCGCTTCTTCGTATTCTCCCGCCGCAAGCAGGTCTTTTACATCGCGCTCGGCTGCATTGCGCATGTACAACGTGACGGCGAGTCCCGCAATCACGATCAGCGCGATCACAGCGCCCCAGCCGAAACGCCGCAGCGTCGTGCGGTCGCCGCCCGCGAAGGTGCGCGTCAACTCGCGCAACAGCAATTGCCAGCGGCGGTGCGGCCGGCGCGTCTGGGTTTCCGTCGATTCTTCCGGCGTCACCGGCGGCGCGTTCTCGTTGACTTCGTCTTCACGCTGCAATGCACGGTCGACACAGAAGATGTCGAGAAACGAATGCGCCGCACCGACAAAGGTCGTCTTGTCGGGATCTTCCGCTGGCATCGCCGCCATAGGCGCGGCAGCGGGAACTGGCGCTGCCGGCAAGCCGGCTGCAGCGGCAGGCGGTGCCATCTGGGTCAAGGTAGGCTCGATTTCGAACGACTTTTCCAGCGCTACACGATAGACGAAATGATCGCCACCGAATCCAATGACGTCCCCGTTCTGCAGCGCAACCGCCGATTCGCCAAGCCGCTTCTGATTGACGAATGTACCGTTCGTGCTGCCGAGATCTTCGATCCACGGTTCGCCGCTCTTCAGAAAGATATGAGCGTGGCGCCGCGAAATGTAATTGACTTGATGCGGAAAACGATCCTTGTAGCGCGAGAACAGTTCGTCCGTCTTGCTGACGAGAAACGGAAACGCGCTGATGTCGATAGGTTCGAGCCCCAGATCCACGCGCTCCGGCTTCAACACCACAGTCAGATGCTGAACGGCACGAGCCGAAGCGGAACTGAATGGACGCGGCTCGATGGCGACGCGATACGTCAGATCGCCGCCAAAGCACAGTTCGTCCCCGGCCCGCACGCGCGACGGCGTCTGCCGCACGGCGATGCCGTTGACCGTCGTGCCGTTCTTGCTGTCGAGATCGGCGACATACACTGCGCCATGCTCGCTAAAGATGCGCGCATGACGCCGCGAAAGTCTGGTGATCAGATCGCGCGGATAGTCAGCAAACGGCGCCTCGCTGCGACCGATCGCGAACAGATCGTCGACAATGCGAATGGGGCCGAGAGAAGAGTGCGAGACAGGCAGCAGCAGGACGTCGAACTCTTTGTCCAGAGCCGCCCGCATCTCAGCAATCGAAGCTTCGCCGGGATTCATCTCTTTGCATCACTAAGCGTGGACACGAACAGAGCGTTCTACAGGCGCGGCGACCAGTACATATTCGACGCAGCCGCCATGCAGACCCAATGAGCGGCTAATCAGGAATTTTAAGTCACACATGGTGTTAGTCAATTATGGGTACGGCTAATGCGGTCTGTGATAGGGAAACGGTTTAAGCCGTGACGTATTTAAAAACCGTGCCAGTGTTTTACGCTATTGGCTCGCGGCAACGATTCGGTATTGAAGCCTTATTGCTTCACTTGCGTCTGAACATCGACAGCCGGCCAGCCGCCGCCGAGTGCCTTATAAAGCAGTACCGTGTCCGACAGTATTTGCTGGTGATTCGTCAGCAGATCGAGTTGCGCCTGCAGCAGCGTGCGCTCCGTCTCGAACACGTCCAGTTGCGAAATCACGCCTTCGCGCAATTGCGACTGCATTTGCGCATTGACCACGCTCAGGCGCTCGACTTCCTGCACCAATTCGCCACGCTGCTGCTTGTGCGAATCCAGATTGACGAGCGCATTTTCCACTTCTTCGAATGCGCCCATCACCGTCTGCCGGTATTGCTGCTCGGCAACCGTGGTTTGCGCTTCCGTGGTCTTGACGTGTGCCCGCACGCCCGGATCGAGCAGAGGAATATTGATGCTCGGCATGAAGCCGAAAGTGAACGACTTCAACAGATCGGACAGCGCGAAACTCGCGGTGCCGCCATGTGCCGTCAGGCTGATGGTCGGCAATTGCGCCAGCTTGGCTTCGCCGACCAGGTTGTACGCTTCGAGCACGCGCAATTCCGATGCGACGATATCGGGCCGGCGCGAGAGCAATTGCGACGGCAGCCCGCCTGGCACAGGCGGCTGTTGCACACGCTGCTGCAGATGTCCGACCGGTACCGTGAATTCCCCTGCGGGCACGCCGATCAGCGTGCACAGCGCATTGTTCGCGAGATTGCGCGAGCGGCGCAGATCGAGGAGATCCTTGGTTAGACGATTGACTTCGGCTTGCTGACGCAACACCTGCGTCTTCGGTATGAGACCGTTGCGGCTCATGCCGTCGTAGATGGCGAGAATCTTCTTGTTTTCGTCGACCATCTTCTGTTGCGCGTCGATCTGGTCGTCGAACTGGAGAATCTGGAAGTACGTGGTCGCCACGTTCGACACGAGTTCGAGATAACCCGCGCGCCAGTCGGCTTCCGTGGCGTGGAATTCGGCCTTTTGCGCCTGCACGCCCTTTTCGACTTTGCCCCAGATGTCGATGTCCCAGTTCACCTGGCCAGCGATGTTGTACTGCTTCGATAGCGGCTGTCCGGTGACTTTCTGGAAATTGGCGCCGGCGCCGAGATCGGCGGTCGGCAATGCGCCCGCCTTTGCTTCGCCGATCTGCGCGCCCGCGACGTCGATGCGCGCGGCGAGTACCTTGATATCGAAGTTGCCTTCGATCGCCCTGGCGATCAGCGTATTCAGATACGGGTCCTGGAAGCCCTTCCACCAGTCGGGCACGATAGTGTCGGCGGGTGAAACGAGTGTGCCCGTCTTGTCGGACCACGACGCCTTCGCGGGCGTATCGGGGCGCTTGTAGTCGGCCATGTGAACGTCGACGCAACCAGCCAGCGCGGCAGCGCAAATAGCAGCGGCAGTGAATGTGCGAGCGACGGCGACGAATGAATCAGGCAACGCGGACACGATATTCTCCGATCTTTCCCGGCTGTACTGCACGTGCAAAGCGCGCCTTTAAAGTAAAGCACGTCCAGCGCGGCATCTCTATCGATGTCGGCGGATTTCGTTGGGCGTGGAGTGCGTGCGGTGCCGCGGCGGTCGTGTGGACAGAACGATTGGCTTCTGAATCTTTTTGACGACGCGTGATGCAAGCTGCTTCGGGGCTTTCCCGGAACCGGCGGAGGCTGGTCTGCACCTCCGCGGGGCTCGCCTCGTACTACCTAGTTCACCGTGACGTTGTTGCTGGCGATCATGGTCGGCAGGATCGTCGTTTTGATGTTCGATGCAAACGCGTTGTTGTTGCCGCTCATGTTGTTGATATCCATTTGCTGCTGGATCATTTGCGGCGCATAGACATGCTTGCTGCTGTCGAAGTCGAACGTCATCAGCTGAAAGAACGGATCGGAGAGAAGGCCGCCGTGCACAGCCTTCATGGCCTGGCTATTGAGTTCTTCGGTAACGGACAGGTCGTTGATAATCAGTGCGCTCATGACAGTTCTCCTAAGAGGAAGCGAAGGTTTGCCAAGGTGTTTCGGCTTGGGTTCGGGCATCTTGTCTGCTCGGACCTTACAACGCATAGGCTGTGCCAGTTGCACTGCCAGCGCCGCGAAAAACCTGCCAAACCTTGCTGCCATTAGGTCGCGCGTCATGCCGCGTTTTCACATACGAATTCAACGCACTCCGACCTGACTTTTTAGTGCCGCCACGCAGCCAACATTCGGCGAAAAACTGTTGGTTCGAAAAAGACAGCACTGAAAAAGAACGTTGAGCACACACGTTCGTTCATTTCGCGATCACCGTGATCTTCTTCGAATAGACGGGTGGATTGTGCGGAATGTGATTCTCATCGCCCATCAGCAATTGCAGCGTGTGTTTGCCGGGTGGCAACGTGACCATCGTTTCTGTTTCGCCCGCGCCGAAATGCAGATGCTGCCGGTCAGAAGGAATCTCCTGATCCATCGGCATTGGCGGCAGATCGGTGTCGATCAGCAGATGATGGTGGCCCGTGTTCGGATACTTGACGCCCTTGGGTGCGACGCCCATGTAGCGCAGGCCGAACCACACGCGGAACGGCTTGTTCGCGGGCACGACCTGTCCGTCGTTCGGATAGCCGATGTACGCGTAGGCATCCTTGGGCGCGGGCGTCGGCCCGGCGAATGCCACATTCATCGAGGTGAGAGCGGCAAGCGCCGCAGCGGCAACAACGATCCTGATCATGGCTGATGCTCTCCGTCTGGCGCGTCGCGTCGAATGCGCCGTGCAACCGGCGCAACGCTCGCGCATGCTCACTTCACGATGATGGTGATCTTCTTCGAATAGACGGGCGGATTGTGCGGCACATGGTTGTAGTCGCCGAGCAGCAGTTGAATCGTGTGCTTGCCGGGCGGCAGTTCGATGCGCGCATCCGTTTCGCCGGCGCCAAAATGCAGGTGATTCCGGTCAGAGGGAATTTCCTGATCCATCGGCGGCAAGTCGGTATCGATCAGCAGATGGTGATGGCCCGTGTTTGGCGTATTGACGCCTTTCGGACATACACCCATGTTGCGCAAGCCCATGCGAACCCAGAGCTTGCCACCCGTGATCACGGTGCCGTCCGCCGGCCAGATGATGTAGACCTCGGCGCCGGGCGGCGAAGGCGTCGGTCCTGCAAACACCTGCGCCGAAGCGAGAAAGAGCGCGCCGATCGCCGCGAGCCTTATTCTTCTTTGCATTGCGCATTCTCCCAGGGAGGGTCAGTGCTGCTTGCTTCCGTTTTAGCTTAGGACGTAACTTGTTAAAAAGATACGCCCTGCTCGTTAACCATCTGACGTTGTAACTGCGTGCTATCGTTGGTAGAGGTGGTCCAGGCAAATACGTCGCACGGGTATCGGGCAGCATCGCGAGCGATGGCTGGCATGATCGAGCCGGTTCGTCCGATGACGACGTTCTATAGAGAACGTCCAGAACAACCAGGATCTGAAAAATGTGGCGAAAACTCCTGCTGGTATGCATGATCGGGGCACTCCAGATGCGAGGAGCCGACGCTCGGCCGGGGCCGCCCGGCGCGAGCGATGCCATATCTGTTGCCAGGGCTGACGGCGTGTCCATTGAAGCTGCCGGGCGCAAGGTCGCGCTCGTGATCGGCAACGCCAGTTACGCGGCGGGCACACTGCCCAATGCAGTGCGCGATGCGCAAGGCGTGGCCGATTCGTTGCGCGCGCAAGGCTTCGATGTCATCCTGCGCACCGACGCGACAGCGCGGCAGATGCGCGACGCGCTCGCCGAATTCCGCCGCCGCTTGCAGCCGGGCGGCACTGCGCTGTTCTATTTCGCGGGTCACGGCTTTCAGGCGGGACATACCACTTTGCTTGCTTCCGCTGGCGCCGATCCGTTCGCACCCGCTGCACTGATCAATCAGAGCGTCGATCTGTCGAGCGTGCTCGAAGCGTTCGCCGTACCGCGCGAACATGCGCTCAATCTCATCGTGCTGGATGCGTGCCTCACGCAACCGTTCGAACCGGCGCGTGTGGCTTTGCGGATGCCCGCGCAAACCTTGATCGCGTACGCGACCGCGCAAGGTGCTCAGGCTGCCGACGGCGCCCGCCATGGCATCTTCACGGGCGCATGGCTGCGTGAAATGCAGCGCGCGCCCGATGAGCCTGTCGAATCCGTCTTCGCTCACGTGGCGCAACGCGTCGCAGACGAAACGCACGGCATGCAAAAGCCCTGGACCGTATCGTCGTTGACGCAACCGGTGCGTGTCTTCGCTTCAAGTCAACTATCAGCGCAAACGGAATACGAACCGGATGCCGTGGTCGCATTGAATAGCCGCGGCATTCTGCCCAAAGACAGTAACGAGCAATATGAACTGACGTTCTGGGAATCGATCAAGGACAGCAATTACGCCAGCGACTATGAGGCGTATCTGAAGGCATATCCGAATGGCCGCTTTGCGGCACTCGCAAAGGCGCGCATCGACAGGCTCAAGGCTTCCGCACAGACGGCGCCGCCCGCTGCGTCGCACGCCGCGCCTGTGCCTGCGCCATCGCGGCCT
>NZ_JAAGPI010000068.1 GCF_017104715.1 Burkholderia sp. Ac-20365
ACGTACGCGCATCTGGCAAGGCTGCGCTATGAGGGCGGCTACACGAGCTATATCGAGGTGCTCGATGCCGAGCGCAGTCTGTTCAACGCGCAGTTGAGCGAGACGCAGACGCAGGCGGGCGTGCTGGTGTCGTATGTGAACCTGTACAAGGCGATGGGCGGCGGCTGGGTCGTCACGGCCGAAGGGCTGACGACGCAGTCGGCGCAGACGCAACAACCCGGCGGCGATGCCGCTGCGCAGAGTGCGAAATGAGCAACACGTCCTCGACATTGCACGCCAACGCCGACATGTGAGGCAACCGCAATGAGCCGCCCGCCCGAGCTACCCGATGCCGTCTCCGCACCGCGCAAACGCGGGCGCATCCAGTGGATCTGGCTGGTGCCCATCGTCGCCGTGCTGGTCGGCATCTGGCTCGCGGTGCAGGCGGTACTGGCGCAAGGACCGACCATTACGATCAGCTTCAAGACGGGGGAAGGTCTCGAAGCAGGCAAAACAAAGATCAAGTTCAAGGACGTCGACATCGGCGTCGTGAAGAAGGTCGCGTTGTCGAAGGACTTCAAGCGCGTGATCGCCACCGCCGAACTCACGCGCGACGCCAGCGACATGCTCGTCGACGACACGCGCTTCTGGGTCGTGCGGCCGCGCATCGCGGGCGGCACTGTATCGGGCATCAGCACGCTGCTGTCGGGCGCGTTCATCGGCATGGACATCGGTCATGCGAAACAGGAGCGGCGCGACTACACCGGGCTCGAAGTACCGCCTGTGTTTGCGAGCGACGTGCCCGGCCGCGAGTTCGTGCTGAAGGCAACCGACCTCGGTTCCGTCGACGTCGGCACGCCCGTCTATTTCAGGCGCCTGCAGGTCGGTCAGGTCACCTCGTTCGAACTCGACAAGGATGGCAGCGGCATCACGCTGCACGTATTTATCAATGCGCCGTACGACCGCTACGTGAACAGCGATTCGCGCTTCTGGCAGGCGGGCGGCATCGACGTCACGCTCGGCACGGAAGGCGTGCAGGTCAACACGCAATCGGTGGTGTCGATCCTCGTCGGCGGTCTTGCATTCGAGACGCCCACTGATTCCCTCAGCCGGCCCGAATCGGGCGCGCTTGCGACCTTCCCGCTCTTCAACACGCGCGCGGAAGCGATGAAGCGGCGCGACACCATCGTCGAGACATTCGCTTTCAACTTCCAGGGCTCGGTGCGCGGCCTCGTCGTGGGCGCGCCCGTCGATTTTCGCGGTATCACGGTCGGCGAGGTATCGGCGATCTATACGCGCTTCGATCCCGGCACCAAACAGATCAGCATCCCCGTCGAGGTCAAGATCTATCCAGAACGCTTCACGTCGCGTTATGCATCGGAGCCGCGCGGCGGCCGCCTCGGCAACGACCCGCACGCGCTGGCAGATTTCCTCGTCGACCGCGGCCTGCGCGGGCAGCTCAAGACGGGCAGTCTGATCACGGGTCAGCTGTATATTGCGCTCGACTTCTTCCCGAACGCGGCGAAAGCGCAGGTCGACTGGAACCGCACGCCGCCTGAACTGCCGACCACGCCGAGCGGTCTGCAATCGCTGCAGGAATCGATCAACCGGATCGTCGCGCGATTCGACAGCCTGCCGCTCGAACAGATCGGCAAGAACGCGCAGCAGACGCTCGCGAGCACCGCGCAACTGATGCGCAATCTCAACACGCAAGTCGTGCCGCAAGCGAAGAGCGCGCTGTCCGCGGCGCAGGCCACGCTCGATTCCGCGAATACCGCGCTGCAGCCCGACTCGGCCTTGCAGCAGGACACGAGCGATGCCGTTCGAGAACTCGCGCGCACGGCGGCATCGTTCCGCGCGCTGTCGGACTACCTGCAGCGGCATCCCGAAGCGCTTCTGCGTGGCAAGCCCGAAGACGGAAAGTGACGTAGATGCGGTGTGTCGCCCGCATTGCATGAAGGATGTAACGTAAAACGCAGCATGACGCCCGGGCGGCTAAAACGCGCGACGCTGCGACGTGTTTGCCTCACACTGAGCCTAAAGCTTGCCTATGCTATTGGCAGAAGGCTGGACCCGTCCCCGACACTGCGCAATCGATAGCAACATCCTTTGAGCATGTGGCCTATCCATCTCCACCGAAAGCCGGGAATTCTGCCAGGTCAATGCTGCGCCGTGTGGGCAATCGTCCTGCTGGCGTCGTTGCCCGTTGCAGCGCGCGCTCAAGGCACGCCGCCTCCGTTGTCGGACAATACGGTGATCGGCGGCAACGTCAAGGCACATGCCGACGCCGTGCTCGCCATCATGACCTACACGACGGTGCCAGATGTCACGACCAGTTCGCTGTCGATCAATAGCGCGGCGACCGGCAACCCGGGTTTCGGCCAGACGCAGCTAGGCGGCGGCTTCACGCTCAGCAGGACGTTTCCGCTCTATCTGGAAGGCACGCTGGCCTATAGCCGCTACGATCCCACCTTCGTCGCGACGGACGGCTCGCAGCAGCGGCCATTGCCGACCCGCTGGAACACGGCAAGCGGCACCGTCGGCATCGGCTGGGATTTCCGCATCACCAACGAACTGGTTTTCCGGCCGATACTGAACGGTACGCTCGGCCGCGTGGCAAGCGACCTGCGCATCGCGCAATCGCTCGTCAATCATGTCAAGGACACGAACCTGCAGTTCCTGCAGGACGGCACGCTCGACGCGTACGGCTACGGCGGATCGCTGATGCTCGACTACGAGCACTATCGCGACACGCATGAGATCGACGTCGAATTACGTGCGACTGATATTCACTTGCAAAGCTTCGGCGGATCGTCCGATGCCGTGCGAGGTTCGGCCAACGCGCAGCAGATCAGCGTATGGGCGCGATGGCGCGCACCGACGGGCCTTCATATGCTCGACCGTCCGCTGCGATACGTGCTCGAAACCGCCTACTCGCACTACTTCGGCGACAGTGCAGGTGTGCTTGGCTTCAATCATCTGACGTCGCTGGGCGTCGGGCTCGAACTCGACAGCAGCCGGTACCCGGTCGTCATCACCCGCACGCGGCTGATGGTGCGCTACGTGTTCGGACGCAATGTACAAGGCGTTTCATTCGGATTCGCAATCAGCCTCTAGACGCGCGTCACAACACGCGAGCGCGACGCGCGCAATGAACGTATCGCTTCCACTGCGGCACCGCGCGTCGATCGCGTTCAGAACTTCTCTGCCACGTAGCGGGTCGGCCGGTCGGGTTGCCGGTAACCTTCGGACTTTTGACGCTTGGGCAACTTGACCTTGGGTCTCGGCATCGTCTTGTACGGAATGCTGTCGAGCAGATGCGAGATCAGGTTCAGGCGCGCGCGCTTCTTGTCGTCGGAGCGCACCACATGCCAAGGCGCCTGGTCGGTATCCGTGGCGGCGAACATGTCGTCACGCGCACGCGAGTAGTCGTACCAGCGGCTGTACGACAGCAGATCCATCGGCGAGAGCTTCCAGATCTTGCGCTCGTCGGTGATGCGCGCTTCCAGTCTGCGCGTCTGCTCTTCTTCGCTGACTTCGAGCCAGTACTTCAGGAAGATGATTCCCGACTGGATGATCGCGTGCTCGATCAGCGGCACGGCCTTGAAGAAGTTCTGCACCTGCTCATCGTTGCAAAAGCCCATCACGCGCTCGACGCCCGCGCGGTTATACCAGCTTCTGTCGAAGAGGATGACCTCACCCGCCGCAGGCAGATGCGGCAGATAGCGCTGGATATACATCTGCGACTTTTCGCGGTCGGTCGGCGCGGGCAGCGCGACCACGCGGAAAATGCGTGGGCTCACGCGCTCCGTGATCGCCTTGATCGTGCCGCCCTTGCCCGCGCCGTCGCGTCCCTCGAACACCACGCAGACTTTCGCGCCGGTTTGCACGACCCACTCCTGGAGCTTCACCAGTTCGATATGAAGCGACTTCAGTTCCTTTTCGTACTGCCTGTTCTTCATGCGCCCCATCGATTTCGCGCTTTCCTGCACACCATTCGATGATTTGCTGCGCGCGCTGCTTTTTTCGTTTCTCAGTTCAGGCATCGCTCGTCTCCCGTAATCGCCGCGTTGGTCTGGCTCACGGTCCCGTGCCGTGCAGGGACCGCGTCCGCTTCAGGTTTCGTCCCGCTCGGGCACGACCTGAACCGTCAGCGTGCGGCTTTTCCAGAACATGTTGTGAATGCGCGGCTGCAGATTGCGCAGCACATGCGCGCCGACGTCATTGAAGCCGACCACGACGGCCGGACGTTCCCCTGTCCCTTCGACGCGCCGTATCGTATCGAACGGCGGAAAGCCGTAGTGGCACAGGAACGTTTTGATTTCCTCGTCGCTCGTTTCGTCATCGACATTGCCCACCCAAAGCTCGGCCATAACGACGTTCTCCTCATCGAAAACTGCTGATTGAACCCGACACATAACCGATATACCGGTCCCTGCAGACAGTCTATGACTTTCCGCGCGCGATGTCGGATTCATGAAAACATTTGAAAACGTTGCGATGCGCTTTGCGCAATACCGGATGTGATCGGCGCAATAACTGAAACGGCTCGCGTCAAGGCGACGAAGCCGGCTTCACGTTTTCCGGCTTTTTCGCGTCGTCGTGCGCCTGTGCGGAATCGTCTTCCTTCTTCGCTTCGCGCGCCTTTTGCTCGGCCTTGCGCTGTGCGTCCTGCATCGGCTTCATGGCGGACGGTTGCGCAACCGCTTCGCGCGACGGTGCGAGAGAAGCGGCCATGCAAGCGGCCGCAGTCAATGACAGCAGATAGAACTTCAGCATGGCGCGCCTCCCCTTTCGCCGACGGGCGACAGATCTTCTTCGATCTTAGATAGCGCGCATCGCCGCGTCGATATGCAATCCCCCTGGCGGCAGATCCGAGCGTCGAAAACGGACCATCGCAAAGGCGCGCATCTGCGGCGGCACGCCGGGAACGCGCACGAAGTGAAACTCGATATCGTTGCCGCGCGTCGTATCGCCTTCCTGCACGACGTTCATCATGTCGATGCGGATGTGGCGGTTGCGGATATAGACGTAATCGGCCGGCTTGCCGAGCACTTCGCAAACGCCTTCCAGCTCGTGCTCGACGACATCCGTCGGCACTCTGAGCGCGGCGAGGCTCTCGGCGTTCTGCGCGATCTGCGTCTGCACGTGCGCGAGCTCGTGCGCCTCGACGGTCACGCCGCCGCCTGCGACAGCCGACATCCCCGTGCCCCGCCGATGCATCAGCGCGACGCGTTCCTGCATCAGCTCGCGCCCGCGCGCAAGCCGCGCGGCGCGTGTGGCGGCCAGCATCGACAGGCCCTCGAGCGCCAGCTGATCGATCAGCCTGCGCTCGATCTCCTCGCGCAGCGACGTTTCCGTGCGCCCGCAGATTCGCACGCGATGATCGCTGAAACTGAGCGTCGTCTGCTGGACGTCGTGGTGCAGCGTGTCGCCGTCCAGCGCGACACCTAGCACATGCCGCTCGAACAGCGCCATGCCGAGCGTGCCGTGAAGATCGACGGCATCGGGATTGGCGTCGAAGAACGCGCGCACCTCCTGCGAGCGGCCGAAGATATCGGCGATATCGTCGGGTGTCGCGAAGAACGCGCGCAGGCTCGGGTTGCCCGCCCATGCGTCGGCGCTCGCATCGAGCGTGGCGGGCAGCGACGCCATCAGTTCATCCGCGTACTGGAGCGTGGCGGCGACGGGTTGCCTCAGACGTCGCCGGTAGCCGCTCGCAACCGCAATGCGCGGATGAATCGCGACGATGCGCTCGATCGCCTCGTCGATACGCGCGGCCGCCATCGGCGGTTCGGACGCCCGATCGCGATGAAATAGCC
Organism: Burkholderia sp. Ac-20365; assembly: GCF_017104715.1. Lineage (GTDB taxonomy): Bacteria > Pseudomonadota > Gammaproteobacteria > Burkholderiales > Burkholderiaceae > Paraburkholderia. Next base: position 5,802 of record NZ_JAAGPI010000068.1, read on the forward strand.
GGCTCAGAAAGCTCATTGCCGCGATTCTCCCGGGAAGGATGCACAGGTCAGGACAGCATCGGTCGCAATTCAGCATACCGCATGAAAAATGCGCCGCGCGAACTCTCTACGTTGAGCGCGGCTAACGGACGCACAACGGGACGCACAACGGGACGCACAACGGACGCAGCACGAAAGCAGCTTTCAGGCATCCGCAATCTGTCTGAACACATCGAAGCGCGCGAACGGCGGCAGCAGTTCTTCCTCGTCCATCGAGTCGACGAGTGCCGCCGGCATCCCTTCGGCCATCCAGTCGCACATCTCGCCCACTGCGTGCGGTGCGCCCTGAACCAGCGCCTCGACCGATCCGTCCATGCGGTTGCGCACCCATCCCGTCACGTCAAGCGACTGCGCGTGCCGCACGCACGCGGCGCGATATCCGACGCCCTGCACCGTGCCGTACACGCGCACCAGCACCGTCCTGATGACGCCGTGAAAGTGCTCTGTCATCCGAACTCTCCTCCGACAAATGCGAGTGCTCGCAGAGCCAGTCTGCATGCGGGTTTGCGATAGACCGATTCAATTTGCATCGCTCACCCCGCCGACCTGTAATGAGGCATGGCAATGCCACCTGTCGACGGTGATTCATCACACGGTCGACGACGCGCGGCTGGACCGGCCATCACCTGACAATCCGAACACAACGACTAGTGAGGGTATCGTGAGAACCATGCCGATGTGGATTGCCGTGCTTGCCGCTTTCGTGACGATCGCCGCGCGCGCCGCCGACATCACGGGCGCAGGCAGCACCTTCGCCGCGCCGATCTACAACGCCTGGGCCGACGGCTACAAGCGATCCGGCGGCGGCAGCGTGCATTATCGAAGCGTCGGTTCGACGGAAGGCGTCAAGCAGATTCTCGCAAAACAGGTCGACTTCGCCGGCTCCGACGCGCCGCTGACGGAAAGCGAACTCAGCAAGAGCGGTCTCGTCCAGTTTCCGACCGTGATAGGCGGCGTGGTGCCCGTCGTCAATATCCCCGGCATCAAGCCGGGCGAACTGACGCTGTCGGGCGAAGTGCTCAGCGCCATCTATCTCGGCAAGATCACGAACTGGAAAGATCCCGCCATCGTCGCACTGAACCCGAACGTGACCTTGCCCGATCTGGCGATTGCCGTGATACGCCGCGCCGACGGTTCGGGCACGACGCTGATCTGGACGCACTATCTGTCGCAGGTCAGCGCCGAGTGGAAGAAAAAGGTGGGCGAAGGCACGACCGTGCGCTGGCCGCGCGGCATCGGCGGCAAGGGCAATGAAGGCGTCGCCACATACGTGCGCTATCTGCCAGGTACGATCGGCTATGTCGCATGGGACTTCACCAAGCAGAACCATATTGCCTATACGGCGATGAAGAATGCTTCAGGTGCTTCCGTTCAGCCGGGCCCCGACACGTTCAGCGCGGCTGCACTCGGCGCCGACTGGACGGGCTCGCTGGTTCGTATCCTCACCAACGAACCGGGCAAGGACGCATGGCCCGTAATGGGCGCGACCTTCGTGCTGATGCCTGTCATGCAGGACAGACTCGACCACGCGAAGGAAGCACTCAGCTTCTTCGAATGGGCTTTCGCGAACGGGCATCGCACGGCGCAGGATCTCGACTACATTCCGTTGCCTGCGCCCGTTATCGAAGAGATACGCACGCAATTGCATACGCGTGTCAAGGATGCATCGGGCAAACCGATCGCTGCGCAATAGTCGATGCATCTTGCGTCATTTGAATGCATGCAGCATGGCTTTTTTGCACTGCGATGCGGCGGTTCGCGACGTCGCGCAATCTTCATAAAAAAGCGCTTGCTGCACTGCGCAACCTCGCCTATACCAATAGAGCTTCGGCGACGAAGCACCGCTTAAGGCGGTCATCAAGCGACTTCAACGTGTCACACATCCGACCGGCCGCGATGCACATCATCGCGGCCGCGCTATTCGTACGGGGGATCATTCAATGGCGAACGAGATCGTTCAATTGCGCGATTACAACGTCAGGAAGGGCGAGAGCTCCATTTCCGGCTTGTCTTCGGGCGCATTCATGACGGTGCAACTACACCTTGCGCATTCGGCCAGTTTCGCGGGCGTCGGCGTGATTGCGGGCGGGCCGTTCCGCTGCTCCGAATCGTTTCGCGGCGCGGCGCCGCTCGCTGAAGATGCGTATGTGCAAAGCGCCGAATATATCTGCATGAGCCCGCTCACGCCGCAGACGGGACCCAGCGCGCCGCGTCTCGCGCAACTCGCGCACGACACCGCGCAGGCGGGTGCAATCGATCCGCTGTCGAATCTCAAGGGCGACCGCATCTATCTGTTCACGGGCTCGCGCGATACCGTCGTGTATTCGGAAGTGGTGAAATGCACGCATCGCTTCTATGAGCTGCTCGGCGTCGCGTCCGACGACATCCTGTTCGACGACACCGTGCCCGCCGGCCATTCGATCGTCACCGACAATCCCGAAGATTCGTTGCTCGACACCAATCAGCCGCCGTATATCAACCAGGGCGGCTTCATGCAGTCGCACCGGATCCTGCATCACATCTACGACGATCTGAAGCCAGCCGCGACGCAGACGAGCGGCCGTCTGCTGCGTTTCGATCAAAGCGAATTCTTCGGCGGCGAAGCGCGCGCAAGCATGGGGCAATTCGGCTATGCGTACGTGCCGCGCGCCGTGGAAGAAGGCGCGCCAGCGCGCGTGCATGTCGTGCTGCACGGCTGCAAGCAGGGCTACAGCTACGTGAACTACGTGTACGGCCGCGCCGACGTGGCGAACCAGCCGCCCTACGGCAACCGCTACATCACGACGACGGGCTACAACGAACTCGCCGACAGCAACGACATCATCGTGCTGTATCCACAGGCGACGGGCGCGGACGGCGGCGGGCTGCAAAACCCGGACGGCTGCTGGGACTGGTGGGGCTACACGAGCGACGACCCGGAGCAGCCCGACTACTATTCGCGCAACGCGATCCAGATCAAGGCGCTGCACGGCATGCTGAGCCGGCTCGGCGGCTGACCTCTACCCTTACCTGACGAGCCTGACATGAACGAAATGACCATCATGCCCGAGCCGGTTGATCAAACGGTCGAAGCGAAAACGGCGGCGGCTGCATCGGCGGCTGTCACGGCTGCGGCGGCGCTGCAGAAAACCGCGCCCGCTGCGCGCGCCGCTGCCGTGCAGGACACGCTGAAATTGCCTGTCCTGCTCAGCGGCTGGGCCGCGCGTTCGGCGACCAGCAGTATCGATACGGCGCGCCTCTTCGCATTCGGCCTCGACCTGCACACGTGGGGCGAGCTGTATCAGATGCAGCAGGCTGTCGTCGAGCGCCTGACGCTGCAGCAGCAAACGTGGCTGCAAGGCTGGGCCGCATGGAACCGCGAGCGCGCCGAGATTCGCGGCGCGAACACGGTGACGAAACTGGTCGAGCAGGAATTCAATCTGCTCGCGCAGATCGGCCAGCTGCTGATCGATCAGTCGACCAACCTGATCGCGCTGCAGGAAAACATCGAAGTGTCATACGCGTTCTGGCTCAATCAGAAGCTGGGCGCACTCTCTTCGACAGCGGGCGTCCAGACGCCGGTTGCCGCAGTCGCCCGCACGTAGTCGCCGAAATCGCGCGGTTGCCGTCCGAGCGCGCGCAGCACGCCGTCCTGTACGGACGCATTGCGTCCGTCGAGCACTTCCGTGAACAGATAGCGGATCAGGCCGATGACGTCAGGCGGCAGCTGCGCGGCTTCGAGCGCGGCGACATATTCATCCATCGTGACGCGCGTGAAGCGGATGGGCCGGCCGGTGGCGCTGGCGATCTGCGCGACGGCGTCGGCGAAAGTCCATAGTCGCGGGCCCGTCAGTTCGTATAGCTGGCCTGCGTGGCCTTCGTCGGTGAGCGCGGCGGCAGCGACGTCGGCGATATCGTCGGCATCGACGAACGGCTCGCCGATAGCGCCAACAGGCAGCGCCAGTTCGCCCGCAAGAACCGGTTCGAGAAAATGCGCCTCGCTGAAGTTCTGAGCGAACCAGCTTGCACGCAGCAAGGTCCACTCGACGCCCGCGTTGCGCACGATATCTTCGCAATGTTGCGCTTCCATCTCGCCACGTCCCGACAGCAGTACGAGCCGGCGCACGCCGCATTGCACGGCGAGATCGGTGAACGCCTGGATATCGTCGGCCGCGCCTTCGACGGCGAGATCCGGGAAATAGCTGATGTAGACGCCCTGCACGCCTTCGAGCGCTGCGGCCCAGGTCGAGCGGTCCGCCCAGTCGAACGATGGCGTGCCCGAGCGCGAGCCATGTCGTACATCGACGCCGCGCGCCGCCAGCCGTTGCGCCACGCGCCGCCCTGTCTTGCCCGTGCTGCCCAGCACGAGAATCGTGTCTGCTTTCATGAGATCCCCTCTGTCTGAAGGCCGCAACGTGCGGCGACCGTGAATCCAGAATAGCGATGCGATTCTGGACGGACAATGATCCGGAATCTGCTTTTATTGATTATTCGTCCAGACACTTGGACGGGTTCTGTCTGCGATCTACACTTGCTCCATGAACGAACTGCCCGCATCCGGTGATCCGCTTGGCGAAGCGCTGCACTTTCTGCGCATGAGCGGCACCTTCTATTGCCGCTCGGAATTCACCGCGCCCTGGGCGCTCGATCTGCCGCCGTTCGAGCGTTCGCTGATGTTCCATGTGGTGACGTCAGGCGAATGTCTGCTCGAAGTCGAAGGCGGCGAACGCTGCGTGCTGCGACCGGGCGATCTCGCGCTCGTGCCGCACGGTCAGGGGCATCGGCTGATGAGCGCGGCGGGTGTTCCCGCAGGAAAGCTGTTCGAACTGCCGCGCGAAGCCATCAGCAATCGCTACGAGATTCTTCGTCATGGACAAGGCGGTGCGCCGACCACGATGATCTGTGCGCTGGTGCGCTTCGATCATCCTGCCGCGCAACGGCTGATCGGCATGCTGCCGAAGCTGATTCGCGTCGACACGTGGCAGTCGCCGGAAATGGAGTGGATTCAGAGCACGCTGCGTTTTATCGCGGCGGAAGCGCAGCAATTGAACGCGGGCGGCGAAACCGTCATCACGCGCCTTGCCGATATCCTCGTGATTCAGGCCGTGCGCGCGTGGATCGCGCATGCGCCTGCCGCGCAGACGGGCTGGCTCGGCGCATTGCGCGACAAGCAGATTGGCCGCGCCATCGCGATGATTCATCGCGATCCGGCGAGCAACTGGACGGTGGCGACACTCGCCGACAGCGTCGGCATGTCGCGCTCGGCGTTTTCGGCGCGCTTCACGCAACTGGTCGGCGAGCCGGCGATGCGTTACGCCGTGCGCTGGAAAATGGAAGCCGCACTCACGCAATTGCAGGAAACGGATGCGCCGCTCATCGAGCTTGCGACGCGTCTCGGCTATGACTCGGATGCCGCGTTCAGCCGTGCGTTCAAGCGGATTGTCGGTGTTTCACCGGGTGCGGCGCGGCGTAATGCGCGTGCGTGCGTCGACGAGGCGGCGACGGTATCGTTGAGCTGAAGCTCACGACTGCTTCAACGTCGGTGGACTCATCTTGGCCAGATCGATCGTGCTCGCGCCGTGTGTCGGCGCGGATTTGTCGACAGGCTTCGTCACGTTGGCGCCGAGACCCGTGCCGTCCGATTTGCGCCGCGCGGCATGCCGTTCGATGATCCGTTGCAGCAGACAGAACGCGCACAGCAACGCGCCGATCACGATGCGCGTCCACCATGAACTGAGCGTGCCATCGAAGGTGATCAACGTCTGGATCGTGCCGAGAATGCCGACGCCGAACACCGAGCCGATCACATAACCGACACCACCCGTCAGCAGCGTGCCGCCGATCACGGTCGCGGCGATCGCATCGAGTTCCATGCCTTGCGCCTGCAAGCCGTAACCCGACAGCACATACAGTGTGAACACGAAGCCACCGAGTGCCGAACAAAAGCCGCTCAATGCATACACGCCGATGCGCGTACGCGCGACCGGCAAGCCCATCAGCAACGCCGAGCGTTCGTTACCGCCTAGCGCATATACGTTGCGCCCGAAGCGCGTGAAGTGCGCGACGAAGATCGCCACGGCCAGCGTCAGCAGCGCGATCAACGCACCCGACGTCAACGATCCACCGCCGACAGGCACGCTAAAACCCGCCATCTTATGGAAGGTGGATTCGTTGATCGTGATCGACTGCGTGGTGATCAGAAAGCACGCGCCGCGCGCGAGGAACATCCCCGCCAGCGTGACGATGAACGGCTGCAAGCGGAAGAAGTGAATCAGCGCGCCCATCGCCGCGCCGTACAGCGTGCCGAACGCGAGCACCAGCGGCGCGATCAGCCACACGGGCCAATGCAGGCGCTCGGCGCAGATCGCGCAGAGAATGGTCGTCAGCGCGACCACGGAACCGACCGACAGATCGATGCCGCCCGACACGATCACGAACGTCATGCCGATCGCGACGATCAGCAGGAACGCATTGTCGACGAGCAGTCCGAGCAGCACCTGCAACGAGAAGAAGCCCGTGTACATCACCGAGCCGAAGCCGAACAGCACCGCGAACAGCACGACGGTGACGACGATAGGCAGCGTACGCGGATCGAGCAGCCGGCCGAGCATATTGTTCATTGTGGAGTCCCGGAAAGCGGTTTCGTCTTCACGAAGGCAAACGCTCGCAGCACCTGGCGCACGAGCAACGCGCGCGCAACGCTCGACTGGATCACGCTGACGAACAGCACGACGATCGCCTTCACGACGAGCGTCGCTTCGGGCGGCACGCCGATCGAGTACGTGGTGTACGTGAGCGTCTGGATGATCAGCGCGCCGAGCACCGTGCCCGCGAGACTGAAGCGACCGCCGAGCAGCGATGTGCCGCCTAGCGTGACGGCGAGAATCGCATCGAGTTCCAGCAGCAAGCCGGCGTTGTTGCCGTCCGCGCTGCGCACGTTCGAACTGGCGAGAATGCCGGCAATAGCCGCCGTCAAACCGGAGAACACATACACGCTGAACACGATCGCGCTCGAGCGCAGGCCGACGAGACGCGTTGCCACCGGGTTCACGCCGATTGCCCGGATGAAAAGCCCGAGCGCTGTCCGGTTGACCAGCAGCGCGGTCGCCGCTGTCACACCAATTGCGATCCACACCGAGCACGGCACCGTCGCGAGATAGCCGCCGCCGAACACCAGATAGCCTTTCGCGCCGATGGGAATGATCTGCCCGCCCGTCAGCAGTTGCGCGACGCCGCGCCCCGCCACCATCAGGATCAGCGTGGCGATGATCGGCTGCATGCCGACGAATGCGACCAGCATGCCGTTCCAGATGCCCGCCAGCACGCCGACGGCGAGCGCCGCGCCTAATGCTGTGCCAACACGTGTCGGATCATCGGCAAGAACGACAGCCGCCGCCGCGCCTGCAATCGCGACGATCGCGCCGACGGAAATATCGATGCCCCGCGTCGCGATCACGAGCGTCATGCCGAGCGACACGATCACAAGCGGCGCAGCGCGATTGAGAATGTCGATAGGCGCGCCGAAAAGATGTCCATCGAGCAATGAGACCGACAGAAAATTCGCGCGATGAATCACATCGATCGCGAACAGCACGACGAGCGTCAACACGGGCCACACCAGTTGATGCCGCAGCACCGCCTGAATCTGCTTCATTCGCTGCCTCCCGCGATCAGCCGGTAGACCTGATCTTCCGATACCGCACTGCCCGTCACATCGGCGATCTTGCGACGGTCGCGCAGCACGGCGATGCGATGGCTCACGCGCACCACCTCGCCCACTTCGGACGAAATGAACAGAATCGCGAGACCTTTCGAACACAGCGCAAGCACGCGATCCATGATTTCGAACTTCGCGGCGACGTCGATGCCGCGCGTCGGTTCGTCGAGTATCAGCATTTTCGGCTCGGTGGCGAGCCACCGTGCGAGCACGACTTTCTGCTGGTTGCCGCCCGACAGAAGACCAATCGGTTGTTCGGCGTCGTGCGCCTTGATGCCGAGCCGCTCGATGTAGGTATCGGCGATTTCGCGCTGCTTCTTGCGGCCGATTACGCGCAGCCAGCCGCGCCGTGCCTGCAGCGCGAGAATGATGTTTTCGCGGATCGACAGCGTGGAGATGATGCCTTCCTTCTTGCGATCTTCCGGGCAATAACCGATGCCCTGCCGCACCGCGTCGTGCGGCGAGCTAAGCTTCACGTTTTTGCCATCGACGCTGATCGTGCCCGCGTCCGCCTTGTCGACGCCGAATAACAATCGCGCCGTTTCCGTACGGCCTGAGCCGAGCAAGCCTGCAAGTCCAAGTATCTGCCCCGGCTGCACGTCGAGATCGATGGGATTCATCACGCCGCGCCGTGCGACGCCTTGCATCGACAGGAATGGCGCAGCGCCTGCACGCTGCTGAGGCGTTTCGGGCGCGCCGCCTTTCAGGCGCTCCGTCATCCGGTTATGGCCGACCATCTTCGCGACGAGTTGCTCGACAGGCAGATCTTTCGCGAGATATTCGCCCTCGCGCTCGCCGTTGCGCATCACGGTGATGCGGTCCGAAATCGCGTACGTCTGTTCGAGAAAGTGCGTGACGAACAGGATCGCGATGCCCGCCTGTTTCAGGTTACGCAATACGTCGAACAGGCGCGCGACCTCGCCGTCATCGAGACTCGAGGTCGGTTCATCGAGAATCAGCACGCGCGCTTTCACCGACATCGCGCGCGCAATCGCCACCATCTGCTGCACGGCGATCGGATACGCGTCGAGCGACTTGGTGACGTCGAGCGATACGTTCAGTTCGGCAAGCGCTTCATTCGAGCGCGCGTGGATCGCTTTCCAGTCGATTGCGCCGCGCCGCTTCGGCTGCCGGCCCGCGAAGATGTTCTCCGCCACAGAGAGATTCGGGCACAGGTTGATTTCCTGGTACAACGTCTGGATGCCCGCGGCTTCCGCTTCGAGCGGCGTGGCGAAGCGCACGGTTTCGCCCGCGAGGCGGATCTCGCCCGCATCCTGCTCGTGCACGCCTGTGAGCACATTGATGAGCGTCGATTTGCCGGCGCCGTTCTGGCCCATCAACGAATGGATTTCGCCGGGAAAAAGACGGAAGTCGACGCCCGACAGCGCCTTCACGCCGGGAAACGTCTTGCTGATGCCGATGGTTTCGAGTAGCGGTTGTGCGGCCATAGAGATGACGCAAGCAGTGTGACGCGACTACGTTTCATGAAAATCCGGCGCGCCTGTTTGCAAGGCACGCCGGACGCACGCATCAATACTTGCGTTGCGGCAGGATCTGCGCAGCGACGTTCATCGGGAACACGGTTTCGTTGGTCACGATGCGCTTGGGCAACTGCTTGCCCGCGACCACGTCCTTCACGGCCGTCATCAGTTGCGGCCCGAGCAGCGGGCTGCATTCCACATCGACGTTGATCTTGCCCGCGATCATCGCTTCGAAGCCGCCCTTGGTCGCATCGAACGATACGACGCTCACGTCCTTGCCGGGTTTGATGCCCGCTTCTTCCATCGCCTGGATCGCGCCGAGCGCCATGTCGTCGTTATGCGCGTAGACCACGTTGATCTGCTTGCCGTAGGTCTTCGCGAAGGCTTCCATCACCTGCTTGCCGCCCGCGAGCGTGAAGTCGCCGCTCTGCGACGCGATGATCTTGAACTTCGGGTCGTTCTTGATCACTTCGATCAGGCCGGCGTGCCGGTCGTTGGCAGGCGCCGAACCGACCGTGCCCTGAAGCTCGGCGATATTGATCGGGCCGGGTTCGTTCTTGTAGCGCTCTTCGAGCCACTTACCCGCGCGGCGGCCTTCTTCGAGGAAGTCCGAACCGATCATCGTGACGTACAGCGAGGTGTCTTTCACGTCGATCGAACGGTCGGTGAGAATCACGGGGATTTTTGCGTTCTTAGCTTCCGTCAACACAGGTTCCCAGCCGGACTCGACGACAGGCGAGAACGCGATCACATCGACCTTCTGCGCAATGAACGAGCGGATCGCCTTGATCTGGTTTTCCTGCTTCTGCTGTGCATCCGAGAACTTCAGATTGATGCCGGCGTCCTTCGCCGACGATTTGACTGAAACGGTATTCGCCGTGCGCCATGCGCTTTCGGCGCCGACCTGCGAGAAACCCAAGGTGATCTGCTTGTCCCCGGCAAAGCTGTTGACGCTCGCGGCAACGGTGAGCGCCGCTCCGACGAGCATGCCGGCGATCAGACGCGTGGCGACTTTCATGTTGTGTCTCCGATGTGGTTGTTTTCCAGGCGCGGCTTCCCGTACGCGACGACGGCCATGACGCGACGACGAACGCTTGGCGCCAACTCTTGCTGCAAAACCTGCAACTGACAGTCAATCTGGAATCATCGATACATCGTCCGGACGGCCTCCGGAACGGATGCGCGCTCGTGGCGGGCACCTTGCGCGCTGCGCTTGCCCTGGACATTGCCGGGGCTGCGTTCGCGTGTCTGACTTTTACTTATAGCCAAACTATATGTTCGCTGCCGCGTGCTTTCGATTAGCGTTTTCCCGACGTTTGCACAGGAAAAGCTAAGGCTATTCGCGGCGGCGTTTGCGCACGAATGCCCTGCTTTCCCACGTTTTAGGCAGATATGAAAAAACTGACCGGAGTCTGGCGGCCCGCTGGATCGGGCGGTGAATTGGCGGGGCGCAATCGGATCGCTGGCAATTATAGTAATACTATAAAGCGTCCGATTGGCTGTTGAGACGCGCCGCGAACAGCGGCGCGTTCAGGTCAATCGAAGTCGAACATATCGAACAGCGACTTCTTCTTGCGGCGCGGATCGTACTGCTTGCGATGATCGTCGCCATACTTGTCGTGGCTTCGTCCCCACTCCTGCTCGCGCCGGCTGTCATGGCCACCGTGGTGCGCGTCGCGGGAACCCTGATTGTTTCTGCCCTGCGGCTCGGGCTCGTCCTGCATCTGGCTCAGCAGCTTGTCCAGTTCGCCGCGATCTAGCCATATGCCGCGGCACGTCGGACAGTAATCGATCTCGATATTCTGGCGTTCCGTCATCAACAGATCGGGCGTCTTGCAAACGGGGCACTTCATTGCATTGCTCCTTTCATGACATCACTAACGTTCATACCATTGCGTCGTCCGGTCCGGGGCAACGTTCGAGGCTGCCCCGATGCCGGCCCGATTCACCTTGCTCAGTTCGGAACAGCCGGATCTTGCGTGTGCGGCTTGCCGTCGGACTTCGTTTCCAGCGCTGCCGCCTTATGCTCGCGCTTGTCCTTCCTGCGGCGCGCCAGCATGTTCATGCCTTCGACGAAGCCGGCAAAAGCCATCGCCGCGTAGATGTAGCCCTTCGGCACGTGCGAACCGAAACCTTCGGCAAGCAGCGTCATCCCGATCACTAGCAGGAAGCTCAGTGCGAGCGTGACGATGGTCGGATTGCGCTCGATGAACTTCGACAGCGGGCGTGCCGCGAACAGCATCGCCGTGACGGCAGCAATCACCGCAATGAACATGATGGGCAGATGCTCCGTCATGCCGACCGCCGTGATGATGCTGTCGACGGAAAACACGAGGTCGAGCACCAGGATCTGGCCGATCGCAGCCGTCACGGTCATACCGGCAACGCCCATCGCGGAGTTCGTCGTCGACTCGGCGTCGCGGCTGACGTGGTGATGCATTTCACGCGTTGCCTTCCACACGAGGAACAGACCGCCCGCGATCAGAATCAGGTCGCGCCACGAGAACGCGTGATCGAACACCGAAAACACGGGCGTGGTGAGTTGCGCAATCCACGCGACGGTACCGAGCAGGCCCAGCCGCATCACCAGTGCCAGCATGATGCCAATGCGCTGCGTGCGCGCGCGCTGTGCTTCTGGAAGCTTGTTGGTCAGGATCGAGATGAAGATCAGGTTGTCGATGCCGAGCACGACTTCCATCACGACGAGCGTCACGAGTGCGGCCCATGCTGCGGGATCGGCGGCGAGGATCAGTAAGGAATCCATGTGCGAGCGGTGTTGTCCGGTTGAGGAAAAAAACGGCTGATTACTGGGTCACAGCCTGTGGAAAGCATGATCGCCTGGCTGCTGAATCGGAAAAACCAGTGATAAGCTGACAGTTAGTTCGGTTTTTACGAAGTGAGGCTGAAGCATGATCAACTACCGGCACTTGCACTATTTCTGGGTTGTCGTGAAGGAAGGCGGGTTCGCGCGCGCCGCCGAGCGCCTCGACATGGCTGTGCAAACCATCAGTGCGCAGGTGCGCGAACTGGAAAAATCGCTGGGACATCAGTTGCTGAAGCCGGCGGGACGCGGCGTTGCGATGACGGAAGCGGGACAGGCAGCGTTTGCGCGGGCCGAAGAAATCTTTCAGCTTGGACGGGCGTTGCACGACGAAGTTCGCGAGGCGGCAAGCGGAACCGTTGCGCGTTTTGCGGTGGGCCTGACGGACGGCATTTCGAAGCTTGCCGTACACGCGATTCTCGCTGGCGTGCTGGATACGCCCTCGCTGCGGCTGCTGTGTCATGAAGGCGATGCGGAAGAACTGCTGGCCGAACTCGCGCATCACCATCTCGATCTCGTGCTGTCCAGCCAGCCTGCGCCGCACAACTCGAATCTGCGCCTTTCCAGCGAGCGCCTGATCGCCTCGCCGATCGACTGGTACGGGCCGGCGTCGATCGTACGCAAGACGCATGTCGACCATTTTCCGCAGTGTCTTGCGTCGCTCCCCGTGCTGCTGCCCACCGGGCACTCGTCGCTGCGCTCGCGGCTCGACCGCTGGTTCGAAGCGGAAGGTATCCGGCCCCGCATTGCCGGCGAGTTCGAAGATAGCGCGCTGATGGCGCTGTTTGCATCGCGCGGCATGGGTGTGTTTCCGCTCGCGGCGTTCGGCGCGGAGCGCAACGACCCGATGCATCGCGGCTTGCGCTGGCTCGGCCGCTCGCCGGACGTGAAGGAGGAAATTCATGCAATCGTGTCGCGGCGTGGTCGGCATCATCCATTGACACAGAAAGTGCTCGGCGCAGCAGATGCATGACCGCGCAACGGGCGCAAATCGATAGTTCGGTTTTTCCGAAGCTTCGCTTCCAGAATTTCTGCTTTTTCCTGCACGCCTCCTCACCGTACTCTTGAGCCGTACTCACCAAGGAGGTGTCTCATGCAAGTCCTGTTCAAGTCCCGCGACCTTGAAGCCGTCCGTCTGCGCAGCTTTGCGCGTCAACGCATCCGCTTCGTGTTTCGGCGCATGGACTGGCTGATTTCGAAGGCGACCGTCAGCCTGTCCGACATCAACGGTCCGCGCGGCGGACTCGACAAACGCTGCCAGGTGCAGGTGCAAACGCCCGATGCAACGCCTGTCGTCGTGACATCGATTGCAAGAGACTGGCGCGGTGCACTCGATCTGGCGCTTGCCCGCGCCGCGCGCGCGATCGTGCGCAGGCAGCAGACGCGCGTCTCTCTGCGGCGCATTGGCCAGCGCGAGCCGGCCTGGAACACGCAGCCTGACGCCGTTTAACCCGAAGGGTGCGTAGTGAGTGGTAAGTGCGACGGCGCCGCCGATGCAGCGCCGTCCGTTATCCGTTCAAAGCCCGATCCAGCAGTTCGAGACCTTCGACAGCGCCTCGCGCGAGTCCCACGCCCTGATTCTGCGCGATACCGAAGTCGCGCGGATTGATACGTATCACACGCGGGCCATTCTGCTCGCTGAAATAACGCACCGTGGGTATCGCCTTCCCCGCGCCGATTTCAACCACGACGAGCCGCTCGACCTTCGACAGCCACGCCTGCAACCGCGCCTCCTGCTGCTCGGTGCGCAGCGCAATCCAGTCGTAATCGCCGAACATCAGGATGTTGGGCCGCGCCACCGCGCCGCATTCCGGGCAGCGCGGCAGATCGCTCACGAGTTCGCAAGTCGATTCGTCGACGACAGGCTGCAAGGCGTCTGCGGGCCACAGCCCGTCATGACAGAGCTCGGAACATTGCAGCACGTGAATCGAGCCGTGGCACTCGGCAACCGGCGCGCCATCGAAACCCGCCGCCTGAAACTGTCCGTCGACGTTGCTGGTGAACACGGCCAGTCCGCGCGGCATCGCTGCCGCCCAGCGACGCAGGATATCGAAGCCGCGATGCGGCTTTGTGCGCCGGTACAGATCAAGCCGGTGTCCATAAAAGCCCCAGCATAGCCGCGGATGCAACGCCATGACGCGCGGATTCGCCATGTCCTGGAAGGTCAGCCGATGCTGCTTCAACGCCGGATAGGCGCGCCAGAAACCCTCTGCGCCGCGATAATCGGGCAACCCTGAGTCCACGCCCATGCCGGCACCTGCCGTCACGAGCAAGCCGTCGGCCTCGCGCAGCCAGGATGCGGCGCGTCTGATTCGTTCGTTTTCGTCCATCGCGCCACTCTAGCAAGTCGTCGGACGTTCGTCTTGCGCGCACCGAACCGGTTGCCAGACAATGATCACCCGTATTTTTGTCGTGCGATGCTGCTTGCCCGACGCAGCCCTCAAGGAGACCGTTCGATGTCCGCATCCGCTGCTGTATTCGCCATACTCGTCGCGTTGCTGATGGGCGCGATGATTCCCGGCCCGAGTTTCGTTCTCGTCGCGCGAAATTCGATCAGCCTGTCGCGCGGCGATGGCCTGTCAACGGCGTTGGGTATGGGTGTCGGCGGGATTTTCTTTGGCGGCATTGCGCTCGCCGGGCTGTATACGCTGCTGGTGGCCGTCGAATGGCTGTACATCGGCCTGAAAGTGGCAGGCGGGCTGTATCTGATCTATATGGCGTCGAAGATCTGGCGCGGCGCGGCCCAGCCGATCGCCATGGACGGCAACGGCGCAGCGCATGGCCGCAGCGCGAAGAAGTCGTTCTGGATCGGCCTGACGACGCAGCTCAGCAATCCGAAGACGGCGATCTGGTACGGCAGTATCTTTGCCGCGCTATTGCCGCAGCATCCGCCCGTGTGGTGCTATTTCGTGCTCCCGCCGCTCGTCTTCGCGGTGGAGTTCGGCTGGTACACGGTCGTGGCGCTGTGCTTCTCGAGCCGGCGCCCGCGCGAGTTCTACCTGCGCGCGAAAACGTGGATCGACCGCATCGCGGCTGGCGCCATTGCGGCGCTCGGCCTGCGCCTGATCTTCGCGGCGAGGAAAGCGGGAATCTGACCGCCGCGGCGCTTGATGACGCGGCGCGGCGGAGTCCAGATGGACAAAGGGGAGTTCAGCTTGAACTCCCCTTTGATTATGCGAAATGCTTAGCGGCGATAGGCTTCTGCGAGAACGGCGCAGTGTTGCAGATGCAGGTCCACGGCGCGGATGGCAAGCTCGCGCAGGCGCGAAAGCCAGCTCGTGGACGGAACGGCAGCGGTCGTAGCTTGTTGCATGGCGGACTCCTTGTGCGGGTAACACCCTAGGTAATAACCCTAGTATAGCCCTGAGCATGCCGCGCCGCAACAATTCAATAAACTTTTCCTGGGTACAACCTTACGGTTCGCCTGCTCTTTTGGTTCCTGTGGCAGCCAACCGACATCGCATCGCGATGTCGTTGCAGTGATCGGGTAATCCAGGATTCGCGCGCCACGAGAGGCCGTTCAGCCCGATGCAACCGCAACGAGTTCCAAAGTCAAAATGAATTGATTAGCTGCCCTATCGATTGCTTCGCGTTAATCGAACTGTAAATAATCGCGCGCCTTCTCGCGATGCGTATCGCACTTTCGCGTCATCAATATTTCGCCCACGAAAATAGGTCATGCCGGATTTCACAATGATTGACTATCTATTGAACGACACTTGCCTGCCGACTCACTGTTGCGCGTAGACCAACGGTGTATTGGAGAAATTAATGTGATGGGAAAAAAGCTTTTGCTCTAACATTCGCCGTGCTCCAACAACGCCCAATGCCTAAGAGGAAGTTCATGGACATCAAATCGATCCGGCAATCCGCATTCGCGATGCCCGTTCACAATCCCGCCTACCCTCGCCCGCCTTTCCGCTTCCTTAATCGTGAGTACTTCATCATTTCGTATGAAACCGATATGGACGCGCTGCGCGCCGTGGTGCCGGAACCGCTGAAGCCGGAAAACGCACTGGTGCATTACGAATTCATCCGCATGCCGGATTCGTCGGGTTTCGGCGACTACACGGAAAGCGGCCAGGTGATGTCGGTGCGCGACATGGAAGGACGTCTCGCCAACTACACGCACTCGATGTATCTCGACGACGAAGGCCCGATTGCCGGCGGCCGCGAAATCTGGGGCTTTCCGAAGAAACTCGCGCGTCCGAAACTGGGCGTCGACGGCAAC
The DNA here is from genome assembly GCF_017104715.1 of Burkholderia sp. Ac-20365. Lineage (GTDB taxonomy): Bacteria > Pseudomonadota > Gammaproteobacteria > Burkholderiales > Burkholderiaceae > Paraburkholderia. Next base: position 22,070 of record NZ_JAAGPI010000068.1, read on the forward strand.
GACACGCTGCTTGGCACGCTCGATTACGGCACACAACGCATTGCGACCGGCACGATGGGCTACAAGCATCGCGTGCTCGATATCGAAACCGAGCGCGCGAAACTCGCTGATACGCCGAACTATCTGCTGAAGGTGATTCCGCACGTCGACGGAAGCGCGCGCATCTGCGAACTCGTGCGTTTCTATCTGCGCGACGTGTCGGTGCTCGGCGCATGGAGCGGTCCCGCTGCGCTCGAACTGCATCCGCATGCGCTCGCACCGATTGCCGATCTGCCCGTGAAGCGCGTGGTCGGCGCGCGGCATGTGATTGCCAATCTCACGCTCGATATCGGCGAAGTCGCTTTCGACTATCTCGCGCCTGCACACACTGACGTGCAGACGGCAAAGAAGTCGAATGACGACGCACTCGAACTCGCGGTCTAAAGCTCTCCAAACTTCCAAAGGGAATACATCATGTCACTGCAAAATAAAGTCGCGCTCGTCACGGGTGCAGCAAGCGGTATCGGCGAACAATGCGCACGCAAGCTGGCGAGCCTTGGCGCAGCCGTCGTCATTGCGGATCTGAATCTGGAGAACGCGCAGAAGGTTGCGTCGAGCATCGTTGAAGGCGGCGGCAAAGCGATCGCCGTTTCGATGGACGTGACGAACGAAGAGGCTGTGAACGCAGGCATCGAGCGCGCTGTGAAAGAACTGGGCAGCATCGACGTGCTCGTCTCGAACGCGGGCATTCAGATTGTTGCGCCAATCGAAGAATACGCATTCGCCGACTGGAAGAAGATGCTCGCGATTCACCTCGACGGCGCGTTCCTGACGACCAAGGCGGCTATCAAGCATATGTACGACAGCAAGCGTGGCGGCTCGATCGTCTATATGGGCTCGGTGCACTCGCATGAGGCGTCGAAGCTGAAGTCGGCTTACGTGACCGCGAAACACGGGCTGCTCGGCCTTGCACGCGTGGTTGCGAAGGAAGGCGGTCCGCGCGGCGTGCGCGCGAATGTCGTGTGCCCGGGTTTCGTGCGCACACCGCTCGTCGACAAGCAGATTCCGGAGCAGGCCAAGGCGCTCGGCATCAGCGAAGAAGAAGTCGTGAAGAACGTGATGCTGAAGGAAACGGTCGACGGCGAATTCACCACGGTCGAAGACGTCGCCAATACGGTCGCATTCCTCGCGGGCTTCGAATCGTCGGCACTGACGGGACAGTCGGTGATCGTGAGCCACGGCTGGTCGATGAAATAAGGAGCACGTATGCGCAGCGACACACAACAAATCAGCGCGCAGCGGGAACCGTTCGTGTTGCCGCGCTACGACGAGATCGCGCTCGTGCTGCAAGGCGGCGGCGCACTCGGCTCCTATCAGGCAGGCGTCGTCGAAGGGCTTGCTGAAGCGAAAGTCGAGCCGCACTGGATCGCGGGCGTGTCGATTGGCGCGCTCAATACGGCGATCATCGCAGGCAACGCGCCGGAAAACCGCGTGGAAGCGTTGCGCGGGTTCTGGGATGCGATCTGCCATCCGCTCGACTGGGTCGGCCATGTCAGCGCATGGGCACTGCCCGGTTTGGGCATGCACGACCTGTCGCGCAAGTGGGCGAGCATGTGGGCGGCGGGCCGCGCGCTCGCGGAAGGCCAGCCCGGCTTTTTCGCGCCACGCTTTCCGTTGCCCGTGGCCGGTCTCGGCAAGCTGGACCCGAGCCGCGTCAGTTACTACGACACGGCTGCGCTGCGCGCGACGTTGCTGAAGTACGCGGATTTCGACCGCATCAACGACGGCGCGATCCGCGTGTCCGTGGGCGCGGTAAATGTGCGCACGGGCAACCTCACCTACTTCGACAACCGCAAGATGCGTCTCGCGCCGGAACATTTCATGGCGTCGGGCGCGTTGCCGCCGGGCTTCCCCGCTGTCGAGATCGACGGCGAGTACTACTGGGATGGCGGACTCGTGTCGAACACGCCGCTCACGGAAGTGCTGCGCGATTCCGATCACAAGGACACGCTGGTTTTTCAGGTCGATTTGTGGAGCGCGCGCGGCAATGCGCCGGGCGACTTTCTCGACATCTCCGAGCGCGCGAAGGATATCCAGTATTCGAGCCGCACGCGCGCGATCACGAACATGCTCGCCGAGCGCCAGAAGCACGCGCGCTTCATCAAGGAACTGCTCGAGCATGTGCCTGGTTCGGTGCTGAAGGCGGACCCGCTGTTCCGACTCGCCGAACAGGCTGCGGACGGCAGCGCGATCAACGTCGTACATCTGATCTACAGGAACAAGCCGTACGAAGGCCACTACAAGGACTACGAGTTCAGCATGGATACGATGCTCGAACACTGGCAAAGCGGTCTCGACGATATCCGCGATTCGTTTTCGCATCGCGACTGGTTCGACGTGCCGAGCCGCGAGCTGGGTTTCGTCACGCATGACGTGCATCGGCCCGCCGGCTCCGTGCCCGAATCCGACAAGCAACCTGTCGAAGCCGAACTTGGCAAGCGGCGCAAGCAGGCGGCCTGAGCGTCGCCATACGCCCGTCTCGACGAGGAAAAGCGGCTCTGCGACGTCTGTCGCAGAGCCGTAATTCATTTGGGCGATACAAACGCTGCGCACAATCATGCTGCGCTCAAGCCCATTTCATTCGAGAGACGATGTCATCATATTTTTACAGCCTATAGGCTGTATTTTGTTTTTACAGTTTATAACCTGTATATTGCAAATACAGCTCTTGAACTGTATTCTTGATGGGCAACGGCGGTGCGACCATCAAGCCGCAGCCTGAAGCCGCCGCCAACCTGCTTCCTCAAAGGCCAGCTGTGGACTATTCCGTCAAGACGCTCAGCCAGTTGCGCCCCGTTCTACGCGGCTTCCGTAAAGCAGCGGGACTCACGCAGGCCATGCTCGCCGAGCGGCTCGGCATCACGCAGCAAAGCTATGCGCAGTTCGAAGCGGACCCGGCCGCCGCCGGCGTCGAGCGGCTCTTCACTGTCTTGCGGCTGTTGAACGCCGGAATCACGCTGAGTCAGAACGAGCCTTGGCCCGCAAACACGGCGCCCGTCGCGAAGATGGCGTCGTCGAACGGCCCGCACACCCAGGGCCGCCGCACGACAAAGACAGCGCCGCGCAAGCGCGCCACCCACGCTGCAAGCGCGCCCGCTTTGCCCACCGCAGTGCCCACCGCAGTGCCCGCGCTCAAAGCGGGCAAGCGCTCACCCGCTGGCGCGGCCATAACCGGCGCCAGAAAAACCGTGCGCAAGCCTGCCGCCGCGGCAAAACCCGCGCGCCCAGCAAGCCAGCAGAAGAAACGGGAGCCGTGGTAAGCATGGGGCGACGTTCGCAGACTCAACGCCTCGACCTGTGGATGAACGGCCTCGCCGTCGGCTACTGGGAAAAGTCCAGCGGCGGCGAGCGCCTTGTCTACTTCGACGACTGGATCGCCGATGCTCAGGGGCGCCCGCTATCGCTATCCCTCCCATTTACACCCGGCAACCAGCCCTATCGCGGCGCTGTGGTTGCGGCATTCTTCGACAATCTGCTGCCCGACAGCGAGCCGATCCGGCGCAGGATGGCGCAGCGCTACCAAACGGGCGGCACGGCACCGTTCGATCTGCTCGCGGCGCTCGGGCGCGATTGCGTTGGCGCCATCCAGATGCTGCCGCCGGGTGAAACGCCCACGGACCTCCACCGCATTCGCGGCGGCACGCTGACGAACGACGACATCGCACGCCTGCTGCGCGACACGACAGCCGCTGCGCCGCTCGGCCAGCACGATCAGGCGGCGGATTTGCGTCTCTCCATCGCCGGGGCTCAGGAAAAAACCGCGCTACTGCATCACAAAGGCCGCTGGGTGCTGCCCGCAGGCAGCACGCCGACCACCCATATCCTGAAGCTACCGTTGGGACTCGTCGGCAACATGCGGGCCGACATGCGCACGTCGGTAGAGAACGAATGGCTGTGCTCGAAAATCGTCGCCGCGTACGGCCTGCCCATTGCCGCGTGCGAGATCGGGCATTTCGGCGATCAGAAAGCGCTCGTCGTCGAACGGTTCGACCGCAGGCTGTCGAGTGATGGAACGTGGATCGTGCGCCTGCCGCAGGAAGACATGTGCCAGGCGACAGGCACGCCGCCCATCGCGAAGTATCAGGCCGACGGCGGCCCCGGCATCGACGCGGTGATGCACATTCTGGCCGGCTCGGACGATGCCGCCGACGACAGCGCGCGTTTCTTCATGACGCAACTGATCTTCTGGCTGCTCGCCGCCACGGACGGGCACGCGAAAAACTTCAGCATCACGCATCTGCCGGGCAACCGTTATCGCGCGACACCGCTGTATGACGTGCTGTCCGCGCATCCCATCATCGGGCGCGGTGCGAATCGCATTCCGATGCAGAAGGCGAAGCTCGCGATGGCCGTGCGTGGCACCAGCAATCATTATCTGATTAGTCAGATAATGCGACGTCACTGGATCGCGCAAGGCCAGCAGGCTGGCTTGCCTCCCACTGCCGTCGATGAACTGATCGCCTCTGTCACGCACGCCACGCAGCACGTCATCGATGCCGTCGCCGCACAGCTTCCTTCTGGTTTTCCCGAAGACCTGGCAGCGGCCATCTTTGACGGCATGGCGAAGCAAAGCAGAAAACTCGCAGCCGCATGAATTGCGCGCTGCGCCGAAGCCGCTTCGCAGACCGATCACCGGACCTTTCCGATGCATATGACATGCGTTGGCTCGTTTTTGGTGAGCGCTGTCATGAAGATGTCACGCCCGTTACGCAACATCGGCGGACAATATGGGTGAATGGCGACTGAGAGCGTCATCGGATCGCGCGGCATGCGCAGTGCCAGCCTGCATTCGCGTTCCTACATGGAAGAGACACTGTGAAGCAACGTGCGACTGTCGTGTGCCGGATGGGCACGCGCATTCTGCTGGTCGGCAAGACGAACTCGCGCTGGTCGCTGCCGGGCGGCAAACCCGACGCCGGCGAGACGCTCGAAGCGGCTGCCGTGCGCGAACTGATGGAAGAGACGCGTCTTCATGCGGCCGGCATGCAATACCTGTTCGAGTTCGCAGGCACGCGCACTTGCCATCATGTATTTGCCGCGCATGTCGACGAACAGCAAACCCCTGTGCCCAGCAACGAGATCATGCGTTGCACGTGGGCCAAGGTCACCGATATCTCCGATCTCGATACGAGCGTCTCGACGCGCGGCATCGTCGATGTGCTTGCGCTGAACCGCAATTACGATCCACGTGTGCAAAGCCGCTATCAACGCGCCGATGCGTTCGTGCAGAATCTGCGCGAGGCGCTGCAGGATGTGCGGCTGCGAGGTTGGACCGCGGCGCTCTGGTGAGCGCGTCGGCACACACATGCATGCCTAAAGCAAAACCGCCGGCCTTCTGCAGGCCGGCGGTTTTATCGAACGAAAACTACTTACGCGGATAAGGTCGACTGACGGCGCGCCGCACGCGCCTGGCGCGAGCGCGCCACGATCTTCGCGATGGTCACACGGCCCAGCGCGCGACGCTTGCTGGTCACGACACTCGCAAGCCGCTTGTCGCTCACGCGATACCGCGCCCACACGAACGCCGCAACCCAGCCCACCACGGTCCAACCGAACAGCACATTGAAGATCGTCAGCGCGAATGCATCTTCACGTTCGCGCGCATCGGCGACGATGGCGGGCAGAAAATACACAATAACTGCCGCCAGCAGCACCAGTCCTTCGAAGAATGCTCTCATGGGATCACCTCCAGCCAATCTGCGCGGCGCGGCGAGACTTGCTCGCCGCGCGCTGCGATCAGTGACCCTTGAACACGTTGACGTCGTTAGCCGCTTGCGCCGGCTGACGGCTGCCCGATTCCGACGATGCGCCAATCACGCCACCCACTGCTTCATTCGTTGCAGCAGCCTGATTGCGTTCCGCAGCGAAGGTTTGTGCGCTGACGCCGCGCTGCGAAGCAGGCGCGCCAACTGCCGGGCGATAGAACGGTGCCGGACCATAACCCGAAGCAAACGCGGGAGCGGCAACAGCGGCGGAGACGGCGACCAGCAAAGCTGCGATAAGACGGTTTTTCATGATGGAACCTCAGAAGATGTTGTATCAGGAGGCGTCGCATCCGGATTTGGCGCGGCGTCGATTGAGAGTGAGTTTAGACGAACCCTATCGAATTTCTATGCTCATAGATTGAAATCACAGTTCCCAAATTCCAAACAATGGGAGGCACGCACGATCGTGCGGGAGCCTTTTTCCATGCGACTTTCAGGGTTGTTGTGTCCATCGGCGGGTGTCATTTGCGGTGCGATGCTAGGATCGGTTTCCGTTGAATTGCTGCTCGTGTATGCCGTCGTTCAGAAACGCGGCGACGCGGGCAACCATCGATGAGCACAGCCCCATCCACTATCGAGCACCGGGTATTTGCCGAGGACCGTCTGTCGATCGGACTGACGCTGCCCTTGTTGCGCGCGGGCCAGATCGTCGCGGACTTTCGCGAGCAGACCGGGCTGGCGGCACTGGCCGACGCGCTCGGTTTTCGCGCGCTCTGGGTGCGCGACGTGCCATTGAACAGCGCCGACTATCCCGATCCTGTCGGTCATCTCGATCCGTGGGTGCTGCTCGGTGCGCTCGCATCGAATACGAAGCAGATTGCGCTCGCGAGCGGCGCGATCGTGCTCACCTTGCGACATCCATTGCATATCGCCAAGGGCGCGGGTTCGGTGCAGACACTGTCGGAAGGCCGCTTCATACTCGGTCTCGGCTCGGGCGACCGGCCACCCGAGTACGCTGCATTCGGGCGCGATGCCGAAGAGCGCCGCGAACTATATCGCACGCATTGGGAAACGGTTGCCGCTGCGCTCGGCGATACGCCGCGCGTCATACCCGATCTGCGCCCAGACGATGCACCCGAGTTCATGCTGCTGCCCCGCCCGCTCGTCGCTGTGCCGATGCTCGCGGTCGGCTCGGGCGGACAGAGCGTCGACTGGATCGCGCGACATTCGATCGGCTGGATGACCTATCACCGCGAGCCGGAAACACAGCGTGCGCGGCATAGCATGTGGCGCGCGGCTGTCGATCGTCTGCAAAAACCTTCGTTCCGCGCGTTCGGCGTGGCGATGCGTCTCGATCTGAGCGACGATCCGTATGAACCGGCCACGCCGTTATCGCTTGGATATCGCGCGGGGCGACATGCGTTGCTCGCCGTGCTGAATGAGATGCGCGAGAACGGCACGCATCATGTGACATTGAATCTCGGTTCCGACCGGCCGGTGAGCGATGTGATGGAAGAACTGGCTGCTGAGATTCTGCCTGCATTTCACGACTGATTTCGGTGCGAATTCAGTGCATGAAATGAAACTACTTTCCGGTCTTCTTTGACGCGGGAGTATTTGTCGATCGTGTTGCGCTCTGCTTCGCTGCCACGCGGCTTGCAGGTGCAGTTTTCTTCACTGCAGTTTTCTTCACTGCAGTTTTCTTCACACTCACTGCGCGCCCATCGAGGTCGAGCGCGACCCACGTCGGCGCATGATCGCTGGCATGCGGCTCGCCTCTCACCCAACGGTCGACACCCGCATCCCGCAACATCGCAGCAACCGGCTTGTTCAATAGCAGATGATCGATGCGCAACCCTGAATTGCGCTCCCAGTGTTGCCGGAAATAATCCCAGAACGTAAAGATCTGCTCGTCGGGAAAACGCGTGCGCAGCGCATCCGTCCATCCCTGCTTCAGCAGCCTCGCGTAGCACTCACGGCTTTCCGGCTGCAGCAACGCGTCCTTGAGCCACGAGCGCGGGTTGTAGATGTCGAAGTCGGTCGGCACGACGTTGTAGTCGCCCGCCAGCACAACGGGATGCCCGGAATCGAGCAGTTTCTTCGCGTAGGTAATGAGCCGCTCGAACCAGGCCAGCTTGTAGTCGAACTTCGGCCCTGGCTGTGGATTGCCGTTCGGCAGATACAGGCAGCCGATCAGCAGGCCATCGACGGCTGCTTCGATATACCGGCTATGCGTATCGTCGGGATCGCCGGGCAGGCCGCGGCGGGTTTCGACCGGCTGGGCGTCTCTCGCGAGAATCGCAACGCCATTCCACGACATCTGTCCCTGCCAGATCGCGCCATATCCCGCCCGGTTGATGTCGGCTTCGGGAAACCCGGAATCGGGCGCCTTCAGTTCCTGAAGGCACGCGACGTCGGGCGCTTCCCGTTCAAGCCACGCGAGCAAAGCGGGCAGGCGCGACCGGATGCCGTTGATGTTGAACGTGGCGAGCTTCATGATCGCCACGGCATCGCAAATCGCATACCCGTGCTCGCAAGCCGCGCTTGCACGCGGCGAGCGGCGCGCAACGGCTTAGCCCTTCAGGTCGTCCGGCACCTTGCCGCCGTTTTCCGCGAGCTTGATCATCACCTGCTTGTGCAGCCAGATGTTCATCGACGCAGAATCGTTCATGTCGCCGCTGTAATCCAGTTCCTCTGCGAGCTGCTTGCGTGCACCGAGGCTGCTGTCCAGCCCGAGCAGCTTCATCAGATCGACGATCGACGTGCGCCAGTTCAGCTTTTCCGCATTCTGATCGGCGAGCGCCGTGAGGATCGCCTCGACATCGACGGGTTCGGCTGGCGCAGCGGCGGGCGCGGCGTCGGCGGGCGCCGATGCAGGCGCGGCATCGGCAGCCGGCGCCGCATCCGGCGTCGACGCGGCCTGCACGGCAGGATGGCTCGACGGGAAGATCTTGCTGAGGATCGTGCTGAAAATGCTCATGGCTTTCCTCCAGAATATCGATTGAACGCGCCAACCCTGCGGGCCCAGAACGCAGCGCTTGCGCGTGAGCGAACCATTATCCTCGCCGCAAAAAATGACAGGACGATGCCGCGTATTTTTACTTGAGGAAGTAAAATCCGGCCGCCAATCTTGCGCAGGAATCAGACTCTGAGCCGGTTCCGGCTCACAACAAGGCAAAATACGGGTTTTGACGCGGAAATATTGAGCGCGCATCCGCCCGTTTGCGGCGGCCGCGGCCGTCCGCCCCGAATTTCGCGCCGCCGTGCGACACCCGCGCGGCGCGGCCGTATCCAAAGAATCAGGAGCGATCTTTCATGACCGAACCGAACGTTTCGTTGCTGGGCAGGCTGTCGCTTGCTTTCGGCACATTTTTCAGCATTCTGGGCGATCGCGACTTCGCCGCAAGCGTGCTGCGCCTGCGCAGCGGCGCGGCGCCAGCGCCGGCTCCG
>NZ_JAAGPI010000069.1 GCF_017104715.1 Burkholderia sp. Ac-20365
GTTCGGCGTCGTATTCGCAGGTCAATCTGTCCGAGTACTACTCGCTGTCCAAGCGCACGGGCCTGTACGCGTTGCAGGCGTATCAGCGCGCGAACGGCCAGACGCTCGGCACGGGCGGTCGCAGCATTATCAACGCGACGGCGACGATCGGCGACGGCTTCAACTCGACGCCTTCGTCATCGCGCAGCATGGTGGGCGTGGGCGTGGGTATGGTGCATCGCTTCTGACGCTACGCAAGCTGGTCGATGCAGGAAAGGGCGCCGCAATTGCGGCGCTTTTTTCATGCAAAAACGCCCGACGTATGAAGCAGTCGGGCGGTATCGTCTGAACTTGCTGCGGCGCTCGCGTAGCGCGTTCAGCCAACCGGTGGCTTGAACCGTGCAGCCAGCTGTTCGGCATTGCGCGCGAGCAGGCCGATATCGGACCCAACGGCCGTGAACAGGCAGCCCAGGTCGATATAGTGCCGCGCAAGCGCTTCATCGCCGATCAGGATGCCTGCCGGCTTGCCCGTTGCGACGATGCGCTGGATCGTATCGTCTACCGTCGTTTGCACATCGTGATGCTTCAGGTCGCCGACATGCCCGAGCGCTGCCGACAGATCGCCCGGGCCGATAAAGATGCCGTCGACACCTTCGACCGCCGCAATCCGCTCGACATTCTGCAGGCCAAGCCGGCTCTCGATCTGCACGAGCACGCACAGCTCACTCGCGCATAGCTGCGGATAATTCTTGATGCGCCCAAAGCCCGATGCCCGCGCCGTCGATGCGTAACCGCGCACGCCGTCCGGCGGATAACGCGTGAACGACACGGCATCGCGCGCTTCATCTTCTGTTTCCACGTAGGGAATCAGCAGCGTCTGCGCGCCGCTGTCGAGCAGGCGCTTGATCGTCACCATGTCGTTCCATGGCGGCCGCACGATTGGATGCGTCGACGTGCCCGCGCAGGCCTGCAACTGGCTGTGCACCATCGGCAGTTCGTTGGGCGAATGCTCCATGTCGAGCAGCAGCCAGTCGAAACCCGCACTCGCAAGGATTTCGACCGACACATGGCTCGCAAGACTCGACCACAGGCCGATCTGTTGACGCCCGGCCTGTAGTGCACGTTTGAACGGATTCTCCGGCAGCTTCATTGCGTTCTCCATCGAAGGGAACCTGCAAGAACATGCAACACAACGTGCGCCGGGCGGCGCGTCAATCAGAAGTCAGCTTCGCATATTGCGTTTCTCGGGCGGTGTGTAGTCGATCGTGACAAAGCTGCCGCCCTGAAAACGCTGCGCAACTGGATCGAGCGGATTCGGTTGTTGCAGGATTTCTTCGGCAAAGTCTTCGGCGTTCTGCTTCGGCTGATAGCCAAGCGGTGCGGCTGCGGAATTGTCCCAATAGCTGCGCGTGTTGTTCGACACGCCCCAGACCACCTGAAAACCGATGTCCGGCACATTGATGCAACGATCGAGCAGATGCAGGAAATCGTCGTGACCGAGCCAGGTGCTCAGATGCCTGAACTCCGTCGGCTTCTCGATGCAGCTGCCGATGCGGATGCACACACTCTCGATGCCATGCTTGTCCCAATACATGCGCGCAAGCGATTCGCCCCACGCCTTGCTTAGCCCGTAAAAACCGTCAGGACGAAACGCGCGGTCGAGTGACAGCTTGTCTTCGACGGGATACATGCCGATCGCGTGATTCGAACTCGCGAAGATGATGCGGCGCACGCCATGCCGCCGCGCGCCCTCATACACCTCGACGAGACCACGCAAGTTGTTTTCGATGATCTCAGGCAACGGCCGCTCGACGCTCGTGCCCGCCATGTGGATCAGCACGTCGACGCCTTGCATCAGGCGGTCGACCACGGCGGGTTCGCGCAGATCGCCGTGCATCACGTCTTCGCCGTCGAACAGCGGTTCCAGCGCGCGCGAGCCGGCGGCCGAGCGCAGATTCACGCCGCGCTCATTCAGCGCAACGCGCAGGAAGCGGCCAAGCTGACCGCCCGCACCGCTCAATGCAATCTTTTTTGTCATGGTCGAGCCTTATCGCAGGTAAGCAGATAGCAGGTATTCAGGGAATCAGCGGCCCGACGTCTGCTGCCCGGCTAGCTGCACGGGCGCAGCCGCATGTGCCGGCGTGGACGTTTCGCCATGCGTGATCAGATTCCAGGCGACCGTTGCGCCGATCACGTCGAACAGCATCAGGCAGACGAACAGCGGGTTATAGCCGAGAGTAGCCGCCAACGCGCCGACGATCAACGAGAAGATCATCCCGCCCAGCCAGCCGAACATGCCCGAGAAGCCCGTCGCCGTGCCGACTTCGTGCTGGCCGAACACGTCGGACGCAAGCGTGAACAGCGCGCCCGAAATGGCCTGGTGCGCGAATGCCCCCGTGCAGAACAGCGCGATCGCGACATAGGGACTGGCGGCAAGGCCAATGCACGCCGGGCCGACCATCAGCACCGCGCCGCAGATGATGACCAGCTTGCGCGACGTGATCAGCGACACGTTGAAGCGCCGGATGAAAAACGGCGCGAGATAACCGCCGACGAGGCACCCGAGATCCGCGGCGAGGAACGGCATCCAGCCGAACAGCGCGATTTCCTTCAGGTTCATGTGACGCACGGTGAAGAGGTAGAGCGGAATCCAGAAGTTGAAGGTCTGCCAGGCCGGCTCGGCGAGAAAGCGCGGAATGGCGATGCCCCAGAAACGGCGTGTGGACAGCACATGGCGCCACGACGGACGCGTCGCCGCATCCGGCGCGCGGCGTTCCTGTCCGGCTTCGATGTACTGGCGCTCATCGGCCGACAGGTTCGGGTGATCTTCCGGCGTGCGGAAAAACACGACCCACAGCGCGACCCAGATCAGTGCCGAGCCACCCGTGACGACGAAGGCCATCTGCCAGTTGAAGCTCAGGATGCAGTACACGACGAGCGGCGGCGCGAGCATCGCGCCGATCGACGTGCCCGTGTTCAGCCAGCCCGTCGCAATTGAACGCTCTTTGGCCGGGAACCATTGGCTGATTGCCTTCATGCCCGCCGGGAAAATAGCGGCTTCGCTCATGCCGAGCAGGCCGCGGAAAAACGCGAGCGAGGTCCAGCCGGTGGCGAGGCCGTGCAGCATGTTCGATGCGGCCCACGCGATCGCGAAGATCGCGAAGCCGATCTTGAGCCCGACGAAATCGAGGATATAGCCCGCGACAGGCTGCATCACCGTGTACGCGCCCTGGAAGGCCGCGATCACATACGAGTACTGCTGCGTGGTCATGTGCAGCTTCTCGGTGAGCGTCGGGGCGGCGACGGATAGCGAGCTGCGCGCGAGATAGTTGAAAACGGTCCCGAGCATGATGAGCCCGATGATCCACCAGCGTAGTCCTTTGATCGTATGGCGTTGCACTGTGTGTCTCCTGCGGATGGCGGTCATTGCGTGCCGCTTGCGATGCCGTCGTGGTGAGTCTGTGTAGGGTCTGGCGCGAGGTTGGATGGCTGCCGGGTGCGCTGTGCCGCAGCAGCGTGACGTGTCGCAAAGAGCTATTTTCTATGTCTGACATCGTGGCTTTTGCTCGGTAACTTGTCAAGCAAATATGCGCGCTCTTAGGGGCATCCCTGGTTTGACTGGATCCAGTTAGAACGACTTAAAGCCGCTTGTAATCTAGCTATTCACGATCGAGTCACGTTTTTCTCGATCAGGCAAAGCTGCTATCTCCGGCTTGACACTCGTCAAGTTGTATTACAACAATGTCTGTGCGCGATCAATTGCAGGTGTCGGTCGCGCGAAACGATCCCTCGTGAAGCAGGCAGACAACAAGGAGACATCAGTGACGACGCACAACAGAAGCAGTCGCGCGAACAGGGCAGGCTCGAACACGACCAGCACGGATCTCGACGGTCCGCAATCGCCGCAGCGGCGCACCTTCATCGCGTTCGCGGGTGCCGCCGCGGGCGCGACGCTGCTCGGCGCGTTGCCGGGCTGCGGTGGCCAGCAATCGAATTCGCCCGCGCCGGTCACGAACAGTGACCCGATCTGGGGCAGCAATGGCGCAGCGGAGCAGATCATCGCGGCGCTGCAGAAGGTTTCGCAGTCGATGTTCCCGTCCGTGGATTTCGTCGTCACGAGTTATGGCGCGCAGCCTTGCGCCGTAGTCGCCGCGACCAATCCGTACAGCGTGTCGACGTCGCCCACAAGCCCGGGCGCCGATCAGACTCACGCACCCGGTTCGTTCGATTCACGGCCCGCATTCCTTGCCGCGATTGCCGCGTGTAACGCAGCAGGCGGCGGTCGCGTCGTGGTGCCAGCGGGCACGTGGTATTGCGCCGGACCGATCGTGTTGCAGAGCAATGTGAACTTCCATCTGGGCGCGAACTGCACGATCTATTTCAGCCCCAATCCCGCCGACTACGCGAAGGACGGCCCGGTGACGTGCGGCGCGAACGGCAATCTCTATTACAGCCGCTGGCAGGCAAACGATTGCCTGAATTTCGGTGCGCCTGTCTACGCACGCAATCAGACCAACATCGCGATCACGGGAGAAGACTCGACGTCCGTACTCAACGGCCAGGCGATGACGCCGTTCGCCGGCAGCGGCACCACGAGCACCTGCTGGTGGACCTACAAGGGCACGAAAAACGCGTATGGCTGCACTGGCTCCACGACGCCGTCGCAGGCCTACACGAACCCGAACAACGTCGATCTGAAAACGGTCGCGCCGGGCATATCGGACGCGCTCTACGCGTTGTTGACCAGCACCGCGACGCCCTGGCAGCAGGACCAGAACTATCTGCCCGCGCTATCGGAAGCGGGCGTGCCTGTCGCTCAGCGCATCTTCGGACTCGGGCATTATCTGCGGCCGTGCATGGTCGAGTTCATCGGCTGCACGAACGTGCTGATGGAAAACTACCGCACCAACAACACGCCGTTCTGGCAACACCATCCAACCGATTGCACGAACGTCGTGATACGCGGCGTGACGGTGGACAGCATTGGCCCGAACAACGACGGCTTCGATCCCGACGCGTGCAACACGGTGCTGTGCGATGGCGTCACCTTCAACACGGGTGACGACTGCATCGCGATCAAGTCCGGCAAGGCGCTCGATACCACCTACGGCCCCGCGCAGAACCACGTGATCCAGAACTGCACGATGAACAGCGGCCACGGCGGCATCACGCTCGGCAGCGAAATGGGCGGCGGCGTGCAGAACATCTATGCGCGCAATCTGCAGATGCTCAACCAGAACTGGCAGACCAATCCTCTGAACATCGCGATCCGCATCAAGACGAACATGAATCGCGGCGGCTATGTGAAAAACTTCTACGTCGATAACGTCACGCTGCCAAACGGTGTGAATCTCACGGGCGGCGGTTACGGCAGCGCGATGCTCGCAGGCAGTCCGATCAACGCGACGGTGCCGCTTGGCGTGGAAACGGCGTCGGCGGCCAATCCTTCGGCGGCGCAAGGCGGGCTCATCACGTTCGATTGCGACTACCAGCCCGCCAACGACGCCGTGCGCACGCGTCCCGCGCTCGTGCAGAACGTGAATATCTCGAACGTGACGGCGAGCAACGTGACGCTCAACGGCGTAACGGCCTCGTGCTTTCAGGCGATCGTCGCGCAGGGTCCCGTCGCGTTCGACTACAACGGTCCCACACCCGCACCCGCGATTCCACCCATCTCCGGCGTCACGATCACGAACTGCAATCTCGGCACGCCCGTTTGCAACCGCGCGGCAAGCGCGACCACGCCGGGTCCGGTCTACGCGTACAACGTGAATGCGATTGCGCTGTCGAACGTGACGATCGGCGGGACGGTCTATAACACCTCGGTGGTGGACGCGCGCTGATCGTTCGCGAATGGCTGGGAAGCCCGCGGCACAAGGCTTCCCGGCACGTGACATGAGCCGACATAATTGCTCGATAGCCATCGTGCGGGCGCTCGGAGATACTGCGTTCCGCGTGCAGAGCTGAACGAAAAACAAACAGAACAACACCGGCGATTCACGCAACTGTGACATCGCCGATGCCGCCTCAACGTGAAGCAAAACATCGGACGATCTGCTTAATTTTCTGACCGATGACAGGACTTCACATCATGTTTGCAGCGCTCAACTCCGTTCGTGGCAAGACCATCCGCAGCGCCTCGGCTGCTCTCGCATTCAGCGCAATGCTGCTGAGCGGCTGCGCAGCCGCCAGCGTCACGAACACCACCCAGTATTCGACGCTCACGCAGGCCAATCCGCAGAACGTCTACGTGTACACGTTCGCGAGCAACCCGGAAAGCGTGAAGCTCGACAACAGCGGCCTCGTGCACAAGCTGAGCGCGAGCTTCTCGGGTGCGTCGCAGGCAGCGTCGCAAACGCAGGAAGCCGCCGCCGCGAGCGACGCGCTGACGGATGAAGTCGTCGCGAAACTGCAATCGATGGGCATGCACGCAATCCGCACCGATGCGCCGCCGCCCGCCGACCAGAACGTGCTGATCGTCGAAGGCGCGGTTGGTTCGATCGATGCCGGCAATCATCGCCGACGCACGCTGATCGGTCTTGGCGCAGGCAAGAGCGAAGTGACGGCGCACGTGCAGGTGCTGTACAAGCCGGCGGGCGGCATGCCGCAACTGGTGCAAACCTTCGATGCCGACGCGAACAGCGGCCATATGCCGGGCGTTGCGGAAACGGCGGGTGTGGGCGCGGCGGCGGGACATATCGCGACCTCGGCGGCGGTCGGCGGCGCGCTGCATGTCGGCTCGGAGCACAAGGGTGACACCGTCACGAGCGATGCGAAAAAGCTGGCGGATTCGGTGGCCAAACAGGTTGCGCAGATCGGCGCCGCGCAAGGATGGATGTCGGGCGACCTGGTGAAGTAAGGCTTGAAAAACGGGGGAACCGAAGCCGCCCGGTGTAGCGGCTTCGGTGCGAGGAGGCGAATGGCGATGTCGTGAGGCATCGCCGTTTGTTTTTGTAGCGTCTGTCGTCAACGCAGACAGATGTTACGCAATCAACCTTCGCGGAACAGGAAGCTATACGCGTTCAGCGCCGGCACGCCGCCCAGGTGCGCATAGAGCACCTTCGAGCCTTCCGGAAATTCGCTGCGCCGCACCTTGTCGATCATCCCGTGCATCGACTTGCCTTCGTAGACGGGATCGGTCATCACGCCTTCGAGTCGCGCGCACAGGCGGATCGCTTCGAGCGTGCCTTCGTTCGGCAGGCCATATTCAGGGCCGCCATAACGCGTGTCGAGCACGACGTCCTGCGCGGTGATATCGCGGCCCAGATCGACCATTTCCGCTGTGCGTTTCGCGATGCGCGTGATCTGCTCGTGCGTCTGTTCGGGTTTCGCCGATGCATCGATGCCGATCACGCGATCCGCGCGTCCGTCCGCGGCAAAGCCGACCACCATGCCCGCCTGCGTGCTGCCCGTCACCGAGCACACGACGATGTAGTCGAACTTGAAGCCAAGCTCTTCTTCCTGTTGACGCACTTCTTCCGCGAAGCCAACGAAGCCCAGTCCGCCGAGCGGGTGGTCCGAACAGCCAGCGGGAATCGCATACGGTTTGCCGCCTGCGGCGCGCACGCTGTCGAGCGCGTCTTCCCAGCTTTTGCGAAAGCCGATGTCGAAACCGTCGGCGACGAGCCGTACGTCCGCGCCCATGATGCGCGACATCTGGATATTGCCGACCCGGTCATACACGGCGTCGTGATAGTTGACCCAGTTCTCCTGCACCAGCACGCATTTCATGCCCAGATGCGCGGCGACGGCGGCCACCTGGCGCGTCTGGTTCGACTGAATGCCGCCGATCGACACGAGCGTATCGCAGCCTTGCGCGAGCGCTTCGGGAATCAGGTATTCGAGCTTGCGCGTCTTGTTGCCGCCGAACGCGAGACCGCTATTGCAGTCCTCGCGCTTCGCATACAGCTGAACCTTGCCGCCGAGATGATCCGAAAGGCGCGCAAGCGGCTGGATCGGCGTCGGCCCGAAGGTGAGGGGATAGCGGGGGAAACGTTGCAGGTTCATGGTCGAGGTCCGTTGTCTGGGAAGCGCGCGAACGGTGCCGCGCTGACAGACATGATAGGAAAGACCGTGCGAAATGAGCTTGCGAAATAAATCGCATAAAGCTACTTTAAAGACGCCAATGTGAACTCATACTTTTGTTCGTTTCCTGAAACTGAAAATGTGCGCAACAAAATTACGCAACCCGTCTGTCGATGACGCCACACCGCTGTCGCAACTGGATCGCATCGATCGCGCGATCCTCAAGCAGCTCCAGCAGGACGCATCGATCTCGAACGTCGCGCTGGCGGCGAAGGTGAAGCTGAGCGCGCCCGCATGCCTGCGGCGCGTCGAACGTCTGAAGGAAATGGGCCTGATCCGCGCGACAGTCGCGCTGCTCGATCCGAAAGCTGTCGGCGCGGGCATGCTGGTGGTGATCGGCGTGGTGCTGGATCGCTCGACGCCCGAAACTTTCGCCGCATTCGAAAAGGCCGCGCAAAAGGTGTCGGGCTGCATGGAGTGCCACACGGTGACGGGCGAATTCGATTACTTCATGCTCGTACGCACGCGCGACAGCGAGAGCTTCAACCGGCTGCACGCCGAGCAATTGCTATACCTGCCCGGCGTGCGGCAAATCCGCAGCTTTATGGTCCTGAAGGAAATCCTTTCGACCACGAAGTTTCCGCTCTGATGCGCCGACACGGGCGACAAGCCACGGACATCAGGGTTTGATCCGCATGCGGGGGGCCTACCGCTGCTTATACAATAAGCGCCCAGAGGGGCCAGAAAACAAGCAACGAGCAGCAACGAGCAGCGACGGGCAAGCAATGAGCGGTCAATGAGCGACGACGACAAGGACATGGGCAACGCGGCTGGCACACCCGCAAAGCCGACCGATCCGCACTCACACGATAACGCCGTGGCGAGCGGCACGAACACGCGCATCGAAGACTTCAGCAGCGAATGGCTGCGCCTGTGGGCCGAATCCACCACTGACTACTCGATCTTCGCTCTCGCGCCGGACGGCACGATCATCAGCTGGAATCGCGGCGGCCAGACCATCCAGGGCTATATGCCCGACGAGATTCTCGGCCAGCATATACGTGTGATGTACACCGAAGAAGACCAGCGCGCGGGCTTGCCCGAACTCGCCCTCGAGCGGGCGCGTGAAGACGGCCGCCACGAAATGGAAGGCTGGCGCGTGCGCAAGGACGGCACCCTGTTCTGGGCAAACGTGATCGTCACGGCGCTGTATGCGCCCGATGGCGAACTGCTCGGCTACGGACGTGTCGTGCGCGACATCAGCGACAAGAAGAGCGCCACCGACGCCGCGCGCGAAAGCGACCGCCGCTTCCGGCTGCTGGTGCAGGGCGTGAACGACTACGCCATTTTCATGCTGTCGCCGGAAGGCTGCGTCACCAACTGGAACCCGGGCGCGCGACGCATCAAGGGCTACACCGACGAGCAGATCATCGGCTCGCATTTCTCCTGCTTTTATACGCCGGAAGACGCGGCCGCGGGCGTGCCGCAACGCGGTCTCGCAACGGCCGCGCGCGACGGGCGCTGGGAATCGGAAGGCTGGCGCGTGCGGCGCGACGGCAGCCGGTTCTGGGCGCACGTCGTGATCGACGCGATTCGGGACGAGAGCGGCGTGCTGATCGGCTTCGCGAAGATCACGCGTGATATCACCGAACGCCGCCAGGCGGCCGAACTGCTCGACCAGACCCGCAATGCGCTCTTCCAGTCGCAAAAGATGGAAGCGCTCGGCAAGCTGACAGGCGGCGTCGCGCATGATTTCAACAACGTGCTGCAGGTGTTGCGCGGCAATCTGGAACTGCTCGGCGCGCGCCACGACGACACGTGGAGCCGCGCACGCATCGGCCGTGCGATCGAGGCGGTCGAACGCGGCTCGAAGCTCGCCGCGCAACTGCTCGCGTTCGGGCGCCGCCAGGCGCTGCTGCCGGTGGCGAGCAATCTCAGCGACGTGCTGCACGGCATGGAAGACCTGCTGCGCCGCGCGCTCGGCGAGCGCGTGCGGGTGCGCATCCACGAATCGCACTCGCAAGGCGGCTTGTGGAATGTGTTCGTCGATACGCATCAGCTGGAAAACGTGCTGCTCAATCTCGCCATCAATTCACGCGATGCGATGCCCGAGGGCGGCATGCTGACCTTCGGCCTGTCGAACGCGACGGTCGACGCGCAGATTGCGGCTACCGCGCAACTCGAGCCCGGCGAATACGTGAAGATGACCGTCACCGACACTGGCACGGGCATGAGCGCCGAGATCGCCGACCGCGCCTTCGATCCGTTCTTCACGACCAAGCCCGAAGGCGAGGGCACGGGGCTGGGCCTGAGCATGGCGTACGGCTTCGTGCTGCAAAGCGGCGGGCATATCGAACTGGCGAGCACGCCGGGCGTCGGCACGACGGTGACGATCTATCTGCCGCGCTCGCTGCAGGCGCCCGTCGCGCGACCTGCCGCGCAGAGTGAACACGACTCCGAAGAGAGTTTGCGCGGCGACGAGACGGTGCTCGTCGTCGAGGACGACCGGCGCGTGCAACTGACGGTGGTCGACATGCTGTCGCAGCTCGGCTACGGCGTGCTGACGGCGAACGACGCGACGGAGGCGCTGACGGTGCTGCGCTCCGGCGCGAAAGTCGATCTGCTGTTCAGCGACGTGGTAATGCCCGGTCCGTTGCTGAGCCCGGAAATGGCGCGCCAGGCGCTGTTGATGCGGCCATCGCTGAAGGTGCTGTTCACATCGGGCCATACGCGCGACACGGCGGGTCTCGACACGCTGCTGCGGCGCGGCGCGGATCTGCTGCAAAAGCCGTATAGCCGCAGCCAGCTCGCGCGCAAGATACGCGATGTGTTCGACGAGACTGCGCACGCGGCGCGCGACGGGGCGCAGTCGGACACGTCGCGTGAACTGCACATTCTCGTGGTCGAAGACGACCGCGATGCCCGCGATGCATTGTGCGAACTGCTCGGCTTGCTGGGTCACAGCTGGGAGGCGGTGGCCAATGCCGAAGCGGCTTTGCAGCGTCTGCAAGTCCAGCCATTCGACGTGCTGCTGACCGATCTCACGCTGCCCGGCATGTCGGGCCTCGATCTCGCGCGCGCGGCGAGCGCCATGCGCGCGGCGCGGCGCGTCGTGTTCTCGTCCGGATACGACACGCCGCTGCGCGATGCCGCGCTGCCGTTTGCGTGGACGGCATTACGCAAGCCCTATTCGTTCGATCAACTGAAGGAAGCGCTCGACGCGCGGCATTGACGCGCGACGCTTCGTCATCCGCAGGTTATCCATCGAGCAAACAGACGCAGGTGCCGCGCGGCAGGCGCGCCGCCGCTGACGCGGGCGCATGCCTTGCTCAGGTTTCGTCATGGCAGGCGGTGCGCAATCGCCGCCGTTTATCGAACGAAATCTGTAACAGGGGAGGCATCATGTCGTTGATCGTTGCCGCGCGCTTCACTACTTTTCCGGCTGCAGAAGCGGCCGCCGAGCGTCTTTTCAGGGCGGGTTTCGTGGAAGAAGACGTGTCGCTGTTCTTCGTCAATCCGCGCGGGCAGCATGCGCGCTTTCCGATTGGCGGCGATCAGAACAAGGACGCCGCTTCCACCGATGCGCCCAGGGGCGCGGGCATGGGTGTGACGATTGGCGCCGTCGTGGGCGCCGTGGTCGGTGTCGGCATATTTACGGCGTTTTCTGCGCCTGTGCTGGTGTCGGCGATTGCCGCGGGTGTCGGCGCCTATATCGGCTCGCTGATTGGCGCCATGTACAAAACGCGCGGCGGCGGCAAAGGCGCGCGCCATAGTCTGGCGCACCATGAAGAGCGCGACTCGGGCGTGCTGCTGGCCGTGCACGTGACGCCCGACTCTCAGCACAAGGCGGCACATATGCTGCGCGAGGCGGGCGGTGCATCGATCGAGCGCGCGAGCGGGCGCTGGCAGCAAGGGCGCTGGGCCGACTTCGATCCGACGACTCCGCCGCAACCGGTGGACGGCGAACGCAACGTCGACGCACGCATGGAACCACCCGCCGGGCGGCACGCATAACAATCCTTGCCCAAAAACGAACGCAGCGCGCGGCATGACACCGCGCGCTGCGTTCTTTCATTGTGCTTTCGTCATGCGCGATGCGCTAGCCGTTAGCGCGAGCCTTCCGCATCGTCCTCTTCTTCATCTTCCAGGTCGTCCTCGAAGTCGTCATCGTCGTCGAGACTGATCCGGCCCATGCCGACGCCCGCATCCTTGTCCGCATACGGCTGGCGTGGGGCGTTTTCGTCGGGGGCGTAATTCTTTCTGACCATTGGGTGCTCCATGAAGAAAGTTGAACGAACCCGCAGAGCGCGCAAGCGATGGACCTGCGCTTCACCGCGAACTATCCATGATGCTCCCGTGCGACGCGCGCGAACAGTGGCAAATAGCCTGATGCGACACGCGCGTGCATGTTGCGGTGCGTTTGGCATCGAGCCGGCATCGGTGTGCATATAGCGATGTTGTAACGTCATTCCGGCATATCGGGCGTCACACTTGCAATCACATTCATGACTGCCATTTTGCGCAAGAAGGGTGATGCGTTCCGCGCAAAAACTGCCGTTCGATGGGAGTTCGTGTCAACACGCACTCACGGCGATTCCGCAATCTGTGTTGCATCGGCAAGACTCAACGGCTTGCGCATCGCTTCAACGAGCATGCCTGTCTGCCTTTCGCGATTGCAGCCGACAGCCGCCACCAGTTTCCCTTTCTCGCCGAGCAGCGCGATGAATTCGAATGTATCCGGTGTGCCCGTAAATCTCGTTTCGTCCCAGTGCTTCGCGTAGCCGAGATACTCGAACGTTTTGCCGAAGTGATAAGTCCAGAAATAAGGCACGAACGATTCTTTCGGATGTATGCCGAGCATCGCATAAGCGGCGATGCGTGCCTGCTGTTGCGCAACGCGCCAGTGTTCGATCCGCACACGCTCGCCGCCCGCCGAAGGCAATTCGAAGCGCGCGATATCGCCTGCTGCATAGAGACCTTCAGCCGCGCGCATCGACGCATCGACATGGATGCTCCTGTCGTCATGACGCGTGATGCCTTCGATGAAATCCGTCGCCGGCGTCACGCCGATGCCCGCGACGATCAGGTCGCACGGCACCGTCTCGTTGTTATCGAGCGTCACGCGCAATGCACCATCCGCACCGCCCGCGCCGACGGAACGCGCATGGCGGCCCATGCGGATGCGCACGCCATGCGCCTCGTGCAGGCGCATGAAAAGCCGTCCCAGTTCGGGGCCGAACTGCTTTTCGAAGGGTACGTTGCCTGGCGAGACAACGGTCACGCGCAGCTTGCGCTCGCGCAACGCCGATGCGACTTCGAGCCCGACGAAACTCGCGCCCAGCACGAGCGCGTGATGGCCTTGCTCAGCGACATCGACGAGGCGCTGTGCATCGGCGCGATTGCGCAGCAGACAGATGCGCGCTTTCACGCCATCGGCGCCGCTGCCTTGCAACGACAGACGCTTCGGTATGCCGCCCGTGGCGACGAGCGCAGCGTCGTAGTGCAGCGACGGCGCGCTGCCGATGTCGATGCGCCGCGCGTTGGCATCGAGCGCCGTGACCTCGGCCTGGATTACGTCGATTGCATGGGCGGTGAAGAAATCGTCGGGTAGGAGCGGCGGGAGATCGTCGGGCGACATCTCACCCGACGGCACAAATTTGCTCAGCACGGTGCGGTCGTACGGCGTGCGCGCTTCGCGGTCGATCAGCGCGATGCGTCCCGCGAAGCCCGCTTCACGCAAGGCCGCGCAGGCGGCCGCGCCACCTGCGCCCGCGCCGACGATCGCGAAAGTGCGTTTGTCGGCAGCCGTCGCTGTGGCGATTTTCGACGGCTCCGGCGTGCTGTCGACGAGCACCTTGTCCTGGTCGACGCGCACCGCATAGCGCGTCAACGGCAGGAGCGCGGGCGGCTCGACGAGCGCGCCTGTCGTAACCTCGAATGTGCCTTTGTGCCACGGACAGATAAGCCGGCCGTTGCAAAGTGCGCCTTCTTCCAGCGGCGCGCCCGCGTGCGGACAGTCGGCGCCGTAGGCATGAACGCTGTTGCCGCTGCGTATCAGCAGCACAGGTGTGCCGTTCACCTCGACGCGCTTCATGCCGTTGTCGGCGAGATCGGAGAGCAGGGCGGCCTGCTGCATGTTGGTGGGGGTGGCCATCGTTTTCCTCTTCTTCGTCGGGTTCGGCAGCGCAGTGTTTTCGGTGCGCTGCGCGCGAAGAGCGCGTTTGCTTGCGCCAGCGCAAGCGCCATGCCGTGCAGATGACGCGATGCAAGCGTGCGCGAACGCCATGCCATGCAGGCGGCGCGAAGCGACAGGCGCGCCGATGGGCACGTCGCTTGCGTCAGCGCTTGCGAGCACTCGCCGTTTCGACGGTTGCGGCGACGATTCCACTGCCCTCGCAAGGCTGCCACGGAGGTAACGCATGAACGATATCGGCCACGATCCCCTGCGGCGCGCCGCGCCCGCTGCGTGGTACATCAACAGCGGACTGCGTCTGTCCGACGAGGAACCCGGCACCGACATCGAGCCGAAGCGCTATGCGCTTGTCCCCGAGCTCGAGCGCTATCTGGCGGGCGTGCGTTACAGCGACGAAAGCGCGGCGAGCCGGGCGGCTACGCTCGATGCGTTGCGCGCCCGCGGCATGGACTGGCTGCCGCTGCCGGGGCACGGCGAAACAGCGACGCGCTGGCGCGGACTCGCGGCCGTCGCGGCGTGCGACCTGTCGCTGGTCAAGCTCTACGAGGCGCACACCGACGCGCTCGCGATTCTCGCGGAACTCGGTCGCACCGGACTCGCCGACGACGGCAACTGGGCCGTCTGGGCCGCCGAACCGCCCAATGCGAAGCTGATCGCGCACGCCGCAGGCGGCGATGCGTTGAAGCTCGAGGGCACCAAACCGTGGTGTTCGGGCGCGCCGCATGTGTCGCATGCGTTGGTGACGGCGTGGCGTAACGACGAGCCAGTGTTGGCTGCCGTCGAACTCTCGCAGCCGAACATCACGATCGATCCCACCAGCTGGCAGGCTGTCGGCATGCGCGCGACGGGCACGAGCGAGGTGCGTTTCGACGGTGCGCGCGCCGTGCAGATCGGCGACCCGGGTGCGTATCTGTCGCGTGCGGGCTTCTGGCACGGAGGCGCGGGTATCGCCGCGTGCTGGTATGGCTGCGCCGCCGCGCTCGCGTCGATCCTGCGCGATAGCGTCAGGCGTCATGCAGAGCCGCACGCGTGCGCGCATCTGGGCGCAGCCGACGCCGAACTGTCGGCGGTGGCCGCGTTGCTGCGCGGGTCGGCGGCATGGATCGACGCAAATCCTCGCGACGATGCGCAACAGTGCGCATTGCGCGTGCGCGTGGCCGTCGAGCAGGCCGCCGCGCAGGTGATGGAGCACGTATCGCGCGCGCTCGGCGCCGTGCCGTTCTGCACGGACCCATGGTTCGCGCATGCCATCGCCGATCTGCCCGTGTTCCTGCGCCAAAGCCATGCCGAACGCGACGAATGCGCGCTCGGGCAGACGCTGCTTGCCGACGAGGCCGGCGACGCGTGGAATCTCGGACCTCGCTGAGGCGCGCACGCATGTCATTTCCCGCCGCCTATTTCGACGACCTGTATCGCCAGGACGATGACCCCTGGGACTATCGCGCGAGCTGGTACGAGCGCCGCAAGCGTCTGCTGACGATTGCCGCGCTGCCGCGCGAGCGGTATCGGTCGGGCTTCGAGCCGGCGTGCTCGAACGGCGAGTTGTCGGCGCTGCTCGCGCAGCGTTGCGACAGTCTGCGGGTGTGCGACATCAGCGACCACGCGGTACGGCTCGCGCGCGAACGTCTCGCGGCTCAGCGCAACGTCAGCGTCGAGCGGCGCACGATGCCTGACGAATGGCCCGACGCGCGCTTCGATCTGATCGTGATCGGCGAACTGTGCTATTACCTGTCGCGCGAAGCGACGCTGTCACTGGCGCAACGCGCGTGTGAGTCGTTGACGGCGGACGGTACGCTCGTCGCGTGCCACTGGCGACATCCGTTCGAAGGCAGGCTGCAGACAGCCGACGATGTGCATGCAACGTTCGACGCAATGCCTGGCCTCAACGGCGTGGTGCGGCATGCGGAGCACGATCTGCTGCTCGATGTGTGGTCGAAGAGCGGGGAATCGGTGGCGCAATACGAGGGGCTCGCATGATCGGCATCGTGATCCCCGCGCACGACGAAGAAGCGCTGCTGGCCGACTGCCTGCAGGCGGCGCGGATTGCGGCCGCGCATCCCGAGTTGCGCGGCGAGACGGTGAAGATCGTGGTGGCGCTCGACAGCTGCACGGATGGGTCGGCATCGATTGCAAAGTGCTACGACACGCACGCGCTGCTGCTCGACGTGCACAACGTCGGCAAGGCGCGGGCGGCGGGCGCGGCGGCGTTACTGGAGCAAGGCGTGCGCTGGCTCGCGTTCACCGATGCCGACAGCCGCGTCGCGCCGGACTGGCTCGTCGCGCAGCTCGCACTCGATGCGGAAGCCGTGTGCGGGCCCGTGATCGTCGAAGACTGGCGCGAGCACGACACGCTGACCCGCGACGCGTTTTATCGTGCGTACATGAACACCGACGGACATCGGCATGTGCATGGGGCCAATCTTGGCGTGTCGGCACGCGCGTATTGCCGCGTCGGGGGATTCCCGCCGCTCGCGTGCAGCGAAGATGTCGCGCTGGTGGGCTTGCTCGTCGAGACAGGGGCGCGCATCGCATGGAGCGCGGCGCCGCGTGTCGTGACCAGCGCGCGGATTGCATCGAAAGTACGCGGCGGGTTTGGGGATACGCTGGTCGGGCTCGTCACGCCCGAATGACGTTCAGTCGGTTGCGCTAGTTCCCGCTGCGTAGCGCGCAAGAAACATATCCGCCGACGACTCCGCCACCTGTTTCTGTTCATCGGCCGTCAACGGCGGCTGGCCCATCGTCACCTGCGGCCAGAACGCAAATCCCTTTACAAGGCCGTGCAACTGCTGCGCGGCGAACGCTGCGTCGGGCGTCGCGAGCCGGCCATCGGCGGCGGCCGCGCGGATCCACACGGTCAAGTCTTCCTCGCGCTCGCCCATGCGCGCCACCATGTCGCGCGCACGTTCCGGCGAGTGAATGCCCGCCGCGATCGCAACGCGCGCGAGCGACATGAAGGCCTCATCGTTCAACAGGCGCAGCTTCTGCGCGAGCAGGCCGACCAACTGGGCGCGCAAAGGCTGGTCCGCGCGATAGCCGGGCGCGTCGCCCGCCTTGCTCGCGTCCCAAAGTTGCTGAAGGATCGCCGCGAAGAGCGCTTCCTTGCTCGGGAAGTGGTTGTACACGGTGCGCTTCGACACGCTCGCGCGCGCGGCGATGCGATCCATGCTGGTGGCGTCGAAACCGGCAGCGCGAAATTCGTCGATGGCCGCTTCGATAACGGCCGCGCGCTTGCGATCGGTCAGGCGGGGAAGAGTCGTGCTGTCGTCCATCGTTAAATTTTACACCGGCAGGTTTACTTTTCGAGATAATAAACTACACTGTGCAGTCTACCTTCTGTTTCGAGTGACGCTTCGGATGAAATCGATCATTGGCTCTATCAGTCAGGTTCTCGGATTGACTGCCGCCGGGCGCGGCCGTGCGCTGTCTAGCGTGTCGCCGCAGCACGACGGCGAGCGCTTTCGCAACGTGAAGCCGCGTCCGGCCGAGGGGTTGGGCAAGACGCTGGGGATCATGTGGAACATCATTTTCAACAAGCCGGGCGACACCGTGCCGACGGCGGCGTTGCCTGTCGATGCGTTGACGCGCGCCGATCTGGACGCGGCGCCCGACCGCAGCCTGTTCCGCCTTGGCCATTCGACGATGCTGCTGAAGTTGCGCGGCCAGTTCTGGCTGACCGATCCGGTGTTTGCGGAGCGCGCGTCGCCGTTCAAGCGGATGGGGCCCAAGCGCTTCCATGCGCCGCCGATCGCGCGCGACGCGCTGCCGCCGTTGCGTGGCGTGATTCTGTCGCACGATCACTACGACCATCTGGATCGGGAGACGGTGCTGGCGCTGGCAGAAACAACGGGCGTGTTCCTGACGCCGCTGGGTGTGGGCGACCGGTTGATCGAATGGGGCGTTGAGGCGTCGAAGGTGCGGCAGTTCGACTGGTGGCAGGGTGTCGAGATTGACGGCGTGCAGTTCACGGCGACGCCGGCACAGCACTTTTCGGGGCGCAGCCTGTTCGATGGAAATAGCACGCTGTGGGCGTCGTGGGTGATCGTCGACGACGGGTTGCGGGTGTTTTTCAGTGGCGACACCGGGTATTTCGACGGCTTCAGGACCATCGGCGAGCGGCTCGGCCCGTTCGACGTGACGATGATCGAGACGGGCGCGTATGACGCGCAATGGCCTTACGTGCATATGCAGCCTGACGAGACGGTGCAGGCGCATATCGATCTGCGCGGGCGGTGGCTGGTGCCGATTCATAACGGGACGTTTGATCTGGCGATGCACCGGTGGCAGGAGCCATTTGAGCGCGTGGTTGGAATTGCCGCTGCGCGCGGCGTGGCGCTTTCTACTCCACGGATGGGGGAGAGGGTGGAACTGGCTGCGCCGCATCGGGGGGAGAGGTGGTGGAGGGAAGTGCTGGAAGTTGTTGCAGTTGATGCTGTTGGTGCGCCTCGGGCGGCGCGGCGGGGGTTTTGTCGGGCTTCCGGGGTGGAGTGAGTTTTTTTTATGCCTGCGCGGCGCGGTAAGTACTCTGGTTTGTCTTGCGACGCTGGCTTGGTTTGCTTTTGCTTTCGCTGGCATCCGCGTTTTGCTTTCGTGATTCACGCGTCGCCCCTGTGCGGGGCGGCACCTACTTTTCTTTGCCGCGGCAAAGAAAAGTAGGCAAAAGAAAGCCGCTGAACACCGCCCGTTCTTGACCTTTACCCACGGGCCCCCAACGGCCCCGTCCTGTTCACGGCATATATCTTCTCGATGCCCGCTGCCAACGCTTCGGCTAGGCGCCTCACCCGCTCCACACTCCCGCGTCGCCACATGCGCGATCAAATCGCCCACGTTCTATAGCGGCAAACTGTGTGTCGGCTTTCCCGGTGTACGCGCTCCACTCCAGACTGAAAAATACGATCGGTGTCGTAAGAGCGCTGCCGTTTGCAGCACTACGACCTACACACAGTTTGCCACCTGGGCGGCCGTAACCAATCGCTGCCGCTCGCTGCGCTGCGGGTGTTCGAAGTGGGTGAGGCGTTCATTCGAAGCGCTGGCAACGGGCATTGCATGGCAGAACGCCGATTGAGGCGGAGGAACTGTTGGGGGCCCTCAGGCGGTGGTCAATAACAGGCGGTGTTAGCCCGCTTTCTTTGCTTACTTTCTTTGCGGCGGCAAAGAAAGTAAGTGCCGCCCCGCACAGGGGCAACGCTTGAAGCACCAGTAACAAACCGCGGATGCCAGCAAAAACACAAGCAAACCACCCCAGCATCGCAAGACAAAAAACAAAAAAAACCAAACCACATCAAAAAAATTCCGCGCTAAGGTACACGCTCGCACCCTAACCACCACGGCGTAGCCCAAAAAAACCATGACAGAACCCATCCAGTTCCACATGATCGATTCCGCCCCGACGCCAGTCGGCCCGTTCTCGCACGCAACGGAGTCAAACGGCTGGGTCTTCATCACAGGCCAGATGCCAACCTTCCCTGACGACGACACCGCGCCCTTGCCGGAAGGCGTCGCCGCGCAAACGAAGCGCGTCATGGACAACCTCGTCCTGGTCCTGAAGGGCATCGGCCTGGGTCTTGAGCACGTCGTATCGGCCCGCATCTTCCTGACCG
The DNA here is from genome assembly GCF_017104715.1 of Burkholderia sp. Ac-20365. Lineage (GTDB taxonomy): Bacteria > Pseudomonadota > Gammaproteobacteria > Burkholderiales > Burkholderiaceae > Paraburkholderia. The sequence continues at coordinate 19,795 of NZ_JAAGPI010000069.1, forward strand.
AATTCAAACGCGACTACGCAACCATGAACGCGGTATACGCCGCCCATTTCCCGCAGGGAAAACTCCCGGCACGAACGTGCGTCGGCGTAACCGGACTCGCCCGCGACGCGCTCGTCGAAATCGACTTCATCGCGCGCCGCCCGGGCTGATGCAAACGCACCCTTCCACGCGCCGCGATTTCCTGCAACGCACATTGGCGCTACCGCTCGCCATGGCGATTCCGCGACTCGCGTCCGCGCAGGACAGCAGCAAGCCACTGCCGCAAATGGAGCGCCGCAAGATTCCATCGACGGGCGAACCCTTGCCCATCGTCGGCTGCGGCACGTGGCGCACGTTCGATGTCGATAACGATCCGAACGGTCTCGCCCGGCTCGCCGACGTGCTGAAAACGCTGTTCGCGGCAGGCGGCTCCGTGATCGACTCGTCGCCGATGTACGGTTCGTCCGAAGCCGTCGCGGGCACGCTGCTCACGCGTCTCGACGCCCACAGCAAGGCATTCGTCGCCACCAAGGTCTGGACGCAGGGCAAAGCGGCAGGCATCGCGCAGATGGAAGAATCGATGCGCCGTTTCCAGCAGCCGCGCATCGATCTGATGCAGGTGCACAACCTCGTCGACTGGCGCACGCAGATCGCCACGCTGCGCGACTGGAAAGCGCAAGGGCGTGTCCGCTATATCGGCATCACGCACTACACGTCGAGCGCGTTCGACGAAGTGGCGAGCGTGATGCGCAGCGAAAACCCCGATTTCGTGCAGATCAACTACGCTGCCGACGACCGCGACGCCGAACAGCGCATCCTGCCGCTTGCGCGCGATCTCGGCATCGGTGTCGTCGTCAATCAGCCGTTCGGCGGTGGCGGATTGCTGTCGCGTGTGAGCAAGACGCCGCTGCCCGCATTCGCAGCCGATATCGGCTGCATGACGTGGGCACAACTGCTCCTCAAGTTCGTGCTCGCTCAGCCGGCCGTGACGGTCGTGATTCCCGGCACGGGACGCCCCGAGTACATGGCCGACAACGTGCGCGCAGGCATCGGCCCGTACCCCGACAAGGCGCTGTGCAAGCGCATCGTCGAGGCCGTGGGCGGCTGAGCTTCAACCAGCGTCGCGCGGCAACATTACGAAGCGGACGCCTTCAGCAACACCGGATCATTGCGATACACATCCGGGAACATCTGCTTCAGATAATCAATTTTGGGCAGATCGTTGATCGCGATATACGGCGAATCGGGATGCAGCACCAGATAGTTCTGGTGATACTGCTCAGCCTGATAAAAGCCCTTGAAGTCCTCGACCTTCGTGACGATCGGCGTCGAGAATACCTTCGCGCCATTCAGCTGCGCGATATATGCCTGCGCGATGCTGCGCTGCTCGGCATTCTGCGGAAATACGGCTGATCGATACTGCGTGCCGTGATCCGGGCCCTGGTAGTTCAACTGCGTCGGATTGTGCGCGACCGAAAAGAAGATCTGCAGCAGGCGTCCATATGTGATCTGCGTCGGGTCATACGTGATCCGCACGGACTCGGCATGCCCCGTGTCGCCGCCGCTCACGGTCTCGTACTGCGCGGTGTTCGCCGCGCCGCCCGCATAACCCGACGCGACCTGCTTCACGCCCTTCACGTGCTCGTACACGCCTTGCACGCCCCAGAAGCAGCCGCCCGCGAAAACAGCCGTTTCCGTGTGCACGCTGCCCGCCTTTTCGTCCTGCGTGGGGGCGGGGATCTTGACCGCCTGTTCCGCCGACGCGACATGCTGCCACGCGATCGCCCCCGCGCCGATGGCGACGCACGCGGCAATCCGGCCCGCCGATGTGCGTGTCCAGCCCAATGCGCCTGCGATGGTTTTCTTGTTCACGATGATGAGTCCTCGAATAACAGGTTGATGTGCAGCCGGTCGAATCCGATTAGCCGAACGTGAAGGCGTACGCTTCGACGCCCGGATCGAGAAACTCGATCGCAAACGTGTGGTCGGACACGTCGCCCGTCTGGCGCACGAGCTGATACAGACGCTGTTCCGTCACGACGCCCGTGCCGTCGGCGCTCACGTCGGTGCCGCGCGCGTTGCCGGGCGCCGCGCCGTCGATGGTCACGCGGAAGTGCACCGGCTTGCCGCTCGCGCCCGGCCCGAGCACGAGGTGCAGATCGCGTGCATGGAAGCGATACACGATGCGGCCGTTCGGCGCGGCGAGGGTCGCGTGCTCCGAGCCCACTTTCCACGTGCCCGCCAGTCCCCAGTCGTTGACGTCGGGGCTCGTCGGCGCGGCGTAGCTGTGCGCGCGGTTCTCCGCTTCGCCGCCCGGCGACGCGAAGTTCTCAGCGCGCGCATAGCCGATGTAGGTTTCCGGCGACATCATGTCGTTGCCGTCGGCGGCCGCTTCGACGCCGTTCGCGCGCTGCGTGAGGCCGGTCGCCACTTTCGCCGCATCGGGATGACCCGCTTCCACGAGCAGTTGCTGGATCACCTTCTCCGATTGCTCGTATTCGCCTTCGCCGAAATGGTGATGACGCACGCGGCCTTGCGCATCGACGAAATAGTGTGCCGGCCAGTACTGGTTGCCGAAGGCGCGCCAGATCGCGTAGTTGTTGTCGACGGCGACGGGGTAATCGACGCCGAGATCGTGCGTGGCCTTCTTCACGTTATCGAGGTTGCGCTCGAACGCGAACTCCGGCGCATGCACGCCGATCACGACGAGGCCCATGTCGCGGTATTTCTGCGCCCACGCCTTCACATACGGCAGCGTACGCAGGCAGTTGATGCACGAATACGTCCAGAAATCGACCAGCACGACCTTGCCGCGCAACTGGTCGTTCGTCAGGGGCGGCGAGTTCAGCCATTGCACGGCGCCCGTCAGCGACGGCAGCGTGCCTTCGACCGGCAGCGGCGCAGCCGCCGACGAGGCGCGCATCATCGTGCCGGCGGGCGGCGTGGCGCCGGCCTTGCCGTTCTGCGTATCGGAAGCCTTCATCATCGCGGGGCCGTCGTTCGATACATTCGCGGACATCATCGCGTCCGACTGCTTCGGCGGCGCGAACGTGTCGATGAGACGCTGCTCGATGCCGCTCGTCGCGATCGTCGACACCTTGGTCAGCACGCCCGTATCCAGGCCGAGCGCAATCGCCACGACGCCGCCCAGCATGGCCGCGCCGATGCCGCGCCGCACCCATTCGCCCGCGCCGAGCGAGCGCTTCATCGCCGTGAAAACCCGGCCGCCGATCAGCAGCGCGACCGCCAGCGAGGTCGCCGCACCCGCCGCGTAAGCGAGCAGCAGCAACGTCGTGCCGACGCTCGCGCCGCGCAACGCTGCACCCGTCAACACGAGACCGAGGATCGGGCCCGCGCACGGCGCCCACAGCAGACCCGTTGCGATGCCGAGCAGGAACGACGAGCCGATGCGTGATCTGTCATTGCCGGTCTGCGCCATTTCGGACAGCCGGTTGCCCGCGCTCACGAGCGGATGCATCAGACGGTCGGCGAGGCGCGGCAACAGCAGCGTCAGACCGAACACGCCGAGCAGCACGATCGCGATCCAGCGGCCGTACTGGTTGGCCTGCGTGACCCAGCCGCCGCCGACGGCCGCGAGCGTGGCAACCAGCGCGAACGTCAGCGCCATGCCGCCGAGCAACGGCAGGCCGGAGCGCACGAACGGCTGGTCGGCGCGCGCGAAGACGAAGGGGAGCACGGGCAAAATGCACGGACTCAGGATCGTGAGCGCGCCGCCGAGGTATGCGAGAACGATGAGTAACATGATCGTTTGAAAGGTTGATCGTGCGAAATGAGGTCTTTTAGCGAAAGCTTCAGGCCGCGCGTGGCGCAAAGGTCATCGCGAGGCCGTTCATGCAGTAGCGCAGGCCCGTCGGCTTCGGGCCGTCGTCGAAGACATGGCCGAGATGGCCGCCGCAGCGCCGGCAGTGCACTTCCGTGCGCACCATGCCCCACGAGCCGTCCTCCCGCGTCGCGACGGCGTGTTCGAGCGGCGCCCAGAAGCTCGGCCAGCCCGTGTGGCTATCGAACTTCGTGCGCGACGAAAACACTTCGAGGCTGCAACCCGCGCATGCGAACACGCCGCTGCGATGCTCGTCGTTCAGCGGGCTGCTGAACGGGCGCTCGGTGCCTTCCTCGCGCAGCACGTGATACTGCGCGGGCGTGAGCTGCGCGCGCCACTGGGCGTCGGTGCGCATGACTTCGAAGCGCGCGGCCATTGCGCCCGACGCCTCCGGAGCGTTCGAAGCCGCCGGTGACGCCGGCGAACCCGCCGCAAACGCGCGCCAGTGCGTGAGCGCCGCCAGCGTGGCCAGCGCGCTGCCGCCCAATAACATGAACTGTCTGCGGCTTTTCATCGTGTGCTCCCTGGTGCGACTCGATTGATCGTGGCCGTAGCGTAAGTCCCGCGTGATATCAGGGTCCTCACGGAAACTTAAAATATTTGTGATAACCCCGCGACCGGAAATTCTGCACAATGTCAGTGCTGTAAACGTTGCAGTGCAGCGTTTAATCCCTGCGTTCACATCCTGTTCAACCAAGCGAGCCGATGGATCACCCTAAGCGCGTACTGATCGTCGAAGACGACGTCGACATTGCGAATGTGCTGAGCCTGCATCTGCGGGACGAACGCTACGAGGTTGTCCATAGCGCCGATGGCAACGAAGGCTTGCGGCTGCTGGAGCAGGGCAACTGGGACGCGCTGATTCTCGATCTGATGCTGCCGGGCGTCGACGGGCTGGAAATCTGCCGGCGCGCCCGCGCGATGGCGCGCTACACGCCCATCATCATCACCAGCGCGCGCTCGAGCGAGGTGCACCGCATTCTCGGCCTCGAACTCGGCGCGGACGACTACCTCGCCAAACCGTTTTCCGTGCTCGAACTGGTCGCGCGTGTGAAAGCGCTGCTGCGGCGCGCCGATGCCATGGCAAAAGACGCGCGCATGGAATCGGGCAGCCTGAATCTCGCCGGGCTTTTCATCGATCCGCTCACGCGCGAAGCGACCGTCAACGGCAAGCGGATCGAGCTGACGCCGCGCGAGTTCGACCTGCTGTACTTTTTTGCGAGCCGTCCGGGCAAGGTGTTCTCGCGCATGGACCTGCTGAACGCCGTGTGGGGCTATCAGCACGAAGGCTACGAGCATACGGTCAACACGCATATCAACCGGTTGCGCGCGAAGATCGAAGCGGACCCGGCGCAGCCCACGCGCATCCTGACGGTCTGGGGACGCGGCTACAAGTTCGTCGCCGACCCTGCGGCGCACGAGGGAGACGCGTCGTGAACCTGTCATTGACGCAGCGGCTCTCGCTGGTGTTTTCCGTGCTGCTGCTCGCGTGCTGCGGTGCATCCGCGTGGCTGCAGATCCGCTCCAGCGACCTGCACGAGAAGGAAGTGATCCAGAGCCTGTCGCGCGATCTGGCGGCACACATCGCGCACAATCCGGCGCTCTCGGACGATAGCGGCGAGGGCTCGCGCAAAGAGGCGCTACGGGAGATTTTCGGGCAACTGATGGTGGTCAATCCGAGCGTCGAAGTGTATCTGCTCGACCAGAATGGCCATATCGAAGGTGACGACGCGCCCGCCGGTCATCTGAAGCGCATGCAGGTCGACGTGCGCCCCGTGCGCCAGTTCATCGCGGGCGACCCGCTGCCGATACTCGGCGACGACCCGCGCAGCGTCGACGGACGCAAGGTGTTCAGCGCGGCGCTGCTGCCGCAAGCCGCCGGCCGTCCGCCCGAATACCTGTACGTCGTGCTGCAGGGCGAAGCGCACGATGCGCTCGCCGCGCGCGTCGCGGCCAGTTCGGTGTTGCGCACCACGTTGTGGTCGATGGCGCTCGTCGCGCTGCTCGGACTGGTCGCAGGTCTGATGGCGTTCGGACTGATCACGCGGCCGTTGCGGCGTTTGACGGACGCCATGCGCAAGTTCGACGCGAACGGCGAGCCGGACACGCCACCCGCCATTGCGAATGCGCCGCGTGTCACGCCTGCGAATTCGCGCGATGAAATCGCCACGCTCGAGTCGACTTTCGCGCAGATGTCCGAACGCATCGGCCAGCAATGGCGCGAGCTGACGCGGCAGGATCAGGAGCGGCGCGAACTGGTGGCGAACATTTCGCACGACCTGCGCACGCCGCTGACCTCGCTGCACGGCTACCTCGAAACGCTGTCGATGAAGTCGGACACGCTGAGCGACGCCGAGCGCAAGCGCTACCTCGCGATCGCACTCGCGCAGAGCGTGAAAGTCGGCAGGCTCGCGCAGTCGCTGTTTGAACTCGCGCGGCTGGAGCATGGCAACGTGCAGCTCGCGCTGGAAGATTTCTCACTCGTCGATCTGCTGCAGGACGTGTTCCAGAAATTCGAGCTTTCCGCCGAAGCCCGCCATATCCAGCTGCGCGCGGGCATTGCACCGCGCCTGCCGAACGTGACTGCCGACCTCGGCATGATCGAGCGCGTGCTGACCAATCTGCTCGACAACGCGATCCGCCACACGCCCGATAACGGCGCGGTCGATGTCGACCTTGCCGTGCGCGACGGCAAGGTCGCGGTGACGGTCAGCGATACCGGGCCGGGCATGTCGCCGGAAGTGCGCGCGAGTCTGTTCCAGCGCGCGTTCACGTCGGGCGGCGCGCATCGGGGCGGGCTCGGCCTGCTGATCGTCCAGCGCATGCTGCAGTTGCACGACAGCCAGATTCGGCTCGTCGAACGTGACGGCGCGGGCACCACCTTCTGCTTCGAACTGTATCCCGCCGGCACTGTGCAGAAGGGCGGCCGCGCGGTGGCGTCGGTGCAGTAGCGAAGGCGCCGACGTGTACGTTTGCGCGGCTAAAAAGCCAGAACCTTGCCGCACCAAACGAATGTCATCAACCATCCGTACGATGCCGTGCACGACGTTGCATCACGTCGCGATTTTCTGTGGCATCTGCATAAAAGTGCTGCAAAACAAGGCAAAAACAAACACCAGTTTGAAACGCGTGATGATATTGTCGCGCGCCGCGTGCACGTTTAGCGCGGTCATTTCCTGAAACGCTGCTTGAAAAGAAAGCGCGCGCCAATCGTTAAAGAAGCAGCCGTTCGCGCCGTTATCTGCGTGTAGACCACGACAGGGTATATTTTGGCGCGCGCGATTCAGCTAGACTGCAATTCCTTCTTCTGAAGAATAGCGTCGCGCGTCATTCACAAGCGACCGAACACCGCTCCCTCGCATGCCCGTCTGCATCGTCGCCATCGGCCGATGTTGCGTTGGGTGTGCCTGGAAGTGCATTGAAGTCGGATCGCGATAAGGACGGACAAGATGCGGTGGTGCTACTCGAATGCATGTGTCTTGCGGCGCGGCGTGCCCGCCCGCATCGCGTGCGCGTTCGTCCGTCCACGCCGGTTGCTTGACTCCGTCATCCTTTTTTTCGGCTGCTGCGTGCTGGTCGCGCAGGCGTCGGCAGCCGACAACGTGCTGCGCGTGCTCGCATGGCCGGGCTACGCCGATCCCGACGTCGTAAAAGTCTTCGAAACGCGTTATCACGCGAAAGTCGAAGTGACGCTGGTCGACTCCGATGAAGCGCTGTGGGACAAGATGCACGAGGGCAAGCAGCCGCGCTTCGACGTGCTCGCGGCCAACACGGCCGAAATCCAGCGTTACGCGCACGACGATCTGCTCGCGCCGCTCGACCTTGGCAGCCTGCCGAACACACAACGCCAGTTGCCGCGCTTTCGCGCGCTCTCGTCGATCGACGGACTGACGAAGAAGGGCGCCGTCTACGCGATACCGTTCACGTATTCGACGATGGGTCTGATCTACGACCGCAAGCAGGTCACCGTCCCGCCGCATTCGATGAACGAACTGTGGAATCCGCGCTATCGCGGCAAGGTGCTCGACTACAACAGCGCGCAGCACAATTTCTCGTTCACGGCGCTCGCGCTCGGCTATCCGAATCCGTTCCAGCTCAACGGCACGCAGGTCCAGACCATCACGCGCAAGCTGATCGATCTGCGGCGCAACCTGCTCACGTACTACAACCTGCCGGAAGAAGCCGCCGCGTACTTCGTGCAGCACAAGGTCGCGCTGATGTTCGGCAACTACGGCACGCAGCAGCTCGAATTGCTGCGCCGCGCGGGCGCCGACGTCGGCTACGTGATTCCCGACGAAGGCGTGCTCGCGTGGCTCGATTGCTGGTCGATGACGAACGCGGCGGCGAACCGGCCGCTCGCGCTCGCGTGGATCAACTACATGCTGGAGCCGGACGTCAGCCATCTGCTGACGCAGCGCCAGGGCCTCGCGAACACGCTGACGGAAGCACCCGAAAACACCGACAAGAGCCACATTTTGTGGATCGAACCCGTCGAGAACATCGACCGGCGCGAGGCGTTGTGGAGCCGCATCGTGTCGGGCGACCGTCCGGAGCGTTTCTGATGATGCGTCCCGGCCTCACGTTCAAGCTCTCCGTGCTGCTCGCGCTGATCGGCGTGCTCGCGTCGGGCACGACGGGCTACTACGCGTATCGCGCGAACCGGACCATGCTCGTGCGCGAGGCGGAGCGCAGCCTGCTCACGTCGACGGAACTGCTCGGCCAGCGCTTTACGTCTGCGATCAAGGACATCGCCGCGGACGCGCTGGTGCTCTCGACGATGCCGTCGGCCGCAACGATCGCGGTGAGCGACGACGGCGCGTCGCTCGAAAACCCGATGCGCGACCGGCTCGCGCAGGTGTTCGCAAGCTTTATCGCGCAGCATCCCGAGTATCTGCAGGTGCGGCTGATCGCGCGCAATCATTACGGGCTGGAGCTGATCCGTATCGATCGCGAATCGGGCGGCGCGGTGCGCGTGCGCGAGAGCGCGTTGCAGGAGAAAGGCCAGTTCGCGTATGTGTTCGATACGCTCGCGATGCTGCCGGGGCGCGTCTACGTATCGCCCATCGCCGTGAATCACGAGCACGGCGCGCATGCGGCCGAGGGCAAGCCCACGCTGCGGGTCGGCACGCCCGTCGCCAATGCGCGCGGCGAGGTGGTCGGTGTGGTGGTGATCGACGTCGATCTGGCGAGCCTGCTACGCCTGTCGCAAGCTGACCTGCCCGCCGACTATCAGGTCTATCTCGCGAACGAATGGGGCGATTTCCTCGTGCATCCGGACCCGTCGGAGACCTTCGGCTTCGACAAGGGCCGGCGCGTGTTCATGCAGGACAGTTTCGCATCCACCAAACCGCTGTTCGAGCAGTCGATGCAGCCCGTGCTGATGAACGGACTCGCGCAGCCGAAGGAAGCGGCGGACCATGTATTTGCGTTCGTGCGCCGGCCGTTCGGCGAATCGCAAGGCAATCGCTTCATCGTGATCGGACTGGCGAAACCGCTGCATGACGTGCTGGTCGGCGCGAACATGCTGGGCAACAGCATCGTGCGAATGGTGCTGATCTTCAGTGGTTTTGCGATCCTGCTCGCCATTCTGTTCGCCCGCGCGTTGACGCGGCCGCTGCATCTGCTCGCGGACGCCGCCACGCATTTCTTCTCCGAACACACGATGGACGCGCTGCCGCTCAAGCGCACCGACGAAATCGGCGTGCTCGCGCGCTGCTTCGACCGCATGCGTGGCGAGATCCGCGTGCAGATGGACGAGCTGCACAGCAAGCAGCACGAACTCGTGCATCTCGCGAGCCACGACGGCCTGACGGGTCTGCCGAACCGGATGCTCTTCATGCAGAAACTGCAGGAAGCGATCGACAACGCACACCGCAGCGGCGACCGGCTCGCAGTGCTGTTCATCGACCTGAACCGCTTCAAGCAGATCAACGATCAGTACGGCCATTCGGTCGGCGACGACGTGCTCGCGCTCGTCGCGCAGCGTCTGCAGTGCGTACTGCACACGGGTGATCTCGTCGCGCGGCTCGGTGGCGATGAATTTATCGTGCTCGTCAGAGGCGATCGCTCCGCCGACGCGGCGCCCGCGATCGCCGCGCGCATCGTGCGCACGCTCGACGAAGAACTGACCATTTCCGATCAGACGATGGCGGTCGGCGCGAGTATCGGCATCAGCCATTTCCCTGCCGACGGCGATTCCGCCGAAACGCTTTTGCTCAACGCGGACGCTGCGATGTATGCGGCGAAATCGGGCGGCTCCGGCGCGTGGCTGTCGTATCGCGAGTTGATCGAGATGCAGCATGTTCGCGCCGAGCGTGACCGCAAGCGCAAGGGCGCGCGCGCCGCCGAAAAGGTCGAGCCCGCCGACGACGGCGCTGACGTCATTGCATAAGGGCTGAACAAAGACTCGCGGCGTTGGCTTTTCCGCGCGGCATGGTTCTTGCAAAAACCTTGCACGTCATAAGCGGAAAGGAGAACCCGATGACCCTGGCCATTTATCTGATCGGCTGGCTGATTTTCATTGGCGGCGTGTCGTGGGCCCTCGTCAGCATGCATGTCGCGCAGCATTACGTGCTGATCGTCGCCGTCATTCTGCTCGGCATCGGCGTGGTCACGGGGGCGACCCGTACGCGTGGCCGCGACCGTTCTTCATAGCGTTTTCTTCTCACGGCGCAGGCAGTTTTTGCCTGCCGCCGTGACATTTCCCGACATAGTTTATGAAATGACTTGGGCGGGCCGTTCTTCTACGATTCATTCCGTCGCCACACTGCATCTGCGAAGTGGCCCGAACCGTGAAGGACACTGCCGTGAAAACCCGCTCGCAATTCTTCTCCTCGTTGTCTGGTCTGCTGAATCGTTCGTCTGCATGTGCATCCGCTTCGCGCGGCATTTCGCGCCGCGTCGCGCTCGCGGCGGCGGCGACGCTGATCGGCGCCAGCGCGTCGCTCGTCAGCGTGCCCGCGTTTGCCGGCTGGTACGGCCACGGCACCGCGTACACGTCACGCGGCGAATACAACGGCGCGCATGGCGGCTACTGCAGCGGTGGCACCTGCAATCACGCGGGCGGCGTGGCCGGCCCTTACGGCGGTATAGCGAGCAATTCGGGCAGCGTCACGCGCACGGCGCCCGGCCAGTTCTCGAATTCGGGTACGGCTTATGGTCCGAACGGCCGCTCGGTCCAGCATTCGGGCGACACCAGCTGCGCGAGTGGCACCTGCTCGCACACGGGTTCGATGACGGGCTCGGATGGCAAGACGGCTTCGACGTCGGGCGAAGTGACGCGCAACGGCGCCGGTCAGTACTCTTCGTCGGGTACGGTGACGGGCGGCAACGGCAACACGTATAACCATTCGGCGTCGACGAATTGCGGCGGTTGGACCTGCTCGCGCTCGGGGACGGTATCGGGCAGCAACGGCGGCACGGTCACGCATTCGGGCAGCGCAACGAGCGTCGCGCCGGGTGTCGTCGTCACGTCGGGCAGCGCGACGGGCACGCACGGCAATACGGTGACGACGAGCGGCACGGTCGTGCACGGCGGCGTGGTCACGACGGGCGGCACGGCTGTGGTGACAGGGACGACGACGGTCGGCGCGGCGGTGGTCGTGCCGCCGCCGGTAGTGGTCCCGCCGCCTGCTGTCGTC
>NZ_JAAGPI010000070.1 GCF_017104715.1 Burkholderia sp. Ac-20365
TGTCGGCGGCGTGCTCGGCGGCGCGAAGAAGTAGCGACGGCCGGGCAGCAGCGCGGCGCAGCCGTCGCGCCAACGCCCTCTTCCATTTACACAGCGACTGCAAGCGTGGGGCGACCACCACACGCGAGCGGCTCACGACGTCCATCCGAAACCGAGGAGCACCCCATGCCTACTCAACGTTCGACTTTCTCCGACGCCGCACGCGCGGCCCTCCCGGCGCTGCGCGCGCCCCTCTCCGCACTTGCGCTCGCCTGCCTGCTGGCGGCGTGCGGCGGCCACGGCGTCACCGCGTCGTCGCCGGCAACGCCGTCGAACAGCACGGGCGGCGGCGATACGTCCGGCGGCGGTACCACCACGACCACGGGCACGACCGGCACGGTATCGACGGTCGCCAAGACGGTCGACGATGTCGGCAGCACGCTCGGCTCGGTTTCGCTGCCGGGCGTATCGCCGCAGGTCACGCAAGGACTCGGCAGCACCGTGTCGAGCGCCGGCGGCACCGTCAACGCGCTCGCCGATGCCGTCAGCAACGGCCTCGGGCAGATCGGCTCGACCTCCGACCCGGTCGGCACGACGGTGTCGGGACTCGGCAACGTCGTCAGTTCGACGAGCGGTGTCGTGCACGGCGTCGCCACCACGGTCGACGGCCTCGGCACGGGCAACCTCTCCGCACTCTCGCCCGTCACGACGCCTGTAGCGGGCGCGCTCGACAGCGTCGCCAACGCGCTCAACTCGGGCGGCGCGACGCTTGGCAGCACGCTGGCGTCGGCACCCGTACAACAGGTCACGCAACCGCTCAGTACAGCGATCACGCCGCTCGTCATCACGCTCGGCCAGGCCACGCAGACGGTCGGCACGACGACGGGGCTCGGCACGCCCGTGTCCGGCGTACTCGCGAAGGTCGGCGGCGCGCTGCAGAGCGCGGGCGGCACCGTCGGCGGCGCGACGACAAATCCGCTCGGCGGTGACGTGGGCTCGCTGGTCGGCTCGCTCGGCAACACGGTCACGAATGCGGGCGGTCTCGTCAATCCGAACGGCCCGAACGGGTATGCGCCGATTCCGGGGCTGATCGTGAGCCTCGTCGGTGGGTCGACGGCACTCGTGCGGCCCGGCCCGCCGGCGGCGACGGGTGGCCTGCTGAGCCCGCTTACGGGTCTGCTCGCGGGTGGCGGTCTCGGCGACGGCGGGCTCGGTTCACTCTCGACGCTGCTCGGCAGCACGCCGCTGTCGGGCGCTGTGTCGGGCACCGGCTCGAGCAACCCGCTCTCGGCAGTGACCGGCGCACTCGGCGGTGCTACGGGCGGCAGCGGCTCGGGCAGCAATCCCCTCGCTCCCGTGACGGGCCTCGTCGGCACGCTCACGAGCACGCTGAGTTCGACGACGGGCGGTTCCACGCCGCTCGTCGGCGGCCTGCTGCCTTCGGCGAAGAAGTAAAGCGCTCATGCGGGCTGCGCGCCGCGTGCTTCCCACGAGATGAAGCACACGGCGCAGCCCGTACTCAGGACGCGCGCAAGCAACTGCATCAACGAACCATACGAATACGAGAGAAGCTGACGCGATGCCCGGCCAGGCGCACGTCGGTACAAGAACAACGGGCCTTCCGAGGATAAACCGATGAAATTCGGGACCAGGCAATGGACACTCATGCTCGCGATCATCACTGCGAGCGCGGTTCAGGCGCAGACGCGCCCCGCTGTCAGCGGCAACCCGCTCGATGCGCTTCCGCAAATCAAGGCGCCTGAAAAAGGCCCGAACGCGACCGCGCAGATCCAGCCGCAAGCACCGCAACTTCAGGAACTGCTCGCGCGGCATCTCACGCCGACGAAGATCGAAGTGGAAGGCGTCAGGTCGATCCCGTTCAACGAAGTCGCGCAGCGCTTCACGCCGATGGTCGGCAAGGACATCACGATCGGCCAGCTGATCGAAGAAGCGAACGGCGTCACGCGGCTTTATCAGGAACGCGGCTATGCGCTGTCGTTTGCGTTCGTGCCGGCGCAGACCTTCGAGAACGGCGTCGTGCGCGTGACGATCGTCGAGGGCTATGTCGCGAATGTGAAGGTGACGGGCAAGCCCGGCAAGACGGAGGACAAGATCCGCGCGATCGCCGCGCACATCACGGCGGACCGGCCGCTGCGCCGCACTACCTTCGAGCGCTACATCAACGCGATGGGCCTGCTGCCCGGCGTCAAGGTCGCGGCCAACGTGCCGCCGCCGCAGAACACCGACGGCGCGACCACGCTCGAACTGAACGTAGAGCGCAAGGCCTTCGATGTCAGCACGGGTATCGACTTCAATCATCCCGGCGTGCAAGGGCTGCTGACGGCGACGGAGAACGGATTGACGTCGCTCGGCGAGCAGTTGAGCGTGTCCGCACTGCTGCCGAAGGGACGCGACAACATCACGTATCTCGCCGCGCATGGCGCGCTGCCTATCGGCACGGAAGGCATGACTGCGAAGATCGACGCATCGCACTATCGCGGCAATCCGAAAGACAACCCCGGCTTGCCGTCGTATGTCGAACGGACGGTGATCAACGACAAGATCGGCGGCTCGCTGTCGTATCCGTTCATCCTGAGCAACACGCGCAGCCTGACGGGAACGGCGACGGCCTACGCATCGCACGATGAAGACCGCTTCAACAACACGATCACGGGCGCGGCCATCGGTCTGCGCTCGCAGGTGCGCGTACTGCAATTGCAGGCGGACTATGCCGAAGTGAAAACAGGCCAGGTGCGCAAGGCCAGTATCAACGTGGCGAAGGCGTTCGATATTCTCGGCGCAGGCAAGGCCGGCGATTCGAACATTCCCGGCACGACCACCGTGAACCCGGCATCGATCACCTTCGTGCGCACGGGCGCGAGCGCGTCGCAGAGCAATGAGTGGCCGCTTGGCATCGGCACCACGGTCGCCGCGACGGGACAATACAGCCCCGATACGCTGCCGACTTCCGAGCAGATTTCATTCGGCGCGCAACGCTTCGCACAGGGCTACCAACCGGGCGAGACATCGGGCGATTCGGGCTGGGGCGCGTCGTTCGAGGTCAATCGCGCGATCGCGCTCGGCTTCACGTATTTGCGCACGATCACGCCCTATGTGTCGTTCGATATGGCACGCGTCTATCTGCATGCCGGCACGCCGCAGCCGAAGAAACTTTCATCGGTGGCAATCGGCTTTCGGATCTCCGACGCGAAGTATTACAGCCTCGATCTGTCCGTTGCGAAAGCGGTCGGCGATGCGCCTGTTGAAAGCGCGTCGCGCAGCCCGCGCATCAACGCGACGTTCTCGTATCAGTTGAACTAAGGTGTGCCGCGGCGTCCATGAAAGGAAGCCTCCAATTAGAGGCTTCACTATCAAACGACGCCGGCACTTTCACGTATTCTGCCTTTCCAACCCGAAGAAACCAGGCATGGCGCCGCCTCGCATCAGCATTCATACGGCGCCGCGCGACATCCATCGCGACGATTTCCAACAAGGAGGACGACAATGACTTCACTCACCTTGCGCGCGCGTTTTGCGCCCGGCAGCATATTGAAGCAGGCGGTCATCGCGGGCGCGCTGCTCGCCAGCGCCGTCACCGCGTTTGCGCAAGCCGACTCGCCTGTCGGCACCTGGCAAACCATCGACGATCACACGGGACAGCCCAAGGCGCTCGTGCAGATCTCGCAAGACGCGGCTGGCAATCTCAGCGGCAAGGTCATCAAGGGGCTCGGCGCGAACGATCAGCCCGATCGCCGCTGCACTGCCTGCACGGACGCACGCAAGGATCAGCCGATTCTCGGCATGACGATCATCAGTGACATGAAGAAGGACGGCGAAGGCTGGGACGGCGGGCAGATTCTCGACCCGGAAAACGGCAAGCTGTACAAGTGCAAGATGCGCGTCGAAGACGGTGGACAGAAGCTGGTGGTGCGCGGGTATATCGGCGTGTCGCTGCTGGGGCGCTCGCAGACGTGGGTTCGTCAGAACTGACGTTGCTGCGGGGCGCACTTGCTGCATGACTAAAGGTGCAGCAAGACGAAAAAAAGCCGGCCTGGCGATAATGCTCGCCAGGCCGGCTTTTTGTTTTCATTTTCGCTTGCGCTCAATTCGTTCGATCCGTCATGCCGCATTCTTGAAAGGACTGGTGTAGTCGAACACCAGTGGCGCAACCGGCACGCTCGACGGCGGTGTGAAGATCGGCAAGGCGGGCATGGACGGTTGCGGATGGGCTGCGTCGTTTGCGGCCGCAAGCGCGTTCGGTGCGTGGGTGCGCATGCGGGCTTCCATCGTGTTGCACAGTTCGTTGCCGGCGTCGCCGAACAGTTGATCCATCACGCGCTTCAGCACGCCAGCCTGATGCCACGCCTTGAAGCGGCGATGGCAAGTTTGATACGACGGGTATTTGCGCGGCATGGCCGACCAGGTGGCGCCGCTGTAGATCACCCAGAGCACGCCGTTGAGCACGGAGCGGGTGTTGGCAAGAGGACGGCCGCGCAGTTCGGAACGTGGACGCAGTTCCGGCAGCAGCGGCGCGACGCGCTGCCATTCATCATCGGTGATATCGCGATAAGGTGTCATGGGTTTCTCCATTCGTCATGAGTACGTCGACGATATAGAGTCCCTCCACTACCGAATATCAGACCAGTCCGAATCTTGAAAAAGCACCGCCAGCCCGCCGCCGTAAGGTTCTGCGCGTATTGCGCTATCCCAAACGGGGCAGAGTCGAACGGAAATTTGCTCAGGTCAGCGATGTATCGACGATCCGTCGCGGCGTATCCAGATATTCCTGCGATTGCATTTCGACGATACGCGAAACCGTGCGCGTGAACTCGTTGGCCATTGGGCCTTCCGTATAGAGTTCCTCGGGCGGCACGGCAGCCGACATCAGCAGCTTGACCTTGTGATCGTAGAACACGTCGATCAGCCACGTGAAGCGACGCGCTTCGGACTGCATACGAGGCGTCATCTGCGGGATGCCGGACAAAATCACCGCATGGAAGCGGCTCGCCAGTTCGAGGTAGTCGTTCTGCGAGCGCGGACCGCCGCACAGCGTCGCGAAGTCGAACCAGACAACGCCATCCGCGCGGCGCAGCGCCTTCAGTTCGCGCTTCTCGATGTGCAGCAGCGGGCTTTCGTCGGGCACGGCGGCGAGCTTGCTGAATGCGTCGCGCAATGCCTTGTCGGAGGCTGCGCCGAGCGGGGTGTGATACACCTCGACTTGCGACAGCGTGCGACGACGATAGTCGATACCTGCATCGACGTTGATCACGTCGAGCTTGCTCTTGATCAGTTCGATCGCGGGCAGCAGGCGGTCGCGATGCAAACCATCGGGATACAGCAGATCGGGATCGTAGTTGGACGTCATCACGAACTGCACGCCGTTGTTGAACAGCCGGTCAAGCAGCCGATACAGGATCATCGCGTCCGCTATATCGGACACGTGGAATTCGTCGAAACAGATCAGCCGGTAACGCTTCGCGATGCGTCGCGCGAGTTCGTCGAGCGGATCGGCCTGGCCCTTCAGTTCTTCGAGTTCGCGATGCACTTCCCGCATGAACTCGTGAAAATGCAGACGCGTCTTACGCACCAGCGGCACGATTGCGTAAAAGCTGTCCATCAGGAAGCTCTTTCCGCGCCCCACCCCGCCCCACATATAGACGCCCTTAGGCAGATCCGGATGCATGATCAGCTTCATAAAGGCGTTCGGACGACGTGCCTTATACGCGGCCCATTCTTCATAGCACCGCTGCAGACGATCGACGGCCGCGCGTTGCGCCGGATCGGATTGATATCCCCGTGTCTGCAGTTCCTGTTCGTAGTATTCGGTGACGTTCATTTCGTGAGGCAGCAATGAAGAAGGCGGGAGGGATTCAACCCACCCGCCTTCGTCGTGTTTCGCGTTCAGCCCGAATCAGATTCGGGCAGATGCGTCTTACATGTTCAGCGCGCGCTTGTCGACGGCGAGCGCCGCTTCACGCATCACTTCAGACAGCGACGGGTGCGGATGGCAGATACGGCCGATGTCTTCCGACGCAGCCTTGAACTCCATCGCGACAACGGCTTCGGCGATCAGATCCGACGCGTTCGCCGAGATGATGTGCACGCCGAGCAGTTCGTCCGTCTTCGCGTCGGCGATCATCTTGACGAAACCATCCGCCTTGTTGATGCCGAGCGCGCGGCCGTTGGCCATGAACGGGAACTGGCCCGTCTTGACTTCGCGGCCTTCCGCCTTGAGCTGCTGTTCCGTCTTGCCAACCCACGCGATTTCCGGTTCCGTGTAGATGACCCACGGCACGCAGTTGTAATCGATGTGCGGCTTCTGGCCGTCGATCACTTCCGCGACCAGCACGCCTTCGTCTTCTGCCTTGTGCGCGAGCATCGGGCCACGCACCACGTCGCCGATTGCGTACACGTTCGGCACCGACGTCGCGCAGTGGTCGTCGACGTCGATGAAACCGCGCTCGTTCGCCTTCAGGCCGATCGCTTCGAGGCCGAGGTTGTCCGTGTTCGGCACGCGGCCGATCGACACGATCAGGCGGTCCGCGTCGAGCGTCTTCGCGTTGCCGTCCTTGTCCGTGTACGAGATCGACACGCTGTTGTCAGTCGTCTTCACTTCGCCGACCTTCACGCCGACGTGAATGTCGAGACCCTGCTTCTTGAACTGCTTGGCAGCTTCCTTCGCGAGCGCCTGGTCAGCGGCACCGAGGAATTCCGGCAGCGCTTCCAGCACGGTCACTTCCGCGCCCAGACGACGCCAAACCGAACCGAGTTCCAGGCCGATCACGCCAGCGCCGATCACGGCGAGCTTCTTCGGCACTTCGGTGAACGACAGCGCGCCTTCGTTATCGGCAACGATCTTGTTGTCGACGGGAACGTTCGGCAGGTGACGCGCCTTCGAGCCCGTCGCGATGATCACGTTCTTGGCCGTGACCACTTCCGTTTCGCCTTCGCCTGACACTTCGATCTGCACGCCGGCGTCCGTCTTGCCCGTGAACTTGCCATGGCCCTTGAGCCACGTGATCTTGTTCTTGCGGAACAGGAACTCGATGCCCTTCGTCATCTTCTCGACGATGCCTTCCTTGCGGGCCAGCATCTTCGCGATATCGACCTGCACGTTTTCCACGCTGATGCCGTGGTCCGCGAGGTGATGTTGCGCGTTCTCGAACTCTTCCGACGATGCGAGCAGCGCCTTCGACGGAATGCAGCCGACGTTCAGGCACGTGCCGCCCAGCTTCAGCGCGCCGGCCGGGTTCTTCCACTTTTCGATACAGGCAACCGTCTTGCCGAGCTGCGCAGCGCGAATGGCCGCGATATAGCCGCCGGGACCGGCACCGATCACGACGACGTCAAATTCTTTGGACATGACTATCCTTTTTGGCTAGCCGACGCGGCCGCGCTTCGCGGCGCGCGTGGCTTCAGATACTGCGGAAATGCGAGAAACACCCGATGCATATATCGCGACGGCGGCTTGAAACTTCAAGCCGCCGTGCGGGATGCATTACAGGTCGAGCAGCAGACGGGCCGGATCTTCTAGCGCGTCCTTCATCGCGACCAGCGACAGAACCGCTTCGCGGCCGTCGATGATACGGTGGTCGTACGACAGCGCCAGATAGTTCATCGGGCGGATCACGATCTGGCCGTTTTCGACCACAGCGCGTTCCTTCGTTGCGTGCACGCCGAGAATGGCCGACTGCGGCGGGTTGATGATCGGCGTCGACAGCATCGAGCCGAACACACCGCCGTTCGAGATCGAGAACGTACCGCCCGTCATTTCTTCGATCGACAGCTTGCCGTCCTTCGCCTTCTGGCCGAATTCGGCAATCTTCTTTTCGATGTCCGCGAGGCTCATCTGGTCGGCGTTGCGCAGGATCGGCACCACCAGACCGCGCGGCGAACCGACAGCGATACCGATGTCGAAGTAGCCGTGATAGACGATGTCGTTACCGTCGATCGAAGCGTTCACCAGCGGGAACTTCTTCAGCGCGTGGACAGCCGCCTTCACGAAGAACGACATGAAGCCGAGCTTCACGCCATGTTCCTTCTCGAACTTGTCCTTGTACTTGTTGCGCAGATCCATGACCGGCGCCATGTTCACTTCGTTGAACGTCGTGAGGATGGCGTTGGTTTGCTGCGACTCGAGCAGACGCTCGGCGATACGCGCACGCAGACGCGACATCGGCACGCGTTGTTCCGGACGGTCCTTCAGCCACTGGTCGGCCGATGCCGGTGCGTTCACTTGCGGCAGCGACGGCTTCGCAGCCTTCGGAGCAGCAGCGGGTGCCGGTGCAGCCTTGGCAGCCGGTGCGCCAGCGCCCAGCGCGTCCTGCTTCGTCACGCGGCCGTCGCGGCCCGTGCCGGCGACGTCGCCAGCAGCGACGCCCTTTTCTGCCAGGATCTTCGTTGCAGCGGGCGACGCAACCGTGCTCGCACCTGCCACAGCGGCGGCTTGCGCCGGCGCGGCTGCGGCTGCCGGCTCAGCTTGCGGAGCGGGCTTGACTTCGGCTTCGACAGCCGCTGCACCCGGCTTGCCTTCCGTGTCGATCTTGGCGATCACTTCGTCGGCGACGACGATGTCGCCGTCGTTCTTGATGACTTGCGCGAGCACGCCAGCCGACGGTGCCGGCACTTCGAGCACGACCTTGTCGGTTTCGATTTCGATCAGGATTTCGTCTTGAGCGACAGCCTCACCGGGCTTCTTCTTCCACTGCAGCATGGTCGCTTCCGAAACCGACTCGGACAGCTGGGGGACCTTGACTTCAACAATAGCCATTTGATTTCTCTGAATACGTATCGGATGACAACGAACCTTGTGCGAGCCGCGTCCGATATTTGCGCGCAGAAACGCGCTTACATGGGATGGTTCAGACGCGGGGCGGGAAAGCGCTCAGCGCTTTCCCGGTTCGCTCTCTGTGGTTATTTAACGATGGACGCGCCTTTCAGACGGCCAAACGCGCCTTCGATCAGCGCCTTCTGCTGCTCGTAGTGCTTCGCGTAGTAGCCGACAGCGGGCGATGCCGAAGCAGGACGGCCGCTGTATGCCAGCTTCTGTCCTTCCTTCATGCCTTCGCGCAGGTGATGTTCGATGTAGAACCACGGGCCCTGATTCTGCGGCTCGTCCTGCACCCACACCACTTCGGTTGCGTTGTCGTACTTCTTCAGTTCGGCTTCGAACTGCTTGTGCGCGAACGGATACAGCTGTTCGATACGCACGATCGCGACGTCGTTCGACTTCGCTTCGCGGCGATGCGCGACGAGGTCGTAGTACACGCGGCCCGAGCAGACCACCACGCGCTTGACCTTCTTCGCGTCGATCGAATCGTCCACTTCGCCGATGACCGGCTGGAACGAACCCTTCGCGAGTTCCGACAGATCCGACACGGCTTCCTTGTGACGCAGCAGCGACTTCGGCGTGAAGACGATGAGCGGCTTGCGGAACAGACGGATCATCTGGCGGCGCAGCAGGTGGAAGATCTGCGCCGGCGTGGTCGGCTGAACGACCTGCATGTTGTGGTCAGCGCACAGCTGCAGGAAGCGCTCGATACGTGCCGACGAGTGCTCCGGACCCTGGCCTTCGTAGCCGTGCGGCAGCAGCATCGTCAGGCCCGACACGCGGCCCCACTTCACTTCGCCCGACGAGATGAACTGGTCGATCACGACCTGCGCGCCGTTCACGAAGTCGCCGAACTGCGCTTCCCACGCAACGAACGTGTTCGGTTCAGCCGTCGAGTAACCGTATTCGAAGCCAAGCACGGCTTCTTCCGACAGCACCGAGTCGATCACCGTGAACTTCGCCTGACCTTCGGCGATGTTCTGCAGCGGCACGTACGTGCCGTCGTTCCAGCGTTCGCGGTTCTGGTCGTGCAGCACAGCGTGACGGTGCGTGAACGTGCCACGGCCCGAGTCCTGACCCGTCAGACGCACGGCGTAGCCCGATGCGACCAGCGATGCGAATGCCAGATGCTCGCCCATGCCCCAGTCGAGCTTTGCTTCGCCACGGCCCATTGCACGGCGGTCGTTGATCACACGCTCGACGAGCGGGTGAACCTTGAAGCCTTCGGGAACCGTCGTGACGCGCTCGGCCAGACGCTTGAGTTCGGCGAGCGGAACAGCCGTGTCAGCCGAATCCGTCCACTTGCGGTTCAGGAACGGAACCCAGTCGACTGCGTACTTGCTCTTGTAGTTCGACAGAACCGGGTCGACCGTGTGGTGACCTTCGTCCATCGCCTTGCGGAACGCCTTGACGAATTCGTCGCCTTCGTCAGCCGAGATAACGCCTTGCTGCACGAGCTTTTCAGCGTACAGCGCGCGCGTGCCCGGGTGCTTGGCGATCGTCTTGTACATCAGCGGCTGCGTGACAGCCGGCGTGTCCTGCTCATTGTGACCCAGCTTGCGGAAGCAGATGATGTCGATCACGACATCCTTGTGGAACTGCATACGGAAGTCGATGGCCATTTGCGTAGCCAGCACGACCGCTTCCGGATCGTCGCCGTTCACGTGCAGCACGGGCGCCTCGATCATCTTGACCACGTCCGAGCAGTACAGCGTGGAGCGCGCATCGCGCGGGTCCGACGTCGTGAAACCGATCTGGTTGTTGATGACGATGTGCAGCGTGCCGTGCGTGCCGTAACCGCGCGTTTGCGCGAGGTTCAGCGTTTCCATCACGACGCCCTGGCCTGCGAAAGCCGCGTCGCCGTGGATCTGCACGGGCAGAACCTGCAAGCCCTGCTCGTCGCCGCGACGGTCCATACGCGCCTTCGCCGAACCTTCGACCACCGGGTTGACGATTTCGAGGTGCGACGGGTTGAACGCGAGCGACAGGTGAACCGGGCCGCCTTCCGTCGCGATGTCCGACGAGAAGCCTTTGTGATACTTGACGTCGCCTGCGGGCAGATCGTCGACGTGCTTGCCTTCGAATTCGGCAAACAGGTCAGCGGGCATCTTGCCCAGCGTGTTGACCAGCACATTCAGACGGCCGCGGTGCGCCATGCCGATGACGATTTCCTGCACGCCGCTCTTGCCTGCGTGATGCACGACTTCGTCCATCGATGCGATGAAGCTTTCGCCGCCTTCCAGCGAGAAGCGCTTCTGACCGACGTACTTGGTGTGCAGGAAGCGCTCGAGGCCTTCTGCTGCCGTCAGACGGTTCAGGATGTGCTTCTTCTTGTCGTTCGAGAAGTTCGGTGTCGAGCGGATCGACTCGAGCTTCTCTTTCCACCAGCGCTTCTGTTCCGGATCGCTCAGGTACATGTACTCGGCGCCGATGGTGCCGCAGTACGTGTCGCGCAACGCCTTGACGATATCCCGCAGCGAAGCCTGTTCGAAACCGAAGTACAGGTTGTTCGTGTTGAACGTCTGGTCCATGTCGGCTTCGGTGAAGTCGTAGAACGCAGGTTCAAGTTCGGGAATAGCGGGACGTTCGCGGCGCTTCAGAGGATCGAGGTTGGCCCATTGCGAGCCGAGGAAGCGATATGCGCCGATGAGGGACTGCACATAGACCTGCTTGCGCGCGGTAGTGAGATCTTCACCGCCCGCACCCGGACGGGGCAGGAAGGCATTTGCCTTTGCGCGTTGAGCAAACGATTCGACGATCGGGCCATGAGCCACGTCGTTAACAGCCGTGCCGTCCGATGCCGGGACGTTCTGCAACGCGTCGAAATAGTTGCGCCAGGTCTCGGGCACTGACGCCGGATTGTCGAGATATGCTTCGTACAACTCTTCTACGTACGGAGCATTGCCGCCGAACAGATACGAGTTCGACTGGAATTGCTTCATCATTTTACGCTCACCTTTCTTCGAGCTTCTCGAGAAATAGCGGGTTACTGAACCTTCCGCGACACGGCCTGACCGTTTAGCGGATTGCGCGAATCAAGTCTTGCTTGGAAGGACCTAAACTTGCACTCGCGGGAGCATAGCACAGAACCTATAGTTGACATAGGACAGCCCCCTATTGCAAACCCCGTGGTACGGGGGTTTGCGGCAAGTTTTATGCTTGCTGCAACAGTGTTTGCGGCACTGCAGAAGAATACTTTAGGCGCTTATCGAAAGCGCTGCAGCGAAACGCGCAAAACGGCATGCCCGCAATGCAAAAAGCCGCCCGAGGGCGGCTTTTTGCTGGGACCTCCGCAAAACTTCGCGCGATCAGTCGACGGCGGCTTCGCGGCTTGCGCGACGGCGCTCGTGCTCCTTCAGGAAACGCTTGCGCAGACGGATGCTTTGCGGCGTGACTTCAACGAGTTCGTCGTCGTCGATGAATTCGACGGCGTATTCCAGCGACATCTGGACAGGCGGAACGAGACGCACGGCTTCGTCCGTACCCGACGCGCGCACGTTGGTCAGCTGCTTGCCCTTGATCGGGTTCACGACGAGGTCGTTGTCACGGCTGTGAATGCCGATGATCATGCCTTCGTACAGCGCGTCGCCCGGCTTCACGAACATGCGACCGCGATCCTGCAGCTTCCACAGTGCGTAGGCGACAGCGGCGCCGTCGTCCTGCGAGATCAGCACGCCGTTACGGCGCTCGCCGAGCGAACCTTCCTTGAGCGGCAGGTATTCGTCGAACACGTGGCTCATCAGGCCCGTGCCGCGCGTGAGCGTCATGAACTCGCCCTGGAAGCCGATCAGGCCACGCGC
The DNA here is from genome assembly GCF_017104715.1 of Burkholderia sp. Ac-20365. Classification (GTDB taxonomy): domain Bacteria; phylum Pseudomonadota; class Gammaproteobacteria; order Burkholderiales; family Burkholderiaceae; genus Paraburkholderia. Next base: position 12,610 of record NZ_JAAGPI010000070.1, read on the forward strand.
CGGAATACGGTACTCGAGACGCGTACGACCACGGCCGTCCGACGCCATGTCGAGCATTTCACCCTTACGGCGGCCGAGTTCTTCCATCACGCCGCCCTGATGCCCGTCTTCGACGTCGACCGTCAGCAGTTCGTACGGCTCGTGCTTCACGCCGTCGACTTCATGCAGCACCACGCGCGGACGCGACACGGCCAGTTCGTAGCCTTCGCGACGCATGTTCTCGACGAGAATGGTCAGGTGCAGTTCGCCGCGGCCCGACACTTCGAATACGGTTTCGTCGCCGGTATCTTTCACGCGCAGCGCGACGTTGTGGTTCAGCTCCTTCATCAGACGGTCGCGGATCTGGCGGCTCGTCACGAACTTGCCTTCCTTGCCAGCCAGCGGCGACGAGTTGACGAGGAAGTTCATCGTCAGCGTCGGTTCGTCGACGGTGATCATCGGCAGCGCTTCGGGCGCTTCCGGCGCGCAGATCGTCGCGCCGATACCAACTTCTTCAATACCGTTGATCAGCACGATGTCGCCGGCTTCAGCTTCAGCAACCTGCACGCGCTCGAGACCTTCGAACGACAGCACCTGATTGATCTTGCGGTTCAGGATTTCGCCTTCCGGGCCGAAACGCAGGACCACTTGCTGACCCGGCTTGATGCGACCGCGCGTGATACGGCCCACGCCGATACGGCCAACGTACGTCGAATAGTCGAGCGACGTGATCTGCAACTGGAGCGGGCCGTCCGGATCGGCCGGACGCACGGGCACGTGCTCCAGAATGGCTTCGAACAGCGGACGCATGTCGCCTTCGCGCACGCTCGGATCGAGACCGGCGTAACCGTTCAGGCCCGACGCGTAGACGATCGGGAAATCGAGCTGGTCTTCCGTTGCGCCGAGCTTGTCGAACAGGTCGAACGTCTGGTTGATCACCCAGTCGATACGCGCGCCCGGACGGTCAATCTTGTTGATCACGACGATCGGCTTCAGACCCAGCGCGAGCGCCTTCTTCGTCACGAAGCGGGTTTGCGGCATCGGGCCTTCGACCGCGTCGACCAGCAGCAGCACGGAGTCGACCATCGACAGCACGCGCTCCACTTCACCGCCGAAGTCGGCGTGGCCCGGGGTGTCGACGATGTTGATGTGCGTGCCTTCGTACTGCACGGCGCAGTTCTTGGCGAGAATCGTGATGCCACGCTCTTTTTCGATGTCGTTCGAGTCCATCACGCGCTCAGCAATCTGCTGGTTTTCGCGGAAGGTGCCGGACTGGCGGAGCAGCTGGTCGACGAGCGTGGTCTTGCCGTGGTCGACGTGAGCAATGATGGCGATGTTGCGGAGAGCGCGGGACATAGGAACCTGGAGACGCTGGGATACATGTGGAGTGCGCCACCTGCCCAGCTACCTTCGCCAAGCCCAAAGCGCACTTTTGGGAACCAATAAGTATAGCACGGACCGGTGACGCTTTTCTGGTATTCCCTGATGGCGCGCGTCGGCGTCTCGATAAAACGACGCTCGCGCCCTCTTCCTGCACCCTCCAGCCGGCCCGATCGGTACTTTCTTACCGTGCAAGATAGATATTTGCCTAAGCCGTAATAACGCTTGCCGCGTCAATTAATCGTCTCTACAATCGTGCATAGTCAACCATTGCATTCGCACGAGAATCATGTCCGAACCGTCTCGCACGCCCGCGCCTGAAGTCGCCGAATACCAATTAGGCGAAAGCGTCGGCTATCTGATTTCGCGCGTGAAGTCGACCATGTCGAACCTCGTGACGCAACGAACCATGGCCGAGCTCGGCATTACCAGCCAGCAGGCCAGCGTGCTGTTCATGGTCGCCAGCGGCAAATGCCTGCTCGCGGCCGAACTGGCGCGGGAGTACGGCATCGACGCGAGCGCCGTCACGCGTCTGATCGATCGTCTGGAGAAGCGCGGCCTGCTCACGCGGGTGCGCAGCGCCGAAGACCGGCGTGCCGTGCGGCTCGCGCTGACGGACGAAGGTCACGCCATCGCGGCGCGTATGCCGGCCGTTTTCACCAGCGTGACCGACAAACTTCTATCTGGTTTTTCTCCTGAGGAAACGGGATTCCTCAAGAGTCTTCTGAGGCGCGTGCTCGCTAATAGCTGCGAAGCGATGGGCGAAACCCGTGACTCGGCAAGCAATACCGATAGTAAATCGTAAGAAATTAGTTGCATCGTCCATCATAGAAAAATGTCATTACACGCAAAGAGTCGAGCGATGAAATTCATTTCCAGGCCCGCGCAGGTTTCATCGCGCCGGGCGGCTGTCGTCGCGGCCGTGGCGGCGTTCACCCTCGCTGGCTGTGCGAACTACTTCGATCTGAAGGACGACAAGCAGATTGCGCAGGTCTCGCAGTTCGAAGCGTCGCAAAGCCTGCCCGCCCAAGGGGGCCAGTGGCCGACGCTCGACTGGGCCAGCCAGTTCGGCGATCCGCAACTGCCGAAGCTGATTGCGGAGGCGCTCGAAGGCAGCCCGTCCATCGCGCAGGCGCAGGCGCGCATTGCGAAGGCCTCGTCCTATATCGAAACGTCGAAGTCGGCGCTGTATCCGAAGGTCGAAGGCAGCTATTCGTGGACGCGCGAGCTGTATTCCGCCAACGCCCTGTTCCCGCCGCCGTATGGTGGGACGTGGTACAGCGAGAACAACGTGCTCGCCAGCGCTTCCTGGGATCTCGACCTGTGGGGTAAGAACCGTCAACGGCTCGGCCAGGCCGTGTCGCAGGAAAAAGCTGCCGAAGCAGACATGCAGCAGGCGCGCGTGACGCTCGCGGCGTCGGTGGCGCGCACGTACAACACGCTCGCGCAGCTCTACGCGCTGCGCGATATCGCCGATCGCGAGATCAAGAACCGTCAGACGGTTGGCACGATCACGAACGACCGTGTGCGAGCCGGTCTCGACACGAACGTCGAGCGTCAGACGTCCAATGGCAACATTGCGACGAGCCAGTCGAACCTGACGGAGCTCGACGGCCAGATCTCGACCACCCGCTACCAGCTCGGCGCGCTGCTCGGCAAAGGGCCGGACCGTGGCCTGCAGATCGCCAAACCGGTGTTCAATCCGGGCGGCGCGGTTGCGCTGCCCGACAACGTGCCCGCCGATCTCATTTCCCGTCGCCCGGACATCGTCGCCGCGCGCTGGCAGGTCGAAGCCGCGATGCACGACGTGAAGGAAGCGAAGGCCGAATTCTTCCCGGACGTGAATCTCGCGGCCGGCTTTGGCTTCGATGCGTTCGGTTGGGGCAAGTTTTTGACCTCGTCGAGCCGCCAGATCCAGTTCGGCCCGGCCATTCACCTGCCGATCTTCGACGCCGGCGCATTGCGCTCGCAGTTGAAGGGCCGCTACGCGGATTTCGACCTCTACGTCGCGAACTACAACCAGACGCTGATCAGCGCGCTGTCGGATGTCGCCACGCAGATCACGTCGATCCGCTCGCTCGACAAACAGGCGGGCGACGCACAACGCGCGCTCGACGCGTCGACCAAGGCGTACGAGCTTGCCGTGATCCGCTACAAGGCGGGACTCTCGCCGCAACTGCAGGTGCTGACGGCCGACCAGAACCGCCTCGCCGCCGAACAGACGGTGACGAACCTGAAAATGCGCCGGCGCGATCTGCAGTTTGCGCTGATCAAGGCGCTCGGCGGTGGTTTCGACGCGACGCAAACGGGCCTCATCGTGCCGACGGACGCGCCTGCATCGTCGGCCTCGACGGCGCATGCGGCGAACTGAGCGCACCGACCGGCGCAAGCACACACAAACACACGCACACCCGATTGCGATCCGAATAAACGATACAGACTGACAGAATCCGGAGCATATCCATGAGCACGCCCCAACAACCCGCGAACGCGCAGCCGGCCAGCAACGGCAAACGCAAGCGCATGATGACGCTGCTCGTCATCGTGATCCTGATTGCCGCGATTGCGTACGGCCTCTACTACTTCCTCGTTGCGCGCTTCCACGAAGAGACCGACGACGCCTACGTGAACGGCAACGTCGTGCAGATCACGCCGCAAGTGACGGGCACCGTCGTCGCCGTGAACGCGGACGATACGCAGACCGTGAAGATCGGCGATCCGCTCGTGCTGCTCGATCCGGCCGATTCGCGCATCGCGCTGCAATCGGCCGAAGCGAATCTCGGCCAGGTCGTGCGTCAGGTGCGCGGCCTCTACGCCGACGACAGCCAGTACCAGGCGCAAGTCGCCGTGCGTCAAGCCGATCTGTCGCGCGCGCAGGATGACTTGAAGCGCCGCATGCAGGTCGCGCAGACGGGTGCCGTGTCGCAGGAAGAAATCTCGCATGCACGCGATGCCGTCAAGAGCGCGCAAGCCGCCGTCGACGCCGCCCAGCAACAGCTCGCATCGAATCGCGCGCTGACCGCGAATACGACGATCGCGAGCCATCCGAATGTGCAGGCCGCGGCCGCGAAGGTTCGCGACGCGTATCTGAACAACGCGCGCAACACGCTCCCCGCGCCTGTCACGGGCTATGTCGCGAAGCGTTCGGTGCAGGTCGGCCAGCGCGTCGCGCCTGGCAATCCGCTGATGGCGATCGTGCCGCTGAACGCCGTGTGGGTCGACGCGAACTTCAAGGAAGTGCAACTGAAGCACATGCGTATCGGCCAGCCCGTCGAACTGACGGCGGACGTCTACGGTTCGTCCGTCAAGTATCAGGGCAAGGTGGTCGGTTTCTCGGCGGGCACGGGTTCGGCGTTCTCGCTGCTGCCCGCGCAAAACGCGACGGGTAACTGGATCAAGGTCGTGCAGCGTCTGCCCGTGCGTATCGCGCTCGATCCGCAGCAACTGGAAAAGCATCCGCTGCGTATCGGCCTGTCGATGCAGGTCGACGTGAGCATCAAGGACGACACGGGCGGCGAGCTCGGCAGCGCCGTCAACACGGTCTACCAGACCAACGTGTTCGACAAGTATGGCGACGAGGCCGACGCGGAAATCGCCCGCATCATCGCTGAGAACGCCGGCCCGAATGCAGGTCAGCCGCAGAAAGCGGCAACCGGTTCGAAGACCGCGGCCAAGCTGATGTAATCACGCATCTGCATCACACAAGGTTCTAACAATAGATGGCTCAGTCTCAGGCGCAAGTCCCTCACCCGCCGCTCGAGGGCGCGCAACTGGTGATCGGCACCATTGCGGTGTCGCTCGCCGTGTTCATGAACGTGCTCGACACGTCGATCGCGAACGTGTCGATCCCGTCGATCTCGGGCGACCTCGGCGTATCGTCCGATCAGGGCACGTGGGTGATCACGTCGTTCGCGGTCGCCAACGCGATCTCCGTGCCGCTCACCGGCTGGCTCACTGACCGCATCGGCCAGGTGCGTCTCTTCATGGCGTCGATCATTCTGTTCGTGATTTCGTCGTGGATGTGCGGGCTGTCGCCGAACCTGCCGTTCCTGCTCGCGTCGCGCGTGCTGCAAGGCACGGTGGCCGGTCCGATGATTCCGCTGTCGCAAACGCTGTTGCTTGCGAGTTATCCGCGCGCGAAGGCGCCGATGGCGTTATCGATGTGGGCGATGACGACGCTGATCGCGCCTGTCGCCGGTCCGATTCTGGGCGGCTGGATCTCAGACAACATCTCATGGCCGTGGATTTTCTACGTCAACATCCCGGTCGGGATCGTCGCTGCGCTCGCGACGTGGGCAATTTTCCGCAACCGCGATTCCGTCATCAAGAAAGCGCCGATCGATATCGTCGGTCTCGTGCTGCTGATCACGTGGGTCGGTTCGTTGCAGGTGATGCTCGACAAGGGCAAGGATCTCGACTGGTTTTCGTCGACGACGATCGTGGTGCTCGGTCTCACGGCCGTGATTGCCCTGGCGTTTTTCATCGTGTGGGAACTGACGGACAAGCATCCTGTTGTCGATCTGTCGTTGTTCAAGCTGCGCAATTTCACGGGCGGCACGGTGGCGCTCGCGGTTGGTTACGGCCTGTACTTCGGTAATCTCGTGCTGCTGCCGCTGTGGCTGCAAACCGACATCGGCTATACGGCGACGGATGCAGGTCTTGTGCTGGCGCCTGTCGGCGTGTTCGCAATCATCTTGTCGCCGATCACGGGCAAGATCTTGCCGCGCACCGATCCGCGTTATATCTCGACGGCGTCGTTTCTCGTGTTCGCGCTGGTGTTCTGGATGCGCTCGCGCTATACGACCGGCGTCGATACGTATTCGCTGATGCTGCCGACGCTGATTCAGGGTATCGGCATGGCTGGGTTCTTTATTCCGCTCGTGTCGATTACGTTGTCGGGGTTGCCGGGGAACCGGATTCCTGCGGCGTCTGGCTTGTCGAACTTCGTTCGGATCATGTGCGGCGGGATTGGGACGTCGATCTTCGAGACTGCGTGGGATCATCGTTCGATCCTGCATCATGCGCAGTTGGCCGAGAACGCTAACGCCTATAACCCGGTGTTTCATCAGTCGGTTACGCAGATGGGTGGCGTCGGGTTGGATCATTCGCAGGCCTATGGGCTTATTAATTCGATGGCGACGCAGCAGGCGGCACAGCTTGGGGTGAATGATCTTTTTTATGTTTCGGCCGGGATTTTTGTCGCGCTGATTGCGTTGATATGGATTACGCGGCCGGAGCGTGCGGGTGGTGGGGATTCGGCGGCGGCTGCTTCTGCTGCGCACTGAGTTTTTTTTATGCCGCTGGCGGGGGGTGTTTTTGGCTTCTCGCTGGTATCTGCCTGGTGTTGTCGGTTCTTCATGCGTTGCCCCTGTGCGGGGCAGCGTCAGCTTTTTGGTTTGGCTTGCAACCCTTCGTACGGTTTGCTTGTGCGTTCGTTGGCATCCGCGTGATGTTATTGGTCCGCCTGGGTTGCCCCTGTGCGGGGCGGCACTTACTTTCTTTGCCGCCGCAAAGAAAGTAAGCAAAGAAAGCGGGCTAACACCGCCAGCCCTTGTTCTCGCCTGAGGGCCCCCAACGGTTCTTACACTTCACACGGCAACTTCTCAGTCACGGCCCGTTGCCAACGCTTTGGCTAAACGCCTCCCCCACTTCACTCACCCGTAGCGCAGCCAGCGGCAGCGAATGGTTTATGCCGCCCAGGTGGCAAACTGTGTGTAGGTCGTAGTGCTTCACACCTCAGCGCTCTTACAACACCGACCGTGGTTTTCAGTCCGGAGTGGAGCGCATAAGCCGCGCGAGCCTACACACAGTTTGCCGCTATAGAACGTGGGAGATTTGATCGCGCATGTGGCGACGCGGGAGTGTGAAGCGGGTGATGAGCCGATTCGAAGCGTTGGCAGCGGGCGTCGAGAAGAGCGACGCCGCATGAAGGAGAGGACCCGTTGGGGGCCCTCAGGCGGGAACAAGAATTGGCGGTGTTCAGCGGCTTTCTTTTGCCTACTTTTCTTTGCCGCGGCAAAGAAAAGTAGGTGCCGCCCCGCACAGGGGCAACGCCTGCAGAACCAATAACAAAACGCGGATGCCAGCGACACGCCCAAAAAAACCAAACCAAGCGTCGCTAGACAACCCGCACCACTAACCCACTATCAACCGCTCCGGCGCAAGCACCCCCTCTCCAACCCTCGCGACACCAAGCAACTTCCCTGCAGCGTCATAAATCCGCGCCCGCGAAGCCAGCAAAACATCTTCCAGAAGAGAAAGATCAGCCAACCGCAACCGCTGGCCGTGCATAAACCGGCGAGCCGCTTCGTCATCGAGCTGAACAGACGGAAACGTCGACAACAACGCATCAACCGGTTGCAGCCAGCCATCACGCTGGGCGTCAGCCGCATCAGACAACGCATCGAGCGTGACAGAGTTTTCGAGCGTCAACGCACCAACCCCCGTGCGCCGCAGCATCACGAGATGCGCACCACACCCGAGCGCCTCACCGATATCCTCAGCGAGCGTACGCACATACGTACCCTTACTGCATGTCACGCGAAACGTCACATCCGGCAACGCGCAAGCGAGCAACTCAAGCGCATGAATCGTGACCTGCCGCCCTTCGCGCTCGACCGTCTGACCTGCACGGGCATACTCGTACAGCGGCTTGCCGTCGCGCTTGAGCGCCGAATACATCGGTGGCACCTGGACAATGTAGCCTCGAAACTGCGCAAGCGCCTGCTCGACGGCAGCCTGATCGCACGTCACATCGCGCGTCTGGATCGCTTCGCCTTCGGCATCGCCCGTTGTCGTGCGGATACCCAAGCGCATCGTTGCTTCGTAAGTCTTGTCCGCTTCGAGCAGATCCTGCGAAAACTTCGTCGCTTCACCGAAGCAAAGCGGCAGCAGCCCGGATGCGAGCGGATCGAGCGTGCCCGTGTGGCCCGCCTTTTTTGCAAGATACAGACGCTTCGCGCGGATCAGCGCGTCGTTACTCGACAGACCTACCGGCTTGTCGAGCAGCAACACACCATCCAGCGCGCGACGCGGTACCTTGAGACGTTGATTCTGATTCATATCTGCGAGTGCCCCGACCTGCGATCAGTCGTCTTTCGCGCGATTGGCATTCGCCTCGTCGATCAGGCGCGACATCTCAACCGCGCGCTCGATCGTCTTGTCATAGTGGAAATGCAGCGTCGGCACGGTGTGAATATGCAGACGCTTGAACAGCAGATTGTGCAGATGACCGGCTGCGTGATTGAGCGCGTCCTGCGTCTGATGCGGATCGCCCGTCAGCGTCGTGAAGTAAACCTTCGCGTGCGCATAGTCCGGCGTCAATTCGACGCTCTGGAACGTGACGATTCCGATACGCGGGTCTTTCACCTCGCGAATCAGTTCAGACAGATCGCGCTGAATCTGATCGGCGATCTGCACATTGCGATTGGGAGAAGTACGTTTCTTAGGCATGGTGAATCCGTGATCCAAACTACCGAATAGGCAAAGTGTTCGCGCATTCGGTGGCAGCGAGCCACGGACTCCAACGCAAACACCACAAACAATCGATGCAAAAAACAAAGGGGCGGGACCGGGCTTCAGCGCCCTGCCCCGCCCCTCATGCGCATGCCGCTGGAATTACAGCGTACGCGCGACTTCCGTGACTTCGAAGACTTCGAACTGATCGCCTTCCTGAACGTCGTTGAAGTTCTTCACCGACATACCGCACTCGAAGCCCTGACGGACTTCCTTGACGTCGTCCTTGAAGCGCTTGAGCGAGTCGAGCTCGCCCGTGTGGATGACGACGTTGTTGCGCAGCACGCGCACCGACGACGAACGCTTGACCACACCGTCCGTGACCATACAGCCCGCGACCGTGCCGACCTTCGGCACCTTGAAGACCTGACGGACTTCGACCATGCCCGTGACAACTTCGCGCTTTTCCGGCGCCAGCATGCCCGACATCGCCGCCTTCACCTCATCCACTGCGTCATAGATGATGTTGTAGTAACGGATGTCGATACCGTTGGTCTCCGCCAGCTTACGCGCCTGCGCATCCGCACGCGTGTTGAAGCCGATGATGACCGCCTTCGATGCCGTCGCCAGGTTGACGTCCGACTCGCTGATGCCACCGACCGCGCTGTGCACGATCTGCACGCGCACTTCGTCGTTCGACAGCTTGAGCAGCGACTGGACCAGCGCTTCCTGCGAGCCCTGCACGTCGGCCTTGACGATAAGCGGCAGGTACTGCACTTCGCCTTCGCCCATCTGCTCGAGCATGTTTTCGAGCTTCGCGGCCTGCTGCTTGGCCAGCTTCACGTCGCGGAACTTGCCTTGACGGAACAGTGCGACTTCACGTGCCTTGCGGTCGTCCGGCATGACGATGACTTCTTCGCCCGCCGCCGGCACTTCCGACAGACCCTGGATTTCGACCGGGATCGACGGACCTGCCGACTTGGTCGGCTTGCCCGTTTCGTCGAGCATTGCACGCACGCGGCCATAGGCGCTGCCTGCCAGCACGACGTCGCCGCGGTTCAGCGTACCCGACTGGACGAGGATCGTTGCCACCGGACCCTTACCCTTGTCGAGCTTCGCTTCGATCACGAGGCCCTTGGCCGGCGCTTCGACCGGTGCCTTCAGTTCCAGCACTTCTGCCTGCAGCAGCACGTTTTCGAGCAGATCGTCGATACCCGCGCCCGTCTTCGCCGACACCGACACGAACGGCGAATCGCCACCGTATTCTTCCGGCACGACGCCTTCCGCGACCAGTTCCTGCTTCACGCGATCCGGATTGGCGTCCGGCTTGTCGATCTTGTTGATCGCGACGACGAGCGGCACGCCGCCAGCCTTCGCGTGCGAGATCGCTTCCTTCGTCTGCGGCATCACGCCGTCGTCCGCTGCGACCACCAGAATCACGATGTCGGTTGCCTTTGCACCACGCGCACGCATTGCCGTGAACGCTTCGTGACCCGGGGTATCGAGGAACGTGATGACGCCGCGCGGCGTTTCGACGTGATACGCGCCGATGTGCTGCGTAATGCCACCCGCTTCGCCCGCCGCAACCTTCGCGCGACGGATGTAGTCCAGCAGCGAGGTCTTGCCGTGGTCGACGTGCCCCATGACCGTGACGACAGGCGGACGCGGCAGCAGCGGCGCGTCGGAGACTTCGCCTTCGACCAGCATCGCTTCCGGATCGTCCAGCTTCGCCGCGACCGCGTGATGGCCCAGTTCCTCAACGACGATCATCGCCGTTTCCTGGTCCAGCATCTGGTTGATCGTGACCATCTGGCCGAGCTTCATCATCACCTTGATGACTTCCGAAGCCTTCACGGCCATCTTGTGCGCGAGATCGGCCACCGTGATGGTTTCCGGCACGTGCACTTCACGCACGATCGGTTCGGTCGGTGCCTGGAAGCTCGTGGCTTCCTGATGCTTGCCCCGGCCCTTCGGACCGCCGCGCCAGCCGCGATCGACGCCGCCGCTCGAGTCACCGCGCGTCTTGATGCCGCGGCGCTTCGCTGCGTCGTCCTGCCAGCCGCCCTTGCCGCCAGCCTTCTTCTTGTCGCCGCCAGGACCTGCCGGCTGCGCAGCCGCTGCCGGTTGCGCCGCTGCTGCGGGCGCAGGCTTCTTCGCAGCCGGACGCGCCGACGTTTCGCCAGCCGGACGCGCCGGCTTGTGCAGCGTGCCCTTCGCTTCCGCGGGCTTCGGCGCTTCGGCCGGCTTCGGTGCCGGTTCCGGCGCCTTGACCTGTGCCTTGCGCGGCGTGTTCATCATTTCGCGGATTGCACGTGCTTCGGCTTCTGCCTTGGCGCGGCGCTTCGCGATTTCTTCCTGTTCGAGGCGCGCCTTTTCGGCCTGCTCGCGTGCAGCGTCTTCAGCCTTCTTCGCCGCTTCACGTTGCGCAGCGCGTTCTGCTGCCGCCTTTTCTTCGTCCTGCGAGGCGCGTTCCTGCTGGGCCTGCTCACGAGCTGCTGCTTCAGCCACTGCCGCTGCGCGCTTATGTGCCGCTTCCTCTTCGGCGCGGCGACGCTCGGCCTCGGCTGCCTGTTCGCGTGCCTGACGCTCAGCCTCTTCGGCGGCGAGTCGTTCCTGACGCTCCTTCAGCTCCAACGCCTGCTTCTCGAGCAGCTCAGCTTCATGGCGCGCTTCTTCCTCGCGACGCTGAAGTTCGAGATCTTCCGCTGCGACCACATTGTTCGATGCTTCCGCGCCTTGCTCGACGGCTTCGTCGCGGCGGACGAACGTACGCTTCTTGCGCACCTCGACCTGAATGGTGCGAGCTTTACCCGTCGCGTCGGACTGCTTGATCTCCGACGTATGCCGCTTGGTCAGCGTGATCTTGCGCTTGTCGGCATCGTTCGAGCCGTGTGACTTGCGCAAGTGGTCAAGCAGACGTGCCTTGTCCGTCTCGGACAAGGCATCGTCCTCACTCGCTTTCTGAACACCTGCCGCGTGCAGCTGCTCGAGCAGCACGCCGGCAGGCATCTTAAGTTCCGCGGCAAATTGGGCTACGTTGTTACTCGCCATTCATTCCTCTTAATGCAAGGACCAGTTCCTTGCGGTTAGCATCGGGTCATGCAGCCTTACGGCCGCGATCAGGTCAGTGGTTCATGGTCTTGGATCTCATTGAAACCAGTGTTCACGGGCCTTCATAATCAACGCCTTGGCGGCGTCTTCGTTCATGCCGGTCATCTCGACCAGCTCGTCGACGGCCAGTTCTGCCAGCTCGTCGCGCGTATGGATCTGATGTTCAGCCAGCTTCGCGAACAACTCGTCGTCCATACCGTCGAGGCTCTTCAGGTCGAGCGCAACGCCCTCGACCTTCTCCTCGTTTGCAATCGCCATCGTCAGCAGTGCGTCACGCGCGCGGTTGCGCAGTTCGTGAACCGTGTCTTCGTCGAATGCTTCGATTTCCAGCATCTCGTTGAGCGGCACGTAGGCGATCTCTTCGAGACTCGTGAAACCTTCGTCGATCAGGATGTCGGCAACTTCTTCGTCGACATCGAGACGCGCCATGAACAGGTCGCGCAGTACGCTACGTTCCTGGTTCTGCTTTTGCGCAGACTCGTCCGGCGTCATGATGTTGATCTGCCAGCCGGTCAGTTCGCTGGCAAGACGCACGTTCTGGCCGCTGCGGCCGATAGCGACCGCCAGTTCGTTTTCGTCGACAACGACGTCCATCGAATGCTTTTCTTCATCGACGACGATCGACTGGACGGCAGCCGGCGCGAGCGCGCCGATCACAAACTGGGCGGGATCTTCCGACCATAGCACGATGTCGACGTTTTCGCCACCGAGCTCGTTACGCACAGCCTGCACGCGCGAACCGCGAATGCCGACGCAGGTGCCGATCGGGTCGATGCGCTTGTCGTAAGCGATCACGCCGATCTTCGCGCGAACGCCGGGATCACGCGCCGCCGCCTTGATTTCCAGCAGGCCCTGTTCGATTTCAGGCACTTCCATTTCGAACAGCTTCATCAGGAACTCGGGCGCCGTACGCGACAGCTCGATCTGCGGACCACGCGCAGTGCGATCGACCTTGCCGATATACGCACGCACACGATCGCCGACGCGCAGGTTTTCCTTCGGAATCAGCTGGTCGCGGCGCAGCAGCGCTTCGACACGGCCCGATTCGACGATGAAGTTGCCCTTGTCGAGACGCTTGACGGTACCCGTCATGATGTTCTCGCCGCGCTCGAGGAAGTCGTTCAGGATCTGCTCGCGTTCCGCGTCGCGCACCTTCTGCAGGATCACCTGCTTGGCAGCCTGCGCGCCGATACGGCCGAATTCGATGGACGGAACGGGTTCTTCCAGGAAGTCGTCGATCTGGGCGTCGGCTTTCTGCTCGCGTGCTTCGAACAGCAGGATTTCCTGATCCGGTTCCTGCAAGCCTGCCTCGTCCGGCACGACTTTCCAGCGACGGAAGGTTTCGTGCTCGCCGCTTTCACGGTCGATATGGACGCGGATGTCCGCGTCTTCGTCGAAGAGTTTCTTGGATGCAGACGCGAGCGCTGCCTCGAGCGCGGCAAAAACCACGTCCTTGTCGACATTTTTTTCGCGTGCCAGCGCATCCACCAGCATCAACACTTCGCGACTCATTGTTTGCGGCTCCTAAAGTCAACTTTCGGAACGAGGCGTGCCTTGTCGATATCCGCGAGCGTGAAATCCAGCATCGCGGCGCCTTCCTTCCCTTCAAATTCCAGACCGATCGTTTCGCCCTCGGGAGCATGCACGATGCCCCGGTACGATTTCCGTCCGTCCAATGGCTTTTTCAATGTGATGACCGCCTCGCTGCCCGCGAAGCGTTCGAAGTCCGCCAGTTTCTTCAGCGGTCGGTCGAGACCCGGCGACGATACTTCGAGCCGCTCGTAATCGATGTTTTCGACCGTCAGTACGTGCTGGAGCTGACGGGTAACTTTTTCGCAGTCTTCGATCCCGATGCCGGCGGGCTGGTCGATATACACGCACAGCATGCCGCGCCCGGTACGCTCGAGATCGACGAGCTCGTAGCCGAGGCCCACGACCGTGGTTTCAATCAGTTCCGTCAGTTGCACAGTGCTGCCCTCTAAGATGTTCGCGCTGCTAGCCTTCGCGAAACACCCGCGAGCTGCGCGCCAAGCCGGCGCACGTTCGTGCTACCCGAGATGCCGATCCACATAAAACTGAGCGGCAAAAAAAAATGGGCGAAACGCCCATCATCTTATTGCCGGTGGTCGCACCTGAGCCGCACATGAAACCGCACGCCCAGTGACTTCGTGATTGTAGCCATTTTTCGCGATGAACGCAAACCGCCGAGCCGCCGTCCACGCCCATTTGCGGGTGATTTCGCCACAATCAAGGCTCGAAAACGGGCGTTTTCGGGCATTTTGCGGACTGCTTCCGTGCGCGGCAAACCATTGCGAGCGAAGCACGCACGACTCTCGAAACGCAAACCGGGGCGCGAACGCCCCGGTCTTTGAATCGCGCGACGGCGAAGAGCAGATCGATACCGCTCACGCCGCCACTTGCGATCAGCGCCCGCGTGAGCGGTTGCGCTGCGCGCCGCCGCTGCGATTACCTCCGCCGGCGTTCGGACTGCCGCCCGCGCGATTGCCGTTGCCCGAACGATTGCCATTCGGCGCACCGTTCGGCGAACGACCGCCGTTACCGCCGCGCTTCGCGTTGCCGCCCGCCGCCGCGCGATTGCCTGAAGGCGCCGCGCGATTGCCGTCGACATCGCGGCCGCCACGGCCACGCCCTTCGCCGCCGCGATTGCCATTGGTGTTGCCAAAGCCGCCACCGAGGCCCGAGTTCACCGCGCCGAACGCGCTCGTGCCGCCCTTCGCGCCGCGTCGACCCTGACCGCCGCCACGCGGCTGCTGCTGATCGAAACGACCGTGCGACATCAGCACCGGCTCACGGTTGATAAAGCCCATCGACGTCTGCATCGGATCGGGTTGACGACGCTCCGGCTCGCTGCGGCGAGCGCCCTTCTCTTCCGTCGGCGCCTTCAGACCCACCGACGCCATCAGGCTGCGCACCTGATTGTCCTCGAGTTCTTCCCAGCGGCCGCGCTTCAGGCCGCGCGGCAGCGCGATCGGGCCGTGACGCGTACGGATCAGACGGCTCACCATCAGGCCGACCGCTTCGAACATACGACGCACTTCGCGGTTACGCCCTTCGGCCAGCGCGACGTGGTACCAGTGATTCGTGCCTTCGCCGCCGCCATCGCGGATGCGCAGGAAATTCGCCGGGCCGTCTTCCAGCTCAACGCCATGCAGAAGTTTCTGACGGTTGCCTTCAGCCAGCTCGCCGACCACGCGCACCGCGTATTCACGCTCGACGCTGTAACGCGGATGCATGAAACGGTTCGCCAGATCACCCGACGTGGTCAGCATCAGCAGACCTTCCGTATTGAAGTCGAGACGACCGACGGCGAGCCACTTGGCCGTCTTCATCGGCGGCAATTTGTCGAATACGGACGGACGGCCTTCGGGATCAGCGTGGCTGACGATTTCGCCCGTCGGTTTGTGGTACAGCAGCACGCGCGGCGGCTTGTTCTGCAGCTTGCGCTTGACGGGCTTGCCGTTGATGCGCACCAGATCGGTCGGCATGATGCGCTGGCCGATGTGCGCCGGCTCGCCGTTCACCGACACGCGGCCGGCAACGATCAGCTCTTCCATCTCGCGGCGCGAGCCCATACCCGCTTCGGCGAGCACCTTGTGCAGCTTGGGCGCGTCGTCGTCCGGCGACAGCACGCGCTTGGGTGCGGCGGGACGGCCACGGCGCAGCATCGGTGCGCGCACGCCGCCCGTCGCGGAGTTGTCGGCATCGAACGCGGGCGACGTCACCCAGGCGAACAGGTCATCCTGCTTGTCACCTTCAGCAGCCACTGCTGGCGCTGCTGCATCACCGGCGGCGCTGCGGTTCTTGCGCTGATTACCTTGATTGCCCTGGCGTTGGCCCTGCTGGCCTTGCTGGCCCTGCTGGCCTTGCTGGCCCGGTTGGCCTGCCTGCTTGCCACCCGTGCGGCGGCCGCCCTGGCCGCCTTGCCCCTTCGAAGCCGCGTCCTTGCGCGGCATGCGCACCTGCGCGACGACTTCGCCGTCGGGCGGCGCTTCCGTCACGACGGGCGCGGGCGGCGTGGCAGCAGCGTCTGCCGC
>NZ_JAAGPI010000071.1 GCF_017104715.1 Burkholderia sp. Ac-20365
TGCCACCTGGGCGGCCGTAACCAGTCGCTGCCGGTTGCTGCGCTACGGGTGATTGAAGTGGGTGAGGCGCACGTTCTGAGCGTTGGCAACGGGCGGTGACTGAGAGGTTGCCGTATGAAGCGGAGGACCCGTTGGGGGGCCCTCAGGCGGTGGTCAAGAATGGGCGGTGTTAGCCCGCTTTCTTTGCTTACTTTCTTTGCGGCGGCAAAGAAAGTAAGTGCCGCCCCGCACAGGGGCAACGCATGAAGAACCGATAACAAAACGCGGATGCCAGCCTCAACACAAGCAAACCGAGACCAACCGTCGCAAGACCAGCCAAAAGCGCATGCCGCCCCGCACAGGGGCAACGCATGAAGCACCAAACAAAACGCGGACGCCAGCGATAACCAAGCAAACCAAACAAAGCGTCGCAGACAACAAAAAAAAACCACTACGCTTTGGTAGTCACCTCCCGCTTCCCCCTAACAATCTCATCCCCAGCATTAACAGCAAGCCGTCTGGTAACAGGAATAGAAGCAAAAGAACAAAGCCCGACCACAACAAAAGCGGGCCAGAAATCCGACCACTGCAAAGCCGAATGCCCATGCAAATAACGGGTAATAGAAAGCACGATACCGGCAACGGTAACGCCTAACCCGAGAGAAATCTGCTGCACGACACTACCCAGGCTGGTAGCGCGACCGACATCGCGACTTTCAATCTCCGCATAAGTCATCGAATTCAGACTCGTAAACTGCAGCGCAGGAAAGAACCCACCGAGCAACACGACAACCCAGATCAGCCACGTCGGCGTACCGGGAAAAAACGCGCCGCACGCCGCAATCGCAATCCCTGAAAGCGCCGCGTTATACATCAGCACCGTGCGAAATCCCCAGCGCCGCAGCACAGTCGCGGCAAGCGTGCGCATGAACATGCCGCCAAACGCCGAAGCACAGGTAATCAGACCGGACTGAAACGCACTCATCCCAAGCCCTTCCTGCAGCACGAGCGGCAGCAAGAACGGCACAGCACCGAGACCGATACGGAACAGCGAACCACCCAGCACGCTGGCCTGAAACGTCGGGACACGGAAAAACCGCAAATCGAGCAACGGGCGCTCGACACGCCGCGCATACAGCACATAAACGCCAAGCATGACTGCGCCGACCAACGTCATCACAGTAGCCGTCGTGCCCGTCACCAGTTCGCCGTCGGTCAACGAAAGCCCGAGCAGAAACAGCGATGCCCCGCCCGCCGACAGTACGAACCCCGTCCAGTCGAGCGGCCCCGGATGCGGCTCGCGAGTGTTCTTGATGTACTTGTTGGTCAGCCAGATGCCGAGAATGCCGACAGGAATATTGATGAAGAAAATCAGCCGCCAGTGCAGATACGTCGTGATAAAGCCGCCGAGCAACGGCCCCGCCGCAGGCCCGAGCATCGCAGGCACACTCAGGTAGTTCATCGCGCGTATGTACTCGGAGCGCTCCACGACGCGGAAAATGATGATGCGCCCAACAGGCACCATCATTGCGCCGCCCACGCCCTGTATAAAGCGCGCAACCGTGAACGTCGCGAGTGACGTGGACGCCGCGCACAACAGCGAGCCGACCACGAAAATGCCGATCGCCGTGCGGAACACCGAGCGCGCGCCGAAACGATCCGCCAGCCATCCGCACACGGGAATGAACACGCCCAGCCCCAGCACATAGCTGGTAACGGCGATTTTCAGTGTGACGGGATCCCGGCCGAAGGCGCGCGCCATCTCAGGCAGCGCAGTGACGATGACATTCGCATCGACGCTCTCCATGAACATCGCGCAGGCGACGATGACGGGAGCGATAAAAGCCTTGATGGCAAGCAGCACGGGCGGCGAGCGATGTAAGTGAACGTTGATTATTGCATAGCCTGTCCGTCGAATGCCATGACGTTGTGCTTACAACTGCATTTTAAGGCGCAGGATATAAAGCTCGGAGCGCCACCCGATGTCGACGCCGAAGGGTCGCGGCTCAGCTTCCGTGGCGTCTGAACAGTCCGTGATGTTTTTCGGTACTGGCCACAGCGTCGCCGCCAATCCAGCCGAACTCCACGGGCATGCGCATGTAAAACACGTGCACGTTCGCCGCGCGCACGATGTCCAGCAGGCGGTCGGCTTCGTCATCGGTAGTGGCGAGGATCACCTGCTGCGGCTGATCGGCGAGCGACAGCGCGTGCGCCGCGTGGTGCGCGCCGGCGTGCCCGACGCCCTGCGCGCAACTCACGACACTCGCGCCACGGATGCCGAGCGTGCGCGCCTCGTGCAGCAGCCATTCGCAGACGGTCTGATGACCGTGCCGCCGGTTGCGCTCGGTGAAGAAAGTCAATTGACAGCCGTTCATCGCGACGCTCGCGCCGTTAATGCCGTCCAGGCTGCGCGTGCGGCGCCGGAGCGGGCGGCGCGCTGCTGCCCGCGTGGCTCACGTGATCGCGGGCATAGTCGACGGCTTCGAGCAGCACGGAGGCGATTTCGCCGACGCGCTCGCGCGGTATCCGTATCTCGACCCATTCGCGCATCGCCGAGCGGCCGTATGGCTGGAACGCGAACGCACGCCCGGCGTCCACCAGCGTCGCCGCGCGCTCGGCGGGCAGCTTGATGCCGATGCCGCTGCCATACACGCAGAATGCGAGATGTGCGCCGACGAACGCGGCCGGGCAGCCGAACATCGTGCCCGCGCGCAAGGAAGGATCCTTGTCGTGAACGCAAGCGAACACCGCATCGAACAGTCCGACATCATGCAAGAGTCTTGGCTCTGTTTTCATCGCGTTTCTCCTGTCGCCCGGGTTCGCGTGTGCGAACTGGTAAGCGTGTGCGTCGCTGTGTGCGTCAGACGTGAAGCAGATTACGCGCTTTCAGGGAACACCGCTGTCGAGCGCCTCGTACTCGACAGCGCAGCGCGTATAGAAGAGGGGGACGTTGCCTTGCCGCAGGCGTTCGAGCAATGCATCGACGCGCGCGCTTTCGCCCGCGAGCGTGATGGCGACGGGCTGATCGGCCAGTTCGACGAAGCGCGCCGCGTGATACTTGCCGTGCACGTCCACGCATTCGCTCACCTCGACCACGGTTGCGCCCTGGATGCCCGCCTGTCTGGCTTCATCGAGTATCCAGCCGATGGTCGTCTGGTGATGCCTGCGCGGGCCTGTGGTGGCCGCGAACACGGTAAGCTGGCTGCCTTGCATGCCGACCTCCATGCGCTGTGCGCCGTCGTTAAAAACTATTATCGCGCTGTCGATGCAAGTGCGACAGTCTCGCAAGAGCGATGCCCGTTTGAATGCGGCACTGCGTCATGCATCCGGTTGCGCACGAGCATTTGCTCGCGTGTAAATGGATCGTTCACAATGAACGTCTTCGACACTGCAAACCATCGACATGACCGACGACACGTCACACGTTCATCACGCGGCGACCGAGGGCTACACGAAGGGCGCGAATACCTACGTCAAGGGACGGCCCGACTATCCGCCGGAACTGGCAGGCTGGCTGAAGGGAGATCTCGCGCTCGCGCCGGGCAAAACCGCGGTGGATCTCGGCGCGGGCACGGGCAAGTTCACGCCGCGCCTGATCGAAACGGGCGCGCACGTGATCGCCGTCGAGCCGGTTGCGCAGATGCGCGAGAAGATTACCGCTGCGCTGCCGCAAGTCGATGCGCGCGAAGGCACGGCGCAACGCTTGCCGCTCGACGACGCATCCGTCGACGCCGTGCTCTGCGCGCAGTCGTTCCACTGGTTCGCGACGCGTGAAGCGCTCGCTGAAATTCGCCGTGTGCTGAAACCGGGCGGGCATCTCGGGCTCGTCTGGAATGTGCGCGATGCGCGCGTGCCGTGGGTCGCGCAACTCGATGCGATCGTCAATGCGCGTGAAGGCGATGCACCGCGCTATCACTCGGGCGCGTGGCGCAACGTGTTTCCGGCAGAGGGTTTCGGTGCGCTGGAAGAGCTGCACTTGCCGCATGGGCACACGGGACCCGTAGAAGATGTGGTCGTCACGCGCGTTCATTCGACCAGCTTCATTCAGGCACTGCCGCCCGAAGAATGGGCTCAGGTTGAACGCGAGGTGCGCGCGCTGATCGCATCGGAGCCGGCGCTCGCGTCGCACGATACGGTGACGGTGCCTTACGTCACCTACGCGTACCGCGCGACACGGACCGGTTGAAGCGAAGCACCTAGTGCTTGCGCACCAGCACGTCGACGAGCGCGAACGCCGTCTGCCGGAGTTTCTTCGGATCGCCGTACACGCGCTCCATCACCGCGATACCGCGCGTGGTCGTGACGATCAGGTTTGCCGCCTGTTGCGGCGCCAGCGTGAGTTGCGCGCGTGCTTCTTTCGTGTCGAGCACGGCGAGCACGGCCGCTTCGAGTGCGTCGAGCATGGACTGCAATGCGCCGCGCACGCGCGGCGATTCAGGGTCGATCTCGACAGCCGTTTTGGTCGACAGACAGCCGCGCGCCGGCGTGCCCTGCGAGATCGAACGGATCGCGAACGTGAAGAACGAAGTCAGCGCATCATGCAGATCGGGTTTGTCGAGCGCCTTGCGCGCGTCGGCGACGAAGCGCTGCGCATAGCGTTCGAACACGCGCATGAAGATCTCTTCCTTGTCGCCGTATGCGTTGTATAGCGAGCCGCGCTGCACGCCCGTCGCTTCGGCGAGATCCAGCATCGATGTGGCGCGATATCCCTTCTGCCAGAAAACCTCCAGCGCGTGCGCGAAAGCGTCGTCTTCATTGAACTGACGAACTCCTGCCATGTTGTGCCCCGGTCATGGAAATGCCCAAAACCGTATTTTGACAGCATTGGCTAGCATGCACAAAGAAGCTGCCATTAGCGCACGCTTTCGCGTTCGTCGATAAAACCCTTTAACGTGACGAGCGTGTCGGCGTCGTCGATATGCTTGTCGGTGCGCCAGCGCAGCATGCGCGGAAAGCGCACCGCAACGCCCGATTTGTGGCGCGGGCTCGCCTGAATGCCTTCGAAGCCGATTTCGAATACGAGCGTCGGCGTGACGCTGCGCACCGGGCCGAATTTCTCGATCGTCGTTTTGCGCACGATGGCGTCGACCTCGCGCATCTCTTCATCCGTCAGACCGGAATAGGCCTTCGCGAAGGGCACGAGCGTGCGCACGCCGTCGGCTTCGTCCCACACGGCGAACGTGAAATCCGTGTACAGACTCGCGCGCCGGCCGTGGCCGCGCTGCGCGTAGATCAGCACGGCGTCGATCGCGTAGGGGTCGATTTTCCACTTCCACCATGTGCCGGATGCCTTGGTTCGGCCTACGCCGTACATCGAATCGCGTTCTTTCAGCATCAGGCCTTCGACACCACGCGTGCGGCTTTCATCGCGCAACGCGGCGAGAGCGGTCCAATCGCGTGCATCGACGAGCGGCGATACGCGCAACAGGTCTTTCGCGAGCGTGTCCGTGAGCGTCGAAGCCAGTGCGTCGAGCCGCGCGCGACGTTCGTGCAGCGGCTGCATGCGCAGATCTTCGCCATTCGATTCGAGCATGTCGTAGGCAAGGAACGTCGCGGGCGATTCGGCGAGCACGCGCTTCGTCAGCGACTTGCGTGTGATGCGCGGCTGAAGCCGCGCGAACGGCAGCGGCGCGAGCGCATCAGGTTCCCACGCGAGAATTTCACCGTCGATCACGCTGCCGTCGGGCAGTGCTTCACCAAGCGCGACCACTTCGGGGAAGCGGTCCGTGATCAGGTCTTCGCCGCGCGACCAGACCCACACGCGGCCGTCGCGCTTCACCACCTGCGCGCGGATGCCGTCCCACTTCCATTCGGCGAACCACGACGCCGGATCGCCGAGCGTCGCGGGATCGGCCTGCAACGGATGCGCGAGAAAGAACGGATACGGCAGGCCGAGTTCGCTTTCGTGGCGAACCGTGGCGCTGTCGGTGCCATCGGCTGTGTCGCCGGAAGGCGCGGGCGCGATCAGGCGCAGATAGCGCGCGGCATCGGGCGGCTGGCTCGAATCCGTCCAGCCGACCATGCGCTGCGCGATCAGCTTGTGATCGACGCCCGCCACATCCGCGAGCGCGCGCACGACGAGTTGCCGCGCCACGCCAACACGAAAGCCACCGCCGATCAGCTTCGTGAACAGAAAGCGCCCGCTCCAGTCGAGTTCGTCCCAGTACGCGACGAGCCGCTCGCGCAGCACTTCCGGCGACGCGCCGCGCAGCGTCAGGATGCGTTCCTCGATCCATTGCGTGAGGCCGAGTTCGGACGTGCGCGCTGCGGGCGGCAACACGTGCGCGATGGTTTCCGCAAGATCGCCGACGGCCTGATACGACTCTTCGAATAGCCATTCGGGCAAACCGGCGCGTGTGCGCGCGATGTCGGTGAGCAGACGCGTCGGCACGGACTGGCGCGGCTTGCCGCCCGCGAGAAAATACGACGCCCACGCGGCGTCCTCGGGCGGCGCAACGCGGAAATATGCGATCAGCGCGTCGAGCTTGTCGCGCGTCGAGGTCGTCGCGTCGAGCGCCGTGTAGAGGGTGGCGAAGCGTTTCATGGTGCGTCGGACGTCGTTTCGACGGCGCTCGTCGAAGCTTCGCCGTCGTTGGCCGCCGCGGCCTCCGCTTCGATCGCGTCGTCGCCATATTCGGTCGCGAACGCGCCCGCTTCGAGGCCTTGCTCGCGCAGCCAGCGCACCATCGGTTCGACCTGTCCGTGCGTGACGATCACGCGCTGGGCGCCCGTCGCGGCGATGGCCGTTTGCAGGCCGGGCCAGTCGGCGTGATCGGACAGCACGAAACCGCGGTCGACGCCACGCCGCCG
This sequence comes from Burkholderia sp. Ac-20365, assembly GCF_017104715.1. Classification (GTDB taxonomy): domain Bacteria; phylum Pseudomonadota; class Gammaproteobacteria; order Burkholderiales; family Burkholderiaceae; genus Paraburkholderia. The sequence goes on from NZ_JAAGPI010000071.1 coordinate 6,790, forward strand.
GCGCGTGCCGCGCAGCCGCATCCAGCCCGAGGCGAACGCGTCGCTGTATTCGCCGAAGCGCCGCAGCCACGCGCTGCCCTGTGCGGACGGCGGCGCGACGACGAGCGCCTGCCTGAAGGCTTCCTTGTTTTTCGCGGGAATCTCGCTGACGAGCCGCACGGACGGCAGCGCGACACCCGCCGCGCGATATGCGCGATTCAACGGCTCGACGGCACCGTGACAGAAGATCGGCCCGATGCCCGCGTCGATGCCCGCGAGAATGTGCTGCGCCTTGCCGAACGCATAGCAGAACAGCACGGAAGCGCGGCCCGACGCCGCGTTGTGGCGCCACCAGCTGTTAATGCCGTCGAACACCGTTTGCGGCGCGTCCCAGCGATAGATGGGAAGCCCGAAGGTGGACTCGGTGATGAAGGTATTGCAGCGCACGGGTTCGAACGGCACGCAGGTGGGATCGGGATCGAGCTTGTAGTCGCCGGATGCGACCCACACTTCGCCGCGATACTCGACGCGCACCTGCGCCGAGCCCAGCACATGCCCTGCCGGGTGCAACGATACCTCGACGCCGTTGATCGCGATGCGCTCGCCATAAGCGAGCGTTTGTAACGCGATGCCGGGCAGCCGCGACAGCAGTACCTGCGCGCCAGGCTCGGCGGCGAGATAGCGGCGATGTCCAAAGCGCGCGTGATCGGCGTGTGCGTGCGTGATGATTGCGCGTTCGACGGGGCGCCATGGATCGATATGGAAATCGCCTGGCGGGCAATACAGGCCTTCCGGGCGCGCGACGATCAGGTCCGGCTGTTGGCTCAAGTTTGTCTCCGCGGCATTGGCCTGTGCATCAATGGACCTGAGCGGCGATGCGGAAGTTCATCCGCATGCATTGATCCGATATTGACCCGGTTTGCGGGATGCTGGTGCGAATGCAAAGCGCCCCGGCGTCGTTGAGACACCGGGGCGCGCTCAACCGCCCGTTTCCAAGCGCCGATCAGGTAGGCAGAGCGCTACTGCCCGCCCTGATTCGTGCCGTTCGTGCCCGGCTGCATCGTGCCGTTCTGCTGCATCGTACCGTTGTTATACGTACGGCTCTTGCTGGCGCTGTTCGGCGTCGAGCCCGTCCCTGTACCTGTGCCGCCGCCCGTCGCCGTCGTGCCCGGCGAGCCGTAGCCGCTGTCGTTGGTCGTGCCGCGCTGCATGCGGTTCACGCCTGCGCCCGGCGACGCTACGCCGCCGGCACCGCCCGTATTGCCGCTGCCTGCACCGACGCCGTTGCCCGCTGCACCGCCGCCTGCGCCGTTACCGCCTCCGCCGCCCGCGCCTTGCGCATAGGCGCCGCCGGATAGCGCCATCACGAGGGCAGTGGCTAGTACCTTCTTCATGGTGCTTTTCATGGTCGAACCTCCAGAGATGGTTTGATCGTCACGAGTCGTTAAGTCGACCCGCACGTGCCTTCATTTGCGCAAACCCTGTGCCGCGGGGCGTGCCTGACTGAGTCGCGTTGAGTCGCCTTCATCGCGCTCACCAGGAACACTGTTTGCGCCAGGTCGTTGACGATGCATGCGCCTGCGCCACCGCGTTGCGCGCACCAACGACGCACCAACGAGAGCAAAGGAGTCCAACAGATGGCAAGCAAGCAGCGCAACCATTCGTCTTCCACACATGGGGAAGACCTCAAGTCGAAGGATCTCGAACGGTCCCGCGTGCGGCCGCAGAATGAAGCGCTGCGCACGAATCAGGGCGTGAAAATCGCGGATAACCAGAACACGTTGCGCGCTGGGCCGCGCGGTCCGTCGTTGCTGGAAGACTTCATCATGCGTGAAAAAATCACGCACTTCGACCACGAGCGCATTCCCGAGCGCATCGTGCATGCGCGCGGCTCGGCGGCGCACGGCGTGTTTCAGGTCTACGAGTCGATGGCCGAATATACAAAAGCGGCCTTTTTACAGGACCCGTCTGTGCAAACGCCCGTCTATGTGCGTTTTTCCACCGTGCAGGGTCCGCGCGGTTCCGCCGATACCGTGCGCGACGTACGCGGGTTTGCGACGAAGTTCTACACGTCGGAGGGCAACTACGATCTGGTCGGCAACAACATGCCGGTGTTCTTCATTCAGGATGCGATCAAGTTTCCCGACTTCGTACATGCCGTCAAGCCGGAAGCACCGAACGAAATGCCGACGGGCGGCTCGGCGCACGACACGTTCTGGGACTTCGTCTCGCTCGTGCCCGAGTCCGCGCACATGGTGTTATGGACGATGTCCGACCGCGCGATTCCGCGCAGCCTGCGCACGATGGAAGGCTTCGGTATACACACGTTTCGGTTCATCAACGCGAAGGGCGCGATGCGCCTCGTGAAGTTTCACTGGCGGCCGGTGCTCGGCTCGTATTCGTTGTTGTGGGACGAAGCGCAGAAGATTGCCGGCAAGGATCCGGATTTCCACCGGCGTGATCTGTGGGAAGCGATCGAACGTGGCGACTATCCCGAGTTCGAACTCGGCGTGCAGATCATCGAAGCGAAGGACGAAGATTCGTTCGATTTCGATCTGCTCGATCCCACCAAGCTCGTGCCCGAGGAAATCGTGCCCGTGAAGATCATCGGCAAGATGACGTTGAACCGGAATCCGGACAACTTCTTCGCTGAAACGGAGCAGGTCGCGTTTCATCCGGGGCATCTCGTGCCGGGCATCGATTTCACGAATGATCCGCTATTACAGGGGCGTTTGTTCTCATACACGGATACGCAGATCAGCCGGCTAGGCGGTCCAAACTTCCATGAGATTCCGATCAACCGGCCTGTCAGCCCGAACGTGAACAACCAGCGCGACGGCATGCACCGGCAGACGATCAACGTCGGCGAGGCCTCGTACGAGCCGAACTCAGTCAGCGACGCGTGGCCGAAGGAAACCGATCCCGCTGCAAAGGACGGCGGTTTCGAGAGCTATGCCGAGCCGATGGAAGGCACGAAGATACGCGTGCGCAGCGAGTCGTTCGCCGATCATTTCTCGCAGGCCGCGCTGTTCTATCAGAGCATGAGCGATGTCGAGAAAGAGCATATTGCGCTCGCGTATCAGTTCGAACTCGGCAAGGTGACGAAACCCGAAATTCGCGCGCGCGTGGTCAACGAGATTCTCGCGAACTTCGATGCGGACCTCGCGGCACAAGTGGCAGAGGGGCTTGGTCTGCCGAAGCCTGAAAAAGGCGCGCGTGCCGTCGGCAAGCAAAAGCCCTCACCGGCATTGAGCCTGTTGAATCGCGTGGTGCCCGGCATCAAGACGCGCAAGATCGCAGTGCTCGCTGCGCCCGGCAGCGATAGCGCAGAGATCAAAAGCGTGCAGGCGGCGCTGAAAGCGGAAGGCGCGGCGCCGCTGCTGATCGCACCGACGCTCGCGCCCATCGACGGCATGAACCCCGATGCGACGATCTCCGGCATGCCGTCGATCATGTTCGACGGCGTGGTGATCGCAGGCGGCGAGAAGGGCGCAAAAGCGCTCGCGCAATCGGGCGACGCGCGTCACTTCGTGCTCGAAGCGTTCCGGCATCTGAAGGCGATTGCGGCGATGGGCGCAGGCAAGGACGTGTTGAGCGCGGCGCATCTGCCTGACAAGGCAGACGGCGTGTCGATCGGCGGCGACGGCAAGGCCGATGCGGTGCTGAAGCTGTTTATCGAAGCGGTGGGCCAGCATCGCGTGTGGTCGCGTCGGGAAATGGCGGAGTCGGTGCCTGCGTGACGCGGACTTCACTCGCTAAAGAAAAGCGCCGCTGATCCAGCGGCGCTTTTTCATGAAAGCTGTTAGCGGCGCGCAGCAGGCGTCCCCTCACGCTCAACGGCTTGCAGCCGCCAGAAACCGGCCACAGGATCTGGCCGCGAATTCGAAATCCACGTCGCCTGGCCTTGCGCGGATGTCATGTTGCCATGCCGGTCCACGCGCACGCCGTACAGCGTCACGAGCGGCTGCTCGCTGCCGCGCGCGCACAGCGACATCACGTGCCCGTCCTCGCGCATCTCGCCTGACGACGGTAACTCGACGCCGCGCCGTTCCTGCGAAGTCCACGCGTGGCTGAGCGTGTCGAGCCACAACACCGCGTAGTCATGGTTGATAGTCGGGTCGGATGTGTTGATCAGAATCGAAAGACGCATGCAGCCTCCATGTCCGCTTCATTGCAGGCGCGCGAGCTTCGCAGCAGCGCAATGGCTTTCGCCGTATCAAGCAACGCGTGTTCCACGTAGTGGGAAATTGCCGTATCCACGGTGCCGCAAGGCCAAGTGGCACACCATCCGGTGTTGCGCCGCACATTGCTCTGTACAAAGTGCACGCGCGCGTTGGCGTTTTTACGCGCTCTGTTGATTCGCCGCGCATCGCGATGTCATGCGCAAAAAAACGTACACTCGGCATATACAACAGAAATGGCCTTTCTCATGCAGTGCAGCAGAGAAGGCGTTGCACAGGAGACAGCATGGATCTGTTCATGTCGATGGAAGCGTTCGTGCGGGCCGCCGAGGCCCAGAGCTTCGCGAGCGCCGCGCGCCAGCTGGGCGTGGCGAAATCCGTCGTCACGTCACGTGTGAAGCAGCTCGAAGAGCACTTCGGCGTGCCGCTCTTTCATCGGTCGACGCGTGCGGTGCGCCTGTCGGAGGTCGGCGAGACGTATTACCGCGAATGCGCCGAACTCGTCAACAAGGTCCACGATCTGTCGGGCCGCTCGGCCGCGCAGCACGAGTCGCTGTCGGGCACGCTCAACGTGCATGTGTTGCCGGGCTTCGCGCTCGGTCATTTCTCGCGCGCGCTGATCGAGTTTCGCGAGGCGCACCCGCGCATCGAATTCGTCGTGACCGTCAACGACCGCGTGATCGACCCCGTGCAGGAAGGCTTCGATCTCGCCTTGCAGATCTATCCGCCTGCATCGAACCTGCTCGTCGAACGGCGGCTCTTTCCCGTGCGCGGCGTGCTGTGCGCCGCGCCCAATTACCTGAAAGAAGAGCCTGTGATCGAAACGCCGCTCGATCTGCTGCGGCACGATTTCGCGCGTTACTCGTACTACCCGTGGGGCGACAAGTGGCCGCTGATGAAGGGCAACGAGTGCTTCGAAATCGCGCTCAATCCCGTGCTGAAAACCAATAGCGTGCACCTGCTGCTCGAATTCGCGCGGGCGGGCGCGGGCGTCGTCTATCTGCCGACCATGGTCGCCGCTGCCGATCTGCTCGAGCGTCGGCTCGAGCGCGTGCTGCCCGACTACGCGGCGCCGCCGTTGTGGCTGTCGGCCGTGTACCCGGCGTCGCATCGCTCGACGGCGAAGGTGAAGGCGTTCGTCGACTTCCTGCGCGAGCGCTATCTGCGCGAGCCGCAGTGGGACAAGGCGCTCGGCATCGCGCCCGACGATGAAGACACGAAGAGCGTAGGCGAAGAACTCGCCGACCAGTGAGCGCCGTGCGGCCCGCCGGGCACGCCTTGCTCGCCGACACCAGGTAGTTCCCCTGGGGCGTTTTGCCCGCATCCGGCGTTCGGATTTGCCGACCCTCGGATCATTGCTGTTGCGTCTTTCGGCACTTACTCTTGCGTCCATGGCATCACGCAAGACGTAGCCGACAGAAATCAACGGAGATTCAAGGAGGCAGACATGCAGCAAACCTGGTTGGGGAGTCTCGACAACTTCCGCAAAGGCTCCATCGAAATCATCAAGGGCAAGCCCGAACACTACGCGATGTCGAATGTGTTCGAAGTCGCGAGCCATGCCGCGCCGTACGAAAAGATCGTGGTCGGCAAGAACCTCAAGTACGTGATCGAGACGCTGCGCGCGGAAGGCGAATCGCCGTGGTTCACGGCCTCGCATGACGAGTTCTGCGTGGTGATGGATGGCGAGATCGACGTGCATTTCATCAAGCCTTCGGACGGCCCGCTCGTCGATGCGCAAACGGAAGGCAGCGTGCGTCTGGACGGCACGCCGCATGGCAAGAGCATGGGTTTCGTGCGGCTGCGCCGCGGCCATCAGGCGCTGTTGCCCGCGGGCGCCGCGTATCGCTTCGAGACGGCAGGAAAAGGCGTGCTGCTCGTGCAGACCATTCTGGGCCGCTATTCGGTCGAGAAGTGGAAAGACATCTGCATTCAGTAACGCATCGCGCACAACTTTTCTGGAGTGGTCATGAGCACAGTCAACACGCTGCAAAACGTCCGCGCGAGCGAGCCGGATGCGGTCACGGGTTATCGCACGTTCCAACTCGGCGACTTCGAGTTTTCTCGCGACGCGTACTTCGTTACGCTCAAGTGGCCGGCCAAAGGCCAGCAGCGCTCGCATCAGATGCATGCGGACGATTTCCTGCGCGCGATGATGCGCGACGTCGCATGGGGCTTCTTCTACGGCTGGGTGAATTTCGACGAAGTGATCGGTACGCGCAATCACTACGGCAAGGTCGACATGTATGCGGGTGCGTATAACGCCGCGTTCCGCGATGCAGGCGTCGATCACACGCAGCAGTTCGACGCGCCCGTCATCATGGCGACGTTCAAGGCGATCCTGAAGGACTGGGTGAACGAAGGCTTCGATCCGTTTGCCGCGCCTGAAGAGACGGGTTCCGCATTCGGTGCGAAGCATGGCGATAACGTTGCGGCAATCGAGCGCTCGCGCATTGCGACCAAACGGATGCCCGGACTCGAAGGCGATTCGCCGTTGCGCGACGAGTTTCCGATTAACCGCCAGTTCGCCGATGTCTCGCAAGACGAACCGGAGATTCACGCTGCGCCTGGTTTCGAGAAAGACCTGCATGCATTCAGCCTGTTCAAGTATCTGTCGCGCTCGGATGTGACGTGGAATCCGTCGGTGACGTCGGTGTGCAAACAGAGTCTCTTTTGCCCGACGACGGAAGAATTCGTGCTGCCCGTATTTCATGGCAACGATCGTGTCGAGTGGTTCCTGCAACTGTCGGATCAGATCATCTGGGATGTCGCCGATAAAGACACCGGCGAGCCGCGCGCACGTATCACGATGAACGCGGGCGATATCGCCGCAATGCCCGCCGACATCCGCCACAAGGGCTATTCGCAGAAGCGTTCGATGCTGCTGGTGTGGGAGAACGCCACGCCTGATCTGCCAAAGCGCTACGAGAGCGGTGAACTGCCGCCGTATCCGATCCAGTTTTAAACATCTCGCCTGTTCCCGACTGACGGCGCCGGATAGCCGGCGCTGCGGGAGCCCGCACGCCTAAACGTCTTACCGAGCAGGACTGACATGCAAACGCAACTCTTCATCGACGGCCGCTTCGTGCCTTCGCTTTCGGGCGAAACCCTCGCGACGCTCAACCCTCACGACAACTCGGTGATTGCCGACGTGGCGATGGCCAATCACGCCGATATCGATCGCGCGGTGGCTGCGGCGAAAGCGGCATTTCCGAAGTGGAGCAAGATGGCGGGCGCCGAGCGTGGCCGCCTGCTGCTCAAGCTTGCCGATGCAATCGAAGCGAACGCGGACCGCCTTGCGCACCTAGAATCGATCGATACCGGCCACCCGATTCGCGACACGCGCAATCTCGACGTGCCGCGTACGGCAGCGACGTTCCGCTACTTCGGCGGCATGGCCGACAAGTTCGAAGGCTCGGTGATTCCCGTCGAGCAGGGCTTTCTGAACTATCTGACGCGCGAGCCGGTTGGTATCGTCGGGCAGGTGGTGCCGTGGAATTTCCCGTTGATGTTCACGAGCTGGAAGATGGCACCGGCGCTCGCTGCGGGTAACTGCGTAATCATGAAACCCGCTGAACTTACGCCGCTTTCCAGTCTCGCGATTGCGGAACTGATGGCTGAAGTGGGTTTTCCCGCGGGCGTCGTCAATATTCTGCCGGGGCTTGGGCATGTCGCGGGTCAGTACATTGCGGAGCATCCGGAGATCGGCAAGGTCGCGTTCACCGGGTCGACGGCTGTTGGGCGCAAGGTTGTGCAGGCGTCGAGCGGCAATCTGAAGAAGGTGCAGCTCGAACTGGGCGGCAAGGGTGCAAACGTCGTGTTCAGCGATGCGAATATCGATGCCGTCGTGCAAGGCTCCGCGTTCGGCATCTTCCATAACCAGGGGCAGGCGTGTATCGCGGCGTCGCGGATGATCGTGCATGAATCGATTGCCGATGAAGTGCTGGAGAAGTTCGTTGCGCTCGCGCGTTCGATCCGCATTGGCGATCCGCTCGATCCATCGACGGAAATGGGTCCGCTTACGTCGCGTCAGCATCGTGACCGCGTGATGTCATATGTCGATGTCGCGCGCGAGCAGGGTGGACGTGTGCTGACGGGCGGCAAATCGCCGGATAACGCGGCGCTCGCGAAGGGCTGCTATGTCGAGCCGACCATCGTCGAAGCGAAGCCGACCGATCGCGTGTCGCAGGAAGAAGTGTTCGGTCCGTTCATGACAGTGGCGACGTTCCGCACCGACGAAGAAGCGCTCGCGATTGCGAACGGCACAGAGTATGGTCTCGGCGCCGGACTGTGGACACGCGATCTGCAACGCGCTCACCTGATTGCGCGCGAGATTCATAGCGGCATGGTGTGGGTGAACTGCTACAAGCGCGTGAGCCCGGGGTCGCCGTTTGGTGGCGTCGGCGCGAGCGGCTATGGACGTGAAATGGGCTTCGAAGCGATGCGCGAGTACACTCAGGCCAAGTCGGTGTGGATCAATGTCGATGCGCAGATTCCCCCTTATTTTCCGCGTTGAAACCGTGCTGGAACCGTGTTGGAGCCGCTAACCTCATGGAATCGTTCGTTTATCAGAGTTTGCCTTCGCGGGTCGTGTTCGGCGCGGGCAGTCTCGATCATCTGGATCGCGAAATCGAATTGCTCGGCGCACAGCGTGCCATCGTGTTAGCGACGCCGCAGCAGCGCGCACAGGCCGAGCAGCTTGCGGAGCGTATCGGGCCGCACGCGGCGGGCGTCTATGCGGAAGCGGTGATGCATGTGCCCGTCGAAACGGCGCGGGCGGCGCGCGAGTACGCGGCACGCGTCGGTGCTGATTGCGCGATCGCAATTGGCGGCGGTTCGACGACGGGTCTCGGTAAAGCGATCGCGCTCGAAACGTCGTTGCCCATCATCGCGATTCCGACTACTTACGCCGGCTCGGAGATGACGCCGATCTACGGCCTCACGGAAGCGGGCGTGAAGAAGACGGGCCGCGATTTGCGTGTGTTGCCGAAGACGGTCATCTATGATCCCGCGTTGACTGTGTCGCTGCCGCCCGCGCTTTCGTTGACGAGCGGCATCAACGCGATTGCGCACGCAGCCGAAGGTCTGTACGCGCAGGACACGAACCCGATCATGAGCCTGATGGCGGAAGAGGGCATCCGCGCGTTGGGCGAGGGCTTGCCGCGCGTGATGAAGACGCCAGGCGATCTCGATGCGCGCGGCGCGTGTCTTTATGGTGCATGGTTGTGTGGCGCCGTGCTGGGCAGTGTTGGCATGTCACTGCATCACAAGCTGTGTCATACGCTTGGCGGCACGTTCAACCTGCCACACGCGGAGACGCATACGATTGTGTTGCCGCATGCGCTCGCCTACAACCGCACGGCGGCGCCACACGCGATGCAGCGGATCGCGCGCGCCTTGCATGCAGACGATGCGCCGCAAGCCGTGTTCGATCTCGCACGCGAGAGCGGCGCGCCGACCGCGCTGAAGGACATTGGCATGAAGGAAGCGGATATCGATCTTGCGCTTAATCTTGCGTTGAAGAGCCCTTACTGGAATCCGCGCACGGTGGAGCGTGAACCGCTGCGCGCGTTGCTCGAAGACGCGTACGAAGGACGCAGACCCGCATAATCGACACGACAACCGGCGCCATAGAGCGTGAGGACATCATGAGAGAGACAAACGATACGACGGCAGTTCATCCCATCACCGACATCGTGCTCGCCACGCTTTCAGGCTGCGATGACGCGCGTCTGAAGGAGATCATGACGGCGCTTATCAGGCATGTGCATGCGTTCGCAGAAGAAGTGCAACTGACGGGCGACGAGTGGCGGCGCGGTATCGAGTTCCTGACGCAAACGGGCAAGAAGTGCGACGGCATTCGCCAGGAATTCATTCTGCTGTCGGACACGCTTGGTCTATCGATCATGCTCGACGCGATCCATCGTCAGAATGATGTGACGGAATCGGCCGCTACCGAGAGCAGCCTGCTCGGGCCGTTCTATCGCGAAGGCGCGCATGACGAAGCGTTCGGCGCGAACATCGCCCGTACGGAAGGCGAGCCCGCTCTGTTTCGCGGGCGGCTCATCGACGAAGCGGGCAAGCCCGTGCCGAACGCATTGATCGAAGTGTGGGAAACAGCCAATAACGGCATGTATGAAGGCCAGGATCCGGACCAGCCGGAAAGCAATCTGCGTGGCCGCTTCCGCTCGGGGCCGAACGGCGAGTACGCGTTCCGTTCGATCAAGCCGACGCCGTACCCGATTCCGACGGACGGTCCTGTCGGTCAGATGCTGCTTGCGGTCGGCCGTCATCCGATGCGGCCTGCACATGTGCATTTTCTGATTCAGGCTCCGGGCTATGACACGCTCACGACAGCGCTGTTCAGTTCCGACGATCCCTATGTCGAATCGGATGCTGTGTTCGGTGTGAAGCCTTCGCTGGTGGTCGAGTACGTGAAGAACGAAAGCCACGCCGACGCGAAAGAGTGGGATTTGCCTAGCCCCTTTTTCGACGTGCAACGCGACTTCGTGCTGACGCGTCCAGATGGAGCGGCGCGATGATGACGGCCACCGTGTTGTGTTCGCTCGATGACATCCCCGATGGTGGTGGAAAACAGGTCGCGGGCGACGGCGAGGCCGCTGTCGTCGTGCTGCGCCGCGGCGAACAGGCGTGGGCGTACCGCAATGTCTGCCCGCATTTCTCGATTCCCCTCAACTACGAGCCGGACACGTTCTGGACTTACGAAGGCGAGCATCTGATGTGCGCGCACCATAGCGCGATGTTCCGCTTCGAGGACGGCGTGTGCGTCGACGGGCCATGCCTGGGCGCGGCGTTGACGCGCGTGCCGGTGCGTGTGGAAGACCGTCAGGTGATCGAAGGCGACACCGTTTGACAAAACCGCGTACGCCAGCCGCTGGACCGCCAGCCGCTGGAACGTCAAATCGGGCAGAGTAACGGCATGGCCGGGCCGTATCTGCTATCGTTCGCGTCTATGCAACCCATCATCTCGGTCTCGAATCTTTCGAAGACGTACGCATCGGGTTTCCAGGCCCTCAAGCGTATCGATCTCTCCATTCGCCAAGGCGAAATCTTTGCATTGCTTGGGCCGAACGGCGCGGGCAAGACCACGCTCATCAGCATCATCTGCGGCATCGTCAACGCGACGGAAGGCACGGTGACCGTCGACGGACGCGATATCCGCAATGACTATCGCGCCGCGCGCTCGCTGATCGGCCTCGTGCCGCAGGAACTGACCACCGATGCATTCGAAACCGTCTGGGCGACGGTCTCGTTCAGCCGCGGGCTGTTTGGCAAGCCGAAGAACCCCGCGTACATCGAACAGGTGCTGCGCGATCTCTCGCTGTGGGAGAAGCGCAATAGCCGCATCATCCAGCTTTCGGGCGGCATGAAGCGGCGCGTGCTGATTGCAAAGGCGCTGTCGCACGAACCGCGCATCCTGTTTCTCGACGAGCCGACTGCCGGCGTCGACGTCGAATTGCGCCGCGACATGTGGAAGCTGGTGCGTTCGCTGAGCTCGAATGGCGTGACGATCATCCTGACCACGCATTACATCGAAGAAGCCGAAGAGATGGCTGACCGCATCGGCGTGATCAACGGCGGCCAGATCATGCTCGTCGAAGACAAAGTGGAACTGATGCGCAAGCTCGGCAAGAAGCAGTTGACGCTGCAACTCGAAGCGCCGCTCGCGAGTATTCCCGCGTCGCTCGCGGGCTACGGTCTGGAGCTTGCTAACGAGAACGGCGAACTGATCTATACCTACGACGCCGAACGTGAGAAGAGCAGCAGTATCGTTGCGCTGCTCAACGACCTCAGCGAAGCGGGCATCCGCTTCAAGGATCTGCATACGACGCAAAGTTCGCTCGAAGATATCTTCGTGAGTCTCGTGCACAAACAACAACAAGAGGAGAGCGTGCGATGAACATCTATGCCATCCGCGCGATCTATCGCTTCGAAATGGCGCGCACGGGCCGCACGCTGATGCAGAGCGTGATCGCGCCTGTTATTTCGACGTCGCTGTACTTCATTGTGTTCGGCTCGGCGATCGGCTCGCGCATCCGCGAAGTGGAAGGCATCAGCTATGGCTCGTTTATCGTGCCGGGGCTGATCATGCTGTCACTGTTGTCGCAGAGCATTTCGAATGCTTCGTTCGGCATCTATTTCCCGCGCTTTACAGGGACGATTTACGAACTGCTGTCCGCACCCGTGTCGTATCTGGAGATCGTGATCAGCTACGTCGGCGCGGCCGCGACCAAGTCGATCATTCTCGGCCTGATCATTCTCGCCACGGCGGGACTGTTCGTGCCGCTGCAAATCCAGCATCCTGTCTGGATGCTCGCGTTTCTCGTGCTGACCGCCATCACGTTCAGTCTGCTCGGGTTCATCATCGGTATCTGGGCGGATAACTTCGAGAAGCTGCAACTGGTGCCGCTGCTCATCATTACACCGCTGACGTTTCTCGGCGGCAGCTTCTATTCGGTCTCGATGCTGCCGCCCGCTTGGAAGGTCATCACGTTGTTCAATCCGATCGTCTATCTGGTCAGTGGGTTTCGCTGGAGCTTTTTCGGGCTTGCGGATGTGAGCGTCGGTATCAGTCTCGGCATGACGGCGCTGTTTCTTTGCGTTTTCCTTGCGATCATCGCGTGGATCTTCAAAACGGGTTATCGCCTAAAGTCGTAGTACGATAAACGTCGTTGGCGCGAAGCCGACATGGGGAGGACTGCGGCGCGGCACGTCGCACATTCAATATCGCAACGACGCTTTCAGCGAGGCGCGCGCGACAACCATGGCCACGACGCAATCACGACCGCTCGGCGCATTTGCTGCGCACATCCGTAGCAACGAGGTCGAACTTACCGAACGCTGGCTGAAATCGGTATTTAGCGATGTCGAACTGACCGAGCCAGATCGTCTGACGAACGAGCAGCTGACGGACCACGTGCCCGACATACTCGATTCGATGTGCAGCGCGATCGAGCAGCAGGACCTCGAAGAACTCGAGCCTGAAATCGAGCGCAAGGCGAAGCTGCACGGCAAGATGCGCTGGAAGCAGGGCTACCGCATCGACGAACTGGCGCGCGAGCTCGATCTGTTTCGCCAGGTGCTGATGGGCGCCGTGGTGCAGTACGCGGAATCGCATCCCACCTTCACGCGGCGGCACGAAGAGCGCGCGCGTTATTTCATCGATGAAGCCGTCAGCTTCGTCACGCTCACGTCGATTCGTGAAGTAGTCACTGAACGTGACCGCAAGATCGACGAATACACGGGACGGCTCGAGCGCGCCAATCACGAACTGTTGCTCAAGCAGAAGCTGGTCGGCGAACTGTACGAATCGCGCATGCAGATCACGCGCAGCGTCGTGCATGATTTGCGAAACTTTCTCAATGTGTTTTCGATGGCGTTGCAGCTGGTCTCGCGTGCGCCTTCGAAGACCGAAGCTGCGCTTGCCCTGGCAAACCGGCAGGCGGCCGACATGAAGGTGCTGGTCGATGAACTGGTCGAGTACTCGGTCGTGCTCGGTGATACGAATCAGGTCGCCGTTGAGTCCGTCGATCTGCACGCGCTGTTCGAAGAACTGGTTGCTTCGTGTGGTCCTACGATTCGCGAGAAAGGGCTCAAGCTGAATGCGTCTTTCGACGGAGAACTTGCTTCTGTTCAGTCGAACCGGCTCAAGCTCAAGCAGATCGCCATCAATCTGCTGACGAATGCGGCGAAGTATACGAAGGCGGGTGAGGTGACGCTTGAGATGCGCACGCGCGGCAACGATAAGTGGTATCTGCGGGTCTCGGATACGGGCGTGGGGATCGGTGCGACGGATCGTGATCGTGTTTTTAAAGAGTTCGAGCGCGCGAATGATGATGATGTGCCCGGGGCGGGGCTTGGGCTTGCTATCGTTAAGGAGTTGTCTCGTATGCTCGATGGAGAGTTGCGGTTTGATTCTCAACGCGGGGTTGGGACTACGTTTGAGATTACTTTTCCGTTGCAGTTGGGGTTTGGGTCGTAGGTGGTTTTTTTGTCTGCGACGCTTTGGGTGGTTTTTTTGGGTTTTCGCTGGCATCCGCGTTTTGTTACTGGTGCTTCACGCGTTGCCCCTGTGCGGGGCGGCACTTACTTTCTTTGCCGCCGCAAAGAAAGTAAGCAAAGAAAGCGGGCTAACACCGCCCGTTCTTGACCACCGCCTGAGGGCCCCCAATGGTTCCTCCGCCTCAATCGGCGTTCTGCCTTTCACTGCCCGTTGCCAGCGCTTCGAACAGGCGCCTCACCCACTTCAACCACCCGTAGCGCAGCAAACGGCAGCGAATGGTTACGGCCGCCCAGGTGGCAAACTGTGTGTAGGGCGTAGTGGTTCAGACGTCAGCGCTCTTACGACACCGATCGAATTTTTCAGTCCGGAGTGGAACGCATACGCCGCGACAGCCGACACACAGTTTGCCGCTATAGAACGTGGGCAGATTGATCGCGTGTGTGGCGACGCGTGAGTGTGAAGTGGGTGAGGCGCTCATTGAGAGCGTTGGCAACGGGCAGTGAAAGGCAGGTTGCCGCATGAAGAAGAGGACCCGTTGGGGGCCCTCAGGCGGGAACAAGTGCTAGCGGTGTTCAGCGGCTTTCTTTTGCCTACTTTTCTTTGCCGCGGCAAAGAAAAGTAGGTGCCGCCCCGCACAGGGGCAACGCGTGAAGCAGGCAAGACAAACCGCGGATGCCAGCGAAAAGCAAACCAACCCCCAAGCCTTGCGCAGCAAAAAAAAAGCCGGACAACATCGCCCGGCCTTTCCAATTACCCAAACAACTTCATAGCTTGAAGCAAAGTATTCACCACACCCCACGTCAGTGGAATAAGAACATACAGCCAGAACACGGCGAGCAGCCCTTTATTCGTCGGATGCGCATTTTGCGTCGACATTGCAATTCTCCTTAAACCTTATTTGCCCGACGCGAGCTGCGCGTCCGTCATGTGGTGCTTTTCGTTCACACGCTTGACGAGCAGATTGCACACGAAGCCGATCACGAGCAGAACGGTCATGATATGCACGGTCATCGTGTACGCATCGGCCTTCGCGACGCCGTGAGCGACCTGATAAGCACGGATGTAATTGACCAGCACCGGACCTGCAACGCCCGCCGCCGCCCACGCCGTCAGCAGACGGCCATGAATGCCGCCGACAAACGCCGTACCGAACATGTCAGCCAGATACGCAGGCACGGTCGAGAAGCCGCCGCCGTACATCGAGAGAATCACGCAGTAGCACAGCACGAACAGCGCGATGTTGCCCGACGACGCGAACGTCGGCACCAGCCAGTACAGCACGGCGCCCAGCGCGAAGAAGATGAAGTACGTGTTCTTGCGGCCCACGTAGTCCGATGCCGATGCCCACACGAAGCGGCCACCCATGTTGAACAGCGACAGCAACCCGACGAAGCCCGCAGCGGCCGCGGCGCTCACCGTGTCCTTGAAGCTCTCCTGGATCATCACCGACGCCTGGCCAAGAATGCCGATGCCCGCCGTCACGTTCAGGAACAACACCAGCCAGATCAGATAGAACTGGGGCGTCTTCAGCGCCTGGTCGATGTGCACGTGGTTGCGCGTGATCATCTTCTGCGTCGTGGTCGCAGGCGGCGTCCAGCCTGCCGGCTTCCAGTCTGCAGGCGGCACGCGGATCGCGAGTGCGCCGATCGACATCGAAATGAAGTAAGCAATGCCCAGCACGATGAACGTTTCAGCCACGCCGATGCTCGTCGCGCTCTTGAAATGGTTCATCAGCGCGACGGACAGCGGTGCGGCGATCATCGCGCCGCCGCCAAAGCCCATGATCGCCATGCCCGTCGCCATGCCGCGGCGGTCCGGGAACCAGCGGATCAGCGTCGACACCGGCGACACGTAGCCGAGGCCCAACCCGATGCCGCCGAGCACGCCATAGCCGAGATACAGCAGCGCAATCTGGTGCATCCACACACCGAGCGCCGAGACGAGGAAGCCGCCGCCGAAGCAGCAGGCCGCCGTGAACATCGTGCGGCGCGGGCCGACTTTTTCGAGCCACTTGCCGGCAAACGCCGCCGACAGGCCCAGGCAGACGATCGCGAGCGAGAAGATCCAGCCGAGCGTGGTCAGCGACCAGTCGTCCGGCGCGGACTGCGTGATGCCGATGACTTTAGTGAGCGGGCCGTTGAACACGGAGAACGCATAGGCCTGACCGATACACAGGTGCACGGCGAGGGCGGCAGGCGGCACCATCCAGCGGGAAAAGCCAGGTTGGGCAATCGTTGCCTGTTTTGAAAAGAATGATGGCGAACTGGCGTTGCCGCCGGGCTCGGTGATGCTGCTCATGGTCGGTCTCCGATGAGGCTAAACGTCTGTTATCGGTTTCAAATTGCCAAAACTTGAGAAAACGCGAAATGCATATGCTGGGCTGCAACATATTCAAAGAAGCGCTTCCAGGACGGCAAATTCGGCAATTGGCGAGACGATAGGGGCATGCGATCCGGTTGGCAATATGAGAATTGAATGCATATGCAACGAGTTGAGACCGTTGTGCACAGCGGGATACAGCGAATTCAAGCGGCAAGAGGCCGCAGGCGACCGCGTGACGCAGCACGAGCGTGCATTGATTTGCGGGCGGAATCGGTTCAGGGGTCTCGATTGCTGCGTTAGCACATGGAAAGCCGTGTCTGTGGTTTTTTTAAACCGCTATCCGTCACCGTTTGCGTGTCGACGAAGCCTTCTAAAGCACAGTTGGCGTCGAATAAAAAAAGCACAGTATCGGCTGAGACGGCCAGCCGTCGCGGTCAAGCGGCGCGCGTGCTACGTTCTGACTGTTGCATCTGCTGAACAACTGTATCTGATATACCACATACAAGATACTTGATTTTTTCCGCGACGCAGCATATGATTGAGTCATCCAATCACTCAATGACCGGAGCTTCAAATGGATTTCGTGTCGCTTGCATTCTTCGCCGTCGCTGTCGTGGGCCTGGGTTCGGCCGCAACCGTGCTGCTGACCAGGTGGATTCCGCAGCACGTCGCCGAGCTCGCATCGAAGCACGGCCGTTATGTCGGTCTGGAAGCCGCTACCGTGCGTGAAGCTACGCCGTACCGCGCGCGTGTCGAAGCCGCGATGAACGCGGTCGGCTCGTCGAACTAAGCAGTGTCGACACCCGCACTGAGTCTGCCTCTGGCGCTGCAGCCCATCGGCAATAGCGCCAGCCTCCGCGATCAGGCCTACGCGTTGTTGCGTCAGGCCATCGCGGATGCGGACATTTACGCGTCGAACGAAGAGATCCGGCTGGACGAGCGCGCGCTGAGCGAATCGCTAGGCGTGAGCCGCACGCCGGTGCGCGAGGCGATGACGTTGCTGGAGCAGGAAGGTTTTCTGCGCATGGTGCCGAGGCGCGGCATCTATATTGTGCGCAAGAGCAAGCGCGAGATCGTCGAGATGATTCAGATGTGGGCCGCGCTGGAAAGCATGGCCGCGCGTCTCGCCACGCTGCACGCCACAGACGAAGAAATCGCGCGCTTGCGCCACATGTTCGACCAGTTCCGCGATTCGACGCCGGCTGAACATATCGCCGAGTATTCGGATGCGAACATCGCGTTCCATCAGGCGATTGTCGAGCTGTCGAAGTCGCAGATCATTCTCGACACGATCAAGAACATCTTCATCCACGTGCGCGCCATTCGACGCATGACGATTTCGCAGAGCGACCGCGCGTCGCGCTCGATCGTCGATCATCTGCGCATCATCGAAGCGCTGGAGAAGCGCGATACCGAACTGGCCGAGCGCCTTGCGCGGGATCACTCGCTGGGCCTTGCTGCGTTCGTCGAAGCGAATTGCGATTTTCTCGACTGAGCGTTCGATAGTGTTCGTTCTGGAAGGCCAGCGGATCTGACAATCCGCTGGCCTTTTTTCTTGCTGCTATTACTGCATGGCTTTGAGCATCGTCTCGCCGAGCGCAGCCGGCGATTGCGCGACGTGAATGCCCGCCGAGCGCATCGCGTCGATCTTCGCGCCCGCCGTGCCCTTGCCGCCCGAGATGATCGCGCCCGCGTGACCCATCCGGCGCCCCGGCGGCGCGCTCGTTCCAGCAATAAACCCAACCACCGGCTTCTTCGAACCTGAATCCTTCAGGAACTGCGCTGCGTCCTCTTCAGCCGAGCCACCGATTTCACCAATCATGATGATGCCTTCGGTGTCGTCGTCGGCGAGGAACATCTCCAGACAATCGATGAAGTTCGTTCCATTAACGGGATCGCCGCCGATGCCGATACACGTCGTCTGCCCGAGACCCGCCGCCGTGGTCTGCGCGACGGCTTCATAGGTCAGCGTGCCTGAGCGCGACACCACGCCAATCTTCCCCGGACGATGAATATGCCCCGGCATGATGCCGATCTTGCACTGGCCGGGCGTAATGACGCCCGGACAGTTCGGCCCGATCAGACGCGTCGACGAGCCGGCGAGCGCCCGCTTCACGCGCACCATGTCGATCACGGGAATGCCTTCCGTAATGCAGACGACCAGTGGAAGCTCGGCATCGACAGCTTCGAGAATGGCGTCGGCGGCCATCGGCGGCGGCACGTAGATCACGGATGCATTCGCGCCCGTGGCATCGACGGCATCGGCGACGGTGTCGAACACGGGCAGCCCGAGATGCGTCGTGCCGCCCTTGCCCGGTGTGACGCCGCCGACCATCAACGTGCCGTAGGCGAGCGCCTGTTCAGAATGAAACGTCCCTTGCGAGCCCGTGAAGCCCTGGCAAATCACTTTCGTGTTGCGATCGATCAGTACGGCCATGTCAGTTTGCCTCCGTCGCGTTGCTTTCCTTGACCGCGGCGACGACCTTGCTGGCGGCGTCGGCGAGATGATCGGCTGAAAGAATCGGCAGGCCCGAGTCGCGCAGAATCTGTTTGCCGAGTTCGACGTTCGTGCCTTCCAGCCGCACGACGAGCGGCACGCGCAAGTCCACTTCGCGCGCCGCGCTCACGACACCTTCAGCAATCACATCGCAGCGCATGATGCCGCCGAAGATGTTGACCAGAATCCCTTCCACTTTCGGATCGCGCAGGATCAGCCGGAACGCCGTCGCAACGCGCTCTTTGGTCGCGCCGCCGCCAACGTCGAGAAAATTCGCCGGCTCGCCGCCGTAGAGCTTGATGATGTCCATCGTCGCCATTGCGAGGCCCGCGCCGTTCACCATGCAGCCGATGTTGCCGTCGAGCGTCACGTAATTGAGGCCGTGTTTGGCGGCTTCGAGTTCGGCGGCGTCTTCTTCGGCTTCATCGCGCAGCGCTTCGATCGACGGATGACGGAATAGGGCGTTGTCGTCGAAATTGATCTTCGCGTCGAGCGCGATTACCTCGCCTTGCTGGGTTACGACGAGCGGATTGATCTCGACAATCGATGCATCCAGTTCGACGAACGCGCGATACGCGTTAGCGATGAACTGTGTCGCCGCCTTCACCTGCTTGCCCGTCAGCCCGAGGCCGAACGCGATCTGGCGCGCGTGGAACGGTTGCAGACCGGTCACCGGATCGATCGCCACCTTGAGGATTTTCTCGGGTGTACGCGCGGCCACTTCTTCGATCTCCATGCCGCCTTCCGTCGACGCCATCACCGTGATGCGCGACGTGCTGCGGTCGATCAGCATGCCGAGATACAGCTCGCGCTCGATCGCACAGCCTTCCTCGATATAGACGCGCTTCACTTCGCGTCCTGCCGGCCCCGTCTGTTTCGTGACGAGCACGTGCGACAGCATCTGCGTCGCGCTCAAGCCGACATCGCTGACCGATTTGACGACGCGCACGCCGCCTTTACCGTCCGGATCGTCGGCGAAACGGCCCGCGCCGCGGCCGCCCGCATGAATCTGCGACTTGACGACCCACACCGGCCCGCCGAGCGCCAGCGCCGCGTCCTCCGCTTCCTGTGGCGTGAACGCGACCCGCCCGTTCGGCACGGCGACGCCGTAGCCTTTCAGCAGTTCCTTCGCCTGATATTCGTGAATGTTCACCTGTCTCCTCGCTGGTTGGATTCGACGCCGGATGGCGTGCAAGAGTGGGCGGTCGGCTCAGGGTAGAAATATGGTATGTGATATATCAATGATGCTCAAGCAGATAAACAGATCGGGGTTTTCCCTTTGTGAAGCGAGTCCTTAATGCGAAATTTGGCCTGCTGGCCTTGTCGCGCAAGGCTTTCGAGCATTTGAAACGCATTTGGCTTACGTCGTGAAAGCGCTTGCGGCGATTTGATATATCACATACCGTATAGAACACGGACGATCGAAAAAAGAGCGTCAAGTGCTCGGAGGGAGACAACGTGGGCAAAGCACTCGACGGTGTGCGCATTCTCGATTTCACGCACGTGCAATCGGGGCCGACCTGCACGCAGCTGCTGGCGTGGTTCGGCGCGGACGTGATCAAGGTGGAGCGCGCAGGCGCAGGCGA
>NZ_JAAGPI010000072.1 GCF_017104715.1 Burkholderia sp. Ac-20365
TGGGGGCCCTCAGGCGGAGGTCAAGAACGGGCGGTGTTAGCCCGCTTTCTTTGCTTACTTTCTTTGCGGCGGCAAAGAAAGTAAGTGCCGCCCCGCACAGGGGCGACGCGTGAAGCACGAAGGCATATCGCGGATGCCAGCGAAAACGAAAGCAAAGGCGAAAGCAAAAGACAAAAGCAAAAACCAAAAAGCAAAAATCAAAAAGCAAAAAACCAAACCATCACCGCGCCGCAGGCAAAGACAACAAACCCTCTGTCATTGCATGCGACAACCTCAACGCCGACATCGGCCCCCCAAACCCCCAAACATTACGCTCGACCAAAGTCACACGCCCCTCACGCCGCGCAGGCACAAACCTCCACACAGGCGAATCAAGCTTCGCCTCAAGCTTGACTTCAGGCCCAGTTGCACTAGTCAGCAACACACTCGTCTGCGGACGCGTCAGAAAATCTTCCGACGTCAGATACGTCGTCCCTTCCCGCGTCGCCTTCGAGGGCCACAGCGTCACACCAAGCTGCTTTGCAACCCCGCCAGCCATGCTATTACCCGTGTACGCCCAGTATCGGTCGGGCAAACCCAGCTCCTGCAACAACGCAAAATCAGTATGCGCGCGCCCCGCATCGGCTAACCGCTTCGCATCGCGCGCGAGACCTTCATCGAGTTGCCGTTCGACCGCCTGCGCCTGCGCCGTGCGCCCCGTCATGCAGCCAATCGTATCGAAGATCCTGCGCGCCCATTCGAGCTGCGTCGCCTGCACACCATCGGGCTTCATGTCCGGGCTGAACTGGAACAGCACGGTCGGTGCGATCGATTTCAATGCCGCAAAAATCGGTGCGTGTCGAAAGCCGACGCCAATGATCAGATCGGGCTTGAGTGCGGCAATCGCTTCAAGGCTAGGCTCCTGGCGCGTGCCCACGTCGGGCACAGACTGCATGCGCTCGACGCCATAGCCGATCCACGACGGGTAATACGCCGTATCGACCATGCCGGCAGGCGTGATGTCGAGCGAAAGGAGCGCTTCGGCAAACAGGAATTCCAGCACGACGATCCGCTTCGGATGCGCAGGCAGTATGTCGCTCGTTTGCGAGACGGTCGGATTCTCTTTCAAAGGCGTGCACGCAAACGCAGTGTTCGCATTAGCCAAAGGCGCAGCGTGAGCCGCGCACGCGAACATGATCGAAACGGCGCACACGCTCGCCCGCAGCGCCCGCTTCATCGTATCGCCTCTTGCCGCGCGAGCTCTTCGTCGCTCATCGTGAGTAGTAGCGGGCAACTCGCACACAGTTGATCTTCTCCGGGTATTTCATAGCGCACGCAACACACGCGGCGCGCGCGAAACGGCGCGGGCAGCAGCGTCGAACGCGGCGTCACGTTGCGCACGGGCACGCGCAGCGGGTTGGGCTCTTCAGCGCCGAACAACACGCGCGATTCGAACAGCCACGCGACGTCGCGCGCCACGCCCGGCATTGCCGCGCATTGCTCGAACAACGTGTCGAGCAGATTGCCGACGTTGCTCCACAACACGCGCGGCGCAATCTTCGTCATGCTCGCGAGCAGTTCGATCACGCCGCGCAAATGCTCATCGACGAGTGATCCATAACGCCGTGCGGGATCATCGGTTGATTCGGCGAGCGCATCTTGCGGCAGATATAGCGCTTCGGGCATGCCTTCCCGCAGCAGCAGTTCACAGCGTGCAGGCGCCATGTCGAGCGGTCGCTGCAATGCGATCGCCGAGACTAAGGCCGCAGGGACCGCGAGGCGGAAATAGTATTTACTCCACTGCGACAGCAGCGCGCGCGCGTGCCGTTCGGGATCGCCGCCGTAGCGCAGCGTCATCGCATCGAGGATGGCTTCGCGCTGCGTGGCGAGTTGCGTGAGCGGCACACGCACTGTCGTGCCGTCATCGTGCGAAATATCGGCGGGCACGCCCAGCCACACGCCTTCGACATAGGCGGCGAACGGCGTGCCTTCGACAAACGCGGTGAACGGGGTTGCGGCAGTTGCCATCGTCACCGCCCGCGCTTGCGTTCGCGCCGAGCCTGCACGATCAGCAATGCGAGCAGATAGGGCGCGCCAATCAACGCCGTCAACACGCCCGCCGGAATTTCACGTGGCGCCAGCAGCGTGCGCGCGCCGATATCGGCCGCCGCCAGAATCGCCGCGCCGCAAGTCGCCGCGAGCCACAGACGGATGCGATGCGCGCGCGCGCCGAGCAAGGCCGCGAGATGCGGTGCCATCAGTCCGACAAAGCCAATCGGCCCGACCGCCGCCACCGCCGCGCACGCCGCGATGGTCGCAACCGTCAGCGCAAGCGGACGCAGCAGCGCGACGGGCAAACCGAGCGACGCCGCCTGATCGTCGCCAAGCGCGAGCAGATCGAGCGGACGCGCGAGCAGCACGAACGCCGGCAATGCGAGCGCGCACCACG
Source organism: Burkholderia sp. Ac-20365 (assembly GCF_017104715.1). Classification (GTDB taxonomy): domain Bacteria; phylum Pseudomonadota; class Gammaproteobacteria; order Burkholderiales; family Burkholderiaceae; genus Paraburkholderia. The sequence goes on from NZ_JAAGPI010000072.1 coordinate 2,429, forward strand.
GCAAAAGCGCAAGCACGTCGCTCCAGCTACGGCCATATGTCCCGCCCACCAGCCACACAACGAAGCGCGCAGGCTGCACGCTTTCCTGCACGATCACCCACTGCGCGAGCGTCGTCCAGAGCGTGCCGACCACCAGGCCCGTCAACGCAACCGCAAGCGGCGCATATCGCGTGCGGCGGTTCAACGCGAGAATCGCGACGAGCGTGATGCCGCCGCCGATCATCGACGACACGGCAATCGTCGCGTGCGCGGCAAGCGGCCAGAACAGCAGCGCGACAAGCGTCGCCAGCGACGCGCCTTGCGTCACGCCCAGCACTTCCGGCCCGGCGAGCGGATTGCGCACGACGCTTTGCATCAGCACGCCGCTTGCCGCGAGCATCGCGCCTGCAAGCAACGCGCACACGACGCGCGGCAAGCGTAGATCGAGCAGCATGCGCGCGACGCTGTCGTCGCCTTGCAATGCGGCGAGCCAGCGCGACGGATCGAGTGTGGTGTCGCCGAATGTGCCTGCGACATAGATCGAAATGACCACAACCGCCGTGACGATCAACCCAACGCCAATCGGTGAAAGCCCCGTGATCCACGTGGCAAAACGGCTGCGCGGCGATTGCGCGGGCGCGTCGGCGGATTGCGCAAGCGCGGAGGTCCACGCGCCGCCGTGACGGATCATCGCGAGCATCAACGGCGTGCCGACCACGGCGATCGCGACGCCTGTCGATAGCGTGCCGTCGAGATCGAGGGCAAGCACGGCGCTGTCGGTGGCGAGCACCAGCAGCGCGCCGACCAGCGCAGATAGCGGCGCAAGCGCGGCCAGCCGCGTCGAACGCGAGCCGCGAATGTGACGCAGCAGATTCGGCGCGATCAGCCCGACATAAGACATCGGCCCTGCAATGCTCACTGCGACGCTCGCGAATCCGATCGCGACGAGCAGAGCATAAAAGCGCGCGGCATCCACGCGCACGCCGACTGCAAGCGCTGCATCGTCGCCCAGCGCGAGCGGATCGAGCGGACGCACGACAAACGGCAACGCCGCGAGCGGCAGCAGCAGCCACAGCGTGGCTGTCACGAGCCCATCCGCGCCCGGCTGATAGAGACTGCCGCTCGCCCACAATGCGACGCCTGCAATGCTCTGCTCGAAGAACGCGAGCACGAGCGTCGAGACGGCCGAGAACAGCAGCATGCAGACACTGCCTGCGAGCACCATGCGCAGCGGCGTCGCGCGCCAGCCGCCCGCAGCGGCCGCCACGCAGACGGCGGCGAGCAGACCGCAACCGAACAGCAACGGTACGGAAGCGGCGCCTGCCAATGCGGGTATCAGCATCGCGGCGAGCAGACCAAGCTGCGCGCCGCCAGTAATGCCGAGCAGATCCGGCGACGCGAGCGGATTGCGCGTCAATGCCTGGAACAGCGCACCCGACACGCCAAGACACGCACCCGCCACGAGTGCAGCGAGCACGCGCGGCAAATGCAGATTGAACAGAAGCACATGCGCGAGCGCATGTTCGTCGCCGTCTGCTGTCGCGTTCGATGTCGCGGCATGCAGGAGCATCGACAGATCGGGGCCGATGCGCAACGCGGCGATGACAGCAATCAGGGCGATCAGCGCGACAGCGAGTACGCCTGCACGGCTATGCTGCGCTTCGCGCCAGCGCGGCATCGCACGCGTCTGCGCACGCTGCATGCGTTTTCGTGCGGCAAGCGTGGTCATGCGGCAAGGCCCTTGTCGTTCGACTCGCTCGCCAGCTCTTCGCCTTCGGGATGCGCGGGCACGCACATCGGCGCACCTGTTTGCGGATGCGCGATGCGCAGCATCGGCACGCCAAAGGTCGCTTCGAGATGCTGCGGATCGATGATCGCGTCGGGCGTGCCTTGCGCGACGATGCGGCCATCGCGCATCAACACGATTTCGTCGCTGTAGGCCGCGGCCTGATTCAGATCGTGCAGCACCCAGACAATCGTCAAACCGCGCTCGCGATTCAAGCGGCGCAGCTCACTGAGAATGTCGAGTTGATGATGAATGTCGAGATACGTGGTCGGCTCGTCGAGCAGCACGATAGGCGCGCGCTGCGCGAGTGCCATCGCGATCCATGCGCGCTGACGTTCGCCGCCTGAGAGCGCCGCGACGTCGCGCGCGGCGTCATCGGCGATACCGCTTGCGGCGAGTGCATCGTCGATCGCCGCGTGATCGTCCTTCGACAAACCGCGCATCCAGCCGCCGTGTGCATATCGTCCATACGCGACGAGTTCCCGCACGGACAGGCCGGCGGGTATCTGGTTGAACTGGGACAGCATCGTCAGCGTGCGGGCGAGATCGCGCCGTTTGTACGACGCGAGCGCCTTGCCCGCCACGTGCACTTCGCCTGCCAGCGGCGGCTGCAAACCGGCCAGCGAGCGCAGCAGCGTACTCTTGCCGCAACCGTTCGGCCCGCATAGCGCGGTCACGCGATTCGCGCGAATGTCGATATCGAGCGAGTCGATGACTACGTGATCGCGATATCCCACTGTCAGCGAACGCGCCGACAGTGCCAGGTTCGAACGACTCTTCATGTGTTCATGTGGCGGTGGCGAATGTTCTGGATGCTTGTGCGCTTGCCGGCACGCTGTAGCTCTCGGCCATCGCGACGACGACCTTGCGCGGACCTTCGAACGGATCGCGTGCGTGGGCTGTCAGCATGTTGTCGAGCATCACCACATCGCCGCTAACCCACGGAAACACGATGCGCTGTTGATCCAGCACGCCGCGAATTTCCGCGAGCGCGTCGGCTTCGAGTGGCGCGCCGTCGCCGTAATAGACGTTGCGCGGCACGTTCTCGAGGCCCACTGCATCGACGAGCGCTTCCTGCATGTCTTCGTCGAGCGCGGACAGATGGAACAGATGCGCCTGGTTGAACCACACGCGCTCGCCCGTGCGCGGATGCACGGCAACCGCCTGACACAACTCGCGCGTGCGCAGCAGCGCTTCGCCATCGTCGTCTTCGCGCCACTCGCAGTCGATGCCGCGTGCTGCGCACATTGCATCGACGGCACGCGGGTCTTCGGTGCCGAAGGCCTGTTGCCACGGCAGATCGAGGCCTTGCCCGAAGTTGCGCACGTACAGCAGTTCGCGTTTCGCGAAACGTTCGATCAGCGCCGGATCGAGCGCGCGATAGATCGCTCGGCTGTCGGCGATCGGCGTCGCGCCGCCTGAACGCGCAGCGAGCGCGCAATGGAACCAGATGCGCATCGGCCATTCGCGCGTATACGCCTGCTCGTTGTGCAGCGGAATCGAGCGATGCGGCGGATATTCCGTCGACGTATACACGGCGCCTTCGACCTGGCTGCGCGGCGTCGAGGCGAATTCATAACCGATCAGCGGCGAGCCGAACGATGCGGCGAACTGCTGGAACGTATCGATCGACGGCACCGCGAAGCCGGTAAACAGCACGCCGCCGGCGCGCTCGATGCAGTTGTTCGCGATGTCGCGCAGCAGCGGCGCGGCGGCTTCGAGCGTGAACGACCTGTCGTGGCGCGGCGAGACGATAGTCGGCAGGCCGGGCTCGATGCGAAGGTCGTCGAGTGTCGGGAGAGACGCTGTCATGACGTGTCCTCAGTTGCAGGCCGCATCGATCACGCATGGAGCATGCATCGACGCGGCGCGAAGAACGGTCTCGCGCGGCGCGCTCGTGGCGCGCGAGATTCCTTGATGCGGTTTGCCTTTGCTGGAAGGCGCGCGGCTCAGCGTGCGGTCTGCGCTGCGTCCATATGACGGCGCAGGCTTGCCGGGCGCATGTCGGTCCACACGCTTTCGATGTGTTCAAGGCACGCGGCTTTCGTTCCGCGCACGCCGACTTCGCGCCAGCCCGCGGGCACGTCGCGGAAGGTCGGCCAGATCGAATACTGCTCTTCGTCGTTGATGACGACCGTGTATTGAACGTCGTCCTGGGCGTCTTGTTGCGTGTTCTGTGTCATGTCGTGTGTGCCTGCGTATCGGGTGAGATGCAGTTGAACGTTTGCCTGTGTGAAATTACGAGGCTGTCATCTGCTTGACGTTCGACGCGCAGGTTTTTTTAGCGCGGCCCGTCGTCTTCACATACGCGACGTTTTTCGCGCCCGCATGCATGCAGTCCGCGCAATGCTTCGCGGCGTCGCGCACCATGAAATGCACTAACGTCTGCGACACGTTCAGCGCACGCGCCGTTTCCTGCAAGGTCTCCTCGCGCAGACGCACGCGCTCGAAAGCACTGCGCGTGCGCTCGGGCAGTTGTGCGAGCGCGTCGAATGCATGGCGCAGCGTATCGCGCGTGACGAGCGCGGACTCGGGCGTAGGCTCCGGCGACGGCACGTCGAGCCCGTCTTCCTCGCATGCGTGCCATGTGTTTTCGAGCGACTGTCGGCGGCAGGCATCGATCGATGCATTGCGCACCATGCGCGCCACGTAAGCCAGCGGCTGCCGCACATCGTCCTGGTTCGAAAAGCCCGTGAGCTTGATGAACACGTCGTGCACGACATCTTCCGCGCGGCTCGAACAGCCGACGAACGACCGCGCCAGCTGGATCAGCGAGCGGCGGTTTTCAATCAGCACGTCGAGCAGCAGGCCTTCGCAGCCGCGCGCGTTCGATGCCTTCGATGCCTTCGGGTCCGCACTCGCGTCCAGCGACGCGTCGCTCAGCTCGCAGTCGGCATCACAGTCGACCTCGTTCAATGCTCCTTGTGCGAAGGCCGCGGGATGACGGTTGATCCGCGCCGTAAAACTCGCCATTGATTCAGCCATCGAATCGTCTCCATGTCGCTATCGATCAGATGGAAGGCAATCTAACGTAAACGCGAATCATTCTCAATGATGTTTCGGACTATTCTTATTATTTTTTAGTGACATTTATGCTTGACGAATCGTTTCAGCCGAGGTCAGGCGACCAGGCGATGCAAGCCGCATAGCCTTGCGGGGCGTGGGTCCAGGCGGCATCGAGATTGTCGATGGCGGCCGGGCGCTGCGGGCGCGGGACGAATCCGTGGACGTCACGCGGAAGGACGGTTAGTTGCGTCAGATACTCCGAGATGCCGACGCCCGCCGCCTTGAGCAACGCCTCTTTCGCGACCCAGGCGTCGAAAAATGCATGCTGGGATTGAGCCGCATCGAGGCCTTCCAGCGATTCGATTTCCGCTGCGCTGAGCGTCGATCGGGCGATGGAGCGCCAGTCGAAATCGCTCGCGCGTGCTTCGATGTCCACGCCGACGCGACGCCGCGTGGATAACGCAATCAGCCCATACGCGCCCGCATGCGACACGTTGAAATCGACGGGTGCGGGCGGCTCGACCATATATGGACGGCCCGCTTCGTCGGTCGTAAGACGGAGGTCTTGAGCCGCAATTTCCGTCGCATCAGATAGCGCCGAGCGCAACGCCGCGCGCATGCTGGCAAAGCGGATCGCGTCGTGATGACGATGAAAACGACGGCCGCGTTCACGCTCGTCGACAGATAACGTCCCGAATGCGGGCGCGTCGAGCGGCCAGTCGAACGCGAAATCGACCCGCCACAAGGCGATATCGGGCGGCCCGGAATGCGGCAGAAGTAAACGGTCAATAGAGTTCATTGGAAACATAAACGCTCATGCAGCCGAATGCTGCATGAGCGTTGACGAACGGGACACGCGTATTTTTACTCGATGACGCGCTGTTTGGGCACACCGCGCAGCAACGCAATCCCGCTCATGAACAACAGTGCGGTGAGCAGATACAGCGCGTTGTCCATGCTGCCTGTCTGCGTCTTGATGAGTCCGATTACCCACGGGCTTACGATTCCGCTCGTAATCCCAATGCTGCTGATCAGCGCAATACCCGCCGCCGCGGCCTTGCCAGACAGATAACCGGACGGCACGGTCCAGAAGATCGGCAGCGCGGCGAAGATCAGCACGGCGGCAATCGACAGAATACCGAGCATCGCGGCAAAGCTGCTCAGATGCAGCGTCAGCAGCGACAGCGCAATGCCGCCGCCAATCGTACAGGCCGCGAAGTGCTTGCGCCGCTCGCCATGTCGATCCGAATGACGCGCGATCAGAATCAGGCCGACGGCGCCGATCGCATTCGGAATGACCGTGTACAGGCTGATCCACAACACGTCTTTCACGCCGAAATCGCGGATCATCAACGGCATCCAGAAATTGAGCGTCAGCGATGCGCACGTCAGCGAGAAGTAGATGAACGCGAACAGATAGACGCGCGGGTTACGCAGCGCGTCGGTGAACGCGCGCGACGAATGCGAACTCGCAGGCCGATGCTCGGCGTCGCGTTGCGCGATCAGATGGGCCTTTTCCTGCTGCGTGAGCCACGTTGCCTGCTGCGGACTATCCACGAGCCAGAACGCTGCGAGCAAGCCGAGCACGACAGCGGGCGCGCCTTCGATCGCGAACATCCATTGCCAGCCGTACAGGCCCATCACGCCCGCCATGTCGCGCATGATCCAGCCCGACACGAGACCGCCCAGCACACCCGCGACAGCAACGCCTGCGAAGAAGATCGACAGGATCGCTGCGCGCCGTTGCGCCGGATACCAGTACGTCAGATACAGCACGATGCCCGGAAAGAAGCCCGCTTCGAACACGCCGAGCATGAAGCGCAGCAGATAGAAATGCGAAGCCTGCGACACGAACATCATGCACACCGACGCCGCGCCCCACAGCAGCATGATCCGCGTGAACGTGCGGCGCGCGCCGAAGCGCGCGAGCAGCATATTGCTCGGCACTTCGCACAGCACGTAGCCGACGTAGAAGACGGCCGCACCGAGACCGTACATGGCGTCGCTGAAGCCCAGGTCGTGCTTCATCTGCAACTGCGCGAAGCCGATGTTGATGCGATCAAGAAACGAAATGACGTAGCAGAGAAACAGAAACGGCACGATGCGCAGCGTTACCTTGCGATACAGCGCCGTGTCGTCCTGATACGCGGCGGGGGAATCGCCGGGCTCATAGGCATGCGTGATGGACTGACTCATCAAGATCTCCAGGCAATGCGGGTCCATCGGACCCATTGGGTCCGGCGTCTGTTGCGCCGTGTTGTCGTGGAAGACGGCTCGCGCTTCTCTCGATGGGCGAGCCGGTTGAGAAGATCAGGCGGCGACGCGCGGCGCGTCGCTGGTGTGCGGATTCGCGGCTACGTTCGGCTGATCGACGCCTTCGCGCGCGTAGCGGATCGCTTCCATCAACGTCGCGTAGTCGCCGATATGATTGGCGAGCAGCAGAATCAGTTGCGCATTTGCAGCCTGGCTTTGCGCCTCGTCGAAATCGCGATGCATGTCGATCAGCGCTTCGTAGAAGTCGTCGGGCTGCGTCAGATTGAGTTGCGTGATGAGGGCCACGTTTGTCTCCTGCTTTTATCGTATTGATGTCCGTTACGGCGTTCAGGCAACGCCTTCCACGCACAGCGCCCGCTTGAGCGCCGCATCGACACGCGTTGCGTCGAATGCCCGCCAGCGCGCGCACACATGCTGATCCGGACGAATCAGATAGAACGTGCCCGGCTTCGCGTCGTAACGCGACCACGCGAGACCTTCGGCATCTTCGAGCACGACGGCGCCGTTCAGATCATGCACGGCCTGATGGATGCCATGCGATGCAACCACGACCAGCCTGAACGGAATCGAGCCTGTTTGCAGGGCTTTCAACGCGCGTTGCGTCTCCACGTCGATGCCATCCTTGCCGCAAAACACGACGCCTGTGAACGCGTTGCCGAGTTGCGAGAGCAGCCATGCAGGCTTACCGTCCGCGAGAACGGGCGCATCGGCGCATGAAGCGCCCGGCACCATCTTGCCTTCGAAGCTTTCGTTATCGACTGAGTTCAAAGCGGAATCATGCAGCACGGCAGGCACCGACAAACGTCCGCTATTCGCAAGCTGACGCGCAAACGGATGCTTGCGCGCAAGCTTCAACACGGCATCGCGGAACGTGCGGCTGACCGGTGACTTGGGCGTGATGAAATCCGTCGAACGCGTCGAGTTGCGGATGTTTTCATCGGCGGCGTATTCGCGTTCGCTTGCGTACGTGTCGAGCAGCGCATCGGATGCGCGGTTGTCCAGCACCATCGCGAGTTTCCACGCAACGTTCTCTGCATCCTGGAAGCCGCTATTCGCGCCGCGCGCACCGAAGGGCGAAACCAGATGCGCGGCATCGCCGACGAACAGCACGTTGCCATGCCGGAAGCGCTCCATGCGCAGACACGAAAACGTATAGACGCTCACCCATTCGAGTTCGAACCTGACGTCCGGCCCGAGCAGCGCGCGCACGCGCGGCAGCACGCGTTCAGGTGTTTTCTCGGCTACAGGATCCGCGTCCCAGCCAAGCTGGAAGTCGATCCGCCATACGTTATCCGGCTGACGATGCAGCAGCACCGACTGATTCGGATGGAACGGCGGGTCGAACCAGAACCAGCGCTCGCTCGGAAACTCCGCTTCCATCTTCACGTCGGCGATCAGGAAACGGTCCTTGAAAACGCGGCCCTTGCTGTCGAGCCCCATCATGTTGCGGATCGGGCTGCGCGAGCCGTCGGCGGCAACCACATAACGGCCGCACAACGGATACTCGCCATCGGGTGTATCGACGGTGAGCGTAACGAACGCATCGGCGGAACCGGGTTCGCCGTGTTGCTGCAAGCCGACCACCTTGCTCTTCCAGCGGATGTCGATATTCGGCAGCGCCTGCGCGCGCTCGAGCAAAAACCCTTCGACGTAATACTGCTGCAGATTGATGAACGCGGGGCGATGATGCCCCGCTTCCGGCAGCAGATTGAACGTGTACACCATCTCGTCCTGCAGGAACACCTTGCCGACGTTCCAACTGATGCCCTTGTCGACCATGCGGTCGCCGCAGCCGAGGCGATCGAAGATATCGAGCGAACGCTTCGAAAAACAGATTGCACGCGAACCTGTTGCAAGCGAGCAATCGTCGTCGACGAGCACGACGTTCACGCCGTGTTGCGCGAGATCGATTGCCGTCGCGAGACCGACGGGCCCCGCGCCGACCACGATCACCGGATGCCGCGTCACATCGGTCGATGCATCCTGCTCGGCACAGCGCCGGTAATCGAACGACAAGGTCTGGTAGTTGATGCTGCTCATTCTGCTGTCTCCATCCATCTGCGCGTTTCTATTGCTGCGTCGTCAAACCTGCAGCGCGGCCCACATGTCCTTGTCGCGCTGCGCGGTCCAGATGCGCGGATGCGTGATGCCGCTCGCTTCGTCGAAAGCGCGCGACACGTCGAACGGCAGGCAATGCTCGTAGATGAAAACATGGCCGAACTTCGGGTCCATCGCCTTGCGCGTGTGCGCCATCGCGGCCTTCAGATCGAGCTTGTCCGCGACGGCTTCGCGGCCGCTTTGCAGCAGCGTCGTGACGAAGTCCTTCGTGTAGTCGAGGCCTTCGTTCACGTCTTCGGGCGTGGTCAGCGCGGGGCCGCGGCCCGGCACGAGCTTCTCAGCTTTAAGGGCGCGCAGCGCTTCCAGAGTCGCAGGCCATTGTTCGAGTTGCGCGTCGCCGCAATAGCACGCTGCGTCATATTCGACGAGGTCGCCCGAGAACAGCACCTTCTGCGACGGCAGCCACACGACGGTATCGCCCTTCGTATGTCCCGCGCCCAGATGCGCGATGCGCACTTCGAGCTTGCCGAGAAACAGCGTGATTTCCTTCTCGAACACGAGCGTCGGCCACGTCAGGCCCGGCACCGTTTCGACGCCCGCAAACAGGCGCGGAAAGCGCTCGATCTCCGACTTCATGTCGGCCTCGCCGCGCTCGACGATCATCTCGTACGTGCCGCGGCTCGCAATGATCTGCTGCGCGCCTTCGTTGAAATACGCCGACGCGCCGAGCACGCGCACCGCGTGATAGTGCGACAGCACGACGTATTTGATCGGCTTGTCGGTGACGCTGCGAATCTTTTCGATCAGGTCTTGCGCCATGGCGGGCGTCGCCGTGGTGTCGACGATCAGCACGCCGTCGTCGCCGATGATCACGCCCGAGTTCGGGTCGCCTTCTGCCGTGTACGCATAGGCGTTCTCGGACAGTTGCGTCCACGTGATCTTTTTCTCTTCGAGGTCGGCTTGCGATGCGAATGCCTTGGCCATGCTCGTCTCCATTGATTGATGGGGGCGACGGGCGAGACGGCGCGCGGGCGCCGCGAATGGAATGTCTCGCTCCGTCTGATTGGAATCATGTCCGGCGATTATTAGGCCGGAGTGATTTCATCTTAGACTCTGCCGATTATTTGTCAATAGCGAAACGTATCGCTATAGGTTAATTTCACGTATACCCTGGCGTTCCCGGGTTGCCGTCGGGTGCGGGCTGGCGTTCGTTTAACATGGACCTTTTTTCGATCCAGACAGGCGACGTGAGCGGCATGGCGAAGACGGCAAAAGACGGCGAGACGACGGGCGCGGGCAAGCAGCAGCGCGGCATTCAGAGCGTCGAGGTCGGCGGACGGTTGTTGCACGCGCTTGCGCAGGCGCGCGCGCCGCTCGCGCTGTCCGATCTCGCCGCGAGCGCTGAAATCGCGCCGGGTCAGGCGCATGCTTATCTGGTGAGCCTGACGCGACTTGGCCTCATCAAGCGGGACGAACTGTCGGGACGCTACGAGCCGGGGCCGTTGTCTTTGCGGCTCGGCCTGATGCAGCTTGCGAACCAGCCCGCGTTTCGCGCCGCCGTGCCGCGCGTGGCGGCGTTGGCGGAGAAAATCGGCTTCAGCGTCGCGATCTGCACGGTCGGTCCACAAGGCCCGACCATCGTTCGATACGAACATGCGGGCTTTCCGCTGCATGTGAATCTGCATGTGGGCACGGTGATGTCGTTGCCCGCGACATCGACGGGACGTGTGTTTTGCGCGTTTCTCTCGTCCGCTGCATTGCAGACCATGTGGGCGAACCAGTCCGGCGACGCGAGTGAAATCGTTGCGCCCGCAGATCGCAATTCATTCGACGCGACGCTCGCCGCGATCCGCGAGCGCGGCATCGAACGGGGCATCGATGCGCCGAGCCCCGGCATCAGCAGTCTTGCCGCGCCTGTGCTCAATGCCGATAACCAGTTGTGTCTCGCGCTGACGGTGATCGGCCCGAGCGGCACAATCGATGTGAACTGGGACAGCCCCGTGGCGCGTGCGTTACAACAGGCAGCGCGTGAAATCGGCGCGGATATCGCGGCAACCTGAACATGACCGAAGCACTGAATACCTCATCGTCCGCGACTGCCGACACGAAACAGCAGCGCGGCATTCAATCGCTCGACAGCACGGGCGAACTGCTGACCGCCCTCGTCGCGGCGGGCAAGCCGTTGTCGCTGCGCGATCTCGCTGCGGCAGCAAATATGCCGCCCGCGAAGGCGTTTCCGCATCTGGTGAGCTTGCAGAAGATCGGCTTGCTGGGCCGCGACGCGTCGGGCTGCTTCGAAGCCGGGCCGCTTGCGCTGGAACTTGGATTGATCGGTTTGCAACGTCTTTCGCCGGCGCGCGAGGCGGAACCGGAAATCGTCGATCTCGCGGTGACGACGGGCATGAGCGTCGCGATGGCGGTGCTGGGTCCGCTCGGGCCGACCGTCGTGCGGCTTGAAGAATCGGCGCGGCCGTTGCATGTGAGCTTGCGCGTGGGCACGGTGATGTCGCTCGTCAACACGGCGATCGGCCGCGTGTTCGCCGCGCATGTCGCCGACGATGTGCGGCATGGTTTGCTCGCGCAAGATTCATTGCGGCTTGCAGGCGCTGAGCGCGCGGAGATGCTGGCGTCTTCGTCCGATGCAAAGGCCACGAAACTCGCGCCGCCGTACGCAGAACGTCTCGCGCAGATTCGCGAGCAAGGCATCGACACTGCGCTGAACAAGCCGATTCCCGGCATCAACACATTGGCTGCGCCCGTCTTCGATCACACGGGCAGCATCGTGCTGGTGATCGCGTTGATGGGTACGGCGGGAAGTTTCGACAGCGATACACAAGGCGGCGCAGCAAAAACGCTGCTGGCGGCAACGCTACGCCTGTCGCGGCGGTTTGGTTACGTGGCGGGTTGATCAAACTCGAACAGCACGCGTTATCGCGGTTCATCCTCCGCCGCCGCGCCCGTTTCCTGCGATAAACGCGCTTTCGCGTGCCGCATCTTTTCCAGCGTATGCGGCTCCAGCCGCAACGCGACGCCGATCGCGAGCGCATCCATCACACACAAATGTACGAGGCGCGAAACGCCAGGTGTGTTCGGATCGATGGGACTCGGCACGCGCAGCAGCAACGGAATATCGACAAGCCACGCAAGCCGCGAGCCGACATTCGTCAGCGCAATCGTCGTTGCGCCGCGCTCTTTCGCGATCTGCATGCTTTCGTTCACTTCGACACTGCGGCCCGAATGCGAAATAGCGAACGCGACATCGCCGGGTTCGAGCAGGCCCGCGTAAAGCCGCTGCAAATGCGCGTCGGTAAACGCACTGGCGGCGATATCGAGCCGCAGAAAACGCAGCGCCGCATCCTGCGCAACCAGCCCGGAACCTGAACCGACACCGAAGAAATACACGCGCCGCGCGCTCGTCAACGCAGCCAGCGCCGCATTCACCGCGACGGGATCGATCGCACTGCGCGCCTGCGTGATGCCTTCAATCGCCGCTTCGCCGACCTTGTCGAACAGCGTCTGCGTGTCGTCGTCGCGTGCCACCGATGTCGACGCGTACGGCATGCCGCCCGCCACGCTCTGTGCAAGCTGCATCTTGAAGTCGCGCAAGCCGTGCGCGCCCACCGCGCGGCAAAAGCGCGTCACGGAAGGCTCCGACACGTCCGCGCGCTGCGCAAGCTCAGTGATGCTCGCGCGCATCGCGAAGTCGACATCGGACAGCACCATGTCGGCGACCTTGCGCTCGGCGGGCCGCAGCGATTCGAGCGCGCTGCGGATGTGAGGAATCAGGTTCGGTGCGGACACCGTGTGTTCCTTTGCGTGGAAGATGAGCGTGGAAGATGATCCGCGGCGATGCCGTCAGCCCAGTCTCTGCCCGCTTTCCGTGTCGAACAGATGCATATCCTGCTCGGGGAAGCGCACCGTCACACGCTGGCCCGGCTCGATCGACGCGCGCTGGCGCATCGTCACGCACCACGCCGCGCCGCCGATCTTGCCGTACAGATGCGTCTCCGCGCCCGTCGGCTCGATCACCTCGACGTCCATCGGAATGCCTTCATTCGATGTTTCGATATGCTCGGGCCGCACGCCGAGGGTGACCTTTGCGCCCGGCTTCACTGCGGCGCCAGGCAGCGGAATCTGCACGTTGTCCGCAAGCTGCAGCGCCACGCCGCTTCCCGCGCTCACCACTTCGCCCGCGGCGAAGTTCATCGACGGCGAGCCGAGAAAGCTCGCGACGAACAGGTTCGCCGGCCGGTCGTACAGTTCCAGCGGTCGCCCGATCTGCTCGATACGCCCCGCATTCATCACAACGATGCGATCGGCCATCGTCATCGCTTCGATCTGGTCGTGCGTGACGTAGATCACCGTATTCTTCAGCCGTTGATGCAGCGCCTTGATCTCCGTGCGCATCTGCACGCGCAGCTTGGCATCGAGATTCGACAGCGGCTCGTCGAACAGGAACAGCGACGGTTCGCGCACCACCGCGCGGCCCATTGCGACACGCTGACGCTGCCCGCCCGACAGCGCGCGCGGCAAGCGGTCCAGATAGCCGCTGAGATTGAGCATCTTCGCCGCCGCCTCGATGCGCGGCTTGAAGCTCGTCGACGATTCCTTGCGAATTTTCGGACCGAACGCGATGTTGTCGTACACGGACAGATGCGGATACAGCGCGTAGCTCTGGAACACCATCGAGATATTGCGCTGCTGCGGCGGCAGGCTGTTCGCGCGCGTGCCGCCGATCGTCAGTTCGCCGCCGCTGATTTCTTCCAGGCCCGCGACCATCCGCATCAATGTGCTTTTGCCGCAACCCGACGGGCCGACCAGCACGACGAACTCGCCATCGTCGATATGCAGGTCGATGCCGTGCACGACCTGCGTATCGCCGTAACGCTTGTAGATGCCGCTCAGTTGCACTGCTGCCATGCTGTCCTCATCGTCGTTTGCGGTTGTGCCGCGTGTGTTCTGCCCAAGCGTCAAATCCAGGCGTTATAGCGATTCGAGCGTCAGTTCTTCGGCCATCAGCCGGTTGCCCGCCATCAGGCCGCCGTCGACGGGCAGCACCACGCCCGTGATGACACGCGCCATCGGCGACGCGAGAAACAGCGCGGCATCGGCGATATCGTCGGGGGTCGCGAAGTCGCGCAGCGGATACCACTTCTTTAGATCCTCGAAAACTTGCGGATTCTTGTCGACGCGCGCCTGCCACGCTTTCGTCTTCACCGTGCCCGGACACACGATGTTCGCGCGAATGCCGTGGCGGCCCAGTTCGATGGCCAGCGCCTTCGTATAGCTGATCAGCCCCGCTTTCGCCGCGCTGTACGCGGGATGGCCGAGCGCCGTGATGCCGTTCACGGAGCCGATCAGCACGATCGATCCGCGCTGCCGCCCGATCATCGACGCGCGCACCGCTTCGACCGTGTGATACGTGCCGTTCAGATTCAGATCGATGTCGCGCCGCCAGCTTTCGGCGTCCGTCTTCGCGAGCGTCAGCCCCTGCGCCGCGCCCGCGTTCGCGACGAGCACATCCACGGGACCGCGCACCGCGACAGCTTTCGCGACGCTTTCACGCACGGCGTCGGCGTCGCAGAGATCGACGGCGATGGGCGTCACGCTGTCGGCGCCGAGTTCGGCCATCAGCTGATCCAGCGCGACCGCGTCGACATCGAGCGCGAGCACGGTCGCGCCGTCCTGCATGAAGCGCCGGCACAACACGCTGCCGATCCCGCCGCACGCTCCCGTCACCAGCACGACACGCTTCATGTCCTGTCCTCTCAACTGTGTAAATTTCCTACATATTGCACATTTACAGACTTCGCGAACCACGCAGGCACTCCGTACGCGCAATACCCTGCACCGCACAAATAGCCCATCATTTACAGCATGTTATGCAAAAAACCGGACGACAAAAAATATGGTCAGCCCTACGTGACAACATTTTTTTTCGTGTGTAGGATTTTTTCAAACAATTCAACCCAAGCAGCCGGCGACGGCAGCGGACCACCCCAGGAGAGACGAAATGTCGTTGCATGCACGTGCTTCCCTTACGCTCGGCAAAGTTGCCGCAGCGCTCGCGTTTGCAGGTCTTGCCCTATCGGCGCACGCCGACACGGTGCGTGTGACGGTCGCGCATTACAGCGACGCGACGGCGCCGTACTTCGAAAAAATGGCCCGTCAGTTCGAAAAGGCCAATCCCGGCACCACGATCAAGATCGAGGACGTGAACTGGGACACGCTGCAACAGAAGCTGCAAACGGATATCTCGGGTAACGCCAACGCCGACCTGGCTATCGTCGGCACGCGCTGGCTGCTCGACTTCGTGAAGGACGACGTCGCCGAGCCGCTCGATCCGTACATGGACGCGAACTTCAAGAACCGCTTCATTGGCCCGTTCCTCGCGCCCGGCCAGATCAACGGCAAGACGTACGGCCTGCCGATCGCCGCTTCGGCGCGCGCGCTTTACTACAACAAGGATCTGCTGGCGAGCGTCGGTTATCCGAACGGCCCGAAGACGTGGAACGACGTAATCGATGCGTCGAAGAAGCTGAAGGCGAAGGGCATTGCCGGTTTCGGCCTGCAGGGCAAGGAAATCGAAACCGACGTGTATTACTACTACGCGCTGTGGACCAACGGCGGCGACGTGCTGAACAAGCAGGGCAAGGCCGGCTTCGATTCGCCCGCAGGCATCAAGGCCGCGACGCTGTACAAGTCGATGATCGATCAGGGTCTGACGCAGCCGGGCGTCACGGGCTATAGCCGTGAAGACGTGCAGAACCTCTTCAAGCAGGGCCGCGTCGCGATGATGATTTCCGCGCCGTTCCTCGCCAAGCAGATCAAGAAGGAAGCGCCGAACCTGAAGTACGGCATCGATCCGCTGCCGGTCGGCACGAACGGCGCGACGTATGCCGTCACCGATTCGATCGTGATGTTCAAGAACTCGAAGGTGAAGAAGGACGCGTGGAAGTTCCTCGACTATCTGTTCACGAAAGAACCGCGCGTCGAGTTCACGAGCACGGAAGGTTTCCTGCCGACCACCAAGGCTGAAGCCGCCGATCCGGCCTTCAACGATGCCGACACGAAGGCGTTTATCGCGCTGCTGCCGCAGGCACGCTTCGCGCCGACGGTGACGGGCTGGGAAGACACCGCGAAGGCTGTGACGAACGCGATGCAATCGGTGTATCTCGGCAAGGCCAAGCCCGACGACGCGCTGAAGCAGGCCGCGAGCCAGGCGAACCAGGCGCTCGGTCAGTAACGCGCTTCGATGATCTGTTGATGTCGTACCGGAAGCCGCATCGGGTTTGAGCCGATGCGGCTTCGCATTCGCTAGGCGCACTGCGTTCATGCAACGCACCGCATTGCATCCGGCCCATTCCGTCCCGAGGGCTTCATGAGTTCCAACGCCCAAGCATCCGTCGATCGAGCACGCATGAGCCGTTCCATCGCACCACGCGCCGCCGCGCCCTGGTGGCTGATCGCGCCGAGTCTGATCCTCGCGCTGTTTATCATCAGCTACCCGATTTTCAACATCGTCTACCAGTCGATGCACGACGTATCGCGCTTCGGCGCGATCCGCGATTTCACCGGGCTGAAAAATTTCTTCACGGTGTTCGCCGACCCCGTGTTTCTCGATGCGTTACGCCGGACCATTGTGTGGACTGCATGCGTCGTGGGCGGCACGATCATCTTTTCGGTGCCCGTCGCGCTGGTGCTGAATCAGGATTTTTATGGCCGCGGCATCGCGCGCACGATCGTCATGCTACCGTGGTCCGTATCGCTGACGATGACGGCTGTCGTCTGGCGCTGGGCCTTCAACGACGACTACGGCATGGTCAACGTGACGCTGCAGCGGCTCGGTTTGATCGGCGGCCCGATTCACTGGCTGGCGACGCCTGAACTCGCGTTTCCCGTTGAAATTGCTGTCGGCATTCTGGTGTCGATTCCGTTCACGGTGACGATCCTGCTCGGCGGCCTGTCGTCCGTGCCGGGCGATATCTACGAAGCGGCGCGCATCGACGGCGCGAGCGCGTGGCAGCAGTTCCGTCAACTGACGCTGCCCTTGCTGCGCCCGTTCGTGAACATGGCGATTCTGCTGAACGTGATTTACGTGTTCAACTCGTTCCCGATCATCTGGGTGATGACGCAAGGCGGACCCGACAATGGCACGCATATTCTCGTCACGTATCTGTATGAACTTGGCTTCAGGCTTGGACGTCCCGGTCAGGCTGCGGCGGTGTCGCTCGTCATGCTGATCATGCTGTTCGTGTTTTCGGTGCTGTATCTGCGCATTCAGCCGTCGAAGGAAGGAGAGCCCGCATGAACGCGAAGATGAAACGCACCGTGTGGTGCTGGCTCGCGCTGTCGCCGCTGATCGTGGTCGTGCTGTTTCCGTTTGCCGTGATGTTCTTCACTGCGCTCAAACCGTCGCAAGAAGTGTTCGTCTATCCGGCACGCTGGCTGCCGATGCACTGGCAATGGCAGAACTTCGTCGACATGTGGACCGCCGCGAACTTCGGTGTCGCGCTGCGCAACAGCACGGTGATCAGTTTGCTGTCCACAGCGCTCGCGCTCGCCGTCAGCCTGCCTGCCGCGTATGCGCTTGCGCGCTTTCCGTTTCGCGGACGCGGGCTGTATCGGCAGTTTCTGCTCGTTACGCAGATGCTTTCGCCGATTCTGCTCGTCGTCGGCCTGTTCCGGCTAGCCGCGATGATTCCGTATGGCGACGGCAATCTCGTCGATTCGAAGATCGGCGTGATCGTGTCCTATGCGGCGTTCAATATCGCCTTCGCCGTGTGGATGCTGTCGTCGTACTTCGCGACGGTGCCGCGCGATCTGGAAGAATCGGCGTGGCTGGAAGGCTGCAGCCGCACGCGCGCCGTGTTCAAGGTGTTTCTGCCGCTCGCCGTTCCCGCTATCGTCGTGACGGCCATTTTCACGTTCATCAATGCGTGGAATGAATTTGCCGTCGTCTATACGCTGATCCGCTCCCCTGAAAACAAGACGCTCACCGTGCAGGTCACGGATATGGTCGCGGGCAAATATGTCGTCGAATGGCATCTGGTGATGGCCGCGACGCTGTGCGCGACCCTGCCTGTTTCGATCGTATTTGCGTGGTTGCAGCGCTATCTGGTGAAAGGCCTTGCGCTCGGCGCGGTCAAGTAAGCGTCTTCATTCTGTCACTGTCATATAAGCAAGGGCCGTCGCGCGTCGGCGGCCCTTCGTCTGCATCGTTTCCATCGGCCTTGTAGAGTTGTTCCGCAACAGCGCAAAAGTGGTTACCTGAAATTGGTCAAAATTGGCCATTTCACGCGGCCAGTTTCACGCCTAATCTTCATGTGTCGCGCAGTTGAAGCGCTCACTCACTGAGGAAACGATCATGGAACAACGTCTCGACTTCTACAAAGCCAACCCGCACGCAATCAAGGCGATGCTCGCGCTCGAAGAACGCATCGGCAAGAGCGACCTCGAAAAGTCGCTGACGGAACTGGTGCGCCTGCGCGCATCGCAGATCAACGGCTGCGCGTTCTGCGTCGACATGCACACCACCGATGCACGCAAGGGCGGCGAAACGGATCGTCGCCTGGCGACGGTCGTCGTGTGGCGCGAAACGCCGTTCTTCACCGCACGCGAACGCGCGGCGCTGGAGTGGACGGAATCACTCACGCTGGTCTCCGAGAACCACGTGCCCGATGCAGTCTGGGAAGCCGTGAAGCCGCATTTCAGCGAGGCCGAACTGGTCGATCTGACGTTGCTGGTTTCGGCGATCAACGCATGGAACCGCTTTGCGATTTCGTTCCGCAAGATGCCTGCGTAAGGCCGCTTGCGGACAGTTGACGCAGCGTCTGAAGAAAAGCGGGCAATACAGCCCGCTTTTTTGCATCTCGAGTACACCCGCACGCAGAATCGGAGAATCCTGACAAACGCAGCAGACGCATCTGATTACCAACACAGATGCCCGTCAATAGAGTTTTCCGTACGGTGACACGGCGATGGCCGTTGCATCGTGTTCGTCGGATAACAACGGAGCATTTGACATGAATGTGAAATCTGCGTGTTTTGCGTTAGTCGCTTCAACAATGTTGTCGTGTTTCGCGCAGTCCGCATCGGCAGCGCCGACCTCTCTCGAAGGGCAGTCGTTCGCGTTGAAATCGGAAGGTCCGGGAACGGCGTCGACCGCCAACCAGAAGCTCGCATTTGGCTACTGGATATGCGATCCCAACTGGAATCCTTCGGATTGCTACTGGCTCCCAGGGGATTGAAGAGTCAGGCATTAGCGGGTAAAGCTCAGCACCCTGCAAGCACTAAAGCTTGCAGGGTGTTTTCATTTCCGGCGGCGTGGCCGTCAGCCTGCATACCGTCACCATTTGGCGCTATGCTAGTGGGTCCATTTCTCAGGAACACGCTCATGAAAACGACCACAGGCTCCATGATCACTTTCAAACGTCCGGACGGCAAAGAACTGCAAGGCTATCTCGCCTCGCCCGAGAAAACGGCCGGCGCGCCCGCCGTGGTCGTCATTCAGGAATGGTGGGGCTTGAACGACCAGATTCGCGGCGTCGCGAATCGCCTCGCTGAAGCCGGTTACTTCGCGCTCGTGCCCGATCTGTACCGCGGCAAGTCGACGGTCGAAGAGGAAGAAGCGCATCACCTGATGGATGGCCTCGATTTCGGCGATGCGGCATCGCAGGATGTTCGCGGCGCGGCGCAATACCTGAAGCAGCACGCGAGCCGTGTTGCGGTGATGGGTTATTGCATGGGTGGCGCACTGACGCTGCTCACGCTTGGTCAAAGCCCGGAAGTGTCTGCGGGTGTGGTGTTCTATGGCTTCCCGCCGCTCGATTACATCGACGCGTCGAAGATCAAGGTGCCTGTGCTGGGGCATTACGCTACGCAGGACGCGTTCTTTCCGATCGATACTGTCGCGACGCTGGAATCCAAGCTGGGCGATGCGGGCGTCGATGTCGAGTTTCATCGATATCTCGCGCATCATGCGTTTGCTAATGAGACGGCTGTGGGCTACAGCCGTATTGCCGGGACTCAGTTCGATCCGGTGTGGTCGCAGATGGCGTGGGATCGGACGTTGACGTTTTTTGGTCGTGAGTTGTGGGGGAAGTGATGTCTGGTTTTGCTCGCTTTTCTCTGGCATCTACGATGTGACTTTGGTTTGTCTTGCGACGCAGGTTTGGTTTGCTTTTGTTTTCGCGGGCATCCGCGATATGCCTTCGTGCTTCAAGCGTCGCCCCTGTGCGGGGCGGCACTTACTTTCTTTGCCGCCGCAAAGAAAGTAAGCAAAGAAAGCGGGCTAACACCGCCCGTTCTTGACCGCCGCCTGAGGGCCCCCAACGGTTCCTCCGCTTCACACGGCAACCCGCTATTTGCGGCCCGTTGCCAACGCCTTGCATAGGCGCCTCACCCACTTCAATCACCCGTAGCGCAGCCAGCGGCAGCGAATGGTTACGGCCGCCCAGGTGGCAAACTGTGTGTCGGTCGTAGCGCTTCACACGTCAACGCTCTTACGACACCGATCCCGCTTTTCAGTCCGGAGTGATGTGTGTACGCCGCGAAAACCTACACACAGTTTTCCGCTATAGAACGTGGGCAATTTGATCGCGTGTGTTGTGGCGCGGGAGTGTGAAGCGGGTGAGGCGCCGTTTCAAGGCGCTGGCAACGGGCATCGAATTGGAGGTTGCCGTGTGAAGCGGAGGAACCGTTGGGGGCCCTCAGGCGGCGGTCAAGAATTGGCGGTGTTCAGCGGCTTTCTTTTGCCTACTTTTCTTTGCCGCGGCAAAGAAAAGTAGGTGCCGCCCCGCACAGGGGCGACGCGTGAATCACGAAGGCAAATCGCGGATGCCAGCGAAAGCCAAAACCAAACCCAAAAAACAAAAACAAAAGCAAAAAGCGACTCAACGAACACGCCGCGGAAACCGCATCAAATCATCCGCAACAGGCACAACCGCAAGCAAAAGCAGCAACGCCGCAAGCGGCACCGTAGCAATAAACCCCATCTGCTTGAACGCAACAGCGCCCACCAACCCACCGGTGAGAAACATCCCGAGCAACGAAGCAAGCAAACCAAGCCTGCGCATATCCGCGCCGACATACCCTGCTTCCGACGACGCCACACCCCGGTTCCAGTACAGACCCTTGCCAATCTCAATACCGAGGTCCGTCACGAGACCCGTAACATGCGTGGTGCGGATTTCCGCTTTCGATATCTTGGTGATCATCGCGTTCTGCAATCCCATCACGTAGCAAAGCAGCGTGACAGTAGCAGGCACGTACAACAGTTGATGGTGTTCGAGATTCGCGCCGAGCACGCCGAAGCACAGCAACAACAGCCCTTCGAGCACGAGCGGCATCGCATAGACGCTCTGCGTGCCCTTGCGCCTGCCCCAGTTGATCAGAATGGCCGAACTCGCTGCACCCGCAAGAAAAGCGAATATCGAACTCGCCGCGGACAGCACGAAAGCAATGTTGCCAAGCGCGAGACTGTCGGCCAGCGACGACACCATGCCAGACATGTGCGACGTGTATTGACCAATCGCCAGAAAGCCGCCCGCGTTGGCAGCGCCGGCAATCCCGGCAAGCGCCAGGCCAAGCCGCCGGTTGGCAGCGTCGGAGCGAGAGGCCGAAGTGAAGCCGCGAAGATAGTCGACGGGCACGATGACGCCTGCAAAAGAAGGGAATTTCGACAATCCTACCTTCAAATTGCGCTTATCTCGCTTTTGATCTGCGGCAGTTCCCTGCGTTGATTTGTCGCAGGGACTGCCGCTGGCCGTTCATGCGCCCGTCATGCCAGCGGGTTCACGCG
>NZ_JAAGPI010000073.1 GCF_017104715.1 Burkholderia sp. Ac-20365
CAGCCGCACCTGCGCCCGCACCTGCGCCAGCGCCCGCTGCCGCGAAAGCCGCAACGGGCGGCGAGAGCAAGGACTGCGCAGCGTGCCCTGCGATGATTTCGCTGCCCGCCGGCTCGTTCACAATGGGTAGCAACTCCGACGATCCCTCGGAAAAGCCGCCGCATCACGTGACCATTTCCGCACCGTTCGCGATCGGCAAGTACGAGGTGACGGTCGAACAATGGAACGCATGCGCGGACGTCAATGGATGTCCGAAACTCACGCCCGAAAACAATTCCGCGAAGAACGCGCCCGCCCGCGATCTCAGCTGGGATGACACGCAAGCCTATGTGAAGTGGCTCAGCAAGGTCACGGGCAAAACATATCGGCTGCCGACTGAAGCTGAATGGGAATACGCGAATCGCGCAGGCACGACGACGAAGTACTGGTGGGGCGACGCAATGCGCAAAGGCATGGCGAACTGCAAGGATTGCGGCGACCCTTATCACAAGGAAGCACCCGAGCCCGTCGGTACTTTTGCCGCAAACCCGAATGGTTTGTACGACATGAACGGCAGCGTGTGGGAATGGGTCGGCGACTGCTGGCATAACTCATACCAAGGCGCACCCAACGACGGCCGCGCGTGGGACGCGCCCGGCTGCAACACGCGCGTGATCCGCGGCGGCTCGTGGCGCGAAGGCAACGACTACATGCTGAGTTCGACGCGCTTCAAATACAGCCAGAGCGTGCGTCAATCGCAAGACGGCTTTCGCGTCGTCAAGGAACTCAAGTGAGCTGATACGTGATGAAGCCCGCGCAATCGCGCGGGCCCGTCAATGCGCGCGTGCCTTGCTCGTGATCTGGGCGAAGTCCGCGACGATATGTTCTGCGCCGTACTTCGCGGCAATCTGCTTGAGACGCGTATCGAGTGCGCGCAGATACTCCGTGCGTGATTCGCTCTCGGGACGCGGTGTATCGAAGAGTGGTGCAGGCGTGATGAGCAGCACGACCATTTCCTGACCGAACGGCTTCGAGATAATCCAGTCGCCACCGCTGCCGACCGTCGCCGTGTAATGCGCCGGTGCCTGGTTATCTTTCGCACGCGGGCCTGGCACCATATGCACGACGCTGCCGTCGAGCACGTAGTAGTCGATATTCACATACGACTCATAGCCGGGTGTCCGTACATCGACGACAAGAGGATCGCCGTCCGTCAGCACGCCATTCGGCATGCGCGCCGTCAGCGACGCCACATGCCCTGCCTGCCAGTTGCGCGTCCAGTACGAGCCGAGTTCCTTGAGCACTTCGCATTTGTCGCTGGTCACGTGCTGCACGTCGACTTTCGTCGATGCAATACCGGGCAAGGTCGCAAGACGCTCGTTGACCTGTGCCTCGCCGTGCTGCGGCACGAATCCGCGCACCTGTACCGCGCGATCCTGCAGCGAAGCGGCGAGCGCAGAACATGGCAATGACGCGAGTGCCGACGTGACGGCCGCGAGCGTCGGCGGAGCGGGCGTGCTGGGCGGCGCGACAGATGCGCCAGCAGATGGCGGCGGCGCAGCGGGCGTAATGGGTTGAACGGGCGAAGCGGCGTTCGTCGAAGGCTGTGTGTTCTGTGTGTTCTGTGTATTGCCCGCATTCGACGCGACGCTCGCCTGTTGCGCCGCGTTCTCCCGCTCGAGCGTCTGTGAAGCGCGATAGAAGTAAAGCGCGCCGCCCGCCGCGCACGCGAGCGCGAGGCCTGCGACGCCCGACTTCATCAGCAGTCCCGTGCGATCGACATCACGCCCCGTCGATTTCGACTGCGACGCCCGCTCTTGCGCGCCGAACTCTTCGACGAAGCGCGATACCGTTGGCGTGCGCGACTTGCGGTCGAACGCGAGCGCCGCACGCAGTGCGCGCCATTGACGGTTGCTCAGGTTCTCGGGCCGCTGCGGTTGCCGGTTCGCTGCACGCGCCTGCGTTGCCGACAAACGGTCGAACGGGTGACGGCCCGTCAAAAGCTCATACGTGATGCAGCCGAGCGCGTAGATGTCGTCGCGCGGATCGGGCTCCAGGTGTTCGAGCATTTCGGGGCTGGCATAGGCCGGCGTCAACGCACCGAGACTGCCTGGATCGAACACCGTCGCATCGCTCTCTTCTTCGGGCCGCTGGAACACGCGTGCGATGCCGAAGTCGATCACCTTGATCTCGCCGGTGTCGGTGAGAAACACGTTGGCGGGCTTGAAATCGCAATGCACGAAGCCGCGCTCGTGCGCATAAGCAAGCGCGCCAGCCATGCCGCGCACGATCGGCAACGCGGACTGCACCGGCATGCCCTTGAAGTCCTGCGTGCGCAGAATCTGGCTGAGCGGCTTGCCGGACAGGTACTCCATCGTCAGATAGACGATGGCGCCGTCGCGGTCGAAATCATAGACGGTGACGATGTTGCGATGCGCGAGCACCTGCGCCTTGCGCGCTTCGCGCTGCAACGCGATCAGCGATTTCGGATTGCCGCGGAATTGCGTATTCAGCACCTTGATCGCGAGATACGGCTTGCGGTCCGATGCTTCGAGCTTGCGCAGATCGAGCGCCTTGTACACGGTGCCCATGCCGCCCACGCCCAGACATTCTTCGAGCACGAAGCGATTATTCAACGTGTCGCCCGTGCCTTTTACCTGATCAAAGCTGGATGCGCCGACATCGTGAGTGCGTGGCGCCGGCGGTGGCGCAATGAGATGATCGGGCACCGTTTGCATGCGCGTTTCCTCGCCGCCCGCAGGCGCAAGGTTCGAAACGGGCATCTGTTCGATGCGGCGGCGCACCAGTGCATAGAGCTCAGGAGGCAGCGGCGTCCTGACGTGCGCTTCGCCGAGTATTTCGAGCAGGCGTGCCGAACCGACACCTTC
Source organism: Burkholderia sp. Ac-20365 (assembly GCF_017104715.1). Taxonomy (GTDB): domain Bacteria; phylum Pseudomonadota; class Gammaproteobacteria; order Burkholderiales; family Burkholderiaceae; genus Paraburkholderia. The sequence continues at coordinate 2,868 of NZ_JAAGPI010000073.1, forward strand.
CGTTGTGAGCGTGCTGTCCAGTTGAGCGACGAACGCATCCTGCGTGAGCGCGCCGCTCTGAAAGTCCCGAATCACGTGCGCAAGGCTAGCCATGTGTTCAAAGCGCTGCAGCTCCCGAAGGTCGAGGAATTTCCCTGTCGTAACCAATTACATGTGCTCGTTCGATAGTAGCCCGCACGTATGCCTTTCGCAAACCAGGATTGCCCCGCGACACGACGGGCGTGATGTGTCGCGATGCTTCCAACATGCTTCGCCCATTCAGTTGGACGCTCGCCGTCGGCCTCCGGGCGGCTCGAATGTCATCGTTTTCCGTCGCCACTCGTCTGGTCACTCGCAAAGCCTCGTACTTAAAGGCTCCATCATTTTTTCGCCGTCAGGCTGGCGTGCCTGGCACAGCCTATGCGTTGTAAGGACCGCGCAGACAAGATGCGTGAGCCCTGGCCGAAGCATCGTTTTAGCGAATCTTCAGCACATTGATAATCAAAGCCCGTTCATTTCTGGACAACTCTATAGCGAGCCATGAAGGCTGAGTTCGACTTCGACAACAGCAAGACGGTTGACACCCGGTAGCTTGTAAAGCAACGCCTGAACATCGACAACGCGAGCGGCACCAACCATGCGTTAGCGTGATACATCCCGATGACGATCAGGCCGACAACAGCGTCCACGTTTCGTAAGACCACGCGCAGTCCACGGGGACCGGGAGCGCCACTTGTCCGGCGCTGCCGGGCAGCACTTGCAACACCATCGACGTCAGCCCGAAACTTTGGGCCCGGACGAACGCGGTGGTGTAACGGTGCGCTGCTGTGGAAGATCGGCGCCTCCGCAGTGCTCGGCAGCGCACACCGCTTCGAGCCTGAATTATCTATACTGGTTGTTCGAGCCATACGCGCGGCCCTTATCGACGGATGCGTGCACCCGTCGCGACGATGCCACGCAACATTTCTTCTGGAACAGCCATGTCCAAGCTCGTCGTCAAAGATCTTTCCGAAAGTGTCGAACTCGATCGCGCAGCGATGACTGCGATTGTCGGCGGCGCGCGAACGGGTGGCCGCTTCTTCGGCGTCACCGCGCAGGCATTGCCGGCAGCGACACGCGTTGTCGACTATCCCGTGGGATTTCCGACAGCCGCGCGCCAGCCCGTCGACGAACGCATTCCGCCGCAAAGCCTGTTGCGCAAATAGCGGCTGTTGTCGCGGTTATTGCTGATTGCCCGCTGATTACCTGCTGGATGCCGCTTGCCGGAAGGCTTGCGGCATGTGTGTGCGCGAGTGTCGCATGCATCGCGCACTACCCGTCTGGTTTATTCCGCCAACTTCCAGTGCATCACGGTACGGCCCTCGCCGACACTTCTTCGTAAGTGCGTTGGCCGATCCATCGTATACCGGCTGGCGTTGCAACTTATTCCCTTGTTGCACGACGCTTTTGACTTCCAATGTGGGATGCCGCTCATAACACGTTCATTTCGGCATACGCGTTGCACCGTGACGGGCGAGCGCTGCATCGTGCTCGTCAACCCCACGTCAGGAGAACCGTTATGAAAACCGCTCTCGTCATCAAGGATCTGAGCGCGCCCACTGATCTCGATCGCAAGGAAACCGCGCTAAGGCCCGAGCGCATGAAAAGCATTATTGGAGGACGGAGTGCCGTTGTGACTGTCGACGGCAGAAGTACAGGTACTGTCGATGAGTTCGGCCTGAACTGCGCCATTTTCGAAGGGCACGTCGGCGGCCCGATGATCAATTGACCGGGATGCCGAAAGCCTCTTCGCGTCGCGAAGAGGCTTTTCGAATACCGCAGAACCCGATGACGTGAGAGATCACCGGATCGTAGAGAAGAGAGACGGATCGCGCCGGATGAGGAGTCCGGCATCGCCCCAGCCAGAGCTAGATCCGCCATGCGTTGCATTATCGGCTTGCACGGCAGACGCTGTCATTACATAAGTCAACAAGAGACTCTTTCAGGATGCGTCAAAATAGCGCGAAGCGTTCGAGCCTCGCGCCGCATCGAATCCGGGGCGCGCACGCACATCCGCTAAGATAGCGGGCCTGATCCGATCCGAACCCGACCACGTCCACCGCCTTGCCAACCTTCACGCTCCCCTCGACGCTGCAAGCGGAACTCGACATCCGCAAGAGCCGCTTCATCGCGTACGCGATTCCCGTCGCGGACCGCGACGCCGCGATGGAAGAACTGCGCCGTTTGCGCGAGGAGCATGCCACTGCCACTCATGTCTGCTGGGCGCTGCTGGCGGGCGGACAGTCGGGCATGTCGGACGATGGTGAGCCGTCGGGAACGGCCGGGCGACCGATCCTCGAAGTGCTGCGCCATCATGATCTGGATGGCGTGCTGGCCGCTGTGGTGCGTTATTACGGTGGCGTGAAGCTTGGAGCTGGTGGGCTTGTGCGTGCTTATACCGATGCAATCGCCACTGCGTTGCAGGACGCGCCGCGCGTTGAGCGGATTGCATTGGCTTCATTGCATGTTGAGATCGGGTATCCCGATGAGGCGCGTGTGCGTCGGTGGATCGAGCAGGAGAATTTTTCGCTCGAGGCGAGTGCTTATGATATGAATGTGAGGTTGAGCATTCGTATGCCCGTCACGGCGATCGATGATGCGCGCGATGCGGTGCGGGATATGACGCAGGGGCGTGCTGTGGTTTCTGATACTGCCTGAGGCGCGATAAGTTTGGTTTGCTTGTGTTTTTGCTGGCATCCGCGTTTTGTTATTGGTGCCTCAAGCGTTGCCCCTGTGCGGGGCGGCACTTACTTTCTTTGCCGCCGCAAAGAAAGTAAGCAAAGAAAGCGGGCTAACACCGCCCGTTCTTGACCACCGCCTGAGGGCCCCCAACGGGTCCTCCGCTTCACACGGCGTTCTGCCATTCAGTGCCCGTTGCCAACGCTTTAAATGGGCGCCTCACCCACTTCACTCACCCGTATCGCAGCCAGCGGCAGCGAATGATTGCGGTCGCCCAGGTGGCAAACTGTGTGTAGGTCGTAGTGACTCACACCTTGGTGCTCTTACGACACCGATCGTACTTTTCAGTCCGGAGTGAAGCGCATGCGGCGCGACAGCCTACGCACAGTTTGCCGCTATAGAACGTGGGCAATCTGATCGCGCGGGCCGCGACGCGTGAGTGTGAAACGGGTGATGAGCCAATTCGAAGCGTTGGCAGCGGGCATCAAGAAGAGCGCTGGCGGGGACAGGACGGGGCCGTTGGGGGCCCGTGGGCAAGAAGAAGGGCTGGCGGTGTTCAGCGGCTTTCTTTTGCCTACTTTTCTTTGCCGCGGCAAAGAAAAGTAGGTGCCGCCCCGCACAGGGGCAACGCTAGCAGACCGATAACAAAACGCGGATGCCAGCGAAAACCGAAGCAAACCGCTCAAACCGTCACAGACAAAAACCTCACTGCACTGCAGCAAACACCTTCGCCGACTCTTTAGCAAGCGCCCCTGCACCCGCAAGTGCATCTTCAAGAATCATCTCAGCACCCTTCTCAGCAACCATCATGGTAGGCGCATTGATATTCCCCGACGTGATATTCGGAAAAATCGACGCATCGACAATCCGCAACCCCGACATGCCATGCACGCGCAGACGGTCATCGACCACCGACGAGCCATCGTCGAGCCCCATAGCGCATGAACCGCACAGGTGATAAATCGAACCCGACTGCTCGCGGAAGTACTTCAGGAACCCTTCGCGATCATTCACCTGCGGCCCAGGTGAAATCTCTTCAACCGTAATGTCCTTCAGCGCCGCCGTCGACATGATCTCGCGCACCAGTTCGCAACCCTGGATCGCTTCGTCGATATCCTTCTGCGTCGTCAGCGCATTGATGCGAATCTTCGCTGGATCTTCCGCGCGGTCGGACGCGATCGTGATCGAACCACGGCTAGACGGGCGGCACGGATTGAAGCACAGCAGAAAGCCCGAATACGGTTCCGGTTCGAGACTTGCCTTGCTGCTCTTCGGAATACGATACGACAGAGGATTGAAATAGAGCTGCAGATTCGGTACTGCTTCTTTATCGCTGCCCCTGAAGAATCCACCTGCCTGGTTCACGCTCATCGCGAGCGGACCCTTGCGCGTCAGCAGGTATTGCAGTCCAAGCTTGACCTTGCCAAGCAGCGGACGCATCTCGTCGTTCAGTGTCTTTACGTTCGAGCGATAGTAGAAACTTACGCAAAGATGGTCTTGCAGATTCTGTCCGACAGCAGGCAAATGATGCACGAGCGGCACGCGATGTTCCGCGAGCAGCGCGCTATCGCCGACTCCCGACAGTTGCAGCAGCTTCGGTGTATCGACAGCACCTGCCGAGAGAATCACTTCACGCTTCGCAGTGAAATGACGCGCGCTGCCGTTCTGCTTGACGACAACGCCCGTCGCGCGCTTGTTCGCGTCGAACAGCACCTGCGTCACGAGCACTTCGCGCTCGACCGTCAGGTTCTTGCGATTCAACACCGGGTGCAGGTACTCGAAGCTGCTCGACGAACGCTGGCCATTACGCGTATTGACGTCGTAAATGCCCGCGCCTTCGAATTGCGCCCCATTAAAGTCGTCGCTGCGCCTGTAACCCGCCTGCTCACAACCCTTCACAAACACGTGGCAAATGGGATGCGCGGCATCCTTCATCGGAGAAATGCCGATCGGGCCATTTGCACCGTGATACTCCGTGTTGCCAAGCGGATGCGATTCGAGCTTGCGGAAATACGGCAGCACGTCGCGATACGACCAGCCCTTGTTGCCCGCTTTCGTCCAGTCTTCGTAATCCTGCTCCTGACCGCGCACATAGATCATTGCGTTGATCGAGCCGGAGCCGCCCTGCACCTTGCCGCGCGGGCAATACAGCGAGCGGTTGTCGAGTTCCTTCTCCGGCTCGCTGTAGTACATCCAGTTGTAGGTTTCGTTGTAATACGTCTTCGTGAAACCGACCGGAATCTTGAACCAGAACGAATCGTCGGCTTTCCCTGCCTCGAGCAGCAGTACCGAGTACTGGCCCGACGCCGACAGCCGGTTGGCGAGAATACAGCCCGCAGAGCCCGCTCCGACGATGATGTAGTCGTAATTCATGTTCTATTCGCCCGCAGGCGTCCAATACGTGGAATACGTGTTCGCGCTTAGCCCTTTGCCGGCGCGAGATCTTTCACGTCGAACGGCTTCGACGCCATCTGCAGGTGCAGGCGCTCGCCCGTGTACGGCGTGTGCTGCTGCACGACTTCCATGTTCAGTTCGACACCAAGACCCGGTTCCGTCGACGGAATGATGTAGCCGTCTTCCCAACGGATCGGCGACTTCAGCACTTCCGCATGGAAACCGCCCCACGTGCCGATGCTTTCCTGAATCAGGAAGTTCGGCGTGCAGGTGGCAAGCTGAATGCTTGCGGCCGCGCCAACCGGACCGTTGTAGAGGTGCGGCGCGATCTGCGCGTAGTACACCTCGGCAAGGGTCGCCACTTTCTTTGCTTCGAGCAGACCGCCAACGCGCGCCACATTCAATTGAATGATCGACGCGCCGCCGGCTTCGAGCAGCTTGTGGAATTCGTATTTCGTGGTGAGACGCTCGCCTGCCGAAATGGGAATGCTCGTGTGCCGCGCCACTTCGGCCATCGCCTCATGTTGCCCCGGCGGCACGGGTTCTTCGAACCACAGCGGATCGTATTTTTCCAAGCGCTTCGCGAGACGGATCGCCGACGCCGGCACCATCTGGCCATGCGTGCCGAACAGCAGATCAGCCTTGCTGCCCACTGCTTCGCGCACCTTGCGGCAAAACGTTTCGCAACGGTCCATCACTTCGAGCGACAGGTGATGGCCCGAGTAAGCCGTATATGGGCCTGCGGGATCGAACTTCACTGCCGTAAAGCCGCGCTTGACGTTTTCTGCAGCGCATTCGGCTGCGAGATCGGGATCGTCGTAGTCGTACTCGCCGCGACGGTTCTTCGGATACAGATACGTGTAAGAACGCAGGCGCTCATGCACGCGGCCGCCCAGCAGTTCGTACACGGGCTTGTTCGCCGCCTTGCCGATGATGTCCCAGCACGCCATTTCGAGGCCGCTGACAACGCCCATCATCGTCAGATCGGGACGCTGCGTGAAGCCGCTCGAATACGCTTCGCGCCACAGACGTTCGACGTGATGCGGATCCTTGTCGAGCAGATAGCGCGAGAACACATCGTCGATGATGGGCTGCATTGCGCTGGGATGAAACGTCGCCGAGTAGATTTCGCCGACGCCTTCAATACCGCAATCCGTCTTCAGCTTGACGAAGATCCAGTACATGCCGCCGATATGCGGCGGCGGCACGGCGACGATGTGCGTTTCGAGCGAGACGACTTTCATTTACGCTTCCTTCCTGTTAAGCATATTGCGCAGCACGAGGCCCGCGACACCGCCAACGGCGGACACGGCAGCCACGTAGCCGAAGTACATTTGATATCCGTGCACGCCCGGATAGTTCTGGGTCAGATAGCCGTTGATCAGCGGCAGGAATACATCGGGCGAATAACCGAGTACCGAGATCAGGCCAATCGCGAGGCCCATCGTTTCGACGGGTACGTTGCAGCGGTCGAGCAGCGACCAGTAGAGACCGCGAATCGCATACGTCAGAATGCCGATGAACAGCACGAGAAACACCAGCAACACGTGGCTACTGATCTGCGGCGCGGCGATCAGGCCGACCAGCGAGAGCGATGCGAGAAAGAGCGCAATGATCAGCACCGTCACTTTCGAAAAACGGTCGCCGAGAAAGCCGCCGCCAATACCGCCAATAGGACGCATCCACAGCTTGAGCGTCGTGATCGTGCCTGCCATCACCACCGACAAACCAATCTCGCCTTCATGCAGGTACGCCGAGAAGCTATACGTCGCCCAGAACACCTGATAGCCGCAGAACACGATAGCCGCGACGAGCCACAGTTCCGGAATCTTCGCGAGAGTAATCAGATCGGCGATCACGTTGCTGTGACGTGCCGCTTTCGCAGCCTTCACATTTGCCGACGGATCCTTGACCAATGCAAGCAGCACGCCAAGGCCAATGCACAGGAACGCGTACATGTAGACGACGAACCGGAAGCCGACGGCAGCCGTTTCACCCTTCGTCTGCGTGAGCCACGCGAACAGCGTGATGGCGATCGTCGCGAGCATCGCTTCGATCAGGCCACGGCCGCCGTCGAGAAAGCCGAAGAAGCGGCCTTGTTCGTCAGCGCCCGCGATCATCGACACGCGCTTGATGACAGCCGCCCAGAACGTCAGCCCCGTCGACAAACCCCAGCCGCCGAAAATCATCAGCAGCAGATTGAATGACGGCGCCGTCGAATACACGAGACCGAGCAGCCCGGTAGCGACGAGCGAGAAGCTGATCAGCAGGCGCGGCGCGATACGGTCCGCGAGCCAGCCGCTTGGCAGATAGCTCACCAGGAAGATCGTGCCCAGCATCGAATACAGATAGCCGAGCTGGCTTTCGCTGATGTGGAAAACTTCCAGCATCGTCGGCTGGTAGACCTGGCGCAGATAGAGAATCGGGTAGATCGCGCCGGCAGCGATGACGAGCAGCAGCAGTTGCACGTAACGCTGTGCGTTGTTGCTGGATTGCGCGCCTGTGTCGGCGGAACGGGGCGTTGATTTGCCCGTTTGAAGAGGTTGGCTTGCCACTGTGGTGCTCCTTGGAGACGCGCGAGGAGCACGGCAAACGCCGTGGCCGTCGTGTCTCCCGATCTTTGTTATGAATGCAGCGAGTGCTTTTTTGGTTAAAAAAAGAGCGCATCCGCTTTGATTGATCAAATACGAATGCGCCCTGACAGGATCAGTACTTCATGACGACGAGACGCGTCTGCGTGAATTCGAGCATGCCGTGCTTGCCGTCGTCGCCGCCCAGACCGGAACGTTTCCAGCCTGCGTGGAAGCCCTGGTACGGATCGGCAGGCGTGCGGTTCACGTAGAGTTCGCCGGCTTCGATATTGTTCGCGACCTTCATCGTCGTGCGGTAGTTTTCGGTGTACAGCACCGATGAAAGACCGAACTGGTGGTCGTTGGCCATGTTCAGCGCTTCGTCGAGCGTGCTGTAACGCACCACGGGCATGATCGGGCCGAAGGTTTCTTCCCGGATGATCTCCATGTCCTGACGGCAATTCGTCAGCAACGTGGCCGGATAGAAAAAGCCCTTGCCTTCGGGCAGCACGCCGCCCGTTTCGAGCGTTGCACCGTCGGCGACGGCGCGCTGCACCATCGCGTGAATCGACTGGCGCGATGCTTCGTTGACGAGCGGACCCATTGCCGTAGCATCGCCACTGCGGTCGCCGCTCTTCACTGCGCTCATGTGCTGCTTCAGCAGCGCGACAAACTGATCGTGCACGCTTTCATGCACATAGACGCGTTCGATCGCCGTGCAAAGCTGGCCGCAATGCGTGGTCTTCGAACCGACCAGATCGCGCGCTGCTTTCTCCAGATCGGCATCCGGCTCGATGATGGCCGGCGTCTTGCCGCCCAGTTCGAGCGACGGCTTGGCGATGTTTTCCTTGCAGTAGTCGAGCACCTTACGGCCCGCGCCGACGCTGCCCGTCAGCGTGATCATGCCGACAGCGGGATGCGTGCAGACGGCTTCCGCCGTCGCGTGGCTCATCGCGAGAATGTTGACGACGCCCGCCGGCAGTTCGGCGCGCAGCACGGCCTTGGCGATCTCGAATGCGGAAGTGGGTGTGTTGTTGCTCGGCCGCACGACGACCGTGTTACCCGCGATCAACGCCGGCGCAATCTTGCGCATGAACGTGTAGACGGGGTAATTGAACGGAATCAGGCACGCGACTACGCCAATCGGCTCGCGATGCAGCACGAGGTTTTCGTCGGGTGTATCGCTCGGAATGACTTCGCCTTCGATACGGCGCGCCCACTCGGCGTGATAGCGCGTGATCTGGCCGGCGTAGATCGCTTCGTTCGTCGCATCGGCAACGCTCTTGCCGGATTCCAGCGCGAGCGCCGCGCCGATGGCGGGCGCGCAGTCGGTCAATGCGTCGGCGAGCTTGTGCAGATACGCGGCGCGCTCGGCAGCGGGCAGCTTGCGCCAGCTTTTCTGGGCGGCGGCTGCAGCTTCTACGGCGGCCACGGCCTCGGCGCGGGACGCGCCCGAGACCTGGGCGATCAGCGCCTCGGTGGCGGGGTTATAGACGGAGATGAGTTCGTCCGTTGCGGGCTGGACGAACTGGCCGCTCACGAAATTCCGGTCGAGTCGCATGCTGTTTACCTGGTGACGCGTGCGCGAAGCACATTTCCGGCAGCAGCTTGAAACGATGCGAAACATGCAGCCGGCGCATGAACCGGATTCTTCTCTGCGGCCTTATGCCACGCAAGCGAGTATTTTGACCGTCAAGCATTCGAAAAACTCATGTTTGTGGGGCAAGTTGACGGGCCTGCAGAGGAAGCGCGAAACGATCTGGCGGATGTGTGGAAATGCGTGGACCGACGAAGCGCGAAAGGCAGCGAATTCGCTTTCGCGCAAGCCGGCATTGCACCGGCTGCGAGTGACGGCGCGGCAAGCAGAACGCCGCGCAAAGAAAAAGGCCGGCGGATAACGCCGGCCCCGATTACCTGTAAACCGTATCCAGCAGGATCAAGCCTCGCCGGTAGCCGGCGCGGACGTCGGCACCGTCACGGGCGCTTCTGCCACGGGCGCGACGCTTTTCACGGGCGCTTTCTTTGCAGCCGCCTTTTTCGCAGGCGCTTTGCTTGCGGGGGCTTTCCTGGCGGCCGCTTTCTTCGCGATCACGCGCTTCCCGGCAGTCGGCGCAGCGGACTTTGCAGCAACCTTTTTGGCCGCGGTCTTCTTGCCGACTTTCTTCGCGGCCACTTTCTTCGCTGCCACTTTCTTGACTGCCGCCTTTGCACCAGCCGCCGCCTTTTTCGCCACCTTGCGGCCCGCCGACTTCACCGTTACAGCTTTCTTCGCAGTTGCTTTCCTAGCAGCAGGTTTTGCGGGCGCTACCGCTTCTGCAACAGCCGCTGCAGCATCGATCAAGAACTTGCTACGGTCTTTCACGTCCTTGATCCATGCCGGCGGGCGGGCATGGCCGCTCCACGTGGCGCCCGTTTTCGGATCGCGATACTTGGGCGGCAATTTGCCTTTCGCGGCCGACGCCGTCTTCACCTTGCCGCTCTTGAGACCAAGGCGCTCTGCCCGCTCGCGTTCGCGCCGTGCCTTCGCGCGCCGCTCGATATCTTCCGTGGTGAGACCGTGTTTGATCATCAGTTCACGGATCTGATCCAACGCGCCTTGCGCGCCTTTAGCAACCATTGCTTCTGCCTGAGTCTGGAGCTTCTTTATACGCGCCTGGATGCTTTCCAATGTAGCCATTATTGCCTCCCTTTGAATTACATACGCGGACTATGCCACGGAATTGCTTAGAAGCGCTATGGTTTTAAAGCTCGGGTAAGAATAGCGTTGCACATCGAGACGTCAATTCGCTTAAGCCGCGCATCAGCTTCGCCGCGCGATCTCTCTCAAGCGTCTTTTGACATTGCATTGGGCGACACAAGAATAACGGCTCACTTTCAATCGTTAATTCCATAGCGCGCCAATTGCTGCATGGCCGCACGCCTGCGCCCTTCAGCCGGACGCTGATAAACTTTCAGCGCGCCTTTGTTTGCGCTCACAAGCGCGTCGCCGTGCTCTTTGATCACCGCTTCGACACCTGGAGATATTGATGGAGCACGCGTACGCCCAGCTGCTGCACCTGCTTGCAGGCCACACTGCGTGGACGCTGATCGTCGTATTTCTTGCCGCGTTTCTCGAAGCCGTTGCCATCATCGGCACTTTCGTGCCGGGCAGTACAGCGATGTTTATTGCAGGCGCGCTGGTCGGCACGGGCACGCTGAATCTCGGCTGGCTGTTTGCAAGCGCCATCGCGGGCGCCGTGGCGGGCGACGGCATGAGCTACTGGTTCGGCCGCCGCTATAAGGACACGATTAGCAGGCTCTGGCCGTTCAGCACGCATCCGGGCCTGCTCGAAAGCGGCCAGAAGTATTTCGACAAGCACGGTGCAAAGAGCGTCGTGTTCGCGCGCTTTGCCGCGCCGCTGCGCGCGATCGTCCCCGTTGTCGCCGGTATGCTCGAAATGCCGCCGTTGCGCTTCTATGCAATGAACGTTTTGTCGGCGTTGCTATGGGCGCCCGCGCATATTCTTCCTGGCGTCGTGTTCGGCGCATCGATCCAGCTGGCAGGCGCCGTATCGTTTCGGCTCGTCGCGGCACTGGCGATTCTCGTGGCGAGCATCTGGCTATGCTTCTGGATCATGCGCGTGGTCGTGTCGCACGCGCGCGCGTGGGCCAGTGCATCGCGCAACGGTCTGGTGAACTGGGCGCGCGATCACGAGGCCCATTACGGCAAGCTGATCTATCGGATTGTCGATCCTGAGCGCGCGGCTATTGGCCTGCTAATCGGCATTTCGATTTTCGTGCTGCTGTGCGCAGGGATCTTCTTCGGCGTGATGCAGGATGTCGCCTCCGGCGACCCGCTCGTTCAGGTCGATCAGTCCTTCTACCGCTTCCTGCAATCGACGCAAACGCAGTGGATCGGCGAAGTACTCGCGCGCGCGTCGACGCTCGGCTCCATTCCAACACTCACGGCCCTGGTCGTGGCGTCGATCATCATGATCGCCTACGAGAAACGCTGGCGCATGATCATCTATTGGCTCACTGCGGTGATCTTCTCGCAACTGCTGATCTTCGCGATTCAGGTCATCGTTCATCATGCGCCGCCCGCCGCCGCGCAATCCGATATCTATGCCTTTCCCAGTAATCACGTTGCCGCGAGCGTCACCGTATATGGCTTTCTCGCTTTCGTAGTCGCGCGCCGTGTCAATACGCTGGCGGGCATTGCCGTGACTGCGCTTGCGAGCCTGATCGTCATCACCGTCGCATTCGCGGGCCTCTATTCAGGGCGCTTTGCGTTCTCCGATGCCGTGGGCGGCGCCGCGTTCGCAGCCGTGTGGGTCGCCGTCGTCGCGTTGACGGCCGTATGGCGGCATCCCGAAGCCCCGCCCGCGCGCGAGTACATGCCCGCTGTTCTGCTCGTCGTGCTGTGCGCGAGCGTCGGCTTGCAGATTGCTTTGGGACGTCAGCCGGATGCGCAACCGCAGGTGCGCCAGCGTCCGCCCGTAGTCGTCACGCAGACGCAATGGACGGATTCGCTATGGAAACAATTCCCCTGCTACCGCTCCGATATGAAAGGCGACCGGCGTGAACCGATCACCGTGCAATGGACGGCGGACCGGCAGCAGATCATCGCGCAACTGCGCAGCAGAGGCTGGCTCGAAGGCACGCGTTTCAATGCGCGCAGCCTGTTCTCGCTGGTTTCGCCCGATGTCACCGTGATGGATCTGCCCGTGCTGCCCAAACTCAACGACGGCGAACCATCGACACTCGTTTTCAGCCGTCAGCGCGCGCAGCGCGACGAACGCGATGTACTGCGTTTCTGGCGCACGGGCTACGCCGTCGCGCGTCACGAAGGCGTTGCACCCACGCCTATCTGGCTCGGCTCGCTGGTGCATGAGCGCCTTGCACGTCCGTCCTGGCCATTCAATGTACTGCGCACCGACCGGCAACTCGATCCCCTCATTTCCGCGCAATCGCATAACGGCGAATGGCGGCAACTCGAATTGTCGAGCAGCATGGGATGTACCGACATACCCGTCACGCTGATTGCTTCCGAAGAACATTAGTCATCTGGCAGTCGCTGTAACGGTACTGCGGGCGCTTGTACAACACGCCGTGCGCCTCGCCGTGCAACAATGAATCGCCGCCCGTTACGCACATAGATAGCGCGCAGCGAAGCAATGCAATCAGCAAGGAGCTATTGCAATTGGTCGATTTTCATCCGTCGGCAATTTCTACATGGGGCGCAGCCGTCGTCTTCGCGAATGTGCTGCTTACGCGCCTCGGCATTCCGCTTCCCGCTGTGCCCGTGCTGTTGCTCGCAGGCACGGCGATCGCTAACGGCCATCTGTCGTTCTGGCATGTGCTGACGGCCGCGCTCGCCGGCGCGCTGATCGGCGACGGTGTGTGGTTCACGGCTGGCCGTGTGCTCGGCCGCCGGCTGATTCACGCACTCGCACGGCTGTCGGCTACCGTCGAAGTGCGCGTGCGCAAGGCGCGTGCCCTATTCATGCGCTTTGGGCCCGCGATCGTATCGGTATCCAAGTTCGTACCCGGACTCGCGATCATCACACCGCCGCTGATGGGCACGACGCGCGTCGGCGTCGTCATATTCTTCGCGTGGGACGCCGTCGGTATCGTCGCGTGGGCCACCTTCTGGCTGCTTGGCGGCGCCGTTTTCGAGCGGCAGTTGAATCTGCTGATTCACGAAGTGCGCGCACATGGCTGGACGATCCTCGACGTACTGTTCGCAATTGCCGCCACCTACCTCGTGTTTCGCTTCATCCAGCGCTGGCGGTTGCAACGGCCACTCTCACTCGCGCCCGTATCGCCCGAACAGATCGACGCGATGATGCGCCCCGACAAGCCGCCCATCGTGCTCGACGCGCGCCCTGAGGACGTAAAGCGGCACACGCCGCAGCCCATTCCCGGCGCGCTGCCGCTCGACATGCATTCGCCCGACACGGTCGATGCCGCACTCCTCGCGCGCGATGTCGTCGTCTATTGCGTGTGTGCCGACGACACCACGGCCAGAGCGCTGTCGCAGCAGATGCGCGACAAAGGCTTTACGCGTATTCGCGCACTAAGAGGCGGGCTCGATGCATGGGAGCGGCGCGGCTACTCCGTCGAGCCGATGAGTGAATCTACGCAGCCAGGACGGGTAAAAAACCACGCCCGGCCACAGGAACGCGGCATTACCTTGCGTGGAATAGCGCCAAGAGGCGCAGCCTCCAGTTAAATAGCATCCCCTCTATTTCTTTTCCGGATTCTACTGCCCAATTCTGGCGCACGCTTTAAAGAAAAAATTACACTCTGGTGCGCCGCTAAAAACCCGCCTTAAGCGCAATTGCCGCTTGCATCCAATGCCTTGCCACCTCAAATGCAAGCTGGCGTGAATCTGGCTACGCTTTGTTCTTTAACATCCGGTTATTAAAAAATCCGGCTGTTCAGGTATATCCTGGAGTTCATGGCATGCGCTGGCTATTCGTCCTCTGGTTCATCTTAAGCGTCGTGTACGTGGCTAAGCGAGGCAACGCACGCTTCACCTTTGGGCGCCAACTATCAGATCATTCGACCTTTCTGGCGCCAATTAACTGCCTGTGCTATTTGTTTTCGTCTCTTAAAGCCACCGCTTATATCGACGAAGAGCGTTTTCCGGAACTGGCACCGCTCAAAGCAAACTGGAAAATCATCCGTGAAGAAGCACTCGCCGTGGATGCCGCCGAGAAAATATCGGCGGCATCCAGTTACACCGACATTGGTTTCAATTCATTCTTTAAAACCGGCTGGCGCCGCTTTTACCTGAAATGGTATGACGCACCGCATCCTTCGGCGCAATCGCTTTGCCCCGTGACCACGCGTCTGCTTCAGGAGATTCCCAGTATCAAGGCCGCAATGTTCGCGCAATTGCCGCCGGGCGCGAGCCTCGTGCGACATCGGGATCCTTATGCCGGGTCGGTGCGCTATCACCTCGGCCTCGTCACGCCGGCAAGTCCAAAGTGCTATATCGATGTAGATGGCCAGCAATACTTCTGGCGCGACGGCGAAGCCGTGATGTTCGACGAGACCTACATTCACTACGCGAAGAACGAAACGGACGTGTCGCGCATCGTGCTGTTCTGCGATATCGAGCGGCCCATGTACTTTCGCTGGGCCGGTGCGCTGAACCGGATGTTCTCGAATGTCGTGATGCGCGCGGCCAGTTCGCCGAATGAAGCGGGTGACCGCACCGGCTTCCTGAATCGCGCATTCAAATACGTGTATGCAATTCGCCGTGTCGGCAAGCGGCTCAAGGCATGGCATCGGCCGACTTATTACGTCGTCAAGTGGATGCTGTTCGGCTCGATTTTCGCGGGAATCGTGTACGCGCTGTAAAGCGGCGAATTGCAGGCATCAACAACGCCGAATGATGGGCTGGCCGCTCAGCCGCGCGCCATTTCCTGCACGGGCGCAAGGCCACCCACCACGATCCGGTCGCGTCCCGTTGCTTTCGCCTGATAAAGACTGCGGTCCACTTCCTGCAGCCACGTGTGATAGTCGGGCAAGTCATCGGCCAATTGCGCAATGCCCACGCTGATCGTGCACGGGCATTCCGTCGATGTCTCTTTGGTCTTTTCTCTCACGCGCTGCACGAGAACTTTCGCGATCGTATGCGCCTCGCGCAAGGTCGCGCCCGGAAGCACGACACCGAATTCTTCACCGCCGTAACGACCAATGCTATCGCCGCTGCGAAAGTGGCTGCGCAGCAGATCTGCAAATGCCTGCAGCACGGCATCGCCAGCGGGATGGCCGAGGGTGTCGTTGATCCGCTTGAAGTGATCGAGATCGATCAGCAGCAGGCACGAAGCGTAGCGGTTTGCGCGGCAGCGCTCGAATTCTTCGGCGAGCAGCCCTTCCCAGTGCCGGCGGTTCCACAATCGGGTCAGCCCGTCCGTGCGGCTCAGATGTTCGAGTTCACGCGTACGTTGCGCGAGCTTCAGCGACAGTTGATAGCTCGTGAAGCCCAATGCAAGTGGATAGATGATAAGGAACGGGAGGCACGCGAGAATAGTCGGCATATCCGACATCGGCGAAAACACAAAGCCAACGCTGACGAGCCCCACTAGCACACCAAGCACGTGCGCGATGACGCCGCGCGCAAAGAGCCGCAAGCCGCCTGCGCCGATATTGTTCATGCTGAGGATCGCGAGAATCAGCACGCTCGGCAGCACGTTGAACTGCATGGCCACGACCCAGAAGCCGCCAAGCAGCGAATCGGCCATCAGGTTCAGACGTTCGCCGCGAAACGGCACTTCGCAGGCCAGCGCTGCGCGCCGCGCGACATGTGGCCAGATAAAGCCATGAAATACGAGCAGCGACCAGAGTACGACGCCACGATGCTGGAGCGCGAAAACGGAGGCGACACAGAAAAAGCCGAGCCCCAGTCCGGCAATGCGCAAGCGGTAGATTCGCTCGACAAAGCTTTTCCCTTGCCCGGCTCTGCTTTTCGTTGCCAACTTCATCGATCCCTGAGCAAGTGACTGCGAGAGTGAGTCGCCGAGAGCGCGCGCCCTGTTTGCGCCAGGCTTTGGTGAAACGTTGCGCGTTTCGATGCGGGCGCAACGTCATGGATAGGTGTAAAAATGATACCAGCAGTTGCAGTGGGTAATTAGTTCATTTACGCACTGGAAGCGTTTCTGTCGTTTTTACGCGTTTCCAATCGTACTCATCGAACAAAACGGGAACAAAACGACGCACATGACTCAGCTTTAATGAGTCAAACGCAGCAGTTAATTAATGGCCGCTGATCAATGGAACGGGCGAAGCCGCCGACGTTTCGACGCTGCGCTGTGTCAGCCACACTTCCTGCTGCAGCCAGTCGCGAAACACGGTGACGTGCGGCAGATCTTCCTGTTCGGGACGCGTGACGAGCCAGTACGATTGATGCCCGTCGACATGAACGTTCAAGACCTGCACGAGTTGTCCATTGGCGAGTTCGTGCGCAATCATATGACGATCGGCAATCGTAATGCCGAGGCCGTCGATGGCCGCACGTATTGCGTGATCGAGCAGATCGAATTCGAAACCGCCCGACGTATCCACGCCTTCGATACCCGCCGCTTTCAACCAGTGCTGCCAGGTCAGATAACGCTGGTTGTCTTCCGCTAAAACATGCAGCAAAGTGAATTGATTGAGATCGATTGCATCATTACCCGCCTGACGTGCGAGTAATGCAGGCGAACACACGGCGATATGCCGTTCATTCATCAGCAGCAGATTGTCGAACCCTTCCCACTCGCCATTGCCGAAACGGATCGCGCAATCGAGCACGCTCGATTCTGCGAGGTTATCTTCGAGCCGCGTCGACAGGCTCAATTCGAGTTCGGGATGCTCGGTGTGCAGACGCCCCAAGCGCGGCAAAAACCAGCGGCTCGCAAAGGTAGGCGGCGCGTTGACCCGCAGTCGGTTCAGGTGTGTCTTTTCCTGAATGGAGCGTACGGTCCACTCGATCTTGTCGAACGAATGCTGCAAGGCCTGAAGCAGCACGCGCCCCGATGCCGTGAGATCCAGATGATGATGCCTGCGCTGCAATAGCGTTTCGCCAAGCTGCTCTTCGAGTTGCCGAACCTGGCGGCTTACCGCGCTTTGCGTGACGTTAAGCAGTTCCGCCGCGCGCGTGAAACTGCCCGTGCGCCCAGCGACTTCGAAAGCTTTGAGCGCATTGAGCGCTGGCATTTTTCTTTTCAAGGAGGTCTCGGTTCTCGATCGGCGCTCAGGCGCCAAGCGGTCATTTTAGCGTTTGCGCCGCGTTCGATCCGGCGAGCAGAGCGCACTTGTGAATACCTCTTGACGGACGGCACACATGCTAAGGGGCATATCGGTCATGCATTTGTCATCGTATCGACATACTGGGCTTGCAGGATCGGAAATCCCCCCGACCATCCCCCGAGGCCAGGCCATGCCGGAACTTTCCTATCCGCAGACAGGCACCGCGAGTGCCAAAAATCGCAACTTAGGACTTGCCGTATTCGTAATTGCACTGGTCGCTGGCGCGATCTATTGCGCGTTTCAACTCATCGGCGATCTCGAGCCCGTACGCACGGGATCGATGGTTGCGTATCTGTTGCTGGGCGTTGCACTTCTTATCGCGCTCGGCTTCGAGTTCGTCAATGGCTTTCACGATACGGCCAACGCCGTCGCGACCGTGATCTATACGCACTCGCTTTCGCCTAACGTCGCTGTCGTGTGGTCGGGCACGTGGAATTTTCTCGGCGTGCTGACATCGAGCGGCGCGGTCGCGTTCGGCATTCTCCAATTGCTGCCCGTCGAACTGATTCTGCAGGTCGGCAGCAGCGCAGGCTTTGCGATGGTGTTCGCGCTGCTGATCGCTGCGATCATCTGGAACCTGGGCACGTGGTGGTTCGGCCTGCCGTCGTCGAGTTCGCATACGCTGATCGGTTCGATCATCGGCGTGGGCCTGATGAACCAGTTGCTGCATGGCGCAGACGGCACGAGCGGCGTCGATTGGGGGCAAGCCGCGGGCGTCGGAAAGTCGCTGCTGTTCTCGCCACTGGTCGGCTTCCTGCTGGCAGGCCTGCTGTTGCTGGTCCTCAAGGCGCTCGTGCGCGTGCCCGCACTCTACGCCGAGCCGAAAGGCAAGGAACCGCCGCCGTTCTGGATTCGTGGACTGCTGATCCTGACGTGCACGGGTGTGTCATTCGCGCATGGCTCAAACGATGGACAGAAAGGCATGGGCCTCATCATGCTGATCCTGATCGGCACGGTGCCCACGGCCTACGCGTTGAACAAGGCCGTGACGGCGAACGAAACGCAGACCTTCCTCGCCGTCTCGCAGCAGGCTTCGGCTGCGCTCGGCAAGTACGCGACGCCCGGTGTGCCGCCCGTCGTTGCGCCGCGCAACGAAGTGGAGACTTACGTGCGCACGCGTCAACTGACGCCTGCCACCGTGCCGGCGCTACAGAAACTGATGGAGCAGATTGGCCAGCAGGTCAGCGCATCGGGTTCGATGGCGAACGTGCCGCAAGACAAGGTCGATAACGTGCGCAACAACATGTATGTCGCGTCCGAAGCGATCCGTCTGATGGAAAAGGCCAAACAGCCCGCGTTTGCAGCAAACGACGCGAAGGCAATCGACAACTTCAAGAAGCAGATGGATCACGCGACCAAGTTCATCCCGACCTGGGTGAAAGTGGCAGTCGCTATTGCACTGGGTCTTGGCACGATGGTGGGCTGGAAGCGCATCGTCGTGACGGTGGGCGAGAAGATCGGCAAGCAGCATCTGACCTATGGGCAGGGTGCATCGGCTGAACTCGTCGCGATGGTTACGATTGGCGCTGCCGATATGTATGGTCTGCCTGTGTCGACGACGCATGTGTTGTCATCGGGTGTGGCCGGCACGATGGCCGCTAATGGCTCCGGGTTGCAATGGGGTACTGTGCGGAGTCTGGTGCTGGCGTGGGTGTTGACGTTGCCGGCGTCGATTGCATTGTCCGCAGGACTGTACTGGTTGTTCCGGCATCTGTTCTGATAGTGCGGGTTTTGCTTTTTTTGAGCTGGCATCCGCGTGATGTTAGTGGTCTATTAGCGTCGCCCCTGTGCGGGGCGGCACCTACTTTTCTTTGCCGCGGCAAAGAAAAGTAGGCAAAAGAAAGCCGCTGAACACCGCCAGTTCTTGTTCCCGCCTGAGGGCCCCCAACGGGTCCTCTCCT
>NZ_JAAGPI010000074.1 GCF_017104715.1 Burkholderia sp. Ac-20365
ATCTGAAGCTTGCGGGCATCGTGCTAGGCGGCTGGCAGATGGCGCGTGCGATGCTCGTCGCACAGCAGAAGCACGCGCAAGACCCGTCGTTCTACGGCGCGAAACTCGCCACCGCGCAGTTCTTCGCGGAACACATCCTGCCGCAAGCGGTAGCGCTCGAAGCATCGATTACGAGCACAAAGGGCGGCGAGGGCATGCTGGCGCTCACCGAAGATCAGTTCTGACGACGCTTCGCGACGAAGCAAAAAACAACGGCGCCATGAGGCGCCGTTGTCGTATCGGGAACGCTGCGAATCAGGCGTAAGCCGGACGCGTCTGACCCGTCGTCTCGCCGAGATAGCGATGCACCGAGAGATCGCCTGACTGGATCGCCGGACGCTTGCCCGAGATCAGATCAGCAAGCAGTTGACCCGAACCGCACGACATCGTCCAGCCAAGCGTGCCGTGGCCCGTATTCAGGAACAGGTTCGACACCGGCGTGCGGCCGACGATCGGCGTGCCGTCCGGCGTCATCGGACGCAGGCCCGTCCAGAACGATGCCTTCGCCGTATCGCCGCCGCCCGGGAACAGATCGTTCACGCACATTTCAAGCGTTTCACGGCGCGCCTGCTTCAGCTTCCTGTCGAAGCCGACGATCTCCGCCATTCCGCCGACGCGAATCCGGTCATCGAAACGCGTGATCGCGATCTTGTACGTCTCGTCGAGCACCGTCGACACAGGCGCAGCCTTCGCATCGACGATCGGCGCCGTGATCGAATAGCCCTTGAGCGGATACACCGGAATCTTGACGAGGCCCGACAGGAACTTCGTCGAGAACGAACCGAGCGCGACGACAAAGCTGTCCGCGCGCACGATCTCGCTGCCGCATCTCACGCCGGCGATACGGTCGCCTTCCATTGCGAGTGCGTCGATCGGCGTGTTGTAGCGGAACTTGACGCCCAGTTGCTCGGCGAGCGCAGCGAGGCGCGTCGTGAACAGCTGGCAGTCGCCCGTTTCGTCACCCGGCAGGCGCAGGCCGCCCGTCAGCTTGTGCGAGGTCGCCGCAAGCGCGGGCTCGGCGCGGGCGAGATCGCCCGGCATCAGCAGTTCGTACGGCACGTTCGCTTCTTCGAGCACCGCGATGTCTTTCGCAGCGCCATCGAGTTGCTGTTGCGTGCGGAACAGTTGCAGCGTGCCGCCCGTGCGGCCTTCGTACTGGATGCCGGTTTCAGCGCGCAGCGCCTGCAGGCAATCGCGGCTGTATTCAGCCAGACGCACCATGCGGCCTTTGTTGACGGCATAGCGCGCAGACGTGCAGTTCTGCAGCATCTGCCACATCCATTGCAACTGGAATTGCGTACCGTCGAGCCGGATGGCGAGCGGCGCGTGTTTCTGGAACATCCATTTGACGGCCTTCAGCGGCACGCCCGGCGCCGCCCACGGCGCAGCGTAGCCCGGCGAAATCTGGCCGGCGTTGGCGAAGCTCGTTTCGAGCGCAGGACCCGCTTCGCGATCGATTACGGTCACTTCGTGACCCGCGCGCGCAAGATAATAGGCGCTCGTTACCCCGACGACGCCACTGCCCAGAACGACAACACGCATAGCTGCTCCATAAAGGTCGAAAGGGCCTGCGGCGTGGTGGAAACCTCGTGCTTCGTGATCTTGTTCGATTGACGAGGTGATATGCCGCTTGCCTAGTGTTAACCGCTATACTATTTGTCTCTGGGTAGGTTTTGTTATTGTATTTTTTGGATTTTCAGTAAATACCATGCGTACACAGCGTCAACCGGTGCGATCGCTCGACAAACTCGATCACAAGATCCTGAAAATCCTCCAGATAGACGGCCGGATCGCGATGAAGGAGCTGGCCGAACAGGTGGGTCTGTCGGTGACGCCGTGCATCGAGCGGGTGAAGCGCATGGAGCGCGACGGCGTGATTACCGGCTATCACGCGCGCGTGAACCCGGCGGAACTCGGTGCCGCGCTGCTGGTGTTCGTCGAAATCACGCTTGATCACAAAAGCGGCAACATGTTCGATCAGTTCCGGCGCGAAGTGCAGAAGATCCCGGAGGTGCTCGAATGTCATCTCGTCTCCGGTGACTTCGACTATCTGATCAAGGCGCGCATCGGCGAAATGGCCGATTACCGAAAGCTGCTGGGCGACATCCTGCTGCAACTGCCGGGCGCGGTGCAGTCGAAGAGCTATGTCGTGATGGAAGAAATCAAGGAAACGCTGATGATCGCTGTCGGCGACTAACGCATCCGCAAGGCCGCGCCGGTGCCTGAACCGGCCCTCAAAGTCACGCTTCACAAAAGCCGTAAACACTGTATATTTATACAGTATTCAGCGTTGCTTTTGAAGTGTGCCGTGACCGACTACGACCGAGACATTCCCGAATATCCGATCGCACCGCCCGCTCCTCGCAAGGGCCGCGGCGCGGTGACGAACGTGCAGGGCCGCTACGAACTGGACCAGCGCGAGGCTGTCGACGACGGCTGGATCGCCGAGTCTGAGGAAGAGTGGGGCCGTCCGGCGTTGCGCACCCAGGTGTTCGAAGAGCGCGCGAAAAGCATTCTCACGCATAACCAGTCGCCGGATATTCCGTTCAGTGTTTCGCTGAATCCTTATCGTGGGTGCGAGCATGGCTGTATTTACTGCTTCGCGCGGCCTACTCACAGCTATCTCGGCTTGTCGCCGGGCCTCGACTTCGAAAGCCGGATCTACGCGAAGGTCAACGCACCGGAACTGCTTGTGCGCGAGATGTCGAGAAAGTCTTATGTGCCGGAACCCATCGCGCTTGGCGTGAATACGGACGCATGGCAGCCTGTCGAACGCGACTTGCAACTGACGCGGCGTGTCATCCAGGTGATGAGCGACCATAACCAGGCATTCGCCGCGATCACCAAGAATTCGCTGATTGAGCGCGATATCGATCTGTTGGCGCCGATGGCCGAGAAAGGGCTGATGATGGCGGCCATCACCGTCACCACGCTGGACGCCGACATTGCGCGCACGCTGGAGCCGCGCGCAGCAACGCCCGCGCGGCGTCTGAGGACGATCCGCGCGCTGAGCGACGCGGGCATTCCCGTGGGTGTCAGCATTGCGCCCGTCATTCCGTTCGTCACGGATCAGGACATGGAGCGGGTGCTCGAAGCCTGCGCGGAGGCGGGCGCGACTAGCGCGAGCTATATCGTGTTGCGTCTGCCCTGGGAAGTCGCGCCGCTTTTCAAAGGCTGGCTGGAAGCGCATTTTCCCGATCGTGCCGAGCGAGTGATGAACCGGGTGCGCGACATGCGCGGCGGCAAGGACTATGACTCGTCGTTTTCGACGCGGATGAAAGGAGAAGGCTTATGGGCCGATCTGCTGCGTCAGCGTTTCGCAAACTCAGTGCGGCGGCTTGGTTTGAATGCGCGCAATCACGGCATTCTCGATATGTCGCATTTCAAACGTACTGAATCGCCAGGTTCGTCGAAGCCGGCCGCACCGCAGACATCGCAAATGAGTCTCTTCTGAAAGCGTCTTATTGCGAGATCGCTTTTGCGGCCTCGACCTGCGATTCGAAGTAAGTCTGGAACGACAGTGCGAGTCCCGTCATCAGCAGGAAAGCGCCGATCAGCAGCGAGAAGATGACGACGAAAATAACCGTCCAGCCTGAATTGCTATGTTGATTGGTATGCGTGTTGAATTGCGCGTCCCATTTTTCGTCGGGCCGCAGACCGTAGACAATCGCTGCGAGAAAGGCTGCCAGCATCGACACTGCGCCGGGAAACGCGAGCATCCATCCGGTGATCGCGGTGCGCTCGGTCGCGGCGAGCAGCATGAAGCCGGGAATGCCGATGATCGTTCCAGCGAGATGCGCCCAGCCCCAGACGTCGCGCAACCCATATAGATAGAAGCGATGCGCACCGAGCGTACCGAAGAAGAACGCCAGCGCGGCGGTAAGGGTCTTGGAGCGAAAGCGCGAGTGATGCGTAGCGACGGTGGCCATGAGCGTAAGCGACAGGGTGACGGGCGGCTGCTATGGCTGCGAATCCCGCGCACAGCCGACGCGCATTCTACGCCGGCCGCGAGAGGCGCGGCACTTGCAGCACGTTATGCTGGCATTCCATCCCGGCCTGGCGGAAAAGCGCCCGCAATGACAGCTCGAGCCGGGATATTGCGATAGCGTGGCGCCCGCGCGACGGTTCCGCCTGCGACGCGTGAAACAACTCCGGCAAGCCCATCGGCTTGTTCTCGCACGGGTTGTTAGGACTATTTTCCGGCCGACAGCCAAGGGTTTGAGCCATTTCTGCGCCCTTGAGGCTCAGTTTATCCAGCTAAGTGTTTGTTGTGCTTTCGGTTTCCGGCTATAATCGCGTGTTTCAGTAGTTTCGAACCCCGGTTTTCAAGGATTCTAGTATGGTCATCATCCGCTTGGCTCGTGGCGGCTCGAAGAAGCGCCCTTTCTACAACATCGTCGCAACCGATTCGCGTAACCGTCGTGACGGCCGCTTCATCGAACGCGTTGGCTTCTACAACCCGATCGCTACGAAGGGTGAGTCACTGCGTATCGCTCAAGATCGCCTGACGTACTGGCAAGGCGTTGGCGCACAACTGTCGCCGACCGTCGAGCGTCTGGTGAAGGAAGCGCAAAAGGCGCAACCGGCTGCTTAATAGCAGTTTCAAGGTACATCGTTGGCTCGTGCGGCAGTGGTTCTGCGCGAGTCCCGGGTGTGCAGGTTTTACGTATGCAGGCTTGAGGTTCGCTGATGTCGGAGCGTGATTCGGGTAGTTCAGGTCGCGCGAAGGCGAAAACACAGTCTGGCGCGCGTGCGTCGTTTGGCGCGTTTGTCCGCAAGCCGGTCGAACGTCCGGCGGCAAATGCCACGGCGGCGCAAGAAATGCGCGCTGATGCGGCGGAAAGCTGGCCCGACGACGCCGTCGAAGTCGGCGCAATCGTCGATGCATACGGTCTCAAAGGCTGGGTGAAGGTGGCCGCTCACGCGGACGCCGGTCATGGCGGCGACGCCTTGCTCAGCGCCAAACGCTGGTGGCTCGAAAAGGGTCGCGAGCGCAAGTCGGCGCCCCGCCTGCAGTCCAAGGTTCATGGCGACAGCATCGTTGCGCATCTGGCTGGCCCGGCCGGCCGCGATGAGGCGCTCGCGTTGCGCGGTTACCGCGTGTACGTGCGCCGCAGCGATTTCCCTGCGCTCGGAACCGACGAATATTACTGGGTCGACCTGCTGGGCCTCGATGTAGTCAATGAGGCAGGCGTCGAACTCGGCAAAGTAGCGGATCTGATCGACAACGGTGCGCAGTCGGTGTTGCGCATCGAGTATCCGGCTACCGGCAAAGACGGCAAGCCGGTCACCGGCGAACGCTTGATCCCGTTCGTCGGCGTCTATGTCAAAACGGTAGATCAGGCGGCGAAGAAGATCGTCGTCGACTGGGAAGCCGACTATTAAAACATTCGCTTCACGGAGAGAGCGATGCAGTTCGATATCGTTACGCTCTTTCCCGAGATGTTTCGCGCGCTGACCGACTGGGGCATTACGAGCCGCGCAGCGAAACAGGAGCGATATGGGTTGCGCACGTGGAATCCGCGTGATTTCACCACCGACAACTACCGCACGATCGACGATCGCCCGTACGGCGGCGGCCCCGGCATGGTAATGCTGGCCAAACCACTGGAAGACGCGATCGGTGCCGCGAAAGCGGCGCAGGAAGAGCAGGGCATTGGCGGCGCGCGCGTCGTGATGATGTCGCCGCAAGGTGCCACGCTCAATCACGACAAGGTGATGCAGTTCGCTGCCGAACCCGGTCTGATCCTGCTGTGCGGCCGCTACGAAGCGATCGATCAGCGTCTGCTCGACCGTGTCGTTGACGAAGAAGTCAGTCTTGGCGACTTCGTGCTGTCAGGTGGCGAATTGCCGGCCATGGCGTTGATCGATGCCGTCGTGCGTCATCTGCCGGGCGTGTTGAACGATGCGCAGTCGGCCGTGCAAGACAGTTTCGTCGATGGTTTGCTGGATTGTCCGCACTACACGCGTCCCGAGGAATACGACGGCGTGCGTGTGCCCGATGTGCTGCTCGGCGGCCATCATGCGGAGATCGAGCAGTGGCGGCGGCGCGAAGCGCTGCGCAACACGCTGGTCAAACGGCCCGATCTGATCGATCAGGCCAGAAAGAACAAGTTGTTGAGCCGTGCTGATGAAGCATGGCTTGCAAGTCTCGCGAAGGAAGCGTCGAAGCACTGAGCTTTGCGCGACCCGGCGGGATCCAGGCGGAGCCGTCCATGCGTGGGCGGTTCCTGATGTGAACCCATCCTCTATCGGGGCCGTAGCCGAACGCGCGAAGCGCGAGGCAGGTACGAACGCCGACAAGATGGCATTAGGAGTCAGTGATGAATCTGATTGCAAAACTCGAGCAGGAAGAAATCGAGCGCGCGCTCGCAGGCAAGACCATCCCCGAATTCGCTCCCGGCGATACGGTGATCGTGAGCGTGAACGTGGTTGAAGGTAACCGCAAGCGCGTTCAGGCTTACGAAGGCGTCGTGATCGCGAAGCGTAACCGTGGCCTCAACTCGTCGTTCATCGTCCGCAAGATTTCGTCGGGCGAAGGCGTCGAGCGTACGTTCCAAACGTATTCGCCGCTGCTGGCAAGCATCGTCGTGAAGCGTCGTGGCGATGTGCGTCGTGCAAAGCTGTACTATCTGCGCGAGCGTTCGGGCAAGTCGGCTCGAATCAAAGAGAAGCTGGTGTCGAAAGACCGCACTGCGGCAGCTGCTCAAGAGTAAAAGCTGTAAGAAAAAGCACCCTCCGCGGGTGCTTTTTTGTTTGCCAGGTCAAAATAGCGTCGTGTCCCACCCGCGCTCGTTTCGAGACTTCCATTGACCTCGCCTTCACGTCCCTCCCGTCCCGTATTTGACCCCGAAAGCTTGCCTGTCGAACCGGCAGATGTCGATCTGCCCGCTGTCGCATCCGCGCGTCTGACGCCGGACGGCCTGCGCGCACGCTTCGAGCAGAACCTGCCGTGGGAGCAGGAGACGCGTGAAGTCCGTTGGCGCGATACCACCGATCCGCGTGTCGCTGCTGTGCTGGTGCCGCTCGTCGTGCGAGAGGGCGGACTGACTGTGCTCCTTACGCAACGCACCGCGCATCTGAATGATCATGCCGGTCAAGTGAGTTTTCCCGGCGGCCGGCACGAACCTCACGATGCCGACACGACGGCAACCGCGTTGCGTGAAGCGCAGGAAGAAGTCGGCCTTGAACCGTCGCGTGTCGAAGTGCTCGGCACGTTGCCCGAATATCTGACGGGCACGGGTTTTCGCGTGACACCTGTCGTCGGTCTCGTTCATCCGCCGTTCACGGTGCAGGCCGACACGTTCGAAGTTGCAGAGATTTTCGAAGTGCCGCTGCGTTTCCTGATGGACCCGAAGAATCACGAAGTACGCGTACTGAGTTGGGAAGGCGGCGAACGTCGTTTTTTTGCAATGCCGTATCCGCGAGGCGAAGTGGGCGGCGATTACTTCATCTGGGGCGCAACGGCGGGCATGTTGCGCAATTTCTATCGCTTCCTCGCGGCTTGACACTCGAGACGGCGCGAACGACACAGGGTCGCTTCATTACGCTTGCATTGCAGCCACTCAGCCTCATCCGACCCTGTGCTATCGTATTGACCAATTCCGCTCATCGGACCGATCGGCCGGCAAGCACCGTCCGGCAAGAACTCGAATAGCACGGCGTCTCGCATGACATTTTTCTCCGTATTGTTGGCCCTCATCATCGAACAGGTGCGCGCGCTGTCGCCGAATAACCCGGTGTCGGCACTCCTTCAATACCATGCGGAATCGACGGCGCACGGCTTCGATGCTGGCAAGGAGAAGCATGGCATCCTCGCGTGGCTGGTCGTCGTGCTGCCGTGGACGCTCGTCACCGGCTTGATCTACTTCGTGCTGTACCAGATTCACTTCGCGCTCGCGTTCCTCTGGAACGTCGCGGTCCTGTACTTCACGCTCGGCTTCCGGCAGTTCAGCCATTACTTCACGGACATCCACCTGTCGTTGAATAACGACGATGTGCCGCGAGCGCGTGAGATTCTCAGCGAATGGACGGGTCTCGATACGGTCGACATGCCCGTCAGCGAAATCGTCCGTCACACGCTGATTCACGCTGTCGTCGCGTCGCACCGGCATGTGTTCGGTGTGTTCTTCTGGTTTCTGATTCCTGTCGGACCGGCCGGCGCGGTGCTGTATCGCACGGCCGAGTATCTGGCGCGCACATGGTCGAAGCCCGCCGACGACCGCACCGCGGCTTTCTCTACCTTTGCGCAGCGGGCATTCTTCGTGATCGACTGGATTCCGTCGCGTTTGACGTCGCTGGGTTTTGCGATCGTCGGCAATTTCGAAGACGCGATTTACGCGTGGCGCAATCACGCGCGCCAGTGGCCCGATCCGAACGACGGTGTCTTGCTTGCCGCCGGCAGCGGTGCACTGGGTGCGCGTCTGGCGGGGCCGCTCGCGGAAGTATCGAGCCTCGACGCACTGTCGACGGGCGACGGCGGCCCGATGTCCGTTGGCGACGACTGCACGCCGCGCACGCTGCAATCGGCTGTCGGCCTCGTGTGGCGCGCCGTCATTCTGTGGATGATTCTGCTGCTGATGCTGACGATCGCCGTCTGGCTCGCCTGAAGGTAGCGCATCTCAATCACGCAAGGCGCGCTCAACCGTCCAACGGATCGCGCGCCGTCCCGCAATTCCAGCACACGGTGAACTGCGCTTCGAGCCGCTCACCGCATTTCGCGCAACGCCAGCTGGGCGCATCGGCGGCCGGGCCGCTGCGTGCTGCATCGATCAACTTCCTCGCTAATGCTTCGTCGCGCTCGTCGACGAGCCACAATTCCGGCGCGCACTGATCCGCCGGAATCTCGCCGATAGCGCCGCTCAGATAGCGGTTATGCAGTTCGCACGTAATGCCCGCCGCCGCCAGCAGATTGATCCAATGCTGCCCGATGAAGACGTTGGGCGCGCGCATGAGCTTCATCATGGTCGCCTTTAGCGGACGATCTGACTCGCCTCGTGCACGAGCTGCGCATAGAGCGCGTGCCGTTCCTTCGCGATGCGGCCATCGGCGACCGCTTCGAGAATCGCGCAACCGGGCTCATGCAGATGATGGCAGTTATAGAAGCGGCAGTTGGGCAAGAGTGGCCTGAACTCGGGGAACGCGCGCTCGAGCTTGCCTTCCGTCAGATGATGCAGGCCGAATTCCTGGAAACCCGGCGAATCGATCAGCGCGCCTTCGGTACCCGGAAGCGGATAGAGGCGCGTGAAGGTAGTCGTGTGACGGCCGCTGTTGAGCGCCGTCGAGATCTCGCGCGTCGCCACTTCGGCGTCGGGAATCAGCAGATTGACGAGCGTCGATTTGCCCATGCCGGATTGACCGAGCAGCAAGGTCGAGTGGCCATGCAGATGCTCTTCCAGTGTCGTGCGCGCAGCGTCCGGCTGCGTCTTGATCGACACCTCGAGCACCGTATAACCCAGCGAGCGATACAGTTCGAGCCGCTTGCGCGCGAGTGGCAATGCGGCCTCGACGTCGATCTTGTTCAGCACGATCAACGGCTTCAGTTCGTTCTCTTCGGCGGCGACGAGCGCACGGCCGAGCAGGTCTTCGCTGAAATGAGGTTCAGTGGCGAGCACGATCAGAAGCTGATCGAGATTCGCCGCGAAAAGCTTCGACTTGTACTGATCCGATCTATACAGCAGGTTGCGCCGTTCGCCGATCTCGACGATCACGCCCTGATCGACGGAGGTCAGCTCATAAAGCACCTGATCGCCCACGGCGATCTCGCTGCGCTTGCCGCGCGGGAAGCATTGCAGGATCGGTCCGCCGTCTTCGGGCGCGACGATGTAGTGACGTCCATGCGCGGCGATCACGAGGCCGCGCACGCGTTCCTGCGCGCGATCGCTGGCAGCAGCGGCGCGCAGCGCTTTCGGTGAGCGGCCCGTCATGCGTGACGCAGCAGCCGGTCGATCCGCTGCGAAGCGGGCGGGTGCGAGTAGTAGAACGCGGTGTAGAGCGGGTCGGGCGTGAGGGTCGACGCGTTATCTTCGTACAGCTTGACGAGCGCATTGACGAGGTCTCTGGCGTCGGTCTGCGTCGCGGCGAATGCGTCGGCTTCGAACTCGTGCTTGCGCGAAGTCAGGCTGCCGAGCGGCGTCACGAAGAACAGGAACACGGGCACCGCGAGGAAGAACAGCACGAGCGCAAGGCCGTCGTTGCTGCCCGTCAACGACGGACGCACGCCAAGGCCTTCGAAGAACCACACACGCTGCGCGAGGTAGCCGAGCAGCGCGAGCATCGCAAGGCTGATCAGGAACGTGACGATCATCCGCTTGATCACATGGCGGCGCTTGAAGTGGCCGAGTTCATGCGCGAGCACCGCTTCGATCTCGCTGCCCGACAGGCGCGAGAGCAGCGTGTCGAAGAACACGATCCGCTTGGACGAGCCGAAGCCCGTGAAGTACGCGTTGCCATGCGCCGAACGGCGGCTGCCGTCCATCACGAACAGGCCCTTGGCCGCGAAGCCGCAACGCTTCATCAGCGCGTCGATGCGATGCACGAGCGCTTCATCCTTCAGCGGCTCGAACTTGTTGAACATCGGTGCGATGAAGCTCGGATACAGGATCAGCACGAGCATCTGGAACACGACCCACACGACCCACGTCCACCACCACCAGTACGTGCCCGCCTTGTTCATCAGCCACAGCACGACGAACAGCAGCGGCAGGCCGAACGCGGCGCCGAGCAGCACGCCCTTGATACGGTCGACGAAAAAGATGCGCTTGCTCATGCGGTTGAAGCCGAAGCGCTGCTCGATGCCGAACTGACGGTAATAGTCGAACGGCAGATCGATCGCGCTCGTGATCGCGATGACGGCGCCCACCAGCAGAATCTCGCCGGTATAGCCGCGCCCCACCCAGTCGCCGATCGCGAGATCCAGTGCCTGCACGCCGCCCAGCAGCGTGAGCCCGATCAGCACGGCCGCGCTGACGACGATCTCGGCCATCGTGAGCCGGGTGCGTTCGACCGTGTAATCGGCGGCGCGCTGGTGAGCGGAGAGGGCGATGGTGCCCGCGAACTGCGGCGGCACGTTTTCACGGTGCGCTGCAACGAAGCGGATCTGCCGCGACGCGAGCCAGAGCTTCGTGCCGACCATCGCCACGACGGCGATCACGAACAGAACGGTGAAGTACAGAGTAGGCATCCGGGGAATCCGTAGGTTCTATGCGAGAATTATATGTTTGTTCCCGCTTGCGGGCGGGAGCGCGCCATTTTCGGCGCGAAATTGACGGTCCGCCCGCCGCCGGCGAGCCGTTCGCGCCGCTTCACACCGGGGTTGCCTTCAATGACTGACATTATCGAATCCGTCGATCAGCCGCTCGTGCGCGGCGACATGAATCTCGTCTGGCTGGACATGGAAATGACGGGGCTCGATCCCGACAACGACCGCATCATCGAGATTGCCGTCGTCGTGACCAATTCGACGCTGGACCGCATGGTCGAAGGCCCCGTGCTCGCCATCCATCAGAGCGACGAAACGCTGGACAAGATGGACGACTGGAACAAGAACACGCATGGCCGTTCCGGGCTGATCGAGCGCGTGCGCGCGTCGACGGTATCGGAAGCCGACGCCACGGAACAGATCCGCGCGTTCCTCGGTCAGCACGTGCCGCCCGGCAAGTCGCCGATGTGCGGCAACTCGATCTGCCAGGACCGCCGTTTCATGGCGCGCTGGATGCCCGAACTGGAAACGTTCTTCCATTACCGCAACCTCGACGTCAGCACGCTGAAGGAACTGTGCCGCCGCTGGCAGCCCGCGATCTACAAGGGCTTCCAGAAGCGCGCGATGCACACGGCGCTCGCCGACATCCATGAATCGATCGACGAACTGCGCTATTACCGGGAGCATTTCCTGATCCCGGCAGCGAGCGAGCCCGCTGCCGACGCGGCGTCGAAGTAATCAGCCTTGCCGGGGCGCGCGCACTGCGTTCTTCGGCCGGAACGCCGCCACCACGGTGGCGTTCGTCTCGATGTACGGGCCGCCGATCAGGTCGATGCAATACGGCACCGCGGCGAAAATGCCCGGCACTTTCACCTTGCCGTTTTCATCGCGCAAACCTTCCAGCGTTTCCTTGATCGACTTCGGCTGTCCTGGCAGATTGATGATCAGCGCGGCGCGCTCCGCCGTCTCGCGGATCACCGCGACCTGACGCGACAGGATCGCCGTCGGCACGAAATTCAGGCTGATCTGCCGCATCTGCTCGCCGAACCCCGGCATCTCTTTCGTTCCCGCCGCGAGCGTCGCCTCGGGCGTCACGTCGCGCCGCGACGGCCCTGTGCCGCCCGTCGTCAGCACGAGATCGCAGCCCGTCTCGTCGACCAGTTCGATCAGCGTCTTCGTGATGGTCGGCGCGTCGTCCTGGATCAGGCGCGTTTCCGTGCGAAACGGCGACGTTAGCGCGCCGCCGAGCCACTCCTGCAGGGACGGAATACCCTTGTCCTCATAGACGCCCGTGCTGGCGCGATCGCTGATCGACACGAGGCCGACGATCAGTTCGTCGGGATAATTACGCGCGGGAATCGTCATCGTGGTCTTCAGAAACGTCGGAATCGTCGGTGTCGTCGCCGTCGTCCTGATCCGCGCCGGCGGCGTTCTTGATCCACTGGAACAGCTCGCGGAAGTAGCGCGGCGGCTTGCTTTGCTGCGCTTCCTTGCGGGCGTTGCGGATCAGCGTGCGGCCTTCCTGCGGGTCGGCGGCGGGATGCTGGCGAATGAACTCCGTGAGCGCGGCGTCGTCGGCGAGCAGTTTCTCGCGGGTGCGTTCGATCCAGTGCAGGCGCGCCGTCTCGGACTTGTTGACGCCCTTGTACTTGTCGAGCGCTTCGCGCAGCGCGGCCGTTTCGGCGTCCGTCAGACCGCGCATGACCTTGCCGACATACTGCATCTGGCGGCGCTTGCCTTCGTGGTCGGTGATGCGGCGAGCTTCGCGCACGGCGTCGCCGAGCGATTCGGGCATCGGCATGCGTTTGAGCGCGTCTTTCGGCAGCGCGACGATCTCTACGCCCAGTTCCTGCAACTCGTGCATTTCACGTTTGAGTTGCGATTTGCTGGGACGGTCATACCCGTTGTCGTCGACGACGGCAGCGGGTTCCATGGGTTGAATGCGGGTTTTGCGTGTCATGCGCGATATTGTAGCGTGCCGGGGCGCGCCGGCTGGACAAGGTACTGTCCGCGTATCGTCGGCGAAGCGCATGCGTTCAAGGTGTTAGCGAATGCCAGGTGCAGCAGCGTAGAGCTTGCTATGATCGCGGGATGCGTCGGCGCACAGGCCGGCTGAATACAGCGCTTGCAACGACGAACTTTCGCGGGCTTCGGCCCGGACGGCACCGCAACTCAGGACGGCAAACGACAATGGCAGCAGACACGGAAGCCCGGCAACGCTTTTTCCCGCACACGCAGGACGAACTGAAGGAAATCGCTTCGGACATTCTTCGTCACGCGAAGACGCTCGGCGCAACCGACGCGGCAACCGAGATTTCGGAAGGCGACGGCCTGTCCGTCTCCGTGCGGCGCGGCGAAGTCGAGACGATCGAGCACAACCGCGACAAGATGGTCGGCGTAACGGTGTTCATCGGCAACAAGCGCGGCAACGCGAGCACGTCTGACTTTTCGTCGCAGGCGCTGAAGGACACGGTGATGGCCGCGTACAACATCGCGCGCTTCACTGCAGAGGACGACTGTGCGGGCCTTGCAGAAGAAGAGCTGCTCGAAAAGGATCCGCGCGATCTCGATCTGTATCACCCATGGAATCTGGACGCGGACGAAGCCGTCGAACTGGCGCGCCGCGCGGAAGACGCCGCGTTCGCCGTGAGTCCGCAGATCAAGAATTCGGAAGGCGCGAGCGTCTCGGCGCAGCATTCGCAGTTCGTGCTGGGCACGTCGCGCGGGTTCCTCGCGGGCTATCCGTACTCGCGTCACTACATTGCGTGCGCGCCGATCGCGGGCAGCGGTCGCAACATGCAGCGCGACGACTGGTACACGTCGAAGCGCAGCGCAGGCGAACTGGCCGATCCTGAAGCTGTCGGCCGCTATGCCGCCGAACGCGCACTGGCGCGCATGGGCGCGCGTGGTCTGGATACGCGCAAGGTGCCGGTGCTGTTCGAGGCACCGCTTGCAGCCGGACTGCTCGGCGCATTCGTGCAGGCGACGAGCGGCGGCGCGCTGTATCGCAAGACGACGTTTCTGGTGGATAGCCTCGGCAAGCCGGTATTCGCACCGCATATCCAGATCGTCGAAGATCCGCATGTTGCGCGTGCGATGGGTAGCGCGCCGTTCGACGAAGAAGGTGTGCGGACGAAGCAGCGTTCGGTGGTGAAAGATGGCGTTGTCGAAGGGTATTTTCTGTCGACGTACTCGGCGCGCAAGCTTGGTATGCCGACGACGGGTAACGCCGGCGGTTCGCACAATCTTTCGCTGCGCAGTTCCTTGACGCAAGAGTCCGACGACTTCGAGGAAATGCTGCGCAAGCTTGGGACGGGTTTGCTGCTCACCGAGCTGATGGGGCAGGGCGTCAATTACGTCACGGGGGATTATTCGCGTGGCGCGTCCGGGTTCTGGGTCGAGAATGGGAAGATCCAGTATCCCGTTGAGGAGATCACTGTGGCCAGCACGTTGCAGGAGATGTTCCGGCATGTCGTGGCGATTGGCGCGGACACGATTGTTCGTGGGACCAAGCAGACTGGCTCTGTTTTGATTGAGCGGATGACTGTTGCTGGGCAGTGATTGGGTTTTTGTTTTGGTTTTGATTTTTGTTTTGGTTTTGCCTGCGGCGGGTCTGGCTTGTTTGGGCTTGTCCGCTGCGCTGGCATCCGCGTGATGTAGCTGGTTCGCTAGCGTTGCCCCTGTGCGGGGCGGCACCTACTTTTCTTTGCCGCGGCAAAGAAAAGTAGGCAAAAGAAAGCCGCTGAACACCGCCAGTTCTCATAGTTGCCCACGGGTCCCCAACGGCCCCGTCCTGTTCGCGGCATCGCTCTTCTCGATGCCCGCTGCCAGCGCTTCGAACTGGCTCATCACCCGCTTCATGCTCCCGCGTCGCGGCCCGCGCGATCAGATTGTCCACGTTCTATAGCGGCAAACTGTGTGTAGGCCATCGCGGCGTACACGCATCACTCCGGACTGAAAAGCACGATCGGTGTCGTAAGAGCGCCGACGCGTGAAGCACGACGACCTACACACAGTTTGCCACCTGGGCGGCGGTGACCAGTCGCTGCCGCTGGCTGCGTTACGGGTGATTGAAGCGGGTGAGGCGCCCATTCAAGGCGCTGGCAACGGGCAGTGAATGGCAGAACGCCGTGTGAAGTGGAGGAACTGTTGGGGGCCCTCAGGCGGTGGTCAAGAGCGGGCGGTGTCAGCCCGCTTTCTTTGCTTACTTTCTTTGCGGCGGCAAAGAAAGTAAGTGCCGCCCCGCACAGGGGCAACGCCTGAAGCACCAGTAACACAACGCGGATGCCAGCGAAACCCCAAGAAAAACCACACCAGGCGTCGCAGACAAAAAACCTTACACCCCGATCCGCTGATAAACCACAAACGCGTACTCAAACTCATTAGGCTCTTTAGCCCGATGCGTCTCACGAGAGACTTCAGCCCACACGCCGGGATCAGGCGCCGGAAACCTTGCATCGCCTTCAAAATCAGCATGAATCTCGGTAACGATCATCTTGTCGGCGAGGCGTAGGCCTTCTTCATACAACTGCGCACCGCCGATCAGAAACACTTCAGCTGCCTCATCACGCGCTGCGAGAGTCAAAGCATCGGCAAGACTGGCAACAGCATCACAGCCTTCAAACCGCCGCGCCGCGTCCCGCGTCACAACAATATTGCGCCGCCCAGGCAACACCCGCCCAATCGACTCATGCGTCTTGCGCCCCATCACGATAGGCGCGCCCATCGTCGTGCGTTTGAAGAAAGCGAGGTCTTCGGGAAGCCGCCAGGGCAACTGGTTATCACGGCCGATCACGCCATTGCGGGCGCGAGCGACGATCAGGGTGAGCGTCGTCATGCGAAATATGAGGCGGGTAGAAAGTGGAAGCCGATTCTACCCGACCACGCATCACCTGGCCCGCACGCCCCCAGCAACCCGCCAATCGTCATTCGCAATAAAACCGCTAATCCCGCGCCTCGTGCCCGGCAGCATCTGAACCCTTGTCGTCGGCCTTGAAACCTGCCTTGTCGTCGCCAGACGTATCGCGCAAACCATGCGCACCCATCAACCGGTACAGCGTCACGCGCGAAATCCCAAGATCCGTCGCCGCCTCGTTCAGACGATGCCTATGCCGCAGCAGCGCCACTTCGATCGCGCGCTTCTCGGCGGCTTCGCGTGCCTGCGCGAGGCTCATCGTCTGTTGCTCGCTGAATCCGCCGAGATCGAGGTCGTCGGCGGAAATCAGCTTGTTCTCGGCCATCACGATCGCGCGGCGCACGCGGTTGATCAGCTCACGCACGTTGCCCGGCCAGTGATAGTTGTACATCGCCTCGATCGCCGACGGCGTGAAGCCGCGAATCTTGCGCGCGTTGTCCGTCTTGAACTTGCCGAGAATATGATGCGCGAGCAGTTCGATGTCCTTGCCGCGCGCGCGCAGCGGCGGCTCGTCGACGCGCAGCACGCACAGCCGGTGGAACAGGTCCTGCCGGAAACGCCCGTCGCCCATCGCGCCTTCCAGATCGACGTGCGTCGCCGAAATGATCCGCACGTCGACGGGAATCGACTCGTGGCCGCCAAGCCGCTCGATCCTGCCTTCCTGCAGGAAACGCAACAGGCTTGCCTGGCTTTCCATCGGCAGATCGCCGATTTCGTCGAGAAACAGCGTGCCGCCGTTGGCCGCCTCGACGCGCCCGATCTTGCGCTGGTTCGCGCCTGTGAACGCGCCGCGCTCATAGCCGAACAGCTCCGACTGCAGCAGATGATGCGGAATTGCGCCGCAGTTGATCGGAACGAACGGCGCCTTGCGGCGCGGCGAGCGCTCGTGGATCGCCAGCGCCGTCAGTTCCTTGCCCGTGCCCGATTCGCCCGAGATGAACACGCTGGCATCGGTGTTCGCGACCTTGCGGATCGTGCGAAACAGCTGCTGCATCGCCTCGCAGGTGCCGACCATCTCGTCGTCGCTCGCACCCGTCGTGTCGGGCGGCATATCGGCGTCGCCCAGATTCACCATGCCGTACGCGTGACCGACCAGATAGTCGATCGTCGCGTTCGCTACGGGAATCTTCACGTAGTCGAAGCAGTAGTGGCGGATCAGCCGCCGCACGGCGGGATCGGCGAGCCGCTCGGGATTCGCGAGCGCGATCCAGCCGACCTGCTGTTGCCTCAGGCTCGCCTCGAGTCCCGGCAGATCGCGGGAGGGAAAGCTCGCCATGTCGACGATGCCCGCGCACATCGTCGCGGGCTTCACGAGCCGGCCGATCTCGTGCGCCGAGCGCGCCACCAGCACGTTCCAGTCGCGGCTTTTCAGATGCTCGACGAGCGCGTCGTCGGGCGTGCGCGCGGCGTACAGCAGGATGCGCGCGCCCGCGTCGGGCG
>NZ_JAAGPI010000075.1 GCF_017104715.1 Burkholderia sp. Ac-20365
GTGAAGCAACGCTTACAATCTTCTCGCCAACACTTCCCATTTGATGCGAAGCGGTGAAAAAAAGCCCGCCAATGGGAGGGCATCGGCGGGCATACCAGGGGGCTCCGCGCACGGAGCTCACTGTCAGGTATGACGGGCTGACAGTGATGTTGAGGCTAATATTCAGTCGGCATGCCGTCAAGCTGCATAGCCTGTTACACGGTAACGAAATCGTAAGTCATTCGTTGAATGCATCAACCAGCGTTGACGAAGAGCGAGATCTGGCATTCTCTCTTGAACTGGCTACCACATCCCGTGCGTGATGGTTCGGGCCTACATTCCAAGAGATCGATTTGGTCATCAACACAGGATCAGAACGAGCGTGGTGACACGGCTTAAAGTCAGGGCTATCCGCAATCCGGGTACGCGTGTCCACCGTATCGATCAGTTGATAACGCGTAACCAGGTAACCGACCAAGCGAAGCATTCAATGTGCTAATGAAGAGCAAACCCCCGACAAGAATAAAGTGAGATGCGTTAAGGGGCAACGTCTCCGGTAGCAATGTCGCAATGAAAATCGGGGAATCCTTCTGCGGCATAAATTGCCTTCAACCTGGTTCAACCGACAAGCCCGACGACGGTAGCGACACGAGGTATAGCAACCGTCGAATTGCTATGAAGGATTGATGCCTAGATCCCGGCGCAAACTAACGTCAG
Organism: Burkholderia sp. Ac-20365; assembly: GCF_017104715.1. Taxonomy (GTDB): domain Bacteria; phylum Pseudomonadota; class Gammaproteobacteria; order Burkholderiales; family Burkholderiaceae; genus Paraburkholderia. The sequence continues at coordinate 697 of NZ_JAAGPI010000075.1, forward strand.
CGATTGTGTGGTCAACGCACGATGGAAATCAAACGCGGTGGCGGGAATGCTCGCGAAGCAGCAAGTCATGGCGAGCCACAAAATGGCACTCGGTTACGACGGGTTCACAAGCCCGTCCTGATGGCCGGAGTTTGCGCGAAAGTCTCTTCGGATAAGAACACCATCGAATGCAATAATAAACGTTACCACGTAACGACGCTGAGCATCTTGGTTCCGAAAAAGGGAAAAATATGCTTTTATTATGTTGATCTTAATTCACACATCTATGATGTTGTACACTGTAACGACATCAAGGAATCGCAGTTACTAACCGCAATATGAATCCGCATTCTTAAGCTTGTTCGACTCCGCGATTTACCCCTGCTTCTGCTTGGCCACCACGCCATCTCCCGATCAATCGCACGGCCGCGTGACACACAATTCCGAAGTTCACTTACAGTGCGCATCTGTCTATGGGCTAAAACGCCCAAATCGCTCGCGGCCGCATACGATTTCGTTTGCGTTAAGGCTAACGATGAATCACTCACCAGAATGGTCGGTAACCACGCATTGTGCTCGTGACCCGGTGAAGCACCAGAACAGAACGACGACTTCATCGAAGCGATCGCCGCACGTAACAGACGGCACCAAAGACCAACGACGGGAGATATCGGCATCCAAGCACGGGTGCCTCGACGGATATGGAGTACATATGCGAATCGCCTTTTTTACTCAAAGAGACGTACTTTTCAATCAGATAAGTCAAAAATTTGAGCAAGTCAACATTTCCTGTACGCGTTTCACCAATGAACTCGCTATGATCCGCTTCCTTCAGCGTAATTCGGCCTCGCTCGTGATTTTCGACGCTACTCAAATCCAGATTTCCGCTCTCGCGACGCTCACATGGCGCACCTGCCATTTCCGCACGGACGTTCCCCTGATGATGATCGGTCGTTCGTGGGATAACGCTGCGATCATAGAAGCGCTCGAAGCAGGCGTCGATGAGATTGCCGTCGCTACTGCGAGTGTCGAAGAAATCACGGCCCGCGCATGGCGCACGCTTGTGCGTCGCGGCAGGCTCCGCGTTGCGGAACGCCTGACGGTTGGCGGTTACACGATCGACAGGGCGACTCGCATGCTGAGCTTCGGTGAGCACCACGTGTCGCTTACAGCGCGCGAACTCAGCCTGGCTTGGTTGCTGTTGAAAAATGCGGGAACGTTAATGACTCGCCAACAGCTCGCGAATGCAGTCTGGGGGAAAGACGCTGATTTAGCTGGTAGATCCCTCGAGCAACATATATATAAGCTGCGTTCGAAACTTGCACTCGACGTACGCCGTGGCGCGCAGCTGAAAACTATCTACTCGTTGGGTTATGTCTTCGTCACGGATTCACATACTGTGAGCGAGTATCGCCATCCGCTCGCTTCAATGGCCGCTTGAGCGTCTGATACGCATGGCAGTTGGTGTCATCGGCAGTCTATCGAAGCCAGTCGACAGATCGGCGTCACGGATGTTGTCCTCGTAGCTCGTAGCTGCCGTATGTTCGACCTATGATTCTATGGCTCCAGCAGTGACGCTGCAGATGTTGCACGGTCACGCGTTATCCAAACCAAATCTACCGCTCGAAGTATTGCCCCGCACACAATCTTCCCACTCTCAGATTGTCAGAACGACGCTAGCGTTTAGAAGAAAAATCCCTAACGGTGGCGCACGTAATCGATGTGTTCGCCGCTATCGTGACACGCTCCGTCCTGATCTGCCTTGGAATACACCCGAATGAATTAGATGGCGATTCGGAGCCAATTTGACATCTATACGTTGTTAAAACCACGTCGCATATTGCGCGGGTTAGAGGGGATCGAAACGTTCTCCACTGGAGTCCCAGCGGAATGAAAGTTCAGCCCGATCCGTACGTGGTGTTTCATGTTTCGAGCACCTCGCGCATAGAAAAAATATACCGGCGGAGTTTTGTCTGTTCTCGGTTTTAACACCTATTATCCATCTGTGTCGTAATCAATCCACCGCTACTGATTATCCAACTTCAATGCTACATGCCGCTTCGGAAGTAATGTACTTCAGCGCCGGACGAGAACAGTCTTAACAGAACGCGGAGCCTCACGGCACGAAGCCATTCAGCGTCAAGAATTCTGTTCGATGTCGACTCAAGATAATCGGTTGTGGGCCACCTCCGATCGCTGGCTCGGAGTCTCGCATGCCATTGCCATCATCCAGCACATCATGGAGTTTCTGTAATGAAAAGACGTAAGCTACATACTCTATTTCGATTCCGCAATACCTTCATCCTGCTCACTCTCTTTGCAGCGATGGACAGTTTCGCGCACGCCGACACAGAGACGGATCCTCCTGGTGCTGTCTATATCTTGTCTAATCAGCCCTCTGGGAACTCCGTTTTAGTCTATTCGCGGTCAACGGACGGCGCGCTCAGATTCGAGGCGTCTTATCCAACTGGTGGTAGAGGGGTAGGAACCGGAGGCGATCCTCTTGCCTCGCAGGGCTCATTGACGCTGGGATCAGGCTACCTTTTCGCCGTAAATGCGGGAACCAACGATGTGTCGATGTTCGCGATAAACGGGACGCGGCTGACGCTCCTCGACCGGAAGCCCTCGGGTGGTCAAACACCCGTAAGCATTGCGATCAAAGGTTTCAATGCGTACGTGCTGAACGCGGCCGGGGCGCCGAACATCAGCGGTTACATCATCGATGCGATCGGCAAACGTCTCATACCGTTACCGAACTCGACGCGGGCGCTAGCGGGCGGAGCTAACGCGCAACCAGCCCAGGTAAGTTTCACTCCGGACGGCGACGAAATACTCGTGTCTGAGAAGGGAACACAGCTGATCGACACCTTCCGGGTCGGCGCGCTCGGATATACGACTGGTCCAATCTCGCATCGGTCAAATGGCGTAACACCGTTCGGTTTCTCGGTTACCAATAGGGGCTATGCCGTAGTAGCTGAGGCGGGTTCGGGATCTGTATCTTCCTATGAAATCGAAGACAACCGGCACGTCACTTCGATCAGTGCAACCATCCGGCTAACGCAAACTGCGCCGTGCTGGCTTGTTACCACAGGCGACGGCCGTTACGCTTACACAGCCAACGCTGGCAGCGGAACGATCAGCAGCTTGAGAATTGGTGCTGACGGCACGACTCGCGTGCTAAATCCCACGGCGGCTGTGGTGAATTCACCGTTTGACCTTGCGCTTACCAAAAATAGTAGATACTTGTATGTTCGCGAGGGAAACGGAGCAGTCGGCGGCTTTCGGGTTTCCACTGACGGTACGCTTAGCCCAATCGGGTCCGTGGCCGGAGTACCTGCAGGCGCGCAAGGAATTGCCGCGCGCTGAGTCCGACGAAATGCAGTATTTTCAATGTCTCATCATTGCCCGAGCGATAGGTTGAATCCAAACCATGAACAGCGGCTGGAAGAGATATTGATACTGCACCGTTAATGTGGACTACGCCATCGTTGGTTCCGTACCGCGATCCACGTAGGACTGGGTCGCGGCGCACGGAGTGTCTGAAAAGACGAGATAGCGAGCCGACTGTTGTTGTAGGCGAGGACCAAATCGCGACCAGTCAATTCGCGCTGAGCCTGCACTCACAAAGCCGGAGGCCCGTCCGTTCCCTACACGTGCAAGTCGTTCAAGTGACTTCCAACATGACCCTCGCCCACAACAGGGTTGCTGAAGGAGCAAGTTTCTTGAAGACAGTTCAAGTGGTGCAGCGCCACACCGATGCAGAGGGGCTCAAATGGGTGACAAGGACGCCTGTCGGGCGGATGTCACTGAGGAGTTTCCCCTTAGAAGGTGACACCGTTTGCGGCACTACTTGCCTCGTGGCATCAGTGGCATCGCTGATCGCGGAGATTAACGATAGCCCTTCTCTCACGGTAAAGACGCGATGAGATGCAATGAATTCCGAAGAACTCGTTGTCTTCTATTATGTGATAGAAAGCTTTGATTTAACACAGAGTCGTTACGCAGTGACTGTTAGCGGCGAAGACCCATCAACCATTTCCCATCGGTTCCAAGTGCTCGGGGCATTCTTCACGCCGTTATCGGCCCGGTCGCACGGATGATGACGCATTGCATCATCGAATCGAAACTAGCACATTCGTAGCTCCGCGGGGTTACGCCGGTGATGCGAAAATCGCATGATCGCGCGGATAGCTGTTGGATCCAGATCATGCCACCGGGTCCGCCAATAGAGCATAGATGGGACGTAGGAGCCCTTCTAGCAACGCACGCTCCGGCCGCGCACGTGCCAACACCCTTATGCCGAGCAGTGTGCTCAGAAGAATTCCCGCAAGATCATCCGCGGATTGATCACGTGATATCTGCCCGCAGGTTTGACCAGCCGCGACGCAACACCTGAAGAAACCTTCAACGTGAGCGAGCACACGGGCAACTTCCTCTTGGATCTTCGCGTCATGCGGTAGGTTTCCAAACCCGGCATTCACAAGCAGGTACCCTTTGCGACCTTCGTCTACCACCGAACGTTCCACAATTTCATTGAAGAAGGAGACGATGGCATCTCTCGGAGTTAATCCCACGAAGCGCGCCCCCCGATCCTCAAAGTTGCAGGCCAGATAATGTCCCAGGGCTCTCTCGAACAGCGACTGCTTGTCGCCGAACACAACGAGCAGGTTGTCGGCTGTGGTACCCACACTCGCAGAGAGTTCTTGCACAGACATCTCATCGTACCCGTGGCGCCAGAACCAATCGACAGTCGCGTCTAACACAGCCTTTTCGTCAAATTCCCGTGGTCTGTCCATAGTGTCCCCACAGTTCAATGTTTAGATTCCCATATAGTTGGTGAATTTTGGCTTTCTCATTCTAAAGCAACCTCCCTAAAACGACACGATCTACGACTTGCAATCGCAATTCGTTACCACGTAACGAATCTGTGAGACAGGCATGAAAGCTGCGATTGTATTTTGCTCAGGTTCCCCCGGATGCATGCCTATAGCTGCTACCGCTGGACAGACCCATCTTCATTGAGAATTCGATACGTCGACTGCACTTTTTGAATCGAGCCTCTCTGCCAAGGCATCGAATGCACATCAAAGAATCCGGGCGTAACATATAGCGTCTCTGAGTTCATTCTTGAGACAATCGATGAAGTATCGGCTCGATATAGTCGTCTTGGTATGGTGCAAACGATCCTTCAAACATTGTTACCACAAGCCTGCACCATATGACGTTAAGTATCGCGAGGCTTATTCATCGCGCTATCAATGCATCGGTACCAGCGTTGTCCAATGAGCTACGAACCTTGTAACAGAATTCATATCAGAGCAATGTCTCGCTCACAGAAGCGTAGCAGGGCGCTGATCGCCGCGATTTTCGGATCAGGAATGGCGTTCATCGACGGTACGGTCATCAATGTCGCCACGGCTAAACTCCAGATCAGTTTTTCGGCAACCGCTGCTGAGATTCAATGGGTCGTCGAAGCGTATGCACTCACACTTTCGGCCCTGCTGCTTCTTGGAGGCAGGCTCGGAGACCTGTACGGTCATAAGCGCGTTTTTATTTTGGGCAACATCCTTTTTGCGGCGTCGTCGCTCTTCTGCGCTATTTCCGGCTCACTCTCTGAGCTCGTCGCGGCGCGAGCGACTCAAGGCGTTGCGGCCGCCATGTTAGTTCCATGTAGCCTTACGCTTATCACATCGACCTATCCAGCAGAGGTTCGCGCGAGAGCGATTGGAATCTGGTCCGGCTCTACCGCCTTGATGGCTGCGATCGGGCCGTTTCTGGGCGGTTGGTTGATTGATCATCTGTCGTGGACTACGGTGTTCTATGTGAACCTTCCCCTAGCCACCATCGCCACGGTCTACGCCTCCCGCGTGCCGGGCGGTCATACCAGTACAGATCGCGGCACACTCAACTGGACAAGCAGCATCAGTATGACCGCGGCCTTCGCCGCACTGACGTATTCCTTGCTCAGCGCCCAAAACGCTCCAATCCACGCTATACCCGCCGCCATCGCGAGTGTAGGGTTCTTCATGCTCCTTATTCGGTGTGAACGGCGTGCCGCCACGCCCTTGTTCCCAACGACATTATTGCGCTCACCGGGCTTCCTTGCCGCAAACACGATCACCCTCTTTCTATATACCGCCACATCAGCAGTATTTTATTTCCTGCCGTTGAATCTGATTCAGATCCATCACTACGCTGCGTCAGAGGCGGGCGCAGCTCTTGCACCAATGATCCTCATGCTCTCCGTCTTGTCATATTGGGGCGGCGGATTACTGGCAAGGTTTGGAGCACGCCGTTCTCTGACAGTAGGCAGCTCAATCGTTAGCGTTGCCTTTTTCAGTATGTGCCTTCCCGGGTCTGAGGGCTCTTACTGGTCGACCTATTTCATTCCTATGCTAGTTTTCGGCCTCGGCATGTCTATCTGCGTAGCCCCACTTACCACCACTGTCATGAACTCGGCACCGGGGCATCTGACCGGGGCCGCCTCCGGAATCAACAATGCTATTTCTCGAGCCGCAGGTTTGCTCGCAATAGCCGTGTTCGGCCTCGTCCTATCCAAATCCTTCAACTCAGAGCTGGATAGTTCACTGCAGACATTGAAGCTATCAGGTGCCGAACAGGTCGAAGTCGATCACCAGAGGCCACTTCTTGCCGGGGCTCGTTATGCCAATCCTGCCATCCAACGTGCCTCGGACGCGTCGTTCGTCGCGTCATTCAGACTTGTCATTTTTATGTCCGCAGGCTTGGCGCTGGTCAGCGCAATTTGCGCATGGTCGATGCTGGAGAGAGATCCTTCCAGCAAGCGATGAATCAGGGAACAGGCTTTCGTCCTGGACCGGCAGGAAACGACGCAACGCGATAGTTCTCGAGTCGGCCGTTCTCCCAAGCTGCGCGACACTTATCAGATGAAGTGACTTTCTCGCTGGATGCACACGCCGGTCCAACTCTCTTTCAATCGATACTCCGTAGGCAACCAAACCACAATATGCGTCCCAATCAGGATCTTCCATGCGCGTAGCCCGCCTTTGCATTAATAATTTCCGTGGCATAAAGCACGCCACGTTGCTGCTACCCAAACACGGACTTCTGATCGGGGATAACAACACGGGCAAAACAACGGTTCTTGAGGCTCTGGATCTCGCCCTCGGACCGGATCGGCTTAACCGGATACCGCCGATAAATGAACACGATTTCTTCAACGGACACTATTTCGACAGGCCACCGGCGCTCGACAGCATCCCGAACTCGAACAAGGATCGTGCACTGAGCCAGGCGGATTCGGCTTTCGACAAACTCGCAAAGCCCCCAAGGATTCAGATCGAAGTGGTTATCGTCGACCTCAGCCTTGAGCAGAAAGCGCACTTTGGCGACTACGTTGAATTTTGGGACTCGACTGCGAACAACCTATACGACATCCCGCACGCCCCGGGCGTCGATGCCGCGTCTATTACCGAAGCGCTACGCGTCACCTTTTGTGGCTGTTACAACGAAGACGAAGACGACTTCGAAGGAAAGACCTACTTTTCCCGCAGCCTCACCGATACCACAGGGCCGGAGCAGTTTTCCCGAAAAGACAAGCAGCGTTGCGGCTTCCTGTATCTACGCACCATTCGAACAGGCACACGTGCGCTGAGTCTTGAACGGGGCAGTCTTCTCGACATCATCCTTCGCCTTAAAGAGGTGAGGCCTCAGATGTGGGAGAACACTCTCGGTGCGCTTTCAGGCACAGTCGTGGCCGGTGACCCAGCGCTAGGCATTTCATCTGTTCTTGAGACCATCAACACCGCTTTGAAGAAGTACGTCCCGAAGGAATGGGGCGTCGAACCGCATCTCAAGGTTTCTGATCTCACTCGCGAACATCTCAGGAAAATCGTAACAGCATTTATTGCCACTGGTGATGGCCAGCACGTTGCTCCCTTCTATCGCCAAGGAACCGGGACGATTAACATGCTCGTGCTAGCCATGCTTTCGCAAATTGCCGAAAGCAGGCAAAACGTCATCTTTGCGATGGAGGAACCGGAAACCTCGATACCGCCGTACGCACAGAAGCGGATTGTTCACGAGGTCCGCAAACTCGCTTCGCAGACTCTTTTCACATCGCATTCACCGTATGTGCTCGAAGAGTTTGCGACCGACGATACACTGGTTCTTGCGCGCGATGCGCAGGGCGTGTTGATACAACGATCAATTGAATTTCCCGATAACGTGAAGCAAAAGCGTTACAGGAAAGAATTCAGGACAGTATTCTGTGAAGGACTACTCGCTCGTCGCGTGCTGATCGCTGAAGGGCCGACCGAAGCATCTGCTTTCCCAGCCGCCTGTCGACGTCTTTCCGAACTCGATCCCGATACTTACACTTCCCTCGAAGCGTTGGGCGTATGTACCGTCGATGCGTCCGGGGAGAAGAATGTTTCAGGTATGGCGAAACTGTATCGCGGTCTCGGAAAGCAGACCTTTGCGATTTGCGACAAACAGGACCACGATAGCACAGCGAAAATCAAAGCCGAAGTTACACTACTTTTGATGCACGAAGAGAAGGGCTTTGAGGATCTCGTGATCAAGGGTACATCCCGACTGGCACTCGAGCGCTTCGCCAAGCAGATCGATTGGCCACCTCATATCCTTAAAAGCCTTCCTGATCCGACTAAGAACTTGGTCGACGCATTTGGCGAGTATTTTGCGTGGTCTAAAGGAACTGGCGGAATCGCAGACTTCCTCGCTCAGTGCGATGAGACCGAGATACCCGAGTGGATCAAAAAAGCCGCATGTTCGCTCAAGGATGCGTGCAACGCTCCTACACCACGAGCCGAGAATCCAGCATTGGTACTCGACTACGCGCTTGGAGGCTAATGGTAATGGATCTGACTATCGGCCAACAGGAGATCATGCACGCCGAAGGCCACCTGCTAGCGACCGGCGGGCCTGGCTCAGGGAAGACAACTGTCTCGATCCTCAAAGCAGCAAAGATTGCAGGAAGTGAGCTTGCGGCGGGACAGAGCGTACTGTTCGTCAGTTTCGCGCGGGCGACAGTGTCGCGTGTAAAGGAAGCCATCGAGCACGAGCAACATATCCCGCAAGAACAGCAACGTCGTATTGACATCGAGACGTATCACTCATTCTTCTGGCGCATTTTGAGGTCCCACGCATACCTCATCGGTCTACCACGCAAAATTGACATTCTCACCCCACCGGCAGAAGCCATCGCGCTCGCGGACATTCGTGCGAGGTTTCCTGGAAAAAAATTGACGGACGGGCAGAAGGAAGCAAAAGGCCTCGCTGAAGCGCGCGAGTGCACCCGCCTCGCAATGGACGAAGGACGAGTCTGCTTTGACCTGTTCGCAACGTATGCTGGTGACATACTGTGTGGCAGCGACCGCGTGTCTCGCCTCGTCTCTGACATGTATCCCGTCATCATCCTTGACGAATTCCAGGACACAAACCGCGCTCAGTGGCGTGCGATCCAGGCGCTGGGTAAGCACTCCCGCCTGATAGCACTCGCAGATCCGGAGCAGCGGATTTTTGATTGGATCGGTGCTGATCCCGCCCGCCTTGACCAGTTCCGGAATGTCTTTAAACCAATGCAGGTCGACTTGAGGTCCGAAAACCATCGCAGCCTTGGTACTGAAATCGGTATATACGGTAACGATCTGCTCACTGGAAACTTTCGCCAAGAGGCTTACGAGAGCGTCAAGATCCGGTACTTTGAACCGTACAACGCGCCAGCAATGGCAATGCTTGTGACGACAATCTACGCCGCGCGACAGCGCCTCATAAAGCTCGCTATTAAGGATTGGTCGCTCGCCATTCTGGTTCCAACAAAAAAAATGACGGAGCTAGTCGCAGATGCACTGCGCCGACCTCCGGCTGGCATGCGAGAGATTCCGCACACCGCGGTAGTCGAGATGGAAGGTGCGATTCTAGCTGGAGACATCATCGCACTGTTTATGCAGCCCGCCTCCAGTCATCGGCACCTGACACAGCTTATCGAGTTGCTTTGTCATTATTACCTGGGCAAAGGGGGCGATGAGCCAACGCAGCATGCTTTTAGCGAAGTCACCGGCTTACGCAAGGGATACGAGGAACTGCTCACCGCCCGGACTAGGGGCAAGACCGTTCGCAAGAACAGCATTATCGCCAACGTCTTGACGGTGTATGAGTCAACTTGCGCATTGCAACTGACTGGTGATCCAGATGCCGACTGGCGCGCGGTCAGCCGCGTGTTAGAGCAAGGCGCCTGCAAGCGCCTGCGGGAAGTCGCCGAAGACGCGAAAAGCATTCGAATACTCGACCGCGGCACCCGGTTGCGTCAGGCACTGTCGCAAGATTGGAGGGACTACGGTGAATACCGAAATGCATTGGAACTTGTAAGAAGGACGTTCGTTCAGCAGCATCTGTCAACGGGTACAAAACCCGAGTCAGGCGTCATCGTCATGAACATGCATAAGGCGAAGGGCAAGCAGTTTGACGAAGTGATCATCTTCGAAGGATGGCCGATTAAACGTAAGGGACAGCCACTCTTCAATGGCGACAGAATCGTCCGCTCCAATTCACGCGAGAGCATTGATGAGCAAGCCCGTCAGACGCTCCGAGTTAGCGTCACCAGAGGGAAGCGTCAAGTAACCATCCTGACACCGCGAGGCGATCCCTGTGTACTGCTGGTTTGAAGGTTAAATGCGCTTTGGTTACGTTTGCTGCAAGAACCGCTGCGTGTGTCGAGAGGACAAAGTACTTCAGACCGAGGATAGATCAAGCCTGTAGCGGCGGATAGTTATGTGAATGCCGGTGAAGCCCTGCTGACGAATCAAAAGCTGTGTGCCGCAACCCATCGGTGAGGCGATTCGCGTTCGCACGGTTGAATACACCAGCCTCTCGCATACCCAATATGATCCGAATCAGCATGTTTTTGAATCGTTCGTGCATTGGCACTGTGATCCGTGGAAAGTAAAGTAACGCCAGCAATCTAGCCCGATTCTGTAGCACCGAGGCGGTTAAGCCTAAACCGCCGCCGCCCTTCCGAGCGAGAAACATGATGAAGACGCTTCATATCGATGTCGCAGTGATCGGCGCAGGCAGCGCAGGCCTGTCCGCCTTTCGCGCAGCGAAGGCAGCGGGCGCAAGCGTAGTGCTGATCGAGGGTAGCGAATATGGAACGACCTGTTCACGCGCGTCGGATGTATGCCGTCGAAGCTGCTGATCGCCCCCGCCGAAGCTGCCGATGCCGTCCGCAGCACGGCACGGTTCGGCGTGCATGTCGATGGAGACGTGTGGGTTGACGAACGCGAGGTGATGGCGCGCTTGAAATGTGAGCGCAATCGATTTGTCAGCTTCGTAGTCGAATCAACCGAGAATATCCCGGCTGACGAGCGGCTGATTGGCTACGCCCGGTTCATCGACGACAACGTGCTACAGGTTGGCGATCATACCCGCGTGCATGCGAAGCGGATCGCGATCGCGACAGGTTCATCGCCCTATATGCCGGTGATGTACCAGGCACCTGGTGAACGCGCGATCGTCAACGACGACGTATTCGCGTGGGACGATCTGCCGCGCAAGGTGGATCTGGAACTGCGATCGACACGTTTCGCCGTGCGACGGATATAACTCAAGGCGCCAATAGATGGGGCTGATCTTTCTTGACCGATCACAGCCAAGATTTAGTGAATCAGATGTTAGCGCCGTAAGCTGCACGACGAAGTGTTCGTTCGTTACCCGGGCTTACGCACTCGGGAAAGAACGGATATCAAGCTTTAGCGACAAACTACTCTGATTGCTGTCGCAGGTGTGTCTTGTTATTCGGCTGCCCGACCAACAAAAGCTCATCTGCGATTCGCTGCTCCGTCTCCGCCGGCCCATTTCGGATGCGAACGTCCGTCGGGTCGTCACTCAAAATTTGCCGGCTTCCATCGGCCTCGTAGGCTTCGATGTTCAGACTTCGTCTGCCTGCGTGGTTCATCTGTTACGAAAGGAGTTCGTATCATGCTAGTCCCCGGCCAAGTGGCACCAGCGCTCGTCGTTGACACATTGCGCCACGGTTCGTTCGATCTTGCATCACAGGTATCGGGACGAATGACGCTAATCTACTTTTATCGCGGCCTTCATTGCCCCGTTTGCACAACGCATCTAACCGAGTTGGAACAGCTGACGCCGAGGTTCGCGGAACGCGGGGTCACTACGATCGCCATCTCTTCTGACAGCGAACCTCACGCTCGCGAGATGCAGAAAAAGAGCGCGGCAAACGACTTGCGCATGGGCTACAGATTCTCCTTATCTGAAGCTCTCAAATGGGGGCTCGTCATCTCAACGTCTCAAGGCAAGACATCCATTGGGATCGAAGATCTTGACATCTTCTTCGAGACTGGCGTGTTTCTGCTACGCGCTGACCGCACCATAAACTATCGATCTGTTCAATCGACGCCATTCCTCGAACTCAACTTCACCGATCTGTTACAAGCTCTTGATTCCGTGATCAAGGATGATCAACCTGTTCGCGCGAAGTACGACGGCGCATTAGGACCTTTGAACCAGATTGCTGCGACCGTTCATCCTGCATTGCCGACCTCCACCAAATTCTGACCCACGGCCGCAGGTGGGTCAGTTCTGCGTGAACGTCAACAGGGAGCTCACGCGTTAGCGGTGATCGTTCTTGCAAACGCATCGAGCGCGAGAATCGAATCGCTGACCAACCTGGTCGAGACATCGACAGGGCATGCGTAAGTAGACTCTCCGTCAGCCAGCGATGCCTCCGCAATCCGGTTTGCATTCTGCCGCAAGTTCCCTTCAAGTCCCAAATGAGCCAGCGTGGTCGGCAATCCCACCTGTTCGCAAAACCGAATCATTTCCTCGATTTCCTGCAACGGACGATTCTCCAGCATCAGCAGACACAGCGTCCCGAACGCGACCTTCTCGCCATGCAACATGCCGTGCGTCTCGCTCAGGACCGTCAGGCCATCGTGGATGCCGTGCGCCGCCGAGCACCCGCAATTCTCGAAGCCGATGCTGCTAAGCAGCGTGTTGGCTTCAATGATGTTCTCGACTGCCGTCGTGCACAGGCCGGCCTCCACCGCTTGCTTCGCCTTCAGACCATCGCGCATCAGCACGTCGTGGCAGGCCCTCGCGATGGCGATGCCAGCCGTGGTCGGAGGGAAACCGCCTGCAACGTAGTTCTTCGTCCGCGATTCCAGGTTTGATCGCGCCTCGAACCAGGTCGAAAGCGCGTCGCCCATACCAGCGACCAGGAACCGGACGGGCGCGCTTGCCACAATCTCCGTGTCAACGATCACGAGGTCCGGATTGCGCGGCAGCCGCGCCGAACCCTCGTAGATGCCGTCGGCCGTATAGCGAACGGCGACCGCGCTGCAAGGCGCATCCGTCGACGCGATCGTCGGCACGATAACGGTCCGTGCATCCACTTCGAATGCAGCAATCTTGACGGTGTCGGCCGTCTTGCCACCGCCGACACCAACGAGAATCCGGCTGTCCTGACGTCGCGCGACTTCGGTCACCCGGGCAATCTCGGCCAGCGTGCACTCGCCGCCGAACTTTTCCAGATGCACAGACAGTCCCGCACCTTCGAGGTCGCTCTTCAGTGCGCCTTTTAGACGATCGAAGAGGAATGCGTCGATTACCACGAGCACATTGTGTCCGAGCGAACCTAGATGCTGCGAAAGTCGCGAGATTTCGCCCGCACGCTGGATGTATTTACCTGGGCCCGCATAGGCTCTCGTCATGGTCGGGGTCTCCTATTTTTATTTAACTGGAAGGCGCGATCGGCAAATGGCTAGCCTTGAATCGAGTAGCCGCCGTCCACTGGGATCACCGCACCCGTTAAAAAGTCGCATTCACGCGAGCACAGCGCCACAGCGATGCCCGCGAGATCGCGCGGAGTCCCCCAGCGACGCTGAGGCGTACGGTTCAACACGCTCGCGTCAAGGTCCGGGAACAGTCGCTTCGCTTCAGCGGTGAGGTCAGTTTCAATCCAGCCTGGCAGCAGCGTGTTCACCTGGATGTTGTCGGGCGCCCATTCGACGGCCCATGCCTTACCCAGTTGAACAATTCCGCCCTTACTCGCCGCGTACGCCGAGCCGTAAGTCGTTCCGAAAAGCGAGAGCATCGAACCGATGTTGATAATCTTGCCTCCACCCGAACGTACGAACGCGCTGTGGATGGCCTGACCGCAAAAATGGGCGCCGCTCAGGTTAGTGTCGATGATGCGATGCCAGTCTTCGACTGTGAGTGCGTGCCCCTGCTTCCGGATGTTCATGCCGGCATTGTTCACGAGGATATCGAGCTTGCCGAAATACCGTTCAGCGTGCGCGATTGCTTCTACACAATCGCTGTATTTCGTGATGTCTGCCTCGATGAAAACACCACTTTCGCTTGCGCCCGGCAATGAAGAAATCGCGGCTCGTCCTTTCTCGGGGTCGCGGCCGACCAGCGCCACGCGCGCGCCCGCTGCGACCATTCCGTGCGCAATGCCCAGCCCAATGCCGCTCGCCCCGCCCGTTACGATGGCGACCTTGCCAGATAGATTGAACATGTCTGTCTCCAAATTGAAGTTGTAGATTAGAGCGGACATAGCTTAGCCCGCCCGGACACAACGAAAGACAGGCAACAATCGCGATATTTTTGGCGAAGTAACTTGAGTTTTGTGAATAACAGTCCATAGCATCTGCGATCCGTAGGGACAGTCACCGATTTAGACGCTGGCTAAACGTCAATTGCCCGTATCGCACTCGAACCGCCTGATTTCTCCAACCCATGGCTCGGGTGCGGGAACTACACCGGAAACCACTGCAAAGCCCACATGTGTTGTCAGCAGTTCCCCGACATGGGGTCGCTTCATCTCAGATTTGCGATAGGGCACAGAAGACGTGAGCATCGTCCTGCACGAATGCGCGCGTATGTTTGAGTCACTTCGAGAGAGCCCGATGGCTCATCCCGGTGACAGGCGCAGAAATCGCTGCACCGGATCGGCAAGTCACAATATGAGCGAGCGCCCTGATTGAATACCAGAACGCTTAAGTTTCAACTTGCCGACAGTCGTGCCCGTAAATGGTAAGGCGGGATGTAAAGCGGGACGATCCAACTCGATTTCGTGTTACCTGACCGGTTAGGCGCCCGCTTTGTCAATGACGAGAACGCTCATGAGACCCCTGTCATGGTGCATCACGCCGTGCTCGGCAGCATGGAGCACTTCATACCGATACTCCCTGAACACCGCGAGGGCTGGTGCCAGTATGGCTTGCGCCTGAACAGGTCGATGTGGTGAGTAGCAGTGACGCATTGGCGCCCCATGCAATGCAGGTGATGGAGAAACTCGATGAGGCGGGACTGCGCGTCGTTTCCGATTGTCAGGCGGAGCGTCTGGAGCGAAAAATCGTTGATGCGCGAGAATTGCGGATACCGTTGATGCTTGTGGTGGGTGCACGGGACGAACGCGATCAGACGGTAAGTATTCGAAAACACAACAGCGACCGGGCGACAATGCCGCTAGAAGAGGCAGCGTTAACGCGCGAAACCCGATCTTCGGAAGGCAGTCGAGAAAGCGGCGCGGGGCGCTGGCCCCGCACCTCTAACAATCACCGGTGGCGGCGTCAATCAAGCGTTGGACGAATCGCTGGTGGCTTCGGGTGCTGTTACAGAGACAGTGCTGCCCGAGTCCGCGCTGATAGATGCCTTTTGGGTAACCACTTTCTTCGCTGCCTTGCGGACCACTGCCTTTTTGGATGCAGCTTTCTTCGCTGGCTCCTTCTTCGCTGCCACGCCGGCCTTCTTCACCGCACTCTTCTTGGCAACGGCCGCCCTCGCGGTAGCTTTCTTTCCGACGACTTTCTTCGCCGGTGTCGATGCTTTCTTCGCTACCTCGGGTTTCGACTCCGTAGCGCTCTCAGCCGCCCCTGCAATCAAATATTTCGTGCGATCCTTTGCGCTGGCTAGCCATGCGGGCGCGGGACCGCGGCCGCTCCACGTGGCTCCCGTCTTCGGATCGCGGTACTTCGGCGCCTGCGGACCTCGGACGTAGTTACCAGCCGTTTCGTTCTTCGTCGTCGCAGATCCCGAAGCGACAGCGTTGCCTTCGATCAGATACTTGTTGCGATCTTTCGCACTGGCAATCCATGCGGGCGCGCGACCATGACCAGTCCAGGTCGCGCCGCTTTTCGGGTCGCGATACTTGGCTGCCGACGTGGACGTCTGGGCGGCGGCCTTGACGCCCGGCTTGCGGCCACGCCTCTTCGCCCCGCCGATGTGCGCATCGATATCGGCTGTCGTCAAACCGTGCTTTTCCATGATGTCGCGAATCTTCGCGATGACGCCAGAGGACTGTCTCGCGGCCAGTGCTTCCGCCTGAGCCTGGAGCTTTGCGATCTGCGCCTGAACCTTTTGAAGTGTTGCCATTGATTTTTCTCCCCGTCGTTGGTGTTGGCGGCACTATGCCATATAACCGTGCGAACAGGCCATCGAGCGATATACCTTGTAAGCGGCACTGAAA
>NZ_JAAGPI010000076.1 GCF_017104715.1 Burkholderia sp. Ac-20365
AATGACTATCTGTGTCACACAGACGTAGTCGCATGCATCAAGCGTAGTAATAGTACAAACAATGAGAGCTTGTAATGACTGTTATACACTGTTCATATGCGAATTAGTAACATGGCTCAGATCGACAGAGAGTCAAATAAGTAGTTATGACTAGCAATTTCAGAGATTTTATAGTAAGCACTTGTTCTTTATATCCTATGTGCACCTTATTTGTTTTTATTATTTTTTTTTTTACTGACCCGGCAACAACCCATATCTACACGCCAAG
>NZ_JAAGPI010000077.1 GCF_017104715.1 Burkholderia sp. Ac-20365
CCTGCTCGGCCTGCTTCAGCGCGACGCGCGCTTCATCGATTTCGTCGAGGAAGACATCGCGAAGTATTCGGATGCCGACATCGGCGCGGCTGCGCGCCTCGTGCATGAAGGCTGCCGCGCGACGCTGCGCGAGCACTTCACGATCCGACCGGTGCGCGACGAAGCCGAAGGCAGCCGCGTGACGATCAACGAAGGTTTCGACGCGACGGCCATCCGCCTGACGGGCAACGTGGTCGGCAAGGCACCGTTTTCGGGCAGCATCAGCCATCGCGGCTGGCGCGTCGCCGACGTACGCCTGCCGAAGCTCACGCAAAGCCACGACGCAACCGTGCTCGCGCCCGCGGAGGTAGAACTATGAGCGATCCGCGCTATTCGATCGGCATCGATCTGGGCACCACGCACTGCGCGCTGTCGTACGTCGATCTCGCCGCCAGCGACGGCGAGAAGACCGAGCAGCAGGTCATGCCCGTCACACAATTGACCGCCCCCGGCGCGATCGAAGACCTCGATCTGCTGCCGTCGTTTCTCTATCTGCCGCACGAAAGCGAGCTGAGCGCCGGCGATCTCGCGCTGCCGTGGACGGGCGAGCGCACCTTCGCGGTCGGCGAAATGGCGCGCAGCCGTGGCGCGGGCACGCCGATCCGCCTCGTGTCGAGCGCGAAAAGCTGGCTGTGCCATCCGGGCGTCGACCGCCGCGCGGCCATTCTGCCGAGCGACGCGCCGCCCGAAGTCACGCGCGTGTCGCCGCTCGAAAGCTCGGTGCGCTACCTGACGCATCTGCGCGAGGCCTGGAACCACGCGCACCCGGACGCGCCGTTCGACCAGCAGGAAATCACGGTGACGATTCCCGCGTCGTTCGATCCCGCCGCGCGCGAACTGACGGCGGAAGCCGCCAATGCCGCCGGTTATGGCCCGATGACGCTGCTCGAAGAGCCGCAGGCGGCGCTCTATAGCTGGATCCAGAAGAGCACGGGCGGCTGGCGCAAGCAGGTCAAGCTCGGCGACATCATCCTCGTCGTCGACGTCGGCGGCGGCACGACCGACCTGTCGCTGATCGCCGTGATCGAGCGCGAAGGCAATCTGGAGCTGCATCGTGTGGCCGTAGGCGAACACATTCTGCTTGGCGGCGACAACATGGACCTCGCGCTCGCGCACGTGGTCGCGCGCAAGCTCGCCGCGCAAGGCACGCAGGCCGATCCGTGGCAACTGCGCGCCCTGACCTACGCGTGCCGCAGCGCCAAGGAAACGCTGCTGTCCGATCCGTCGACGGATACCGTGCCGCTCGTCGTACCGAGCCGCGGCTCGAAGCTGATCGGCGGCTCGATCCGCACCGAACTGACGCGCGCCGAGCTCACACAGATCATCCTCGAAGGCTTCTTCCCGCAAGTGGAATCGTCGGCCCGGCCGGTGGTGCGCACGCGCGCGGGTCTCACGCAACTCGGCCTGCCGTATGCGCAGGATGCGGGCATTACGCGCCATCTGGCGGCGTTCCTCGGCCGCCAGGTTGCGGCGCTCGCCGACCTGCAAGGCATGCTGCCCGACGCGCAATCCGCGCTTCAGGCGAACGCAACGTTCCTGCATCCCACTGCCGTGCTGTTCAACGGCGGCGTGTTCAAGTCGCCGCTGCTGGTCGAGCGGATCATGTCGACGCTCAACGGCTGGCTCACCGCCGACGGCGCCGCGCCCGCGCGCCTGCTCGAAGGCGCGGACCTCGATCTCGCCGTCGCGCGCGGCGCCGCGTACTACGGCTACGTGAAGCGCGGACGCGGCGTGCGCATCCGCGGCGGCACGGCACGCGCGTACTACGTCGCGATCGAATCGGCGATGCCCGCCGTGCCCGGCATGGAACCGCCCATTTCCGCGCTGTGCGTCGCGCCGTTCGGCATGGAAGAAGGCACCGATGCGCCGCTGCCGGAACAGGAATTCGGCCTCGTGGTCGGCGAGCCGGTGCATTTCCGCTTCTTCGGTTCGTCGGTGCGGCGTCTCGATCAGGTCGGCACGATGCTCGACTACTGGTCGCCCGACGAACTGCAGGAACTCGAAGAAATCCAGGCGACGCTGCCCGCCGATGGCCGCACCGTCGGTGAAGTCGTGCCCGTCAAGCTGCATGCGCGCGTGACGGAAGCCGGCACGCTCGAACTCGAAGCAATCCCGCGCGGCACGGACGAACGCTGGAAAGTCGAGTTCGACGTGCGCGGCGGCGCGCAAGGCTGACCACCAGGGCTTCGATGAAGGACAAGCAAAGGCAGAAGCGGCTGGCCGCGCGTTACACGGTCGGCATCGACCTCGGCACGAGCAATACCGTCGTCGCGTATGTCCAGTCGGGATCGGACGATATCCGCGTGTTCGATGTCGACCAGCTCGTCGCGCCCGGCGAAGTGGCCGCGCGGCCGCTGCTGCCGTCGGTGCGCTATCACCCGGCAGTTGGCGAGCTGAATCCGGGCGATCTGCAACTGCCCTGGCCTTCTGCCGAACCGCAAACGGCCGACATGCTGCCGCCCGTCATCGGCCAGCTTGCGCGCGCGCTTGGCGCGCAGGTGCCGGGCCGGCTCGTGACGAGCGCGAAAAGCTGGCTCTCGCATGCGTCCGTGGACCGGCTCGCGCCGATCCTGCCGTGGGGCGCACCCGACGACGTCGCGAAGGTCTCGCCTGTCGCCGCGAGCGCCAGCTATCTCGCGCATGTGCGCGCCGCCTGGAACACGCGCTTTCCCGATGCGCCGCTCGAACAGCAGAACGTGGTGCTCACGGTGCCCGCGTCGTTCGACGAAGGCGCGCGCGCGTTGACGCTCGAAGCCGCACGTCTCGCGAAACTGCCGGCATTGCGGCTTCTGGAAGAGCCGCAGGCCGCGTTCTACGACTGGCTGTTTCATCATCGCGACAAACTTGGGGCTGAGTTAAAAGACACCAGGCTCGTCTTGATCTGCGACGTCGGCGGTGGCACAACCGACCTCACGCTGATCAAGGTTCAACTCGATGCAGACGGCGAGCCGCAACTGACGCGCATCGGCGTCGGCAATCACCTGATGCTCGGCGGCGACAACATGGACCTCGCGCTCGCGAGGCTCGTGGAAACCAGGCTTGCACAGTCGCAGGACGGCCAGACGAAGCTGTCGGCGGCGAGCCTGTCGCAACTGGTCGAGCGCTGCCGTGTGGCGAAGGAACAGTTGCTTGCTGAGAACGCGCCGGAGTCGGTGGCGATCACGTTGCTGGGTTCTGGCTCGCGTCTGATCGGCGGTGCGCGCACCACGCATCTGACGCGCGACGAAATCGCGCGCATCGTGGTTGACGGATTTTTTCCGCAAGTGTCCGCCGATGAGATGCCGCGCCGCTCGCGTGCGGCGATTGTCGAATTCGGTCTGCCGTATGCAAGCGATGCGGGCGTCACGCGTCACGTCGCGGCGTTCCTCAAGCGGCTCGCTGCGCAATCGCGCGAAGCGCTTGGTGAGGAAGGCGAAAACGACACCCTGCCCGTGCCCGACACGCTGCTGCTCAACGGCGGCGTGTTCCGCGCGCAGGCGTTGACGCAGCGGCTCGCCGACACGCTCGGCGCGTGGCGCGGCAAACCGCTGAACGTGCTGCGCAACGATCATCCCGATGTCGCCGTCGCGCGTGGCGCGGTCGCCTACGGGCTGGCGCGCGCGGGCAATGCGCCGCGCATCGGCGGCGGATCGGCGCGCAGCTATTTTCTCGTGCTCGAAGGCGATCAGGGCATCTGCCTGTTGCCGCGCGGCACGGAAGAAGCCCATGAAGTGCATCTCGACGATCGCATGTTCGCGCTGAGGCTGGGACAACCGGTGCGTTTTCATCTGATGTCGACGGTTGCCGATACGCACTATAAAGCCGGTGAACTCACCGCTCTCTCGCAAGGCGACTTCATCCGCCTGCCGCCGATTGCAACCGTCGTGCAACGCCGGCATGCGTCCGATGCCGACGAGCGGCCCGTGAAGCTCACGACGTCGATCACGGAAGTCGGCACACTGGAAGTCAACTGCATCGCCACCGACGATCCTGCACAACGCTGGCTGCTTCAATTCGAACTGCGCCGCGATGAAGCGTCGGCATCGGTCGATGAAAGTGGCGAAACACAACGCCATCCACAACTCGATCACGCAATCGAATTGATCGAGCGCGCGTTCGGCGCGCGTTCATCGAATGTCGGGCCGAGCGAAGTGAAGCGTCTGCGCGCGCAACTCGAGCAGACACTCGGACCGCGTGAAAGCTGGGATGTCGCGCTGCTGCGCGAACTGTTCGGCGCGTTGTGGGAACGCGCGAAACGCCGCCGGCGTTCGGCCGATCACGAGCGTTCGTGGCTCAATCTGGTGGGCTATTGCCTGCGCCCAGGCTTCGGCTATCCGCTCGACGAATGGCGCGTCGAGCAGATCTGGTCGATTTTCGACGACGGCATCCAGTACATCCACGAAAGCCAGGTGTGGTCGGAATGGTGGACGCTATGGCGTCGCGCGGCGGGCGGCCTGAACGAAGATGCGCAATTGCAACTGCTCGATGCAATGGAGTTCCTGCAAGCCGCAAGCATTAAAAAGCAGAAACTGCCGTTCGATCCCGCCAAGGTCGGCTATGCGGACATGATCCGCGTGCAGGCGTCGCTGGAACGGATTTCCGTCGATCGCAAGATCGCGCTCGCGCAGCATCTGCTCGAGCGGCTGCGCAAGCCTTCTGAGAATCATCAGACGTGGTGGGCAATCGGGCGTATCGGCGCGCGCTTGCCGTTCTATGGCAGCGCGCATGGCGTCGTGCCGCCCGAAGTCGCGCAGTCGTGGCTCGAAGCCGTACTCGCGCTCGACTGGAAGAAGGTCGAGCCCGCCGCGTTCGCCGCCGTGCAGTTGTCGCGGATGACGGGCGACCGTTCGCGCGATCTGCCCGACGCCACGCGCGAAACGGTGATCCGGCGGCTTGAAACGCTGGGCGCAGCGCCCGCGTGGATCCAGATGGTGCGCGAGACCGTCGCGCTCGATGAAGCCGACACCGGCCGCGTATTCGGCGAATCGCTGCCGGCTGGGCTCAAGCTGATCGGCGGCGCCTAGCGCTCAGAGAGTCTGCGCGCGCACGGGTGCACGCTTGCTGCCCGCATGTTCATGGCGATGAGCGGGTTCGCTGGCCGGCTGATCGCGGCGTGAACCGGTTGCGGTCGCTACGAGCACCGAACGACGCGTGCAGCGGCCGACCACATCACTCATCCGCTCTTCCCAGAAGCGCCATTTGGTGCCGTGACCTGCGCCGACCACGATCATGTCGGCGTCCAGTTCATCGGCGAGCCGCGCGATCCGGCGGCCCACGCTGCCACCTTCGAGCTGCACCGTGATGGCTTTCGCCTGAATGTCCCAGGCGTCCATTGCGAGCGTTTCGTTGCAGCGGCGCTCGACGACGTGCTCCAGTTCCTCGACCATCCTGAGCGAGTCGAGGCAGCCGTACTCGACGCCCGTCATCGCCCACCAGGGCATCGTGTCGACCACATAGACGGCCGTCAGGCGCGAGCCCGTGTGGCGGGCCTTGTCGATGGCCGTCTTCAATACGCTGCCGTCACAGTTTGCGCCGACTGCTACCAGGATGTGCTTGCTCATTTCGTGTGCCTCCGTCGTCATGTGTTACATCATGTGAGGCATGATGCGACGCGACAGTTAGCGATAAATGAGCGTGCAAAGGTACGATTGAACTGAAGAAATGGAAAGGCGCGGAAAGGTGCTTGAGCACGCGGAAGCGGATGACGCGGCGCGCGCCATCCGTTGAGAGGATCAGATGATCAGACGCGAAATCTTCGAGCCTTCCAGCGATACGCCCGCCATCAGCCCGCCGTTCGTGAGCACGAACGCTTCGACTGGACTCATCGCCGTCGATGTATCGACATTGCCGTTTGCGCCGACCTTCACGAGCGCGACCGTTGCGTCGACGCCTGCCGACCAGCCCTGGCTGCGCGTGAAGTTATTGAGCGCGTCGTCCGTCATGAACAGCATGACGATCGCCTTCGACTGCGCGCCGATCTGCAGCCCGAACGACGCCGCCGCAATGCTGTAGTAGCCCGACGTCTGCCCGCCGACGCGCAGCGCGCCCTGCCCGTATTGCCCGCCGAACCAGAAGCCTGCCGAGATCACGGAAGGAAACACGAGAATGCCACGCGACTTGTCGGCGAGTTCGCGCGAGCCGCCGATCGAGTTGTAGAGGCGCGCGAGCGTGCCGTTGACGTCGGCGTCGATTGTCTGGCGCTTCGCTGCGTTCGCTTCGGTCGAGTTATCCGACGATGGCCCCGTGGTCGTGCAGCCCGCGAGCGCGAGCCCGCCTGTGGCGAGCGCTGTCGTGCTCAGCGTGATGAATCGGCGGCGGTCTATGGTCATCTTTTCTCCCTTGTCTGACGTCGTGGTTGATACCGCTTGCGGTTGGATCGATCCTATCCGATGACAGCGAATGCCGCGCCGTAGTTCCTTACCGCGAGCGCCTCAAGGTTTTGCGATGCGCTCGTGAAGCGCGCGGCAATGGCGGACCAGCTCGGGCCTCTTCAGCACATAAGCCTTTAAAGGCGTGTCTATCGCGTAAAAGTAAATGTTCGCGACAAAGCCGTAGATCGCAGCGTCGATGCTGGTGGGCTCGGGGCCGAACACGAAGCCGCTGTCGCCGAGCAGATCGGCCACCACGCGCAGATCGTCAATGCCTCGCGCGTACACCTGGTCCGGTTCGTAACGGCCGATGCCCTGATAGTGATAGCGCTGCCGGTTGTACTCGCGCGCCGCTTCGAGATCGTTCGCAGTGACGTCTGCGTGCTCGCGCAGCACGGCATCGCGGAACGCGGGCCAGTAGCGCTCGTCGCGCCAGCGTGAATAGCTCATCGGCCAGTAGAGATCGTCGAGTGTGCGGCGCACAAGAAAGTCGAGGTTTGCCTGGCCTTGCGACAGGGCGCTGTCGATTTGCAGATCATATTTGTCTTTCAGGTACGCGATGATTGCGTCGCTGTCGCCGATTGTTTCGTTGCCGTCCGATAGATAGGGCAACTGGCCACGCGGTGCGCGTGCTGTGTCGAGAATGTGCTGATGCTCGAAGTCGAGTTGGCACAGCCGCATGAATGCATAGACCTTCAGGCCGAATGCGTTGTTGTCGGCTACGCCGAACAGATCGGGATATGAGTAGAGAGTCAGCATGGATGAAGTCTCCGGAGCGCGGGTTGTTGTGGTTGGTTTCTTTATTCTGCGGGCATGCGTTCTTTAGCATCTTTTTGTGTTGTTCTGTGTGGGATGGCGCACGTTCGCGGGGGTGTTTTTTTATGGTTTGGGGCGGGTTGGGATGCTTTTGGTGGTTTGAATCTGGTTTCGCTGGCATCCGCGATATGTCTTGCCTGCTTCACGCGTTGCCCCTGTGCGGGGCGGCACTTACTTTCTTTGCCGCCGCAAAGAAAGTAAGCAAAGAAAGCGGGCTAACACCGCCAATTCTTGACCACAGCCTGAGGGCCCCCAACGGTTCCTCCGCTTCAAACGCCAACGTCTCAGTCGACGCCCGTTGCCAACGCTTCGGCTAAGCGCCTCACCCGCTCCAATCACCCGTAGCACCGCCAGCGGCAGCGAATGGTTACGGTCGCCCAGGTGGCAAACTGTGTGTAGGTCGTAGTGCCTCACACCTCAGCGCTCCTACGACACCGATCGTGCTTTTCAGTCCAAAGTAAAGCACATGCGGTGCGAAAGCCGACACACAGTTTGCCGCTATAGAACGTGGGCGATGCGATCGCGCGTGTGGCGACGCGGGAGTGTGAAGCGGGTGATGAGCCGATTCGAAGCGTTGGCAGCGGGCGTCGAGAAGAGTGACGCCGCATGAAGGAGAGGACCCGTTGGGGGCCCTCAGGCGGGAACAAGAATTAGCGGTGTTCAGCGGCTTTCTTTTGCCTACTTTTCTTTGCCGCGGCAAAGAAAAGTAGGTGCCGCCCCGCACAGGGGCGACGCGTGAAGAACCGATAACAAATCGCGGACGCCAGCGAAAGCCCAAAAAAAACCACTCAACGCGTCGCAGACACACAAAAGCACCCTCCACCCAGAGAAACCATTTTTATTCGGTTTTAATACAAATCGCGCTACGCTAGATCAAATGTCAGTCTGGAGAAAGGGCATGACGAAGACCCGAGCGATCCTGCGCGCCATATTCGGCATCCACCACCACGATCACAACGACACGGCGCGCCGACGCGCCAACGAACGCAGCGTCATGATGCGCGTGACACTCGACGCGCAACACGTCACACCGTTGCGCCGCGCACTCACTCGCGATTGCGCGGGCCAGCCCTGGACCATCCGCATCGCGACGCTGCCGCATACGGAACGCGTGCAGCTTTCGCTGTATCTGCCGAAGGACGCTGTGAACGGCGCAATCCAGCAGGTCACCCGCATCGCGCCCGCCGCGCAGTTCGGCCATCTGTTCGAGATTCCCGACTCGCCCACCGACGGCTGGCGCGATCTGCTGCGCGCCACCTCGTGGGCACAAGCCGCGAGCGCGCTGCGCCCCGCGAAGGCCGCCGTCAAAGCCGCCGAAGACGACGTCGAAACGCTCGACCGGCTGCTGATTCCCGACAACGTGCTGCTCGACACGGATCTCGCCGATCGCGCGGCGCTGTTCGCGCAGCTAGGCGCGTTTTGCGAAACGCGTTATGGCGTGCCCGCCGCTCAGGTGATCGACGGATTGAATGCGCGTGAAGCGCTCGGCTCGACGGGGCTCGGACAAGGCGTCGCGGTGCCACATAGCCAGATCGCGGGCCTGTTGACGGCCGTGGTGCTCTATGTGCGCCCACGCGTACCGCTCGATTTCGACGCGCCCGACGCCAGGCCCGTCACCGACGTCATCGCGCTGCTCGTGCCGGAAGGCGCAAACACGATGCATCTGAACCTGCTCGCCGACGTCGCGCAACGCTTCTGCAACCAGTATTTTCGCGAGCGCCTGCATGCGTGCGGCAGCGCGAGCGAAGTGTGCAGGCTGTTCAGCAACGCGGACGAGCCATCCGACCTGCCCTCACCCATGCCCCATCCCACTGTGCGGTCTGCTGCGCCAGGCACGCGGCTCAGGGCCTGAACGCCGGCGCAGTTGCGCTGCGCGCCCATTTTTAACGCGTCTCGTCGTGGCCTTGCAGCCCCGCGCTGCAGGTCATCCGCCTTGCCTGCCTCATGCCCTTGCCGTTTTGCGACGCAGCAGCGCAGGCGCCGCGTGACGCTCGTACACGCCCCGCGCGCGGCCAGCGCCCACCCCGAAAGTTGGTAGGATGGCGGGATACGCTGGAGTATCGATGGCAAAGCGCGAAGTGGAATCCTGGTATCGGCCGCCCGTGGACGACGTGTGTCCTTTGTGCGGCCGCGCGATTCCGGCCGGCCAGCGCGACGAGCATCATCTGGTACCGAAGACGGAAGGCGGACGCCTGACGGTCGCGCTGCACAGGATCTGCCATCGGCAGTTGCATGCGCTCTTCTCGGAGCGCGAACTGGCAACGCGATATGCATCGGTGGAGCGCCTGTTGGAGAACGAACAGGTGAGAGCCTTCGTGAACTGGGTGCGCACGAAGCCGGATGGCTTTCACGAACGCACCCGCAGCAGCCGGCGAAAGCGCTGAAGCGCAGGGCGCGGCGGATGGCTTCGTGCCGACAACAACGGAACAAGTTATGCCTGTGTACGACTACGAGTGCGCCGAATGCGGCGCGTTTGAAGCAGTGCGGCGCATCGCCGATCGCGACGAGCCCGCCGGCTGTCCCCGCTGCGGCACATCCGCCGAACGCGTGCGGGTCGGTGCGCCGGCCTTGCTCGGCGGCGGCTCGTCGAGCGGCGCATCCGAGGGTGAAGGCGGGTATGGGATGCGTCATCGCGGCTGCTCGTGCTGCCCTTGAGCGCAAGCGGGCCTCGCTGCACGGCCCAACACCTGTTTTCGTCCACCACCTTCTGAGATCGCATCCATGCCGCTTCGCCTGCCTCCGCTGAATTCGCTGCGTTTCTTCGAGGCAGCGGCGCGGCATGGCAGTTTCAAGCTCGCGGCGGCCGAGCTGAACGTGACGCCGAGCGCAGTCAGCCACGGCATCGTCGCGCTCGAAGATGCGCTCGGCGTCGCGCTGTTCGTACGCGAGCCGCGCAAACTTTCGCTGACGCCTGCGGGCGAACAGTACTTTCCGTATATCGCCGAAGCGTTCTCGCTGATCGCGCTCGGCACGCAACGCCTGCCCGACAACCGCACGCACCGCACTGTCAACGTCAGCTGCGCGCCGACGCTGGCCGTGCGCTGGCTCGTGCCGCGCCTGCACGATTTCCGCGCGAAGTGGCCGACCATCGACGTTTCCGTCGATACATCGCGCCGCCAGGTGGGTTTCCCGATCGACGGCTTCGATTTCGGCATCCGCCTGAGCCTTGGCCCGGTGCCCGGCAGCGACTGGAACCGGCTGTTCGGCGAACGGCTCGTGCCCGTTTGCAGCCCTGCGTATCGCGACAGCTTGCGCGATGCCCACGGCAACGTCGCGTTGCGCCGCGCCACGCTGATTCACGTCGATACGGCTAGCGAAGACTGGCAGGCCTGGCTGGACGGTGCGCAAATCGACGATATCGACGCGGCGGGCGGGCTGCGCTTCGACACGATCCAGCTGGCGCTCGAAGCGGCCACGACAGGCATGGGCGTGGCGATCGGCAGACGGCCGCTGGTGAATCGCGAGCTCGAAGCGGGCACGCTCGTCGAAGCCTGCGCGCCGACCGTCGACGCGAAGACGGCATACTGGCTCGTCAGCGCGGCAGGCACCGACGACCGGCCCGAGTTGCAGGCATTCAGGCAATGGCTGCTCGACGAAGCACACGCGTTCGATGACGAAGTCTCAGCCAATGAAGTCGCGCGCGTGAGCGAAGCAAGCGATTAGCGGCGCCCTTCCCGGTCGCGCCAAAGCGCGCGTGAGTGAATTTTCTTCATCTGTCGCCGAAAACTTTTCGTTTGTCGCGCCGGCATGCCGCTGCGACGATGCGCGTGGAGGAAACGAAACATGTCGACAGCCAAATCCACGTACGCCGCCACATCGAGAAACCAGACACTTTATGTGATCGTCGCCGCCGCGTTGATTCTGAGCGCGGCGATGGGCATCCGGCAGACATTCGGTTTGTTCATCGGACCGTTCTCGTACGACCGCGGCCTGCCTGTCACGCTGATCGCGTTTGCGATCGCGCTGCACAATCTGGTGTGGGGTTTCGCGCAACCGTTCGCGGGTGCAGCCGCAGACCGCTATGGCGCCGCGCCCGTCGTCGCTTTCGGCGCGGCGACATTCGCCGCCGGCCTCGCGCTTGCCGCGAGCGCGCCGTCGGTCGTCGCGCTGATCGTGGGGCTCGGGCTGCTGGTGGGCATCGGCGTGAGCTGCACGACGTTCGGCGTGGTGCTGACGTCCGTCGGACGCGTTGCGACGCCACAGCAGCGCAGCATGGCGATGGGTATCGCGAGCGCGGGCGGCTCGCTGGGACAGGTGCTGATGGTGCCGTTCGCGCAACTGGTGCGGGAAACATCGGGCGTGTCGACGTCGCTGTACGCCCTCGCGTTCCTGATGCTCGTTGCAGCGCCCTTCGGCATCCTGCTGGACCGCCGCACAGGCGCGTCGGTGCCGCATACCGTCGCGGCGCCCGCAGCGCCCGCGGCGGGATCGCTGCGCGAGACGCTCGCGCATGCGGTGCGGCATCGCGGGTATCGGCTGCTCACGCTTGGATTCTTCACCTGCGGCTTCCAGCTTGCGTTCATCGCCACGCACCTGCCTGGCTATCTGAGCTTGTGCCATATGCCGATGGGGCTCGGCGCCACTGCGCTCGCGCTGATCGGGTTATTTAACATGGCGGGCAGCTGGGCATGCGGCTGGCTCGGCGGGCGCTTCCGTCAGCAATACGTGCTCGGCTGGCTATACCTGATTCGCGGTGCCACGATTGCCGCGTTCTTCCTGTTGCCGAAATCGACGCTCTCTGTCGTGCTGTTTGCAGCCGTGATGGGCCTGACCTGGCTTGGCACCGTGCCGCTCACGAGTGGACTGATCGCCAAGGTGTTCGGCACGCGACATCTCGGCACGCTGTTCGGGGTGGTGTTTCTCAGTCATCAGCTGGGTTCTTTTCTTGGCGCGTGGCTTGGCGGGTATGTGTTCGACGTGACGGGCTCGTATACGATGATCTGGGCAGCGACTGCCCTGGCAAGCCTGTTCGCGGCGCTTATGCATTTTCCTATCGACGACACGGTTCGTGTGAGCGCCGAACGCGCTAGTGTGTGATGGTGTTTTTTGCTTTTGAGGTGGCATCCGCGTTTTGTTACTGGTGCTTCACGCGTTGCCCCTGTGCGGGGCGGCATGCGCTTTTGGTTTGTCTGGCGACGGTTTGTTTGGTTTGCTTGTGGTTTCGCTGGCATCCGCGATTTGTTTTGCCTGCTTCACGCGTTGCCCCTGTGCGGGGCGGCACTTACTTTCTTTGCCGCCGCAAAGAAAGTAAGCAAAGAAAGCGGGCTAACACCGCCCGTTCTTGACCTCCGCCTGAGGGCCCCCAACAGTTCCTCCACTTCACACGGCGTCCTGCCATTCACTGCCCGTTGCCAACGATTCGAATCGGCGCCTAACCCACTTCAATCACCCGTAGCACAGCGAACGGCAGCGATTGGTTACCGCCGCCCAGGTGGCAAACTGTGTGTAGGTCGTAGTGCTTCACGCATCAGCGCTCTTACGACACCGATCGTGTTTTTTAGTCCGGAGTGATGTGTGTACGTCGCGAAAGCCTACACACAGTTTGCCGCTATAGAACGTGCCCAATTCGACAACGTGTGCAGAGATGCGGGAGCATGAAGTGGGTGAGGCGCCTGTTCAAAACGCTGGCAACGGGCATTGCATGGCAGGACGTCGTGTGAAGCGGAGGACCCGTTGGGGGCCCTCAGGCGGGAACAAGAACTGGCGGTGTTCAGCGGCTTTCTTTTGCCTACTTTTCTTTGCCGCGGCAAAGAAAAGTAGGTGCCGCCCCGCACAGGGGCAACGCGTGAAGCACGAAGGCATAGCGCGGATGCCAGCGAAAGCGAAAGCAATCCATATCCCGCCCTACGCAGTGGAAGTGGAAGTGGAAATGGAAGCAGCAGTAGCAACAACACATCGCTTCCGCGCAGCCAAACACCGCCGCACAAACATCGCCCCTTGCCGCAGCACCTGATTCGCCTCAGGCAAAAACGGCGCAAAACACGGCAACGCATGCGGCATCTCGTGCCATTGCGCGACCTGCACAGTCACACGCGCCCGGTTCAAACGCGCCGCCAGCGCAAATACATCTTCATACATCGCCTCAGCATCGCTGACCTGCAAATGGATCGGCGGCAAATCGTGCAACTCGCCGCGCGCAGGCGACACATACGGATCCCACGCGCTCGCGTCGCCCATATACATCTGCGCGGCTCGCTGGATCGCAAGACGCGTCGTCGGTCCCGTGCCGCGCACGGCGCGCCATGTCGTCGTCAGATCGGCCCAGGGCGAGAACAGCACGGCGCCCGCGGGCAATGCTTCACCAGCATCGCGCAAAGCCAGCAGCAAGGCGAGCGCCAGGCCACCGCCCGCCGAGTCGCCTGCGACGACGATCGAGTCGGCCGCAATGCCGCGCGCGATCAGCGTCCGGTATGCATGCAACGCGTCTTCGAGCGCCGCGGGAAACGGATGCTCGGGCGCGAGCCGGTAATCGGGTGCGAACACGGGGGCGCCGCTGTGCGCGGCGAGCGCGGTCGTCACTGCGCGATGCGTCTGCGCCGACCCGAAGTAATAGCCTCCCCCATGCAGATACAAAATCGCGTTCGCAATGGGGCCGGGTCTTGCCGAAGGGAAAGTCCACAGGCCGGGAAGATCGGCATCGTGCACCCTGCGCGAGCGTGGATGGCACAACGCAGCGAGCCATGCGCCCGGCAGCGACAGCCGGTGCGAGCGCGAGCGCAGCAGCGCGACATCGGGCGCGGCCGCACAGCGCGCGCGGCCATGCCGCCCGACAAGCAGCGGCATCGCCCTGAGAACGACGCGCGCCTGCCAGCTTGCCGCCATACGGCCCCGGCCCGTGCAGCCTCCCATAGCGGGATGGTTTGACATGGCCGTGCTCAGCGTTGCATTGCGCCGAAACCGTCGCTCCAGCCGGCGCAACGCGGATAGCGCACGCGCAGGCCGACACGGGTCGGCATAGCGGATATCCGGTAAGCACGCGTGGCATAGACAGGAGCACACTGTTCGGTGCACACCGCGTTGCGTTGCGGCGCGCAATCGATACTTACAGCGATACGTGTGCGCGTGCAGGGGTCGTACAGTTCGAATGCGGTGCGCAGATCGTTGCGCGCGACAACTACGTTGACTTCAGGAATGCCTTTCATCGCTCTCTCCTCGTCACGCGAACAGCGAGATTGCTGTGCGGTCGAGGAGATTGTGTCGATGTAGAGTGAGAGAAGAATGAGGACGCGCGGTGCTCGGGCAGCGCTCAGGTTTTCGGTGCTTCGCCCAGCATGACGGTCCAGCCGAGGCCGCGTACGTTGCGGATCACCGACTGCCCGAATTTCTTGCGCACCGAGTGGATCAGCACGTCGACGGCGTTGCTCTCGACTTCCTTGCCCCAGCCGTAAAGTTTGTCTTCGAGCTGGTCGCGCGACAGGATCGTGCCGGGCCGTTCGAGAAACGCCAGCATCAGCGCGAACTCACGCGCCGACAATACCGACGACACACCGTTGCAGCACAGCGTGCGCTTGTCGAGATCGAGGTTGAGCCCGTCGTCGCCCAGACGCGACGATGCGTAGCCCGCCTTGCGGCGCAGCACGGCGCGCATGCGCGCCATCAGCTCGGGGACGTCGAAGGGTTTGAGGACGTAGTCGTCGGCGCCGACGTCGAGGCCCTGCACGCGCGCTTCGAGATCGTCGCGTGCCGTGAGGATCAGCACGGGCACCGTATTGCCCGCTGCGCGGGCCGAGCGCAGCAGTTCGATGCCGCTCATGCCGGGCAAGCCGAGATCGAGCAGCACGACGGTGTATTCGGCGGCAGCGATGGCCGCGCTGCCCGCATTGCCGTCGCGCACCCAGTCGACGCTGTAGTCCGCGTCCTGAAGCGCGCGCATCAGACTTTGGCCAATCTGCAGATCGTCTTCAACCAGTAGCACTCGCATGATGTCGTATCCACAGCAACGATATGGGGTCGTTTGGCGCGCGGGACTCTCGCGCGGGATTCTGGTGGGATGATAACCGAGACGGCGCCTGGGTTTGGGTTTGGGTTTGGGTTTGGGTTTGGGTTTGGGTTTGGGTTTGGGTTTGGGTTTGGGTTTGGGTTTGGGTTTGGGTTTGGGTTTGGGTTTGGGTTTGGGTTTGGGTTTGCTATTGCTTTGCGCTGGCATCCGCGTTTTGTTATCGGTGCTTCAAGCGTTGCCCCTGTGCGGGGCGGCACTTACTTTCTTTGCCGCCGCAAAGAAAGTAAGCAAAGAAAGCGGGCTAACACCGCCCGTTCTTGACCTCCGCCTGAGGGCCCCC
>NZ_JAAGPI010000006.1 GCF_017104715.1 Burkholderia sp. Ac-20365
GTGAAGGATAAGAACCGTTGGGGGCCCTCAGGCGGTGGTCAAGCACGGGCGGTGTTAGCCCGCTTTCTTTGCTTACTTTCTTTGCGGCGGCAAAGAAAGTAAGTGCCGCCCCGCACAGGGGCAACGCGTGAAGCACCAATAACAAAACGCGGATGCCAGCGAAAGCAAAAGCAAACCACTCCAGCGTCGCAAGACAAGCCAAAAGCACATGCCGCCCCGCACAGGGGCGACGCGTGAAGCAGGCAAAACAAATCGCGGATGCCAGCGAAAGCCCCAAAAAAACCAAACCCAGCGTCGCAAGACAAGCAAAAGCAAGTGCAGCCCGCACAGGGGCAACGCTTGCACCGCGTAGGCGCCACGCAGCGCATGCCAGCAAAAACAAAAGCAAACCAAACCCAGCGTCACAGACAGACAAACGCTAAGCTACCCCAAACCCCACCCCCAGCGGCGCAGCCAAAAAAATGGAAATCCACATATCAGTAGAGGGCCGCCACGACCTGGCGGGACAAATCTACAGACAGCTCCGCGCAGGAATCATAGAAGGTCGCCTGGCTGGCAACACCCAGTTACCTTCGACGCGCGATCTCGCGACGCAACTCGGCGTCTCCCGCAAAACGACCCTCGACGTCTTCGAGCGCCTGCTAGCAGAAGGCTTCCTGCACGCAAAACCTGGCTCAGGCACCTTCGTCGCGGAAGGTTTCCAGCGCCTGCCAGCAGAAAAACCGGCACACGCCCGCGCCGCGCAGGACGCAACCGAACCCACGAGCTCCAGTGCCCGGGCACAACCCATCTGGCGCACCGTGCCCGAAGTGCTCGGCCCGCAGCCGACCCCCGGCACACCGTATGACTTCATCGGCGGCATCACCGATAAATCCCATTTCCCCTTCGATGTCTGGCGCCGCTGCGTCAACCACGCACTGCGCGTGCAGGCGCGCGGTCGCGGCACGTATCGCGATGCCGCCGGCGAACAGGAACTGCGACTCGCCATCTCGCGCTATCTCGCGTTCAACCGTGCCGTCGCGAGCAATTGGGAAGATGTCATCGTCACGCAGGGCGCACAGCATGCGCTCGACCTGATCGCGCGCGTCACGCTGCGTCCAGGCGACGTCGCCGCTATCGAAGATCCTTGCTATCCGCCTGCCCGCGCATGTCTAACCGCTGTCGGCGCGAAGGTCGCGGCCGTGCCCGTCGATGCCGAAGGGTTGATCGTGAGCAAACTGCCGAAGAACGCGCGCCTCGTTTACGTGACGCCGTCGCATCAGTTTCCGCTCGGCATGCCGATGAGTCTCGCGCGGCGCGTCGAACTGCTGGAATGGGCGCAGGCGCGCGACGCCGTCATCATCGAAGACGACTACGACTGCGAATTCCGCTTCGAAGGACGTCCGATGGAGCCGCTGAAGAGCCTCGACCGCGCGGGTCTCGTCGCGTACGTGGGAACGTTTTCGAAGACGATTTTTCCCGAGCTGCGCGTTGGCTACATGGTGCCGCCTGCGTCGCTATTTGACACGCTGTGCAAGGCCCGGCAGATCGGCGACTGGCATGGATGCTCGCTCACGCAGACCGCGCTATCCAGTTTCATGCTGAACGGCGATTTCGCGAAACACCTGAAGCGGATGCACAAGCTTTACGCAGCGCGCCGCGCAGTCTTGCTCACGCATCTGCAGGGGGACCTCGCGCGCTGGTTCGAGCCGATCGCGCCGACGGCAGGCATCCATATGGCGGCGCTGCTGAAAGCGCCCCTGACGGAAGCAAATGTGATCGAAGCGGCGCGCGGCGAATCGATCGCGTTGCATGGGCTCGCGCCGTTTTATGTGCGCGCGAAGCCGCGGCCAGGACTCGTATTCGGCTACGGCGGCATCGAGGCCGAACAGATCGACGGCGCGCTCGTGACGCTCGCGAAGCTGCTGCCGCGTGTCGAATCAAGGACTTGAGCATTGCTTTGACGACATACGCGAGCCGCTTTGTCGGGTGTTTCTGACGGTTGTGCGCATGACGCTACCGTCAGGATGGACGTCCAGGGCCTGTTGATGGGTTCGACGATTGGTGCTGGACAGGTGCGTCGAAATGGCTTGATGCTCGCGTTTACCCCTTAAAAACAGGCTCGAAATGCACGGGGTAGTCAGCGCCGCGCAACAAACCGTAACCGTTATACACAAAAGATTCGCGCAGAAAGCAAAAGCGCTTGTAGAATCCGGCCTTGAAGCGTGTGCATATCGCGTGCGCTTCTCGCAATTACTGACCCTTAGAGGTAGGAGAAATATGGCGACTTCCGCAAAAAAGGTAGCGGCTAAGAAGGCTGCTACGGTTCCGACCAAGAAGGTTGC
This sequence comes from Burkholderia sp. Ac-20365, assembly GCF_017104715.1. Lineage (GTDB taxonomy): Bacteria > Pseudomonadota > Gammaproteobacteria > Burkholderiales > Burkholderiaceae > Paraburkholderia. The sequence goes on from NZ_JAAGPI010000006.1 coordinate 2,325, forward strand.
TGCAAAGAAAGCTGCTGCTCCCGCAAAGAAAGTCACGGCTAAGAAGGTCGCCGTGAAGGCGTCCGGCGCTCCGTCGCCGATCAAGGACACCTTCACGAAGGCCTCGCTGGCTGCACACGTTGCGGAGCGTGCTGGCGTCGAGCCGAAGTCGGCGAAGGCAGTTCTGGCTGCACTCGAAGACACGATCCTCGGTTCGGTCCACAAGAAGGGCGCAGGCGAGTTCACGCTGTCGGGTCTTCTGAAGATCGTCGTTCAAGCTGTTCCGGCGAAGAAGAAGCGCTTCGGCAAGGACCCGTTCACGGGTCAAGATCGTTGGTTCCCGGCTAAGCCGGCGAGCGTGCGTATCAAGGCACGTGCGCTGAAGAAGCTGAAGGACGCAGCAGCAGCGTAATTGATGTTGCTTGCAGCGGCGCAAGTTGCTGTGAGTGATCTTGATTGTTGCGGTCCCCGCATGCGGAAGTGTGCGGGGATTTTGTTTTTTGGTTTTGGTTTTGGTTTGGTTTTGGTTTTGTCTTGCGACGCTGGTGTGGTTTGCTAGTGTTGTCGCTGGCATCCGCGTTTTGTTTTGCCTGCTTCAAGCGTCGCCCCTGTGCGGGGCAGCACCTACTTTTCTTTGCCGCGGCAAAGAAATGTAGGCAAAAGAAAGCCGCTGAACACCGCACGCTCTTGTCATTGCCTGAGGGCCCCCACAGGTTCTTATCCTTCACGCGGCATCGTTCTTCTTGATGCCCGCTGCCAACGCTTCGAATTGGCTCATCACCCGCTTCACACTCCCGCGTCGCCCCATACGCGATCAAGTCGCCCACGTTCTATAGCTGCAAACTGTGTGTAGGCTTTCGCGACGTACGCACATCACTCCGGACTGAAAATCACGGTCCCGGCTCGAAAGCACGATCGGTGTCGTAGGAGCGCTGACGCGTGAGGCACTACGACCGACACACAGTTTGCCACCTGGGCGGCATCAACAATTCGCTGCCGCTGGCTGCGCTACGGGTGATTGAGGTGGGTGAAACGCCCATTCAAGGCGTTGGCAACGGGCAGTGAATGGCAGAACGCCGTGTGAAGTGGAGGAACCGTTGGGGGCCCTCAGGCGGTGGTCAAGCACTTGCGGTGTTAGCCCGCTTTCTTTGCTTACTTTCTTTGCGGCGGCAAAGAAAGTGAGTGCCGCCCCGCACAGGGGCAACGCTTGAAGCACCAGTAACAAAACGCGGATGCCAGCGAAAACCCCAAAAAAAAACCAAACCCACCATCGCAAGACAACCCAAACCAACCGCCGCCAGGCCAGAAAAACAAAAAAGCTCCCCGCACCGTGTGCGGCCCCCCACGCACCGTAGTAGCGCATAACCCCTCCTCGCGCTACGATGACACCGGCAAACGAGCGCCATCGCAGTGCGCATTCGTAGTGCATCTACCGCGCGCAGCGCACACGTCAGAATGGCATAACGCTTGCTTCATCGAGAGCGAAAGCGAAAACCGAATGCGCAGCGCATTCGCCTTCTATCCGACAAAAAGAGTGGGGCGTGACATGCGATGCTATGACGAGATGCGTCAGTTCGATGACGCCGTGCGGCCGCATTATCAGCGGTTCGAACGCTGGCTCGTGCAGCAGGGCAGTGAAGCTATCGAAAGAAAACGGGCCGAAGCCGATCTTCTGTTTCGCCGCGTCGGTATTACGTTTGCGGTCAACGGCGATCTCTCGGGCACCGAACGGCTCATCCCGTTCGATCTGATCCCGCGCATCATCCCGCGCGGCGAATGGGAAACCCTCGAAGCCGGCCTCCGGCAGCGCGTCCAGGCGCTCAACCTCTTCATCCACGACGTTTATCACGACCGTAACATCGTGCGCGCCGGTATCGTGCCCGCCGAACAGGTCTATACCAACGCGCAATATCGGCCGGAGATGCAGGGCGTCGACGTGCCGCTCGCCGTCTATGCGCATATCGCCGGCGTCGACGTGGTGCGCGCCGGCGAGAACGGCGAGTTCTACGTGCTCGAAGATAATCTGCGCGTGCCGTCGGGCGTGTCGTACATGCTCGAAAACCGCAAGATGATGATGCGGCTCTTCCCCGAACTGTTCGTGCAGAACCGCATCGCCCCCGTCGCGCATTATCCCGACCTGCTGCTCGACACGCTGCGCTCGGTCGCGCCCGAAGGCGTCGACGATCCCGTCGTCGTCGTGCTGACGCCCGGCATGTACAACTCCGCCTACTTCGAGCACACGTTCCTCGCGCAGCAGATGGGCGTCGAACTCGTCGAAGGCAAGGATCTCTTCGTCGACGACAACTACGTGTTCATGCGCACGACGCAAGGCCCGCGCCGCGTCGATGTGATCTACCGCCGCGTCGACGACGACTTTCTCGATCCGCTCGCGTTCCGGCCTGATTCGGCGCTCGGCGTGCCGGGCCTGCTGACGGCGTATCGCGCGGGGCGCGTCGCGCTCGCGAATGCAATGGGCACCGGCATCGCCGACGACAAGTCGATCTACCCGTACGTGCCCGAGATGATCGAGTTCTATCTGGGGGAAAAGCCGATCCTCAACAACGTGCCGACCTACCAGTGCCGCAAGCCCGATGACCTCGCGTACACGCTCGCGCATCTGCCTGAACTGGTCGTCAAGGAAGTGCACGGTGCGGGCGGCTACGGGATGCTCGTCGGGCCGGCGTCGACGACGGCGGAAATCGAAGCGTTCCGGCAGCGGTTGATCGAAAAGCCCGCCGGTTATATCGCGCAGCCGACGCTCGCGCTGTCCGCCTGCCCGACCTTCGTCGAAGCGGGTATCGCGCCGCGCCATATCGATCTGCGCCCGTTCGTGCTGTCCGGCAAGACGGTGACGATGTGTGCGGGCGGCCTTACGCGCGTCGCTTTGCAGGAAGGTTCGCTGGTCGTCAATTCGTCGCAGGGAGGCGGAACGAAAGACACCTGGATGGTCGACTGAACCGCATTCGACCGATATTCCACAGCGCCCGCATCGCGCGATGCAGGCGCGCAAGCCGACAAACCACGGGCAACCCGGCGCGCTTCGCGTCACAGCCGACGAAAGCGCGTCCAAACAAACACGGAAAGCCGACATGCTGAGCCGCACCGCCGATCATCTGTTCTGGATGGCCCGTTACATGGAGCGCGCCGAGAACACCGCGCGCATGCTCGACATCAACCTGAAGGCGCAATTGCTGCCGCAGACGCCCGAGCAGGAAGAGCGCACGCAGCGCTCGGTGCTGCGCATCTCGGAGCTGGAATACGCGTTCGAGCAGCGTTACGACGAGCCGACGCGCGAAAACGTGCTCGATTTCATGGTCGCCGATCCGACCAATCCGTCGAGTATTCATTCGTGCCTGCAGGCGGCGCGCGAAAACGCGCGTGCGGTGCGCGGCACGCTGACGACGGAATGGTGGGAAACGATCAACGATACGTGGCTCGAATTCAACGAGCGCACGACGCACGGTCAGGTGGCGAACAATCTGTCTGCGCTGTTCGAATGGGTGAAGTTCCGCTCGCACCTGTCGCGCGGCGTGACGATCGGCACCGCGTTGCAGGACGACGCGTTCTTCTTCACGCAGCTCGGCACCTTCCTCGAACGCGCGGACAACACCGCGCGGATTCTCGACGCGCGTTTCGCGGACGCCGAGCCGAACTCGCGTGAGGCGGCCCGCCAGCTCGAAGACTTCTATTACTGGACGTCGATTCTCAGCTCGGTGTCGGCGCTGGAAATCTATCGCAAGGTGTATCGCGATGTCGTGACGCCCGCGCGCGTGGTCGAGCTGATGATTCTGAATTCGCAGATGCCGCGCTCGCTGCTGGCGTCGCTGGATGGCGTGTGCGAGAACCTCGCGATGCTGCGCACGCAAGGCTCGAATCAATGCGAACGCTTTGCCGGCAAGCTGCGCGCCGAACTGCTTTACGCGGATATCCGGCAGATTTTCGAAGCCGGCCTGCATGCGTGGCTCACGCAGTTTCTCGCCCGCGTGTTCGAACTCGGCAACATGGTTGCACGCACCTATCTGATGCTGCCCGTTGCCTGATGGAGTGCTTTCAATGTTTCTGACGATCCGCCACGACACGTTTTACCGCTACGAATCGACGGTCCATTATTCGATCCAGCAATTGCGCCTCACGCCGTCGAGCGGTGCTTCCCAAATCGTGCGGCGCTGGACGCTCGACGCGCCCGGCAAGCTCGACTCGACTTTCGATGCCTACGGCAACGTGCTGCATACGCTCGTGCTCAACAAGCCGCACGACGAAATACGCGTGCATGTATCGGGGGAAATCGACACGTTTCCTTTGATCGACGGCCAGCTCGGCGACGACGCGGGCGCGATCCCGCTCGAGCATTTCACCTGCGCGACGCGCCTGACCGACTGCGATCCCGCGATCCGCGAACTGGCCGCGTCCGTGCCTTCGCTCGATAAGCCGGCCACGCTGATTACACTGGCGGAAAAGATCATCGATCGCGTGTCGTTCGAGGCAGGGGCGACGGGCGTGGCGAGCACGGCGTCGCAGGCGCTCGCGCTCGGCAAGGGCGTTTGTCAGGACCACGCGCATCTGATGCTCGCGTGCTGCCGCGCGCGCGGCATTCCGGCGCGCTACGTGAGCGGCTATATCGAACCGGGCGACGTCGAGCACGCGGCGAGTCACGCGTGGGTCGATGTGTGGCTTACGGGAACCGGCTGGATTTCCATCGACGTCACGCACGCCACGTTTGCCAGCGAGATGTATTGCCGGCTTGCCGCAGCGCGCGATTACGAAGCGGCGTCGCCCGTGCGCGGACGGCGGATCGGCGGGCTGGAAGAGACCCTCGATGTGTCCGTCGCAGTAAAGGCACAGGAACAATCGCCGCAGTAATCCGGCGCGCGCCATCGGGCTTCTTCGGGCAAACGACGGCTGCAGCGCGCGCCGCGCGCGCATTACAATGGCAGCGTCCCGCGGCGCTGCCGCGGTTTGTGCCTCTTTCCGGCTCGCTCAACCGATCGTTTGGGGCAGCCGTCTGGATTCCTGTCATGACTTACTGTGTGGCGATGTGCGTCGACGAAGGGCTTGTGTTCCTGTCGGATACGCGGACCAATGCCGGCGTCGATCACATCAGCACCGCGCGCAAGATGTCGGTGTTCGAAGAGCCCGGCGAGCGCATGCTGGTGCTGCTGGGCGCGGGCAATCTGTCGCTCACGCAGGCCGTGCTGCAAGAGCTGTCCGAGCCCGGTGCGCCGTCGAAGCCCACACTCTGGAACGTGCCGACAATGGCCGATGCCGCGCGCGTCGTCGGTCAGGCGGTGCGCGACGTGCACCAGCGCGAGGCCAATGCGCTACAGGAATTCGGTGTCGACTTCAATTGCAGCTTCATCCTCGGCGGACAGATCCGCGATGGTGCAGAGAGCGATAACGGCGCACAGCCGCGCCCGCGTCTTTTCATGATCTACGCGGCGGGCAATTTCATCGAGTCGTCGCGCGTGAATCCGTACTTTCAGATCGGCGAATCGAAGTACGGCAAGCCGATCATCGACCGCGTTCTCGTGCCGTCCACGCCGCTCGACGAGGCCGCGAAATGCGCGCTGATTTCGATGGACTCGACGCTGCGCTCCAATCTGTCCGTAGGCTTGCCGCTCGATCTGCTCGTCTATGAGAAGAACACGCTGAAGGTGACGCGTTTCGTATCCATCGATCAGGACAACGCGTACTACCAGATGATCCATCGCACGTGGGGCGAGCGGCTGCGGCAGGTGTTCGGCGAGATTCCGGATCCGGACTGGCAGATCTCGGGTGACGTGCCGCAAAACGGGCATGTCGGCGAGATGGTGCTGTATCGGCCGCCGGGCGCACTGCATATGGACGCCGATCGCGGCACGCCGGGCGTCGATGTGCGGCCCGCGCAAACGCTGGCACAAGCCGACAAGCCAAAAGCACGCGGCTGATTCTGCAGCTCGCGAGCGTCACGTCAACGCGTCCCTTGCGGACGCATTCAATCATTGCCGTCGCAACAATGAAAAAAGCCAGCTTCGGCTTGCGCCTTGGCTGGCTTCAGGGTACGGCCCGACGTCTCGGGCCGTAGGTCATATTGTTCTATTAGAACTTGTGACGGATACCCAGGCTGATGATCTCTTGCGAGCTCGAAGCCGATTGCAGACCGTACGAACCAACCGATGCGCCTGCGTCGACAACCTGACCCGAGGTTGCATCGCGCTGATGGCCGCTTGCGTGCTGGTAAGCGCCGATCAGGTACAGGTCGGTACGCTTCGACAGGTTGTAGTCGCCACCCAGCGAAACCTGGTGGTAGTTCGCCGACGTGTCGCCTGCGCCGTGCGTGTAGTTGTATGCCAGACCGACCAGCATTGCCGGCGTGATCTGATAGCCAGCGTATGCGCCTGCAACCTGATACTTCTCTTGCTCCGTAAAGCCCGAGAATGCGTCCGGCTTGTACTGCGCGAAGCTATAGCGGACGTTGAACGTGAACGGACCCGTTACGTACTGCGCAGCTGCCGACGAGATCGTGATCGACTTGGCCGACTGGTATGCGCCGTTGATGTTCGAGCCATCGAACGTGCCGTCCGACGTCACGCCTGCGTTCCACGTGCCGCCCACATTTGCAGCCGTCACGCCGCGGCTTGCCAGCGTGTTGCCGTTGTCCATGCGGAAGTAGCCAGCTGCAACGCTGAACGGACCGCCGCTCCACGTTGCTGCGCCTGCGTACGACTGGCCAGCGCCCGTTGCGCCAGCAACGCCGCCCAGAGCGTACATGCCTTCGAACTGGAAGCCGCTCCACACCGGCGACACGTACTTGATTGCGTTGTTCGTACGCGAGCTGTTGTCGTTGTTGTCAACGTCGCCCGGCGTCGTGAACGTGCTGCCGAAGTAGTTATCAGCCGTCAGCGGCTGAACCAGGTCGACCAGCGGGTCGTACTGGCGGCCAACCGTGAATGTACCGTACGCGTCATGCGTCACACCGACGTATGCCTGACGACCGAACAGCTTCGTGCCCGTGCCGTACGAACCCATCTTGCCGTTGTTCGGGTTGAAGCCGCTTTCCAGTTGGAAGATTGCCTTCAGGCCACCGCCCAGGTCTTCCGTACCCTTCATGCCCCAGCGGCTGCCTTGCAGGTTACCCGCTGCGAGTTGCCACAGGTTGCTGTTCTGGTTCGGGCCCGTTTGAACGTTGTGAACGTACTGGATCGAGTCATCGATCAAGCCATAAAGCGTCACGCTGCTCTGTGCATGTGCTGCGCCTGCAGCGCCGAGCAGTGCCAGCGAGAGCGTCGACAGTGCGATTCGTTTCATCCATTTCTCCACGCAGATGATTGGTTTTCGTTGTTGCGAAACGGAGAATAGCTCAGTGTCTCCAAGTGTAAGAACTGAAAAAAATTAAGGTGTATCGAAAAAGTGACAACCCGGTAGAAGCCTTATATCGTAAGGTTGTAGGCGATTGTTTCTGTTTTAGCAATATTGAATGCTTGACTATGCATTATTGTGCTTTTTATGACAGTGATCCGTGGGATCGGTACGAATTACACACGTTTGCGAAGGTCAAGCGTAAGAAAGTTGTCTAGTCGAATGCGGAAATTTCCGCTGCTGCATAAAGCAGCAATTCACGCTTGCAGGTCTCGACATTGACGATTCGGGTGGACAGGTTCTGCTGGATGTGATCGCCGCGTGCCGGCGTTGTTGTAGTAGACGCTTAATGGTCTGCTTGATCCGAATGCGGCGTTTCATTGCCATTCTGGCCGATGCGACGCCGCGCAAAAGCGGCTAGCGCCATCGCGGTGCTCGCCGCGATCAGCATCGATTCCCACGGATGCCGCCGCACGTAGCGGTCGGCCACGACGGCTCTGCGTTTCGCTTCGACGAGTGTTTGCGCGGCGGCGCGGGTCGCCTGCGTTTCGGCCTTGATGACGGTCCTGCCGATCGCCACGGCCTTGCCGATGCCCGCATCGTGCTTCGCCGCGAGCCGCCTGGCCACCGACGCCCGCGCCACGGGAGGTTCGACGGGCTTGCCCGCGCTAGAAGCCGTCGGTCCGCGTACCGGGCCGCGCTTCGCGTCTGCCGCCACGGTCGATGCCGCCAGCGCCGAAGCCAGCATCGCGCGGCTGCCCGGCAGTGCGGCGGGCGCGAAACCCCACGCGCCACGCGGATCGTGCATGCGGCCGCGCGCGGCGGCGAACTCGGCGCCGAGCAGCAGCACGACAGCCGAGAAGTACAGCCACATCAGCAGGACCGCCAGCGATCCGGCCGCGCCGAACGAATTGGCCATCCCGGCGTGCGCAAGATAGAGCGCGAAGAGCTTCTTGCCCGCCGTGAACAGCGCGGCCGCCACCGTTCCGCCGACCAGCGCGTCGCGCCAGCGCACGGGCGCATCGGGCAGGAACTTGAGCAGCGCGGCGAACGCGAACCCGAGCACCATCCAGCCGACGGCCAGCTGCAGCAGGTTGCCGATCACCACATAGGGCGAATCGCCCCAGATCCAGTTGCCGATAAAGGTGATCGCCGTGTCGAGCACCAGCGACACGATCAGCAGAAAAGCGACGCCCAGCACGAGCCCAAACGAAATCAGCCGCACGCGCACCAGCGCCATCACGCTCGACGTGCGCGGCGCGACGGACGGCCAGACGATATTGAGCGCGCTATTGAGCGACGAGAACGTCGCCGACGCGCCAATGGACAGCAGAACGAATGAGATGATCGCCGCGATAAAGCCCGAGCCGCCGCTGCGATGCGCGTTCTGCACGATGGTCGTGACGGCTGCCGCTGCGTCGTTGCCGAGCACGCTGTGCACCTGTCGGAAGAGTTCTCCTCGCGCGGCTTCCGCGCCGAAGAACCAGCCGGACACGGCGATCACCATCACGAGCGTCGGCGCGAGCGAGAACGCTGCATAGAACGCGATGCCCGCCGCCATCGCGGCGCAGCGGTTGTCGGCGAACTGCCGCAACGCGCCGACGGCCCACGACGCCTGCTTCTTCGCGGCCGTTTGCAACTTGTCGGCGGACAGTGAATCGAGTTCCATGACGGTCCTTCTTGACGAGGGTGTGACACAGCAGATGCGGGCGGATGCGCTTCGCATGACTCGCCGGTTCCATCGCGCGTGTGGCGGACACATGCGACTGACAATCGTATTACGCAAACCACATGCCCATCTACCTATGCGGATACAACAAGGGCGAGTCATCGGGCATGAGGCGTGCAGCGGCCTGGCGTTCCCCTTTGCTTACGGCAGTCAGGAAACGACTTATACTTTTTTCACCTCCCCACAATTAGAACGAGAGGCGATCATGTTGCAAATGTCCCGCCGTCAGTTTCTGAAGGTGACGGCAAGCACGCTTGCCGGTTCGAGCCTGGCCCTGATGGGCTTCTCGCCGGAACCCGCGCTCGCCGAAGTCCGACAGTACAAACTGGCTCGTACTACCGAAACGCGCAACACGTGTCCTTATTGCTCAGTCGGCTGCGGCATCCTGATGTATGGCCTCGGCGACGGTGCGAAGAACGCGACTGCCAGCATCATCCATATTGAAGGCGACCCCGACCACCCGGTCAATCGCGGCACGCTGTGTCCGAAGGGGGCGAGCCTCATCGACTTCATTCACAGTCCCAGCCGTCTGAAGTATCCCGAGTATCGCGCCGCCGGGTCCGATCACTGGCAGCGAATATCGTGGGATGACGCGCTCGACCGCATTGCGAAGCTGATGAAGGAAGATCGCGACGCGAACTTCATCGAGAAGACAGCGGACGGCAAGACGGTCAACCGCTGGCTGACCACGGGCATGCTTGCGGCGTCGGCGGCCAGCAACGAAGTTGGCTATCTGACGCACAAGACCATGCGCAGCCTGGGCATGCTCGCGTTCGACAACCAGGCGCGTGTCTGACATGGCCCGACGGTGGCAGGTCTTGCCCCGACGTTTGGCCGTGGAGCGATGACGAACCATTGGGTCGACATCAAGAACGCGGACGTGATTCTGGTGATGGGCGGCAATTCGGCCGAGGCACACCCATGCGGTTTCAAATGGGTGACTGAGGCGAAGGCGCACAACAAGGCGAAGCTGATGGTCGTCGATCCGCGTTTTACGCGCACGGCGTCCGTCGCTGACTTCTATGCGCCGATCCGCACGGGCACCGACATCGCGTTTCTGGGCGGCGTGATCAACTATCTGCTGACCAACGACAAGATCCAGCACGAGTACGTAACGAACTACACGGACTTTGCGTTCATCGTCCGTGAAGACTTCGCGTTCAACGACGGCATCTATTCCGGCTACGACGCGAAAGCCCGCAAGTACGACAAAACGACATGGGATTACGAGCGCGGCGACGACGGCTACGCGAAGGTCGACATGACGCTGCAGCATCCGCGTTGCGTGTACAACCTGCTCAAGCAGCATTATTCGCGCTATACGCCGGAGATGGTCGAGAAGACCTGCGGCACGCCGAAAGAGAAGTTCCTGCATGTGTGCGAGACGCTCGCGAGCACGGCCACGCCGGGCCGCGCGGGCACGATTCTCTACGCGCTCGGCTGGACGCAGCACTCCGTCGGCGCACAGATGATCCGCACGGGCGCGATGGTGCAGCTGCTGCTCGGCAATATCGGCATTTCGGGCGGCGGGATGAATGCGTTGCGCGGCCACTCGAACATCCAGGGCCTGACGGATCTCGGGCTGCTGTCGAATTCGCTGCCTGGCTATATGACGTTGCCGAACGAGCCGGAACAGGATTTCGAAGCCTACATCAAGAAGCGCGCCGCGCAGCCGCTGCGGCCGAACCAGCTGAGCTATTACCGGAACTACCGCGCGTTTTTCGTCAGCATGATGAAGTCGTGGTGGGGGCCGGCCGCGACAGCCGAGAACAACTGGGGCTACGACTTCCTGCCGAAGCTCGACAAGCCCTACGACCTGATGCAGATGATCGAATTGATGAATCAGGGCAAGGTCAACGGCTACATCGCGCAGGGCTTCAATCCGCTCGCGGCCGCGCCGAACAAGGCGAAGACCTCGGCGGGCCTGTCGAAGCTGAAGTGGCTCGTCATCATGGATCCGCTTGCGACGGAAACGTCGGAGTTCTGGAAGAACTACGGCGAATACAACGACGTCGATTCGTCGAAGATCCAGACGGAAGTGTATCGGCTGCCGACCAACTGCTTCGCCGAAGAGCGTGGATCGCTGGTCAGTTCGAGCCGCGTGCTGCAATGGCACTGGCAAGGTGCACAGCCGCCGGATGAGGCGCGCAGCGACCTGGAGATCATGTCGGGCATCTTCCTGCGCATGCGCAAGGCGTACAAGGAGCAGGGCGGCAAGTATCCCGATCCGATCGTCAAACTCGACTGGCCTTACGCGAACCCCGAAAGCCCGACGCCCGAAGAGCTCGCGATGGAGTACAACGGCCGGGCGCTCGCGGATCTGCCCGATCCGAAAGACCCGACCAAGGTGCTTGTCAAGAAGGGCGACCAGCTGGCTGGCTTCGCGCAACTGAAGGACGACGGCACGACGACTTCGGGCTGCTGGATCTTCTGCGGTTCGTGGACCCAGGCTGGGAACCAGATGGGCCGGCGCGACAACAGCGACCCGACAGGTATCGGCCAGACCTTGAACTGGGCGTGGGCGTGGCCGGCGAACCGGCGCGTGCTGTACAACCGCGCGTCGTGCGACCTGAACGGCAAGCCGTTCGACCCGAAGCGCAAGCTGATCGCGTGGAACGGCACGAGCTGGAGCGGGCCCGACATTCCCGACTTCAAGCTCGACGAGCCGCCCGAGAACGGCATGAATCCGTTCATCATGAACGCCGAAGGTGTCGCGCGTTTCTTCGCGCGCGATTCGATGAACGAAGGACCGTTCCCCGAGCACTACGAGCCGTTCGAGACGCCGCTCGGCTACAACACGTTTCATCCGAACAATCCGCTGGCGACGAACAATCCGGGCGCGCGCGTGTTTCCCGACGATCGCGCGTCGTTTGGTAAGTCGCCGGAATTCCCGCATACGGGCACGACCTATCGTCTGACCGAACACTTCCACTTCTGGACGAAGCACGCACGTCTGAATTCGATCGTGCAGCCGCAGCAGTTCGTCGAGATTGGCGAAGACCTCGCGAAGGAGATCGGCGTGGTGGCGGGCGATCGCGTGAAGGTGTCGAGCAAGCGGGGTTACATCGTCGCCGTGGCCGTCGTCACGAAGCGGATCAAGCCGCTGATGATCGACGGCAAGAAGGTGCAGACGGTGGGCATTCCGCTGCACTGGGGCTTCAAGGGGCTGACGAAACCGGGCTATATCACCAATACGTTGACGCCGGCCGTGGGCGACGGCAATTCGCAGACGCCTGAATCGAAGTCGTTCCTCGTAAAAATCGAGAAGGCATAGGGGAGGCGCCATGGCATTTCAATCTCTGGATATCAAGCGCCTTTCCGCGACCACCGTGCAGCCCACTTCGGTGCGGGAGCCGGTGACGGGCACGGTCGCGAAGCTGATCGACGTGACCAAGTGCATCGGCTGCAAGGCGTGTCAGACGGCGTGCATGGAGTGGAACGACCTGCGCGACGAAGTGGGGATCACGACGGGCGTCTACGACAACCCGCGCGATCTCAGCGAGCATTCGTGGACGGTGATGCGTTTCACGGAGTACGAGAACCCGAAAGGCGACCTCGAATGGCTGATCCGCAAGGACGGCTGCATGCACTGTGAAGATCCCGGTTGCCTGAAGGCATGTCCGTCGCCGGGTGCGATCGTGCAGTACACGAACGGCATCGTCGACTTCCATGAGGAAAACTGCATCGGCTGCGGCTATTGCATTGCGGGTTGTCCGTTCAATATTCCGCGGCTGTCGAAGGCGGATCATCGTGTTTATAAGTGCACGCTGTGTTCGGACCGCGTCGGCGTCGGCCAGGAACCGGCGTGCGTGAAGACCTGTCCGACGGGCGCGATCGTGTTCGGCACCAAAGTGGACATGATCGAGCACGCGGAAGAGCGCATCGCGGATCTGAAAGAGCGCGGCTTCGAACACGCGGGCCTGTACAACCCGGAAGGCGTGGGCGGCACGCATGTGATGTACGTGCTGCATCACGCTGACAAGCCCTCGCTGTATCACGGCCTGCCCGACGATCCGCACATCAGCCCGTTCGTGAAGCTGTGGAAGGGCGTTGCGAAGCCGCTCGCCGTCGCGGCGATGGCGCTGACGGCGCTGGCAGGGTTCTTCCACTACACGCGCATCGGCCCGAACGAGGTCACGGAAGAAGACGAAGACGCCGCACGCAACGCCGCGCACGACATCCGCGAAAAGCGCGAGCACAAGCCCGAGGAGCCGGTCAAATGAAACATCGACATGACAACCCGGAACTGATCGTGCGCTATACGCCGAACGAGCGCACGAATCACTGGATCACGGCGATCAGCTTCGTATTGCTCGCGCTGTCGGGCCTCGCGCTGTTTCATCCGTCGATGTTCTGGCTCACCGCGTTGTTCGGCGGCGGGCAATGGACGCGCATTCTGCATCCGTTCGTCGGCATCGTGATGTTCGTGTCGTTCATGATCCTGGCGCTGCGTTTCTGGCATCACAACTATCTCGACGCCGACGATGTGCAATGGCTGCGCCAGATCAACGACGTGCTGACTAACCGCGAAGACCGGTTGCCGGAAATCGGCAAGTACAACGCCGGGCAGAAGCTGCTGTTTTTCGTGCTGGTGCTGTGTCTGCTGATGTTGCTGCTGAGCGGCATCGTCATCTGGCGCGCGTATTTCGCGTTTTACTTCCCGATCGAAGTGGTGCGCATTGCGGCCGTGATTCACGCGATCAGTGCGTTCGTGCTGATCTGCAGCATCATCGTGCACATCTACGCGGCGATCTGGGTGAAAGGCTCGATTGGCGCGATGGTGCGCGGCACGGTGACGCTGGGCTGGGCGCGCAAGCATCATCCGAAGTGGTTCCGCGAAAGTATCAAGTGACCTGTTCAACGCGCGCTGCCGGGGGTAGCGCGCGTTGCCCGCGTATATCTGCTACTGTTGACGCCATCCAGTTTTCTGAATGACAGGAACCTGAATTGGTGCAACGCATCCTCGAACCCGGCCAGATCGAATCGCTCGATCAATCCGCCATTCCCCGTCTGCGCATGCCGGAGCGCGCGACACTTTTCTCTACGCGCGCCGCGCGTCTTCGCCAGCTTGCGGGCGCAAGCCCGATCGGCGGCTATATCCGGCTGATGGCGGCGCTCGCCGACGCGCAGCAACAGATGCTCGAGCAGATCGGCGCCGCGCTGCCCTCCGCTGAATCCATTGCCCTCGCGCAGCAGCATTCGATGCCGATCGCGCCCGCGAGCACGAGCGAACGCGATCCGTTGTGGCGCGACGTATTGCAGCGCCTGCTCGATCGCGTCGAAGCGGCGGGACTGGTGACGCCGATGCTGGCCCGAGTGATCGACGGCTTGCGCGTCAAGAGCGCGGAAGAACTCGATGCGCTCGCCGATGCCGTCGTCGGACTGCGTTTCAACGAAGTCGAACCGGCGTCCGCGCCGTTCGTGATGGCCGCGCTGCAGGTCGTGTGGACCGACATCGCGAGCCGGCTCGACCCGCGCGACGTGCCGTATCTCGACACGCCCGGCGCGTGCCCGGTGTGCGGCACGCCGCCTGTTGCGAGCATCGTGCGCGTGGGCGGGCAATTTCAGGGCTATCGCTACGTGCAATGCGGGCTGTGTTCGACGGAAACGCACGTGGTGCGCGTCAAGTGCACGAACTGCGATTCGACCAAAGGCATCGCGTATCACGGCATCGACGGCGGCAGTGAAGCGCTGAAGGCCGAATCGTGCGATGAGTGCCGCACGTATCGCAAGATCGGCTATCAGGAGAAGGACTACGACTTCGAGCCGCTTGCCGACGATCTCGCGAGCCTCACGCTCGATCTTCTGATGAACGAAGCGGGTTATCGGCGCAGCAGCCCGAATCCGCTGCTGTGGCCGGAAGTGTCTTCGGACGGTTGAGCCGTCGTCCTGACAATAGCGCGGGGAGAACACGAGCGTGAGCGAAGTGTCGGGGAACGAGTTGAGCAAAGACATGCGCGCGTCGCTGGCGCGCGTGCCGGCGGTCGAGCGTGTCGTGTCGTCGGCGGCTGCGCAGCCTCTGATCGGCGAATACGGACGCACGCAGGTGGTCGATGCGATCCGCGCGGCAGCCGATGCACTCAGGCGCGAACTGCTCTCGGGCGCCGCGTTGGATGAACCGGTTAATTTCGACGTGAAGCTCATCGACGACGCATCGCGTTCGCTCGCCGCGCGCGCGCGGCCCAACCTGCGCGCCGTGTTCAATCTCACCGGCACCGTGCTGCATACGAATCTCGGCCGCGCGCTGCTGCCCGACGAATCCGTGCGCGCGGTGGTCGAAGCGCTGACGCGGCCGATGAACCTGGAGTTCGATCTCGCCACGGGCAGCCGCGGCGATCGCGACGATCTGATCGATGACCTGATCGGCGAACTGACGGGCGCCGAGGCGGCGACAGTGGTCAACAACAACGCCGCCGCCGTGCTGCTGACGCTGTCGGCGCTCGCATCGAAGAAAGAAGTGGTCGTGTCGCGCGGTGAACTGGTCGAGATCGGCGGCGCGTTCCGCATTCCCGACATCATGTCGCGCGCGGGTGCGAAGCTGCGCGAGATCGGCACGACCAACCGCACGCATCTGAAGGATTACGACGAAGCGATCAACGCGCGCACCGCGCTGCTGATGAAGGTTCATTGCAGCAACTATGCAATCGAAGGCTTCACGAAAAGCGTTTCCGTCGATGAAGTCGCGCAGCTTGCGCACGCGCGCGGCCTGCCGATGGCCGTCGATCTCGGCAGCGGCACGCTCGTCGATCTCGCGCAGTTCGGCTTGCCGACCGAGCCGACCGTGCGCGAGACGGTCGAAGCCGGCGCCGATCTCGTCACGTTCAGCGGCGACAAGCTGCTGGGCGGGCCGCAAGCGGGGCTGATCGTCGGGCGCGCGGAGTTGATCCGCAAGATCAAGAAGCATCCCTTGAAACGTGCATTGCGCGTCGGCAAGCTGACGCTTGCGGCGCTCGAACCTGTTCTGCAGCTTTATCGTGCGCCTGAATTGTTGCGCGAGCGGCTCACGACCTTGCGTCTGCTGACGCGTCCCGCCGCCGACATGCAAGCGCAGGCGGAGCGCGTGCAAGCGGTATTGCAACGCGCGCTTGGCGACGCGTACAGCATGACAGCCGAGCCGATGATGAGCCAGATCGGCAGTGGTGCATTGCCTGTCGATCAGTTGCCGAGCTTTGGTCTTGTCCTTCGAAATGCGTCTGGCAAGCGCAGCGGGCGTGCGCTGTTGAAGCTCGAAGAAGCGCTGCGCGCATTGCCGCGCCCGGTGATTGGACGCATTGCCGATGACGCGCTGCGCCTCGATCTGCGCTGCCTCGAAGCCGCGGATGAAGCCGTGTTCGTCGCGCAATGCGCGGAGTTGCGCCTATGATC
This sequence comes from Burkholderia sp. Ac-20365, assembly GCF_017104715.1. Classification (GTDB taxonomy): domain Bacteria; phylum Pseudomonadota; class Gammaproteobacteria; order Burkholderiales; family Burkholderiaceae; genus Paraburkholderia. The sequence continues at coordinate 18,733 of NZ_JAAGPI010000006.1, forward strand.
GTCGGCACCGCGGGCCATATCGATCACGGCAAGACGACGCTGGTGCGCGCGCTGACGGGGGTCGATACCGATCGTCTGAAAGAAGAGAAGGCGCGCGGCATTTCGATCGAGCTTGGCTACGCGTACACGCCGCTCGACAACGGCGACGTGCTCGGCATGATCGACGTGCCGGGCCACGAAAAGCTCGTGCATACGATGGCGGCGGGCGCATGCGGCATCGACTATGCGCTGCTCGTGATTGCCGCCGACGACGGCATCATGCCGCAGACGCGCGAGCATCTGGCGATCCTGCAACTGCTCGGCGTGACAAGTGGCGCCGTCGCGTTGACGAAGACGGACCGCGTGGACGCGACGCGCGTCGCACAGGTGCGCGACGAGGTTCATGCGTGGCTCGCGGCGACGCCGTTTTCTGAAGCACCGTTATTCGAAACGAACGCGACGGCCGCCGACGATACGGGCGTGCGCTTGCTGTTGCAGCATCTGCGCGACACAGCGGTTGCATGGCGTGCGCGTCGCGACGACGGGCTGTTCAGGCTGGCCATCGACCGCGTGTTTACGCTGGCTGGGCAAGGCACGATCGTCACAGGCACCGTGTTCGCCGGACGCGTCGCGACAGGCGACACGTTGATGCTCGAACCCGCGCATCAAGCAGTGCGCGTGCGCAGCATTCACGCGCAGAACCGCGCAGCCGATGTAGGACGCGCAGGGCAGCGCTGCGCGCTCAATCTCGCGGGTATCGACAAGGATGCGATGACGCGCGGCGACTGGATCGTCGATGCGCGGCTCGCTCAGCCGGGCGAGCGGCTCGACGTCGAACTGACGCTGCTCGCCGATGCAGATATCACGCTGCAACACTGGGCGCCGTTGCATGTGCATATCGGCACGCTGCATCGTGTCGCGCATGTCGCGTTGCTCGAAGGCGATACGCTTTCTGCCGGCGGCAGTGCGCGCGTGCAACTTGTGTTCGATTCGCTCGTCTGCGCATTGCCGGGCGATCGCTTTATCGTGCGTAATGCGCAGGCGACGCGTACGGTGGGCGGCGGGCGCGTGCTCGATCCATTTGGGCCGCCGCGCAAACGCAGGACGGCCGAGAGGCGCGCATGGCTCGACGCGTTGCAGGTCTGGCTCGACGAGGGGCGCATCGGGCCGCTGCTCGAAGAAGCGCCGCGCGGCGTTGCGCGATCGATGCTGATGCAACTGACGGGATTGCCCGCCGATTCGTTGCCGCTACCCGACGACGCCGACTCCATCGCGCTGCACGGCAAGGACGCGGGCGATGCTGTCATCGTGTTGCGCAAGCACTGGGCGCGCTTGCAGTCGAGCGTGATCGCGGCGCTCGAGCAATACCACGCGCGTTCGCCCGACGAACTGGGACCGGATATGGCGCGCTTGCGCCGCATCGCGGCGCCGCTGGTGCACGACGCGATGTGGCGTGCGCTGGTGGATTCGCTCGTCGCCGGCGGCGCGATGGCGAAAAGCGGGCCGTGGCTGCATTTGCCGGCGCATTCGGTTGTGCTCGATACGAACGAGCAAGGTATCGCCGATATGTTGCTGCCGCTGCTTCTGGCGGGCCGATACGATCCGCCGTGGGTGCGCGATCTCGCGAAGAAGACGGGACAGCACGAAGAAAGCGTGCGCCTGGTGTTGCGCAAGCTCGCGCGGCAAGGCGACGTGCATCAGATTGTCCGCGATCTGTTTTATCACCGCGATGTGGTGCACGAATTGGCGCGGCTCGTCGCCCGGATTGCGGGCGAGCAGGGCGGCGCGTTGGGCGCGTCAGCGTTTCGCGATGCGGCGGGTCTGGGCCGCAAGCGTGCGATTCAGATTCTGGAGTTCTTCGATCGCATCGGCTATACGCGCTTTCAACGCGACGTGCATTGGCTGAGGCCGGATTCGCTTTTGCATGAAGCGATTGCGTGCGCAACCGATGAGAGTTGATTTTGCGGTCGCTATAATCGGTTGCGCGTGACGTTGCTGGATGATGTGAGGTGAGTGGTCAACGGAAGGCATTCGTATCTGGTGGTGCGGCAGGGCTTCAAACCCTGTAGAGGGTGTCAGACACTCTCTGGTCGGTTCGACTCCGGCTGCCTTCCGCCCTTGGGTTTGTTGGACACTCTGCTATTCGCCGCCGCGCCGCCGCCACGTCTATTTCCCAGTCGTGCCCTCCAGCACTTTCATCACTTCCGCCGCTGTATGTTCCGAATGTTCGCGCAGTAACCGGGCGAGAGATACTCCGTCGCGCTTCGCCAGCGCATCCAGTATTTCACTATGTTCGCCAAGAGACTCAGCCCAGCGCAACACGTCGGCATTTGCCGCGCCTCTCGCGCGATGGATCTTGCTCATCAGCGACGAGTACAGGTCGGATAGCACGGCATTGCCGGCAACATCGACGATGTGCTGATGCACTTTCTGATTGGCGCGGTAGTAGGCCGTCCGTTTGCCCTCGCGGTGATACGTCTCCATGGTGCGATGACGCTCCAGCAGCAGCCTCATCTGCTTGTCGTCGATACGCTTCGCGGCAAGCCGTCCAGCGGTTTCCTCGAGTCCATGCAGTACTTCAAAGATGGCGGCTATCTCGTCCCGGTCGATCGGTGCGACCTGAAAACCCATGTGCTGCCGATGAGTCACGTGCCCCTCGGTCACCAGCGTTTTGAGCGCTTCGCGCAAGGGCGTTCTGGAGATGTCGAACTGTTCGCACAGCGTTTTCTCATCTATATGTTCGCCGGGCGGCAACTCACCTTCGAGAATCATCTCGCGCAGCCGCTCTGCGATCGCCGCATACATACCCGTGCCGCGCAGGCTGATCCGCTTGCGTGTTTCAGCCGGTAGTGACTTCATGTCCATGTCGCCTGTTTCCGTTTGCATCTTCCGCTTTTGCTTAATTGTCTTACAGCTTCGACTGACGATCTACAAAAATAAAAACGTATAAAAATCAACGAAATACAGCGCTTGTAATTCATAATTAGACATCATATACTGCGTTGGCGCATGCGGCGCACCGGGCCGGAAGCGGTCCCGGCTACAGACATGAGACCCGAAGGCCATTCTCAGGCGAACGGAGGAGACATAGATGCGAACCGTAAATGCGGCCGTGCAGGCCGAAGTCAGGACCGGCGTACGCTGGCGAATCTTCCTGGTCATGTTGATGCTGATTTCGATCAACTATATCGACCGGGCCTCGCTGTCGGTGGCCATGCCGCTGATCGCGAAGGAGTTCCACATCGCCCCTGCCGTGCAGGGGCTGATTCTCAGTTCGTTCTTCTGGACCTACGCGTTGATGCAGATTCCGGGCGGCATGCTGGCTGACCGATTCAAGCCGCGGATCGTGATCGCGTGCGCCACGCTGTTCTGGGGCTTCTTCCAGGGCATTGCCGCCGTTTGCACGACGGCCACGGCGCTGATTCTCACCCGCCTCGGGCTGGGTGCCGCAGAAGCGCCGATCTATCCGGCGGGCGGCAAGCTCAACGCCATGTGGATGACGCGGCACGAACGTGGCCGCGGCGCGACGCTGCTCGACGGTGGCGCCCCGCTGGGCGCGGCATTCGGTGCCGTGATCATCTCCGGGTTGATCAGCGAGTTCGGATCCTGGCGCACGTCCTTCGTAGTGGCCGGCGTGGGCACCATGCTTGCCGGCCTGTTCGCCTGGTACTACATCCGGAACAACCCGCGCGAGCATCCGGCTGTGAATCAGGCCGAAGCAGACTACCTCGAAGCGGCCCTTCTGGAAGAACATCGCAGCGAACCGGTTCATGCCAGCGGCCGCAGCCTGGATTTCTTCCGTTATCGCTCGGTGTGGGGCATGTTCTTCGGCTGGATGTGCTTCAACTCACTGTTCTACGGTTTGCTCACCTGGATGCCGAACTATCTGAACAAGGTTCACGGCTTCAACATCCAGCAGATGGGCGGAGCCAGTTTCGCAATCTTCTTCAGCGGGTTCGTGGGTGAACTGATCGGCGGATGGATCGCCGACAAATGGAAGGCAGCGGGCGGTTCGCCCAATCGGGTGATGCGCACACTGTTCGGTATTGCCGCCGTGGCGGCCACTGCATCGATCTTCTCGGTCGCCTATGTCGGCAATCCGGTGACGGTGGTGGTGTTGCTCGCGTCCACGCTGTTTTTCCTGCGCTGGTGCGGTCTGTACTGGTGCCTGCCTTCCATCCTCGGCACGCGCAACAAGATCGGCTTTCTCGGCGGTCTGATGAACCTGGGCGGCAATATCGGCGGTGTGCTCGTGCCGATCATCGTTGGCCTGATCGTGCAGACGACCGGTTCGTACTTTCTGGCGCTGATGTTCTTCGCTGCCGCAGGCGTCGGCCTGTTCGTCTGTTCGACACTGATCGACTACGAACGCAAGCTGCCCGTCTGAGCTTTTTTTCACCTCTAACAACTGATTGCTGATTTCATCATGAGCAAACGCGTCATGCTCGGCATGCTTACCCCGTCATCCAACACCGCGCTCGAACCGATCACGAGCGCGATGGTGGCCCAACTGCCCGGTGTCAGCGCCCATTTCTCGCGCTTCACGGTCACCGAAATCTCGCTGTCCGATCGCGCTCTCGGGCAGTTCGACACGACCAACATCATTCAGGCAGCGAAGCTGCTGGCCGATGCCAAGGTCGATGTGATCGCGTGGAACGGCACGTCATCCGGGTGGCTCGGTTTCGAGACCGACCGCCGCCTGTGCCGCGAAATCGAGGAGGCGACGGGCATCCCGGCGACCACCTCGGTGCTGGCGCTAAACGAAATTCTGGACAGGACCCGCGTGAAGAAATTCGGTCTGGTCACGCCGTACCTCAAGGAGGTCCAGCAGAAGATCGTTGCGAACTACCGTGAGAACGGTATCGACTGCTCCTCCGAAAACCATCTCGGACTCAAGGTGAACTTCGAATTTTCCGAAGTCACCGAAGATACGTTGCGCGCCCAGATCCGCGAAGTCGCGAAGCAAAGCCCGGAGGCGATCGTCACCTTCTGCACCAACCTGCATGCCGCGCATCTGGCCTCGGAAGTGGAAGCGCAACACGGCATCCCGCTCTATGACACTATCTCCACCGTGGTGTGGAAGTCGCTGACGCTCGCCGGCTACGATACGACCCGGCTCACGGGTTGGGGCCGCCTGTTTTCCGAAGTTGCCTGAGAGACCTGCCATGACAACCGTGTACGACCTGGTGATCCGCAACGCCGACGTGGTGACCGCGTCCGAGCGCTTTAACTGCGATATTGGCGTGAAGGACGGCGTCGTCGTGGCGCTGGGCCGCCAGCTTGACGCAGGCCGGCGCGAGATCGACGCCACTGGCCTGCTGGCGTTGCCCGGCGGTATCGACGCGCACTGCCATCTCGATCAGCCAATGCCCGACGGCTTGAAGATGGCCGATGACTTCCTGAGCGGCACACGCGCCGCAGTGTGCGGCGGCACCACGACGGTGATTCCGTTCGCCGCGCAGGCCAAGGGGCAATCGCTCAAAGCGGCAGTGGCCGACTACCATCGCCGCGCCGATGGTCGCGCGGTCACCGACTACGCGTTCCATCTGATCGTCTCCGATCCGACGCCCGAAGTACTGGAGCGCGAACTGCCGGAACTGATCGCGGCCGGTTATACGTCGTTCAAGATTTACATGACCTACGACGACCTCAAGCTCAGCGACCGCGAGATCCTCGAAGTGATGGACGTCGCACGCCGCAACCAGGCGCTGGTCATGGTGCATGCCGAGAATTCGGACTGCATCGCGTGGCTGACCGACAAGCTCACGGAAGCCGGCAACTACGCGCCCATGTATCACGCGCTGTCGCGCCCGGCTGTGGTCGAGCGCGAGGCGACACACCGTGCGATTGCCTTCTCCGAACTCGTCGACGTGCCGATCCTGATCGTCCACGTGTCGGGCCAGGATGCGATCGAGCAGATCGAGTGGGCGCAGCAACGCGGCCTGAACATCTACGCCGAGACCTGCCCGCAGTATCTTTACCTGACCGCCGAAGATCTCGGCCATGAGGACGGCTATCACGGCGCGAAGTGCGTTTGCAGTCCGCCGCCGCGCGACGCATTCAGCCAGAAAGCTGTGTGGAGTGCGCTCAAACGTGGCGTATTCAGCGTGTTCTCGTCCGACCACGCGCCGTTCTCATTCGACGATCCTCAGGGCAAGAAGCCTGGCGGCAAGGAGGTCTCGTTCGAACACATCCCTAACGGCATTCCCGGTATCGAGACCCGTCTGGCGCTGCTATTCGATGGCGTGAACCGGGGCAAGCTGTCGCTGCACAAGTTCGTCGAACTGACGTCCCTGAATCCCGCGAAGCTGTATGGCCTTTATCCTCGCAAGGGAACGATCGCTGTCGGTGCCGACGCCGACATCGTGCTGTGGGATCCGCTAAAGCAGGTTGTGATCGCGAACGACGCGCTGCATCACAACGTCGACTACACGCCGTACGAGGGCCGCACCGTCCAGGGTTGGCCGAAGCACTGTCTGTCACGCGGCGAACTGCTGGTCGAGAGCGGCCGTTATCTCGAGCCGGAAGCGGGCCGGGGGCAGTTTCTCGCTGCTGGCAAGCCGCAGTACGTCGACCTCTGATATCGGAGCGCAGCATGAAGATACTCGTCATCAACCCCAACATTTCCGAAAGCGTTTCGACGCTGATTCAGGCGGAAGCGCAACGCAGCGCGTCTCCCGGAACCGAGATCGCGGTCGCGACGGCACCGTTCGGTGTTGCATACATCGAGACGCGCTTCGAAGCGCTGGTCGGCGCGTACGCGAGCGCGTGCGTGGCGGCCGAACGTCATGGTACTTACGATGGCGTCGTGGTCGCGGCGTTCGGCGATCCCGGCCTGCAGGGCATCAAGGAATTGATCGACGTGCCCGTGGTCGGGCTGACCGAGTCGTCACTGATGACGGCGGCAACGCTCGGGCAACGCTTTTCGATCATCGCGATTTCGCCACGAATCAAGGCGTGGTACCGCGAGACTGTGGAGCGCAGTCATCTGGCGAGCCGGCTTGCGAGCATCCGCGCGCTCGACGAACCGCTGCGCGATATCGGCAACGTGCAGCAGGATCACGCGTCGAGACTGAAGGCACTGTGCAACCAGGTGGTCGACGATGACGGCGCCGACGTTATCATCATCGCCGGTGCACCTCTCGCAGGGCTCGCACGTGAGATCCGCAATGAACTGCCGGTGCCGGTCGTCGATGGCGTGTCGAGTGCGATCACCCAGCTCGAAGGCTTGATCCGGCTAGGTCCGAAAAAGGCGGAAAAGGGCAGTTTTTCCCGGCCGCCAGTCAAGCCGAACCGGGGCCTGCCCGAATCGCTCGAACGGCTGCTGCGCCACGGTCATACTGGTTGATCCAATCCTTCCATGGAGGCGACATGAAAAAGATTCTCGTAGAAGCCGGACCCTACCGCTTCGTCGGACAACTCGAAGAAGAGAAAGCACCGCGCACCTGCCAACGCTTCCTCGAATTGCTGCCCTTCAAAAACAAGGTCATCCATTCGCGCTGGAGCGGCGAGGCCGTGTGGATTCCGTTGGGCGACTTCGATACGGGTCTGACTTTCGAAAATCACACCAGCCACGCGTCACGTGGAGACATCCTTCTCTACCCGGGCGGTTTCAGCGAGACGGAATTTCTGTTCGTCTATGGCAGCTCCATCTTCGCGAGCAAAATGGGCCAATTGGCCGGCAATCATTTATTTACGTTGATTGAAGGCCACGAGCATCTGGCAGCATTCGGTAAGCTTGTGCTGTGGGAAGGCGCGCAAGACATTACGTTTTCGTTGCTGGACGCCTAGCGCCCGTCAGATCCGCCTGTTCCGCGCGGATACATTTCGATACACCGACGAAATACGCGAGACAAGTTCAGCCCTTCTAATTGCCCGAACGTTGGACATTCACTTCGTGCTTCTTCAAGCGTGGAATAGACGACGGAACCGGGTGTTATCGAGTGATGGCGGCGGTTGATGGTTGACTCCATCTGGCGCCGGCCGGGTGACCATTCGAACGTTAGAGGGCGACATGAAATTCGCGGTGATGGGTGCGGGCGCGGTGGGGTGTTTCTACGGAGGCATGCTTGCGAGAGCGGGGCATGACGTGACCTTGATCGGCCGGCCGAATCATGTGTCTGCAATCAGCAGGGATGGTCTGCGGTTCGAAGCGGCTTCCTTCGATGAGTTCATCGAGGTGACGGCTTGCACGGATGCGTCAGGCGTGGCGGGCGCAGACGTCGTGCTGTTGTGCGTGAAGTCACCGGATACCGAAGCGGCGGTCGCCGCGATGAGACCGTATTTGCCGGAGTCCGCCGTCATCGTCACGCTGCAGAACGGCGTCGACAATGCCGAGAGGGTGCGTGCCAAGATTGGGTGCGAAGTACTCGCGGCCGTCGTTTACGTCGGATGCGAAATGTACGCAACCGGTCACGTTCGACACCACGGGCGAGGTGAACTGATCATCGAGCCCGGCCAATCCAGCGACCGTCTCGCACACGTCTTGAATGAGGCGGGGATATCCACTGCGATATCTGCGAATGTACGTGGTGCGTTGTGGGAAAAGCTCGTACTGAACTGCGCATACAACGCGATTTCAGCGCTCGTTCAATTGCCGTTCGGCGAGCTTTGTCAGCGGGGCGGCACGGCCGTGGCGCCGGCCATGCGCGATATCGTGGCGGAGTGCCTCGCGGTTGCCAGCGCCGACGGTGTGGACATATCAGGCGACGTGGACTCGACAGTCGCAAAGATCATGGCGACGATTCCCGCCGGACAGTATTCGTCGACTGCGCACGATATCGCGACGCGCCGGCCCACTGAAATCGACCATCTGAACGGGTATATCGTGAGGCGCGGATTGGCGTTGGGCGTTGCCGCGCCCGTCAATCATCTTCTGGTGATGCTGGTTACGGTGATTGATAGCCAACGGACTGATGATCGATCGCTGAAGGGGCGTGCGACGGATCGCGTGCCAGCCTGAAGCCTGTGACTGGCAATCCGGCCGTCGACGCCAGCCTACGGGATCACGCCAGCGTCGGGTAGTCCGTGTAGAACTTCTCCGTGCCGCCAAAGAAACCTTCACGCTGAGGCTCGTTCATTGGCGCATTCATCTTGAGTCGTTCGACGAAGTCGGGGTTCGCCAGCACCATCGCGCCATAGGCTTCCAGATCGGCCATGCCCGATGCGGCATCGGTGCCCACCTGTTCGCGCGGACGCCCCGGGCGGTTCAGGATCAGCGTACCCGTCCAGAGCTTGCGGATATCGGCGAGCAGCGCCTCGTCGCCCAGATGCATGATGTGCAGATACGCGAGGCCCAGCTTGTCGAGTTCAGCGACAAGGTAGCGGTACAACGCGTGAACTTCCTCTCCCTCGTCGATGCCCCACATCGCCGTGCCCGGCGACAGACGGATGGCCGTCCGGTCGGCGCCGATCTTGTTGGCGATGGCCGTGGCAACCTCGATGGCAAAGCGGGCGCGGTTCTCGAACGGGCCGCCGTATTCATCGGTGCGTGTGTTGGCGCTGGGCGCGAAAAACTGCTGGACCAGATAGGCGTTCGCGCCGTGGATCTCGACGCCGTCGGCGCCCGCGTCGACTGCACGTCGCGCCGCGAAGGCGAAGTCCGCAACGGTCTGGCGAACTTCGTCGCGCGTCAGTGCGCGCGGAACGGGAATGTCCTGCATGCCGCTGGCCGTGAACATGCCCGCGCCCGGCGCAATGGCCGACGGCGCGACAGCAGGGCGGTGGTGCGGCGTGTTATCCGGATGCGACATGCGCCCTGCGTGCATCAACTGAATGAACATGCGGCCGCCTTTGTCATGCACCGCGTTCGTGATCTTCTTCCACCCTGCGACATGTGCATCGGTGTAGATGCCGGGTGTCGTCAGGTAGCCCTGGCCGTCGTCCGAAGGCTGCGTGCCTTCCGAGACGATCAGGCCAACGCCCGCGCGCTGCGCGTAATAGCGGGCGGCGAGGTCGCCGGGCGTGCCGTCGTACTGGGCACGCGAACGGGTCATCGGCGCCATGACGAGGCGGTTTTGCAGGGTGTAGCGGCCAACATGGATGGAATCGAACAGTTTGCTCACGACGGAATCCTCAATCAGGTTGAACGGGCAATGGTTCGATCATCACCTGCTGCACACTGAAGATAAAGATGGCCTTTCGGATATCATTGATCCATTCGTGGAGCAATGAGAATGGACGATTACCTGAATGACATGGCGCTGTTCGTCGAGGTCGTCAAGGCTAACGGCTTCCGTAACGCCGCCGAAGCGATAGGGATACCGAATTCGACGCTGTCTCGCCGGATCAGCGCGCTGGAGAAGAGCATCGGGCTGCGGCTGCTGCATCGGACGACGCGCAAGATCGAACTGACCGAGGCCGGGCAGGTTTACTTCGAACGATGCAAGCGCATCGTCGACGAGGCGCGCCTGGCGCACGAGCAACTGGGTGACATGCTCGCGCAGCCGAGCGGGACGCTTCGCGTGTCGTTGCCGGTGGATTTCGCCGTGACATACCTTGCGCCGTTGATCGTGGAATTCGCGGGCATGTACCCCGGCATCAGTTTCGATTTTGATCTCACGCCGCGTCGCGTCGATCTGGTCAGAGAACCCGTCGACGTGGCAATCCGCATCGGCGAGTCGGAGAGTTCGCAACTGATCGCGCGGACACTGGCTTCGCTCACGCCTTACCTGTATGCATCGCCCGGCTATCTGGCGCGAGCGGGTGAGCCCGCCAGGCCCGCTGAACTGGAGCGGCACGAATGTCTGACCATCCTGAAGGCGGGTGCATGGACCTTGCACGACGGCAAACGTACGGCAACGATTCCCGTAGGCGGGCGGATCGCGCTCAACAGTGTCGGCATGATCCGTCGTCTGGCGACGCTCGATATGGGTATCGTTCTGCTGCCGCAGGAAGTCGTTGCCGATGATCTGGCCAGCGGCGCGTTGTGCCCGGTCCTGCCTGGTTGGCACGGCACCCCTACGCCGATCTACGCGATCACCGAAACCCGTTTGCTACCCGCGAAGACGCAACGCTTTATCGAGTTTCTTCAGACGCGGCTGGCGCGGCAGGCAGCGAATCGCGCGCGTTGAGCGGACAGCTCACGGACTCGGCGGCACCTGCAGCCGGTGACGCGATGGACGTCGACTAGTTCAGCAGGCCTTGGTCTGTCGCGATGGTTTCGACCTGTTGAGTCATTGCTTCGCATAGCTTTTCAAGGCTATGTCTCGGCAACGCGAATCCCGCCCAGCCAAGGCCGCTGTGTCGGAATATCAGGACGACACCATCGTAGAAAGGGTGAGGTTCTGCGTGCCAGCACGGGTCCATTTCCACCACGTATTGTTGCGTCCGCGACGGTTCCTTCGGGATCTCCGGACGCATCGTCGTACGCATTCGGCTCAGAAGATCGATGACACCATCCACGTCGTTTGTTTGCAGTATGACGGACTTGTCGTCTATCGAAATGCATACCGCGTGCTTACCGCCATCGTTGACAAGTTCGACACTCATCTGTCGCAGCATAGGGGTTCCCTCGCGAAAATCACCCGGTAATTATGGGCAAATATCGCGTTGCTCCGACTTAAACATCGTGGCACCACAATGAATCTTTATTTAAGTACCAGTCGTCCAGAATAAGGCGCATTGCTACATGAATAAGTTTTCATCGAGTGTTAGATTTCGCGACATTCGCGCATTGCTAATCTTCTCCCGTCACTTCAATCGAGGGTGACACACAGATGCCAGCTGAGCTGGTGAACTTCAGGAGAAGAGTCATGAAACATGTTCCCGTTGTCCTTGGCAGTCTCGTTCTTGCATTTGCGAGCCTCTCGGCTAATGCAGCAACGCCCCATCTCACGCAGGCCGAATGTCACGATTACCCGTTCGTCAAACTGACGCATGAGGTCACGCACAAACAGCTGATGCAGGAGCTGGGCGAACTCGAAGATGTGGGCTATCAACCGGGCGGCGCTGAAAACGACTATCCGCACGATCTTCACGTGGCTGAGCGGAAGCTGCGCAATGAATACCGGCACGACTGCATGACGCCATCGGTCGCAGGGGCCCAGACGCCGGGCGCTTCGAGCGTCAACTGAACAGCGGGCCCGAAAACTAAATTTTTCTTCATGAAACATCCGATGTCGCGATGGTATCGAAGGAATACGCTTCCCATCGCGACCTGGTCAACAGGGAGCAAGGCATGAAATCGCTTTTGGTCGCGCCTGGTCTGTTGTCGTTCTTCCTCAGCAGCGCTGCACTTGCCCAGGCGGTGCAGCCAGCAAAGAAGCCGGATCAACAGTCCAATCTGCCGTCCAGGGCGGCCCCGGCATCGACGCTGACGCGTACCGACGTGCGACGTAACGATATGCGCGCTCCGATCGACGGGCAGACCAGAGACCTCCTGTCCATGCTGCACGAAGGAGGCCGATAAAGAACAGTGTGCTGTTCACTCTGCGTTCCCATGACTGTGTCCGCTACCCTATACCGAAGCTTGCAAACCGACGAACCGGCCGCTCCTGCTTGTGGCATCATGGAAAGTCCACGAGATTCAGGTGATGTCGGCAGTTGGTCGCAGGGTGACGCCGCCGATATGGAAACGATGGCAAACCGCGTACTGACGATTGAAGACGACCCGCTCACTGCGAAAGAGATTGTGACCGAGCTTCGAAAGGCCGGCTTCGAGGTGGACTGGGTCGATAACGGTACGGACGGTCTGGCACGTGCGATCAGCGGCCACTTCGACCTCATCATGCTTGACCGCATGCTGCCGGGCGTCGATGGTCTCACCATCCTCACCACCTTGCGCACCGTGGGAATCGAAACGCCCGTTCTGATGCTCAGCGCGCTCGGCGATGTCGATGAACGTATTCGCGGGCTGCGGGCAGGTGGTGACGATTACCTTACCAAACCGTTCGACCCCGATGAACTTGTCGCCCGGCTCGAAGTACTGTTGCGACGTCGCAAGGACGTGCCCGTTCAGGCGGTAACGAGTATTCAGGTCGGACCATTAAACCTTGATCTGATTACGCGCAAGGTGACGCGCGACGGCGTCGAAATCACGCTGCTTCCTACGGAGTATCGGATTCTTGAGTTCCTCATGCGGCATGCGGGCCAGACTATCACCCGTACAATGCTATTCGAAGCCGTGTGGGGCTATCACTTTGACCCCGGGACTAACCTGATCGATGTGCACATGGGGCGGCTTCGCAAGAAAGTCGATACTCAGGGTGCACAACAGTTGATTCAGACTGTGCGCGGTTCGGGTTATGTCCTTATCGACCAGTAAAAGCTGATTCATTTTGTCACACGCTATCAAATCCTCCGCACCCGTTCAGGTTGGAAGAGGCTGGCACACCACGACCTTCAAGTGGCTTTCCGTCTATGGAGTCATCTTCTCGTTGTCGGTGATGCTGCTGGTCGGTTTTATCGGATGGTCTGTGACAACGCGCATGCAGAATGACACCGACGGTCTTCTGCACTGGCAACTCTACTATTTCGAATCAATCCCGAGCCCGAACCTCCCGCTGGCCATTCATCGGCGTATCGAGCAGGAGCACCTGCATATCAGCTACTTCGGCCTGTTTGCGCCGGACGGGTCGAGAATTGCCGGCGATATCGAGTCCATTCCGCCAGAACTCAAACTCGACGAGGCGGGCCATACGCTGAGCGGAAAGCTGCGGGTTCGCGGCGAGCATACGCCCGAGGTGGTCCGGGTGTCGGCAGCCCGGCGGTCCGACGGTTCGGTGCTGGTGATTGCACGCGATCTCACGTCGATCCTTCGCATACGCGAAGTCGCCATCAACGCACTCGTGACGGGCGGGCTGTTCTTCCTCATTGTCAGCATCGCGACGGGTCTTCTGCTGAGCGTTCGGCAGATGCGCCGCGTGCGCGATATCCGCCGTGTGACGCTGCGCATCGCGGAGGGAGACCTCAATCAGCGTCTGCCGATAGGAGGCCGGGATGAACTCGACATGCTTTCGCATCTCGTCAATCACATGCTTGATGATATCGAGCGTTTGATGACCGAGGTGAAAGGTGCATGCGACGGCATTGCGCATGACTTGCGTACGCCTCTCGCTCACATCCGCACGCTGCTATCCAATGTGGCGCTACGTACTCGCGAGAGCGGCGACGACGAACTCAGAAATATGGTCGAAGAGGCGCGACTCGAAACCGACATGTTGCTCGAACGGTTCAGGGCCATGCTTAGAATCTCCGAAATCGAATCGCTCAAGCGGCGAAGCGGATTTGCGACTGTAGATCTTGCATCTCTGGTGGATGAACTCAACGAACTATATGGTCCTCTCGCCGAAGACCGCGGTGTCAAATGGAACGTCAGCGCAACGCCCGTCGATGCCGTGACCGGAGATCGCGCGTTGCTGTTCGAGGCGTTCAGCAATCTTCTCGACAACGCCATCAAGTTCACGCCGCAAGGCGGTGAAGTCAGCATCGCGCTGAGCATGGCGTCGCAAGGGCCGAAGCTCGTGATCAGCGACACGGGGCCCGGCATTCCCGAAGTAGAGCGCGAAGCGATTCTTGCCCGCTTCTATCGGGCGGACAAGGCGCGTCATATACCGGGCTCGGGGCTGGGGTTGAGCATCGTGACGGCTGTCATGCATCTGCACGACTTCGTGCTGCGCGTGGGTCGCAATGAGTCGTCGGCAGGGACAGGTACGGCGATGTCAGTCGAATGCTGGCCGCACGCGCTTGATTAACTGAGGATCCTTCCGTGCGCGTACTTCTCGTCTCGCCAGCTCGCGCAGAACACGCCTTCCTTTACAAGGCGCTTCGCGAAAGCGCACATAGCGTGCAATCGACCGACGACATTCGCGACGGTCTCTACCTCGGCACACTCGAACCATATGATGCGATTCTGGTGGTTGCCCTGGGCGACGAAACGCTTGAGAGTCTCGGCGGCTTGCTGCCTGAGTTCGCGAAGCTGCCTGGCTCGCCAGCGGTCATCGTGATAATGGGCAATGCGAGCGCGGGAGAAAGGGCCCAGCTTCTGCGATCAGGTGCCGATGCCTGCTTTGTCACGCCATACTCTTTCATTGAACTGCAGGAGCGGCTGAAAGCGTTGCAGCGTGGCTCCACGAGCCTGAGCAATGACTCGAATGCACAGGCAATTATTCGACTGGATGCCTCTACGCGCGAAGTGATCGAGGGGAAGTATCGGCTGTCGATCAGCAAGCGGGAATTCCTACTTATCGAATGTTTGCTGCGGCAGGTGAATCTGCCTGTGCCGCGTGATCAGCTGATTCGATACGCGTGGCCAGAAAAGGAGTCCGTGGATCCGGCGAGTGTCAATCTGGTTGTTGCACGTCTGAGAAAGAAGCTCGCCCAACACGGATTCACGGCGCAGCTGGAAACCGTCAGCCGATACGGCTACCAACTGCGCTCGCAATAACGTTAAACCGCTTACGAGCCAAAGTACGGTGTGCAGAAGCCCGCAGGCCCAACGCAGCCGGTGGGGCTCGATTGCGACGTCGCACATCCGGCGAGCGTGCCGAAACCGATCACCAGACCTGCGATCGCGAAAGCGCGTCGAATTCTCCGCGCCATCACATTCAACCGTGCGAATAAAGCGTGCTGTTCAGGTACGCCTCTTGGCCGTCTTTCTCGGCATGCACGAGTTCCTGATAAACCTCGGCGCGTGTCTTTTCGGGAACCTTCACGCCGTAGGGCGGTATCCATTGCCCATTCTGCGTGCTTGCAGACGTCTGTGCGGAAGATTGAGCGGGCGTAGTTGCGGCAAAGCATGAGAGGCTCGTGGCGCCTGCTGCCAGTGCAAAGACGATTGTCATGACTTTCACAGTGAACTCCTTTAGGAACGTGGAGGGGTACCTGAATGTTCTGTGATACCCGTGAAAGCAGGATATCCAATCGGGTTATACGCAAAGGCATCAAATGATGAAGATGGTTTCATGAGGTAGCACATGCTCATGTACCCGGCGCTGCGGCGAATGGGTTTCCTTAAATGAATCGCGTCGACAGATTAAACGAATCATCATAAAAGGCCCTTGTTTTCACACTCGAGCGTCACGTGTCATTTCTACATTAGCGGTTCTCGCGTGGCGGGCCGGGTGGCTGAGCCGCCACACTTTCTGCGCGGTGCAGAAGCGAAAGAACAGCCTCCGTTCAAGAGACCGTTACTGATGAACAAGACGTTAATGACTGCAGCGGCCGTAGTGGCCGCTTCGCTTTCACAGGCTACATTCGCACAAAGCAGCGTGTCGCTATCGGGGGTACTCGATACTGGCATCGACTGGATATCGAATCAGAAATCGGGAGGAAGCGGACATTCCACATGGGGAGTGCAAAGCGGAAATCTGAGTACGAACAGATGGGGGCTCAAAGGCAGTGAGGACCTCGGTGGAGGACTCTCCGCGATCTTCGATCTCGAGAATGGCTTTAATATCGACAACGGGAAACTGTCGAATGGTGGAGATGAATTCGGGCGGCAGGCGTGGGTTGGCTTGTCGAGTTCCCAGTACGGCACGGTGACACTCGGCCGTCAGTACGACTCGATGGTCGATTTCGTCGCACCGCTGTCGGCGACGGGCTCCGGCTTCGGCGGCAACATCGCAGAGCATCCGTTCGATAACGATAATCTGAACAACGACGTTCGGATGAACAACGCTGTCAAATATCGCAGCGTGAACTATGGCGGCCTCGTGTTCGGCGGAGCGGTCGCGCTCAGCAATGCAGCGGGGGGATTTAGCAACAACAACGCCTATACGGCCGGTGCGTCCTATACAACGGGCCCATTCAGTCTCGCCGCTGCCTATTTCCAGGCGAACCATCCTGGTGGCCTCAATTCACCAGCAAACACAGGCGGGGCTCTTTCCAGCACGGACGGAGACGCAGTCCTCGTCGGCGAGCGCGAGCGCCTTATCGGGGCCGCTGTGCGTTATGCGGCGGGTCCGGCAACGGTTGGTTTCGTCTTCACGCGCTCCATGCTGGACGCTCCAGCGGAAATCGCGCAGGGCGGCGCCTACAGCACGCTCGACGGTAACAGGCTCACCTTCAACAACTACGAGCTGAACGCAAAATATGCGATGACGCCGCAACTGAGTCTGGGCGGGTCGTACACCTTCACGGATGGTCGCTTCGATACCGACGCAGGCAACCTCTCGCCGCGGTGGAACTCATTCATGCTTCAGGCTGACTACTCGCTCAGTCGACGCACTGACGCCTATCTGGAGGGCGTCTATCAGCACGTATCGGGTGCAGCGGGCGTGACGCCGCTGGCGAATGCTGGAATCTACTCGCTGGCGGCATCGTCGAATGGCAAGCAGGCAGTCATTGCTGCCGGGATACGTCACCGGTTCTGATGGAACGTGTAAAGCTGTAGAGCGAGGGTTAAGAGTTTGCCCCGGGAACTGAAGATACCGTTGCCGGGGTCCTTTTCTTTCAACAGTACGAAGCGCACGGCCGGTCAGCAACCGGGCCGTCGTAGCCGCGACCTAGAAGCGATGCAGCATCGCGACGCGATACACCATCTGGTTTCCACTCGAAGAGGTACCCGCGGAACCGATAATGCTTGCATTGTCGAATTCCAGCCCCGTGTCGCCATCTGCATGCTGATAAGCGCCCTGCACATACACAGAGGTCCGCTTGCTGATGTCGTAGTCCAGCATCAGCGATACCTGGTTCCACTTCGGTGAGAAGTTCCCTGTGGTGGTGGCGATATGTGCCTGCGTGAACGTGTACGCCGCCGCCAGCCAGAAGTCCGGCTTGAAGAAGTACTGTCCGTTGATTTCGTAATTATCGAATTTCCAGGAGTTCTGCGAACCGGCTTCGGGTTGCGTACTGAAATAGGCGTTGGATGTAGGGTTGTACACATCGACGTGCGAATACGCCAACGACACGACTGCGTTGTTGGTGAAGGTGTAAGACAGGCCAGCGTCGATATTCTGCTGCGATTGCGCAGTGAAAACGCTGGTAGAAGACGAAAGGGCGCCTGTCGATGTAGCACCGCCTGCGTTGATCTTCATATAGGCCACTGCCGCCGAGATCGGCCCCAACTTGTAAGAGCCCGCCGCGCTGTACATGCGGTTGTTCGCGAATCCTCCAGCCTCGTTGCTGAAGCCGTACATCGCTTCACCAGTGAAACCGGCGATAGTCGGAGACACATATTTCACCGAATTATGGATCCGATAATCCCAGTCGGCGTTGTCGTTGTCGTACGGGTGTGCCGACAGGTCGCCGATGAGATTTCCGGCTGACGTGAAGCCGCTCCACATATCGACTGTCGGGTCGTACTGCGTTCCCATTGTCAGCGTGCCGTACTGATTCGATGACAGACCGACATAAGCCTGGCGGCCGAACTCGGCCCCGCCTTGACCGAGTGCGCCATTATTGATGTTGAAGCCGTTTTCGAGGCGAAACACTGCCGAAAGACCTCCGCCCAGGTCTTCACTGCCGCGAATGCCCCAACGGCTGCCGACCGTGTCGCCGCTGACCATCTGGTATCCGTGGTGACCGTTCGCGTTACTCGTGAAGTTCAGGCCTTCATCAATCAGGCCGTACAGCGTCACGCTGCTCTGCGCATGTGCGACGCTGCAAACCGCCAAGGCCGGCAACGCAACTGCCAACATCGATTTCTTCATGGTTTTCTACCCCAATGCAAAGAGATTGTCTGTGTGTGCGCGACTGTCATCGATGCCCATGTCGGGCTCGCTGACGAGTCTCCTAAGCGCGGGGGCAGATTAAGGAACCTTTATTCGGCGGCGTTCGATTATTCGGAAAGACTGAATTGCGTGAAACGGTGATGCGTCATCGCGCCGAAACTGCGTGGCGATCAATCGTGTTCTGTCCGCTCTGCCAGATTAAAAACTCTTCATCTTTTTTACGCAGTCCCGCTGCGACGATGCCTCTAACCTTCTCGCAACCGATGGCGATCAGCTGCCTGTCGACGGATTTATTCATTCTCACCGGGAAGTTCATGAAAAAGCTCGTTCAAGCACGTGTGGCACTAGCCGCGGTTTCGAATGCAGGGGTGAAAGCGTGAACCAGATACAGGCTATGCGCGTATTCGTGCGCGTCGTCGAGCTTGCCAGCTTTAGTGCGGCCGCGAGGCAGCTCGGCATGTCGGCGGCTGCCACCACACGTAGCGTGATGACTTTGGAAGCGCATTTGAATCTGCGTCTTCTCAACCGGTCGACCCGCCACGTTTCGCTGACAGACGAAGGTCAGCTGTATCTCGACGGGTGCAGGGAAATCATCGACCAGCTCGACGCGATGGAATCCAGTCTGGTGCGCTCGACACGAGAGCTCAACGGGACTTTGCGAGTGTCGACCTCGAGTAGTTTCGCCATGACCGGCCTGTGCAGTCTTCTCGCTGCGTATAGAGGCTTTTGTCCGCGCGTCTCGTTCGATATCACCACCAACGACGAACCGGTGTCTCTCATTGAAGGCGGTTTCGATGTCGGCTTTTCGGACGATCCGAACATGCCGGACTCGGCATTGATCTCACGCCAGCTGAAGCCGGTCAAACAGATGGTCGTTGCGTCGCCGCGATACCTGCAGAAACACGGTGCCCCTTCCAGTCCGCGTGATCTGGCTTCACACCATCTTCTGACGATATCGAACGGGCCATCGAAGTCCTGGAAATTCACCGACGGATCCGAAACATACCGGATACCTGCAGGCAGCGCGCTGCAAGCCAGCAGTTGCGCCACGATCCGCTGCGCGGCGCTTGCCGATATGGGCGTGGCAATGCTTCCCACTCCACTCGTCGAGGAAGATGTGGCTGAAGGGAGTCTTGTGCCGGTTCTCAATCAATTCGAAATTGCTGACGGCATGCGGCAGGTGTCGATCCTCTACACCAGCAGAAACTATCTGTCGGCAAGGGTGCGGCATTTCATCGATTTTTCAGTGAATCACTATCGTGCTCCGTACGCGCGATCGCTGATGCGTGTGGTCGCTTGAGAGGCGCGCATCATGTACAAGGTCCTTTCGATCGAGGACGACGATTTCATGGTGACCGAGCTGCGACGCGCGTTGCCGGTTCCGCGCTATGACCTGCATATCGCACGCTCCGGACGTGAAGGAATGGCCGCAGCGGTAAGCATCACATTCGACGTCATTACGCTTGACCGGATGTTGCCGGACATCGATGGCCTGAAAGTTCTCACGGCGATACGTGGAATCGGCATGAGCACACCGGTACTGGTCATCAGTTCGATGAGCGATACCGATGACCGGGTTCAGGGATTACGTGCCGGCGGCGACGACTATCTGACGAAGCCCTGCGCACTCGATGAGGTTCAGGCCAGAGTGGATGCGTTACTGCGTCGCGGTAACAGTCAACGCGGTCAAACCACGCTGAACACGAACGGAATTGAACTAGACCTTGTCCGGCGAACCGCGAGCTATCACGGACAGCCCTTCAGTCTGCAACCGACGGAATTCCGGGTGCTCGAATTCATGATGCGTCACTCCGGCCAGGTTCTCACCCGCACGATGATTTTTGAAGGCGTCTGGGGATGCAGATTCGACCCGGGCACGAATCTCATCGACGTCCATGTTGGCCGGCTGCGCAAGAAAGTCGAGCAGACGTGCGGCATCTCCATGTTCAAAACCATTCGTGGCGCGGGCTACAT
This sequence comes from Burkholderia sp. Ac-20365, assembly GCF_017104715.1. Lineage (GTDB taxonomy): Bacteria > Pseudomonadota > Gammaproteobacteria > Burkholderiales > Burkholderiaceae > Paraburkholderia. The sequence continues at coordinate 39,297 of NZ_JAAGPI010000006.1, forward strand.
GCTCGAAGACGGCGAATAAGGTTATGCGTCCCGGCCAGCGTGAAAACTAAAACAAGTTTCACACTTCATCCGTCCGGATGTTAGCGCGCTAACGACACAATCCGCCTTATCAGTGCTGTCAAGCGTATCTATCGGAGCAGTTCCCTCATGCTGAAAATTGTCCGGCTGGCTCTCACCCGGCCCTATACGTTTATCGTGCTAGCGCTCCTGATTCTGGTTATCGGTCCGCTTTCCATGCTGCGCACGCCGACGGACATCTTTCCGGATATCCGTATTCCCGTTATCAGCGTGGTGTGGAGTTATGCGGGGCTGCAGCCCGATGACATGGCGGGGCGCATCGTCACCTATTACGAGCGCTCGATCGGGACTACCGTCAACGACGTCCAGCACATCGAGTCGCAGTCGTTTCGTGGATACGGCATCGTCAAGATTTTTTTCCAACCTGCCGTCGATATCCGGACAGCGACCGCGCAGGTCACGTCGCTCTCGCAGACCGTTCTCAAGCAGATGCCTCCGGGTATCACGCCGCCGCAGATCCTGAACTACAACGCGTCGACGGTGCCCGTCATTCAGATTGCGTTGACGAGTGACACGCTGAACGAACAGCAGATTGCCGACTATGCGACCAACTTTATCCGCCCGGCGCTGTTGAGCGTGCCGGGCGTCGCGATACCGAATCCGTATGGCGGCAAAGTGCGGGAAGTGCAGATCGACCTGAATCCTCAGGCACTGCAAGCCGATGGTTTGTCCGCTGTCGACGTGGCGAACGCGCTAGCAAAGCAGAATCAGATTATCCCTGCGGGTACCGAGAAGATCGGCAGTTACGAATACAACGTCAAGCTGAACAACAGTCCGCTGGCAATCAACGATCTCAACAATCTGCCGGTCAAGACGGTAGATGGCGCCACTATCAGGATCGGCGACGTGGCACATGTGCGTGATGGCTTTCCGCCGCAGTCCAACGTCGTGCGGCTCGACGGCCACCGCGCGGTGCTGATGAGCGTGCTGAAGAACGGGTCGGCATCGACACTGGATATCGTGGCGGGCGTCAAGGCGAAGCTGCCGCTTATCGAGCAGACGCTTCCGCCCAGCCTGAAGGTCATCACGATGGGCGACCAGTCGGTATTCGTGAAGGGCGCCGTGAGCGGCGTGGCGCGTGAAGGGATCATTGCCGCCGCTCTGACGTCGTTGATGATTCTGCTGTTTCTCGGCAGTTGGCGCTCGACACTGATCATTGCCTCGTCGATTCCGCTGGCCGTGCTCGCGGCGATTGCCGCCCTGTCCGCAATGGGCGAGACGCTGAACGTGATGACGCTGGGCGGACTCGCACTCGCCGTCGGTATTCTCGTGGACGATGCAACAGTGACGATCGAGAACATCAATTGGCACCTGGAGCACGGCAAGCCCGTCAGGCAGGCGATTCTCGATGGCGCCGCGCAGATCGTCGGCCCTGCGCTTGTTTCGCTGCTCTGTATCTGCATCGTCTTTGTTCCGATGCTGATGCTCGATGGCATCGCGCGCTTTCTGTTCGTGCCGATGGCTGAAGCCGTGATCTTTGCGATGGTCGCATCTTTCGTTCTGTCGCGCACCTTTGTGCCGATGATGGCGCAGTACCTTCTGAAGCCACATGTTCATGGCGAACAGCACAGGCCGACAAAAAATCCTCTCGTTCGTTTCCAGCGTGGTTTCGAACGCCGCTTCGAAAAGGTCCGCGATGTCTATCGCGTGCTATTGCACACTGCGTTGACTTCGCGCAAGCGTTTCGTTGTCGGCTTTCTGTTGGTCGTGGCGGTCTCTTTCGGACTGGCTCCGTTTCTGGGCCGCAACTTCTTTCCGGATATCGATTCAGGTGAAATTGCGTTGCACGTGCGTGGGCCAGTTGGATTGCGTATCGAACAGACGGCTGCGCTGTTCGACCATGTCGAGGGAACCATACGCCGTACGATTCCGCCGGAGCAACTGGGCAGCATGGTCGACAACATCGGCTTGCCAGTCAGCGGCATCAACCTGACTTATAACAACAGCGGCACGATGGGGCCCGCGGATGGCGATATTCTCATCTCGCTTGGCGAGGGGCATGCACCCACTGCGCAGTACGTGAAGCGATTGCGGGAGACGCTGCCGCATGTGTATCCCGGCGTGACGTTCTCATTTCTGCCCGCCGACATCATTTCGCAGATTCTCAACTTCGGCGCACCGGCTCCCATCGACATTCAGATGGCAGGACCGGATCAACAAGGAAATCTCGCCTTCGCGAAAGCGCTGCTGAAGCGCGTCACTCGTGTTCCAGGTGTTGCGGACGCACGGATCCAGCAACCCACGAACTACCCGCAGTTTTCCATTGCGGTCGATAGAACCCGTGCCGACGAACTGGGTATCACCGAGCAGGACGTAACCAATGCCGTCGTCGCGAACCTGTCCGGCACGAGCCAGGTGTCGCCCACTTACTGGTTGAATCCGAAGAACGGCGTCAGCTATCCGATCGTCGCGCAGACGCCGCAGTACCTGATGAACTCGCTCGGCTCGCTGGACAACATGATGGTCACGGGAACGGACGGTCATTCGCAGATTCTGGGCGGACTTGCGACCATCAAGCGGGGGATCGGCAATGCGGTGGTATCGCACTACAACATCGAGCCCCTCTACGACATCTACGCGACGCCGCAGGGCAGGGACCTTGGCGCGGTTGCGTCGGGAATCAGGACTGTCGTTCAGCAGATGCACGCGCAGCTTCCGAAGGGCTCGACAGTCACGATTCGCGGTCAGGTGCAGACCATGAACACGGCATTCAGTGGACTGGGTTTTGGCCTTGCGGGCGCAATCCTTCTCATCTATCTGTTGATCGTCGTGAACTTCCACTCGTGGATGGACGCATTCGTCATCGTGACTGCACTGCCGGCGGCGCTTGCCGGCATTGTATGGATGCTGTTCATCACGCATACGCCGCTTTCCGTGCCCGCACTCACAGGCGCCATTCTCTGCATGGGCGTGGCGACCGCCAACGCGATTCTGGTTGTCAGTTTTGCACGCGAGCGTCTTGCGCATGTTGGCGACGCTGTCCTCGCAGCGATGGAAGCCGGCGCGACCCGCTTTCGCCCCGTGCTGATGACCGCGCTCGCGATGATCATCGGCATGCTGCCGATGGCGCTCGGTCTGGGCGACGGCGGCGAACAGAATGCGCCGCTCGGCCGGGCCGTGATAGGCGGCCTGATCTGCGCGACGCTGGCGACGCTGCTGTTCGTGCCTGTCGTCTTTAGCATCGTTCACCGCAACGACAAGACTTCCCAAGATTCAATTCCTTCCGACACGGAGGCCACGCATGTCCACTGAAACCAGCGGTCAACCGCATCAGCATGCAGCAAGGAAGCTGCGTCATCTGAAACTCATTTGCGTCGTTGCGATGCTGGTCGCAGCGGGCGTAGCGGCTGAGGGGATCGTGAGCCGTATCCAGAGCAATCGGGCGCTGACCAGCTGGACCGACGCGCAAGCGATTCCTACCGTGCGTGTCGTCGCGCCCCAGTTGCCCAAACGCACTGATGAGGTCGAACTGCCGGGGCGGCTGGATGCCTACGTCAATGCGCCCATCTATGCGCGCGTGTCCGGCTACCTGCATGCGTGGTATGCGGACATTGGAACGCATGTGAAGGCGGGGCAACTGCTTGCGCAAATCGACACGCCTGATCTGGACCAGCAGCTACAGCAGGCCCGCGCCGACCTGGCCAACGCGATAGCCAATGAAAAGCTTGCTGCAACGACAGCGCGTCGCTGGACGCAGATGCTCGCTCAGGATTCCGTGTCGCAGCAGGCGACCGATGAGAAAACGAGCGATCTCGCGGCGAAGCAGGCGACAGTTGAAGCGAGCCGTGCAAACGTCGCAAGACTGGAAGCGCTGGAGTCGTTCAAGCGCATCACGGCGCCTTTCGATGGCGTCGTCACCGCCCGGAAAACGGATGTGGGTGCGCTCATCAATGCGGGCGGTGGAAGCGGCCCGGAACTCTTTGCGGTAACCGACTCGCACCAGCTTCGCGTCTATGTGAACGTGCCGCAGAGCGATGCGGCAGCGATCAAGCGCGGCCTGACGGCGACGCTTACCGTGCCGGAGCGGCCGGGCAAAACATTCGACGCCCATCTGGTCGATACGAACGACGCGATCGCGCCGTCCTCGGGCACCATGCTCGTACAGTTGTCCGTCGATAACGCAAACGGTCAACTCATGCCAGGAGAGTATGCGCAGGTTCATTTCGCCTTGCCGAGCGATGGTCACGCGCTTCTGGTTCCCGCCAGCGCGTTGATGTTCCGCACCGACAATGTCCAGCTTGCCGTGCTCGATGCGAACAATCACGTTCACTTGCGCGACGTGAAGATTGCGACGGATCTGGGCAGCACGGTGCTGATTGGCGCGGGGCTCGAGCCGACGGACCGTGTGATCGACAACCCGCCCGATTCGCTCGCTGAAGGGGACCAGGTGCATCTCGCGGGGCTCAGGATGGCGGCATCGGAGGGCAAGCATGTTTAAGCGCGGCATTGCTGCATGTGTGGCCGCGAGTGTCCTCAGCGCGTGCTCGTTTGCGCCGCCCTATCATGCGCCGGAAGCCGTGATCCCGACGGCGTTCAAAGAGGCGGGCCCGTGGCAGACTGCAAAGCCTTCAGACCGGATCTCACGTGACGGCTGGTGGAAGATATACGACGATCCCGTACTAAACGGTCTGGAGGCAAAGGTCGTCAGCGCGAATCCAGATGTGGCGGCAGCGGTTGCGCGCCATGACGAAGCGCAGGCATTCGTGCAGCAGGCACGCTCGGGGCTCTTTCCAACCATCGGCTCGGAAGCGTCGGTGACGAGGCAGCGTCAGTCCGACAACCGGCCGCTGCGCGGTACGAATCAGCCTTCCGTCTACAACTCGGCCGACGTCGATGTGGGCATCGGATACGACCTCGACCTGTGGGGCAAGGTACGCAACGAGGTGAAGGCGGGCCGGGCCGATGAGCAAGCGAGCGCCGATGACCTGCAATCGTTGCGTCTGAGCCTGCAGGCGAGTCTGGCTGACCACTACTTCCAGCTGCGTGGTCTGGACCAGCGTACGAAGCTGCTGCAGGAAACCATCGTGACGTATCAGCATGCATTGAAACTGACGGAAAGCCGCCATTCTGGCGGACTCGCGTCCGGCATGGATGTGTCGCGCGCGCAAACGCAACTGGCGTCGGCGCAGGCTTCCGTCGATGACACGGCCGCGAGCCGCGCGCTGCTGGAGCACGCCATCGCCACGTTGACGGGCACGCCCGCGTCGAGCTTTGCGCTTGCGCCTGCAACGCCGGGCCATGCCGTGCCGCAGATTCCCGTCGGCGTCCCTTCTGAACTTCTGCAACGCCGTCCGGATATCGCCGCCGCAGAACGGCGCGTCGCGGCGGCCAATGAGACCATCGGCGTGGCGAAAGCCGCGTATTTTCCGGATGTTTCGCTGGGGCTCGACGGTGGTTATCAAAGCGACACGTTTTCGCCATGGCTGGCTGCGCCCAATGAGATCTGGTCGATTGGACCGCAACTCATGTTCACGCTCTTCGATGGCGGCAGGCGCGACGCGCAAGTCGCCAATGCGCGTGCAAAGCTGGCAGAGAATGGCGCAAAGTTCCGTGAGACGGTGCTGAGCGCATTTCAGCAGGTCGAGGACGAGCTTGCGCTGTTGCATCATCTCGGCGATGAATCGAGGAACGAAGACAATGCGCTCGCTTCTGCCGAACAGACGTTGACGCTCGCAACGTCGCAGTACAGGGATGGCGCGGTCAGCTATCTGGATGTGGTCACGGCTCAGACAACCGAACTCGACGCGCAGATTGCCTCATTGGACCTGCGCACGAGGCAGCTGGTTGCGTCGGTGAATCTGATTCAGGCGCTGGGTGGAAGCTGGCAGTGATGGGCAGGCTACGAAAAGGCTAACGTTTCGCTACTCACGACGGCTCTTTCCCCAAACCAGCGATTCAGGATGCCTTTGAAGATATTCGGCGAGTGAATTGAGCGATTCGAGCGTCCGGCGCAATTCCGTCAGCGCCTGATGAAGATCGGACTGGAGCGGAGAATCCTGCGACAGGGTAGCGTTCGCCGCGTTGAACGATCGTTCCGAGGCTGCAAGCGCGTCGCGCGCCGCGGGAACCAGCTCGCTGTCGAGCTTCTGGAACAGCGACCCGGCGCCAGCGAGCGTTGTGTCGAGATTGCGTCCGATCTCATCGAAAGGCACGCCGTCGATTTTTTTCACTATGCTCGCGATTTGATCCTGAAGTTCTTCGAGTGTGTTGGGTACCGTCGGCAGTTCGACGGGCATTCGCGTTGTATCGAGTTTGACGACAGGCGCGTGCGGGAAGAAATCGAGTGCTATGTATCGTTGGCCGGTCAGCACGCTGCCCATGCGCAATTGTCCGCGTAATCCGTCGGCGACCAGCCGATGAAGCAGACGCTTTCCTTCGACACCTTCTCCATTTCCGAGCGCTTCGCGGTAGCGCTTTCCGAGTCGCGAAGGGTAAAGCTGAAGTGTCGGCACCATGTCGATATGTCCAGTGACAGGGTTGAAGTCGACGTCTATCGCCGCGACCTGACCCAGTTCGACCCCATGAAAATCGACGGGAGCGCCAACGGACAACCCGCGCAATGACTGCGTGAAGCGCATGACCACTTGAGCGGCTGGTCCGTCTCCCGCTTTGCGCAGGGCATCCATTCGCGATTCCGACAATGCAAAGGAAGTGCCGTCCGATGCCTGATGCTGTGTGGTGAAGGGGGCGGTGGTGTCGAACGCAACGCCGCCGGAAAGCAGCGATGCCACCGACTGCGTTTCGAGCCGGAAACCGTCGGAACCCAATCGCAGATCGATTCCGCTTGCGTGCCACCAGCGCGTGGAGGGCGTGACGTATTGGTCGAATGGTGCGTTCACGAAGACATGGATGACCACTTCTGAGCCGTCTCTGGAAAGCGAGTAGTCGAGCACCTGGCCAGCCTGTGCGCGTCGAAACAGCACGGGCGAGCCTGCTGTCAGCGACTCCAGTGAATTTGCGTGCAGCGTGAAGCGCTTGCCCTTCTGGTCGGAAGTGATAGAAGGCGGTACATCCAGGCCTCTGAAGTCAGTGCAATGGCGAGATGTGTGTCCGATATCGGCGGCGATATAGGAACCTGAAATGACAGTTGCAAGTCCCGAGATGCCTGTCATGCCGATACGCGGCCGCACGACCCAGTATCGCGTGTCACATGGCGCGAACAACTTGGCCGGGTCATCGAGTTGCACGTCGGCGAGAATCCCGGTTCGATCCGCCGTGAGACGCAAGCTCTGCAGCGTGCCGATCTCGACATCGCGGTAGCGCACGCGTGTCTTGCCGGGCTCGAGGCCTTCGGCGCTGGCGAAGCCGATCGTGATGCGAGGCCCGCGTTGCAAGATAGCGTGAACGAACAGCGCAACGCAAACGAGCACAGCGGCAACGGGGATAAGCCATATGACCGGCAACCGGCGAGCGCTGTTCATTAAAGCGTGCCAGTGATCACGTCGCGCAGGAGTCTGCCGATCTGTCGAAGTCTCGCCGCGAAACGTTTGCACCATCGATAGCGATGATGCCCGTCGCGGCGGCTAATGGCGGTTCGCATGAAAGTCGACAACCAGTGTGATGTAGACCAGTGCAGCGAATACACCCGCCATCGTCCCGAGCACATCCCGGTAGCCGGCGCCGCGTGTCAGGTGAACGGGCAGACCCACGACGAAGTACGTGAGCGCGAATACGATCACGACCATCAACGGCGGCGGCGTCGTGAGGATGAAGTCGACCAGTGCATGCATCATTGGATGATCGCGCCGTACATCCCGGTGCCTATTGCAGTTGAGCGACAAGGGCATCCGCACCTTTATCCAGCCCTGTCTTTGCAGCGCTGAGCGATCCGAAGGCAGCCGGCAGATTCATTGCGTTCGGATATTGCCTGGAGATATACGCCTTTAGAAGTCGCCCATTCGAACTGTCGAACACCTCGACTGCATAGGACACGGATCCGCTAAAAGCACCTTTTCCTCCGCGGATGGCCTGTACACCGTTGTACAGATTGCCGGCGATATCGAAATGCATGAACTGTCCGATCACCGCCGTGGTCGCTTCGGCGCCCGTCAGCGTGAGCTTGATTCGCAACGTTGCGGGCGAAGGCTGTGCAGCGACGTCGAAACGTTTCGATAGCTTCGATGCGAACGTTTTGCCCATATAGTCCGCCAGCATCGACTTGTCGCTGTCGCTCATATCGCCGAACTGGTTGTCGCCACCCCGATATACGACGACGGGGTCGACAATGACCTGCGAGTAGCGCGACCAGACAACGGGCGCGGCGTACCGATAAGGCACCTTGGCGGAATCGTCATCCCTGTTCTGCTTGAGTTGCGGCGCGGACGGAATACCCGAGTAAGCGACGGGCTGCACACCTGCGCAGGCCGTCAGGATGAGCGCCGCTGCGCCGCTCAGGAAAAGTGAAGTCGATCTGGGCTTGAACATGTCGTGTTCCGTGGGAGCGATGTCGGACGTTGGCGGGAAGTCGCGTCGGGAAGCCCGGCGCATGGCCGAAATGTAGCACCATCATTTTTGGAAGTAAACCGTCTGCCCGGTTTGTTTGTGAGGAAGGCTCTGGCGTACAATTCAGTCCAGAACAGGACAGGCGGGTCATCGGTTTCAAGTTTGGATGTTGCCGAACGCGACGGGTGGCCGCCCCTCACCATGCGTTGCGACAGGCGGTTCCGCCGGTTGGCGCGACTTGATCTTTACAGGTAAATGGACAATCCGACACGTTCCGAAAACACGCGCAAGAAGGCTATTGTGGCCGCGTTGGCCATCCTTGAGCGCGAAGGCGTAGGTGGTCTCACATTCGATTCGCTGTCGCGGGAAAGTGGTGTGAGCAAAGGTGGGCTGTTGCATCAGTTTCGCACCAAGAACGGTGTGCTCACCGCACTGCTCGATCATCAGCGGCACCAGTTCGAACAGATCCGGCTGAATTATCTGGCGAAGGAAGGCGGGACAAAGGCCGAACCAAATCTCTCGGCTCACATAGCGGTGTATCGCGAGTCGATCAAGCAGCATCATTCCGTGTCCCGCGCCGTGCTGGCGGCGCTGGTCGAGAGTCCGGAACTGCTCGAGGACTTCAAGGCCGCGGACGCAGGGACGTTGAAAACGCTGCAGCAGGAATCGGGCGATCTCGAACTGTCGTTGCTGCGTTATTTCGCGGCGAGCGGTATAGCGTTCAATTCGTTACTCGGGCTTGTGCCGCTGCCCCAGTCGATGGTCAACCGGCTGTTTGCACGTCTGCTTGACGACGATAGCTGGGAAACGCGAAAAGAAGAGGGCAGTGCGCGAAAGCGAAGTGCACGCTAGGTTTTGGCGTCGTCGCGATACCGAAAAGTGGCCGGTCGTGCGCCCGGCCGCGTAGCGTTCACATTGGAGCCAGACTGATAGTTCTTTTATCGATCGAATCCTTCTGCTATAGGCGAAGCTGATAGGCGATGCACATTCGATACGCGCGGCAGAACGGCTCGCCTCAAACGCCCGTCGGCAGTAACATGCGGTTTTCGCCCTTTATTGGACATACCTCAATGCAAGTGCTGGTTGACGCAGACGCATGCCCAGTCGTCGTCAAGGAGATGCTGTTTCGTGCAGCACGTCGTGTCGAAGTGTGTGTCACGCTGGTTGCGAATCAGTATCTGCGCACGCCACCGTCACGTTTTATCAAGGCGATCCAGGTGCCGGCGGGCTTCGACGCGGCCGATGAGCGCATCGTCGAACTGGTCGTGAGCGGTGACCTCGTGATTACGGCGGATATCCCGCTTGCCGCCGCAGCGCTCGACAAGGGCGCGCATGTGCTCGACCCACGCGGAAGCTGGTTTAGCCGTGAAAATATCCAGGAGCGCCTGACCATGCGCGACGTGATGGATCAGCTTCGGAGTTCAGGCGTCGAGACGGGCGGCCCGGCACCCTATTCCGCCAACGATAGCAAGGCGTTTGCTGCGCAACTGGACCGCTTCCTCGCGCGCCATCGTGCGTCGCCTGGTGGGGGCGCTTGATACACGTATCAGCAATTCGGACTGTGCGAACGAGGCCCATCCGGGCCTCGTATTCCGCTCAACAGCACCACATCCGCCTGCGTCAATCGACCGGCGACACCTCTGAAAACTAACGAAGTCGCTCGAGCATCTGGTAGTACCACATGCCCGCAGCCAGCAGCGGATTGCCGATCACATCACCCATGGGCACGCGAATGTGCCGGCAGGCCGCAAACGTGTCGAAATGCGCCAGCGTTCCGGTGATCGCTTCCGCCATGATTTCCCCCATGATGTGACTCGTCGCGACACCGTGACCCGAGTAACCCTGGCAATACCAGACGTTATCCGAGAGCTTGCCAAGCTGAGGAATGCGGTTGACGACGATGCCCATCGCGCACGTCCACTGATAATCGATGCGCACGCCGTTCAGACGTGGAAACGTGCGCTCGATATACGGCAGCAGTTCCTGCCCAACATCGCGCGACATCTGCCCGGAATAGTTCGCTCCGCCGCCGAACAGCAGGCGGCCGTCGGCGGTCATCCGGTAGTAGTCGAGCACGAAACGGCAATCGTACACAGCGAGATCGTGCGGATTGATCTGCTTCGCCCGCTCGCCGAGCGGCTCGGTCGCGACGATGCCGCCCATCGCCGGAAAGATCTTGCCGTCGAGCTGTTTGCGTTCGAGCTTGTGATACACGTCGCCGGCAAGCAGGATCTGACGCGCGTTGATCCGCCCGCGCGACGTGACAACGGCAGGCTTCGCACCATGCACGATATCGAGCACCTGCGAATGCTCGAAAATCAGCGCGCCGAGGCTTTCGGCGGCGCGCGCTTCGCCGATACACAGGTTCAGCGGATGCACGTGCATATTGCGCGTATTTTTCAGCGCGCCGGAGTAGAGATCGGTTTCGAGGTGCGCTCTCACGCCATCGCGATCGAGCAGTTCCACCGAGTCACCCATGCCGCGCCGTTGCGCTTCTTCATAGCTCGCTTCGAGTTCGCGCAGATGCGACGGCTTCATCGCCGCATGCAGATGACCATGTTTCAGGTCGCAGGCAATGCCATAGCGTTGAACGCGCGATTCGATGATTTCGTGTCCGCGCCAGCGCAACCGCCAGATGAAGTCGTCGACATCGTCGCCGAGCGTCGCGCGCATCTGCTTGCGCATCGCAGTGTCGCCCGACAGGCTGCCCGTGATCTGGCCGCCGTTGCGGCCGCTCGCGCCCCAGCCGATCTTGTTCGTCTCGACGATCGCGACCTTCAGCCCGCGCTCCGCGAGTTCGACCGCACTCGCAATGCCCGTAAATCCGCCGCCGATAATCGCGACATCGACATGATGTTCGCCTTCCAGCGTGGGGTAATCCGTTTCGTGCGCGATCGTCGCGGTGTAGTAAGAGGGGCTGCGTTCCGCGGCAGCCGCGTGAAGTGGAAGTGCGGCGTTCATGATGTTCCTGTTCAGTGAAGGTGGGAATCAGGCCTGGTTCAGATACCAGCGCCAGTCCTGCTCACCGACTTCACCCATGAATTGCCGGTACTCGGCGCGCTTGATCGCGAGAAACACCTTCAGGAACGCCGGGCCGAACATATCTTTCGCCCATGACGACTGTTCGAGTGCGTTGAGCGCGCTCAGCCAGTCGGTCGGCAGCAGCGTATCGGCCTGTGCGTAACCATTGCCTTCGACAGGCGCGCCCGGATCCAGCTTCTCGCGCACGCCGTAGTGCGAAGCCGCGAGAATGGCGGCGGCAGCCAGATAAGGATTCGCATCGGCACCGCACACGCGATGCTCGACGTGCCGGCTCGGCGCAGGACCGCCCGGCACGCGCAGGCTCACCGTGCGGTTATCGACGCCCCACGTCGGCGTGAACGGTGCATAGCTGTTGGCCTGAAAGCGGCGATACGAGTTTGCGTTCGGACAGAACAGCAGCATCGAATCGAGCAGGCCGTGCAGCATGCCGCCAACCGCATGCCGCAGCATCGGCGTGCCTGCCTTGTCTTCGGAGGCGAACAGGTTGTCGCCCGCCTTGTTGGCGAGGCTCACGTGCATGTGCATGCCCGAACCCGCGATCTCTGCAAACGGCTTCGCCATGAAGCACGCGCTCATGCCGTGCGCGTTCGCCACGCCCTTGACGATGCGCTTGTAGCGCACGGCGTGATCCATTGCTTCGAGAGCGGGGCCATGTTCCAGCGTGATTTCGACCTGGCCCGGCGCGTACTCCGAAATCGCGGTGCGCACGGGGATGTTTTGTTCGCGGCAGGCATCGTAGAGATCCTTCAGGAACGGCTCGATCTGTTCGAGTTCGCGCAAGCCATAGACCTGCGTTGCGCGCGGACGCCTTCCATCCGTGTCGAGCGCGGGTTGCGGACGGCCTTGCGCATCGGGCCGCGCATCGAGCAGATAGAACTCGAGTTCGCACGCCATCACGGGATACAGACCATCGGCTTCGAGGCGATCGACGATCCGCGCGAGCAACTGGCGCGGATCAGCGACGCCTGCGGGCAAGCCTTCCTCGGGATGCATCTGCACCTGAACGGCTGCTGTAGGCAGCTTGCGCCATGGCAGGCGCACGAGACTGCCCGGCAACGGATACGCACGGCAATCGATATCGCCGACATCCCAGACCAGACCGCTGTCTTCCGTATCGTCGCCATTGATCGTCAGATTCATGATCGCGCTAGGCAGCGGCCGGCCGCTGCGATACACGGCAAGCAGTTCCTCGCGATGCAGCAGCTTGCCGCGCGGCACGCCCGCGGCGTCGACGATAAAAAGTTCGAACAGATCGATGTCGGGATGCTGTTCGAGAAACGTGAGGGCTTCCTGCTCGTGGGCGAATGTCGTAGGCATGACGGTGCTCTTTGCGCGTGAGCGCGTGCGTGGTCCTCCGCTTGATGCGGACGGCCGGTATCAATGAGTGACGCAAAGCCGCTTGTGCGGCAGGTGTTTACGAAGGGCGACGCAACGGAGGGCGCGCGTGGCGGCAATGAAAGATCGCCCAGAACGCGAGGATCACGTTCGACAGCGGATTGAGCGTGGCCGCTTCGATGCGCGTGTGCCGTCCCGCCGTGAGCGGGCAATGGATGTCGCGAATCGGAAGGCTTGCCGTGTTCATGAAGGACTCGGAGTTGAGGGGCTGCGCGAGGCGCCAGCCGACAAGGTACTGCACGCAATGCGCAACATCGCAATGATGCTGTTGCGCATTGCTGACCGACTAACGGACGCGGTTATCGCGCGTGCTCCGTTTGTTGGGTTGCGCATTCAATCTACTATGGCCTTCCTGAAATTGCAATGCGCTAAAATACGGACGAATTTCTGCGCAAAATTCACGGAGGCTGCCGTCTGAGGATGAGCGAAGCCTTGACAGCGCGCGACGACAGGCCGCTGCGTTGCGCGATGTTTCTGTTAGCCTTCTGCGTTTGAAGCAAGTCGCGCGGCGTGTCCGTAGCCGCCCGCGCTCCATTCAGATCGACAACATCACACCATGCCGACTTCGATACTCGATCCTCTCGACTTTCAGATCGTTCGTGAATTGCAGGAAGACGGGCGGCGCGCATTCCGCGAAATCGCCCGCAATGTCGACGTGCCGGAAGCCACCGTCCGCACGCGCGTCAAGCGCCTGCAGGAGCTGGGCATCCTGCAGATTCTCGCCTTCACGAATCCGTCGAAGCTCGGCCACGCCAAGCTGGCGCTGCTGTTCGTCGAGGTCGATCCGAACGATCACGACCGTGCCGTCGACAATCTCGGGCGCTGGTCCGAGGTCAGTTATCTGTCGACCGTCCTCGGCGATGCCGATCTGTGCGTGCAGGTGCTATGCCGCGACGACGAAGATCTGTTCGCGCTGCAACAGCGCATTCGCGCGCTGCCAGGCGTGCGCGCGGTGCGCACGATGCACGAGGTCAAGGTCCACAAGATCCGCTTTACGATTCCGCCCGTCGAACCGGAGGAGTGATCCCGGGCGGCGCTTTTTTGCTCCGTTACGCCAATCCAGATTCCCTCTACGTTGCGCAAAACACACGGTAATATTTTGCGCAACGCGTAGCATCTACGCTCCAATCTGGCGCAATTCACCTCGAACGCGCCACGCCAGAAATCTCCCCGTTTCCTCGTTTTAGCCCGCCGAACCCGCGCGGGCATTGGCGCGTCCATGCTCCGCGCATCGCTTGCACACGCCGGGCCGGCACGCCCGACTACGGTGCGTAGCGCCCCGTGTTTGCGCAAAAATAAGATTACAGATCGTATGAATGCGCAATGCGCAGCTATTAGGGTTAAAAAGTATACACATGCGCAATTTGAGGGCTTAGGATTCACTCATCGCGAGCTCGCCGTCGTTCAACCCCCGAGATGAGAGTGACACCCATGCGAACAGCTTTTTCAGGCGCCACACTGAATGTGGCCGCTGTATCGGCGCGCCGGCGGCAGGACGGAGCGGCAGACTTTCCACGACTATCGACGGGCGGCGCCAACGCTTCCCCTCACGCGGCTCCCACGTCGCAACAGGGAGAGCGATGATGAGCGTGCAAGAAGACATCCTGTCGGCGCAGGACAACGTGCGCGGCGCAGCGGCGGAGGATCAGGTGTCCACGCGACACGAACTGCATCGCAATCTGACGTGGAAGGACGCGTTCTGGGTGACGAGCGGCGTTCCTGTCGGCGTGCTGTTCACGATCGGCGGCGTGGCGGCGACCATCGGCCAGCCCGCGTGGCTGATCTGGGTGCTGGCCATCCTGATCGGCTTTGCGCAATGCTTTACCTATGCCGAGATTTCCGGCCTGTATCCGCACAAGTCGGGCGGCGCGTCGGTGTATGGCGCGCTCGGCTGGGTGCGTTACAGCAAGTTCGTCGCGCCGGTGTCCGTGTGGTGCAACTGGATTGCGTGGTCGCCGATGCTCGCACTCGGCACCAGTCTCGCCGCGGGCTACATGCTGAGCTGTCTGTTCCCCGCGAATGCCGCGATCAATACCTGGCACATCACGCTCGTCGATCTCGGCTTCATCACGAAGGGCCTGACGCTGCGCATCAACGCGACGTTCCTGCTCGCGCTCGCCTTCCTGCTGATCGCGTTCAAGCTGCAGCACGCGGGTGCATCGGCGGCGGCGAAGACGCAGCGCATTCTGGGTATTGCGTCGCTGGCGCCGTTGCTGGTGGTCTCGCTGGTGCCGCTGATCACGGGCGACATGCCGTCCACGCATTTCCTGCCGATGCTGCCGCTCACGCACGACGCGTCCGGCGCCGCCGTGATGGGGCACTGGAACGCAGCAGGCGTCAGCACGGCGATGGGCGCGATGTTCCTCGCGTGCTGGTCGACCTTCGCGTTCGAAACGGCGGTCTGCTACACGCGTGAATTCCGCAATCCGCAGAAGGACACGTTCAAGGCGATCTTCGCGTCGGGCCTGTTGTGCCTCTTCATGTTCATCGCCGTGCCGATCGCATTCCAGGGCGTACTTGGCCTGAAGGGCATGCTCGCGCCGAGCGTGGTCGACGGTTCCGGCGTCGGCGCGGTGATGGCGAGCTTCGTCAACGGCGGGCCGATCGTGTTCAACGTGATCGTCGTGATGATGGTGCTGTCGATCCTGCTGCTGGTGATGACCTCGATGATGGGCTCATCGCGCACGCTGTATCAGGCGTCCGTGGATGGCTGGCTGCCGAAGTACCTCTCGCACGTCAACGAGCACGGCGCGCCGACCCGCGCAATGTGGACCGATCTCGGCTTCAACGTGATCCTGCTGCTGATGTCCGACTACATGACGGTGCTCGCGCTGTCGAACGTCTGCTACATGATCTTCGTGTTCCTGAACCTGCAATCGGGCTGGATTCACCGGCTCGACCGCGCGGACTGGCCGCGTCCGTATCGCTGCCGCAACTGGCTGCTGGGACTGGGCGCGCTGTGCGGTTTCGTCGACCTTGCCTTCGTCGGCGCGGGCGCGAACTTCCAGGGCGAGAACACGTTGCGCAATGGTCTGGTGGCGATGGTGCTGATCGTCCCCGTGTTCTTCTTCCGTCATTACATTCAGGACAAGGGGCGCTTTCCCGAGTCGATGCGGCGTGACATCGAACTGCCGCATCCGCGTGCCGGCATCCTGCCGTATCTCGCGCTCGCTGCCGCCGTGGCCATCGTGTGGATTTCCGCGAAGCTGACCGTGATTACCTGAGCCGCTTTTCTCCCCCTTCCGAGCAACGTTGAGCAGTGCGTCCGGTGACAGCCGGCGCACTGTCGGGGGACTGTTTTCGCCGTTTTTCGATTCAACCTGCAACAAGCGAGTCAAACACCATGACGACCCCAAACGCAGCCACGCTGAAGTGGCCCAATACGAAATCGACGGCGGTGTCGCTGACGTTCGACGTCGATGCCGAAGCCGGTTATCTCGGCGAGAGCGCAACCTATGCGCGCCGTCTGACGAGTCTTTCCGAAGGACGCTTCGGCGTGGTGCGCGGCGTGCCGCGCATCGTCGAACTGCTGCGCCGTCATCGCATTCACGCGACGTTTTTCGTGCCGGGTTATACGGCCGAACAGCATCCGCATCTGATCGAGTCGTTGCTGAAAGACGGGCACGAAATCGGTCATCACGGCCATATGCATCTGCGCAGCGACAAGGTGTCCGCGCAAGCGCAAGCCGATGAAATGCGCCTTGGTCTCGCAGCATTGCAGAAAGCCGGTGCGCCGAAACCCGCGGGCTATCGTTCGTCGTCGTGGGAACTGACGCCTGAAACATTCGACCTCGTGCTCGATAACGGCTTTGCATACGACTCCAGCTGCATGGGCGATGACCGTCCGTATCACGAGAGCTGGAATGGCCGCTCGATTCTCGAACTGCCCGTGCACTGGTCGCTCGACGACTATCCGATGTTCGGCTGGACGATCGACAACGGCGGCAACTTCACGGCGCCGCGCACGCTGGTCGATACGTGGCTGGCCGAATACGAATCCGCGCGGCGTGACGGACGCCACACGACCTTCACGATGCATCCCGAAGTGATCGGACGCGGCGCGCGTTTCGATCAGCTCGAACGCTTCGTCGAAAGACTCGTCGCGGATGGCGACGTGTGGTTTGCGCGTCTCGACGAAGTCGCGAAGCACGTCGCGCCGCAACTCGAACGGGTGGCAGCATGAGCTTCGTATTCCGTTCGACCCAGACCGAACCGGCCGCGCGCGGACGCGAATTCGGTGCGGCGCACGCGCGTCGTATTCATGCGGGCGTCGCGCGTTATCGCGCGTTGTTCGAGCGTGTCGCGCAACGCCCGGTCGATCTGCACGCGATGGGCGCGCAGGCGCTCGACAGCATTGCGCGCTTCGCGCCGCCGTTGCATGCTGAGATTGAGGGCATGGCAGAAGGCGCGGATATCGACGTGCGTTTGCTGGGCGCGATCAATGCGCGCACCGAAATCCTCGCGGCACTGAACGCACCATTGCGCGGCGAATGCTCGACGGTCGTGCAGGTCGATGCGCATAGCGCGCATCCTGTTGCTGTGCAGACGTGGGACTGGTACGCCGAATTCGCCGATCAATGGCTGACGTGGGAAATCCCGCACGCCAATGGTCACGTGACGACGACCGTGACGGAGATCGGCATCGTCGGCAAGGCGGGTGTGAACGATCGCGGCATTGGCGTGCACTTCAACATCCTGCATCACGAGCGCGATGGCGCGACCATCGGCGTGCCCGTGCACGTCGCGTCGCGCTGGATGCTCGATACCTGCGGCGATATCAATCAGGCGTTGCAGCTGCTGGCATCGGCGGAAGTTTCCGCGTCGTCGTCGCTGACGGTAATCGCGGCGGCGGATAACGGCAGCACGGCGGTATCGGTGGAACTGCATCCGGGCGGTCCCGGCTTCGTATTCCCCGATGCCAACGGCCTGCTCGTGCATACCAATCACTTTCTTTCTTCACCGGCAGCGGCGGGCGATACCGAACCGCGCCAATACCCCGACACACTGGTGCGTCACGACCTGCTCACACGCAGGCTCGGCGGTCACGCAAAGCTCTCGGCGCTGCAGGTGATCGGCGCGATGAACAGCCATCTCGGCACGACGGGCGCGCTGTGCTGTCACCCCGATCCCGCGCTGCCGGAGAACGGCCAGTACGCAACGCTCGCCACCATCGTTATCGACGTCGCCAGCGGCACGCTTCGCGCGCTGCGCGGCGGCCCATGCAATCACGTGCAACTGCTTGCCGCAGCCTGACTTTCATTCACACAGACAACAAGGAGTTCGCCATGCTCAAACTCAAGCGCATCGACAACATGGACATCCTGACGCCCAATGTACAGCGTCTGGTCGATTTCTATCACGGCACGCTGGGCCTCGGTTTCTTCCTGCCGTATCAGCCGGAAGAGCAGTGGGCCGCCATCGAAATGGGCAACGTGACGCTCTATATCTTCCGCACGGAAGACGCGACGCCCGTCGAACGACGCACGGCTGTGAATCTGAAAGACAAGCCTGGTTTCGATTCATTCGCTTTCGAAGTCGAGAACCTGGACGACGCGATTCGCGCGCTCGACGGCAAGGTGCAATGGGTCACCGACGAGCCGATCGAATGGCAGCACCCGAATGGCACGCACTATCGCTATCGCCCGATGTTCGATCCCGACGGCAACATGCTGTATGTGACCGAGCCGCACAAGGTCGCTGCCTGAGTTATCGCGGAAGGAATCATGGATATGAATCAGGCAACTGAACGTGCAACTCAGCGCGCAACTCAACGCGCACCGGCGCGTCAGGCTCCCGAAACGGTGCTCGCGTTGTCGCCCGAAGCCGGGCGTCTCACGGGACGTGTCGCGCTCGTCACGGGCGGCGGACGCGGCGCAGGCCGCGCGCATGCACGGCTGCTCGCGCTGCGCGGCGCTTCTGTGGTGATCGTCGATATCGACGCAGAAGTGGCGCGTGCGACAGCCGCTGAAATCGAACAGGCGGGTGGCCGCGCGTTGGCGCTCACGGCCGACATCACACGCCGCGATCTCGCAGAGCGTGTGATCCACGAAGCCGCTGACCGCTTCGGCGGCATCGACATCATCGTGCACAACGCCGGAATGATGTACTCGCTGACCGGCCTCGAGCACACCGACGACGACAACTTCAACCAGTTACTGTCTATCAATGTGCATGCGCCGCTCTTTCTCACGCGGGCCGCGTTGCCGTATCTGCGCAAGAGCCGCGCGCCGCGCGTGATCTTCATCAACTCGCAGTGGGGACAAGTGCCCGACGGTCACTCGTATGGCTACATGGTCGCGAAGGCCGCGCAACTCGGCTTGATGAAGACGATGGCAAAGGAGTTCGTCGGTGAAGGCATTCTCGTCAATGCCGTGACGCCGGGCGCGATTCTCACGCGCATGGTGCCCGACGAATACATCGAAGGCGAGCAGCAGGCGATACCGCTTGGCCGGCTCGCGCATCCCGAAGAGATCGCCAGCACCGTCGCGTTTCTCGCATCCGACGAAGCCGCATTTATCGCCGGGCAATCGATTCCCGTGAACGGCGGCGCG
The DNA here is from genome assembly GCF_017104715.1 of Burkholderia sp. Ac-20365. Lineage (GTDB taxonomy): Bacteria > Pseudomonadota > Gammaproteobacteria > Burkholderiales > Burkholderiaceae > Paraburkholderia. The sequence goes on from NZ_JAAGPI010000006.1 coordinate 58,805, forward strand.
CTCGTCGTCGGCATCTGAATACAACTTTTAGCGTTAGAGGTGTCTATGTCCCCGCAATTTCCACTGCGCTCTCAAGCCGAACTGGCGATGCGCCGTCAATGGTTCCCCGTCGCCCGTTCCGTCGATCTGACGACGCCGCAAAGCGCGACGCTGCTCGGCCAGCGCCTCGTCGTGTATCGCACGGAGTCGGGCAAGGCCATCGTGCAGGATGCGCGCTGCCCGCATCGCGGCGCGGACTTCGCGCTCGGCAAGGTGCATGGAGAGAACATCGCGTGCCCGTATCACGGCTGGCAGTTCTCGGCGGACAACGGCAAGTGCACGCATGTGCCGTCGCTCGAAGATCAATGCAGGATTCCGCCGCAAGCCGCGATTCACACGTATCCCGTGATCGAACGCTTTGCGCATGTGTGGACCGTGCTCGAAGAACCCGTCGAAGATCTTTACGACCCCGCGCAGTGGCGCGAACTCGAACTCGACTGGCTGGCGGCGACGCCGCTCGAATCGCCGACGGGCGTTGCTGTCGCGATCGAAAACTTCCGTGACGTCGCGCATTTTCCGTTCGTCCATGAAGTGTCGATGGGACCGTCGAAGCATGTGGTCGAGCCGTTGAAAGTGAAGCGCGAAGGGCTCGATGTCTGGATGGAGCGCAAGCTCGATGCAGGCGAAGGCGATTGGGCCAACGACGGCGACTGCATGATGTTCTATCACTGCGCGGCGCCCGGCCTGGCATCCATCACGTACAACTACGAGAAGCTCGGCAAGCGCATCGTGGCGGGTTTCCCGTCGCCTGTCGCGTATGACCAGGTACGCATTTTCTGGGGCGTGGCGAACGAGCGCAGCTATCGCGGTGCGGATCTGGAGGAATGCCTGCGCATCGAAGAGATGGTGTATCTGGAGGACATGCCGATTGCAGCCGGCATTCAGCCGCGTGAGATCGACTGGGACGGCACGTATGTCGAGCACTCCGTGCCCGCCGATCTTTTCACGCTGAACTATCGGCGCGCCTTCCGTGAGTTCATGGAGCGCGCGAAGCAGCCGGTGTCGTCAATCACGCTGCAAGTCAAGGCGGAGACGGTATGAACGCGCGCAACACGGCGTTCGATGTGCAGATCACCGGCATGCGCATCGAAGCGGAAAGTGTGATTTCGCTGGAATTGCAGATGCCCGACCGTTCGGCGTTGCCTGCATGGACAGCCGGTTCTCATATCGATCTCGTGTTGCCGTCGGGTCTGACACGCCAGTATTCGCTGTGCGGCGAGCCTGGTGATACGCAGCGCATGCGCATTGCGGTACTGCTCGAAAGTAATGGACGTGGTGGATCGCGCGAAGTGCACGGACTGCGTCTTGGGCAGCAGGTGACGGTACGCGGTCCGCGCAACGCGTTCGAATTGCAGCCCGCGGATTCCTTTTTGTTCGTTGCGGGCGGCATCGGCATTACGCCGATTCTGCCGATGATCCGCACCGCGCAGCGCGCGAATGCCAGGTGGCATCTGCTGTATGGCGGACGCTCGCGTGCTTCGATGGCGTTCGTGCCGGAACTGGAGCGTCTCGGACGCGAGCATGTCGAGATCCGGCCCGCCGATAAAACGGGCCTGCTCGATCTCGACGACGTCGTGGCAAAGGCTGCCGAAGGCGCGCAGGTCTATAGCTGCGGTCCCGCTGCGTTGCTCGATGCCCTCACTGAACGCTTTGCGTCGGCAGGGTTGAGCGAGCGTCTGCATATCGAACGCTTCAGCGCTGCGCCTGTTGCCGCGCCATGTTCGAGCGACACGCTGCGCGTGATTCTCGCGCGCAGCGGCGCTACGGTCGATGTGCCGCACGATTGCTCCGTCATGCAGGCGCTGCGAGATGCAGGGCACGACGTGCCGTCGTCGTGCGAGCAGGGCGTGTGCGGGATGTGCGAAACGCGCGTGCTGGACGGCACGCCCGATCATCGCGACATGCTGCTGACCGAGAGCGAGCGGCAACGCGGCAATGTGATGATGGTGTGCGTGTCGCGTGCGTTGACGCCAACTATCACGCTGGATATGTAGGCAGATTGCCACAATGAAATCGGCTGAAACCAACCCGGTAGATTAGTCATGCAAAGCAATATTATTGTCGGTTTAACTGCCGATCGAACGAAGATCGGTTTGCACTGGTCGCATGCGGTCGGCGAGAAATATATCGATCCGATCGTGGACGGTTGCAACGCGCTTGCTGTGGTGTTGCCTGCGCTCGGCGACCGGCAGTCGATCGACGCGATGCTTGCCTGCGTCGATGGTTTGCTGTTCACGGGAAGCTATTCGAATGTCGAGCCGCATCGCTACGGCAGCGCGGCAAGCGCGCCGGGCACGCTGCACGATCCACATCGCGATGACACCACGCTACCGCTGATGCAGGCGGCGATCGAACGCGGCGTGCCTGTCCTTGCAATCTGCCGCGGCTTTCAGGAGATGAACGTCGTGTTCGGCGGAACGCTGTATCAGGCCGTTCACGCTGTGCCCGGTCTGCTCGATCACCGCGAAAACAAGGCCGATCCAATCGAAACGCAATATGGTCCTGCGCATTCAGTGCGGATCGGGAAGGGCGGCGTGTTGCATGCGTGCAGCGGTTTGACGGAAGCACGCGTGAATTCATTGCACGGCCAGGGCGTCGAGCGGTTGGGCGAGGGGCTGCGGGTCGAAGCCGTGGCGCCGGATGGGCTGATCGAAGCGTTCAGTGTCGCGTCATCGCGCGCATTCGCACTGGGCGTGCAATGGCATCCGGAATGGCAGCACGCGGACAACCCGCTATCGACAGCGATCTTTCGCGCGTTCGGCTCAGCGTGTCGCGAAAGGCGGCGCGCAAAAGACGCGGCACTCGATGCAGACGCGCTGCTCGCGAAGGCGTGAATGCAATGGAACTGCGCGTACTGCTGCGACTGACAACTGAAACAAGCATGGGATGGTGCTTTGCATGGAAACGCAAGACAAGGACTTGAAGTACTGGCAGTCGCGCCGCGCGACGCTGGAGATCGAAGGGCGTGCGTTTATTGACGGGACGTATCGGGACGCGCGGAGCCGTCACATGTTCGACTGCATAAGCCCGATTGACGGCTCTTTGCTCGCCCGAATCGCGGCATGCGGCGAAGCGGACGTCGACGATGCAGTTTGCGCCGCTCGCCGCGCCTTCGATTCGAACGGATGGGCCGGTCTGAATCCACGCGCCCGCAAGGCGATCATGTTGCGCTGGGCTGCATTGATTCGCGAACACGCGGACGAACTGGCATTGCTCGAAACGCTCGACGCAGGCAAGCCGATTGCCGATACGACCACTGTCGATGTGCCCGGCGCGGCGTATTGCATCGAATGGTTTGCAGAAGCGATCGACAAGTTTGGCGGCGAAGTCGCGCCAGCAGATCAGCATCTGGTTGGTCTCGTCACACGCGAGCCCATCGGCGTCGTGGCCGCTGTGGTGCCATGGAATTTTCCGCTGCTGATGGCGGCATGGAAATTTGGGCCTGCGCTGGCGGCCGGTAACAGCGTCGTGCTCAAACCCTCGGAGAAGTCTCCGTTGACGGCGATCCGTGTCGCGCGGCTGGCGCTCGAAGCAGGCATTCCGCCGGGCGTGTTCAACGTGTTGCCGGGCGGCGGCGAAGCAGGCAAGGCGCTCGCATTGCATCGCGACGTGGACTGCATCGCCTTCACAGGCTCCACTCCGGTGGGCAAGCTGATCACGCAATACGCCGGGGAATCGAACCTTAAACGCGTGTGGCTCGAACTGGGCGGCAAGTCGCCGAATATCGTATTGCCCGGTTGTCCCGATCTGGACCGTGCCGCGAAGACGGCAGCAAGCGCGATCTTCTACAACATGGGCGAGATGTGCACGGCAGGCTCGCGGCTGCTGGTGCATCGGGATATCAAGGAAGCCTTTCTCGACAAGCTGATCGATGCGTCACGCCGCTACGTGCCCGGCAATCCGCTGGATCCTGCCACGGCGATGGGCGCGATCATCGATCAGACACAGCTCGATCGCGTGCTCGGCTATGTCGATGCAGGAAGGCGCGAGGCGAAGCTGTTGACGGGCGGATCGCGCGCGCATGCAGTCGATGGCGGCTTCTACATCGAACCGACCATTTTCGACACCGGCAACGGCAACGCGCTGATCGCACGTGAAGAAATCTTCGGGCCGGTGCTGTCCGTCATCACATTCGACACGATCGACGAAGCCGTGCGCATCGCGAACGCGAGCGACTACGGACTCGCCGCCGCTGTCTGGACAGCCGACCTGACCACCGCGCACGACGTATCGCGCAGATTGCGGGCCGGCACCGTGTGGGTCAACTGCTACGACGAAGGCGGCGACATGAACTTCCCGTTCGGCGGCTACCGGCAATCGGGCAATGGCCGCGACAAGTCACTGCACGCGCTCGAGAAATACACCGAACTCAAATCGACCCTGATCCGCCTGCGTTAATTCAAACCCTGGAGAGAAGCGACATGAATGCCAAGATGGCTCTGGCAGTGGGAATGCTGTTCGCGTCCGCTGGCGCACATTCGCAAAGCAGCGTCACGCTGTTTGGCGTGCTGGACGAAGGCATCAACCTGACTAGCAATGCGGGCGGCCACAAGGCGTGGCAGACGTCGAGTGTGGATCTGGTGACGAGCCGCTGGGGATTGAAGGGCAGCGAAGACCTGGGCGGCGGATTACACGCGATCTTCGATCTGGAGAGCGGCTTTACGCTGGATAACGGCAGCGCCTATTACGGCGGCAGGCTGTTTGGTTACCAGTCGTATGTCGGCCTGCAATCGGATTCGCTCGGCACGCTCACGTTTGGACGGCAGTTCGATTCCGTTACCGATGTCATCGGCCTGATGACGGCGAACGGATACTGGGGCGGTTACCTGTTCTCCCATCCGCTCGATAACGACAACACCGACGCCACATTCCACGCGAACAACTCGGTCAAATTCACGAGCAACGACTACGGTGGATTGTCAGCCACGGGGCTGTACGGATTCAGCAATCAGGCAGGCGCATTCGCGGGCAATCGCATGTACAGTGTGGGCCTGAAGTACAGCTATGCGACGTTCACGATCGGCGCGGTGTATGAAGACCTGTCGAATCCGGGTGCGACATCGACAGGCGCCGTGGCTTCCGACGACGTGAGCTTCGTTGCGACGAACCAGAAGATCTACGGCATTGGCGCGAGCTACGTCGCCGGGCCCGCGACGCTCGGCCTGGTCTACACGCACGTGAATCTGCAGCAGCCGACCTCATCCGTCTATATCGGTGATCTCGGCCTGAACAACTCGGGTCTGCGTTTCGACAACGTGGAATTTAACGTGAAGTACGACGTTCGACCGGATGTGTCGGTCGGCGCAATGTACACGTACACGATGGCGCATCTGAAACGCGAGGGCACAGAAAGCGCGTTGCACTGGAATCAGATCGGGTTGATGGCGCAGTACCTGTTGTCCAGGCGCACCGGCATCTATACGCAACTGGTCTACCAGAAGCTCAGCGGCGGCAATACGGGAACGGCGCTGGATACGGCATTCATTCCCGGCGCGGCGAGCCCGTCGTCGAATTCACATCAGGCCGTGGCGCGTATCGGGATGACGCACTCATTCTAGGCTCGATGTCAGTGCCGACAGATGTTCATGCACGGCCAGCCATCCACTGGAACCATCGTGTTGGAAAACGATGGTTTCTCTTTCCTGCGAATGCGTTTCCTGCGTCCCGAACCGCACGCGGGTACTGACGCTATGCATGAAGATGGCGACGTCGCCCATGCATTGAACATGCTGATCCGACGATTCGCACGAAAGCACTTTGAAGCCGTCCGCTTCCCAGTCGTTCCAGAGCGAGCGATAGGCCGCTCTCGATTCCAGGCGCCCGGGCACGTTGTGAAATACAAACGTCGCATCGGGCGCAAACGCCTGAAAATACCGCTCCGTATCGTGACTGGCGAACGCCGCGACGAGTTTTTGCGCTGCTTCGTGCACTTCGAGTTCTTGAACCGACGCCATGGAATCTCCCGGGATTGCCCGTTTCAGGTGAGAGCGATCAATTGATAAAGCGATTGGCGCCCAGTATCTACGAATGCGCACCAGCTTAAAGATCAACCTGTCGATGTTCGCTTCGACCGCGCCCGATGCGACCGATACATCGAGATCAATCAATGTACAGTTCGCATCTGGCAATTTTTTTCCGTGTGATGCTGCTTCTACACTTCGCAGGCCAGAACCTAAAGCGGAGACCCGAGCATGGCATCCTCGTCAGAGTCGTCAATTACGACGATCGAACAGATAGGCGTTGAACAGATTCCCGACGACCAGCGCACGGCGACGGCGCTCGACATGTTCCGGGTCACGTTCGGCGGCGCGAATACGTTTGCGACCTCGGTACTGGGCGCATTCCCGATCATGTTCGGCCTCTCGTTCTGGCAGGGCGCCGCGAGCATCGTAACGGGCGTGGTGCTGGGCGCGCTGATACTCGCGCCGATGGCGGTGTTCGGGCCGCTGAACGGCACCAACAACGCGGTATCGTCGGGCGCGCACTTTGGGGTGCATGGGCGGATCGTCGGCTCGTTTCTGTCGCTGCTGACCGCGATTGCATTCTTTTCGCTGTCGGTCTGGAGTTCGGGCGACGCGCTCGTGGGTGGCGCTCATCGACTGCTGGGCCTGCCGGAAAACAACGTCACGCTGGCATGCGCTTATGGCCTGTTTTCAGTGCTGGTGCTCGTGATCTGCATCTACGGGTTCCGCTTCATGTTGTACGTCAACAAGATTGCGGTCTGGAGCGCCAGCGCGCTGTTTCTGCTGGGCGTATTCGCATTCGGCGGCGCGTTCGACCCGAACTACGCGGGCCAGTACGGCGCTTCCGCCGACGCCGCGACGCGCGCAATGCTGGTGCCTTCTTTCGTCGGCGCGACGGTGCTGGCGCTGAGCAATCCCATTTCATTCGGTGCGTTTCTCGGCGACTGGGGCCGCTACATTCCCGCGAATACGCCAAAGCGTAACGTGATGCTGGCCGCGTTCGCATCGCAGATTGCGACGCTGATTCCGTTCTTCTTCGGGCTCGTCACCGCGACGCTGGTGGCGACGCAAGCGCCGCAATACATCAAGGACAACAACTACGTCGGCGGCCTGCTCGCCATTTCGCCGACGTGGTTCTTTCTGCCCGTGTGCCTGATCGCGCTGATCGGCGGCTTCTCGACGGGTACCACCTCGCTCTACGGCACCGGGCTGGACATGTCGAGCGTGTTCACGCGGCTCTCTCGCGCACGGGCGACGCTCTTGATCGGCGTTGCATCGATCGTGTTCATTTTTGTGGGCCGGTTCGCGGCGAATCTGGTCGAGAGCGTGTCGACGTTCGCGGTTCTGATCATCACCTGCACGACGCCGTGGATGGTCATCATGATGCTCGGCTATCTGACGCGCCGCGGCTTCTACAAGGCCGACGATCTGCAGGTGTTCACGCGCGGACAGCAGGGCGGCGCGTACTGGTTCCATCATGGCTGGAACTGGCGCGGACTCGGCGCATGGATTCCGAGCGCCGTGCTGGGGCTGTGCTTCGTGAACGTGCCGGGACAGTTCGTCGGCCGCTTCGGCAATCTGGCGGGCGGCATCGATATCAGTCTGCCCGTTACGATGGCGCTTGCCGCGACCTTGTATCTGAGCCTGTTGCGACTCTTTCCTGAGCCGGCAGATGTGTACGGTCCGCGCGGTCCGCGTCTTGTGAGCGCCGGTGCGAGCACCGCAGAAGAGATCCGGGCAGGACGCGACCGCTCGGTAGCTTGAGCGCTCATCATCGCCTATAACTGGAGCGCCTGATGCAGCACATCGGCACAGCAAAGGCGGAAGACTGGTACGCAGTCCAGTCGTTCGACGCGGGCGTTACGCTGATATCCGAGCGCTTTATCGATCCGTTCTACCGCTGCAACATCTGGCACGTGCGCGGGCGCGATCATGATCTGCTCATTGACTCCGGCATGGGCGTGGTGAGTCTCAAGGCGTCGATCCCATGGCTTGCGGAGCGACCGGTCACGGCAGTGGCGAGTCACTGCCACTTCGACCATATCGGCAACCATCACGAATTCGATCAGCGGGTGTGCCATTGCGCCGAGGCACATGTTCTCGCGCAGCCGGATCCACGCGAGACACTCGCCGACCGGTTCGCCGTCGTCGAGATGTTTTCTGCGCTGCCACCGGGCGGCTATGCACAGCAGGCGTATCGCGTTCAACCCGCTCCCGCGACGCGCGTCGTCGAACACGGCGACGTCATCGATCTGGGCGACCGGCAGTTTCAGGTGTTGCACGTGCCGGGTCATTCGCCGGGCTCGATCGCGTTGTGGGAGGCACAGACAGGCGTGCTCTTTTCCGGCGATTGCGTGTACGACGGGCCGTTAATCGACGATGCCTTCCGCTCATCTGTCGACGACTATTGCGAATCCATGGAGCGATTGCGCGAATTGCCCGTGCGCGTCGTGCATGGCGGACACTTTCCGAGCTTTGGTGCGCAGCGTTTCAGCGAACTGATCGACGACTATCAGGCGGGAAAACGTCTTCAGGGCTGTCCGCGCTAGACGTTGAACTGCCGTCCAACATAATCGATGTGCACGTACATGGCCTGCTGCGCGGCATCGGCATTGCCTTCACGAATCGCGTAATAAATCGATTCGTGCTGGCACAGGCGATTGCGCGCCTGCTCGGCGGCGTTCGCGTTGTTGACGGTTGCGTCGTAGGTATTGCTCGCAATGTGATCGCGCAACATGCCGATCACGCTTGCATAGAACTGGTCGAGCAGCCGGTTTTGCGACGCGGCCACTAGCGCAGTATGAAACTCGCCGTCTGTCGCCGCTTCTTCATCGACATCCTTACCCGCAACCGCGTTGCGCATGCGTTCAAGCACGGCCTCGAAACGTTCGAGCTCGCGATGCGACGCACGTTGCGCAGCGAAACGGGCTGCCGCGCACTCGAATACCAATCGAAATTCAAGCGTTTCTGAACGCAGCGGCGGCGTATCGGCGATGAGTTGAAGCCACGGCGCCGTGAGTGTCGCCGGCTTGCTGCGCAGCAGATACACACCGCTGCCACGCCGCGTTTCCAGCAGCCCCTTCGTGGCGAGGCGTCCGATCGCTTCGCGCACCGTCGCGCGCGACACACCGAATGACTCCGCGAGCGTGCGTTCGGACGGCAGGCGTTCGTCGGGTTGCCAGCGGCCTTCCTGAATGCCCGATTCGATGCGGCGGATTGTCTGCGCCAATGCGCCCGTTGCTTTCAATCGACTTTCCACAGTTCATCCTTCGTCAGCCACGCGGGGCGCATCTTGTCCCCTGATAAAAGTGGCCTGACCAGTTTGCGCGTCGTGTCGCGCCGGCCGCAATATGAGTCCGCGCCGGCAAACGCTCCGCATTCCAGCAGAGAGCGTCGCCCGCTCAACCCCACAATCCGGAACAGGAGGACCATGATGAGCCAGGTCACACCCGCCATTAAACTGCACGATCTCGACGACGTATTGATCGCACGCGGCGCGCTTGCCGCCGGCACTATTCTCGCTGATTTCGACAATCTCGTTGCGGCGGCTGACATTCCCGCCGCGCACAAGATTGCCTGCCGCGACGTCGAGCAAGGTGCGCCGGTGCGGCGCTACGGCCAGATCATCGGCTTCGCGACGCAGCCGATTCGCGCGGGCGATCACGTTCACGTGCACAACATGTCGATGGGCGATTTCGCGCGCGACTACGCATTCGGCGAAGACATGAAGGCGGTCGATCCCGCTGCGGCGCCGCTCACGTTCAATGGTTTTCGCCGCGCGGACGGCCGCGTCGCGACGCGCAACTACATCGGCGTGGTCAGCACCGTGAACTGCTCGGCCACCGTCACGAAGCTCGTTGCGCAGCACTTCGCGCAACCGGGCGCGCTCGACGCCTATCCGAATGTCGACGGCATCGTGCCGATCACGCACAGCTTCGGTTGCTGTATCGACCATCATGGCGAAGGCATTCAGCAGTTGCGCCGCACGGTCGGCGGGTACGTGAAGCATCCGAACTTCGCCGGCATCGTCATCATCGGGCTTGGCTGCGAGGCGAACCAGATGGGCGCCATGTTCATCGCGGAAGGTGTCGAACCGGGTCCGCTGCTCGTGCCGCTCGTGATGCAGGAAGAAGGCGGTACGCAAAAGACCGTCGACGCAGCCATCGCCGCAGTCAAAAACATGCTGCCTGTCGCCAATCAGGCAGTGCGTGAGCCCGTGCCTGTTTCGCACATCAACATCGCGCTGCAGTGCGGCGGCTCCGATGGTTATTCGGGCATCACGGCCAATCCGGCATTGGGTGCGGCGGTCGATCTGCTGGTGCGGCACGGCGGCACCGCGATCCTGTCGGAAACGCCGGAGATTTACGGCGCGGAGCATCTGCTGACACGTCGTGCCGTGAGCAAGGACGTGGGCGAAAAGATCGTCGAGCGGATTCACTGGTGGGAAGACTACGCAAAGCGCGAGAAGGGCAGCATCGACAACAATCCGACGCCGGGTAACAAGGCGGGCGGCCTCACGACGATTCTCGAGAAATCGCTGGGTGCAGTCGCCAAGAGCGGTTCGTCGCCGCTGATGGGCGTGTACCGCTACGCCGAGCCGATCGACACCCACGGCCTCGTCTTCATGGACGCGCCGGGTTATGACCCGATGGGCGCGACGGGGCAGATTGCGAGCGGCGCGAATCTCGTCGTATTCACGACGGGCCGCGGCTCCTGCTTCGGCGCAAAACCGGCGCCGTCGATCAAGCTCGCAACCAACTCCACGATGTACAAGCGGATGGCCGATGACATGGACATCAACTGCGGCGACATCATGGACGGCACCGTGAGCGTCGAGCAGAAGGGCGAAGAAATTTTCCGGATGATCATCGACGTCGCATCGGGCCACAAGAGCAAGAGCGAAGCGCTGGGCGTCGGCAATGAAGAATTCGTGCCCTGGATGATCGGCGCGCAGATGTAAGAGACCGCGCGCGTCGCGTCACGCGATGCGCAACCGTGCGGTGCAGTTGGAGCACTGTGTCTTCAGTTCACCGCACGCCGCAAGATAAATGCTGGTCGGGCCATGTCGAACCCGCGCCAGGATCATGGAGACTCGACATGAAAATCAAACAAGCCATCGAACGCTTTCCTGGCGGCATGATGGTCATTCCTTTGCTTTGGGGCAGCCTGCTGAACACTTTCGCGCCGAAGGTGCTCGGTATCGGCAGTTTTTCGACGCAGCTCGCGCATGGCGCGTTGCCTATCCTCGCGGTGTTCTTCGTTTGCATGGGCGCGGAAATCCAGTTGCGCACGGCACCGCGCGCGCTGAGGAACGGCGCCGCCATCACGCTTGCCAAGCTCGCGAGCGGCGTGCTGATTGGTTTGCTCGTCGGCAAGGTGTTCGGCGCGAACGGCTTTCTCGGTCTTTCCGGCATGGCGATCATCGCGGCCGTGACGAACGCGAACATGGGACTTTACGCAGCACTGACACGGCAATTCGGCGACGAGGTCGATCGCGGTGCGCTTGCCGTTCTGTCCATTCTGGAAGGACCATTCGTGACGATGCTCGCGCTGGGCTTGTCGGGTCTCGCGAAGATCCCCGTTCTCGATCTCGTCGCAACCGTGCTGCCGATTGTCATCGGCATGGTGCTGGGCAACATCGACGAGGACATGCGCAGGTTTCTCAAGTCGGGCGGCGATCTGCTGATTCCGTTCTTCGCATTCGGTCTCGGCGCACAGATCAATCTGCACGCGATTCTTGGCGCGGGTTTGTCGGGAGTCGTGCTCGGTCTGATTACGCTGGCAGTCGGCGCGGTATTCAACGTGATCGCTTCACGTCTTGCGGGCGGTTCGGGCGTGGGCGGCGTGGCGTCGGCGACGACGGCGGGCAACGCGGTGGCGACGCCCACGGCGATCGCTGCCGTCGATCCCCGGCTCGGCTCGCTGGTCGCGGTGGCCACGCCTCAGATCGCTGCGTCCACGATCGTCACTTCGCTGCTCGCACCGTTGCTGACGGCTGCGTATGCACGATGGCGCGCACGCCGTGCAACAGGAACCGTTGAGGAAGTCACGATCGTCGAGCACGCCGACGCGTGAAGACTGCGGGCGAGTGCGGTTCTAGATCGACAGCGTGGCCGCTTTGCCATCCACGCGAGTGGTGCCGCCGGCAGCGCCATCGTCCAGCTTGCCCGCGATGAACTTCGCCACTCGCCATCCAAACACGAGTGCCGGGCCCAAGGTCGTGCCGGGCCCCGGATACGTGCCGCGAAAGATCGAAGCGAGATCGTTGCCGCACGCGAAGAGTCCCGGTATCACGCTGCCGTTCGCATCGAGCACTTCGCCGTTGGCCGTGCCGCCCAGGCCCGCGCTGCACGCGAGATCGGCGGGCCATACGGTGACGGCGTAATACGGGCCTTGGCCCAACGGACGGATGCACGGATTGGGCTTCTGTGCGGCATCGCCGTTGAAGCGGCTCATCGGGCTGGAGCCGCGGCCGAATGCAGGGTCGTTGCCTGATGCCGCGTCGCGGTTATAGCGCTCGACTGTGCGCGCGAGGCCTTCTGCGTCCACATTCAACTTCGCTGCCAGTGCGGCCAGCGTGTCGCCCTTGACCAGATAACCGGCGCGTTCGAACTCGGCGATGCGCGCACGGCTGCGTCCCGGCATCAACAGGCCCAGACCATAGTTGCGGATAAAGTCTGCGTCGACGATCAGATGTGCCGGAACGCTGGTGCCGTTGCCGCTGTCGCGCAGCATGCCCATCACGAAGTCGTGATACGAGTTGGATTCGTTGACGAAGCGCTCGCCCCGGTTGTTCACCGCGATCAGCCCAGGCTTCGCGCGGTCGAGAATGATGTGCGGCCATACGCTGTCGTCGCCGTTCGGCGAACGGCGGATCGAGCAGGGCATCCACAGACCGGGGCTGTCGCCGCCGTTTTCGAGCCGTGCGTCGATAGCCAGCGCGCTGCCGACGCCGTCGCCCGTGTGCGTGTCGGGCGCGAGCGATAGCGGTTGGGCGGCAGCAGGAAACAACTGTTTGCGCAGCGCCGGATGCCGCGTGACGCCGCCCGTGGCGAGCACGACTCCGCGACGCGCGCGGATACGCCGCTGCTTGCCATCATGCGAACCGACCACCGCGCCCGTCACGCGGCCCTGCTCACGCACCAGTTCGATGAGCGGCGTTTCGAAGCGCACGGCCACGCCGCGCTTGCGCAGGCTATAGAAAAGCCGGGCGGCGAGCGCATTGCCCATCACGAGTTGCGTGCCGCGCGAGAAACGCATGCGGTCGATCACATAACGTCCGACCACTTCGACCGTGCGCCTGAAATTGCTTACCGACGCGAACGGATTGAGCAGCGCACCGAGGTCGCTGCGATTGACCATCATCCCGCCGAGGCCCATGAATTCCTTGCGCGGCGGGCGCACGCGCGAGAAATCCTTGTCCAGCACGCGTGCATCGAATGGCAGGGGCGCGAGCGCTCGCCCGCCGAATGCCGCGCCGGGTCCCGTCACATAGTCCGGATGCGCGGCCGCTGCGACGAACTTCACGTCGCTGATGCGCTGCAATTCGTCGATGGCGAGCGGGCCGCTTTGCAGAAAGGCTTCGCGTGCTTCGTCGCCGCCGCGTTCGCCGACCACCGATTGCAGAAAACGCCGTGCGTCGTCGACGCTGTCGGGCACGCCTGCATCGACGCTCAATTGCGTGCCAGGCACCCAGGTCGTGCCGCCCGACGTCGACGTGATGCCGCCGACGGCATCCGTCTTTTCGCACAGCAGCACGTCCAGCCCTTCGTGATGCGCGATCAGCGCCGTCGTCATGCCCGCCGCGCCCGCGCCGAACACCAGCACGTCGACTTCTTCGTCCCAATGGATGCTGCTGCCTGAATTCATGTCCAATGTCTCCTCCGATGCCTTGTCGCCTTTCCGTGCTTCCTGGGCGACCCGGCTTCGTGCGAGCGGTCCGAAGAATGCATGGAATCAGATTCCAGTATAGTTAAAAATGGAATTGTATTCCAGTAAACTATGTGGAATCCGATTCAAGATTGCCAGCGCCGATGAAGTCCGTCAGAACCGGTGCACGATGCCGACGCCCGCCGCGAACTGGTTGCGGGTGGACGAGGGCGCGGAATTAAAGCCGTCGCCGAGCGTGGCGGTTGCGTCGATGATCTGACCGGCGCCTGCGGTGCCCAGCGTCTTGCCGTTCGCGTGCTGATACGCTTCCAGCGCATAGAAGCCGGTGCGCTTGGACAACGCGTAGTACTGGGACAGATTGAACTGCTGATATTGCGCCGCGCTCGTGATGCCGTTGGCCTTCGTTGCACGCGTGAAGCTGTAGCCCGCGCCGAAGTCCCATGTGACAGCGGGTTTCCAGTGCAGCACAATGCCGCCCGTGTTGAAGATTGCTGTGTCGGTGAACTTCGAGCCGATGCCTGGAATATATTGCACGTTCGAGTAGGTGGCGGACACGTCCCACGCGCTGTTGAACGTGTAGCTGCCGCCCACGGCAAAGCGCTGCTGCGCCTGTGCCGTCTGGTAGCCGTTCGTCAGCGCGGATACACCCGCCTGTGCGCCGTTGTTCGACGTGGTGGAATCCGCGCCGAACGTGCCGCCGCCAGTCGTCGAATTGTTGATGCGCGAGAAGCCGACTGCAAGACCGATTGGTCCGTTTGCGTACTGGATCGCGCCTGCCCATGTCGAGCCGCTGTTGAGGCTGCCCGCCACGCCGCCGAGCGAATACGAACCGCTGAACGTAAAGCCGTAGAGTTTGGGCGACATATATTCGATCGTATTGTTCGCACGGTAGATCGTGTCGAGCCCGTCGATATCGCCAGGGTGTGCGCCGAAGAAACCCGTCAGCCAGTTCGTCGGACTGTACGGCGAGAGCAACTGGTAGTAAGACGCGTACTGGCGCCCGAACGTGAGCGAGCCATACGCGGGATTGCTGAACCCGACCCACGATTGCCGCCCGAACATCGCGTTCGTGTACTGCTGCGCGCCCGTCGTCGAATTGATACCTGATTCAAGCGTGAAAATCGCTTTCGTGCCGCCGCCCAGATCTTCGGCGCCTTTGAGGCCGAAGCGGCTGCCTGCCCACACGCCCGTCACCATCTTGACGGCGGAATGGCCATTTGCCGTCGAGCCCAGCGTCGTCTGGCTGTTCTGATACGCGATGCCGGTATCCACGACGCCATACAAGGTCACGCTGCTCTGCGCGAATGCGGGCATTGCCGCGAACATGGCGGCGCCGAGCGCAAGTTGTTTGAATTCGTTGCTGCGCTTCATCTCCTGTCCTGCTCCTTCTTTTTGGGTAGTGGTGGTGTTGTGTTCGAACAGACGTCAATAAGTCGCGCGCCCGCCTGACAGATCGAACGTCGCGCCCGTCGAAAACGAGCATTCATCCGATGCCAGCCATGCGGCGAGATTCGCGACCTCGTCGGCAGTGCCCGCGCGCTGCATCGGAATCTTCGCGAGACTCGCGGCGAGCGCGTCGGGCGTCATCTGTTGCAGCAGGGGCGTTTCGATTACGGCGGGCGCGATGCAATTCACGCGCACCGGTGTGAGCGCCAGTTCCTTGCCCATCGATTTCGTGAACGCGATCACACCGGCTTTGGCCGCCGAATACGCGGACATCGACGGATTGCCTTCCTTGCCCGCAATCGACGCGAGATTGACGATGCGGCCGAAGCCCGCATCGAGCATCGGCTTGACGGCGGCGCGCGAGCACAGGAACACGCTGCGCAGATTGACGTCGATGCAGCGCTGCCATGCATCGAGCGCGCTGTCGGCGACGGTTGCGATCGGGCCTGTCGTGCCCGCGCTGTTGATCAGCACGTGCAGCGCGCCGAACCGGTCGAGCGTCGTGTTCAGCGCGGCCGCGACGGAGGCTTCGTCCGTCACGTCCGCATGCACGCCGATGACCGCGTCGTCCTTGCCATTGGAAAGCGCGTCAGCGGCCTCACGCGCTGCGCGCGTATCGAGATCCCACAACGCGACGCACAGGCCGTCGCGTTGCAGCCGCGCCGCAATCGCGCGGCCAATGCCGCCGGCGCCGCCCGTGACGACGGCGACCCGCTGCGCAACGCTCATGCTGTCGCGTCGAGCAGAAACTCGACCATGCGGTCGCACACGCGCCCGAACATCTGCGTGCCCGTGACGGTCTTGCAGCCTCGCGCGCGCGCCGCTTCGATAAACGGCGTGAGCGGCGGCTTGGTGACGACATCGCCGACAAAAGTGGAAGAGGGCAGGCTTGATACGTCGATGGGCAATGGATCGTCGGCGCGCATGCCCATCGGCGATGCATTGACGACCACGTCGTACGATGCAGCTTCGACATCGGCAGTGGCCACCTGCACGGCACCGCGTTGCATCGCGGCGAGACGCTTGACGAGCGAACCGGTGCGCTCTGCATCGTTGTCGCGCACGTCTAGCGATGCAACGCCCGCCTTGATGAGCGCCTGGCCAATCGCCGAGCCCGCGCCGCCCGCGCCGATCAGCAGCGCGCGTTTGCCTTGCAGATCGCAGCCCGCATCTTCGAGCGCGGCAACGAAGCCGGTACCGTCGAACATGCCGCCATGCCAGCCGCCATCGGCGGTGCGGCGCAGCGTGTTCACCGCGCCGAGAAACGCGGCTTCTTCCGACAGGCTCGAACAGAAGCCGGCCGCGCTGAACTTGTGCGGCACGGTGATGATCACGCCATCGACGTTTTGCATCGGCGCGACACCGGCGAAGAATGCCGCGAGATCGTCCGGCGCGACATGCGCGGGGACCACGAGCGCGTCGCGTCCCGCTTCGCGCAGGGCGGCCGTTACGCCTTTGGGCGAACGCACCTGCGCGATCGGGTCGCCAACAATGAAGTACACGCGCGTCGCGCCGCTGAGTCCCTCGTCGAGCGATACGGCGACATGGGTTGCAGTTGCCTGGGTCATGCTGTTTTTACCTCCAGAGTAGAACGGGCATCGTCATGCACGATGCCAAGCAGTTTGGCCTGCGTCGCGCTGTCCTGCGCGAGCGCGTCAGCCGTGTTTTCATACGCGATGCGGCCATTGACGAGCACGTACACGCGGTCCGCGATCGGCAACACCATATCGGCCTGATGTTCGACAATCACCACACTTGCGCGCTCGCGCAGCTTCACGACCGCGTCGAGCACTTCCTGCACGACGGCAGGCGCGAGGCCTTCGAACGGTTCGTCGAGCAGAATCGCTTTCGCGGGCGCCATCAACGCACGCGCGATAGCCACCATTTGACGCTCGCCGCCGGAAAGGTGCTCGGCACGGACGTCCTTACGATTCGCGAGCCGCGGAAAGAGCGCATACATCTCGTCGACGCTCGCGCCGCCCTTGCGCGCGGCGAGCCGCAAGTTCTCGTAGACAGTCAGGTTCGGGAAGAGGCGGCGGCCTTCGGGCACCATCGCGAGGCCGAGCCGGTTGATCTCGTGCATCGGCCGGGCGGTGATGTCGTGTCCGTCGAACGTGATCGTGCCCTCGCTGATCTGTGCAACGCCCGTTGCCGCGCGCAGTGCCGTCGTCTTGCCGACGCCGTTGCGGCCGAGAATGGCGATCACTTCGCCTTCGTGCAACGTGAGATCGATGCCGTCGAGGATCGTGTTGCCCGCATAGCCCGCCTTCACGTTTTGCATGTGAAGAAGCACGCGCCTGCTTGCCGATGCATCGCGCTTGTGCGCAACGCGTTCGGCGAGGCGTGCATCGACGGGACGCTGGCCTTTTGCGTGACCCATGTACGCTTCGATCACTTCGGGATGCGCCGCCACGTCGGCAGGCGAGCCGTCCGCGATCAGATGCCCGCGATGCAGCACGCTGACACGATCGGAGATGGTCAGCACGCGGTCGATGTCGTGCTCGATCAGGAGCACCGCGTGATGATTCGCGAGTTCACGCACGATGCGCGCGACGATCGCGCGATCCGCTTCGGCGAGACCCGCGAGCGGTTCGTCGAGCAGCAGCAGGCGGGCTTGCGTGGCGAGCGAGAGCGCGATTTCAAGCAGACGCTGTTCACCATGCGAGAGGCTTTCGCAAGATGCCGCCGCGCGATCGGCCAACCCCACTGCCGACAGCAGCGACCACGTCTGCGCGTTCTGCTTGTCGAGCGTATGCGCGTCGCGCCACAAGCCGAGCCGCTCGCGCTGCGCCGCCTGCACGGCAACGCGCACGTTCTCGAACACGGTGAGATTGCGGAACACGCTGAGAATCTGGAACGAGCGGCTCATGCCGAGCCGCACGCGACGGAACATCGCGAGTCGCGTCACGTCCTTGCCGTCGAACGTGATCGTGCCCGACGTCGGCGGCAGCACGCCCGTCAGCATGTTGAAGAAGGTCGTCTTGCCCGCGCCGTTCGGTCCGATGAAGCTGTGCAGCTTGTACGGATACACGTCGAGATCGATGTTGTCGGCGGTCACGAGCGAGCCGAACTGCTTCGACAGCCCGCGCACGCTGAGAATCGGCGTGTCCGGATTCATGTCGATGCGGCTCGCGCGGTACGGCGCTATCACTTCGGGGCGAGCGGGAATGGTGTCGCGCACGAGCGTCCAGCGCGGCCGGCGCAGCAGGCGTTGCGCGAGACCCTGAATGCCTTCCGGCGAGAAGAACGCGAACGCGATGATGATCGGCGCGAACATCAGCCACCAGTGCTCCGTCAGGCTGCTGAGCTTGTCTTCGAGCAGGATGAACGCAATCGCGCCCCACAGCGGGCCGAGAAACTGATGCACGCCGCCGAGCACTGTCATCAGCAGGCTGTCGCCCGCGTGTTCCCAGCTCAGGTTGTTCGCATACGCGCCTTGCAGCATCAGGCACAGCAGACCGCCCGCATAACCGATCACAGCCGCCGAGATCACGAACGCGTACAGTTTCAGACGATACGTGTCGTAGCCGAGGCTCGCGGCACGTTGCTCGTTGTCGCGCAGCGCCTGCAACGCGCGTCCGAACGGCGCGTGGACGAGGCGCCACAGGCCATACGCGACGGCGATCACCGTGATGCACGCGAACACATGAAAGCCTGTGGTCGTTGCGAAAGTCGGGCGCGGTACGTTTTGCAAACCGTTTTCCCCGCCGGTCACGTCGGTCCATTTGAACGCGATTTCAAACGCGATCTGCGAGCAGGCGAGCGTGAGCAACGAGAAGTACAACCCGCGTCGTTTGAGTACGATTGCGCCGATCAATGCAGCCATCACGGCAGTGACGATCACGCTCGCCGCGAGCGCAACGATTTCATTGCCGATCATGCGTTGCAGCGAAATCGCGACCAGATACGTCGACGTGCCGAAGAACACCGACGCACCGAACGGCACGAGACCCGTATAAGCGACGAGCAGATTCACGCCCATGCCGTAGAGCGTATAGATGGCTATCTGCGTCGCGCGTTCGAGCGGCGTGCCGCTCGAGGTCAGCGCGATCGACACGATGATGAGGCACGCGGTCAGCAGCGCGACGGGATGCCGGGTCAAGAGTTTCACATTCATTCGAAGCGCTCCCAGCGTTCGCCGAACAGCCCGCGCGGACGCACGAGCAACACGAGCGCCATCAGGACATACATCGCCACCGACGACCCTTCAGGAAAGAACTGCACGGCCAGCGCCGTCACCACGCCGACCAGCAGGCCAGCGACAACAGCGCCCGCAAACGAGCCCAGACCGCCGATCGTCACGATCACGAAGGCGGGCATCACGGCCGCGGTCGCCATGCTGGGCGTGACGGTCAGCAGCGGTGCGGCGAGCACGCCCGCTGCACCTGCTAGCAGCGCGCCGAGGCCGAACGCGCCCGTCAGCACGCGCGGCAGGTTGATGCCGAGCAGACCTACCATCTCGGGATCGCGACTGCCCGCGCGCAAGATGCGTCCATAAGGCGTGAACTTCATGAACCACCACAGCGCAAGCAGAATCGCGACTGTCGCGGCGAGCACGAACAGCCGATACTTCGTGATCAACAGCGGCCCATAGACGAGAAAACCGCTGAGCGCAGCGGGCGGGCTGAACGGCAAACCGCCCGCACCCCACACGAGGCGAATCAGCGCGGTGAGGAGCAGCGACAACGCGAATGTCACGATCAGCCCGAGCAAGGGTTCCTTGCCGTACAGCCTCCGGATGAAAATCACTTCGATCAGCATGCCCGCAAGCGCCACGAGAATCGGCGCGACGATCACGGCAGCCCAGCCGAACTGCATCGACAGCGCAATGGCGAAGTACGCGCCAAGCGCGAACAACGCGCCGTGCGCAAAGTTGACGATGCCAAGCAGCCCGCAGATGATCGACAGACCGATCGCGAGCAACACGTAGAGGAACCCCAGCACCAACCCGTTGGCGATCTGGGACAACACCATTTCTGCCATGCCTGTACTCCAGGTGAATGCAGATAAACGCAGATAAGCGCAGGACACTTCGGGAGCGAATGGCCGTTGCGTGAAGTTCACGAACACGACCATTCGATGCGCGTTATCGCGCGGCCATCGTGCAGCCGATCTCCTGTTTCGAGCCATACAGCGCATCGAGTTCGGCGGGGTTTTGCGGAACAGCCGACACCTGGTTGAGCCAGTCCCACTTGTCGGTGATGTGGTCTTTCACCTTGAAGACCGTCCAGCGGCGCAGCATCTGGTGATCCCATGGGCGGAAATACGCGGGGCCGCTGCTGTCGCCGAATTGCACCGTCTCCAGGCTCTGCACGATGTCCGGCCCCGATGTGCTCTTCGCCTGGTTGACGCCCGCGAGCAATGCGCGCGTCGTGAACCAGCCGATCCACGCCTTGTCGGCAGGCGGCTTGCCGTACTTCGCCGTGTACTTTTTGATGAACGCGAGTTCTTCCGGCGAATGACCCGGCGAGCTGTAGTGCCACGGCTTGCCGTAGTAACCGGTGGCGGCATCGACGTTGATCGACCACAAATCCGAGTCGCCGATGATCGGGCACGCAACGGGAATCTTGTCCTTCATGCCCATTTCGGCGTACTGCTTGAGGAAGGTCGACAGATCGCCGCCCGGCAGGCCGAGCATCACGACATCGGGCTTCGACTGGCGGATCTTCAGGATGAAGGAACTGAAATCCGTGGTGTTGAGCGGCGTGACATCGGCGCCCGTGATCGTGCCGCCCGACTGCTTCAGCAGTTCGGACATCGAGCGCTGGATGTCCTGCCCATACGCGTAGTTCGCCACGAGGAAATGCCACTTCTTGCCGATCGCGAGCAGCGACGGCGCGAGCGCGCGGCACGTGACGGGCGTCGGGCTCAGCACGCGGAACGTGTACGGGTTGCAGCTGCTGCCCGTCAGTTCGCGCGCCGCGGCGTTCGGTGCGATATACGGCGTCTTCGTGCGGTTCGCAACGGACGACATCGCCAGCGACGTGCCGCTATTCGTGCCGCCGATCACAGCGATCACCTTGTCCTGCTCGATCAGCTTCTGCATGTTCTGCTGCGCCGACTGCGGATTCGGCTCGTCGTACCAGACGAGATCCACCCGGCGGCCGCGCGCCTGGTTGTTCGCATCGTCGAGCGCCATCTTCACGCCGTTCGCGATCACTTCGCCCTGTTCGGTCCACACACCCTGCTTGGCCATCAGCAGGCCCAGCTTGAGCGGCTGCTCGCCTTGCGCACGCACGATTGCGGGTGCGGCCAGCACGGCCGCGCCGCTCGCGAGCGTCTTGCCCGCCGTGGCGAGCCATGTGCGGCGCGTCATGCCCGTGCTCTGCGCTTCCTGATTGCTTGATTGTTTCTGTTCGTCTTTCATGTCTCTCCGCTCCTGTCCGTATCCGGTCGCAAACCTGTCGACAACAAAACTTTTGGTGAACTGTAGTTTGAATTAGAATAGTATTCAACAATCAAAGCGTGTTTCATAAAATCCGGGTAATCACCTGGGAAGCTTTAAATGTGGTCAACCTGAGGAGACGAAGGACATGGCAAGGAGACGTTTGGCGGTGATAGGCGCGGGTGCGATCGGACGGATGCATGTCGAGCGGGCGCGACTGCATCCGCAGGCCGAGGTGGTCGCGATTGCAGATCCGTCGCCCGCCGCGCGTGAATTCGCGCAACAGGAAGGGCTGCGCTGGTTCGCCGACTATGCAGCGATGCTCGACGAAGTGCGCCCCGAAGGCGCGATCGTCGCGACGCCGAACGCGACGCATGTGGACGTGGGGCTCGCGTGCATCGCGCGCGGCATTCCCGCGCTGATCGAAAAGCCCATCGCCGACGATGTGGACGCCGCACAACAGTTGAGCCGCGCAGCCGACGAAGCGAAGGTGCCGGTGCTGGTGGGGCATCATCGTCGGCACAATCCGATCCTGCGGCGCGCAAAGGAAATCGTCGGGTCAGGGCGACTGGGTAAGCCCGTGACAGCGAACGCGCTCGCGACCTTCTACAAACCGGACTCCTATTTCGATGTGGAATGGCGTCGGCGCGCGGGCGGCGGGCCTGTGCTGATCAACCTGATCCACGACATCGACATCATGCGGTTCCTGCTTGGCGAGATCGTCGAGGTGCAGGCGTTGACGTCGAATGCGGTGCGCGGTTTCGAAGTCGAAGATACGGCTGCGGCATTGCTGCGCTTCGAGAGCGGTGCGCTTGGCACGCTCGCCGTGTCGGACTGCGCGGCTGCGCCCTGGAACTGGGATCTTGCGGCGGGCGAAGCGGCGCACTATCCGCGCCAGCAGGTGAACACGCATTTTCTGATCGGCACGGACGCGTCGTTGACGCTGCCGCAACTCGATGTGTGGGAGTACCGCTCGCGCAAGGGCTGGCACGAGCCGCTGACCGTCGAGCGCAGCACGCCGCATAGCGCTGATCCGTATCACGAGCAGTTGCGCCACTTCGCTGCCGTGATCTCGCGTGAAGAGGCGCCGCTGTGTTCCGCCGACGATGCCGCGCGCACGCTGTCCGCGACGCTTGCCGTGCATCGGGCCGTGGCGGCGCGCGCGCCGGTTGCGCCGGCGCGCTGAGGGTTTCGTTATCGTCAGTGTTGCGCAGCAACCGCATGACGATAGAACGCTACCGTCTGCCGCAAACCTTCTTCGAGCGAGGTTTGCGGCAGACCCGGCAACAGGCGTTCCAGGGCGGGATCGTGCGGAAACGCAGTTGCGATAGGCAGCGCAGCGCCCGCGGCATCGATACGCGCTTCGGGCACGATCGTGCCAATCTTGTCGATCACCGTCTGCACGGACGCGATCTCGCCTGCGAGCGTGAACGCGTGCGCACCTTCCACGTCGCGCAACAACGCGGCTTCGTATGCGGCCGCGACATCGTCGGCGTAGATGAAACCTGTCGAACCCGTGAACGGCATCGTGTAGTGCTCGCCGAGCGCTGCAGCGCGGCACGCGAGACTCGGGCCGGCGCTCGATCCCGTCTCCCGCCCCGCGCCATAGACGACCAGCGGCCGGAAGCCGACGCTCGCGATGCCGTGGTCGTTCCAGTAAGCGCGCGCCGAGCCTTCGCACGCGAGCTTGAACGCGCCGTAGTGCGTTTGCGGATGCGGCGTTGCGCCATCGTCGGGACCGAATACGCCCGCGCTGCTGGCGTACAGCACGCGCTGCAGGCCTGCGGCCCGCGCTGCGTCGAAGACGTTCAGCGTGCCGATCAGGTTGATCTGCGCGCCGCGCACCGGATTGGCGGCGCAATCGGGCGTCAGGATGCCCGCCAGATGAATGACGGCGTCGCAGCCGTCCAGTGCGCGCGCGACATCGGCGGCTTGCGCGATATCGCCCGTACGCCATTGGACCGTATCCGCCCATTCCGGCGCGATCGCGTGCAGCAATTGCGGTTTCGTCTGCAGATCGAACGCAACGCATTCGATGCCATGTGCAAGCAGCCGCCGCATGATCCACGCCCCCAGAAAACCGCTGCCGCCTGTAACCAGTACTCGCATGTCGCTCCTCCTCGTCGTCACAAAAACTTTGCAAGATCGCAATTTGTGGAATAGTATTCCACAAAGAAAGTTAGTTCCATAGTTTTGGGCAGGCAGAAGCGAAGATGAAACGTGAACCGATACTCGAATGCGATGTGCTGGTGCTGGGTTCCGGCGCGGGCGGACTGTCGGCGGCCGTGACGGCGGCTGCGCAGGGCTTGCGCGTGATGGTCGCGGAAAAGGAGGACGTGTTTGGCGGCACGACCGCGTGGTCGGGCGGCTGGATGTGGATTCCGCGCAATCCGCTGGCGACGCGCGCGGGCATCCGCGAAGACATCGACGCACCGCGCACCTATCTGAAGAGCGAACTCGGCGCGCAGTTCGATGCGGACAAGGCAAACGCCTTGCTGGAGCGCGGGCCCGAAATGATCGAGTTTTTCGAGCGGCATACGGCGATGCGTTTCATCGACGGCAATCGCGTTCCTGATTTTCATACCACGCCGGGCGCCGCGCCGGGCGGCCGTTCGGTATGCGCGATGCCGTTCGACGGCAAGGAACTCGGTCCGTTGATCCACAAGCTGCGCGAGCCGCTGTCGGTGATGACGATCAAGGGCATGGCGCTGGCGTCGGGGCAGGATCTGGCGCATTTTTATCGCGCGACGCGTTCGGTGAAATCCGCGCTTTACGTGACGCGGCGGCTAGCTGCCTTCGCGTGGCAAAAGCTGCGCCATGGGCGCTCGATGCATCTCGTCAATGGCAATGCACTGGTCGCGCGGCTGTTGAAATCGGCGGCGGATCGCAACGTCGACTTGCGTACGCGGGCAAAGGCAATCGGCCTGCTGCGCGATGACGCGCGCGTGACGGGCGCACGTGTCGAGATCGACGGCGTGGTGCACGAGGTGCGTGCGTCGCGTGGCGTAGTGCTGGCGTGCGGCGGCTTTCCACACGATGTCGCGCGGCGTGCCAGCACGTTTGCGTACACGCCTTCGGGAAAAGAACATTGGTCAGCCGCGCCGCGCTCGAATACGGGCGACGGCATTCGCCTCGGCGAATCGATTGGCGGACATTTCAATGATCGGCTCGATGCACCCGCCGCCTGGGCGCCGGTTTCGCTCGTGCCGCAACGCGGTGGCGACGTGGCGTTCGCGCATCTGATCGAACGCGCGAAGCCGGGTGTGATTGCCGTCACGCGCGCGGGACAGCGCTTCGTCAACGAGGCGTCGTCGTATCACGATTTCATTTCCGCATTGCTCGGCACGACGCCGCGCGGCGAAGAAGTGTGCGCGTGGCTGATCTGCGATCACCGGTTTCAGCGCCGCTACGGGCTCGGTTTTTCGAAGCCGTTTCCGTTTCCCGTTTCGAGCTATGTGAGTTCGGGTTATCTGAAACGCGGTGCGACGCTCGCTGAACTTGCCAAGGTGTGCGGCATCGATGCAAAAGGCCTCGAAAACACGGTCGGCGCGTACAACACGTACGCGAAAGACGGCTTCGATCCGCAGTTCCACAAAGGCTCGACGCCCTATAACCGCGTGCAGGGCGATGTGGCACACAAGCCGAATCCCTGTCTCGCTCCGATCGACAACGGACCGTTCTACGCAGTCAAGCTGCTGCCGGGCAGCCTCGGCACCTTCTCGGGCCTCGCCACCGACGCCAGCGCCCGCGTGCTCGACCGCAACGACCACGCGATTCCCGGCCTCTACGCAGTTGGCAACGACAGCGCGAGCATGATGGGCGGCTGCTATCCGAGCGGCGGCATCACGCTCGGCCCGGCGATGACATTCGGTTATCTCGCAGGACTTTCTCTCGCCGGTGCAGCGCATCTACCGACGCGCACCGGTTCCTCCAGTTCACATCAAGGATCCATGCAATGACACTGTATGACACAGTCACGCTCACCGTGAAAATCGGCACGAATGCGCAGGTGTTCGAAAGCATCAAGGCGAGCGGCAATCAGCCGGGCTCGACGCTGCTCGGCTGCTGGTATTCGGATATCGGCGCGCTCGGCAAGGTGATGGTGCTGCGCGGCTTCGAATCGGAAGCGGCGCTCGTGAATGAGCGCAAGCGTCTGCTGCTCGAAGGCAATCCGTTTGGTTGCGGCGAATTCATCGTGGACGTGAAGGTGGAAAGCTACGCGCTTTTCCCGTTCCTGCCGCCGATCGAACCGGCTGTGCATGGCGGCATCTACGAGATGCGCGTCTACGGCACGAAGCTCGCAAGTCTGCAACACACCATCGACGCCTGGGAAAACGCCGTGCCCGAGCGCACGCAGCGTTCGCCGCTGATCGGTGCGATGTATTCGCTCGACGGCACCGTGCCGCGCTTTCTTAACATCTGGCCGTATGCCAGCGTCGACGAGCGCTCGCGCATTCGCGCGGAAGCCGTGAAAGACGGCATCTGGCCGCCGAAGGGCGGACCCGCGCATCTGACGACGATGGAATCGACGATCTACGTGCCCGCACCGTTTTCGCCGTTGCGCTGAACGGCGCACGTGAGACAGGATTCGAACTGGATAAAGGAGACATGATGACTCAGGCTCATGCGCGCGCGCTGTCGCTGTCGGCGCTGACCGTGCTGGAACTGACGCCGCCGCAGATGGTGCAATGCGCGGCCGACGCAGGCTACGACCTCGTCGGCTTGCGTCTGCTGCCCGCGACCGATCACGAAGTGCGGCACGAAATCGTCGGCGATACCGCGCTCAAGCGCGAGACGCTCGCGGTGTTGAAGGGCACGGGTATGCGCGTGCTCGATGTCGAGATCATGCGGCTCAAGCCGGAGACCGACGTGACGTCGTACAAGCCCATGCTCGAAACAGCCGCCGAACTCGGCGCGCGCTTCGCGCTCGTGGCGGGCAATGATCCGGACGAAGCGCGCACGGCGGATCGTCTTGCACAGTTGTGCGATATCGCCGCGCCGCTCGGCATCACGCCTTCGCTCGAACCGATGCCGTGGACAGAGGTGAAGAACATCGCGCAGGGCGCGCGCATTGTCGCGGCGAGCGGAAAGCGCAACACGGGCCTCATCATCGATCCGATTCACTTCGATCGTGCAGCTGATTCGCTCGACGCGTTGCGCGCGTTGCCGCGCGACTACTTCGGCTATGTGCAGTTCTGCGACGCACCCGCCGAGCGTCCGACCGATCTCGATACGCTGCTGTATCAGGCGCGTTGCGAACGGATGATTCCGGGCGAGGGCGGTCTCGATCTGGCTGGCATTCTGCGCGCGTTGCCGGACCACTTGCCTGTGAGCGTCGAAGTGCCGACGCAGCGTTGGGCTGAAACTACGCGTGCCGTCGATCGTGCCCGACGCTTGCATGAAGCGACACGTGCTGTGATCGAACAGGCGTACGCGACAGCGACCTGATTTCCAGCACGCCAATGTGATGTCCGGCCTTTTTAGCGTCGCCGTGCAAAAAGAACGGCGGCGAGCGGCCGGCATCTTTCTGAACGAACACATAACAAGAACAAATCATCCGGAGACACCCGATGACCTTCTCGCAGGCGGCCAAACGGTCCGCTCAAGGAACGGCTGCGCGCGGCGAACGCGCGCTCGACGTTCAGCAATTCCTCGACGATCAGCCGATCGGACGCTTCCAGCTTCTCGTGCTGCTGATGTGCATGCTGATCGTGATGCTCGACGGACTCGATACGGTGATGATCGGCTTCATCGCGCCGTCGCTTTCCACTGCATGGGCGATCCCGCGCGATGCGCTCGGTCCCGTGATGAGCGGCGGCCTGCTCGGTCTTGCCTTCGGCGCGCTCGGCGCCGGGCCGATGTCGGATCGCTTCGGCCGCAAGACCGTGATGACGACCGCCGTGCTTTTCTTTGGCGTGTGGAGTCTCGCATCGGCGTTCGCGACGGATGTCGCCTCGCTGACGGTGCTGCGCTTTCTGACGGGTATCGGCCTCGGGGCATCGATGCCGAATGCCGCGACGCTGATGGCCGAATATGCGCCGCCGCATCGCCGTTCGTTGATGGTGACGATCGTGTTTTGCGGCTTCACGTTCGGCGCGGCAGGTGGCGGCTTCGTCAGCGCGTGGCTGATTACCGCGTACGGATGGCATTCGGTGCTGCTGCTCGGCGGCGTGCTGCCCATTCTGTATGTGCCCGTGCTGATCAAATGGCTGCCGGAATCGGCGCGCTATCTGGCGTTGAAGGAGAGCCGCCGCATGCGTCTCGTCGATGTGCTCAATCGTCTGAAGCCGGGTAGCGCCGACGGCACCACGCGTTTCATCTCGCACGAACCGGAGCGCGCGGAACGCAGCCCCGTGCGCGCGATTCTTTCGCGCGACCATGCGTTCGGCACCGTGATGCTGTGGATCTGCTACTTCGCTGGTTTGCTCACCGTGTATCTGCTCGGCAACTGGCTGCCGACGCTGATTCGCGGAATCGGCTTCACGCTCGCCGAAGCGGCGGTGGTCGGCGCGCTGTTCCAGGCGGGCGGCACGGTCGGCTCGGTGCTGATCGGCTGGCAGATGGACCGCTTCAATCCGCATCGCGCGCTGGGGTTGACCGTGTTCGCGGGCGGCGTGCTGGCGTGGTACATGGGGTCGTCGGCACATACCTTCAGCATGATCTGCGTGCTCGCGTTCGGCATGGGTTATTGCATGAACGGGTCGAATACGGGCTTTTGCGCGCTCGCGGCGGGTTCCTACCCGACGTCCATGCGCGCGACGGGCACGAGCTGGATGCTCGGCGTCGGCCGCTTTGGCGGGATCGCGGGCGCGATGCTCGGCGCGTCGATGCTGCATGCGAACTGGAGTTTCGGCGAAGTGTTCATGGCGTTGGCGGTGCCTGCCGCGGTCGGCGCGGCGGGCGTGTTGCTGAAGGGCGCGCGGCACAACGGGCCGGTTGCGCAGGTCAGCGTGAGCGCGGGGCACTGACGAGGAACCCACCTTCGGTCGGGGACATACGAAACTGCTTGAATTCCACTATGGAATCGTGTTCTCATTTGCCCACGGCAAATTGAATGAGAGTGCAATATGGCAGGCAATCTGGAGCGGGCGCTGGCGGTGCTCGAACTGTTGGCGAAGAACGGCGGCCGCATGACGCTCGCGGCCATCGCCGACACGCTGAACATTCCGCGCAGCGGCACGCACCGTCTGCTGTCGATGCTGATCGACGAAGGCTTCGTGCGCCAGGACGAGGATCACGGCGAATACACGCTCGCGCTGAAGCTGGTGTCGCTGGGGTTGATCTATCTGTCGACGAGCGGCGTGGCCGATATCTCGCAACCGGTGCTCGACCGGCTCGCGGAAAGCTCGGGTGAACTGGCGCGTCTGGGCGTGGTCGAGGACGAACACATCACGTTCGTCGGCAAGGCGCAGGGCGCGAAGTCGGGCTTGCGTTACGACCCGGACATGGGCAGCCAGCCACCGCTTCATTGCACGGCGAGCGGACAGGCGTGGCTATCCACGCTCTCCGACGAGCGTGCAATCGAACTGGTATCGAAGCAGGGTGGGCTCGGTCCGAAATCGGCCAACGCGCCGCGTGCGCCGAAGACCATCCAGCAGTTCCTGAAAGATCTGAACGGCGCGCGGCAACGCGGCTACGGGGTGGCGATCGAAACCTATGAGGCGGGCATGACGTCGATTGCCGCACCTGTGCGAAATCCGGTGACCGCTGAGGTCGTGGGTATCGTGAGTCTCGCGGGGCCGACAAGCCGGCTGCCGGAGTCGCGTCTGAAGGAGCTTGCGCCGTTGCTGTTGAGCGCTGCGTCGGACATGGGTGCGGCCACGCTCAGTTCGTCGCTGTTCAAGCATTCGCCGGCACGCGAGACAGCGCCGGCGGAGTCGACGTCAGTAGCGAAGAAACGTGCGTCGGTCAGGCCGAAGGTGAAGTAGACGTTGGCGGGCGTCGAACGAGCCTCGGGTTCAGCCGGATTCTTTCGCGAATGATTGCCGGCGAACTATACTCGGTCGACGTATACCTCGAATTTCAGGGGCGACCGCATGACATCCATGCCCATCTGGTTTTCGCAATTGCGATGGCACGCTCCGGCGATTCCCGTTACGCACTTCGTCGCGAACATGATCAGCCGGGACGTGATTCCGCCCGGCGCGGGCATCTATATTTTTTCGACCAATGACCAGCCCTTATCGGCCGGCAATGTCGTCTACGTCGGAAAGGCGGATGGTGCGCGACAGACGCTTCAGCGGCGCCTTGGTGTGTATTTTCGACGATTCGCGCGGCCCGGTGGCAACCCCAGCAAGCATGCCGGACTCGAACTGCTGAACAAGATGTATCAGGCAGCGCCCAACGCACTCTATGTGCGTTGGGCGGGCTGTGTGGTTGCGAGAGAGATCGAGGGTGATCTGATCTGGATCTTCGATCCCGTTTGCAATTCAAAAGACGAGCACCGCAGCGGATACGATGAAGATACCCTGATCCCCGCCGAGTATCTTTATTAGCGGATTGCGCGTGCACTGCTGGCTCGTATCCGGATACCGCGGGAGCAGTTCATCCACGCACTAAAACGTGGCGTGGGTCATCAGCGACTCCACTCTCTTCCAGAGTCTTCTGGCCGCCCAGGCGTAGCTATCTGCGTTCGTGATCCAGGCTTCGTTTTGCATCACGTTGAACGTGGATGGATATGCCAGTACCTTTTTCGGACCGTTTTTGACCATCACGTAGATCGGCCCTTTGGGTTCATTCTGACGTTCGATAGTCGGCTGGAAGCCTTGCCGAACGCCATCGGCAAGTGAATCGGATGATGCTGTCTTGCTGAATGTGCTGGACTTGTAGCAGACATCCGTGGTGTGCGCCCACTTGTGCGATGCCTCGTGAACGATGGTCAATGCAACCATATCCATATCCACGTTGCTATCCTTGAACCATTCGTAGTTCAAGTGGATGTCTTCGGCCAATGCACTGTCGGGCTCGCCAGCATACTTTCGCGCCTCTTCTTTGAATTTATCCCATTGCCAGTGTCGTTCGCCTACATCGGCAAAGAAATGACTCAGCGCTTTGTTGGCATTGTGATTGACCTTGACGAACGCGTGCTCGAACGATTTTTCCGTACGTGGTTGGGCATAGGCATAAAGAGAATATCCGCCTACCAGACCCGTTTGCATTGCGCGATAGACGGCGACAATGCGATTGACGATCTGCTCGTATCTGCCGACGTTGGGGTTCAGCGTGAAGTACTTGGTCAGCGTGTTTTGTACTTCCACATTGGCGGGTGTGGCTTTTTTCGTTGGTTCCACCACGGCGAATCGCTGGATCATCTGAATCGCGGCGGCTGTCATGATAGGGGCAGTGCGAACCGCCTGTTTGAGTTTTGCCTCAATTTCGGGCGTGATTTTTTCTCGCGGCAAAGTGCCGCTCACGCCTTCGTGCATCGACACATTTTTCTTCAATTCGATATTCCACGGCATGTCACACCACCTGTTGGAGACGGTTAACAATTAGTCGGCTTTCCGGTGTGCGACATATCCAGCGACGTGTCGCGCGGAGTGAGTTTCTGCAGCAATACGAGGGTAGTGCATAGCTCGAATCACAGCCAGTGATATTGGCGCGGCAAGCGGTACCTCGATGAACCGCTTGCAGTACGCGCATCAATGCTGACATGCGATGTGACGCTCCTACTCCGCTCACGTGTCCTCGTGTTTCTCGTGGTCGACGGGCAGTGCATATTTTGGATTGAAGGCGCTCGGTTTCGATAAGTGAAAATCTCGTACCGTATGAGGCGGAATCTGGTTCTTCGCGGCTTCGGACACAGTATTTTTCACCGACTCGTAGAGCTTGTTATTGGCTTTGCCATACTTTACCTGCAGCTTCTTCGCCCGTGCGGCGGCATAGTTCGCCCAGAGTTTGACGTCGGCAGCCGTGCCGGTTGGTATGCACCACGGCGGCGGTACGCGTTTGAAATCCTTGAAGAACACGACATGCTTTTCCAGGTAGTCCCAGTTGCGGAAGATCTCCCGGATCTCCGATGTGCAGACGGGGACCTTCTGCTTGACGGACTTGCCATCTTCATCTCTGAGGCTGAGCGCGTCGCGTCTCACAACCGCGGAAAGGTTCATGTCGTCCAGCGAATAGGCAATCTTGATGCCGTCTTTGATGGAGTCGTAGATCAGAAACTTGCACGCACGACGCACAGCAAAATTTCTGAGGCTACCCGTCATCTTCTTCAGATCGATTGAACTTTCCTTTATGCCCATATTGTCTTTTCTCACCCCCCACTTGAGGTGAGCGTCGTCTGGCGACGCCTTGAGACCGAGTACGGAAGTCTCGAACCGGGTACCGAACGCAGCCCTGTCTGCTTCGCGTACTGGATCTTTCGGCGCGAGGTCAGCGGTGCGATTCAGCGTGAAGCCGCCGATCTGCCCGACGACATTGCCTTGTTTATTGAAGTCGATGAAATAGTTGGAGACGTGTTTCGTGACCGATTTGTCGGTCGCCGTTTTTATACTGTCTTCCTTGATTTCAACCTGCTTTGCCTTAAAGGCTTCCTCCGCCAGCAACGCAATCGCGAGATAGTTGCGCTGCGGTTCGTCCATGCCGTAAATGATGAACTGACCGGTTAGCATGGCGAGAAAGTGATCGGAATCGAAGTCGCGCTTTCCGCTTTTCAGAATCGCGTTGATTGCTGAGATATGTGTGCTTGTGACCTTCATGATGATCTCCAGCTAAAGGTTCACTACGTTTGCGTCAAGGCCGTTCACGTGCGACAAAACAACGGTCACATTCCATCTGATATCAGCGAAACCTGCGTCTCGTAGCGCGCTACCAGACCTCAAGGCGTATCGTCGACACACAATTCTGGATCGCTAACGACGCAATCGGCACTCGGCGCCGCCGCGCCACCGCCCCGCGTTTTCAGCGCGGCATCTCTCGCGGAGATGGGCAGCCCTTTCGGCAATAGCACCCACATCCGTATGCGTTCCTTCGTTCGGCTCGCCTGCGTCTGCGCGTTCTGCCCGAAGCCATAGAAATAGTCCGCTCTCACCGCGCCCTGAATCGCACCGCCGGAGTCCTGCGCCATCATCAACCGGTCGATTGCGCCGGGGGCTTGCGGATCGTCGCGCGTCGAGACGAAGACGGGCGCGCCGAGCGGCGTGGTGCGCGGATCGACAGCCACGGAGCGGCCTGCCGATAACGGCACGCCGAGCGCGCCGACAGGGCCATTCGGCGAATCGGGAATCAGCCTGAAGAACACATAGCTGGGGTCCGATATGGCGAACACGCGCTTGACGGGAGCGTTGTTTGCCACTGCGCCGCCCGTCTTCGAAGCACCGGGTCCATTCGATGTCGTGCCTGCCAGGCTGCCGGTGGAAGCGGGACGTACGGCGGGTGTCACCGGGTCGCCGCTTTGCGGTGTGGCTGAAGCGAGTTTGAAGCCGCGCAGCAGCGGCGACACGGGTTCATCGTCGTCCTGCGAGCGTGTGGCCGGGACTCCGCCGACGGCATCTCCCACCGTCTGTGCAGTGGCGTTGCCTGTCGACGACTCATCCTGAACGTCGATCTCGACATCCATGCCGCGCACGGTGATCCGCTGCCCGCCGCCATTCGTGCGCGCGACAGGCGGCAGGAATGGCCGGCCATTCTGTTCCGCGTAGGCGAAGCGGCGCACCGTGCCGTCACGCATGCGCACCTTGCCGGCGCCTTGCACCTGCATCGAGTACAGCATCACAGGGTCGTCGACGTACGCGAGAATCGGCGCCTTGAGCGCGCCGCGCTCGATCTCCGCGCGCGTGTAGTACGGCACGATGCGGTCGTGATCGAGCCGCAGGCGGATCTTCTTGTCGCGTATGTCCGGCACGCTGTCGCGCAGGTCGAGCACGTAGACACCTTTCGCGCTCCCCGGCGTGGCGTCGGCGACGGGAACGACTGCACGGCCTTCGATGCGCGCGGCGCTCGTCGAACCGCGCGCGCTGTCCGGCAGGCGTCGGCTATCGAGGTACAGCATGTCGTCGGGCGTGCCGTAGACGGGGTAGAGGAAGGCGCCGCCATATTGCTGGCTGCCATTGAGCAGAGGCTCGTAGTAGCCAGTCAGCGTGCCGTCGCCGCTCTTGTCGGTATTGCGGATCTGGTAAGCGTTGAAGTACGTCTCGAAGAACTGGCGGATGGCGGCCGCATTGCCCGCATCGACCGTGCGCGACGCCGCGCACGGTTCCGACCAGCCGGCCCGCGAGCCGAGTACCGCGCAACTGCGTTTGAACGCGTCCCACGAGCCGCTCAAGTCGTCGATGCTCCAGCCAGGCAGATCGGCGAAGCGCGCCGACGCGTAATACGCGTGACGCGTCGCGAAGGCAATGCTGTTGCTTGCGTTGCTTGCAGCGGGAGCAGGCGAGACGGCCACGATGGGTGACGTGACGCGGGCCGCGTCAGTCTGTGCGGATGGCGTTGACACCGCGGGCGTTGGCACAGCAGGCGTGGGCACGGCTGACGCCACTTGCGCTACCGGCTGGATCGACGCCGGGGCTGGCTGTCCGCCCGCCGGCCCGAAGGTCGTCGTCGATGCAGGCTGGCTGCTTGCGCAACCGGCGAGCGCCACGATCAGACCGAGCTTCCAGGCTACGTTGTGCATGCCGCCTCCTCGTCGCCGATGTGCGGACAACCCTGTCCGCTACGTCGACGGACCGACAACGTTGATTGTGAAAGTTGACGCGCCGAACGTGTCCGGACATTGGCTCGCGCTTGCCGCGCATTGCGGCTTGCCGGCGAACGGTGACGTGCTGCCGGTGCGGCGGGTCGCGGCGGCGCGCTGCGCGTCTGCCGGAAAATCCGCGAACACCGATTCGCTGTGCAGCCCGCCGTCTGAAAAGTCACGCGGCGCCGATGAGACCATCACGAGAAAATGGTTCGGACCCGCCGGTGTGCCCGCCATCATCGGCCAGCTCGCGCGCGGCAACGAAAGCGTCTGTCCCGCGGCAATGGCGTTGTTCTTGTCGAGTCCATTCGGAAACAGCATCAGATATTGCCCGGCAGGATCGACCATGAACACGTACACGTATCCCGCGCGATTGCTGCCGACCCTGAATTGCAGATGATCCTTGTTGATCCGCGCGGTCGTGCTGCGCGACGTAGCCGTCACGCGGATCGATGGATCGCCGAGAGCGACGATCCGGTCGAGTTCGCCGTCGGGCGTGTACGGCGGTAGCTCCGGTGCTGCGGGTGCGGTCGGTGCGGCGGGTTGTGCGGTGTTCGCAGTCGTGGTCGGCGGGGCGCTTGCAGGCGCACGTGCCGACGGCGCCTCGATGACGGTGCTGGCCGCCTGCGGCGCAGGCGGCGTTCCGGTCTGCGCGTGATCCGCGCCCGGCGCCGTCGAATGATCGCGGGCGGTGACGGGCGGCGCGATCGTCGTCGAGGGCCGCAAGGCAAACCAGCCGCCGAGCGCCGCCAGCGCAACGACGACTGCGCCAGCCGCTATCCATGTGGCGCGCCGGCTTGCGCCATGCGATACGTTGTCCGGGCCGGACGGTGCTTTGGCGCCAGTGCCGGACGTGGCCGGGTTGTTGGAAGCTGCCGCGCCCGTACGAAGCGCGCTGCCTGTTGCGGATGCCGCCGTGCCAGCACTCGCGGCACTCGCGGCACTCGCGGCAGGTGCAGCCGCACGCAGCGACGCCATCGCAACGGCCTCGTCATGCGCGCCATCCTGGCCACCCAGCGCGAGGCCCAATTCCGCCGCCAGCGCCTGCACGTTTTGCGGCCGCTCTTCGGGCTTGACAGCGAGCGCGTGATCGATCGCCTGCAGGAAGGTTGCCGAATAGCGGCCAGCCGCCTGCGTCGCGAGCGGCACGTAGCTGTCGCTCATCATCCGGCTGACCGAGGGCGGCGGCGTCTTGCCGACGATCGCGAAGTAGACGACGGCCGCGAGCGCATAGATGTCGGTCCACGGTCCCTGCTTGAGCGTTTCGATTTCCGCGTACTGCTCGATGGGCGCGTAACCGGGCTTCAGGATCACGGTTAGCGCCTGCGTCATGTCGCCGATCACGCGTCTCGCCGCGCCGAAGTCGAGCAGCAATGGTCGCCCGCTGTCTTTCAGCAGCAGTATGTTGTCCGGCGCAATGTCGCGGTGGTAGCACTGCGCACGATGCATCACATCGAGCGCGCTGATGAGCGATGTCAGCAGCGTGCGCAGCCACGTTTCGTCGGGCGGCGCCTGCTTCGCTCGCAGCGCATCGCGCAGCGTCACGCCTTCGTAGTACGGCATCACCATGTAGGCGGTGCGGTTTGCCTCCCAGAACCGGTAGACCTTGACGAGCGAGTGATGATCGAACTGCGCAAGCAGCCGCGCTTCGTTGACGAAGCTTTTCAGGCCCGCGCGGAAGGTTTCTTCGTGGCGCTCGGAGCGCACCGAGACTTCGGCACGGCTGCCGCGTGAAGCCAGCGCGGATGGCATGTATTCCTTGAGCGCGACATTGCGGCCCAATTGCGTGTCGTAGGCGAGATAGACGATGCCGAAGCCGCCTTCGCCGACCAATCCCCTGATTTCGAATTCCGCGACCCGCGTGCCGGTCGGCAACGCGTGATGCGAGTCGCCGCCTGCGGATACGGACGGCATGATGGTCGCGCTATCTGCGTCACCGGTGCTATCCGCGCCTGCCGTCCCGGCCGGGATCGACCGGCTGTCGGGCTCGGGCTCGGGCGGTTGTGACACGATTACCGTCTTGTCGTCGTGGCTGGTCATCAGGACGTGATCCACAGGAAAGTCCAGTCGAGAGGCGCTGCGAACGAGCATGCAGCATCCTCACGCGCACGCGTGTATCTACTAGACGAATCACGCGATCGTTTTTGAAGCGGTTGCCAGTTCGTCGACGCTGTCAATGCATGTGCCGATGCCTCTGGCGTGCGGCGAAGATTTCAAAATGACCTGCTCACAATCGTTTCTTTATAAAGAGTTGCAGGTAGCTCCAGTGGCGCTCGCTCTGGCCCGCATGCCCTCGCAGTCACAACGGCTCTCCCGTCGCGTTTATCGACCGTCCAGCAGGAAGACGATGTGAACGAACGCATACGATTCCCGATGTCCTGCAGGGCGCGCACCGCGAGGCGTGGAGTGCAAGGCGGCGCTACGCGCTGGCGTGGCGGGGCGCAGCGCATGCTGGGTATCGTCGTGCTTGCCGGCTGGGCAACGTTCAGTCTGGACGGCGGCGCATTCGCGGCAACAGCGGCCGCACCTGCCGCATCTGCCAGCGGCGTGGCGCCAGGTCTCGCGCCTGAATCGGCGGGCTTTCGACAGGCGGCCGAGCGCGAACGCGATGCCGAAACACTGCAATCGTTGACCTCCGAAGGACGTTTGCTGCTTTCGCGCGATCGCGTCACGCTGCCTGCCTACGATTACTGCAGCATGGCCGTATCGGCAGCCGAGCGCGGCGACTTCCGTGACAGCGTCGAGGCAGCAGCCCGTGCGCTGGTGATGGCGCAACGGACCGACAACGCCGATCTGGCCGCGCTCTCCAAACGCGATCTCGCGATCGCCTACAGCTACGCCGGCGATCTCGACGACGCCGAACGTTATGCCACCGAGGCATTGGCCTCGACCCCCAAAGCGCCCGAACAGGTATTCGCGCCCGCCAACAAGGTGCTGGGCGATGTCGCGCTGCGCCGCGGCCACCCGCAAGACGCACTGGACGCATACAAGCGTGCGCTCGACACAGCGTCGCCGCGCTACCGTCCGCTGGTGCTGCTGTCCGTGACGAACGCGCAGATTGCCGCGGGCGACACGGCTGGTGCGCGCAAGACCTTTGACGCCGCGAGTCCCGCGCCGAGCGCGGACCTCGCGCCGCAATACCGGCGTATCGAAGGCAATCTGCTGCTCGCCGAAGGCAAGCCCCGCGAGGCGCTGCTGGCGTTCACCACGCTGCTGTCGGAGAGCGGCGGAAGCGACGCGAATTACGACCGTCTGTGGGCGCACGAGGGCATCGGCCGCGCCGATCTCGCGCTCGGTGAGCGAGCGAGGGCGCGTGAAGCGTACCTGCTGGCCGTGGACGATTCGGAGAAAATCCGCGCACGCTTTCGCAGCGAAGAGTTCAAGACGGGTCTCTTCGGCGACACGCAGTCCGTGTTCGAAATGGCCATCGCGCTGACGGTCGAAGTGGGCGACTATGCATCGGCATGGAATCTGTCCGAGCGCAGCCGCGCGCGTGCGCTGCTCGATGTGGTGCGCAATCGCGTCGATGCCGGCGTGGACGACCGCCAGCTGAACGGCAACGTGCCGGGCCTCGACGTGGTGCGCAACGGCTTGAAGCCGAACGAGACGCTCGTCGAATATCACAGCCTCGAGAAGGCGATTATCGTGTGGGTGATCCGCAACGAAGGGCTAAAAGGCTACACGCTGCCGATCGCACGCGCCGACATGGATACGGCCGTCACGGATTTCCGCAATGCCATCGTGCGCCGCCGGCCGACTGCGATCACGTATGGCGACAAGCTCTACGCGCTGCTGATCGCGCCACTCGGATTGCGTGCGGATGATCGGCTGATTATCGTTCCGCACGGCGCGCTGCACTATCTGCCGTACCAGGCGTTGCACGGCCCGGACGGCTTCCTGATCCAGCGCCACCCGATCGCACTCGAACCATCGGCGAGCGTCGCGGTGCAGCTTGCCACGCGCGAGCGGCAGGTGGCGAGCAATCTGGTCGCGTTCGGCAATCCGACCATCGCGCCCGCCTATGCACTGCCTGGCGCCGAGGCGGAGGTGCGCGGCATTGCGCCGTTGTTTGCGCGCAATGAAGTGTTTCTGCAATCCAGTGCGACGCGCGTGAGCTTTCGCGAGAATGCGCCCACAGGGCGAGTACTGCATGTCGCCACCCATGCGGAGGCCGACACGATCGACCCGTTGCATTCGCGCATTCTGCTCGCGCCCGCGACGCAGCCGGCCGACGGCCCGGACTCGCTACTCGCGAAAGACATCTATAACCTGAAGCTGAACGACGTGTCGCTCGTCACGCTGTCGGCCTGCGAAACAGGGCTTGGGCGAATCGCGCGCGGCGACGAGATTCTCGGCTTCACGCGCGCTTTCTTTTATGCCGGTGCGACGAGCCTGATCGTGTCGATGTGGCCCGTGGCCGACGAATCCAGCGCGCTGACGATGCGCACCTTCTACTCGCAACTCGCCGACGGCCATGAAGCCATCGACGCGATGCGGACCGCGCAACTCGCGGTGATGCAGAACCCACGCTTTGCACATCCGTTCTTCTGGGCACCATTCGACCTGATGGGAGGCTGGCGCCTGAGCCTTGCGCGCTAAGAAGAACAATGAACAGACTTCGACTGATTGCGGCTGCCTTGGCCTGCAGCGGAACGATCGCGTGGGGCCAGACGCTGCCGAATGCCGGCAGCATCCTGCAGCAAACCGCACCGCGCGACACGCGCCCGGCGCCGCCGGGCGGCGGCCAGGCGCTGCCCGCTGTGCCGCAGGCGGCTGCGCCGCCCGTCACGGCGCCCGGTCCGACGTTCGAGCTCAAAGGCATCACGTTCAAGGGGAACGACTCCATTCCTTCGGAAGATCTGCTTGCACCCGTACGCGACCAGATCGGCAGGCAGATCGGATTTGCGGATCTCGAAACGATTGCCGCCAGGGTGACGCAGGTCTACCGCGCGCGTGGCTATCTGCTCGCCCAGGTGGTGATCCCGCCGCAGGACGTGAGCGCGGGCACGGTTCAATTCACTGTGCTGGAGGGACGCGTCGGCCATGTGCGGCTCGATATCGCGGCAGGCACGCCGATTCGTGAAGACCTGGTGCGTGCGCGCGTTGCGCAGATTCCCGTGGGCAAGCCGCTGCAGCAGCACGATCTGGAGCGCACGATGCTGCTGCTGTCGGACCTGCCCGGCATCCTCGTGACGTCGGCCATCGAAACGGGCAACGAGCCCGGCACGGTCGATCTGACGATCAGCATCGCGCCCGCCAAACGCTGGACGTTTGCGGTCGACCTCGACAACTACGGCGCATCGTCGAGCGGCACCTGGCGTCTGGGCGCGCTGGCACGGCTCAATTCGCCGTTCATGATCGGCGACAACCTCGACGTGCGGGTTCTCGCCAGCGAGCGGCTCGATACCGTGTATGGCCGCATCGGCTACGAGGCGCCTGTCAACGCGTACGGCACGCGCGTGGGTGTCGCGTTGTCTCGGCTCAACTATGCGCTCGGCAAAGAGTTTGCATCGCTCGATGCGCAGGGCGAAGCGACCGTCGCGGACCTGACGGTGACCCAGCCGCTGCTGCGTACCCGCAACCAGAACCTGCTGGCCCGCGCGAACATCGAGTATCGCGACCTGATCGACAACATCGGCGCGGTGGACTCGCACAATCCGCGCTCGCTGGTCGAGGGCAGCATCGGTCTGAGCTACGAGGGCCGCGACACGTTGGTGGGCGGCGGCTTCAACAGTGCGGACGTGGAGCTGCTGATCGGCAGCCTGCATTTCAGGAATGCGGCTAACGAGGAACTGGACGCGTCCGCGTTCGGGCGCAACACCCAGGGCACCGAAATGCGCGCGACGTTTTTCGCGAACCGTCTCAATGCGGTGACGGAGCGCTTCAGCATGTTCGCCGGCATATCGGGGCAGTGGGCCGCGACGACACTCGACAACTCGTCGCGCTTCCTGCTGGGCGGCCCCCATGCGGTGCGCGCCTATTCGCCGTCCGAAGGGCTGGTCGACGAGGGCTTCGTCGCGACGGTCGAAGGACGCTACGCGATCAATTCGAAGGCGACGGTGTTCGGTTTCTTCGATTTCGGCACGGGCTGGTACAACGCGAATTCGCGGCCGAACCAGGGGCCGAACGTGATCACGCGCAGCGGCGTCGGTTTCGGCGGGTACTGGATCGCGCCGGGCGGCATTGCGCTGCAGGGCACGGTTGCGTGGCGCACGACGGGCTCCGACACGTCCGGCGATGACAAGGTGCCGCGCTTTTACGTGCAACTGACGAAGACTTTCTGATGCCTCGGGGAGAGAAGTGATGTTCGTCTCGCGCGCCACGGATTCTTTCGGGAGCCGCCGGCGTCGTGCGAATGGAATCGGTCAGAACGGTTTCAAGCCGGGCTGTGCCCGGCACTGAGGTGTGCGATGAAGAAGCCAATCAAGCTGCGGCCGCGGCGTGCCGGCACCGTCGCCAGTGCGGTGGCGGCGCTGTTCGCGGCGTCGTGCGTGCCGGGCGCGCTGGCGAATCCGACGGGCGCCCAGGTGGTGTCGGGAGCAGTGAGCGTCAACACGCCCAGCGCGGGGCAGATGAACATCACGCAGAACACGCCGAAAGCGATCGTCAACTGGAACACGTTTTCGATCGGCGCGAACGAAGGCGTGACGATCGTCCAGCCTTCGTCATCGGCGGCGCTGCTCAACCGCGTGATGGGCAACAACCCGAGCACGATCGCGGGGCAACTGCGTGCCAACGGCAAGGTGTTCATCGTCAATCCCGCCGGCGTGATCTTTGCACCGGGTTCGTCGGTGAATGTCGGGTCGCTGGTCGCGTCGACCCTCAATATTTCGAACGCAGATTTTCTGGCCGGCAACTTTCGCTTCGTCGGCAACTCGGTTGCGCCCGTCAGCAACGCCGGCACATTGGTCGCGGGGACAGGCGGCACCATTGTGCTGCTTGGCGGCAGTGTCAGCAATTCGGGCACGGTGAGTGCGCGCCTGGGGACGGTCGCGCTTGGCGCGGGCAACGACATCACGGTGGACTTTGCCGGCGACGGATTGACCACGCTGAAGATCAACGAAGGCGCTGCGCATGCGTTGATCGGCAACACCGGCACGCTGGCCGCCGATGGCGGACTGGTGGTGATGAGCGCGCAGACGGCCGATGCACTGGCGGCGGTCGTCATCAACCAGCAGGGAATCATTCGTGCGCAAAGCCTTGCTGAGCGCAACGGCCGTATCGTGCTCGACGGCGGCGCGACGGGTGTGGCGATGGTCGGCGGCACGCTCGATGCGACGGGCGGTGCGGGGCGGTCAGGCGGCCAGGTCGATGTGACAGGCTACGACGTCGCGCTCACGGATGGCGCACGGATCGACGCGAGCGGCGCGGCGGGCGGTGGCGTCGTGCGCTTCGGCGGCGGCGCGGCAGGCGGCGACACCGATATCCGCAACGCGAACGCGGTGTGGATGTCGCCGACAGCCGGCATTCACGCCGATGCGCTCGCCAACGGCAGCGGCGGCCATGTGGTCGTGTTCAGCACGGCCGCGAGCCGTCTGTATGGGACGCTGACAGCCAGAGGCGGCGCGCAGGGCGGCGACGGCGGGCTGATCGAAACGTCGGGTCACTACCTCGATACCAGCGGGCTGAAGGTCGATGCCTCGGCGCCGCACGGACAAGGCGGCAAGTGGCTGCTCGATCCATTCGACGTCTATATCGTGAACGGCGAAACGGCCGATGTCGCGACGGCGGACGTACCGGCAACCCCGCCGTCGTCCATCACCTTCACGGCAACCAGCAACGACACGTTCCTGTTCGAGTCCGACATTGAAACGCCGCTCAACAACGGCACGTCGGTGACGATCTCGACGGGAACGGGCGGGGCGCAACTGGGCAACATCTACATTGAATCGCTGATCACGAAGTCGGTTGCCTCGACCAACGTTCCAACGCTCACGTTCAGTGCCGCAGGCTCGATTATTCTCGATGATCAGAGCATCACCGCGACGGCGGGTTCGCTCAACCTGGTGTTTGCGGCGAACCAGTCGCAGGCGGCGACCGGCGCCAACTCCGTCACGATCAACGGCACGCTCGCCACCAATGGCGGCAGCGTGGCAATCGGTGCGGGTCTGGATGGCAAGTCCAACGATGGCATACGGGTCAACATCGACGGCGCGATCGATACGAGCGTCACTGCGCCGGGCGGCGTCGATAACGGCACGGTGACGCTACGCGGCACGGGAACGCCGGGCAGCGTGACGTCGGCGGTCAACCTCGGAAGCGGGACGACGATCACGACCGGCAGCGGCGCAATCGATATCCAGGTCAATCAGGGCACGGTACCCGCGAGCGGCTCGGGCTTCCCCGGCCTCGAACTCGACGGCGTGACGCTGACCACCGGCTCTGGCGCGATCAGGCTCTACGGCGCGGCCGCTGGGCCGACGAACTTCTGCGACACCTTCGCGAACCAGGGTATCGACATACTCGATTCGACGATCAGCACGCAAAGCGGTTCGATCGATATCCGTG
The DNA here is from genome assembly GCF_017104715.1 of Burkholderia sp. Ac-20365. GTDB lineage: Bacteria > Pseudomonadota > Gammaproteobacteria > Burkholderiales > Burkholderiaceae > Paraburkholderia. The sequence continues at coordinate 101,715 of NZ_JAAGPI010000006.1, forward strand.
GCGTCTATACGGGGTCCGGCACGGCCGCACAGAATGCCAACGGAATCGGCGTGAGCATCGCGGATTCGAAAATTCAGGCAACGGGACCGGGTACGTCGGTCTCGATCGCCGGATCGACCGACCAGGCGTTGCCCGGCGTGCGGATCACCGGGGACTGCGCGGGCTGCACGCTCATCTCGGCCGGAACGGGCGGCAACGTCACACTGCGCGCGATGAACGACAACACCGCCACGAGCCTGTTGATCCAGGGAGTCGGTACGACGGGCCTGATTGCTTCCAATGGCGGTACGTTGACGATTCTTCCCGGCGGCGTGAACTCGCAGACATTCGCTTTCACCAGCGGCGATGCGTTGCCGATTGGACTCTTCGTGACCGTGCCGGGTCTCAGTATCGACGAGGCAACGTTCTACGGGCAGTTCAGTGGCTTCCAGAACATCGTGCTAGGCAGCACGACCCAGACCGGCAAGATTACGGTTGGCGGCGCGGGATGTGACGGGAGTCCCTGCACGCAGACACCCGTCTTCAGCACGAACCTGACGCTGGCCAATCCGGGCACCGGCAGCCAGGGCATTGCGATGAACGCAGGCATGTCGATGCCGGGCCATACCTTGACCTTGTCGTCGGCCGGACCTGTCACCGATCCTGGCGGGATTCAGGCAGCGAGCCTGCTGCTCGCCGGCCCCGGCAATTTCACACTGACCGATCCGCAGAACAATGTCGGTGTGCTCGCGATGGTCAATGCGGGCAACGTGAACTTCACGAATTCGCAAGGTTTCGCGATCGGACCCGTGACCGGCCAGATCTATGATTCGGGCACCGGCCAGCTGACCACGTTGAACGGCACGAATTCGACACTCACGGGGAATCTGGTGGCACAGGCCACGACCGGCAACGTTGCGCTCAACAGCAGCCTGACTGCGGGTGGCACGGTCGATCTTGTCGCGGAGAACGGGCTCTTCAATGCAGGCACTGCGGGCGCGCTGAGCGCGACCAATGGCTGGCGGATCTGGGCTAGCACGTGGACGGGTGAAACGCGCGGCAACGTGCAGCCCAACACGGCGCAGCCCAACTTCTACGGATGCACATTCGGTGCGGGTTGCAGTTGGGGCGGCACAGTCTCCACGACGGGCGATCACTATGTGTACATCGCGCGGCCGACCGTGACGGTGAGCGCGAACGGCGCGACGCGCGTCGCCGGCGCACCGAACCCGGCTTTCACGTTTACCGTCAGCGGACTGATCAATGGCGACACGGCGAGCGGCACGCTGACGGGATCGCTGACGACCCCGGCCAACGGCAGTTCGCAGCCGGGCCAATATCCGATCAATCCGAACTTCGCGTCGAGCGTCGGTTATATCGTCGATGAAGTGCCGGGCACACTGACTGTCGTTCCTGTGATCAATCCCGTCGCCAATGCGGGCTTGCAATCGTTCTTCAGCAACGAGCAGCAGACGTTCGTCTACGAGAACAACCTGCAAGGCACCAACATCTGCATCGGCTCGAACCAGCCGATTTTCAGCACGGCGCCGCCGGGCGACAATCAGGATCTGCTTGCAGTCGAATGGAAACGTGTGCGCTCGCAACCAAATCTGAATAGTTGCATGTTGCTGAACAGTCAGCACGGGTGTGGCGATTTCTAGGTTTCGTGATGGCTCGCTTTTTGCGCAGACGGCGGACCGTCGCCGCTGACGTAGCGTTGCCACATCGCGTGGAATGCTGCGTCGAGACTGCGTGCAAAACGCGGCGCGTCGCCCAGCGGAGAGTTTAGCATTCGTGCGCGCAACGTTCCGCGCAAGTGCGCCAGCGCTGTGCGATCGTTCGAGAAGGCGACGGCCTTCTCCACGTACGCCTGTCTGTCCGGCGCGATCCATTCTTCGAGTCCGACCGTGTGCAGCATGCTTTCGCAGATATGCATGACGAAGCGGTCGCCTGTGAGACAGAGCACGGGCACACCCATCCATAGCGCTTCGGCCGTCGTCGTGCCGGCGGAATACGGATAGGGACTGAGCGCGATATCGACGCGGTTATAGGCGGCAAAGTATTGATCTCGCGGCGATTCGCCTTCCAGCGTCAGGCGCTGCGGCGCTATGTCATGTGCAGCGAATTTGCGGGCAATCGCTTGCTGGATGTCGTGTGCTTCGAGTTCGCGCGCTTTCAGAAACAGACGGGAGCGAGGTATCGCGTGTAGCAGTTGCGACCAGAGCGCGACAACGTCGTCGGTGACCTTGGTGAGCTTTCCGAAAAAGCCGAACGTGACCGTGCCTGTTGCGAACATGGGTGGCGGCGCGGCCTCGACATCATAGGGCGGCGGTGTGAAGCACAAGTAGCTGTCGGGCAGGCGCCACGGCTGTTCGACGAAGTGACTTTCTTCGCTTGCGGGCAGCACGTGACGGTCGCCGATGACGTAATCGATCGCCTCGCATCCCGTCGTCGCGAAGAAGCCAATCCAGCTCGCCTGCACGGGCGCAGGCTTCCAGCAGAACATGGGCAGTCCGGACCATGCGGTGTGACCGGCCAGATCGATCAATATATCGATGTTGTCGGCGAGAACGCGCTGCGCCGCGGACCCGGTGTCGAGCGCCACCAGGCTGTGCCACGCGCTGAAGTGCGTCTTGAGTCTCGCGCTGACCTCGTCTTCGGCGGGATGCGTTGCATACGCGACCGGTTCGATGCGGGCCCGGTCGATGTGCGCGAGCACGTTCTCCAGAAAGATGCCCACGGGATGCTGCCGCAGATCGGGTGACACAAAACCCACCCGCAGCGGGCGACCCGCGGCATGAGCGGCCCGCTGCTGCCGGTCGTGATGAAACGGACGCGCCCGGCTGGCCATCACACGGCCATAGTGCCGTGCATCGTTCAGAAACTGCGCGGGGGTCACGTGAGGCGAACCGGCTGAGCAAAACAGCAGCCGCTGAAGCGCCAGGGTCGCTGCGTGAGGATCGCGTTCATGGGCCGCGCGATAGGCGTCGATCGCTCCGTCCATGTCGCCCTGCGCGCGCAGAATATCGCCCAGACACACATACATCGATGCATTGGGCGCGCATGTCTGCATCGCGCGACGGCAATGCGTCAGCGCCTCGCCATACTGTTTCTGCTTGAGCAGGACCAGCGACAGGTTGTGATGGATAGCGGAATCGGGCGGATCGAGTTCGACTGCGCGCCGGTAACACGCGACGGCCGCAGCAAGGTCGTCGAGCCCCTGGTACGCATTGCCCAGATTGTTGTGCGCCTGCGCGAGTGCAGGGGCGAGTTCCACCGCCCTCTGTGCGGTACTCACCGCAAGCGCATACGACTTCTGACGACGGAATACGGCGGACAGATTGACGTAAGCCTGCGCGAAATCCGGGCGTAATGCGATGGCATGGCGATAACTGGCCGCCGCTGCTTCAAGCTCGCCCGTGTCTCTCAGCGCGTTACCCAGATTGTTGTGCGCTTCGGCATAGTCCGGCCGCAGCGCGAGCGCGCGCCGGTGCTGCGCGATTGCCTGGCCGGGCCGCCCGCGTTCGCGCAACACGATGCCCAGATCGTTGCAACACACCGCATCGGGGCGCACCGTCAGCGACTGTTCCATCAGTGCAATGCCCGCTTCGTGTTGCCCGGTCTGACAGGCGAGCAGCCCAAGCCGATGCAGTGCATCCGGTTGTCGAGGCTGCGCCTGCAGTATCTGCCCGTAAAGCGCCTTTGCCTCGGCAAGCCGGCCAGCCCGGTGATGGTCGAGGGCGGCGTCGAGCCGCTGTTCGGTATCGTTCATATCGCCCGGTGATTGCACGGATAGCGCCCTATGTGTCGATGCAGATCAACCGGGCTTCAGTATCGTCGACGCCATGTCGTCCGGATCGACGATCCACACGGCCAGTGCACTGAAGTTGTCATGGCTTGCGGGCGCGAGCGCATGCACGCGCGCCGCGAGTGCGCCGAGCCACGCATCCGGGGTCGCGGCGTCGCCGAGCGCCTCGCTCATATAGGTTTCGTCGACGTATTCCCACAAGCCGTCGCTGCACAGCAGGAATGCGTCGCGATCGAGCAGACCGTACGTGCCTTCGACGCCGTCGATTTCCAGCTCGCCAGTTGTGCCGAGCGCGGCGAGCAACACATTGCGGCGCGGATGACGACGCGCCTGGCCCGGTGTGATCAGGCGCGCGTCGATCATCTCCTGAACGAGACTGTGGTCGCGCGTTTGCACGCTGACCTGCCCGCCGCGAAAACAGTAAAGTCGCGAATCGCCGCAATGCGCCCATGCCGCGGTGCGCAGTTCGCAGTCGATCGCGAGCAGCACGACGGTCGAGCGCATGTCTTTCAACGCGACATCGCCGTGCGCCTGTTCTTCCAGAATATTCGCGTTCGCATTCTCAATCGCTCTGACGAGGCGTTGGCCAGTCGGCGGCAATTCTGCAACCGTCAGGTAGCGCAAGTCCGCGAGTACGCTGTTGACGACGATTGCCGATGCGGTATCGCCGCCGCCGTGTCCGCCCGCGCCGTCCGCGAGCACGCAGTAGTAAAGGCGCTCGCTCGACCAGTCGCCTATCGCGTCCTCGTTGCGCTGCCGGCCGCCGCGATCGCTCAGGCTTGCTGTGGCAAGTCGCACAGGAAGCCTCTGGCCGGACCGGGCTCAGCCGACGGTGCGCGCGATTGTTCGGAGAGGATGCCCAGTACGATCAGGATCGCGACGCGGTTCTCCGCGGCAATGTCGATGCCAAGCGTATGGCTGATCCACTCGCCGATACTCGTTGCGGCGAAGTCGGCTGGCAAAGAGCCTTTTTTGAGCGTCACGCCGAGCTTTCGGGCGCGATAGTGATACGACGCAATCCCATAGCGGGCTGCGATCTGCGACAGTCCGCCCTTTTCGTTCGACAGCCAGCCCAGACTTCCCGACAGTAGCAACCAGTCGGGATCGTCGAGTCCCGCGATGAAGCGCGCGGCAGACTCACGCACGGTTTGCTCGTCGAGCCCGTACTGGATCAGCGCGGAGCCAACGGGATCGCTTTGCGCGGCCGCCTGCTGCTCGACTTCGGCCAGCACGCTTTCATCGTCGAACGATACGTTGCGTTGATGCGCGGCATTACGCAGGCAATCGATCAGGTAGCGGCGAAAGTACGCGCACACCGCATGACCGCTCGATGGCGCGCTGTGCAATGGAAACGCTTCCGGGTGCGGATTTGCGGCTTCGAGGCGGAAAACCTTGAAGTAGATGAACTGCGAAATGAGTTCTTCCTTGTCTTCGCCTAGCGCCTGTAGTTCGAATGGATGGTATCCCTGCAACGCATGGCGCACGACCCTGTAGATCGAAGCCATCTCTTCGTGATTCAGAGATGTGCGTCGTTGCCACAGGTCAGGTAACGCACTGTCGCACGCGCACTCGGCTGCGTGTGCGCTTTCAATGTGTGTCACATGTCACCCCGCATGATGAGCACAGCGTCACGCTGTGCGGATTCACTTCCCGATGTTCGATACGTGTCAGTTCGTTTGAAGCAGGGGATGCCGGAATGCGGCTACGACTATCGGCACGCTGTTATCGGGCGTGACCGGGAGAACCTGATTTTCGCCTAAACACTGCGAAAAGCAACGCTTTAGGTATTGCACATTGAACGACAAAAGCTATATGAGGGTTTACCTTGCGGCATTCGATTTCAATACGTTTTCATTTTGGTAAACCCGATACGTTTACCAGTGACAATGATCTCGATTGGTGAGTAATTCGTCATCAATGAACAGAGCGTGACACTGTGTGAACAATGATCAGAAAGTACTGTATATCGTCATCTAACTGTTTTTTTAAGGCACTTAAGAAGTATTGTATGGAGCAGTTTTTCGCGGCGTCTCTTTCAGATTCGTGACTATGAAGCAGGTCCTTTTAATTTGAATATTGCGTGCTATCCTCATATCGGTCTGTGGTCGAAATGTCCGTAGCGAAGCATCACGGTATCGTGTATTTCTATAGGCATTGCGTATTAATTTGTTGTAGATCGGTTTGAATAAGACCGGATTCGGAAGTTACCGTGGCGTGCCTCGTCGCGAGGGATCAGCACGCTAAAACTATTCGTTTCAGACTGAAGCCGATACAACAATGGCCACGCTCGATGCCGGGGTACTGCTTGCCGATATATCGCCTGACAGCCCATGCGGGGACGACGTCGAGTACGACCCGATGTTTCTCGAACTCGAACAGGTCGTGCACGGCAAACCGGAAGTCCAGTACGGCGACACGGTAGTCGCCGCCACACCGCCTGACTGGAAGACAGCTCAAGCCCTCTCTCTCGAACTGTTCAACAGGAGCCGCGACTTGCGTGTCGCCGCACATCTTGTGCGCGCGCTCCTGAACCGCCAGGGCTTCACGGGTCTTGCCGAAGGAATGGGCCTGATCGAAGGCCTGCTCGAACGGCATTGGGATCACGTCTATCCGCAACTCGATCCTGACGACGATAACGATCCAACCGCGCGCATCAATGCGCTGGCCGTGCTCGTCGAACAGGCGGGCATGCTGCTGGATGTGCGCGACACTGCGTTTGCCGCGTCGCGCACGCATGGAATCGTGCGTCTGCGCGACATCGAATATGCGATGGGCGATACGCCCGTACCCGAGGGCGTCGAACCGCCGACGCTCGCCTCGATCGACGCGGCAATCGCCGACGTGCGAGACGAAGCGGCAACCGTGCATGCCGCGTTGCTCGCTGCGCGCCAGAGCAACATCCGCATTGAATTGCTGTTGACGGAGCGCGTCGGCGCGGCTCAGGCGATCGACCTGTCGCCGCTGTCGCGTCTGTTGCAACAGGCGGCCGGCTTCCTCGGCGAGCGAATCGGCGGCGCTGGCCAGCAGGCAGAGGGCGACGCGCTAGCCGGCGAAGGCGGGGATGACGCGACGGCCGGCGCAGGTGGCGCGGGCGGCGCAGGTGGATCGGCGCGCGCGGCACCCAGCGGAGAAGTCAACAGCCGCGAAGACGTGATCCGTTTGCTCGACAAGATCTGCGCCTATTACGAACAGCATGAACCGTCGAGCCCGTTGCCGTTGTTGCTGGCACGGGCGCGCCGTCTGGTGGACAAGAGCTTCATGGAGATATTGCAGGACCTCGCGCCGGAAGGTCTCGGCCAGGCCCGGCAGGTTGGCGGTATCGAAGAATAGTCGTCGGGGAGTCGTCAGCATCGTAACGGATACGCCGCCCCGCCTGTCGACGGTGCGGCGTCAACCAGGGGAACTGTCGTGGCCAAAGAAAGCAGTCAGAAATTCATTGCACGCAATCGCGCGCCGCGCGTGCAGATCGAGTACGACGTCGAAGTGTATGGCTCGGAGAAGAAGGTGAATCTGCCTTTTGTGATGGGCGTGCTGGCCGACCTCTCCGGACAGCCAGCGGATCCGCTCGCGCCCGTTGCAGACCGCAAGTTTCTCGAAATCGACGTCGACAACTTCGATGAACGCCTGAAGTCGATGAAGCCGCGCGTCGCGGTCCAGGTGCCGAACATGTTGACGGGCGAAGGCAATCTTGCCGTCGACATGACCTTCGAAAGCATGGACGACTTCTCTCCTGCCGCAGTCGCACGCAAGGTCGACGCGCTGTCGAAGCTGCTCGAAGCGCGCGGCCAGTTGCAGAACCTCTTGACTTACATGGATGGCAAGACAGGCGCCGAGGAGTTGATCGCGAAGGTGCTGAACGACCCGGCCTTGCTGCAATCGCTCGCATCCGCGCCGAAGCCACAGGAATAAGCGCGACTGACTAACAGTGGAGTCTGACCATGGCCGAACCCACCCCGGAAGGACAAGTCCAGCAGACCGAGGGCACGCTCGAGATGAGCGACTTCGCGAATCTGCTGCAGAAGGAATTCAAGCCGAAAAGCGACAAGGCAAAGGAAGCCGTCGAAACAGCCGTGCGCACGCTGGCCGAACAGGCGCTGCGCGATACCGCTGTTATTTCCAATGACGTGCTGGCGACGATCGAAAGCCTGATCGCCCAGATCGACAAGAAACTCAGCGATCAGATCAACCTGATCATCCACTCGGAAGAGTTCCAGAAAGTGGAGAGTGCGTGGCGCGGTCTGCACTATCTGGTGAATAACACCGAGACGGACGAAACGCTGAAGATTCGCGTGATGAACATTTCGAAGGGCGAGTTGCACAAGACGCTCAAGAAGTACAAAGGCACTGCATGGGATCAGAGCCCGTTCTTCAAGAAGCTCTATGAAGAAGAATATGGCCAGTTCGGTGGCGAGCCTTATGGATCGCTGGTCGCCGACTACTACTTCGACAACAGCGGCCCGGATGTCGACCTGCTGACGCAGATGGCGAAGATATCGGCCGCCGCCCATGCGCCGTTTATCTCTGCCGCGGACCCGTCGGTGATGTTGATGGATTCGTGGCAGGAGCTGGCGAACCCGCGCGATCTGACGAAGATCTTCCAGACGCCCGAGCATGCCGCGTGGCGCTCGCTGCGCGAATCGGAAGACTCGCGCTATATCGGTCTTGCGATGCCGCGCTTTCTCGCGCGTGCGCCGTATGGCGCGAAGACGAACCCGGTCGAGGAATTCGATTTCGAGGAAGACACCGCGGGCGCGGACAGCAGCAAATATACGTGGGCCAACGCCGCCTATGCGATGGCGACCAACATCAACCGCTCATTCAAGATGTACGGCTGGTGCTCGCGGATTCGCGGCATTGAATCGGGCGGTGCGGTGGAAGGCTTGCCGGTGCATTCGTTCCCGACCGACGACGGCGGCGTCGACATGAAGTGCCCCACCGAAATCGCGATCAGCGACCGGCGCGAGGCGGAGCTGGCCAAGAACGGCTTCATGCCGCTGGTGCACAAGAAGAACTCGGATTTTGCGGCGTTTATCGGTGCGCAATCGCTGCACAAGCCCGCCGAATACGAAGACGCCGATGCAACCGCCAATGCGAATCTGGCGGCGCGCCTGCCATATCTGTTTGCATGCAGCCGTTTTGCGCACTACCTGAAGTGCATCGTGCGCGACAAGATCGGCAGCTTCAAGGAAAAGGACGACATGCAGCGCTGGCTGCAGAACTGGATCCTGCAATACGTCGACGGCGACCCGGCCCATTCCACGGAAGAGTCGAAAGCTCGCCGGCCGCTAGCCGCAGCTGAAGTCGTGATCGAAGAAGTCGAAGGCAACCCGGGTTACTACACCTCGAAGTTTTTCCTGCGTCCGCATTATCAGTTGGAAGGCCTGACCGTGTCGTTGCGGCTGGTCTCGAAGCTTCCGTCCGCCAAGGCGGCTTGACGGAATTCCATTATCAGTGGCGAACCGATTTGACTGGAGAAGAACATGGCCGTCGATATGTTCATTAAGCTGGGTGACATCAAGGGCGAATCTCAGGATAAGAGCCATAAGGATGAGATCGATGTACTCGCGTGGAGCTGGGGGCTGAGCCAGAGCGGCACGATGCATCTGGGAACGGGCGGCGGGGCCGGCAAGGTGAACGTGCAGGACATATCGTTCACCAAATACGTCGACAAGGCGACGCCGACGATCATGCTGTCCTGCGCGAAGGGCTCGCACATCGACTCAGTCGTTCTGACCGTGCGCAAGGCTGGCGGCGACAATCCACTCGAGTACTACAAGGTCACACTGACCGCGTGCCTGATCAGTTCGTATTCGACGGGCGGCTCGGGTGGCGAGGATCGCTTCACCGAGAACGTGACGCTGAACTTCGAGCAGTTCCACGTCGAATATCAGCCGCAGAACGCGAAGGGCGCGAAGGAAGGTGGGGTCGTCGAGATGAAGTGGAACATCGTCAAGAACGACGCAACCAACGGCTAGCAGCAGCTTACCGCCGCGCCTCGGGGTGTGTGGCGCGGCGGCATTGCGATGCCATCGCGCAAGCGCCGGCATCGCAATGTGGTGCAGCAGCATTGACCCGGCCTGACGGAGCGAACTGACATGACGGCAGAAGAAAGCTTGCGCGAAGGCAATCTGGACGAGTGTCTGCGCCTGTTGCAAATGCAGGTTCGCAACGATCCGTCGAAAGCGGCGCACCGCGTGTTCCTGTTTCAGCTGCTCGCCGTGCTCGGCGCGTGGGACCGCGCGTTGACGCAGCTCAATGTGGTCGGCGATCTCGACGCTGCGGCCTTGCCGATGGTGCAAACCTATCGCGAGGCGCTGCAATGTGAAGCGCTGCGTGAGGCCGTTTTCAACGGCGCCCATGCGCCATTAATTTTCGGCGAGCCGACCAGCTGGCTCGCATTGCTGGTCGAAGCATTGCGGCTCGATGCTGCGGGCGACCACGCAGCCGCCGTGGCCGCGCGCGAGCAGGCGCTCGGCGAAGCGCCCGCCACCCCGGGCAACGTGAACGGCGAACCCTTCGAGTGGATCGCCGATGCCGACACGCGGCTCGGGCCGGTGCTCGAAACGGTGCTCAACGGCCGTTACTACTGGGTGCCGTTTTTCCGCATCAAGCGCATCGAGATCGAGGCGCCTGTCGATCTGCGCGACCGCGTCTGGATGCCGGCCGTGCTGACCTGGGCCAACGATGGTCAGGCGGCGGGGCTCATTCCGACGCGCTACGCCGGCACGCTGGCAGAGAAGAAGCACGCGCTCTGGCTCGCGCACCTGACCGAATGGATCGGCGACGATGCTTTCGCCCGTCCCGTCGGGCAACGGATGCTGACCACCGATGCAAACGACTACGCATTGCTCGATATCCGCACGATCGAACTGGCGGTAGAGGCACCGTCGGGCGACAGCGAGGGCGGCGCGGGCGCCGTACGGGATCATGGCTGAACTGAGCACGCGCGACCGGCTGCAACCGTCGTTGCTCGACCGGCTGACCGACCACGAGCCCGAACTCAAGCAGGAAGCACGCGAACGCCGTGTGCTGTCGATACGCGCGCTGCGTCAGAGCGTGCAGCGCGATCTCGGCTGGCTTCTCAATGCGAACGGTCTCGCTTCGGTGCAAGACCTGTCGGCTTATCCGTATGTGAGCAATTCGGTGCTGAACTACGGCTTTCCCGATATCGCCGGCAAGACCGCGTCGGGTGTCGACCGGGCGAAACTCGAAAAGCACGTGCGCGATGCGATCTGGGCGTTCGAGCCGCGCATTCTGCGCGAGACGGTGCGCGTGACGGCGATCCAGGTTGAAGAGACCACGGGCCGCCACAACACGGTGTCGTTTCTGATTGAAGGAGATCTGTGGGCGCAACCGTACCCTGAACGACTCTATTTCCGCACTGAACTGGATCTGGAGGCCGGGGAAATCAGAGTGATCGACCAGAGCGGCACGCGCTGAACCCATGAACCCGGAACTGATCAAGTACTACAGCACGGAACTCCAGCACCTGCGGGAAATGGGTGGCGAGTTCGCGAGAGAGTTTCCGAAGATCGCCGGGCGGCTCGGGCTCGAAAGCCTGGAATGCGCGGACCCGTACGTCGAGCGTCTGCTCGAAGGCTTCAGCTTTCTCGCGGCACGCGTGCAACTGAAGATCGATGCGGAGTTTCCGCGCTTTACGCAGCATCTCGCGGAACTGGTCTATCCGCACTATCTGGCGCCGACGCCGTCGATGGCGGTCGTGCAGATCCAGCCCGATCTGAGCAACGCGGGTCTCGCGGAAGGCGTGAAGATTGCGCGCGGCAGCGCGTTGCGCAGCCTGCTCGACAAGAACGGCTCGACACGTTGCGAATATCGCAGCGCGCACGACCTGACGCTATGGCCGCTTGAAATTGCCGATGCAAAGTTCTTCACGCATTCCGGCTCGCTGGGCGGCGCCGACATCGCGTTGCCTGCGGGCGTCAAGGCCGGCCTGCGGCTGCGTCTGCGCGCGACGGCAGGCCTGAAGATAAACCAGTTGAAGCTCGACAGACTGGTGCTGTATCTGCGCGGCACCGACTCGATGCCCACGCGTCTCTACGAGCGACTCGTCGGCTCGGCGATGGGTGTGGTCGTGATGCCCGTATCGCGGCCCGCGACCTGGCACGCGCAACTGCCCGCCACGGCCGTCGCGCCAACAGGCTTCGCCGAAGACGAAGCGCTGCTGCCCATCAGCAAGCAATCGTTTCAGGGCTACCGGTTGTTGCAGGAGTATTTCGCGTTCGCGCCGCGTTTCATGTTCGTCGCGATCGACGGCTTGCAGCAGGCGCTACGGCGTTGCGGCGACAACGAGGTCGAAGTGATCGTCTTGTTGAAGCGCGGCGACCCGATGCTCGAACAGGCTGTCGATTCATCGAATTTCGCGCTCTACTGCACGCCCGCGATCAACCTGTTTCCGCGCCGTACCGACCGCATCGCGCTGTCGGCCGAGCAGTTCGAATATCACGTGGTGGCCGACCGCACGCGTCCGATGGACTTCGAGATCTACCGGATCGAGGACGTCACCGGCTACGGCGCAGGGGCGGCCGCCGAGCAGAAGTTCGAGCCGTTCTATCATGCGCGCGACCTCGGCGCCGGCTATGGTTCAGGCGCGTTCTACCAGGTGCGGCGCGACAAACGCATGCGCTCGTCGCGTCAGACGGAGCGCGGACCGCGCACCAGCTATCTGGGCAGCGAGACTTTCATCGCGCTCGTGGATGCCGCGAACGCGCCGTTTCGCGGCGACCTGCGCCAGCTCGGGCTGCAAGTGCTCTGTACGAACCGCGATCTGCCGCTCACGTTGTCGATCGGCGTCGGCGCGAGTGACTTTACCCTCGACGTTGAGGCGCCCATCGAAAGCGTGCGGTGTGTGAGCGGACCCAGCCGTCCGCTGCCGTCGTATGCGGATGGCGCGGTCGCGTGGCGGCTGCTGAGTCATCTGTCGCTGAACTATGCGTCGCTCGTCGACAGCGACGCGAAAGAGGGCGCTCGCGCGATGCGCGATCTGCTGAGCCTCTATTGTCCCGTCGACGACGCGCCTGCTCAGCGCATGATCGAAGGCCTGCATTCGATCGGGTCTCAGCCCGTCACGCGGCGTCTGCCCACGACCGGGCCGATCGTGTTCGGACGTGGACTCGCGATCACAGTGACGCTCGACGACGCGGCTTTCGAAGGGGCGGGCGCATTTCTGCTCGGCGCGGTGTTGTCGCACTATTTCGCGCAATACGTATCGATCAATTCATTCGCCGAGACGGTGGTCAGAACGCTGTCGCGCGGCGAGATCATGCGCTGGCCAGCGAGGGTCGGACAATGCCGGACGCTCTGACCCTGCTGCGCGAACTCGAAGCGCACGCCTCGCGCTTCGATTTCTTCCAGGCGCTGAGGCTGATCGAGAATGCCTACCGCGACAAGCCGCGCATCGGCGAATCGCTGCGTCCGCGCGACGACGCAGTGCGCTTCTCGCAGGAACCCGAGCTGATCTTTCACCCGACCACGCTCGGCGTGTTGAGTCCGTCGCACGATGGCCACGCGGCGCGGCTGGCGGTCAACTTCTTCGGCCTGTTGGGACCGCACGGCCCGATGCCCGTGCACCTGACCGAGTACGTGCGCGACCGTGCGCGCAACGCGAACGATCCCACCTTCGCGCGCTTTCTCGACATTTTTCATCACCGGATGGTGTCGCTGTTCTATCGCGCGTGGGCCAATGCGCAGCCGACCGTGAGTCTCGACCGGCCGGAGCGCGACCGCTTTTCCGTGTATGTCGGCAGCACGTTCGGGCTGGGTGAAGCGGCGCTGCGCGAGCGCGACGCGGTACCCGATTTCGCGAAGCTGCATTTCGCCGGCCTGCTGGCGGGACCGACGCGTCCCGCCGAAGGACTGCAACTGATACTGGCGCGCTTTTTCAACCTGCCCGTGCGCATCGAGCAATGGATTGGCCACTGGATGGAACTGCCGCGCGACACGCTTTCGCGGCTTGGCGCGCGAGACGGGTCGGCATCGCTCGGCGTCTCCACGCTGCTTGGCGCACGCGTGTGGGATTGCCAGCACAAGTTTCGCATCGTCATTGGTCCGTTGACGCTCACTGACTATGAACGCTTCCTGCCTGGCGGCGACAGCCTGCGACGTCTCACCGACTGGGTCCGCAACTACGCGCGCGACGGCCTCGATTGGGACGTGAACCTGTGGCTCAGGCAGGCGGAAGTACCGCGTCTCGCGCTGGGGCGGCACGCGCGGCTTGGTTACACGAGCTGGCTGCTGGGCGGTCCGGCCACGCAGGACCAGCGTCAGTTGCGATTACATCCCGCTTCGTTGTCCGGACGGCCCGGCGAGCCCGCGCGCAGCGACGCACGGGCGAGCGAGCCGGCATCCCAACACTCATCGAAGGACTGACAGACATGGCCGAGATCAAACGAGCGGCGTTGTTCGGCAAGCTGAACAAGCTGGCCTATCGCGCCATCGAAAGCGCAAACGTGTTCTGCAAGTTGCGCGGCAATCCTTATATCGAACTGGTGCACTGGTTCCATCAGATCCTGCAGTTGCAGGACTCGGACCTGCATCGCATCGTCAAGCATTTCGGCATCGAGCCATCGGCGCTTGCACGCGATCTGACGGAAGCGCTCGACCGGTTGCCGCGCGGCGCGGGGTCGGTGGTCGACATTTCGTCGCAGGTCGAAGAAGCCGTCGAGCGCGGCTGGGTGTTCGGCTCGCTGATGTTCGGCGAGTATCAGGTACGCACGGGGCACCTCGTGGTCGGGTTGCTGAAGACGCCGTCGCTGCGCAACGGGCTGTACGGCATCTCGCGCCAGTTCGAGCGGATCAAGCTCGATGCGCTCGTCGATGAATTCGATAGTCTGCTGGGCGGCTCGCCCGAAGCGGAGATGACGGCGACCGACGGTTCTCAGGCCGCAGGCGCCGCGCAATCCGGCAGCGCGGACGGCACCGTGCCGCCCGCCGCGATGGGCAAGCAGGAAGCGCTCAGGCGCTTTACTACCGATCTGACCGAGCAGGCGCGCAGCGGCAAGCTCGACCCGATCGTCGGTCGCGACGAAGAGATCCGTCAGGTGGTCGACATTCTGATGCGCCGCCGCCAGAACAATCCGATCCTGACGGGCGAAGCGGGCGTCGGCAAGACGGCCGTGGTCGAAGGTTTCGCACAGCGCATCGTCGCGGGCGACGTGCCGCCTATGCTGCGCGACGTTCAGTTGCGCACGCTCGACGTCGGTCTGCTGCAGGCGGGCGCGAGCATGAAGGGCGAATTCGAGAACCGGCTGCGCCAGGTGATCGAGGAAGTGCAGGCATCGGAGAAGCCGATCATCCTGTTCATCGACGAAGCGCATACGCTGGTCGGCGCGGGCGGCGCGGCGGGGACGGGCGACGCGGCGAACCTGCTGAAGCCGGCGCTTGCACGCGGCACGCTGCGCACCGTCGCGGCGACCACATGGGCGGAGTACAAGAAGCACATCGAAAAAGACCCGGCGCTCACGCGCCGCTTCCAGGTCGTGCAGGTGCCCGAGCCCGACGAGACGAAGGCGATCCTGATGATGCGCGGCATCACCTCGACGATGGAACAGCATCACAAGGTGCAGGTGCTCGACGAAGCGCTCGAAGCGGCCGTACGGCTGTCGCATCGCTACATTCCCGCGCGCCAGTTGCCGGATAAATCGGTGAGTCTGCTCGACACCGCGTGTGCGCGGGTCGCGGTGAGCCAGCACGCTACGCCGCCTTCCGTCGACGATTCGAGAAAGCGCATCGCGGCGCTCGAAACGGAGTTGCAGATCATAGGACGCGAGACGGCTGTCGGTGTGGATACGGCGGAACGGCTCGCTGCAGCGACTGAACGCGTGACGGCCGAGCGGGCGCGTCTGGCTGAACTCGAAGCGCGCTGGGAAGCGGAAAAGGCACTGGTCACGCGCATCCTCGATTTGCGCGCCCAATTGCGCAACGAGACGGGCAAGGTCGAAGGCGCAGCGCAAGCCGTTGCCGCGACGCCCGCCGATGAAGCCGCGCGCGAAACGCAGCTTGCCGAGCTGCGTGAACTGCAGGCGAAGCTTGCGGAGCACCAGGGCGACGATCCGCTGATTCTGCCCACTGTCGACCAGCAGGCGGTTGCTTCCGTGGTGCAGGACTGGACGGGCATCCCCGTTGGGCGAATGGTTCGCAACGAGATCGAGAACGTGCTGAAACTCGCCGAGAACCTGAACAAGCGGATCATCGGCCAGGGTCACGCGACCGAGATGATCGCGCGGCGCATCCAGACCTCGCGCGCCGGCCTCGACAACCCGAACAAGCCGATCGGCGTGTTCATGCTCGCGGGCACGTCGGGCGTGGGCAAGACGGAAACCGCGCTGGCGCTAGCTGAAGTGCTGTACGGCGGCGAGCAAAACGTCATCACCATCAACATGAGCGAGTATCAGGAAGCCCACACGGTGTCGTCGCTCAAGGGTGCGCCGCCCGGCTATGTCGGCTATGGCGAAGGCGGTGTGCTGACGGAAGCGGTGCGCCGCCGCCCGTATAGCGTCGTGCTGCTCGACGAGGTGGAAAAGGCGCATCCCGATGTGCACGAGATCTTCTTCCAGGTGTTCGACAAGGGCTGGATGGAAGACGGCGAAGGGCGCGTGATCGACTTCAAGAACACGCTGATCCTGCTCACGACCAACGCGGGCACCGATCTCATCACCAACCTGTGCAAGGACCCGGAATTGATGCCTGAGCCGGAGGGCATCGCGAAGGCGCTGCGCGAGCCGCTGCTGAAGGTGTTTCCGCCCGCGCTGCTCGGGCGCGTGGTCGTGATTCCGTACTACCCGCTGTCCGACGCGATGCTCGGCGCGATCATCCGTTTGCAGCTTGGGCGAATCGAGAAGCGCGTGCGCACGACGCACAAGATTCCCTTCGCGTATGACGACGACGTCGTGAAGCTGATCGCGAGCCGCTGCACGGAACTGGAAAGCGGCGGCCGGATGATCGACGCGATTCTGACGAACACGCTGCTGCCGCATATCAGCAATGAGTTCCTGACGCGGATGATGAATGGCACGTCCGTGTCGAGGGTGCAGATTGGCGCGCGCGACGGCGAGTTCGTCTACGCGTTCGATTGACGGAGTGTTCGTATGCCGCAACAGGTCAGCATGGGTGCGACGCTGCAATGCTCGTTCGGCGCAGCGCCGTCGACGCTCGTGGTGCTGCCCGTGAATCGCGTGATGGGCGAGGGGCCGCCTGCGGCCAACATCATGGATCACGTGCCGCTCGTGAACATCATGCCGTTCGGCATGTGCAGCGCGCCGTCCAATCCGACGGTGGCTGCCGCGACGACGGCGGCGCTCGGCGTGCTGACGCCGATGCCGTGCATACCCGCGACGATGTCGCCGTGGGTGACGGGTGCGCCGACTGTGCTGCTCGGCAATCAGCCGTCGCTCGACAACGTCTCGAAGTGCATGTGCAATTGGGGCGGTGTGGTCACGATCGTCAACCCGGCCACCGTCAAGACAATGATTCCGTGACATGACCAGCCAGGACACCTCCCGACACGTCACCGTCAGTTGCGCGCCTGCCGGCAGCGACCTGCTGTTCCTGCGCCTGACGGGCCATGAGGAACTGGGCCGGTTGAGC
This sequence comes from Burkholderia sp. Ac-20365, assembly GCF_017104715.1. Taxonomy (GTDB): domain Bacteria; phylum Pseudomonadota; class Gammaproteobacteria; order Burkholderiales; family Burkholderiaceae; genus Paraburkholderia. Next base: position 119,104 of record NZ_JAAGPI010000006.1, read on the forward strand.
GAGTTTCATCTGGATGTGCTCAGCACGAGCAACGACCTGAAGCCGGGCGATCTGCTCGGCCAGGACATCTCCGTGGCGATCGACTTGCCGTCCGACGGCGAGCGGCAGATCAACGGCATCGTGACCGCCTTTCGTCTGCTCGCGCCCGGCGACAAGACCCGCAGCCGCATGGCCCGCTACGAGGCGATAGTGCGGCCGAGGCTCTGGCTGCTCACGCGTGCGTCGCACTGCCGGTTCTTTCACGAGATGACGGTGCCCGACATCATCGCGAAAGTGCTGCAGGACTACGACGTCGACATGAGCAACAAATGCTCGGCAACCTATTCGACGCTGGAGCATTGCGCGCAGTATCGCGAGACCGATTTCGCGTTCGTCAGCCGCCTGATGGAGCACGAAGGCATCTACTACTACGTCGAGCATAAAGGCGGCAAGCATACGCTCGTGATGACCGATTCCGCGGACGTCCACACGTCGATCCCTCACTACGCGACCATTTCGTACGACGGCTGGTACGAACCGGTGCAGGAGAAGGAATGCGTGTATCAATGGTCGTCGGGTGCGGAACTGCAGACGGGCAAGTACGAAGTCAACGAATACGACTTCGAGAAGCCGTCGTCGAGCAACCAGCAGGGCCTGCTGTCGCGGGCGACGAGGCCGAAAGTGTACGACCCGCCGGTGTACACGATGCAGGAGCATCTGAGCGGCCATATCGAGTCGAGCGACGGCGACCGTTACGCGAAGGTCGGCGTGGAAATACGCCAGGCGCGCAACGATAGCATCAGCGGACGCACCAGCGCACGCGGCGTGTGGCCGGGCGGACTCTTCAAGCTGCAGGAACACGCGTGCGATGCGCAGAACCACGACTATCTTGTGACAAGCGCCGACTACGAAATCAACTCGGACACCTATCTGTCGACGTACAACGACAACCCTGCGCTGCCGTTCTTCGATTGCAGCTTCACGGTGCTGCGCAAGGAGAACCAGTTCCGCGCCGAACGCATCACGCCGCGCCCCGTCGTGGCGGGACCGCAGACCGCGATGGTGGTCGGCCCCGACGGCGACGAGATCCTGACCGACAAGTATGGCCGCATCAAGGTGCAGTTTCACTGGGAGCAGTTCGCGCCGCCGTCCGATAGCAGCGAACGGATGAAGCGCTGCTGGGTGCGCGTGTCGCACAGCTGGGCGGGCAAGCGCTGGGGCACGTTCTTCATTCCGCGCATCGGTCAGGAAGTGCTGGTCGATTTCATCGAAGGCGATCCGGACCGGCCCCTCGTGACGGGCTGCGTATACAACGCCAACACGATGCCGCCCTACGACCTGCCGGCGAATTCCGCGCTCTCGACGCTCAAGAGCAATTCGACCAAAGGCGGTGGCGGCTTCAACGAAATGCGTTTCGACGACACGAAGGGCAGCGAGCAACTGTTCTTTCACGCGGAAAAAGACCATGAAACGTGGATCAAGAACGACACGCTGGCCAACGTCGGCAACGACCGGCATCTGAAAGTCACGGGCAACGAATTCATCGCGGTGACGGGCGCGCGGCACGATGCCGTGACGGGCGACCGCAACGCAAAAGTAGACGGCAACGATTCGTTGAACGTCAGCCAGAAGCTGCAGGAAAAAGTCGGCATGGACTACGCGCTCGATGCGGGCATGAACGTGCATATCAAGGCGGGCATGAACGTCGTGATCGAAGCGGGTGTGAGTATCACCCTCAAGGCAGGCGGCGCTTTCATCGTGGTCGGGCCAGCGAGCGTCGCGGTGTCCGGGACGCCGATCCTGTTGAATTCGGGTGGCTCGGCGGGCTCCGGCAGCGGCTCGTCGCCGACCGCGCCGACCGCGCCAAAAGACGCCGACGATGGCACGAAGAAGCTTAAATGACGACGCTCACATCATGACGCGATGCTTGGCCGTTGGGGCCGGGGAGACAAGTGGACGATCTGATTCTTTCGTTGCGCGTCGCGCGCTTCAATGACGAGCCGGTCGCGGAGCCGATCGCGGTCGAGTTCGGCCCGGCGGGCGGCACGATTGGCCGCGCGACGGATTGCACGCTGGTGTTGCCCGACCAGCAGCGCGCGATTTCGCGCGTGCATGCGCGCATCGAATTCCGCGGCGGCGAGTATCTGTTGTGCGATCTCGGCAGCAACCCCAGCGTGCTCAACCAGCGCGCGCTGGGCGGCACGCGCGAGGCGCGGCTCGCGAACGGTGACCGGCTGCTGATAGGCACCTACCTGCTCGAAGTGACGATTGCCGCGTGCGTGGCGGGAGCGCGCAGCGTGACGGGCCTGGCTGATCCGCTGGCGTCCGTGAAGGTGCTCGACGGACCGTTGCCTGCCGACGCGCAGGGCGACCCGTTTGGTCTCGGCGCACTCGATCCGCTGGGGCAGCCCGCGTTCGGCGAACGCGCGCCGATTGCGTCGGGGCCGCGCTACACGGGTTCGGAAAGCGATCATGTCGCGCCGGAGTTTCAGGCGTTCTCGGCGCCTGTTGCCACACCGCCTGCTCCCACGCCTGCGGCGCCCGTCGTGCCGGGTCCGGCGACGGGTTCGTCTGGCGGGATCCCCGCTGATTACGACCCGCTCGCCGATGTGCTCGCGCAATGGGAAGCGCCGTCGCAACCTGGCGGCATGCCGACGGCAGCAGCGCATACGTCGCCGCTCTTTGCGCCGCCGCCGTCTGCGGCATCGCCTGCGCCGCACGTTGCGCCTGCGCCTTTAATCGCACCGCAGAGCGCTGCGCCAGCAGGCGGGCCCACCGGCTTGCCGGCCAGCCTGCTCGACAGCCCCGGCGCTGGCGCGGCCACACCGTTCGACGATCTGCTTGCGCCGGTAGCGGGCACACCTCTTCCGGAAGACCTCACCGAGATCGCGCCTGCTTCTTCGTTGCCGGATGCGGCGGCGCGGAAGCCTGCTGTGCCCGTTCCCGCGCCTGCGTCGGTAGAGCCAGCCGTGCAGCATGCTGCGTTCACGCAACGTGAGCGTGAGGCACCGCGCGCTGCGAGTGTCGCGTCTGCTGTTGCTTCCGCAGTTGTTTCCGATGCCGCATCACCCCCCGCTCACACCGCCGCGCCGTCTGCCCGGCCGGCCCCATCCGAGCCCGCGCTGCCGCGCAGCCCGACTTCGCATGGCGATGCGTTCGCGGCGCTGCTCGAAGGGCTGGGCCTGGACCCCACGCGCGCGCCCAACCTGCCGCCTGAGGAACTCGCGCGACTGGTCGGCATGATGCTGCGTGAGGCGTTGCGCGGCACGATGGCGGTGCTGCGCGCGCGTTCGATGACGCGGCGCGAAGCGCGCCTCGACGTCACGCTGATCGTTGCGCGTGACAACAATCCCCTGAAATTTTTCCCCGATGTCGACAGCGCGCTGGCGCAGATGCTGACGGGCCGCGGCGCGGGTTATCTGCCGCCCGCCGAAGCGCTCGAGCGGGCGTTCGCCGATATCGAGTCCCACGAACTGGCGGTGATCGTCGGCATGCGGGCGGCGCTGGCGGAAGTGCTCAGCCGTTTTGATCCCGCCAGTATCGAAGCCCAGTTGAAAGAGGGCGGCGTCATGGAGAAGGTGTTGTCGAACCGCAAGGCGAAGCTGTGGGACCTGTTCGTCGACAGACAGGCGGATGTCGCGCGGGAAGCGGAGGACGATTTTCAGCGACTGTTCGGCAAGGCGTTCAACGACGCCTACGAAGCGCAGATCGACGCGCTGCACGCCGCGCGCAAAAGCGGCAAGACGGACCCGACTGGCCATCACTGACCCGCTTCTCACCACGAGAAGACCACTCGAAAGATACGAGAAAAAATGTCCTGGAACAGCAAAGTCATCTGGTCGGAGGGAATGTTCCTGCAGCCGCAGCATCTGCAGCAGCACGACCGCTATCTGCAGACCCAGCTGGAAACGCGGGCTGCCGGCTTGCGTCCGTATAGCTGGGGGCTGACGGCGCTCGAAATCGACGAGCAGCTGCTCAAGCTCGGCAAGCTCGCGCTCCTGTCGTGCGCGGGCGTGATGCCCGACGGCACGCCCTTCAATTTGCCCGCCGACGACGATCTTCCCGAACCGCTCGATATTCCCGAAGGCACGCGCAACACGCTGGTCGCGCTGGCGCTCCCCGTGCGTCGTCCGGGTATTGCGGAGACAGGCAACGAAGCCAGCGGAGAAAACTTCGCCCGGCATCGCGTGACCGAACTGGAGGTTGGCGACAGCAACGATCCGAATGCCGCCCCGGCGCTGATGCAGATCGGCAAGCTGCGCGTGCGGCTCGCACTCGAACCGGACGTTGCGAATGCGTATGCGGTGCTCGGCATCGCGCGCGTCGTCGAGCGGCTGCCCGACAACCGCGTCGTGCTCGAGAACGACTATAGCCCGCCGTGTCTGGATTACCGCGTCGGGCGGCGTCTCGCGGCGTTCGTCGACGATCTTGTCGGCCTGCTGCACCAGCGCGGCGAGGCGCTCGCCGCGCGCCTCGCGCAGCCCGGCGTGACAGGCGTCGCGGAAGTCTCGGACTTCCTGCTGCTGCAGATCATCAACCGCCACGAGCCGCTTGCTGCGCACCTGTCGACGATGACGGGGCTGCACCCGGAAGCGCTGTTCCAGATCTCGGTGCAGCTGGCGGGAGAACTCGCCACGTTCAGCCAGACAACCAAGCGTCCGCCGGTGTATCCCGTGTACCGGCACGACCGGCTGCGGGAAACCTTCGCACCGGTGATCGACGACCTGCGCGCGTCGCTCAGCATGGTGATGGACCCGCACGCGGTGCCGATCCCGCTCGAAGAGCGCAAGTTCGGTTTGCGCGTCGCGCTCGTGCCGGACAAGAACCTGTTCGCTTCAGCGACTTTCGTGCTGGCCGTGCGCGCGCAGATGCCGGCCGAGCACATCCTGACTGGCTTCGCGCCGCAGGTGAAGATTGGACCGATCGAGCGTATTCGCGATCTCGTGAATCTGCAGTTGCCCGGTATCGGGCTGCGCGCGCTGCCCGTCGCGCCACGCCAGTTGCCGTTTCATGCGGGGTTCACGTATTTCGAGCTCGATCGCGGCAACGATTTGTGGAAGCAGTTCGCGACGTCCGCCGGTATGGCGTTGCACGTCGCGGGCGATTTCCCGGGCCTGGCGATGGAGTTTTGGGCCATTCGCCGCTGACGCATTGATCGAGGACACTCATCGTGACTCCTGACGAACCTCGTGGTCCGCTCGACGACCCTGGCGCGACGATCCTGATTCCAACGCCGGGCGGCGCGCGTGCCGCTTTTGTCGCAGCCGCGGCGACCGCGGCGCCGATTCCGCCGCAGACGGGCGGCCTCAATCCGCTGCTGCGCGCGGCCAATCCGCTGCTCGAACTGGCGGTGCCGCTGCGCCAGTTGCCAACCCATCCGAACGTCGAAGAGCTGCGCACGCAACTCATCCAGATGATGCGCACGTTCGAGACGCAGGGGCGCGCGAACGGCATCGACGACGAGAAGCTCGGCGCGTCGCGCTACTGCCTGTGCACGTTTCTCGACGAGGCGATTGCGAGCACGCCGTGGGGCGCGGGGATGTGGGCGAGCCGCAGCCTGCTCGTGACGTTTCATAACGAGGCGTCGGGTGGTGAGCGCTTCTTCCTGATCCTGCAGCGGCTTGCGCAGAACCCCGCCGGTAATGCCGATGTGCTCGAACTGATCTACGTGATTCTCGGGCTGGGTTTCGAGGGCCGCTACCGGTTGATCGACGGCGGCCGTACGCAGCTGGACACGATCCGCGAGCGGCTCGAAACGATGATCCGCTCGCAACGGGGCGCGACTGAACGCGATCTGTCGGTGCACTGGCTGCCGGTGAAGACGGAGCGCAAGCCGCTCTTGCAACTGGTGCCGCTGTGGGTCGCCGCGGCGATCGCCTGCGTGCTGCTGGTCGCCGTGCATCTGGTGCTGAGCCTGCGCCTGAACGACGAGTCCGATCGTGTGTTCGCGGCCTTGCATGGCATACGCGTTGCACCGCAGCCGCTCGCCGCGAAAAAAGCCGCACCGCCGCCGCCGCTCGCGCCAAAGCTGTCGCAGTTCCTCGCGCCGGAAATCGCCCAGGGCCTCGTGACGGTCGCCGAACTGCCGGACCGCACGGTCGTCGAGATCAAAGGCGATGGGCTGTTCGCGTCGGGCAGCACGGAAGTCGAATCGGGTTATATCCCGTTGATCCAGCGTATCGGCGATGCGCTCAAGGACGTGCCGGGCCATGTCGTCGTCGCCGGGCATACGGACAACCAGCGGCTGCTGTCGGCACGCTTCCCGTCGAACTGGCATCTGTCGCAGGCACGCGCCGATGTCGTGAGAGACATGCTCGCCGCACGCACCGGCACGCCGAATCGTTTCGAAGCCGAAGGCCGTGGCGACACCGAGCCGATCGCGCCGAATGACTCGCCGGCGAATCGCGCGAAGAACCGTCGCGTCGATATCACCATCCTCGCGCCGGGGGCGTCATCGTGAATCCGCACGCGCTTCGTGCGCCACACCTTGAAGGTGGTTGCCCATGAAACTGCTTGGCTGGCTCAGACGGCCGATCGTGCTGTCGTTTCTCGGTGTGTTGGCGCTGGCGGTGATCGTCTGGATCGAAGGGCCGCTGCTCGCGTTCGCGGGCAAGGCGCCGCTCGAAACGGCCATGAGCCGCTGGATCCTGATCGTCGTGCTGTTCGCGTTGTGGGTGCTCTACTGGGGCGTGCGCTGGCTGATCGTGCGGCTCGCGAACGTGAAGTTTACGCGCGTGGTCGCGGAAGAGGCGCCGCAGCCGGGCAGGAAAGAATCGGAAGCCGATGTCGCCGCGCTGAAGCAGCGTTTCGACGAAGCGATGACGATCCTGCGCAAGGCGCGTGTCAAGGGGCGCTTTGGCAGCCAGTACGTCTATCAGTTGCCGTGGTACATGTTCGTCGGCGCGCCCGGCACCGGCAAGACGACGGCACTGCTGCATTCGGGCCTCAAGTTTCCGCTCGCCGAGCGGCTGGGCAAGCAGGCGGTGGGCGGCGTCGGCGGCACGCGCAATTGCGACTGGTGGTTCACCGACGACGCCGTGCTGCTCGACACAGCGGGCCGCTTCACCACGCAGGACAGCTTTGCCGAAGCCGATCAGGCCGCATGGGGCGGCTTTCTGCAGCTGTTGCGCAAGTACCGGCCGCGGCGGCCGTTGAATGGGGTGATCGTCGCGCTGTCGGTGCAGGATCTGCTGCAGTTGTCCGACACGCAGCGCGCTGTCCAGGCCGGCGCGGTGCGTGAACGGCTCAAGGAGTTGTACACGCGCCTCGGCATGCGCTTTCCCGTCTATGTCGTCGTGACGAAATGCGATCTGCTGGCGGGCTTTGCGGAGTTCTTCGACGACCTCGGCCGCGACGAGCGAGAACAGGTGTGGGGCGTGACGTTCCCGTATGTCGCGCAGGGCGGCCCCGACGAAGCGCTCGCGTCCTTCCGCGGCGAGTTTGCTGCGCTGGAGAAACAGTTGCAGGCCCGCGTGCTGCATCGCATGCAGCAGGAGACGGACACGCGCCGGCGTGCGCTCGTGTACGGTTTTCCGCAGCAGTTCGCCGGCCTCGAAAGCATGCTCACGGGCTTTTTGCAGGAGACCTTCAGCACGTCACGCTTCGATGAAGCGGCGCTGCTGCGAGGCGTCTATTTCACGAGCGGAACGCAGGAAGGCCGGCCGATCGACCGCGTCATGAGCGCGGTCGCGGCGGCGCTCGGCTTGCAGCGTCAGGTCGTGCTGCCGGACCCGGCCAGCGGGCGTGCGTACTTCATCACGCGGCTGATGCGCGACGTGATTTTTCAGGAAGCAGGGCTGGCCGGCACCAACCCGAAACTGGAACTTCGCCGCAAATGGCTGCAGCGCATCGCGCTCGGGCTGGTTGGCATCGCGGTCGTGCTCGCGCTGGTGCTGTTCTTCATCAGCTATCAACGCAATCGCGCGTATGTCGCCAGTGTCGAGCAGCATGTGAGCGAACTCCAGAAGCTCGCGCAGACCACCCGTGCGGGCGACGATCCGCTCACGCTGCTGCCCTTGCTCAATGCGGCGCGCGACCTGCCGGGCGGCTACGCGGATCGCAACAGGCCCGTGCCGTGGCTCTCGCGCCTCGGGCTATATCAGGGCGACAAGCTGGGCCTCGAAGCGCAGGCGAGCTACCGGCGTCTGCTGAAGCAGACCCTGCTGCCGCTCGTCGTGCGCCGGATGGAAGAAGAGTTGCGGCGCGGCGACGCGAACAATCCCGACTTTCAGTACGAGGTATTGCGCGCGTACCTGATGCTCGGCGATCCGGCGCACTTCGACGCCGATTCCGTGCGGCTGTGGGCCGATATCGACTGGCGGCGCGGGCCGCTGCACGATGCCAGCGACGATCAGCGCAACGATATCGACGGGCATCTCGCGGCGCTGTTCCAGCCCTCGCAGTTCGACGCGTCGCTGCCGCTCGACAAGGATCTGATCGCGCAGGCGCGCACGACGCTTGCCAGGATGCCGCTCGCGCAACGCATGTTCAATCGCGTCGCGCGCGATCTCGAACAGGCGAAGCTGCCGCCGTTCAGCGTCGCGGCCGCGGCCGGGCGCAACGCGGCGCTGGTGCTGGTCAGAAAGAGCGGCGCGCCGCTGACGCGCGGGGTTTCCGGCGCTTACACGCGGGCGGGCTTTCAGAAGTTCGGCCAGTTGCGCGACGAGGCGGTGATCGACGTTGCGCGGGACAACTGGGTGCTCGGTCGTGAGGAATCCGTGCTGACGCCGAATGCGATCGAGGATCTGAAAGCGGCGATGACGCAGCTGTACTACGACGAGTACATCAGACAGTGGGATGCGCTGCTGGCGGATATCGCCGTGGTGCCGTTCGATGGCGTGGAGAAGGGCGCGCGCGTGGCGAACGTGCTCGCCGCGCCCGATTCGCCGTTGAAGGCATTGATGCTCGCTGCGTCGCAGGAAACCACGCTCGGCTCGGTGAAGACGGGCGGCTCGCTGGCCGAACAGGGCGTCGGCGCGTTGAGCAACAAGCTCGACGCGGTGAAGAAGCGGCTCGAAAACGCGCTCGGCAACCAGCCTGACGATACCGCGCCGCCGCCCGCGCAGGTCAATCCCGTCGATGCGCATTTTCAGGCGCTGCATGATCTTGCAGGCAAGCCGGGTGCGGCGGGTCCCGTGCCGCTCGATACGCAACTCGCGGCGCTCAAGGACGCGGCGTCCTATCTCGAGGCGTCCGACGCCGCGCGCAAGCAGGGATTGCCCGCGCCGCCGGGCGACGCGCTGAACAAGCTGAAACAGGTCGCGCAAGGCGCGCCCGCGCCGCTCGCGGCCGTGGCCGACGACATCGCGAACGGCGGCGCGATGCTGATGGTCGGCGGCGAGCGCGCGCGTCTGAATGCGTTGTGGCAGGCCAATGTCGCGCAGCTATGCCGGCAGGCGCTCGACGGCCGCTATCCGCTCGTGCGCGGCTCCAGCCGCGACGCAGCACCGGATGACTTTGGGCGGATCCTCGGACCAGGCGGGTTGATCGACGACTTCTTCCAGAAGAACCTGGCCACACTCGTCGATATGTCGGGGCCGCAATGGCGCTGGCGCACCGGGGCCGATTCGCTCGGTATTCCGTCAGACGTGCTGGTGCAGTTCCAGCGGGCCGCGCAGATCAGGGATGCGTTTTTCCGCGCGGGCGGGCGCGACGTGTCGGTGCGCTTCACGCTCAAGGTGCTCGATATCGATCCCGCGATCGACCATGCCACCATCGATATCGACGGGCAGCAATTTGTGGCCGCCCATGTCGATCAGTCGATGGTGTTTCAGTGGCCGAGCGGCAAAGGCACGGGACAGGCGCACGTCGATTTCGACCCATCGGGCGATTCCGCGCGGGCAGATGGGCCGTGGGCGCTGCTGCGTCTGATGGACAACGCCCGCTTGCAGCCGACCGCGCAAGCGGACCGGTTCAAGGTGAACTTCGAATCGGACGGACACCCGCTCGTGCTTCAGCTTGACGCGAGCAGCGTGACGAATCCGTTCCGTCGCGGCGGCTTCGAGCAGTTCCGCTGTCCAGACCGGCTATGAGCGCGTTCGCCGCAGCAGGGCCAGGCTTTTTCGGCAAGGTGCGCACGCATGGGGACTTCGTGACGCGGCGCCTGCCGGCGGATTTCGTTACGCCGTGGGACGCGTGTCTGCAGCAAGGGATGCTGTTCGCGCAGCGATGGTTCGACGCACAGTGGCTGCCGGTTTACCTGAATGCGCCCGTCTGGTGTTTTGCGCTCGGCGCGGACGTATGCGGCGAATCGGCGTGGGCGGGTGTGCTGATGCCGGGTGTCGACCGGGTGGGACGCTATTTTCCGTTCACGCTCGCCGCGCCGCTCGCCTTCGACGAGTTCGCGAACTGGCTAGGCGGCGCGCAGGCCTGGTACGACGAGGCCACGCGGCGCGCGCTATCGACCCTCGAGCCGGACTTCGTGCTGGAGCGTTTCGATGCGGAACTCGATGCATGGGGGCCGTTGACGGCGGGACGGCTGCCGACACCTACGGCTGCGTGGCGGCTGCATCCGGCGGACGAGGCGGAAGGGGAGAACACCGTGAGCGTAGCGGATGCAGATGCGGAACCGGCCGACGACGCGCCCGAGCGCTTCTCCGCCTTGCTTGTGCGCTACGCGGCGCGAGGATCGGGCGTGTGGTGGACGCAAGGGTCGGGCGCGGTGCCCGCGTCGATGCTGGCAGGCCCAGGCTTGCCGGATGGCGAGCGTTTTGTCGGGCTGCTCGACAAAACGCGCAGCGGCTGGCGGTCGGTCGTCGAATTACGGGTGTGAGAACCGCTCGAAGATCCGAAGCGGCAGACAGTGTAGGCATTGATCGGAGGTCGGGGTATGTCTGGCTCAATCGTTTCGTTTCTGAAGAGACAGCCGGCGCGCGGGGCATGGTGGATCGCGCTGTGTGTGATGGCATGCGCGGGCGTCGCGCGCGCTGAGGACCCAGTGGTCAAGGAGCAGGACATCGACGAAAACTCGGTGACCAAAGCGCTCACGCCCGACGATAACGGCGACAACATCGTCACGCGCGGCTTTGTGCTGTCGAAGCCCGGCGCAGCGCAGGCGAAACCGGCTGCCCCGGCCAAACCGGCTTCGTTGCAGATGCTGATCACGTTCACGACCAATTCGTCGACGCTCACCGACAGCGCGCAAGCCGCGCTCGACAAGGTCGCCCACGCGCTGCAATCGGAACGGCTCGCGGCGTATCGCTTCCGTGTCGAAGGGCACGCGGACCCGCGCGGCTCGGACGACGCCAACATGAAGTTATCGCAGGACCGCGCTGCCGCCGTCGTCGCCTATCTGACGCAAAAGGATGGCATCGCGCCCGAGCGTTTGACGTCGGTCGGCAAGGGCTCGTCGGAGCCGCTGAACAGGCGTAATCCGACCGCGCCGGAAAACCGTCGCGTGACGATCGTCACGGTGACCAACTAGGCACAGGCGCCCGTGCTGGCGGTGATGAAAATCTCCTGCACACATGGCATCCGCGTCACGGCGGCGTGCGCGCTCTCGTTGTCAGCGGCTTGGGCCGTCGACGACGCGTTTGCGCAGACAGGTACCGCGCGGCTCGAAACGCAGAGCGAGCATATCGACGTGCGGCGCATTCCGCTCGGACAGCTCGATGCGTCACTGCCGGGCGACGCCAGGCTCGCGCTCTTTGCAATTGCCGATCGCCCGGGACTCTATGTGCTGCAGGCGCCGAGTCTGGCCGAGCAGGGCGCGATGTTTTCGCGGGTCGTTGCGTTGTTCGAGCGCCGCGACATGCCGCACGATCATATCGTGACGATGGCGGCAATCGCGGCTCACGCGCGGCGCTTCGGCGCGGACCCGGCGGGACTGACGGCGGGCAACAATTTCAGCTCGGTCGAACTTGCGCACTTCTTCGACGTGGCTCGGCTGCAGCGTCTGGAACTGACGCCGGGCGAACGTACGCTGCAGCGTGTGGTCGTGCAAATCGGGTTGATCGCGCAGCGTAACGGAAGCTGGCAGGCGCGCAGCACGCATGATTTTCTGATCACGATTCCGGGGCTCGGGCCTGCGCCTGGCGGCGAGACGATCGACGTGCCCGTGCGGGCGGCGATCCTCAGTCATGAACTGGGTCACTGGCAATATTTTTCGAACGATGCGTACGCGCATGCATGCCGCACATTCTGGTGGCATGAACTCAGCTACGCGGAACGCGCCGAGCTGACGCGGCAGCTCGAGGGCATGGGCTACGATCCGGGCGACCGGATCATCATCGACGAGATGCAGGCGTATTTGCTGCATACGCCCGCGCGTTATATGCCGCTTGTGGATGCGCCCGGTCCGGCCGGCGTCGATATCGCGAGGGTTCGCGGCAGGCTGCAGAAGACAGTAAGCGAGGCGAGCCGCTGACAGGCCGGGGCGATCGATGCCCGGTGACGGGCGCCGCCGCGCAGCCGTTGGCATCTTCGATCAGGCGTCTACAATGGGTTGAGCGGTTCAGACTGCCGACCATCGCCCAAGCGGTGGCACGTGCCTTGCACGGGCTCTGGACGCGCTATCCGTCAGGAGAAATCCATGGCCGCCCGCTCAATCGCCTCGCTGTCCCTTTCTTTCGGGCTCGTTTCCATCCCCGTGAAGCTCTACGCGGCGACCGAGAGTTCTTCCGATGTGCGGTTTCATCTGCTCGCGCCCGACGGCTCGCGCGTCAAGCAGCAGTACGTGTCCGAGAAAACCGGCGCGGTCGTCGAACGTTCCAGCATGAACAAGGGCTACGAGTTCGAGCGGGACCGGTTCGTCGTGTTCACCCCCGACGAACTGAAAGCGCTGGAGGATAGCGCGAGTCACGTCGTGGAAATCATGGCGTTCATTCCGGAAAAATCGGTCGACCCGGTCTTCTACGACAAGGCGTATTACATCGCGCCGGACAAGCGCGGCGGAAAACCATATAGCCTGCTGCAGCAGGCGCTTGCCGAAAGCGGCCGCTGCGCACTGGCGAAATGGGCGTTCCGGGGCAGGACGAGGATCGTCCAGGTGCGGCCCGAAGAAGGTGGGCTCGTGTTCCAGCAACTGCTCTACGCGGATGAGGTTCGTTCACTAGGCGACCTGCATATCGAGCACGTGGAGATATCCGCTAGCGAGCTGAAGCTCGCCCTTCAGATCATCGAGCAGGGCACGGAAGACAACTACGATCCCGCAGCCTACGTGGACGAGGAAAAGCAGCGCATTCTCGCCGCCATCGACAAGAAGATCGAAGGCAAGCAGATCGTCGCGAATGAGCCTGCAGAGGCGACCGACGGCGGCGGGCAGGTCATCGATCTGATGGAAGCATTGCGCGCGAGTCTGAAGGGCGCGAAGCCAAAGGCGGCGGTGGCCGCACCCGCCGCACCCGCCGCGCCGAAGCGCAAGAGCGCGGAGCCTGTCGCCGGCCTTCCCGTGGCGCCGCGCACGCGCAAGCCGGCAACGCGTGCCGCGAAAGCGCCCGCTGAAACACCGGCGAAGGTCCGGGCGCGCAAGTGACGTCGAACGTCCCGGCACGCGAAGTGTCGATGCGCGAGTTGCAAGGCATGCTTGGCGTGTCGCGCAGCGTGCTCTCGGGCCTGGTCGCAGCGGGTTTCGTGACACCGGCGCGCGGACCTCGCAACGCCTATCGCTTCACGTTCCAGGACGCCGTTCTGCTGCGCACGGCGCTGCAGTTGCGGGCTGCGCGGATACCGCCGCGCAAGATCATCGCGGCGCTCTCGCGACTCAGAGAGGCGCTGCCCGACGAGTTGCCGCTCACGGGTATTCGCGTATCGGCGGTCGGCAACGACGTGGCTGTGCGGACCGGGCCGTCGCAGTGGGACGCAGTGACTGGTCAACTGCTGCTGGACTTCGAAGTCGCGGAAATCAAGGGCGATGTCGTATTCCTCGACACTGCACCGGCACGGCGCCATGGCGATCGACAGGCGGAGGAATGGTACGACCTCGGGGAGCAGCTCCGGTCATCCGACGTCAACGGGGCGGAGCAGGCGTACCGGAATGCGATCGAACTATCGCCGCGACCTTACTATGCGGCGTACGTGGATCTGGGTGCGCTTCTATGCGAACTCGACGCGCGCTGCAATGACGCGCTGCGCGTATTCGACGAAGCGCTCGTTCATTTTCCGGACGATGCCGTGCTGCACTTCAACCGTGCGATCGCGTTCGAAGAACTGGGCCGGTTCGACGACGCCGAGCAAAGCTATCAACGTTGTCTGGAACTGGATCCGGCCTACGCGGACGCGCATCACAATCTGGCTATCCTGCTCGAGAAACGCGGCGATCCGCAGGGTCTGCTCAGACATCTGAACGCCTATCGGCGGCTCACGACCTGATCTACGCTTCAGGCCGCCAGCGGGCGCCGTTCTGTTTCATCATCGGTTGCACGCTGCTGGCGCTCGGCCGACGCATCGCGCTCGCTCGCGGCCTTCTTCGTCTTGCCCGCGCGCGACGGCGGCTGACAGGCGCCACACACGAAGTTCGACTGAGGGTCGTGCATATGCCCGACGAACATGCCCTTGCAGCGGCAGCACGACGTGCGCTGCAGCAACTCCGCCTCGAAGAAGCGCACGAGCGTCCATGCGCGCGTCAGGCTCACGACCACTTCGAGCTGATGGCTCTCGCAATGTCCGACGTACAGCCGGTACGCCTTGGTCAACGAGTCGAGGCGCGAACAGTCCGTCTGGTCCCGGAAGAACAGATACATGTTGTAGAACAGCGATGAATGGATGTTGGGCATCCACGTCATGTACCAGTCCGCCGAAAACGGCAGCATGCCCTTCGGCGGCGACGTCCCTTTCACTTCGCGATAGAGACGGATCATGCGGTCGCGCGAAAGCGTCAGCTCCGATTCGAGCAGCTGCATCCGGGCGCCGAGTTCGATCAACTCGATCGCACGATAGACTTCATGGGCGTCTTCGCTGATAGTTTTGCGGAGCATGGTCGCTGTCCTCACGCAAACTGTTCTGCTGGCTGGCCCGCCAGCAGGATGGCAATGTGGCTGGCCGCCACATCCACGTGCGTCGCCGGTTGCGCGAGCGCGGACAACGACACGTGGTCGTTGAACCGGAATGCGCACAGAAGCTGGTTCGATCCGGCGAGCTTCATGATCTGCGCGAGCGTGAGGCTCGCCAGGATCGTGGCGATCTCGGACGAAACGCCGAGCCGGAACGCGGCGACGGATTTGTCCTCGAGCAACATGCGTTGCGCAAGAATCAGGTACGAAAGATTGATCTCACGGATCGAGTCAAGCAATTCACTGCTATGCATGGTTTCCCGCTTTGCCGAAAACCCCGATGGTCATGCCGGCATTTTGCCGTGCAGTCTTTTTACTTCCCGGGCCTGTGTCGATTGTCCGGTGCACGTCTTGATACATAAGTAACGTTTAGTTACATATTGGGCGTAAGCATAGGTTCGACCGATAGTCATGGCAAGCGCGCCGATAAGCGCTTTCCTTTCACAATCTACCAAAGGGGTAAAAAGGTACCGGCGGCCCGGTGAAAACGCCGGCCGCGAACCGGCAATCGGCAGCAGGACAGGGGCGAAGAGACGGCGAACTCAACGCCCCGGTTTATGCGTGGGCAATATCTGGAGTTTGTTCAGGCCGCGACGACACAGCGCGCATCAGGCTGTCGGCGCAGAGTCCCGTCAACGCATCGACCGTCGTGGCCGCGCTTTGCAACCATCCAAAACTGTCGAGATGGCGGCGCATCGACGGTTGCAGCGCCTCACGGCGGGGTTCGTCGATTGCCAGCAGCTCCAGCATCCCGCGCCGGATCGCGTCGAGGTCCTTCGGGTCGTCGACATAGAGCGCCATGTCGCCGGCCGCCTCGGGCACGGAGCTAACCCGGCTCGCCAGCACTGGCGTGTCGCATGCATACGCTTCCAGAGGCGGAATGCCGAACCCTTCGTAGAGCGGCAGGAAGACGAGCCCTTGCGCGCCGCTATAGAAGGCGGCCATGTCGTCGTCCTGCACGTAGCCGCGCGGTCGCAGGATCCGTATGCCTTTTGCCTGCGCCTGCCCGATGCGCGCCTGCGTCTCGCCTTTGTCCCAGCCGTTGGCGCCGATCAACACGAGCGAGTATTGCTGCCGAACGGGCTCCGGCAGCAGCGAGAAGGCATCGATCACCCGGGCCAGGTTTTTTCGAGGCTCGAGCGTGCCGACTGCAAGCAGATAGTTTTCGCAGGTAATCCCGTAACGTTCACGCACGCTTCTCGACGTCGCATGATCGATCCGCCGATACACATGTCTATCCACGGCTGGCGGCGCAATGCGGATACGCGAAGGCTCGATGCCGAAGTGATGCAGGAGGCGTTGCTTTGTGTATTCCGATATCGTGATGATCGCGCCCGCCTGTTTGACGGAGCGCGGCAGCGCGTAGTCCAGCAGCCTCGCATTGCCCGCTTCCACGCAGTCCGGCACTTCCAGATGCGCGAGATCATGAATCACGACGGCCGACGCGCGGGACCGCATGGGCAGCATCGTGTAAGCCGGAAAGAAATACGCTCCTCTGGGCAGGATCGAATCGATCGATAGCGGCAGCCGCCGCTTCAGGATCTGATGCGCTGCGTTCTTCGCCAGCGAACCTAACGGCGTGACGCCACCGCAATGACGAAAACCGGCGAGCAAACCGGGCCGGTCACAGTGTTTGCGCGGCACCAGTAACGAATACGAAAATTGCCGCGTGGCGGCGAGCCGATCGATGCCACGAACGATCTCCAGCGTGTACCGGCCGATTCCCGTCGTACATTCGCCCAACATGGTCCGGGCGTCGATAACGATATGCGGCTTCGACGCAGCCGGATTCGCCAAACGGTTCTTGTTCAAAAAGAGCGTTCCGTCTTATAGCGCCAGTTCGATGGCTTTTATGATGGAAGAGAGGCTGACGAACCTCGTCGTGTAGTTGGCCGAGTATAAGAGTTGCGGCCAGCAGGAAGGCTTTGGGTGCATTACTTCAACTTACTCCGGCGCGGTCGAACTCGCGTGTCGTCGTGACGGTTCACACGTTCAGCGAATCTTCGCCAGTCGACGTCGTTCAAATCCGTTGCGCACCTGGCCGGCGACGAAGGCGCCGACGATCAGAAGCAGGTACAACGCAACGAGGTTGTGACGCCAGGATTCGAGCGCGAATTGATGCGTGACCAGCTTCGGATCGGGCGCGCGGAACAGGACGTTCTTTGCCTCGACGGCTCGCATCATCTGGATAAAGCCTGCCGCCGACAGCAGCGGCAACAGCGCGGCAAACGCCAGCAACGCGGGTCTCATGCGCGCTGCCAAAGGATAGTGGCGCAACCGGAACCATAGTCCGAGGCACCCATGTATCCAGCCCGGTGCGAGCAGCGCGAGTTGCAGGCCCTGCGTTCCGCTCGTGAGCAGCATGATGACCACTCGCTCATAGTTCGGCTCGAAGCCGTAGAGCGTGGAGGCGAGCCGGGTGGTCACCGCGTGGCGCATGAGCAGCAGCGGCAGGCTGAGGCCGGCCCACAGCCGGATCCATTCGGCGAGCGGCAACGTCCACTGGCGGCGCCGGTAGATCGTGTGCAACGCAAGCGAGAAATGCAGCGATGCCGCGCCATACAGCGCGACTGTGCCTGGCGTGCTCCGCCAGAGTCGCAGCGCGATCAGAAGACCGCGCCCGGCAAGTTCCAGCGACCCGATACCAAGGGCATGGTTGACGAGATGCAGAAAGAGATAAGTCAGCAGCACCACGCCCGAGCCGAACTGAAGCCGGCGTAGCACGCCTTGCAGCGAAGCCTCGATGCGCCGGTATGGCGCGGCTATCGCCGTGCTTTTCATTTCAGACTCCGGCGTGTGTTGTGCGGCGTGCGCGGGGCATTCTGCTTTACAGCGTGCTGACACAGCGCTTCGGCAAATCGCTGCAATGCCGACATCGATCCGCATACGCTCTGATATTCCTCCCGGCCGATCTTGCCATCGAGGATGACTGTCAATCCCGACTCACGGGCCATGTCGACGATGTTCATTTCAATTCCCCATTTCGTGTGTCCTGCCTGCAAGACGTTGCTTGCGCATCAGTTATTCCCTGGCGCAACCCGGGCAGATGAGACGGGGCAGTGGGTTCATTACGGGCATGCGCGGCCGCAGTAGCGCCGAACAGGAAGCGCCGGCGATGCGGAATAAAAACAACGACGCGCTGGTATAGCGCCTGAACCCCACTGCGGTAGTCCACCTGATTGCCCGGCGGCCTACCTTCTGAACTCCACTCGAGAGGACATCATGTCGTCAGATATTCCTTCCAATCCGTCGCGACGTAACGCGTTGAAATGCCTCGCCTTCGGTGGCGCAGGCACCCTGTTCATGCTGTCCGGCGGCGTGCTCGCGCCAATGGAGCTCGCCTCCGCCGCCAGCATGGCTGACAAGTCGGCGTCCTCGGGCGTTCCGCTGTTCCTGCAGATCAGCGACACGCATATCGGCTTCAACAAGGAAGCCAATCCGGATGTCGCGGGCACGCTCAAGCAGACGATCGACTTCGTCAACGCGATGCCCGTCAAACCGGCGCTGACGATCCACACGGGCGATATCACGCATCTCTCGAAAGCTTCGGAGTTCGACCTCGCAGGCCAGTTGCTGTCGGGACTGAACATCACCGAACTGCACACGGTGCCTGGAGAACATGACGTGACGGACGGACCGGGCACGGAGTACTTCAAGCGCTTCGGCGCGGCCTCGGACAACAAGGGCTACTACAGCTTCGATCACAACGGCGTGCACTTCGTCGGCCTCGTCAACGTGATGCATTTCAAGCCCAACGGCCTGGGTGGCCTCGGCGACGAACAGCTCGAGTGGCTGGAAAACGATCTGAAGGGACGCTCGTCGAGCACGCCGATTGTGGTGTTCGCGCACATGCCGATGTGGACGATCTACGAACCCTGGGGATGGGGCACGGGCGATTCGGGCAGGGCGATGGATTACCTGAAACGGTTCGGCTCGGTCACGGTGCTGAATGGCCACATCCACCAGATCGTGTCCAAGGTGGAAGGGAATATCACTTTCCATACCGCGCGTTCGACCGCCTATCCGCAACCGACGGCCGGCAACGGTCCGGGACCCATGCCGCTGAAGGTGCCCGGCGACCAGCTGGCAAAGATGCTGGGCGTGACCAGCATCAAGATCTCGCAGCATCCGCTCAAGGCAACGCTTTCCGACACGACGCTCGTCTGATCGCAGACGTCATTCATCTACAAGGGATTTTCATCATGCCATCCAACATCCTCAAACGCGCTTGTGCCGTCTCCATCGGACGATGGATTCTGATTGCGGCCTTGACGTCGGGGTTCAACGTCGCGCATGCGCAGGATGCCAATGCGGTCGTGATCAAGAATTTCATGTTCGAGCCGATGTCGCTCACGGTCAAGGCAGGCTCGACCGTGACCTGGAAAAACCTCGACGGGGAACCGCATACGGTGGTCAACGACGCCGGAGTTTTTCATTCCGCCGCGCTCGACGAGAACGACACGTATCAGTACAAGTTCGACAAACCGGGCGTCTACAAGGTCTTTTGCGGCATACACCCGAACATGAAAGCGACCATTACGGTGCAGTAGGACATGACGGAGACTTTGTTGCGGAAATGGCGGCTGCAGGGCGTTCGGGCTCCCTGCGGCGCGCGCCGCGAGCGACAGTGCGAGTGAGTACGATTGCGTCGGCCGATGCTAAGGGTGGCGCCATGCATCGGGTCTGTCGTCGGAACGGGCGGCAGCGTCCGGCTCGAATCCTTTTTCAGAACCCGGTTCCTGAGCCGTCGTAGCGCCCGTGTCGTAAATGTTCTGCGCGGCCGCCTGTTCGGCCCGCCAGCGCCGACGCGATTCATGCATCGTCTGCAGCGCGATGCGTGCCATCTTCACCCAGCCGGAGGGACGCGGATCGGCCAGCATGCTGAGCGCGCGTGCATAGTCCAGCGTGAGCCCGGGCGTCCATGCCATCGTTGCCGAGCGTTTTCTCACTTGTGCCGCGACCCAGAGTTCGGGTGTGGCCGCGACGCGCAGGAACGGCTTCCAGCCGCTGCCCTTTCCCCACGCACGAACCGATGCGCCCTCGATCGCCGCTTCCAGCGCCTTCGCGACCGTGCTCGAACAGTTGCGGTACGTGAGGTTATAGGTGGCATCGCGCCGGTACTCTGTCCAGAAGCGTTCGAGCCGTTCCGGGTCATAGTTGCGGATGCGGACCTGTCGCGTCGACGGGCACCATGCCGCCGATTCCGTCGCATAGTCCGGCTGAAACAGTCCGGGTACATCGTTGTCGCGCGTCGCGCGCAGGATCCGCGAGAACTCCTCGGGTGAGCGCTCGATTTCGACAGCGGGATACAGGCTGATGTAGATGCCCTCTGCTGTTTCGAGCGCGGCGTGCCCTGTCGAGATCGCGCCGTTCCTGTCGACCGCCGCAATGTAGCGGTCGACGATCGGCTGCCGCCGTGCTTCGGCTTTTGTCGTACCGGCAGGCGTCCATACGTGCACGGTCAATACGTGCTCGTGCGGTTCGGGCGGACCGTCGAATGAGACGGATGGTTGAGGCTTGTGTGCGACGGGCGAATCCGTCGACGTTGCGGTAGACGCGCGTCTGATGTCTTTGTCGTCGGCTACGGCGGGATTGACTGCCAGCCGCCGCACGCGCATCGCGAGCAGGATCATGTTCCAGCCGCCGAACAGCAGGCCGAACGCAACGCAGTACGCGACGGTGCCGGCATAGTGATCGGGGTAGGGCTGATAGAAGAAGATTGCGATTGCAACTTCCAGTACGCCGCCCGCTACGGCGACTTTCCATTTCCGGAAGCGGACCACTTTCGCCGCGATGATCTGCAACGTACCGTCGACGAGAAACAGCGTGCCGAAGATCATCGACAGAATAAAGTTGCCGTGTTCTCCGCCGACCAGCACAAGTCCCGCGGACAGAATGAACGTGATTCCTTTCACGTAGCGCAGGGTGCGCTGGCCGCCCATCCCTGTCCATGCGACGCACATCGTCGCGACGCCCTCGAGCAGGAGCAGCGCGGCAAACGGCATGATCGGGAACCACAGCGCGCCGTCGAGCGCATCGCAGAAGATCGTCAGGCCAAGCAAGACGCTCAGGCATCCGACCATCAGCAGTTCGCGCCAGCGGACGCGAAGATAGTCGACACCAAGAAGAATCATCACGAGCCGGACCATGATTGAATCCTCGCTGCACGTACCCGTTTGCCGACAGCCGGGGCGGGGTGGGTTGCGCAAGCGGCAAGCAATGCCGCGCGCCTGTAGCACAACGCATCATAGTGCGATTCTCGCGCTCGGGATGCAGGTTGTTTTGTGTGACGATACGCGGCGCGATTGATGTATCGTCCGGACTGTTTTTGATGACGTCTCGCCGGGCCGAGGCTCGGCTATCAGAGGCTGAAAACGGCCGCTTTCCGTTGGAAAAAGCGGCCGTTCGTAGCGGCGACTGTCGCGCAGGCAAGCTCGTTGCGCTTTATCCAGCAGCCTGACCGGTCACGCGAGCCATGTCTTGATCGAGGCGGCCATCGTGCCCGTGGAAATGCCATAGCGATCGTGCAGCGTTGGCAGCGCGCCGGCATCGAGGAACGCGTCGGGCAGCGCGATCTGCCGGAATGTCGGCGTGACGCCTGCGCCGAGCAGCGTGCTCGCCACCGCTTCGCCGAGCCCGCCGATCACCGTATGGTTTTCCGCGACGATCACCATACGGCCTGTGCGCTTCGCTTCACGCAGGATCGTCGCCGTATCGAGTGGCTTGATGGTCGGTACGTGCAGCACGCCGACGCCGATGTTGTCCGCCTCCAGCGCCTTCGCGACTTCGAGCGAGCGCATCGTCATGATCCCGGACGAGATCATCAGCACGTCGTTGCCGTCGCGCAGCAGCTTCGCTTTGCCGAGTTCGAACGTGTAGTCGTATTCGTCGAGCACGGCGGGCACGTTGCCGCGCAAGAGACGCGCGTAGACAGGGCCTTTGTGTGCGGCGATCGCGGGCACCATCTGTTCGATATCGAGCGCGTCGCACGGGTCGATTACCGTCATGTTCGGCATCGCGCGCATCAGTGCGAGATCTTCGGCGGCCTGATGGCTCGGACCGTAGCCTGTCGTGAGACCCGGCAGCGCGGCGACGATTTTCACGTCGAGGTTGTCTTCGGCGATCGTCTGATGGATGAAGTCATAGGCGCGGCGCGTGGCAAACACGGCATACGTCGTGACGAACGGCTGCGCGCCTTCATGCGCGAAACCGGCTGCTGCGCCCATCAGCAGTTGCTCGGCCATGCCCATCTGATAGTAACGGTCAGGAAATTCCTTTCCGAAGATATGCAGGTCGGTGTACTTGCCGAGGTCGGCTGTCATGCCGATCACGTTGCTCTTCATGCGCGCCAGTTCGCTGAGCGCGTGGCCGAACGGTGCAGAACGCGTGACCTGTCCTTCGCCTGCAATCGACGCGATCATCGCCGATGTCTTCAGACGCGGCTTCTTTTCAATGGTGCTCATGCCTGTCTCCCTGCTTCCAGTGCGTCGAGTGCGAGTTTCCACTCGTGTGCGTCGACGCGGATAAAGTGGTTCTTCTCGCGTTCTTCGAGGAACGGCACGCCGCAGCCCATCTTCGTATCGCACACGATGATGCGCGGCTGCGGCTTGTCATGGTTTCGGGCGTTATCGAATGCGCGCTTCACGGCTTCGATGTCGTTGCCGTTCACGCGCTGCGTGTACCAGCCGAACGCTTCCAGTTTTTCGACGAGCGGCTCGAAGGCCATGATCTGCGTCGACGGACCGTCGGCCTGCTGGTTGTTCACGTCGACCATCGCGATCAGGTTGTCGAGCTTCCAGTGCGCGGCCGACATCAGGCCTTCCCAGATCGCGCCTTCATCGAGTTCGCCGTCGGAGAAGAGCGTGTAGACGAAGGCGTCAGAGTTCTTGCGCTTGAGACCCAGACACCGGCCGACGGCAATGGTCAGCCCCTGTCCGAGCGAGCCGCCTGACATTTCCATACCGGGTGTATAGCTCGCCATACCGGACATCGGCAAACGGCTGTCGTCGCTGCCGTAGGTTTCGAGTTCTTCAGCGGGCAGGATGCCGGCTTCGAAGAGCGCGGCGTACAACGCAATGGCGTAATGACCATTCGACAGCAGGAAGCGGTCGCGGCCTTCCCATTCGGGGTCTTCCGGCTGATAGCGCATCGCGCCGAAGTACGCGACGGCCAGTACGTCGGCAATGTCGAGCGCCTGGCCGATATAGCCCTGGCCCTGTACTTCGCCCATCAGCAGCGCGTTCCTCCTGATCCGGTACGCATGCTCAGCGAGCGAGACGTTCTCGGTCATGATGTCGGTGTCCATGTAGTGCTCCTTTGATATCGAATGAATCCTGAAACCTCAGCGGTTGACGGATCTGGCCGGGACGAGGAATACGAGCGCGGCACCCAGCGTCACCGCTACGGAGATAAAGACGAGGCCCGCTGTCGACTTGCCTGTCAGGTCATTGAGCCAGCCGACGATGGCGGGTGAGAAGAAGCCCGCCAGATTGGCGAAACAGTTCACAGCCGCGATGCCCGCCGCGGCGGACACCCCGCCAAGCAGCGCCGTCGGCAGCGACCAGAACTGCGAAGACGAGGCGAGAATGCCGGCGGCGGCAATACTCAGGCAGATAATCGATGCCACGACGCTGCCCAGTGCAGGCAAGGTGGCGAAGCCCGCGGCGGCGATCAGCATGGGAATGGCAAGGTGGAAGCGGCGTTCGCGGTGGCGGTCCGCGCTCATGCCGATCAGCGGCAGCGCGACGATGGCGCACAGGTACGGAATCGCGGTAAAAATACCAATCCACAGCGGGTCCGATACACCCGATTTGCGGATGATGGTCGGCAGCCAGAAGGTCAGGCCATACTGGCCGAGCACGACGCAGAAGTAGATCGCAGCCATCAGCCACAGGCGGCGGTCGCCGATAAACGCTCTAATCGACAGGTGCGCGGTCTTGTGCGCGTTGTCCCCAGCGACATTGCGGGCGAGCAGGGCTTTTTCCGAGTCGGTGAGCCACTTTGCCTTTGCGATGCTGTCATCCAGATACAGCAGGATCGCGACGCCGAGCACCAGCGACGGCACGGCTTCGAGCAGGAACAGCCACTTCCATCCCGCCATCGACATCGCGCCTTGCAGCGAATGCATGATCCAGCCCGACAACGGACCGCCAATCATGCCGGCCAGTGGAATCGCCATGAAAAACAGCGACAGCGCTTTTGCCCGGCGCGCGGAGGGATACCAGTAGGTCAGGTAAAGGATCACGCCCGGCGCGAAGCCCGCTTCGGCGACGCCGAGCAGAAAGCGCAGCATGTAAAAGACAGCCGGCGATTTGACGAACACGAAGGAAGCGGAGATGACCGCCCACGTGAGCATGATCCGCGCAAGCCACTTGCGCGCGCCGACCTTGTGAAGGATGAGATTGCTCGGTACTTCGAAAAGAAAATAGCCGAGAAAGAAGATGCCTGCGCCCATTCCGTAAACCGTCTCGCTAAAGCGCAGATCGCTCAGCATCTGCAGTTTTGCGAAGCCGACGTTGACGCGATCGAGGTAGGCGCCCAGATAGCACAGCATCAGAAAGGGAATCAGTCGACGGCTGACCTTTGCATACGTCTTGGCCTCGAATGTCGACGAATCGTTGCGAGAGATCGTGTCGCCTGGAATGGGCGGCGCGGTGTACCTGGATTTCATGTGTGTCTCCTGCCATGGCCCCGGGTTGTCCCGGGTGCTAAAGAACAGACGCTGCGCGAATGTGGCGTGCGCCGTTGTCAGTGGATGAGCATGCCGCCGTTCACGTCGAGTGTGATGCCTGTCAGATAGGTCGAGAGGTCGCTGACCAGAAAGAGGCACGCGTTCGCGACATCGGCTGCGTCGCCGAGCCGTCCGAGCGGAATGCCCTTGATGATATCGGCGCGCATCTCGGGCGTCAGTTTGTCGCCGGTGATGTCGGTCTGGATCAGGCCCGGTGTGATGGAATTGACGCGTATGCGATTCGCGCCGAATTCACGCGCCATGGCTTTGGCAAGCCCGAGCACGCCCGCTTTGGCGGCGCTGTAATGAGGTCCGCCGAAGATACCGCCGCCGCGTTGCGCGGAAACGGACGACATGCAGACAATGCTGCCGCCGTTCTGGTCTTTCATCGCGGGAATCACGGCTTGCGACATATACAGCGTGCCGCGCAGGTTGACGTCGACGATCGCGTCGAAGTCCTTGCCGCCGATGTCGAGCGTGCGAACCGGTTGCGTGATTCCCGCGTTATTGATGAGGCCGTCGATGCGGCCGTATCGTTCGAGCGTTGCGCGCGCAGCGGCGACGCAGGCATCCTTGTCGGTCACGTCGCAGGCGAGGCCAAGATGTTCGTTGCCGAGACCGGCGGCGGCCGCCTGCGCATCTTCCTTGCGCAGATCGAGGATCGCGATTCGCGCGCCCTGCGCGGCCAGCGCCTTCGCGGTCGCCTTGCCGATACCTCGCGGCGATGCCGCGCCCGTCACCACGATGATCTTGTCGTCGAGCAACATTGCTTGTCTCCTGAGTGTTGATGAGTGCCTGTAGTGTCGGTGTACAGGGCAACGCCATCAACGCGGAAACGCTCAACAATGGCTGAGAAAAATTCAGGTGGGCGCCGCTTCCCGCTCGATCCATGCAAGGAAGCGCTGGATACGCGGTAACCCGGCATTTTGTATCGGGTAAACCAGATGATGCGCGCCGACTTCGACCGAATACGTCTCGTCGAAAACGGGCACAAGCAGGCCATCGCGGATTTTCACGGACGCCAGCGTGAGGCTTTCGAGCGCGATGCCGAGGCCAAGCGCGGCGGTTTCGATCGACATGTATGAGCGGTCGAACGAAAAGTCGAATGTCTTCTGTTTGGCGGATACACCCGTCCGACCGAACCATTGTTTCCACTGGACGAGCGGCGTTTCCGAATAGATCAGCCGATGCGCGAGCAGATCTTCCGGCGTCTCGACGGGATGCCGCGCCAGATACGCTGGCGAAGCGAGCGGCGCGATGAATTCGCCCCGCACCGTCTTGACTTCCAGGTTGTCCCAGTTGCCGTAGCCATGCCGGATGTCGATGTCGTAATAGCCGTTCGAGAACGAGACGTTTTCATAGGAACACGCGAGATTGAGCTGGAGATCGCCATTCGCTTCCTGAAACGAAGAAAGCCTCGGCAGCAGCCACATGAGTCCGAAGCTCGGGCTCGAATGCACCCGCAGGATGTCAACCTCGGTGCGGCTCGACGCGCGCTCGGTTGCGCGGCTCAGATCGGCGAGCGAGCCCGTCACGTCGGAAAGATAGCGCTCGCCGGTCGGCGTCAGCACGAGGCCGCGCCCCGAGCGCTGGAACAGCGGCTGGCCGATGATCGACTCGAGATTGCTCAACTGATGGCTCACTGCCGAAGCCGTCAGGCCGAGTTCTTCCGCCGCGCGGTTGACGCTTTTGGTTCGGGCGACACTCTCGAACGCGATGATGGACTTGAGCGGTGGAATACGCATCGTGGAATTTTTTCTCGCTGCAGTTGGATGAAACCGCTTTGTCTGCGCGTGATTTGCGCTGCCGTCCGGTGGACGGCTTGATGCGCCGCACAACTGAGCCGCACAACTGAGCCGCACAACTGAGCCGCACAACTGAGCCGCACAACCGCGCCGGAGACCGCAATGCATTATCCGTTTTTGTCTTCTGATGCGCGACCGCTTCCCGTCTGCTTCCCGACCGACCCCGCTCGCGCTGGTTGCCTCGCCGCGCGGCTACGCTACACTTTATGACACGATCTGCCGTAAGCTATTGGGACGGGCAGGGGTGCGCGGGCAAGCAATCTTCTGAACCCGGCCACAGTCTTGAACGCAGCCGCCAGCATCCCGGGCAACGCGTGTCGCATCCTGTTTCGACCTTTCCATCCGCAAGACCATGCAGTGATTGGAGGCTTCGAGATGATGAAAAAGAATGCCGCGGCCATCTGGATCCTGGTCGCGATGCTGGTAGGCATCGGGATCGGCTACATGATCTACACGAACTTTCCGGACAAGAAAGCGGCCACCGAGATCGCCGGATACATCTCGCTCGTGTCGGACGTGTTTCTGCGACTGATCAAGATGGTGATCGGCCCGCTCGTCTTCTCGACCCTCGTCGTCGGTATTGCGCACATGGGCGACGCAGCCTCGGTCGGGCGCGTGTTCGCGAAGGCGCTGGGCTGGTTCGTCACCGCGTCGCTGATCTCGCTGCTGCTCGGCCTGCTGATGTCCAATCTGCTCAGGCCCGGCGAGAATCTCGGACTGCCGTTGCCCGACATCGGCGCGTCGGCGAATCTCGCGACTGCCAAGTTCACGCTCAAGGACTTTGTCGGTCACATGGTCCCACGGTCGTTCGCCGAGGCGATGGCCAACAACGAGATCCTGCAGATCGTCGTGTTCTCGATGTTCTTCGGCATCGCGCTGGCCGCGCTCGGTGATAAAGGCAAGGTGCTCGTAGCCGCGATCGACCAGCTCTCGCACGTGATGCTCAAGATCACCGGTTACGTGATGAAACTCGCCCCGCTGGCGGTGCTCGCGGCGATGGCCGCGACCGTGGCGGTCAACGGGTTGACCATCCTGCTGAAGTTCGCGGTCTTCATGGGTGACTTCTACCTCAGCCTGTTCCTGTTGTGGGCGTTGCTCGCGGCGGCTGGTTTTCTGTTTCTCGGGCCGCGCGTGTTCAAGCTGCTGGGGCTGATCAAGGAAGCCTTCATGCTGTCGTTCGCGACCGCGAGTTCGGAGGCCGCGTATCCGAAGATCCTCGACGCGCTGGATCGTTTCGGCGTGAAGCGCAAGATTTCCAGCTTCGTGATGCCGATGGGCTATTCGTTCAACCTCGACGGCTCGATGATGTATTGCACGTTCGCGTCGCTGTTCATCGCGCAGGCGTACAACATGCATCTGTCGATAGGCACGCAGCTGACGATGCTGCTGGTCCTGATGCTGACGTCCAAAGGGATGGCAGGCGTGCCGCGCGCGTCACTGGTGGTGATTGCCGCCACGCTCAACCAGTTCGGCATCCCCGAAGCCGGCCTGCTGCTGATCCTCGGCGTGGATACGTTCCTCGATATGGGCCGCTCGGCCACCAATGCGGTGGGCAATTCGATCGCCAGCGCGGTGGTCGCCAAGTGGGAAGGGGAACTGATGTCCGAAGCCGACGCCGCGGCCAATGCGGCGCGCATCGACGCCGAGCTGGACGCGACGCTCGCCCGTCCGGCAGAAAGCTGACAGGGACCGCGCCATGAAGACGCAGCGATTCTGGTCGATGCTGGCCATCGCAGGGCTGCTGATCGCCGGTTCAGCCGCGCGGGCGCAGGAGGACAGGCTGCCGTCCAGCCCGGCGCCCGACAACGTCGCGCCGGCGGCGCTGACGGGCACGCTGTCCAAGGTGCGCAATACGGGCAGCATCGCGGTGGGCTACCGCGAATCCTCGGTGCCGTTTTCGTATCTGAACGCGCGCAAGGAGCCGATCGGCTATTCGATCGAACTGTGCAAGGCGCTGGTATCGGCGATCGGCGACGCGGTCAACCGCACGCTGACCATCCAGTGGGTGCCTGTCACGCCCGAAAGCCGCATGGACGCGGTGGTCAGCGGCCGGGTCGATCTGGAATGCGGCTCGACGACCAGCAACGTGGAGCGCCAGAAGCGCGTGGCCTTCTCGCCGATCATCTTCGTGGCCGGCACCAAGGTGATGGTGAAGAAAGGTTCGCCAATCACATCGTTCCGCGATCTCGCGGGTAAGAAGGTCGCGGTGACGGCCGGCACCACCAACGAAACGGCGCTGCGCGATCTCGACAAGAAGTTCAGGCTCGGGATGCAGTTGCAGGTGGTGCCCGACCACGCGCAGGGTTTCGCGCGGGTGGCCGACGGCCAGGCCGATGCATTCGCCACTGACGACGTGCTGCTGTACGGCCTGATCGCGGAACATGCCAATGCGGGGGGAGAGTATCGCGTGGTCGGCGATTATCTGTCGTACGACCCGTACGGCATCATGTTCCGCAAGGACGATCCGCAACTCGCGCAAGTGGTGAAGGACACCTTCCAGGAGCTTGCCGCGGACGGAGAGATCGACCGGCAGTACAAGCGCTGGTTCCTGCGCCGCCTGCCTTCGGGCACCAGCCTCAACCTGCCGATGAGTGCGCAGCTTCAGACCATCATTCAGACCATGGCGGGTGGCGAGGCGCAGTGAGCGTCGCGCCGCTTCAGCTGCCGGTGGCGGATTCCGACCGGGCGCTTCTGCGCAGGATATCGGCGGGTACGCCATACGTGCGGACGAACGCACGGCGCATTCGTTCCCGGTCCGCGAAACCTGTTTCCTGCGCCACCACGTTAATCGTGTGGCGCCCTTGCTCGATCATGAATCTGGCTGCTTCCAGACGAAGCTGTTCGACAGCTTTGGCGGGCGACTGACCGGTCTCGGCGACGAACGCGCGGCTGAACTGGCGAGGGCTCAAGTTCGCCACTTCCGCAAGCTCTTCGATGGTGAGTGGATTGCGCAGGTTGCGGCGAATGTGCGCGAGGACCAGTTCGATCCGATCGGATTTCGGCGTCATGTCCAGCAGTGCGGAATGCTGCAACTGGCCACCCAGTCGACGCTGATTCATGACAAGCAGTCGGGCCACCATTTTTGCGGCATCGGGGCCGAGGTCGTTGTCGAGCAACGCGAGGGCGAGGTCGATCCCCGCCGTCATTCCCGCCGACGTCCAGAACGGACCGTCATTGATGAATATGCGGTCTTCTTCGGTGCGGACATTCGGGAAGCGCGCTCTGAATTCGGCCGCGTGAGCCCAATGCATGGTTGCGCGTCTGCCATCCAGCAGTCCTGCCTCGGCGAGGACGAATGCGCCACTGCAGATCGAGGATATCCGTCTGGATACCTTCGCTGCCTCCCTGACGAATGCGACCACAGGCGCGTCGGAAGCCGGCATCTTCATTTCGGTGATCGAGCCCACGATGACCGTGTCGAATGCGGGATCGCCGAACGCCTCGGTTTCCAGTGTCATGCCACCCGAAGAGACAACAGGACCACCGTGTTCGGACAGCAGATGGATCTCGTAGCAAGGGCCTCTCGGCGGCATGTTCGCGATCTCGAACACCGTCAGAGCCGCGAGGCTCATCAGCTGAAATCTTTTCGGCACTATGAAGCCAATCCGGTGCATATCTGACCTGCCGTCTGCAATATGAACGTGGTGTGAACGAGCGCCGTCCGGGTCGAATTCCCCGATAGCGGACTGATGAATCCGAGTAGTGAGCTTACTGCGCCCGGACGACGGATGTCATGAATGGTGGCAACAACGACATGGTTCGTAATGGGCCGCGACGTTAAGGTACAAGCACTTCTCTTATCCGTCTCGCACCAGCGAAAGGAACCTCATCATGTCGAAGATCATCCGCGCCGCAGCCGTCCAGATTGCGCCTGTCCTCTATAGCCGGGAAGGCACTGTCGATAAAGTCGTCAAGAAAATTCTGGAGCTCGGCAAGCAGGGCGTCCAGTTCGCGACGTTCCCTGAGACCGTCGTTCCCTATTATCCGTACTTCTCGTTCATCGAATCGCCATTTGCCATGGGTGCCGAGCATTACAAGCTGCTCGAACAGGCCGTGACGGTCCCGTCGGAGACGACTCGCGCAATCGGCGAAGCGGCACGCCAGGCCGGAATGGTGGTGTCGATTGGCGTCAATGAACGCGACGGCGGCACGCTCTACAACACGCAACTCCTGTTCGATGCCGATGGCACGCTCGTGCAGCGCCGCCGGAAGCTCTCGCCGACCTATCACGAACGAATGGTCTGGGGAATGGGCGATGGCTCGGGCCTGCGCGCTGTCGATACGGCAGTGGGCCGGGTCGGGCAGCTGGCGTGCTGGGAGCACTACAACCCGCTCGCCCGCTACGCGCTGATGGCCGATGGCGAGGAAATCCATTCGGCCATGTATCCGGGTTCGTTTGCCGGCGATCTTTTCTCGGAGCAGATTTCCGTGAACATTCGCCAGCACGCGCTGGAGGCGGGGGCCTTCGTGGTCAACGCGACCGCGTGGCTTGCGCCCGAGCAGCATCAGCAGATTCTGAAGGATACCAACACAACCCAGATCGGCCCGATCTCCAGCGGCTGCTTTACCGCCATCGTTTCGCCGGACGGCGAGTACATGGGTGGCGCGCCGCTGCGTGAAGGAGAAGGCGAGATCATCGCCGATCTGGATTTCTGGCAGATCGACAAGCGCAAACGCATGATGGACTCGCGTGGTCATTACAGCCGTCCCGACGTGCTTGGCCTCGTGATCGACCGCACACCGAAGCTGCATGTCATCGAGCGATCGGTGCGCGCGGCGGGTGAAGAGCCCGTCAAAGATCTGGAAGAGCTCGCCTGAGCCGCGTGTGAAATCGCGCGATACCGTCGTCGAGTGCGCATCGCGCGATTGCGACGCGCCTGACACTTGAGATTCAACCAGGCCACTTTGTGCCAACAACGCAGGAGCAAGCAAAATGGACTTCAACGATGTCATGCTGGAGCGTAACGCCGACTTCGCGAACACCGCGTTCGCGCCCGAACTGAAGATGATGCCGTCGACGGGAACGGTGGTTGTCGGCTGTGTCGACCCGCGCGTCGATCCCGCCAGTGTGCTGGGTTTGAAACAGGGCGAGGCGGCCGTGATTCGCAATGTCGGTGGCCGGGTCAACAAAAACCTGCTCGAAACGCTGGCAGTCCTGAGCGTCGTCGCGAAAGCGGCAGGACGCCCGGATGGTGCGCGCAATCTCGTCCTGCTGCAGCACACCGACTGCGGGATCATCGGCTGCCACAAGCATGCGCCTGCGTTGCTCGCGAAGCATCTCGGCGTCGAGACAGACGCGCTCGATGAACTCGCGATCACGGAACCGTACGAGGCGGTGGCACTCGATGTCGCGGCACTCCGCGCGAACGGCAACCTTCCCGATAACCTGATCGTGTCGGGGCTGGTGTACGACGTCAAGACAGGTCTCATCAAGACCGTGGTTCCTCCCGCGCCTTTGCGTGAGACGGCAGGCTGAGAATCGGCTGGGTGAAAGGGCCGGCAGATTGCGTAATTGCACGGCCAGCCCGCCTCGATCATCACCCGATCGACCCGCGCGTATTGCGCGTTCAATCTTTCGTATAAGACGCCCATGTCGATGGATGCTACGGCTTCCCGTAGGTCTGATAGGCGTCGTTCGTCTCAATCGTTACTGTGCTCGTCAAGGCTCGCTTCACTGATTGCAAACGCATCGATACGCCATCAGTCAGTCGAGCAGCCCTTGATCAACGTAACGAGGAATAACATGACGAACCTGTCCCGACGCAAGGCATTGATCGGCGCAGCGACGGCCGCAATGGCCGCCGGTGTCGCCGTGACGGCGAAAGCTGCCACTTTCGGCAATCCCGACCTGCCGCCCGAAGGCGCAGTCAACGCAAAAAATCCGCTCGGCCTGACCGATCCCGGCCCGCACAGCCACGCGCTGCAAAACCAGTTCCCGTCGTTCCAGAATCCTCCCGCTACCGACATCAACGGCATGCCGCTGTTCTGGTCTTCATTCAACAACGCGCACAAGCGCATCCAGAACGGTGGTTGGGCACGCGAAGTAACGCAGGCGGACTTCGCGATTTCAAAGGACATCTCCGGCGTCAACATGCGCCTGGGGCCGGGCGGCATTCGCGAAATGCACTGGCACCGGCAGGCCGAATGGGCGATCGTGCTCGACGGCACGTGCCGCATCACGACGCTCGACGAACTCGGCCGTCCGTCGGTTCAGGACGTGAGCGCAGGCGATCTCTGGTACTTCCCGCCGGGCCTGCCGCACTCGCTGCAAGGCATGGGGCCGACGGGCACCGAATTCCTGATTGCGTTCGATGCAGGCATGGCTTCCGAATTCAACACGCTGCTGCTGACCGACTGGGTCGCGCATACGCCGCCCGACGTCCTCGCGCAGAACTTCGGTGTTCCTGTCGAAGCATTCAGGAACATTCCGCTCGAAAACCTGTGGATCTTCCAGGGCAAGGAGCCGGGCCCGCTCGCAGCGGATCAGCGCGCGGCAGCATCGAAGAAGGGACCGCCTGCGTTGCCCGTGACATTCTCGCTGGCGGGCTCGCAGCCGGTTCGCAAGACGCGCGGCGGTCACGTGCAGATCGCGGACAGCCGCAACTTCAAGATATCCGAAGCCATCGCCGCGGCACTGGTGACGGTTCATCCGGGCGGCCTGCGTGAACTGCACTGGCATCCGAACGCGGACGAATGGCAGTACTACATCAAGGGCAAGGGACGCGTCACCGTATTCGACACGGGCCCGAAGGCCGAGACCGCCGACTTCAACGCGGGCGACATCGGCTACGTGAAAAAAGGCCTCGGCCACTACGTGCAGAACGTGGGCGACACCGACCTGATCTTCCTGGAAGTCTTCAAGGCCGATCACTTCGCCGAAGTCTCGCTGTCCGACTGGCTCACGCACACACCGCCTGAAATGGTCATGCAGACGCTGAACATCAGCGCCGAAACGCTCGCGCAGTTCCCGCGCGACCGGCCCGACATCCTGCCGCAATAAGTAGTCGCGATACGCCGGCGCGCACGCGCGCTGCCGGCGTTGCTGTTTCTGTTGATCGATCAATGCCAGAACGAGACCGGGAGTCAGTCGACATGCATCCTCTGCCGACATCAAGCAAACGCGCAGCGACAGTCAGCCTGACGTCCACGCAGAAGACAGGCCTTTCCGTGCGAGCCGCACTCGAAGGCAGAAGCAAAGGGATCGGCGCGTTCCTGCCATTCGTGGGGCCGGCGCTGATCGCATCAGTGGGTTACATGGACCCGGGCAACTTCGCCACCAACATCGAAGCGGGATCGCATTACGGCTATGGCCTGTTATGGGTCGTGCTGCTGTCGAGCCTCATTGCGATGCTGTTTCAGGCACTGTCCGCGCGCATCGGTATCGTCACCGGAAAGAACCTCGCTGAATTGTGTCGCGAGCATTTCCCGCCGCGCGTCACCATGGCAATGTGGCTCGCTTCTGAAATCGCGGCCATTGCGACCGATCTGGCCGAGTTTCTCGGCGGCGCACTCGCGCTGTCCTTGCTGTTTCATCTACCGATGCTGGTTTCGATGGGCATTGTTGCGGCGCTGACGTGCGCGATCCTGTCGCTCGAAAAGCGCGGTTTCCGGCCGCTCGAAATTCTCATCGCGACGCTCGTTGCGGTGATCGGCGGAACCTATGTGTGCGAGTTGATGATTGCGCCGCCCGAGTGGCCCGCCGTCATCGCGAATACGTTCGTGCCGCAACTGAAGGATAGCGGTGCATTGACGCTCGCAGTCGGTATCGTCGGCGCGACGATCATGCCGCATACGCTCTATCTTCATTCGGGCTTGACGCAAAACCGCGTGGCCGCAAAGAACAGCGGCGAACGACGCCGGCTCATCGACTTTTCCAACCGTGAAGTGATGCTCGCGCTCGGCGCCGCCGCGCTCGTCAACATGGCGATGGTGGTCATGTCGGCGACTGTCTTTCATCACGTGGCGCCGGGCATCAGCGATATCGGCGCGGCGTATCAGACGCTGATTCCCGTGCTTGGCGGCGGCGCGGCAGCGATTTTCCTGGTCGGATTGCTGGCGTCGGGAATCTCGAGTTCCGTAGTCGGCACGATGGCGGGGCAAGTCATCATGCAAGGCTTCGTGCGTACGAAGATTCTCGTCGTCGTGCGGCGGCTCGTGACGATCGTGCCTTCGTTTGTCGTGGTCGCAATGGGCTGCAATGTGACGCACGCGATGATCGTGAGCCAGGTCGTGCTGAGCATGGCGCTGCCGCTGCCGATGATCGCGCTGCTGTTGCTGTCGGGAAAGCGCGCTGTGATGGGGGAATTCGCGGTGAAGCCACGCACGCTGGGGTTGGCCTCTATCGCGGCGCTCGTCATTGTCGGACTCAATATCGTGCTGATCTGGCAGGCGCTTGCCTAACGATATCTGCTGCTTTGCAATCGACCACGCGTGCTAAGCGCGTGGTTATTCTCATGAAATAGCGAACATCGCATTCACGGTCGATGCAGTATCGACGGAAATCGTTATTGAGCGGGCACGCTTTCGGGCATTGCATGCGCATCAGCTATCGATAGCAAGATTGATTCGTTGGAGAGAGCGCAAGTCTTTACTTACGCTGCGGGATTACCCTCGACACCTCTACCGATGATTCACGATTCCACTCGCGCACGCACATTCGGCCTGAAGACAATCACGCTCGCATTAATCGGCACTTTCGTTATTGGTGCGTCACTCGTATTGAGCGGCTGCGACAAATCGGACGCCAACACCACGGCGCAGCGCGCACAATCGCTGAAGCCCGTCGCGGGCGGCACGCTGACATGGGGCGTCACGACGGAGCCCGCGTGTTTCGATCCGCACCGCGCGTCGCAGCAAAACGCCTTCTGGGTGATCCGCAATTACATCGATTCGCTGATCAGCAAGAAAACGGACGGCACCTACGCGCCGTGGCTCGCGAAATCGTGGACAGTGGCAGACGACGGCAAGAGCTACACGTTCAACCTGCGCGACGATGTCCATTTCACTGATGGCACCCCGTTCGATGCAAATGCCGTCAAGGCGAACTTCGACTACATCCTGAAGAACGTCAGCACGACATCGGCATCCGCGTCGTTGCTGGTGCATTTCGATCGCGTCGAGGTCGTGTCGCCGTATGTCGTGCGACTCGTGATGAAACAGCCGGATTCCACTACGCTGGAATCGCTGTCGAGCGTGAAGCTAGGCTTCATCTCGCCGAAGGCGCTCGCGGAAAACAAGGATCTGTGCGGCGGCGGGCCCGGCATCGTCGGTACGGGGCCGTTCGTTTTCAGTTCGTACCAGCGCGGACAATCGGCGACTTTCACGCGCAATGCCGCGTATAAGTGGGCGCCGGAGAATGCGCAGCATCAGGACACGGCGTACCTCGAGCACGTGACCTATCGCTTTCTGCCCGAAGCGGCAGTGCGCACGGGCGCGCTCAGTTCGGGACAGGTCGATCTGATCGAAGGCGTGCAGCCGACAGACGCGAGCGTGTTCGACAAGGTGGACGGCTTCCAGTACCTGACGGGACCATCCGCGACGACCTCGTTCACGCTGAACGTCAACTACACGGTCGCGCCTGCGAACGACGTGCGCGTACGGCGCGCGCTGCGCGACGGCTTCGATCTCGATGCGATCGTCAAGAGCGTGTATCTCGGCACGGTGCAGCGCGCGTGGTCGAACATCGGCCCGGACAATCCCGACTACAACGCGGAACTGAAGCATTCGTGGGGCAACGACGTCAAGGAGGCCAACCGCCTGCTCGACGAAGCGGGCTGGACGACGCGCGACAGCGAGGGCTTCCGCACGAAGGACGGCAAGCGTCTGTCGATCGAAGTCGGCTATCCGCAGCCGTATGTGCGCGACAGCCGCGACGTGCTGATCCGCGCGATCCAGTCGGCGCTGCGCCAGAACATCGGCCTCGATCTCGGCCTGCGCATCACCACGGCGGGCGACTTCGCGAACCAGAAGGCAACGGGCAACTGGACGATCTACCCGAACACCGACAATCCGTCCGACGTCGCGATGGAACTGTGGGACATGCTGGGCGACCAGGGCTTCCTCTATAACGCGATCAAGACGCCCGACAAGACCATCGTCGATTCGATCAACCGCTCGCGCCTGCTGCCCATCGGCGATGAGCGCCGCAAGCTGCTCGCGTTCGTGCAAAAGCGCGCCGTCGATGAAGCGTTCATCGTGCCGCTGTTCGCGCCCACTTATCATCTCGCCGCGAAGTCGACGGTGCATGGCGTGGGCTTCGAGCCGCAGCTCGATGGCCCGGCGAGTGCGTACGACATCTGGGTCGAGAAGCAGGGAGGCTGACGTGCTCAAGCAGATCGTCACGCGGGTTTTGACGGGCGCGCTGGTGATGTGGCTCGCGGCGACCACCGCGTTCCTCGCGATACACGCGCTGCCTGGCCGTATCGAAGACGTGCTGGCAGGCGACCTCGCGTATCCAGGCCTGCGCGAGGCGATCGCCGCGCAATGGGGCCTCGATCACAGTCTGCTGTGGCAATACGGGCAGTTCCTGTTGCGTCTTGCGCGCGGTGATCTCGGCACGTCCTTCGTGATGCAGCAGCCGGTGCTCGCCGTGCTCGGCAGCCAGTTGTGGCCGACCATCCAGCTCGCTTGCGCGGCGGGCGTGCTGGCCATCGTGCTCGCGCTGCTCGTCGCGACCTCGACGGCGGGGCTCGCGGCAGGCCGTGCCGCGTGGGCGAGCCGCATCGCGTCGGCGCTCGAATTGCTGTTCACGTCGTCGCCCGTGTTCTGGCTCGGCTTGCTGCTGCTGATCGTGTTTTCGTTTCACTGGCGGCTGTTTCCGGTATCGGGCGCGGCCGGCTGGCGCGCGCTCGTGCTGCCCGCCGTGACGCTCGCATTGCCGACGGCAGGCATGCTCTCGCAGGTCATGCGCGAGGCGCTGGAGGCCGTATTCGAAAGGCCTTTCGTGACGACGGTGAGAGCGCGCGGCGTGTCCGAATTCGCACTGCGCGCCCGGCATGTGTTGCGGCATGCGTTGCTGCCCGTCATCACGCTGGGCGGCTGGCTGATCGGCGGTTTGCTGGGCGGCGCGGTGATCACCGAGAAAATGTTCGGCCGGCCCGGTATCGGCAGCGTGACGCTGACGGCGGTGACCTCGCAGGACGTGCCGGTCGTGCTGGCCGTCGTGTTGCTGGCCGCGTTCGTGCACGTCGCGATTTCGACGTTGCTCGACGTGCTGTATCTGTTTATCGATCCGAGGCTGCGGGCATCATGAGCGATCTTTCTACTCCAGGCGTCGGACAGCGGTGGCGCCTGACGTTTGTCAATCGTCTGCCCGCAGCCGTGCTCGTGTCGGCGGCTTTTCTCGTTGCGCTTGCTTTCGCGATGGCGTTTCCTCGCGTCGTCACGCCGTACGATCCGCTCGTCAGCGATGTCGCACACGCGATGCAGGCGCCCGACGCCGCGCACTGGTTCGGCACGGACCGCATCGGCCGCGACGTGTTCGCGCGCGTCGTGTACGGCGCGCGTTATTCGCTGCTGATCGGACTCGCGAGCATGATCGTCAGTCTGCTGATCGGACTCGTGGTCGGCATGACGGCGGGGCTCGGGCGTCGCGTCGTCGATGAAAGCGCGTCGCGTGTGTTCGACGTGCTGTCGGCGTTCCCGCCCATTCTGCTGTCGCTGTTCGTGGTGACGTTTCTTGGTCAGGGCATCGTCAATATCGCGGTGGCTGTCGGCATTGCCGGCATTCCGAAGTTCGGGCGCGTGCTGCGCGCTCAGACGCTGGTCGTGCGCCGCGCCGATTATGTGACGCATGCCGTCGTGTGGGGACTGTCGCGCCGCGAAGTCTTTCTGCGCCACATCCTGCCGAACGTGCTGGCGGCCGTGCCCGTGATCGCCACCATCGATATCGGCAGCGCGATCATCGCCGTCTCCGGCCTGAGCTTTCTCGGTCTCGGCCCGCAGCCGCCGACGCCCGAATGGGGCGTGATGCTCGCCGAAGGACGCGACGTGCTGCGCGTCGCGTGGTGGCCGAGCGTGTTCCCCGGCATGGCGATCACGCTGACGGTGGTCGCGTTCTCCGTGATCGGCAAGCATCTGTCCCGCGTCTACGGAGTCAAAGCGCGATGAAGAATGATTTTTCGACGGCGCGCACGCTGGTCGATATACGCGGACTCCAGATCCGCTTTCCCGATGCGAACGACGGCGAGCCTTTGGTGCGCGGCATCGATCTGTCGATACGCGCAGGCGAATGCGTAGCGCTCGTCGGCGAGTCGGGCTCGGGGAAGAGTCTGACGGCGCGCAGCCTGATCGGCCTTGCAGGCCACGGCGCGCGGATATCGGCGCAACAGTTCGAGATTGATGGAAGGAGCGCGTTGCCCTTCAGTGAACGCGACTGGCGCGGCGTGCGCGGCGGGTTCGCGGGCCTCGTGATGCAGGACGCGCTGGTGTCGCTCGATCCGTTGCGTACGATCGGTGCCGAGATCGAAGAGACGCTCGCGCTGCACACGCGCCCAGGCTCGCGTGCAACGCGCCGCGCGCGCCGGGCGCGCGTGCACGCGACGATGCGCGATGTCGGCATGCCCGAACCGGAGCGCCGCGCGCAACAGTATGCGCACGAGTTGTCGGGTGGCTTGCGGCAGCGGGCATTGATCGCGTCGGCGATCGTCGCGGGCCCGGCGCTCGTGATCGCCGACGAGCCGACCACTGCGCTCGATGTGACCGTGCAGGCGCAGATTCTCGACGTGCTGGCGGCGCGTCTGCGCGAGGGCGTCGGTGTGTTGCTGGTGTCGCATGATCTCGCCGTCGTGGCGGAGATCGCGGACCGTGTGCTGGTGATGCATCGCGGCGAGGTCGTCGAACGTGGCTCGACGCACGACGTGTTGACGCGTCCCGCACATGCGTACACGCGCAGGCTGATCGCCGCGCAGCCGTCTGCGCACTCGCGCGGGCAGCGGCTGACGTCGGCGCGTCTCGGTACTGACGCGCATGGGCATGCCGATCGCGCGAGGCTGGTCGTGCGCGATCCGTTGCCGGCGCGGCAAAGCGTGTCGGGCGAGACGCTGTTGCAGGTCGAAGGCCTCGGCAAGCGTTACGCACGGCGCGGCCCGCGCGCCATCGCCGCAAACGGCAAGTCCGACAGCAGCGATTTCATCGCGCTCGATCACGTGTCATTCGACGTGCGGCGCGGCGAAGTGGTGGGGATCGTCGGCGAATCGGGTTCGGGCAAGAGCACCTGTGCGAAGCTCGTGCTCGGACTCGAAGCGCCATCGGCAGGGCAGGTGCGTTTTCTCGGCACGCAATGGAACGGCAAAGATGTGCGCGAGCCCGCGCGCCGCGCACTGCGCTCGAAGCTGCAGTACATCCCGCAGGATCCCCTCAGTTCATTCGATCCTCGCTACTCCGTGCGGCAACTGCTCGAAGAGGCGCTGACGTCGTCGGGGCTCGCGCCGCATCAGGTGCGGGAGCGCAGCGTCGAACTGCTCGAACAGGTCGGACTCGATGCGCGCCATCTCGACAGGCGGCCGCTGTCGCTATCGGGTGGACAACGGCAGCGTGTGGCGATCGCGCGCGCGATTGCGCCGCAGCCGGCGCTGATCGTCTGCGACGAGCCGGTGTCGGCGCTCGATGTCTACGTGCAAGCCCAGGTGCTCGATCTGCTCGGCACGTTGCAGGCTGAACTGGGTCTGTCGCTGCTGTTCATCTCGCACGATCTCGATGTGATCCGGCATGTCAGCGACCGCGTGCTCGTGTTCAAGGACGGACGCGTGGTCGAAGCGGGCGATGCGCAACGGCTCTTCGACGCGCCACGTCACGAGTACACGCGCCTGCTGATGTCCTCCGCGCCGTCGCTGCGGCGGGCAAAAGAGGAGCGCAGCGTGGAGCGTGTGCGTGATGTCGAATCGCTCGCGGGCTAGACGCTAATCGTCGAACGTGACGCCATTTCCGGAGTGCGCGCCACTCGCGCGCGCACTTCGGGCGACGCGAGGCACGTGGCGACTGCCTCGTAACCCGGCGCACCGGGATACGGCGCGACGCGCGTGGGCGGGCTGTGATTGGCGGGGCAAAGAGTAATCGCTTCGTCGGGGCCGACCAGCGAGAGATCGAGAATGGCCGACGAGCGCGTCAACATGAACAGGGGCCGCCGCGCCGTTTTCGCGCGATGGCGCAGATACACGATCAACGCTTCCTGAGTGGATCGATCGAGATCCTGTTCGATCATATCGACGATCAGCGCGTGAGGTGCCTCGCTTTCCAGCGCGGCGAGCAAGGTGGTCAGCGCTGTCGAAGCACGGGCGCCTTCGTCGACAAGCCACGCCAGCACCTGATCGACACGCGAGCGGAGACCGTCATCCATAGTCAACGCCGCGCTTTGATCGTCGAGCCGGTCGAGACCGAGAAACACCGCGCCTTCGAGCGTCTGCGCGAGCCGTCGTGCCAGCCGTGTCTTCCCGCTACCCAGCGATCCAATGATGTAGTTCAGCGGCCGAATATCGCGCAACTCGAACCATTCCCCGCCCCATGGCCACGG
Source organism: Burkholderia sp. Ac-20365 (assembly GCF_017104715.1). Classification (GTDB taxonomy): domain Bacteria; phylum Pseudomonadota; class Gammaproteobacteria; order Burkholderiales; family Burkholderiaceae; genus Paraburkholderia. Next base: position 160,114 of record NZ_JAAGPI010000006.1, read on the forward strand.
CAGTTCGAACGCGACGCGCGGGCCGCCCCCGCCGATCAACCCGGCTAGTTCCTGGCCAGCGGGCAACTGGCCTTGCGCGAGGTCGGTTTGAAGCTTTCGCACCTTGTCGAGTTTCGCGACAAGATCGCGCATCTGCGTGCCCAGCGCCGTTTCGTGCGCAGCTAACGCGGCGGCCAGGCTGCGCGCATCGCCATCGAGCACGCGGGCGACTTCCGTCAGGCTGAGACCGAGCGCACGCAGGCTCACGACTTCCGTGGCCCGCGCGATGTCGTGCTCGCCATACGCACGATATCCCGCTGCCGTGCGGCCCGGACTCAGCAAACCATGCTGTTCATAAAGCCGCAACGCCTTGATCGATACGCCCAGCCTGCTGGCCGCCTCCGACGCATTCAGACACTTCGTAGAAGAAGTCATGGGTCACCTCCAGGTTGACGGGTGCCTGTGAGCATGAGGGTGACCCTTGGGGCCGGGTCAACAGGATTCGATGATTCTATCGATCTGTCTTGCCGGCAACCTGACAGTTGCTACGTCGGCAAGGCCGCTGTCGCGATCTCAGCCGCGCTCTGCAATTGCTCGACGCGCCAGCACGTGTCGATTAGCGCGCGCGTTCGGTCGGGCGGCAGGATGCCGTCGGCGAGGTCCGTGAATTTCTTTTCGAGCTGCTGGTTCGTCATCGGCACCTCGGTGCTGCCGATCGCATGCTGAATGAACTTGTGCAGCTTGCGGCCATCCTTGAGCGTGATCGTCATGTCGACCTGCTCGGGCTTGATCGCGGGATCGATGATGGCATTCACCTTCTCGCGCAGCGCAATCGTCACGGGGTCGCGCACTTTTGCATCGCTGAACTGCTTTTCGCCTCCCGCGCCGTCGATGATCGCAATCGCGACGGCGTGATAGATGCTGAACTTTCCTTCGAGGCCGATTTGCGGCGTCTTCTTGCCCGTCAGTTCGATCACGAGCGGATGCACGCGCAGATCGATGCGCTCGATCTGGTCCGCCTGCAAATGGTACTGATTGCGCAGCTGGACCGCTGCATCGATGGCCGGATGAATGACGATGCCGCACGCGAATGGCTTGTACGTGTTCAGCGTCGATTCGTAGTGAGAGCCGAGACCCTCTGTGATCTCGCGATAGTCCTGCTTCGTGCTGATCGTATTCGCCCAGCCGCGCTTCGCTTCGATCATGCCGTCGGAACTCGTGTAGTTCTGGCCGGCGAGCAGCGCGGCAAAGATGCCGTTCGCGGCGGCGCGCCCCGGATTGAAACTCTTGTTCATCGAGCCGAACGATTCGCGCAGACCGACCGGTTGCGAGGCTGCGAGACCCAATGCCCAGACCATCTGCTCGACGCTCAGGCCCATCAGCTTGCCCGTTGCCGCGGCCGAGCCGAACACGCCGCAGGTACCCGTGATGTGCCAGCCGACATCGTAGTGATTCGGATACACCGAGTTGCCGATGCGCAGTTCCGTTTCGACACCCAGCACGAGTGCGTTGAGGAAGTCCTTGCCCGACACCGGATGGTATTGCGCGTACGCGAGAATCGCGGAAGCAACGGGGCCGGCAGGGTGGATGATCGTCTTCAGATGCGTATCGTCGTAATCGAAGATATGGCTGCTGACGCCATTGAGGAACGCCGCGTTCATGATGTCGAAGCGCTCGGTGCGGCCCAGCAGGTTCGCTTGCGGCGGACCCGAGAACGGCGTGAGCGCGGCCACCGCGCGATTCACCGTCTCGTCGTGCGAGCCGCCCACGGCGACGCCGACCCAGTTCATCAACGTGCGCACGCCTTCCTTGCGCGCGTCGGCGGGCAAGTCCTGATAGCGCGTCTTCACGATGAAGTCCGCGAGGATGCGCGTGACTTTCGGCGGCCGCGCGTTCATGGCGCTAGCCGCGTCGGGCGCGGAAGCCGGCTTCGCGGCGTCCTGCGATTGCGCGTACACGGTCGTGCCGCTGGCGGCCGCGGCGAACGCGCCGACGGCTCCCGTCTTCAGGAAGCGGCGGCGGTCGATGATGGACATGCGTGTCTCCTTCTGTCTGATAGTGAATGCGATGTGGAGCGCGCGGGCGGCAGTGTTCCGATTGAGAGCGGGTCACCAGTCTGCGTCTCCGTTGTCTGATCCAGTCGCGCACTGAGGCGGCGAGGAAGTGTCGTAAATGTCGACACTTTAGGTGAAGTCTAGCGGATACGCGCCTGTCAATGCAATAAAATATGCTCAAATGTATACACTTAGAGCCAACCGCGCGAGCGTGGAAAGTCTTGCCAGGAGCGGATTCGAGGCCGTCGTTTGCTAGAATCGGCGCGTGCCGTTCCGCTGGGACGGACTTCATCAGGAACACTGCGATGCATCGGAATGTCGACAGAAATGCGCTCGAAGCGGACGGCGACGCGTCGTCAGGCGAAGCATCGGCCGTCGCGGAGATCGTCGACTGGGTGGCGCGCGGCATCATCGAAGGGCGCCTGCTGCCGGGGCACGACCTGAATTCGGTCGATCTCGCGAAACGCTTCAATGTGAGCCGCACGCCGGTGCGCGAAGCGCTGTTCGTGTTGACGCGCGAAGGGCTGGTCGACTGGTCGCCGCGCCGCCGCCCGCGCGTGTCGACCGTCGAGTTGACGGAAGTGCGCGAGATCTACCAGTTGCGCGCGATCCTCTATGCGCAGGTGTCGACGGCAATCGTCGAACGTGCGACGGACGACGACATCGAAGCGCTGTGGCGCGCGCATCGGCGTCTTGCCGAGGTGGCCGCGCAGGGCGATGTCGACGGCTATTTCTGGGCGAATGTCGCTTTTCGCGACGAAGAACTGCGCGTGTGCGGCAATGGCATCTTCAAGGAAGTGCTGGACTCGATGCGCATGCGCACCAACCGCTTGCGGCGGCTTAGTACGTCGCTGCCGGGGCGCTTGCAGCGGTCTTGCGCCGATCATCAACGCCTGTGCGAGGCGTATGCCGAACGCGATGGCGTGCTGGCGGCAGCGCTGAACCGCTCGATCGTGCTGAGCGCGTTGCAGGCAATCGAAAAGGCGTGGGACGACGCGCCATTCAGCGCGAGTGCCGTGGACGCTGAACGCGACTGATGTCGGGTCGGCTCAGTCAGGCCTCGGGTTCATTGCAGACCACTTCGATGTTGTGCCCGTCCGGACCGATCACAAACGCCGCATAGTAGTTCGCGTGATATTGCGGCCGCAGACCCGGCGCGCCGTTGTCTCTGGCACCGGCATCGAGCGCCGCGCGATAGAACGCGTCGACCTGCCCGCGATTGTCGGCCTTGAACGCCAGATGAAGATGCGCCGGTTTCTCGTCGGTCTGGAACAGGCACAACGAAGTCTTGTCCTTCGCGCTGAGTTCGACGCCATACGTCGGCGTGCCTTCCGACACGATCGCTACGCCGAGCGGTTCGAGTGCCTTGAGGAAGAACGCCTTGCTCGCTGCATAGTCGCTGACTCCGAATTTGACGTGGTCGAACATGCGCGCTCCTCGCGTGTGTGGGCCCTGCTGCATTCGGGTACTTCAGTCACGCACCGTCTACCGGCATTCAGTCTGGAACCAGCGGTCCACCTGGCGCTGCGCTGCCTGCAGATCGTCTGGATAGTATGGGTCGTACCATCGCGACGGGTCGTAGCCGGCTTGCCTGAGCGCAGCCAGTTCGCTCCGGTTGCGCTGCGGCGTGGGCGGCGCGTTGTTCCGGAGTTCGGCAAGGTCACGGCATTGCGTGGGCGACAGATGGGTCGTGGCTTGCTGCATGCTGCCCGCGGCACACCCCGCCAGCGCCAGTGCCAACGTGGAAAGGATCAGCCGGGATATCGGCGAGTGCTTCATCTCACGTCTCTCGTTCATCCGTTGATTCGGTGACTGTTATACAACCATATTTATTCCGGTTGCTGGCGTATTTTGAAGCGGTTGTATCACGCGAGGGCGGCAGGCGTTGCATGCTGCCGCCCCAGGTGATTCATCAGTAGCGATGCGGCGGCGGAGGCGGCGGACGATGATGCGGCGGAGGAGGAGGACGATGGTGATGCCGGGGTGCCGGCTTGCAGCGCCGCACCTGATGTCCATGGTGCCAGTAGCGGCGGCACTCCATTCTTTGATGTGCGCTAGCCGTTTGCGGGATGCTCAGCAGTGTGGTCGTGAGCAGCGTAGCGGCGATAAGTGCTCGCATCAGCATTGATTACATTACCTCCATAGTGCGATAGGCTCCGCATCTTGCCACAAAGCGGGTTTTTGGCTCTGCGGCGATTGCATCGAATACGTGAAGACGGTCGTCCGGCTAGTGCGAAGGCGGCTGTGTCGCCTGCAATTCACGCACGAGCTGGTCCGACACATAGTGCGGACCATCGAACAGATAGACGCGATATCCGCGATACGCATCGAGTTGCGGCCGCAGTTCATCGGCGGTGGCCGCGCGCATGCCGCCGCCCGGCTGCGGCCTGAACGCCTCGGCGATGATGCGCACGCGCGCCTTGCCGAGCTTTGCCGACAACTGGTCCGCATACTGCCGCGCGATGCGCGGCTCGCGCGCATATTCGCCGCAGCCGTCCTGCAACAGCACGCCGACGTCCTGCGGCAGCCAGGACGCGAGCCATGTCGCGAGCGCATCGCCACCAACGTTCTGCCGGTCGTACACGCTGATCCACAGCGGCCGGGGCAGCGCGTCGAGCACAGGGCGCAAGGTGGCGGCCGCGGATTTCCAGCTGGGATCGAGTTCGACGGGGAAATACCAGCCGGTGATGTGCACGGGAAGCGGCGCCTGCATCAGTTGAGCGGACTCGCGCAGCAGCGCCGCCGTATCCGCACGCGCGGCGTTCTCGCCGAAGCGTCCCGCCAGTCCGACGATCACATCGCGGGCCCACGGTTCGCGCGCGATGCGGTTCCAGTCAGGCATGTTCGCGGACGCACGCATCGTCGTGCCGCCGACAAACGCGATGCCATCCACGGCTGTCCATTGCACGAGCAGTTCGTGTGCGCCGAGCTTGTCCCAGTCGCCGCGCGGATTGGCATGATCGCTATCCGGCTGCCAGACGATGCCCGCCACGGGCGGCAACGCATTGCCGTTCGCGCACGACGTGAGACACGGCACGGCAAGCGCGAGCGCAGTGACGATAGCGCGAAGCGAAGAACCGTTCATGTCGATGATCTGACGAGGTGCCGTGCCTGACGCACGCAGGCGCTAGTACGAATACACCGCACCGAAGAACACGCCCCGCGCGCGGCTGTCGCCCGCGACGCGTACGCGATACTGAACCGACACATCGACGAAAGAACGCGGCGCATCGTATGGACCTCCTCTGAACCAGAATCGCGTTGCGATGCCGGCGCCTACGCCGACGGGCACGCTGTGATCGATCGATGAATCGTAGTCCGCGCCCGCGACCAGATGCGGGAACACAGTCAGGCGCGGATCGATGCTGTCGACGCGGAACGTGCGGCCAAGTCGTGCATTCGCTGTCGCATAGGATGACGGATGCTGCACGTAGTGGCCCGCTTCACCGTAGACGATGCCCGTCCACCAGCTCGGCACGTCGATGCGCCGCTCCGTTCCGAAGCCGCCCGACCACGCCGCGCGCGCGAGCCAGTCGCCGCGCGCGCTGGAGCCGATCGGGAAAATCCGTTCGAACGCAAAGATCGCATTGGTCGACGCGAACGGCTTGACGCGCGCGCCGAGCGCAGCCTGCAACGTGGTCACGCCGGAAGGCGAATCGCCCTTCACGCCGAAGTTCTCGTAGCCGCGCGCATAGACTTCGAACGCGCGCTCGCCGAGGCTGCCGAACGGCCGCCAGTACGCTTCTGTGCCCGCCTGCCAGTTGTTCGACAGGCCCGGAGCCGGATTGGTGGCGAGCCCGTTCGCGATGCCGCCGCCGCGATAGTTGAGCGTCGTGTTGAAACCCCATTTGCGGGTTGCGTCGGCGTGTGCCTGTTGTGCATCGAGCAGGGCCTGAGGCGTCATCGGTGTCGTATTGCCGGATGCCTGCGTGCCGTTGTCGATCGCGCGTTCCAGCCACGCGGCGCCGGCTTCGTTGTGATGCGCTGCCAGTGCCGCATAGCCGGCATCGCCTGCGGCCGAAGCGGGCAGCGAGCCGTCGCGGTCGGCCTGTTCGAACGACGTATAGGCAAGCTGACCGTCGCCTGCGCGTTGCGCCAGATACGCGGTTTGCAGCGGCGTCATGCCGTTCGTCATGCCAGCGGCGATCATTGCGCGTGCTTCGCTTTTCGCCTGCGACGTATCGCCGTCGGCCACGAGTGCGTCGATCAACGCAATGCGCCGTTGTGGGTCGTCGGGGACGGCGGCCACGGCCTGACGCAGCGCGAGCACGGCGGCATGATGGTCGCCGCGCTGTGTCGCCGAACGTGCGGTACGCATCGCGTCGAAGCCGGGGTCGGCGGCATAGATATCGCACGATGCGCCGAATGCGTCGGCGTGGCAATCGAACACGGGTCTGGCGAGCGTATCGATGCTTTGTGCTTGCGCCGACATCGCGCGCTGCGCACGCAGCCGACGCAGCGCGATAGCGTCGTCCGTGTCGTCATGTTCAGGGTGGAGCGGGGCGAGCACGTCGAGCGCGGCCTGCGGACGGTTTTCGGCGAGCCATGTATCCGCGATGATCGTGCGGGCGACGCGTGTGTTTCGCATCGCCGGTCCTGCTGTTTCGTCATTGAGCGGCACGTCGAGTGCATGCGCGAAGTCATCGTCGGCGCCGGGCTCGTGCAGTGCCGCGCGCGCGTAACCGCGCAACGTCCACGCGAGCACGTCGTTATCGTCCTGTGTGATTGCCTGCGTCGCGGCCTGTTCGAGACCGGCCATGTCGTCGCGCGCAATCAGCACGTCGAATAGCTGCGTCCTGAAGTTGCGCCGCTCGGGCGCGTACGCGATCGCTTCACGCGCGAGACGTTCCGTGTCGGCGAGATCGCCTCGCTGCCGCGCGTCGAATGCGGCCGACGACGCGGCGGGCGCGAGACGCGCACCGATGAACATGCGCCGCGTGTGTAACGCTTTCGTATCGCCGAAACGGCTTGTCGCGTTCTGATCGGCTGCATACGCCTGGTCGTCGCGTCCCGAGGCGGAGAGCGCATCGATCAGCAGATAGTGCAGCCGCTCGACCTGAGGCGCCAGCGCAATGGCTCGCTTGGCTTCGACGACGGCCGTGTCGTAATCCTTGCCGGCATACGCGCGATACGCGGCGCGTGCTGCCACGCCAGCCGCGCCGGGCAGATCGCTTGCGCCGCCATCGTCGCCCGCGGCGATCTGCGCGCGACGTGCGACCAGCGACGCTTGCGGACCGAATTCACGCGTCGCGTCGTTCAACGTGCGTAGCGCATCGCTGCGATGACCGTCCGCAGCGAGCGCATTGGCGAGCAGAATGCGCAGTTCGACGACGTCAGGGCGCTGGCGGATCGCTTCATGCGCGAGCGTCACACTGTCCGCATAGCGATGTTCGCCATACGCCGCATACGCCTGCTGCGCGACCCGGTATGCCGCGCCGGACAGGCTCAAAGGCAACACTTCATCCGCAACCGCGGCACGCGCATGCCATGCAAGCACGCCCGCGATCACGCATGCGGCCACCGTTGTGCGTGAGCGTGGCGCGGACGCATGACACGGCGCGTTGAGTTTCTTCGTGCGCCGCTTCATCGGCCGTCCGCTTGTGCTTCGCGCAGACGCTGCTGCGCGGCGATCGCGCTTTGCAGCGCGGAAGGCGAGATGATGTTGCGCGCGACCATGTAATCGCCGATCCGTCCGTCGCGATCCGGGCGATAGGTGTTCAGCGCCGCTTCGAATGCAGCATGCGTCACGAGGCGCATTTCGATCAGCAGGTCGCCAAGCAACGGCACGCCGCGTGTCGCGCCTTGTTCAACAGGCGAGCGCACCGTCTCGTCGTCTTCGACGAGCGGCTCGTACACGCCGCGCAGGATGCGCAGTCCCGCTGCGACCTCGCTTTCGCGCACGATCTGCAGCGACACCGTGTGGCCCGTGACGGCGCGCAGTTCATCGAGCGCAACATCCGGCAGCAGGTTCGCTGCGATGAACACGGCATGCCCGCTCTCGTCGATGCCTTGCGGCAAGGTGCGCAGGCGCACCAGTACATCCATTGGCACCTGATTGCCCGTATCGTGCAGCAACGCCGGCGCGAGCCTGCCGCGCGGCAGATCGGCCTGAAACGCAACGGCTTCGGCGAGCGTCTCTTCGTCGAGCCAGCCGTTGGCCATCAGCACGCGTCCGAGCGGCGCTTCGCGCGCATGCTCGTCGTGCAGCGCGCGTTCGAGCTTGTCGGCGTCGATGGCCTGCCACGACACCAGCAGTTCGCCCAGGGTCTGACGCGTGTTGCGCAAGGCGTCCGTGCTGGGGAAATCGTGCATCGTCTTGTCCCACGCGAGGCGTTTGCCCGTCACCAGATGCACGAGAAAGAGGCGCCATGCGCGCAGCACCGCAAGAAAATTGATGAAGTTGCCGATCACGAGACGCGGCACCGACAGCACGCCGTGCTTCCATCCGTAGAGGCGGGTCGTGAAGATCACGCGCTGCACCACGCGCAGCGACAACGCGATGAAGTTCGCCGCGAGCAGCGTATGCATCAAAGGCGAATCGATGAACGGGGACGGAAACAGATTCGGCGTGAGTTCGAGCAGCGACGCGAGCCCGAACAGCGTGAACTGGATCACGAGCAGATAGCCGAGCATGCCGACGAACGACGTCACCACGCCCTTGCGGTCGCGCAGCAGCAGATAGCGGTTGGCGAGCGATCCGCTCCAGCCCGTCAGCGCCCAGCCTTGCAGACCGATGCCGAGCGTCCAGCGCGCCCGTTGACGATAGGCGGTGCGCAGCGTGTCGGGAAAATATTCGCGCACGCACAGCGGCATCGTTATCGTCACTTCGTGTCCCGAGCCACGGCTGAACGGTGACGTGCGGCGCAACGTGTATTCGACGGGAAAGCGCGCGAAGATCGATTGCAGTCCCATGCGCCCGATGCGCTCACCAATGTCGTAGTCTTCCGTGAGACTTTCCGTGTTGAACGGCTGCCGGTCGGTTTCCTCGATCAGCGCGAGCATCGCGCGCCTTGAAAAGCAGGTGCCGACGCCTGCTGACGGCACCGTACCGACAAGGCTCTCGCGCACCACGAGATCTTTCGCGTGCCACTCCGCGAACTCGTCCATATAGGTGCCGGCGACCAGTTCGTACCAGTCGCGTTCGAGCGACGCGACGGGCAACTGGATCATGTCCTTGCGCGGCAGCAGATAGTTGAAGAACTTCAGTTCGACGGGATGCAGCACGTCTTCGCTGTCGTGCATCACGACGCCCGCGAACTCGACGCCCGCTTCGAATTCGTAGCGGAAAATGGCCTGCACGATCCAGTTCAGACAGTCCGCCTTGCAGGTCGGCCCATCGTGCGGCACTTCCACGCGGTGCAGATGCTTGTAGCGATGCCGCATGCGCTCGACTTCGGCAATCGTCGCGGGATCGTTCTGATACGTGCCGACGAACACGCGGTACGCGCGATAGTCGAGCACGCGCACGAGGTCTTCGATCATCGCGGCGATTACGTCATGCTCGTGCCACGCGGGCACCATGATCGCGATCATCTGCTCGGCGCGCTCGTTCAGTTGCCCGACGGTCAGCGGCCGATGCTGCCGCTTGACCGTCAAGTGACGCACGGCTTCACGCGCCCAGTACCAGACGTCGATGAACAGATCGTCGAGGCTCGACAGCAGGATCAGCGCGGCGACGACAGCCGATGTGTCTTCGAGCAACTGGTAGTACTGCGCGAGCAGTACGCTGCCGTAGAAGTGAAGGGTCGCGAGTATCACGCCTTGTCCTGCGGCTTCCGGGTTGCGTTGTCGCCGCCGTTGCCATTGCCGTTCTGCGACATGGCCGCGTTGCGCGCAGCGAGCTTGCGTCGCCGGGCCATGCGAGCGACCAGGATCAGCAGCAACAGCAGCACCATCAGCGTGAACGGAATGCCCCAGCGCGCCCAGTGATGCATGACCCATTCCGTGCTGCTCGCGCCCGTTGCCGCGAGATCGTCAGGGTTCACGGTGTCGAAGCGCTTGAGCACGCCCGTCGAATCGACCACGGCGATATTGCCGCGCGACAGTTGCAGCTTGTCCGTCAGCACGGGCGACTCGCCCGCCGAGCGATAGACGATGCCGTTCGCGTCGCCCGAACTCGCAACGCTCAGCACCGCGAGCCGCGTGAGGCCGGACACGTCGATCAGACGGTCGCCCTGCGCCGACTTGAGCGACAGGCGGTCGGCGGAGAACGAGACGGGATCGTGCTCGTCGGCGAGCGGCACATCGGCGGCGAGGAACGGGCCCGATGGATTCGCGCTGGCGCCGTTCGCGACCACGCTGAACTTCGCGGGCAACGGCGCGACGCCTGCCGCGCCTGTCAGCACGGCGAGACGCGGCACGCTGTCGACGGCATTGTCCAGATACGACTGCGGCACGATGACGGTCGCCGACGACGCATAGCGCGCCGCCATGCCGACGAAATCCTTGCCCGGCGTGCCGTCGGCGAGCTTCAGATAGCTGCTCGGCAGCACGGCGACGGGGTACGACTGACGCGCCTGGCAACCGGCATCCGGTTGACGTCGGAACGTGACGCGCAGGTCGTTGCTACGCGCGAGTGCATAGCGTGGAATTTTCAGGCTCAGACGCTCGCGCTTGCCGTCGATATCGAGCAGCTTTGCGCCGATCATCACGTCGTTGAAATAGACGGTCGCGGTCGCCGCGCCGTTCGACAACGTAGGCGACGTGGCGAGATCGAGCACGACTTCGTCGGGCAGCTTGCCGTTGCCCGAGGCCGCGGCGAGATCGAAGCTCGCTTCCCACGCGGCGGTCGAATGCACGTCGACGCTGCGCGGCTCGCCGCCGAGCTCGGACAGCAGGATCGCATCGCCATGCGTGCGCTCGCCCGTATCGATCTGATGGACAACCACGCGGCGCGATATGTCGATGGATCGCCAGCTGCGCGCGAGCACCGCAACGCCCGCGTTGTCGCCAACGACGATCACCGCCCGCCCGCCGTAGTGCGCGACGCGTACTTCGCCTGCTGCGAGCGGTGCGACGAGCTGGCTGGCAGTGTGTTCGCGCCACGCGTCGAACGAAGGCAGCATTGCAGCCGACGATTGCGCGATCTGTGCGCGCAACGCATCGAGCGCCGCGTTGAACGAAGCACGCAGCGCCTCGTCCGCGACGATCACGTCGGGACCGAACACGCGACGCGGCGCGAGCGCGAGGATCGCGCCGAGTTCTGCCGCGTTGGCGACCGGGTGTTGTTGCGCGTCGGGCGCGGAGGCGGAGGCGGAAGCGGAAGCGGCGAGCGCGTCGAACGCCGGGATACCGCGCAGCGATGCCGGTATCGCGAGCGACGACAGGTCGACGTTCGAACCGACAGCAGGCATCGCCTGCGTCAACGGACGCTTGCCGTCGCGCTGCAACAGCGCGTCGGTGCGCCACGCGTTGTCGAGGGAAGCGGCGGTGAGGCTGCGGCCCGCGATCGTCAGCACGGGCACGTACGGCAGGGCGCTCCACGCGGTGCGGATGTCGCGCACGTTGGCGGGATCGAAGCGGTAGGTGAGGCGCGTCGATGGGTCCACGCGCAACACGTTGCCGATCGCGGTCTGATCCGTGCAGACGTTGTCGTTGATGACCGATGCGTAGCCGAGACCGAGCCGCACGAATCCCGCCGAACGCGGTGCGCCATCGACGCCGAGGTCGATCGTCACGCCGCCTTCGGATTTGTCGAGTGCGCGTGCGGCCACGGGCGAGCCGTCGAGCGACACGAGCATCGTCGTGCGTCCGCCGTCGCCGCGTACATAGCCGCCGTCGAATTGCAGGCTTGCGTCGGTGAGCGGCACGTCGGCGGGGACGGGCAGGAAGAATTCTCTGCGCGTGTCGGGTGCCGTCAGCGTGACGGCGCTCAGCAGGCCGAGCTGACGCAGCGTGACAGTGCGCGTTTCGATCACGCTCTGGTTCAGGCTGTCGAACGCACCGGCGGCGAACGATGGCACGGAGCACATCGCAACCGCGACGAGCGCGAACGGGCGGATACAGGAGCCAACGGAATAGCGGGCAAGCGCGGGACGGGCACGCGCGATGCCACGGCGTAACGTGTCGATCATCAGGTCGGAGTCTCGTCGGACGAAGTTGAGCAGTGCAGTGCTGTCGACGTGCAGGCGATCAGGCCAAAGCAGCGAGCGGGGCGACGTCGGCGGGCGGCGCGAATTCCTCGAACGCGCGCCCGGCCAGCGCGGCGACGATCCGCTGCGAAGCGCGGCCATCGCCATAAGGGTTCACGCGTCGCGCGAAGGCGGCGCGCGCGTCGGGATCATCGAGCAGATATGTGACCGCGCCGACGATCGTGTCGCGCCGGGTGCCGACCAGCTGAACGGTGCCCGCTTCGATGGCTTCGGGCCGCTCGGTGGTGTCGCGCATGACGAGCACCGGCTTGCCGAGCGCGGGCGCTTCTTCCTGCACGCCGCCCGAATCGGTCAGCACGAGCGTGGCGCACTGGAGCAAACGGATAAAGCCCGCGTAGTCCTGCGGCTCGATCAGATGCACGTTGCGAACGCCGTTCAAGGCATCGCGCACGGGGCCGAGCACGTTCGGATTCAGATGCACTGGATAGACGATCTGTACATCGTCACGTCGCGCGATATCCGCCAGCGCCGCGCAGACATTCGCGAGCCCGGCGCCGAAATTCTCACGGCGGTGCCCGGTGACCAGCACCAGATGCTTCATCGGATTGATAAAGCGGAAGCGCGAATCGAGACTCGTGCAAAACGGCGGATTGTGCTCGATGCGGCGGACCATCGAATGCAATGCGTCGATCACCGTGTTGCCCGTCACATAGACCTTGCCCGCAAGCGTTTCGGCTGCGAGGTTCGATTTCGACTGGCGCGTGGGCGCGAACAGCAGATCCGCAACGACGTCGACGACGCGCCGGTTCGCTTCTTCAGGCCACGGGTGTTGCAGGTCGCGCGTGCGCAGGCCGGCTTCGACGTGCGCGACAGGCACGCGTGAATTGAAGGCGGCGATCGCAGCGGCCGAGGCTGTCGTCGTGTCGCCGTGCACGACGATGCGATCGGGCCGCACCTGCGCGATCACATGGTCGAGCGAGGCGATCACTTTCGATGCCACGCCGTTGAGCGTCTGGTTCCCCGTCATCAGCGCGAGATCGAAATGCGCGCTGATACCGAATGCAGTCAGCACCTGATCGAGCATCGAACGGTGCTGGCCGCTCAGACACACGATGGGTTCAATCTCGGGGTCCGCCTGCATTGCGCGGATCAAAGGCGCCATCTTGATGGCTTCGGGCCGCGTCCCAAATACCGACATGATCTTCTTTTTCATTTTTCATTACGGTCGTTATGCGTATTGCACGGCATATTAAATTGCCGCGTAAAAGCGCAAGCGCGTAATGTGTAAGAAAAATTTTCAAACAGATGCGGTATTTATGCCATGTGGCGAGCGGCGCCAGGAAGCGTTTTCCCGGTAGAAAATGGGGCGGGAAAAATAATTGATTTAATAAGGAATGAATTGCTGACGGGTTAAAGAGCCGCAATGGAATTTTTGCATGGTTTGATTAAAGTTTTAGCAGATTGCGGCTTTCAATTCGTCGATATGACTCTGAACGATTTAACGATTTAACCTGGTCAATTCAGAGTCAAACACATCGGACGTTCAAATTTAACGGGTCTTGTCGATCAGTGCGCGTGCCTGTTCACCCGACATCAGCCCGCGGTCCTTGCGGTTGGCCGCGCTTGCCGCATACACCGCTTTGCGCGCATGCGTGATACCGAGCGGCTCGAATCCATTGCCCGGATTGAACGCCATCTGATTGATGGCCGCCTCGTCGTCCGTGGAAGGGGCCGATGAAATCTCGAGTTCCCCGATCACGACCGTCGGCGCTTCCCAAACAATCGACGCGTCGTTGACGGGCGTGTGCTTTTCGTCGGTGAAGAGCTGTACGGCCAGTTGCCACTTCAGCGCGCCCTTGCCGACGCGGTTGAGCAGATCGTCGCGCAGATACTGCTCGCCATGCGGATCGCCATCAGTGCCGGGCACCGTGTCGGGATGCGGTTGCAATGCGTATTTGAAGGCAGCATCGCCGAGTTTGACGACCGAGCCCCAGAACGTCTCCGTCGTGAGGCTCGCCACCTTGTGGAGCTTCGTTGCTTCGGCCAGGATGCCGAAGGAGCGCGCCGCCTCGACAGGTCCGAGCTTGTGGCTGAACGTGTCGGCGGTCGCCTTGCCGACCAGTCCCGTCAATCCCCCTTCTATCTGCGCGATGAGCAGATCGGCGATTTCCATGAAGGTTGTTGCGTCGCGTGTGTGCGATCGGCCGCCTTCGTTGGTCGCGAGCAGATCGGTTTCTGTGCCTTCGGGCGTGAAGAACTTGATGGCGACGCCGCGCACGTCGGCCTCGGTGTCCGCGAAAGGACAGGGCTGTCCGTTCGAAAAACGGCATGCCGCGCGATACTGGAGCGGCGCGCCTGAGTTACCGCGGTTTGCGAAAGGACCGGCTGCCAGCGCCTGCGGCACCGTGTCGAAGATGCGCAGCGTACCGAATGCGCCCATCAACTGCTTCTGATGCTGCCCCCTGTCGATACGTCCGTTCAAGCCCGTCTTGCTGCTCGACGCAATCGATTCCTGTTGTGCGCGAATCTTGCCGACCAGCGTGGCGAGCGTGTCCGGTGTGTCCGGGCGGTCTTCCCATCCCGTGCCGATGGCTGACGGTTGTCCGCTTGCACCAGGTGACGTTTCGTTTGCCATGATCGCCTCCGAACAGGTTCAATGCGCTACGCGTGCATACGTACACATTGATAGGCGCTCTTGCCCGTCTGTGCAAGGCCGCAAGCGGGCATCGCAGGCAGCGTCGCAACGGTTCGCGGTCACCACCGGCAACCGCGAACCGCGTTATAGCAAACATCGTCACGCGACAAGCGACGCCGCATCCTCGCAAACATAACCCAGCGACGCCGCCACTTCCGGACACGTCACCTTGCCGAACGCGACGTTGAGGCCATGAAGCAGATGCACGTTTTCGCCGAGCGCCTTGCGCCAGCCATTATTCGCGATGTCCAGCACGAAGGGCAGGGTGGCGTTGTTCAGCGCATAAGTCGAAGTATTGGGCACACCGCCCGGCATGTTGGCGACACAATAGTGGACGACTTCGCCGACCTTGTAGGTCGGTTCCGCGTGCGTAGTGGGCTTTGCTGTCTCGCAGCATCCTCCCTGGTCGATCGCGACATCGACGATCACGGAGCCTGGGCGCATCTGCTCGACCATCTTGCGCGTGATGAGCTTGGGCGCGGCCGCACCCGGCACCAGCACGCCGCCGATCACCAGATCGGCATCGAGCACATGCTGTTCGATATTGTCCCGGTTCGAATACACGGTGATCACGCGCGCGCCCAGCAGACGGTCCATGCGCCGCAGCGCCTCGACATTGCGGTCGATCACCACCACCTGTGCACCCGTGCCGACAGCCATCTGCGCGGCATTGCTGCCGACCACGCCTGCGCCGAGAATCACGATCTTCCCGGAAGGCACACCTGCGACGCCGCCGAGCAAAATGCCTTTGCCGCCATGCGCGCGTTCCAGGCAGAAAGCGCCCGCCTGAATGGACATGCGGCCCGCCACTTCCGACATCGGCGCGAGCAAGGGTAATCCTCCGCTCGCCTGCGTGACCGTCTCGTAGGCGATACACACCGCGTTGCTCTTCACGAGGTCCGCGCATTGTTCCGGATCCGGCGCAAGGTGCAGGTACGTGAAGAGAATCTGCCCGTCGCGCAGCATTGCGCGCTCGCGTGCCTGCGGCTCTTTCACCTTGACGATCATGTCGGCGCTGGAAAATATCGCTGCGGCGTTGGCCGCGACTTGCGCGCCCGCCGCGCGATACGCGTCATCCGATGCACCGATACCCGCACCCGCACCTGTCTCTACGCTCACGGTGTGTCCGTTCGCGACGATCTCACGCACTGAAGAGGGTGTGAGACCGACGCGATACTCGTGATTCTTGATCTCCTTCGGAACGCCGATGTGCATATTGCCTCCTGTATGGGACTGCATGCCTGCATTCAGGCTGTCTCGTTCGCTCTATTCGTCAGACGTTCACCATGGCAGCGAATAGGTCTTGGTATTGGTGAAGCTCTTCATCGCCTCCTGCACGCCTTCCTTATAGCCTAGGCCGGAATCCTTGACGCCGCCGAACGGAGTGAGTTCGAGGCGATAACCCGGCACCTCGCGCACATTGACGCTGCCCACTTCCAGTTCCGAAACGAAGCGCGTGATGTAGTCGAAGCGGTTCGTGCAGATGGAAGAGGACAGCGCATAGTCGGTGCTGTTCGACATGTGGATCGCTTCGTCGATATTGCTGAAGCGCATGATCGGCGACACGGGGCCGAAGGTTTCATGCTTGACGAGCGGCATATCCGGACTCACGCGATCGACGACGGTTGGCGAGTAGAGCGCGCCATCGCGCTGGTTGCCGGCCAGCAGACGCGCGCCGCGAACGAGCGCGTCGTCCACCTGACGCTCGCAGAAACGCGCGGCGGCTTCGTCGATCACGGTGCCCATGTCGACGGATGCATCGGCGGGATTGCCGTATTTCCACGCGCGCGTTTTGTCGACCACGAGATCGGTGAAGCGGTCGGCGACGGCTTCATGCACCAGCATTCGCTTGATGGCCGTGCAGCGTTGCCCCGAGTTCTTGTACGAGCCCGATACGGCGAGCGTGCTGGCTTCATCGAGATCCGCGTCTTCCATCACGATGATGGGATCGTTGCCGCCCAGCTCCAGCACCGCGCGCCGATAACCCATGCGCGACGCAATCGATTTACCGATCGACACGCCGCCCGTGAAGGTGATCAGATCGATCGCGCGATTGGTGATCAGTTCGTCGGCGATCACGGCCGGGTCGCCCGTCACGACCTGCAGCATCTGCACGGGCAGGCCTGCTTCGTACAGGATGTCGGCGAGCAGATAGCACGACAGCGGCACCTTCTCGGACGGCTTCACGACGATGCGGTTGTTGGTTGCAATCGACGGCACGATCTTGTGCGCGACCTGGTTCATCGGGTGATTGAACGGCGTGATGGCCGAAATCACGCCGAGCAGCGGATCGCGCTGCGTGTAGACGCGCCGCTTCTTGCCATGCGGCGTGAGATCGCACGAGAAGATCTGGCCGTCGTCCTTCAGCACTTCGCCTGCGCCGAACACGAGCACATCGGCAACACGTCCTGCTTCGTAGGTCGAATCCTTGATGCACAGGCCGGCTTCCGCTGTGATCAGCGCGGCAATTTCCGCTGTGCGTGCGCGCACTGCATCCGCTGCGCGGCGCAGAATCGCGGCACGTTCGTAACGCGTGAGCGTGGGGCGATAGGCGCGCGCAACGGCGAACGCGCGGCGCACATCGTCGAGCGTCGCCTTCGGCACCGTGCCGACCAGCGCGCCGTCATAGGGGCTGCGCACTTCGATGACTTCATCGCGCCAGATCTTTTCGCCGTCGATACGCAACGCTTCGTGGCGAACCTGCGCGTGGGCTTTCGTCGTGTCTGCAATGGCGTTCATGAGCATGTCCTGATCACTGGAGATGGTTGAGTGCGATATCGATGACGTCGAAGTTGCGCAGCCGCGCGCGTTGCGCGGCGGACTTCGCGACGGGCTGGCTGAAGATCAGCGGCACGCTCTGTTCGGCGAGACCGCCGTGCGAGCGCAGCGGCGCGTCGAGCCCCGACAGGTCGTGCCGGATGCGCTGCGTGCCGAGCACGACGTCGCGCTTCGAGATCACGATCAGGTCGCCCATCCGCGCGGGCGGCAGTTCGAAGCGCTCGCAACCGTCTTCGCTGTTCAGCACGAGTTCAATGCCGGGTTCGGCCGCGAGCTTGCTGCGCAAGGCTTCGACATCCGCAGACTCCGGCAGATACACGGTCGCGAACGAACCGAGCGCGCCGTGATGCACGACGTACGGATCGGTGATAGGCAGGATCACGCGCGCCGCGCTCTCGCCGAGCCATTCGTCGAAGCGCTCCTGCAGATAGATCACGTTCGGCTCGCCGTCTTCGTTGTGTTTGGCGTTCATGCCGTGGTCGGCCGTGAGCGCGACGACGGCGCCGAGTTCGTCGAGACGTTGCAGATAGCCGTCCATCATCTGATAGAACGCGTTCGCACCGGGCGTGCCGGGCGCGCATTTGTGCTGCACGTAGTCGGTGGTCGACAGGTACATCAGATCGATCTCGCGCGTCTCCAGCAGGCGCACGCCCGCCGCGAAGACGAACTCCGACAGGTCCGCGCTATAGACGCCCGGCACCGGCTTGCCGACCAGTTCGACCACATGGTCGATGCCGTTTTCTTCGAGCGACGCCTCATCCGCCTTCTCCGATGAAAAGCAGATGCCCTTCAGCCCTTTGCCGAGCAGGCGCCGCAATTTGTCCTTCGCGGTGACCACGGCGACCTTCGCGCCCGCTTCGGCGAACCGCGCGAGCACGGTCGGCGCGACGAGGTACTTCGGATCGTTCATCAGCACCTCGGTGCCGCTCTCGCGATCGAAAAAGTAGTTGCCGCTGATGCCGTGCACGGCGGGCGGCACGCCCGTCACGATCGACAGGTTGTTCGGGTTCGTGAAGCTCGGCACCACGCAGTCGCCCTTGAGCGCGGTGCCCGGCTTCAGCAGCTTGCCGATGAACGGCGCGACGCCCGCGGCGGCCGCCATCTCCAGATATTCGTACGCGCAGCCGTCCACGCAGACCACGACGACGGGCCTGCGCATCCAGTTGTAGCGGCGGCCGTTCACTTCGACGGATGCAGGGGATGTGCTCATTCGCTTCTCCTTTGACCAGGGTAATCCTGTAAATGACGTGTGGCGTTGTGTGGCATTGTGCGGCAATACTTGACATTAAAATTGACGCTTTGTAGATTGTCAACAACAGACAACAACAAAGAAGTCCTCCGGGGAGCGCAGTAGTCGAAGCCGCATGTGCAGCGCTGGCCGTTTTCGTCGCTGGCCGCGACGCCACTCATCAAGGGGTCTGGAAAATGAAGGAAGGAGCGGGATTCAACGGTTGTAAGGCGTTTCTGAAAGTGGCGGCGCGCTGTGTGATGGCGGCGTCGATGGCGTTCGGTGTCGCGCAGGTGGCGCACGCAAAAACGCAGTTGCTCGTCTACACGGCGCTCGAAGACGAGGCGATGAAGCCGTACAAGGACGCATTCGAGAAGGCGAACCCCGACATCGAGATCCGTTGGGTGCGCGATTCGACGGGCGCGGTCACGGCGAAGCTGCTCGCCGAAAAGAGCAATCCGCGCGCCGACGTCGTGCTTGGACTGGCCGCATCGAGCCTCACGCTGCTCGATCTGCAGGGCATGCTGATGCCGTATCAGCCGAAAGGCTTCGACGCCCTGACGCGCAAATACAGCGACACCAACAATCCGCCGCACTGGGTCGGCATGGACGTGTGGGGCGCGACCATCTGCTACAACCGCGTCGAAGCGGAAAAGCGTCATCTGCCGAAGCCGACTTCGTGGGAAGACCTCGCCAAGCCCATCTACAAAGGGATGATCGTGATGCCGAGTCCGGTGTCGTCGGGTACCGGCTATCTCGATGTGACGTCGTGGCTGCAAACCTTCGGTGACGAGAAGGGCTGGCAGTACATGGACGCGCTCGACAAGAACGTCGCGCAATACGTGCACTCCGGTTCGAAGCCTTGCACGCTGGCGGGCACGGGCGAATTCCCGATTGGCATTTCATTCGAGTTCCGCGGCCATGAACTGCAGGCGCAAGGCGCGCCCATCGACCTGATCTTCCCGAAAGAAGGACTCGGTTGGGACATGGAAGCCACGGGCGTCATGAAGACCACCAAACATCCCGACGAAGCGAAGAAGCTCGCCGACTTCATGGCGAGCCGGCAAGCGAACGAAATCACCGCGCAATGGTGGGCGATCGTCGCGTATCCGGGTGTCGCGAAGAAGCTCTCCGGCATTCCCGACAACTATTCCCAGTTGCTCGTGAAAAACGATTTCGTCTGGTCCGCGAAGAACCGCCAGTCGATTCTCGACGACTGGCAAAAGCGCTACGGCAGCAAGGAACAGAAGTAGCGACGGGTCTCGTGTGAAGCGCGCGCATGTCATGCCTGTTGCGCGCTTCGGTCGGGGCGGGCGGCGCGTCGTGCATGTCGCGCGTGCTGCCGGGTTGCAGGAGAAAGGCGAAGCCGGAGGATCAGATGACAACGTATTTGAGCGTGGAGCAGGTTTCCAAGCGGTTCAACGACACGACCGTGCTGCAGGATATTCATCTCGGCGTGAAGAAGGGCGAGATGCTGTGTTTCCTCGGACCGTCGGGCTGCGGCAAGACGACCTTGCTGCGCATCATCGCCGGTCTCGAAACGCAGAGCGCCGGACGCATCACGCAGGACGGCCGCGATATCTCGCGCCTGCCGCCGCAATTGCGCGACTACGGCATCGTGTTCCAGTCGTACGCGCTGTTTCCGAATCTGACGATATTCGACAACGTCGCGTATGGCCTCGTGAATCGCAAGATGAAGCGCAAGGCGATTGCAGAGCGCGTGCATGAACTGCTTGCGCTGGTCGGCTTGCCCGACTCGCATCGCAAGCATCCGAACCAGTTGTCGGGCGGTCAGCAGCAGCGCATTGCGCTGGCTCGCGCGCTCGCGACGTCGCCCGGATTGCTGTTGCTCGACGAGCCGCTGTCGGCGCTCGATGCGCGTGTGCGCGTACGGCTGCGCCAGGAGATCCGGCAGTTGCAGCAGCGCCTCGGCGTCACGACGATCATGGTCACGCACGATCAGGAAGAAGCGCTGTCAATGGCTGACCGTATCGTCGTGATGAATCATGGTGTGATCGAACAGATCGGCACGCCGCACGAGATTTATCGCGAGCCTGCCTCGCCGTTCGTCGCGGATTTCATCGGCAAGGTCAACATGATTCCGGCCGAAGTGATGCGCGACGGCACGCTGAAGGCGGGCGAAATCGGGCTTCAATACGGCTGCGGGAGCGCGCAGCCGGCGGCGGGATCGAAGGTCTCGGCGTTCGTGCGACCGGAAGATATTCATATCAGTGTGCCTGGCAGCGCGCCTGACAACGTGCTGGCCGCGTCGGTGGAAAAGCTGGAGTTTCTCGGCGCATTCTGCCGCGTCAGCTTCAAGGTCGACGGACTCGCGGGACAGGAGATCGTCGCCGATCTGTCGTTCCATGAAATGCATCGCGCAGGCGTGCAAACAGGCGCGCGTTTCGATCTTGCCATTCAACGCGAAAACGTCTGCGTGTTCACGGCCGCGAAGGAGCGTCTGCAATGAGCGCCGTCCTGATCGAACGTCGCAGCGGCGAAGAAGCGCACGCCGAAGTGCGGCAAATCACGCATTGGCACGACAGGATCGCGCAGCTTGCGCTGTTGCTGATGTCCGCGTTGCTGGCCATGTTTCTGCTGGTTCCGCTCGCGCTCGTGATCGGTAAATGCTTTGTCGATGCGGACGGCCGCTTTATCGGGCTCGCGAATTTCAGCGGTTATCTGGGCAATTCGGCTGTCTGGACGTCGACGCTGCATTCGGTGACGGTTGCGTGCACGGTGACGGCGATCGTCATTCCGATGGCGTTCACGTTTGCCTATGCGTTGACGCGTTCGTGCATGCCGATGAAGAACGCCGTCCGCACAGTCGCGTTGCTGCCCTTGCTCGCGCCTACGTTGTTGTCTGCAGTGTCGTTCATCTACTGGTTCGGCAATTCGGGGCTGCTCAAGCCGCTGTTGCACGGACATTCGATCTACGGTTTCCCGGGTATTGTCTGCAGTCTCGTCTACGCGGCGTTTCCGCATGTGCTGATGATTCTCGTCACGGCGCTGTCGCTTTCCGATGGCCGCCTGTACGAAGCCGCCGATGCAATGGGCACTGGCAGTCTGCGCAAGTTCTTGACCATCACGCTGCCGGGCGCGAAGTACGGACTCATCAGTGCGACGATGGTGTCGTTCACGATCTGCATCAACGACTTTGGCGTGCCGGTTGTGATCGGCGGACCGTACACAGTGCTGTCGACGGATATCTACAAGCTCATCATCGGCTTGCAGGATTTCAATCGCAGTGCCGTCGTCAGTCTGCTTCTGCTGTGTCCCGCGCTCGTCGCGTTCGCTGTCGATTTCCTGATTCGCCGCAAACAGCAATCGCAACTCGGCGCACGTTCGACGCCGTTCCAGCCGAAGCCGTCGCGCGGCTTCGACATGGCGATGCTCGCTTATTGCGGTGTCGTCTGTCTGCTGATGATCGCCGTGGTCGGCATTTCGGTGTTCGCGTCGTTCGTGAAGTTCTGGCCGTATCAGATGAGCCTCGGTTTGCAGCACTACAAGATGGGCCTGATCGCAGCCGGCATTTTCGATGCGTACAAGAACAGTCTGCGGATGGCGACCTGTGTGGCGATCGGCGGCACGGCGATTGTGTTCGGCGGTGCGTATCTCGTCGAGAAGACGCGCGGTCCGCGCTGGCTGCGCGGCTTCATCAATCTCTGCGCGATCCTGCCGATGGGCGTGCCGGGGCTCGTGCTCGGCATCAGCTACATCTTTCTGTTCAATTCGCCTGCTAATCCTTTAAACGGTCTGTACGGCACGCTCGCGTTGCTCGCCATCGTGACGGTGGTTCATTACTACTCGTCGAGTCATCTGACGGCTGTCACCGCGCTGCGTCAGATCGACAACGAATTCGAAGCGGTGTCCGCTTCGCTGAAAGTGCCTTTCTACAAGACCTTCTGGCGCGTCACGGTGCCCGTCTGTCTGCCGTCGATCCTGCAGATCGCGCGCTATCTGTTCGTCAACGGCATGACGACGGTGTCCGCGGTTGCGTTCCTTTATTCGCCTGATACGCAGCCAGCTTCGGTGGCGATCCTGAACCTCGACGATGCCGGTCAGATCGGGCCAGCCGCCGCGATGGCGACGCTCGTGCTCGTGACGGCTGCGTTTGCGTGTCTGCTGTTTGCCGGCGTATCGCACGGTGTGTTGCGCCGAACCCAGGCATGGCGCACGTCGCGCCGTGGCTGAACCGAACTTTCATCATGTCCATCAAGGAGATGCCGTGAATCTGCCCCGTCAACCGATTTTGCTCACTCCCGGTCCGCTCACTACGTCCGACCGCACGCGCGAAGCCATGCTGCGCGACTGGGGATCGTGGGATGGCGACTTCAACCAGATCACCGCGCGCGTTCGCCGCGAGACGCTGCGCATCGTGCATGGCGAGGACACGCACGAGTGCGTGCCCTTGCAGGGCAGCGGCACGTTTTCGGTCGAAGCAGCCATCGGCACCATCGTGCCGCGCGACGGTCATGTGCTGGTGCCGAACAATGGCGCGTATTGCCAGCGCATCGCGAAGATTTGCCGCGCGCTCGGGCGTCGTCATCAGACCATCGACTATCCGGAAGATACGCAGGTCAAACCCGCCGATATCGACCGCCTGCTGGCCGCCGACCCGAGCATCACGCATGTCGCGCTGGTGCATTGCGAAACGGGCGCGGGCGTGCTCAATCCGCTGCACGAGATCGCGATGGTGGTGGCAAAACATGGGCGCAGCCTGATCGTCGATGCAATGAGTTCGTTCGGCGCAATCGATATCGATGCACGTCAGACGCCGTTCGATGCCGTCGTTGCCGCGTCGGGCAAGTGTCTGGAAGGTGTGCCCGGGATGGGATTCGTGATCGTCCGCCGCAGCACGCTGGAGCGCTGCGAGGGCAACAGCCATTCGCTCGCGATGGATCTTTACGACCAGTGGACGTACATGAACCGCACGACACAATGGCGCTTCACGCCGCCCACGCACGTCGTCGCGGCGCTCGATCAGGCCATTGCGCAGTACATCGACGAGGGCGGTCTCGAAGCGCGCGGTGGACGCTATGCGCGCAACTGCCGCGCGCTGATCGACGGGATGGCGGAACTGGGATTCAGGCCGTTCCTCGATCCGTCGATTCAGGCGCCGATCATCGTCACGTTTCATGCTCCGGATGATCCAGCCTACGACTTCAAGACCTTCTATCAGGAAGTGAAGAAGCGCGGCTACATCCTGTATCCGGGCAAGCTGACGCAGATCGAAACGTTCCGCGTCGGGTGTATCGGGCACTTTGGTGAAGCGGGTATTCCCGGCGCCGTGGCGGCAATCGCCGATACGTTGAAGGCGATGGGCATTGCGCAGGTGTCGTCGAAAGCGCTTGCCTGAACGGCAACGCTCGTTCGAAGACTTCGCGCGGGGTGCATGCGCACGAAGTCTTCGACATCACGGTGTTTGACACATACAACCAACTTGCGAGCAAACATGCGACCCTTCTGGATCGAACAGGCGCTTTTCTCCGATGGCGAACTGTCACCGGCCTTGCAAGGCGCGACGACTGCCGACGTGTGTATCGTCGGCGGCGGCTTTACGGGATTGTGGACAGCCATTCAAACGAAGCTGCTGAAACCCGACGCCGATATCGTGATTATCGAAAGCGATCTGTGCGGCGCGGGCGCGAGTGGCCGCAACGGCGGCTGCATGCTGACGTGGTCGACGAAGTTCTTCACGTTGCGGCGGCTGTTTGGTGAAGCGGAAGC
This sequence comes from Burkholderia sp. Ac-20365, assembly GCF_017104715.1. Classification (GTDB taxonomy): domain Bacteria; phylum Pseudomonadota; class Gammaproteobacteria; order Burkholderiales; family Burkholderiaceae; genus Paraburkholderia. Next base: position 184,669 of record NZ_JAAGPI010000006.1, read on the forward strand.
GCTGCGGCTGGTGAGGGCGTCGGAAGACGCCGTGCATCGTATCCGCGATTTCTGCGCGGCACATCGTATCGACGCCGAACTGCGCATGGACGGCACGCTCTACACGGCGACATCGCGTGCGCAGATCGGTGCGCTCGATCCCGTTATCGCCGCACTGCGCGATCACGGCATCCATTCGTATCATGAGATTGCGCCTGATGAAGTTGCGCGTCGTTCCGGGTCCACGCGCAATCTGGGGGGCGTGTTCTCGCCGACCGCAGCGACGGTGCATCCTGGCAAACTCGTGCGCGGTTTGCGGCGCGTCGCACTCGAAATGGGCATACGCATCTACGAGCGCACGCCGATGCTTGATTTCACAAACGGCGAGAGCGTAACCCTACGTACGCCAGCGGGAAGCGTAACGGCCGGAAAACTCGTGCTCGCGATCAACGCGTGGATGGCGAGCCGTTTCCGGCAGTTCGAACGCACGCTTGCCATCGTTTCGAGCGACATGATCGTCACGGAGAAATGCCCTGAACTGCTGGCACGCAGCGGCCTTAAGGACGGCGTCTCGGTACTCGATTCACGCATCTTCGTGTACTACTACCGCAGCACGCCCGACGGACGATTGATGCTCGGCAAGGGCGGCAATACGTTTGCATGGCGCGGCCGGATTGCCCCCGTATTCGATCAGCGCTCACCATATGAAGCCGAGTTGACGCGCGGCCTGCATGCCTTTTTCCCCGCGTTGCGCGATGTGCCTGTGACTGCGAGCTGGAACGGTCCATCGGATCGGTCGGTAACGGGCTTCCCGTTCTTCGGCAGACTCGACGACGCACCGAATGTGTTCTACGGATTCGGCTATTCAGGCAACGGTGTGGGGCCGACGTATATGGGCGGGCAGATCCTGTCGTCGCTGGTGCTGGGACTCGACAACGCATGGACGCGCAGCCCGTTGACGCGCGGACCGCTGGGTCACTTTCCACCTGAGCCGATTCGCTACGTCGGCTCGATTACCGTGCGCAACGCGATCCGCCGCAAGGAGCGCGCCGAGGACGAAGACAGGCAGCCGTGGCTTGTCGACAGATGGTTGAGCCGCTTCGCAAGCGCGGCGGGTAAATCGGACAAGGCGTAGGTTTTACGCCTCTGCTGCCGATGTACCGTTCGAAGGCGTAGCCTCGATCCAGCGTTCATGCGCGCACCGCATTCTCGCCATGCCGTGCGCGACATGCTCGCGCACGAGCGCAACGGCGCGCTCTTCATCGCCGCTGGCGAGCGCATTGACGATCTTCTCGTGTTCGGCGACGGATTCGCTCAACGCGCTCTGATCCGTTTCGATCGCTGCCTGCCGCAGTAACCCGAGTTGCAACACGAGCTGACGATACGTCGCAAGCAGATGCTGATTGCCGACGCCTTCGACCATCGCGCCGTGCAACTGCACGTTGAGTTCGGTATAGCGCGCGAGATCGCGTGTTTTCTTCGCGGCTTTCATCTCCGCGATGATGTTCTTCAGTCTGGCGAGCGTGTCGGGCGGCATGTGATTCGCGAGCTTGCGCGCGACGGATTCGTCGAGCATCGCGCGCACTTCGTAAATCTCTTCCGCTTCGCGCAGCGAAACGACACGCACGATCACGCCGCGATTCTTTTCCGTCTTCAATAGCCCTGACGCTTCGAGTGCGCGGAACGCTTCGCGCACAGGGCCGCGCGACACGTTCAGGCGCGTGGCGATTTCGACTTCGTTGAGTTTTTCGCCGGGCGCGAACTCGCCGGAAAGAATGCTGCGATGAAGACTTTCCTGCACGAGCATCGCAAGCGATTGACGCCGAAGGAGCTCGAAAGCGAGTGGCAGATTGTTGTTGTCGTTCATGGAGATCGATCCCGGAATGTGAACGGTCGTACATCGTCTCCAGGAACATTGCGGCAGGTTGTGTTTATTGTCAACAAAACGCGTCACACCTTCATATTTTCTGCGCCCAGAGCATCACCCGGCGAGCGTTCGTCAACGAACGCATGCCCGTCACCAGCCCGCCCACGGCCAGTCGGCGATTCCCGACGCACCCTCGAAAACCCTGGATCAATCCGGTTTTTTGATGCGTTGACATATGACGTCTTACCTAATACCTTGTGTCCGTGGCGCTCCCGGAAATCACGCTCGCGGTCTACGCGGGTTGTCCGGTTTGGCCCGCCGTAACCGCAGCCGCGCGCGAATTGGCGCCGGACTGCCGCAGTCCATCCATTCGCAAACCGCTGAGGAAACACATGAAAACCGCGCTTTCATTCACCCGCTTCGCGTTGGCTATGTCGTTGGCTGCCGGCGCGCTCGCGTCCAGTCCCGCCGCGTTCGCGGACGACGTCACGATTGGCTTCGCAGCGCCGCTGACGGGCGGATCAGCGCACTACGGCGTCGATCTGAAGCGCGGCGTCGAACTCGCGCTCGATGACGCCAACGCGAAGAAGCTCGTGATCGGCGGGCAGCCGGTGCATTTCGTGCTCGACGCCGAAGACGATCAGGGCGACCCGCGCATGGGTTCGCAGGTCGCACAGAAGATGGTCGATTCGAAGGTCGTGGGTATCGTCGGACACTTCAATTCGGGCACCAGTATTCCGGCTTCGCGCATCTACAACGGCGCCGGCATTCCGATGGTTTCGCCGACGGCGACCAACCCGACGCTGACGTCGCAGGGCTTTGGCAACGTGTTCCGCGTGGTCAACTCCGACGCGCAGATGGGGCAGCTTGCGGGTCATTCGGCTGTCAACGCGCTCAAGGGCAAGAGCATCGCCGTGATCGACGACCGGACCGCGTTCGGTCAGGGCATGGCCGACGAATTCGTGAAGGGCGTGCAGGCGGCCGGAGGAAAGGTCGTCGATCGCGAGTTCACGCAGGACAAGGCCGTCGATTTCAAGTCGCAACTCACACGCATCAAGTCGTTCAATCCGGATGTGGTGTTCTGGGGCGGTCTCGACCAGCAGGCGGGTTTGCTGATGAAGCAGATGCGCCAGCTTGGCATCAAGGCCGTGATGCTCGGCGGCGGCAGCTTCGAGAACGAAACGTTCCTGAAGGTGGCGGGCGAGAGCGCGGAAGGCGCGATGTCGTGGGACTACGGCATTCCGCTGTCGAAGATGAAAACGGGCCGTGAGTTCGACGAGAAGATGAAGGCGAAGTACAAGGAAGGCGTGGTTGCCTATGCGCCTTCCGCGTACGACGCGACGTGGGTGCTGATCAACGCAATGCAGAAAGCCAATTCGACCGATCCGAAAGTGTATGGCCCGCTCGTGAAGTCGGTTTCGTTCGAAGGCATCTCCGGCAACATCGCGTTCATGCCGAATGGCGACATGAAGGATCCGACGGCGACTTTCTACAAGGTCGTGGGCGGCAAGTGGGTGCCACAGGCGGTTGCAGTCGGCGACAAGGTCGAGCCGCTGAAGAACTGATATCCGTGTGAATGTATCAACGGGCGACGCTGGAGCCTTTCAGGTTCCGCGTCGCCCGATTCATTTTGTCGCGCGATTAATTTGCCGCTGATACGAATAACGCGCAACTTACTCGGTGCGCGTGCTCGTCAGATTGTGATACCGCTCGAGGCTTTCGTTCAGATGGCGCCGCATTGCGCGGCGCGCGGCGCTTTCATCCTGGCGTTCGATTGCATCGAGAATGTCCGCGTGTTCGCGCTGAATGCGGCGAATGTACGTCTTGCGTTCCTTGGGATTCGCTTTCGCGTGCTTTAGCCGCAGATCTATGATGATCTCCTGGCCCAAGGTGCGCAGAATAGACGTGAAGTGCGGGTTCTCGGAACAGGTCGCGACGGCGAGATGAAATTCAAAGTCGGCGCGTGCGCATTCCTCGTCATTGTCGACCGCGACGATTTCCATGCGTGCATAAACCTCTTTCAACGCACGCAAATGCGCTTCAGAGCGGCGCTGCGCTGCATACGCCGCACATTCCGTTTCCACACCGATACGCAACTCGAGCACGTGCATCGAGTTATTCAGCGTGGTCGAATCGATGAAATCTTTTTCTTGCGAGAGGCTGGCCGCATCGGCGACGAATACACCGACACCGTGACGCGCGATCAGACGGCGCCCGAGTTTCAGCGACGCAACCGCTTCGCGCACGACAGTACGACTCACACCGAATTCAGTGCAGAGTTCAGGCTCAGTCGGCAATTTGGCGCCCGGCGCATATTCGCCACGATCGATTTTATCGTTCAGCGCCTGAATGACGAGTTCGGTCAGGCTGCGGCGTTTTCCCGAGCTCGCGGCCGATTTAAGGAGGGTTTCAGCGTCCAGAGTCATTCCGTGTGCTCCACACCGGATAAAGAACTCTGCAATTTACGGCTGCAGACATACCGCGACGGCGCAGTATGTTTTTGTGTGACCTGCGCCGTATGACATATTATGACTTTACCACAGCGGTGGTCGGCTCGCCGCCGCCCGTGTGCCAGACGGGGCGAGACATTGCGATAGATCAGGCGTAGATATAGCCGCCGCTGACGATCACGTTTTCGCCCGTTGCATAGCTGTTGCGCGCGCTTGCCATCATGACGACCCACTGCGCGATTTCTTCGGGTTCTGCTGCACGTCCCAGCGGATTCGCGGCGGCCAGTTCACCGAGGAAGCCTGCCTTCTTCGCCTTGTCGGTGGCGAACCCTGCGGGCGCGACGGAGTTGACAAGAATGCCGTCTTTGGCCACTTCCTGCGCGAACGATTTCGTCAGGCTCACGACAGCCGCTTTCGTCGCGGCGTAGTGCGCATTCTGCGGATGTGCCTTGAACGCATCGACTGATGTGATATTCACGATGCGGCCCGCCACATGCGCCTCGACCTTCGGACGGCTGCGCATATGTTCGATTGCTGCGACCATCATGTGATAGGTGCCTTTGATGTTGACGGCGTTCTCCAGATCCCATTCGTCGTCGGAGATGTCGAGGATCGGGCGGCGCGGATAGATTGCCGCGCTATTGATCAGGCAGTCTACGCGGCCAAGCGATTCGAGTGCCTTGCGAAACACTTCATGCGCGCTGCCTTTGCGCGTGATATCGCCGACTGCACCGAACACGGTATGACCTTGCGATTTCAGCGCGCTCACGGCTTCGTCGAGCAGCGGTCCGTTCTTGTCGATCAGCGCAATGCTTTCCGCACCCTCGGCGAGCATCAGCTTTGCGACGGACAGACCAAGACCGGAAGCGCCGCCGACGATAACAACTCGTTGATTCTTCATGATTCGAATGTGTCCTGTTTCAAGGTGCGTGAATTACTTGACCGATACGATCTGCGAGCCGCCCGCGGCCTGGTCGGTCGGGAACACTTCCATGCGCGACACGTCGACGGCGTCGGGCAGTGCAATTGCTGTGGCGATCAGTTCGGCGATGTTCTCGGGCTGGATCGAACGATAGGCGTCGTAGAGCTTTTCGTTCGCGCCTTCTGCGCCGAGTGCCGTGCGATACAGACTCGTTTGTACGCGGCCTGGTGCGATTTCCGTGACGCGGACTTTGGTGCCCAGCAGATCACAACGCAGCGAATCGCAGAACATGCTGATGGCCGCTTTGGTTGCGCCATAGACAGCGGTATTCGGATGCGGAAAGCGTCCCGCGCTAGAGCCGATGAAAAACAGATGACCACGCTTGCGTTTGATCATGCCGTCGAGCGCCATATGCGCGAGGCGCAGCGGCGCGCGCAGATTGATATCGATCATGCCGTCGATATCCGCGAGTTCGCTTTCGTTGAATCGCGCAATAGCGGGCAGCAACCCCGCGTTATTCACGACGATGTCGATCTCGACGCGCTCAAAGAGATCGCGCAACGGCGCCGTGTCATGCAGATCCAGTGCGATCGGCGTTACGTTGCATTCGCGTGCGAGTGAGTCTAGTGCTTTGGCATCGCGCCCGAGTGCGTAGACCTGAAGCCCGTCATTGACGAGACGCTGTGCAACAGCACGCCCGATGCCACTGGATGCGCCCGTCACCAGCGCGCTTCGATACGGATGAGAAGTCATATTGTCAGTCTCTGCAAATAGTGACGATGCGCTCAGATCACGCCTTCTTCGAGGAAAGGCTTGTTCTCGATGACACGTTCATAGCCGAGCGGCGAGAGATCGAGCGAGCGGAACGCGCCATAGGTAATCCATTCGCTCAAGCCCCGGCCAATAGCAGGCGATTGCTGCAAACCATGTCCGCTAAAGCCATTGGCAAACAGGAAGTTCTTCACTTGCGGATGCGGGCCGACTATCGCGTTGTGATCCAGCTTGCAGAAGTCGTAGTGACCTGCCCACGAATTGACGACCTTGATCGCTTCGAATGCGGGAATGCGTTCAGCGAGCGCAGGCCAGATGATCTCGTCGAACTCCGAGTGAATCACGTCGAAGTCATCGACGTCAGCGAGCGGATCCGGTTCGGGATAGCAGCCCGTCAGGTAGTACTGGCCTTCGGGGCGGAAGAAGATGCCTGTCGTGTCGATAGTGAGCGGAACCGTGCCTTGCAACGGCGTGCGGCAATCGAATACGAACAGACAACGCTTTCTCGGCTCGACGGGAATGTCGAGGCCCGCGAGACGTGCCATCGCCGGACCACGTGTGCCTGCAGCATTCACCATCAGGCCACAACTGATGGATTCGCCGCTCTTCAGTTTGACGCCGGTGACGACAGAACCTTCGTGCAGTACATCGACGACTTCGTTTTCGATGTACTCAATGCCGAGCGAACGTGCCTTGCGACGCATGCCCTGAAGCAGGCCATAACTGTCGAACCAGCCTTCGCCGCTTTGTCCGTACACACCGTTCACGAGATCTTCTGTCTTTAGCCACGGAAAGCGCGCCTGCAATTTCTTCTGGTCGAGCAGGGCGACGTCGGCACCGCATTCGCGCTGCGTCGCGTAATTACGTTCGAACATCGGCGCGCTCTTCGCATCGCCGAGATACAGATAGCCGTTTTCCTTGAATCCGAGTTCCGGAGCGTCGCCATCGACGGCCACGCGTTCATGGAAATTACGAATGAACTCCGTGCCGAACTGCGAGATCCTGATGTTCAGCGGATTCGAGAACTGATGACGGATCGACGCGCTCGATAGCGCAGTCGCGGACTTCGCATAAGTCCAGTCACGTTCGATCACCAGTACCGAGCCGTTGAAATCCGGATTGTTCGCGAGAAAGTACGCGGTCGCGCTGCCGACCACGGCGCCGCCTACGATCACCACGTCATAGTGAGACTTTGATGCTTGCTGTGCCATCTCAATGCTTCCAGAAAGTCGATCGGTTTAGCGGCGCTTACTTGTCGTTCGGTTTGTCTTCGAAATGGCCGTCAGCGGCGAACTGGCCACCCTGAAAACGCACTGCCGGATGTCGCGGGTCGCCGATGGGCGTGTTCGCATAGACCTCGGCGCGATACGCGTCGGCGGAATCCTGCGGGTGGTAGCCGAGATAACCGGCTTGCGTGTTGTCCCAGAAGTTCGCGCTGTTGTTCGAGTTGCCATAGACGATCATGTGACCGACGCTTGGCGTCATGATGGCCTGAATGCACAGATGCGAGAAGTCATCGTAGGAGAGCCACGTCGCAAGCATGCGCCGGTCCACCGGCTTCGGAAAACACGAGCCGATGCGCACGCATACCGATTCGAGGCCGAACTTGTCGAAGTAGTAGCGCGAGAGATTTTCGACGAACGTCTTGCTCACGCCGTACAGACTGTCGGGGCGCTGCGGCACGTTGGCGTCGATGGTCTGCACGCATTCGTAGAAGCCGATCGCGTGCACCGAACTCGCGTAGATCACGCGCTTTACGCCTTCCTGGCGCGCCGCTTCGTAGATGTGATAGCTGCCGACGATGTTCGAATCGAGGATCACCTGGAAGGTGTTCTCACGCGGTGCGCCACCCAGATGAATGACCATGTCGACGCCTTTCATCATCTCGAACACGGCGTCGCGGTCGGCCAGGTCGCTGACGAAAAGACGTTCGTTCGCGCGGGCTTCGCCGAGCGGTTCGCGATCATTGAGTGTCAGTGTTTCGGCATAAGGGCGCAGCGATTCGCGCAGCACAGAGCCGAGCGCGCCAGCAGCGCCCGTGATCAGGATGTTCTTGAAAGGAGGCTTGGTGATGTCGGTCATGTCAGTTCCTTAGTGGCTCGCCGATGCGTTGAGCGTATCGAGCGTGAGGCCATAGTCGTCGCGCAATTGCGCTTCGGAGATGTACTCGTTGCGGATGTCGCGTAGCAACGCATCGTGATCGCGCTGTTCCGGCGATCCGACGCCACCGCCGCCAGGCAGCGACAGCGTCACGCGTTCATGCTCGCCGACCGCCTGCGTGCCTTTGCCCTTCATCTTCGTGCCGTCGGACAGCGTGACCTGGCCTGGCGCGCCTGAATGACCGCCCGACTGTCCACGCGCAGGGTGATCGATACGATCGAACATCGCGTTGAAGCGGAAGTGATAACCGGCACGTGGCCCGATTTCGACGATCTGCCCGAGGCCGCCGCGCAGCTTGCCTGCGCCGCCCGAACCCGAGCGCATTTCCTTGCGCCACACGACGATCGGTCCAACCTGTTCGGTAGCTTCGACCGACATCGCGTGCACGCCGCTCGGAAACGCCGTTGCGGACAGGCCGTCCAGTTCCGCGCGCGCACCTGTGCCGCCGCTGTTGAACATCAGGATTTCGCTGCCTTTCAGGCCGGAACCTTCTTCGACGGGACGTGCGCTGACATGAAGATTCCACAACGCGCCTGAGCCTTCGGCAGGTACGCGGTCAGGCAGGATCTTGTGCAACGCGCCGAGCACGAGATCCGGCACGAAGTGGCCCAGCACGTGACGCACGGCGACAGGGCTAGGCCGTTGCGCATTGAGAATGCAGCCAGCAGGCGCCTGCACGCGGAACGGCTCCAGCGATGCCGCGTTATTCGGCACTTCCGGCGCGATGATGCACTTCAGTCCATAGCACGCGTAAGCCTTTGCATAGAGCAGCGGCACATTGATGCCGAAAGGACTGGCGGGCGACGTCCCTGCAAAGTCCGCAAGCAGATGATCGTTATCGACTGTCAGCGTCACGTTGAGCGTAACGGGCTTGTCGTAGCCATCGAGTGTCATCGCGTTGGTCTGCGTGCCCTTCGGCAGCGCGGCGATGCGTTCGAGCGTCGCTTCACGGCTGCGCGTCAGAATGAATTCGCCGATGCCTTCGACATCCTTCAGATCGAATTCCTTCAGCATTTCGAGCAGACGCTTGTGGCCCGTCTCGTTGCACGACGCGAGCGCATACAGATCGCCGACAACCTTATCGGCCTCGCGCACGTTATTGCGCAGAATGTTGATCAGATCGCGATTGACTTCGCCGCGCTCGATCAGTTTCATGATCGGCACGAACAGGCCTTCTTCATAGATCTCGCGCGAGTCGGGACCGAAGCCGCGTCCGCCGATATCGACCACGTGCGCGGTGCTGGCGAAATAGCCGATCAGTTCGCCGTGATGAAACGACGGAGACACGACCGTGAAATCGTGAAGATGACCCGTGCCTTTCCACGGATCGTTGGTCAGGTAGACATCGCCTTCGTACATCCGGTCGATGCCGATGTCGTTCATGAAATGCTCGACGGCTTCCGCCATCGTATTCACGTGGCCGGGCGTGCCCGTCACGGCTTGCGCGAGCATGCGGCCGCGCTTGTCGAAAATGCCCGCCGAGAGGTCGCCCGCCTCGCGTACGCTGGTGCTGAATGCCGTGCGGATCAGCGCCATCGCCTGTTCTTCCACCACGGAAATCAGGCGGTTCCACATCACTTGCATGTGGATGGTGTCGAGATTGCCAAGGGACATGGTTCTACTCCTGATCAACGGTTGGCATTCGGGTCTTTGGCGACGACGAAGAGGCAACCGTCCGGCTGCACCATCGCATCGAAGGACGAGGTGACGAGCGTCGAAGTTTCCGGTTCGACGATGATCGTGGGGCCCGTCACGCATTCGCCGACCTTCAGCGTTGCCCGTTCGACAATCGCGGCCTCGACGAAACGATGCAACGCTGCGTCGAAAATCCGGCGCGTTTTTGCGGGCGTCACGGTATCGCGGGAAGTGACGAGGCGCAGGCGTTCGACGGGCGGCATCGGCGAGCTTGCCTTCACGGCCCAGCTGACGATCTCGATGTCGAGACCATCGATAGGGCGGCCGAAGAACTGCGTATAAGCCTTGGTAAAGGCATCCGTGAAGGTCGCACAATCTTCGGCACTGAAACGGCGAGGCGCGATCATCACGGGGATTTCCCAACCCTGGCCGACGTAACGCATGAAGGCCTTGATCTCGACGAGTGGCTCGGCGTCGCCCGAGCCTTGCCGCGCGAAGTGGACGGCTTCTTCGCTGAGTTGATCGACGATTTCGTTGAGCGCGGCGGGGTCGAATTCGCTGAAGCGCATGCTCGCGCTGCGCACGCTTTCGTAACCGAACGGTGCGCGCAAAAAGCCGATGGCGGAGCCGACGCCTGCACCCGGCGGCACGATGAACTTGCGGATGCCGCTCTTCTCGCACAGACGCGCCGCGTGCAGCGGGCCGGCGCCGCCGAAGGTGATCATCGTGTAGTCGCCGATGTCCTTGCCGCTTTCCACAGCATGCACGCGCGCCGCGTTGCTCATGTTTTCGTCGACGACTTCTGCCACGCCGTAGGCCGTTTCTTCGGCGCTCAGATTGATCGCGCCGCCCACTTCGCTGACGAGCGCCGACGCTGCGTTGTCGGTGGAAAGCGGAATCGTGCCGCCCGCGAAATTGGCAGGATCGAGGCGGCCGAGCAGCAGGTCGGCGTCGGTGACGGTCGGCTGCGTGCCGCCGCGCTGATAACACGCGGGGCCGGGCTCTGAAGCCGCGCTATGCGGGCCGACACGAATCTGGCGCATCACGTCGACGGAAGCAATCGAGCCGCCGCCCGCGCCGATTTCGACCATCTCGACGACTGGAATCGAAATGGGCATACCGCTGCCTTTCTTGAAGCGATACGTGCGCGCGACTTCGAATGTGTTGGCCGTCTTAGGCGTGAGATCGTCGATCAGGCAGATCTTGGCGGTGGTGCCGCCCATGTCGAACGACAGCACGCTGTTCAGGTCGTAGCGCGCGGCAATGTGCGCGGCGAAAATCGCGCCGCCCGCCGGACCCGATTCCACGAGTCGAACGGGAAATGCCGACGCGCTTTCAATCGACACGATCCCGCCGCCCGAGTGAATGATAAAGAGCGGACAGTCCGCGCCTGCTTCGCGCACCTTGCCGAGGAGCCGGTCCAGATAGGACTTCATGATGGGGCGCACATACGCGTTCGCGCACACCGTATTGAAGCGTTCGAATTCTCGGATCTGCGGCGACACTTCGCTGGAGATCGACACCGACACATTGGGCAGGCGCTTTTCGATCGCGTCGCGCATCGTGCGTTCATGCGCGCCGTTCACGTACGCGTGGATGAAGCCGATCGCGACGCTTTCGTAACCGCCTTGCTCGATACGATCGACGATGGATGCGATCTGCGCTTCTGTCGGCGCGAGCAGGATGCCGCCTTGGGCGTCGATACGTTCGCCGAGCGTGAAGCGGTCGCAGCGTTCGATCAGCGGAGGCGGCAGCTTGATGTTCAGATCGTACTGTTCGAAGCGGTTTTCCGTGCGCATCTCGATCGTGTCGCGAAAGCCTTCCGTCGTGATGAAGGCGGTTTTCGCGCCGCGTCGCTCGATCAGTGCGTTAGTGGCGAGTGTCGTGCCGTGGATGATCACGCCGATATCTTTCAGACCAATGCCGGCCTTTTCCGCAACGATGCCGATGCCCTTGATGATGGCGCGTTCGGGCGCCGTGTAATCCGTCAGCACCTTGGTGGAAAAGAGCGCTCCACCGAGTTCCAGCGCAACGTCGGTGAAGGTCCCACCGATATCAACACCTACTCGTGCCTTGTCGTGACTGGCCACCATGACTCTCCTGATCAAAACCATGACATGCGCCGGACGTGCGTGGCCCGGCGGGAAATCCGTATCACGAACCCCGTTTGCGCCTGCTGACGACATGATGCGCGCGTCAAAACCGGGTGCATCGTCGCCTGTCTTGAGGAGCTTCGGAGCGATGTTTTTTGTTCGTTGACATATGATGAGTGACGTCTTACAGTGGTGTCAACACGAACAAATTAAATTCTCGCTATGAAGCTATTTTTCGGTGCGTGGATGTGTTTGTAAAGCTATGTTTTGTAATGATTTATAGGGTTTTCTATGGGTTTTTCCTGCGTCTTTGAAAAGCACTGGACGGCGTGTCCGGCGAGAGTGCGGTTCAGTGGAAAAATTGCGGTTTTTGATCGATTTTGAATAAGTAGCGCTGGCCCGGTCGCAGCGACTGTTTGCGGGAATCCGGGGTAACGGCAAAGGGATAGACGATGAAGGTTCTGGTGCCAGTGAAGCGGGTCGTGGATTACAACGTGAAGGTTCGCGTCAGGTCGGATGGCTCGGGCGTGGATATCGCGAACGTGAAGATGTCGATGAACCCGTTCGATGAAATCGCGGTTGAAGAAGCGGTGCGGTTGAAGGAAGCGGGTGTCGCGACGGAAGTGATCGTCGTGTCGGCGGGCGTTGCGCAATGTCAGGAAACGCTGCGCACGGCGCTGGCGATCGGCGCGGACCGCGCTGTGCTGATTGAATCCGATGAAGCGTTGCAGCCGCTGGCGGTCGCGAAGCTTTTGAAAGCGCTGGTCGACAGGGAGCAGCCGTCGCTTGTGATTCTTGGCAAGCAGGCGATCGATGACGACGCGAACCAGACGGGCCAGATGCTGGCTGCTTTGGCTGGTTTGCCGCAGGCGACGTTTGCATCGAAGGTTGTCGTGGCGCACGGCAAGGCGATCGTGTCGCGTGAAATTGATGGCGGCGCGGAGACGGTATCGCTGACGCTGCCCGCTGTTGTCACGACCGATCTACGCCTGAACGAGCCGCGCTACGTGACGCTGCCGAACATCATGAAGGCGAAGAAGAAGCCGCTGGAAACCGTGAAGCCGGAAGATCTGGGCGTCGATGTCACGCCGCGTCTGATGACGCTGAAGGTCAGCGAGCCGCCGAAGCGCCCGGCTGGTGTAAAGGTCGCCGACGTGTCCACGCTTGTTGCGAAGCTCAAGACGGAAGCCAAAGTGCTTTGAATATTCGCGCACACGGAGACGAATGAAATGACGATTCTGGTAATTGCTGAGCATGACAATGCTTCGATCAAGGCAGCGACGCTGAATACGATTGCTGCTGCACAGAAGATCGGTGACGACGTGCATGTGCTGGTCGCTGGCCACAATGCGCAAGATGTGGCTGAGGCGGCTGCGAAAATCGCAGGTGTCTCGAAGGTGCTGCTGGCTGATGCGCCACAACTCGCCGAAGGCCTTGCGGAAAACATCGAAGCAACGGTGCTGACCATCGCGAAGGACTATTCACACATCCTCGCTCCGGCTACGGCGTACGGCAAGAACATCGCGCCGCGCGTCGCGGCAAAGCTCGACGTTGCGCAGATCAGCGAGATTACCGCCGTAGTCAGCGCCGACACGTTCGAACGCCCGATCTACGCTGGCAACGCAATCGCGACAGTTCAATCGCAAGACGCGATCAAGGTCATCACGGTGCGCGCGACGGGCTTCGATCCTGTTGCTGCGGAAGGCGGCAGCGCATCGGTCGAGAAAATCGAAGCAGCCGCCGATGCAGGTATCTCGCAGTTCGTTACCCGCGAAGTGACGAAGCTCGACCGTCCGGAACTCACGAGCGCGAACATCATCGTGTCGGGCGGACGTGGCCTTGGCAGCGGCGAGAACTACACAAAGGTACTCGAACCGCTAGCGGACAAATTGCAAGCCGCTTTAGGCGCATCGCGCGCAGCGGTCGACGCTGGCTACGTGCCTAACGATTATCAGGTCGGCCAAACCGGCAAGATCGTCGCGCCGCAACTGTATATCGCCGTCGGCATTTCAGGCGCGATCCAGCATCTCGCCGGCATGAAGGATTCGAAAGTCATCGTCGCAATCAATAAGGATGAAGAAGCGCCGATCTTCAGCGTCGCGGATTACGGCCTCGTCGGCGATCTGTTCGACATGGTGCCGCGCTTCACGAGCGAAGTGTGAGCCTGTTGCGATTCACAAATTAGAGCGGGCGCTGGCCGGAAGAGGATTCCACCCATGCGCCGCGTCACGAAAACGTCGTTGTTCCCGAACCCGGAGTGCATTCAGCATGATTTCCACGACCGATCCACACGTCAATCGCAAGCCCCGCAATATTTCTCAAGCCGAGTGGGACACGCGTGTTCAGCTTGCTGCAGCTTATCGACTCGCGGCGAAATTCGAACTCACTGACCTGATCTACACGCACATCTCCGCGCGCGTGCCGGGCACCACCGATCAGTTCCTCATCAACCCGCACGGCTGGTTCTTCGACGAGATTACGGCATCGTCGCTGGTGAAGATCGATGTGGACGGCAACCCCATCGGCGACGACCGGTTCGAAGTCAACGCCGCCGGCTTCACCATTCATAGCGCGCTGCACCAGGCGCGTCACGATGTCGAATGTGTCGTGCATCTTCACACGACTTACGGCATGGCCGTCGCGGCGATGGAGTGCGGTCTGCTGCCGCTGAACCAGATCAGCATGCAATTCTACAACCGCGTCGCATATCACGAATACGAGGGCATTTCGCTCGAACTCGATGAACGCGAACGCATCGTCGAGTCGATCGGCAAGAAGGATTACCTGATTCTGCGCAATCACGGTTTGTTGACGACGGGCCGTTCGGTGGCGGAGGCGTTCACGCGCATGTACTACCTGAACAAGGCGTGTGAGATTCAGGTCGCTACGCTGTCGGCTGGGCAGAAGGTGGTGATTCCATCGCCGGAAGTGTGCGAGCACGCGGCGAAGCAGCACGATAACTACGCGTATCTCGACACCGTGCATCTGGACCGCGAATGGACCGCGCTGTTGCGATTGCTCGATCGCGACGGCGGCAACTACAAGGTCTGATACGCGCAGACGGCGTGGCATGCCGGTTGCGAAGACGTCCCGGGATACAACAACGGGAGGTTGAAATGAAATTGAAACTGATTGCCGCGACTGCATGTGTGATTTCGACAATGGCGCTGAGCAGTTTTGCGCACGCGGCGGGTTGCACCGAAGGCGCCGTGGTCGGCGGGGTAGCGGGACACGTAGCGGGAAAGCACGGTGTCGCCGGTGCCGCGGCAGGCTGCGCTGTGGGTCATCACGAGGCGTCCAAAAAGCAGAAAGCGGCGAGCCAGGCAGCAGCGGCCAATGCGCCCGCGAAATAGGCGTTCTGGAATCTTCACACGTGGCGGACCGTTAGCTGGCAGCAAGGTGATCGCGGGAAACCTTGCGTCATGCGTTCGTCATGGCGTAGCGGGAACGGCGTATGCGGGATGGGTTCGCCCGTAGTGATCGAGGGCGCTTTCGCTGACTGCCGCGCCCGCGCTCCGATCGCGCCGGACGGCGCATGATTGGGGCGGAACAACATGGGTACGCCAGGCTCACAGGCTGCGGGCGCGGGAGTGTCCGGCTATACGCGAGGGCGGCGCGCGAAGGCGCTCGCCGCCTATGCCGCACATCCCGTCAGGTTGCTGCTGCGTTACGTGGACCAGCATCGCGCGCAGCACGCGGTTGTCGTCTTCAGTATCGTGGCGGCTGTCGCGTGCTCATTGGGCTCGCAGTTCGCGATCAAAAATCTCATCGACGCGCTGCCCAACGGCCGCGCGCATCCCGCGCTGGTAATCGATGCATTTCTTGTGATCGTTGCGCTGCTTTTCGCGGACACCATGTTCTGGCGTCTTGCGGGCTGGGCGAGCGTGCGGACGTTCGTCGGCGTGACGGGGGATGTGCGCCGCGAACTGTTCGGTTATCTGATCGGACATTCGCCGGGGTATTTCTCGAACGTGCAACCGGGCACACTCGCAAGCCGCATCTCGGCGACCGCGAATGCCGTTTTTACCATCGAAAATCTCTCGGCGTGGAATGCGCTGCCGCCGCTTCTCTCCGTCGTGGGCGCCATCGTGCTGATCGGGTGGGTCAGTGTGGGCATGGCGCTCGCGCTGATCGGTATTTCCATCTGCATGACCGCATTTCTGTTCTGGCTCGCAAGGCGCGGCGGCGCGCGGCATGTTCATTTCGCGTCGCGTGCCGCTTCCGTCGATGGCGAACTGGTCGATGTGATCGGCAACATGTCGACAGTCCGCACTTTTGTGGCGACGGCACGCGAAAGCCAACGTATCGGATCGATACTCGAACAGGAAATGAGCGCGCGGAAGGCGAGCCTGCGGCACCTCGAGAAGCTCCGGCTGGTGCATGCCGTCATCACCGCGGTGCTGTCGTGCGGCCTGCTTGGCTGGGTGCTGTGGCTGTGGACGCAAGAGCGCGCCACGACAGGCGATGTGGTGCTGGTCAGTTCGCTGGGCTTTGCGATTCTGCATGGCACGCGCGATCTCGCCGTGGCGCTGGTGGACATGGTTCAGCATGTCGCTCGGCTGGCCGACGCCGCACAAGCGCTGCTCGTGCCGCGCGAGATGGAAGAGAGGATGGGTGTCCCGGCGTTGCAGATTCGTGACGCGAACATCGACTTCGAGAACGTCACGTTTTCCTATCCCGGCCGCCGCCGCGTGCTGGATCATTTCAGCCTGCATATCGACGCGGGACAGCGGGTGGGTCTCGTCGGACCATCGGGTGCCGGCAAAACAACCGTGCTCGCGCTATTGCAACGGTCCTTCGACCCGCCGTCCGGAGCCGGCGCCGTCTGCATTTCGGGGCAGCGGCTGCGTGATATCAGTCTGGGCAGTCTGCATGATGCCGTGGGCGTCGTACCGCAGGATATCTCGCTCTTCAACCGCACGCTGCTCGACAATCTGCGTTATGGCCGCCCGGGCGCGACCGAGGATGACGTGTTGCAGGCCTGCGAGCACGCCAATTGTCTCGAACTGATCCGCTCGCTGCCCGACGGCCTGCAGACGGTAGTGGGTGAGCGCGGCACGCGCCTTTCGGGCGGTCAACGGCAACGCATCGCGATCGCGCGGGCGTTCCTGAAAGATGCGCCGATCCTGCTGCTCGACGAGGCAACGTCGGCGCTCGACAGCGAATCGGAAGCGATGATTCAAATCGCGCTCGATCGACTGATGAAAGGCCGCACGGTGGTCGCGATCGCACATCGCTTGTCGACCTTGCAGAATTTCGATCGGATCGTGGTGATCCAGCATGGCAGGCTCGTCGACGATGGCGTGCCTGCGGAACTGGCGCGACGGCCGGGGATTTACCGCGATGTGCTGCTGCGGCAGGAGCGTCGTATGGCGGCCATGCCGGGATAAACAGCGTTACTGCGGAAGGGAAGCGTCCGGAATAGCGCGCTTCAGGCTCTCCGCGCGCCGATACACGGCTTGCATGAACAGGCTCGCATTCCGCGATGGAGGCGTGAAGCGCGAGTAGACAAAATGCGCCGTCAGCTCGATGTTTTCGCGAAGCGGACGAATCACGAGTGAACTTCCCGTCGTCGCGAAGTTGTCGACGATGGTCACGCCGAGCCCGCCTTCGACGAGCGCAAGCGCCTGATCGGCACGCATCACGTCGATGGTCGATTTGAGTTCGACGCCCGCCTGCTGACACGCCTGCGCAATCACCGTCCCGAACGGGATATCGCGCTTGAACAGGACAACCGGTTCATCGACGAGATCGGCAAGCGCGACGCTTTTCTGCGCCGCGAGCCGGTGTCCTTTCGGCATCGCGCAGACCATGTTGCCAGACATGAAAGGCACGTTGTTCAGATGCTCGTGCGTGACGGGCATCGCGGAGATGGCAACCTCCGCTTCCTTGCTCAGCAGTTCCATCGGCATGTCGGCCATCAGCGTGGTCTGCCAGTTCACCGTCAATGCGGGCAGTTTCTTCTTGAGATCCACCAGTGCGGGCGCGACCACGCTCATGGCCAGCGACGCGCTGCACGTCACGCGCAACAGGCTCGCCGGCCCGAGCGACAGCGCATGCGCGAACTCGTCGACCCGCACGGCCGCCTGATACACCTGCTCGACTTCCCTGAACAGCGCGTGCGCTTCCGTCGTCGGGACGAGGCGGCCTTTGGAGCGTTCGAACAGACGCAAGCCGAGCGTTGTTTCGATGTGAGACACCAGCTTGCTCACGGCAGGCTGCGAGACGAATAACAGTTTGCTGGCCGCGTTGATCGATCCCGTCAGCATGACCGCGCGAAACACTTCCATGTGCCTGAGTTTGAAGCGCATCGCACATCGCCCGCTGCTGGTTAACCGAAAGTTATAGGTTATCGGAACTTCAGCATACGACAAAGAGGGCGTTTCTCCTTAGTATCCGTTCAAACGATGCCTAACCCTTTGGAGACGAGGTACATGAACAAGCTGGATCTGCAGGATCGCGTATGTGTCATCACGGGCGGCTCGGGCGCTATCGGCTATGCGATTGCCGAACGATTCGTTGCGTCGGGCGCGAAGGTCGTGCTGTGGGATATCGACGGCGCGGCCGCTCATGCAGCCGCTGAAAAGGTATGCGCTGTGTCGTCGGCGCAGGTGAATGTCACGGATGCCGCCAACGTCGCGACTGCCGCAAAAGACGTGTACGAGCGCTTCGGATCGGTCGATGTGCTGATCAACGCGGCAGGCATCAACGGCCCTATCGGACCCGTCGAAACCTATTCGATCGATGCGTGGCGACAGGTGATCGATATCAACCTCACGGGGGTGTTCATCTGCTGCCGCGAGGTGCTGCCGTATCTGCGCAGCGCGCGGCATGGGCGCATCGTCAATCTGTCTTCGGTCGGCGGCAAGGAAGGCAATCCGAATCAGGGCGCGTATGGCGCGTCGAAGGCGGGCGTGATTGCGCTGACCAAGTCGCTGAGCAAGGAACTCGCGGACACGGATATTCGTGTGAATTGCGTCACGCCTGCCGCCATCGAATCGGACATGCTCCGCAACATGACCGCCGAATCGCGCAACTTCGTGCTCGCGAAGATTCCGCTCGGGCGCGCAGGCCGCCCGGACGAAGTCGCGTCGATGGTCGCATGGCTCGCGACGCAAGAGTGCTCGTTCACGACGGGCGCCGCGTTCGATCTCACGGGCGGACGCGCTACTTACTGACGGGACGGAGTGTGACGCAATGAAACGGTTATCCCTGTCTCATCTGACTGTCCTCGATGTAGGCCCGCCGCATCTCATTTCGCTCGCTGCCAAGGCGGGATTTCGTGCGGTGGGTATTCGTCTGTGTGCTCCGATGCCCGGCGGCGTGGCGTACCCGTTGCGCGCCGGATCGCCGGAGCTGCGCGAAACGCGGCGTCTGATGGATGCGCACGACGTGGCGGTATCGGATATCGAAGTGGTTCGCATTGCACCGGATACGCGTGCGAGCGACTACGCCGAAGCGTTCGAAGCGGGCGCCGAGCTTGGCGCGCAACGCGTATGCATCAACATCGACGACGCGGAACGCGCAAGAGTCATCGATCGCTTTGGAGAGCTTTGTGACCTTGCCGAGCCGTTCGGTCTCGCGCTGGACGTCGAGTTCATGGTGTGGCGTCCTGTCGCGCGGCTCGAAGATGCCGCGAGTGTCGTGAAGGCGGTTCGCAAACCGAATGCCTTCGTTCTCGTCGATGCACTGCATCTGGCGCGCTCTGGCGGGACGGTCGCATCGGTCGAGGCGCTCGATCCTGCGCTGATCGGCAGCGTGCAGCTTTGCGATGCGCCGCTTGCATCGCCGCCGCCTGCGGGAATCATCGACGAAGCGCGCGGCAACCGGCTCTTGCCGGGCGAAGGTGAATTGCCTTTGAGAGAGTTGCTCGCTGTGCTTCCCAACGACGTGCCGCTATTTGCCGAAGTGCCGCTCGCACGCGAACCGGATTCGATGAAACGGGCAAGTCTCGTTCGACAGGCCACCGAGCGGTTAATACGCGAAAGCGCCTAGCGGCCTCATACATTCCTAAACAAATATTCGGAGACAAACATGACGACTGACGCAATGCGAAATGGCGCTGCCCCGGCGCTTGCTGCCGCCACCGGCGGGCGGCACGCGAGAAAAGCGGCCATTGCAGGGTGGATCGGCAGCGCACTCGAGTACTACGACTTCTTTATTTACGGCACGGTCGCTGCGCTCGTATTTCCGCGCATCTTCTTTCCGCCGGGCGACATGGCTGCCGCAACACTCGCATCGATGGCGACCTTCGGCGTCGCGTATGCAGCCCGTCCGCTTGGCTCGTTCCTGATGGGGCACTACGGCGACCGTCTTGGCCGCAAGGTGGTGATGGTCGGCACGTTGCTGCTGATGGGTCTGTCGACGTTCCTCGTCGGCTGCCTGCCGAGCTTTCAGAGTGCGGGATTACTCGCGCCCGCGTTGCTCGTCGTACTGCGTATTCTGCAAGGCATCTCCGCAGCCGGTGAGCAGGCGGGCGCGAATTCGATGTCATTCGAACATGCGCCTGCGGACCGTCGCGGGTATTACACGAGCTGGACATTGAGCGGGACGCAAGGCGGCCAGGTGCTTGCGCCAGCTGTCGTACTGCCGCTCGCCGCTTTGCTGTCGGAAGACCAGCTGTTGTCGTGGGGCTGGCGGGTGCCATTCTGGCTGAGTGCGTTGGTCGTGATCGTCGGCTTCATCGTGCGTTCGCGTCTGGAGGAAACGCCTGCTTTCCAGAGCGAAGCGTCACATGGCGAAGTGCCGAGGGCGCCGCTCAAGACGCTTCTCACCAGTTATCGCAAGGAACTGTTTCAGGTATTTTTCGCGGCGCTCATCTCGTCGATCGGCACGACCTTCGCCGTGTTTTCCCTGTCCTTTTCCCGCACGATGGAGCATCACGTCAGCACGTCGACGATGCTGTGGACGGCCGTGATCGCCAACCTGATCGCGGTGTTCATTATCCCCGTCTATGCGAGTCTGTCGGACCGGATCGGGCGGCGTCCTGTGTTCATCACGGGCAACATTTTCTGCGCAATCGGTGTTGCGGTTTTTCTCTGGTCGATCACGACGGGAAGCGACAGTCTGGTGCTCTTCACGGGCGTGATGCTCGGCGGCATTGTCTTCAGTATTACCAACGCGGTCTGGCCGGCCACTTACGCCGAGCGGTTTCCAACCCAGGTCCGTCTGTCGGGAATGGCGATTGGTACGCAATTTGGCTTCGCGGTGGCGGGCTTTGCGCCGCTCATTGAAACGGCGTTGATCGGCAGATTCGGCACCGCGCCGTGGATGCTGCCGGCAGCGTTCGCCGCGTTCGTCTGCCTGCTGTCCGCTGTGTCGATCTACGCGATGCGGGAAACCTACAACGTTCCGCTCGAGCGACTTGGACTTCGCGAAGGGCGGACGCGTTGAAAGTTCGATGGTGAGTGGGTGTGATGCATGCGAATGCTCGTGCAAATAGTCTTGCGATTCGCACGGCATTCGCCGTGCGTCATCTACCGCACCCACTGCCTGGATATAGCGCAATACGTGGCCGAATTTGTCAATCAGCTACGTTTTCCTTTGAGCGTAAAAGGCGCCAGCAAGGAATCGATATCGAGCTGATGTCCTTGAAAAAGCAGCAGTCGCGCATGAAGCACCGTATTTTCAAGAACCAGCTTTGCGGTGCTCAGCAGATACAGCGCGTGCACGTCGGAAGTGGACATGCCTGATTCCACGTTGTGATGGCGTTCAACGAGCGAACTGACGATGAGGCGTCTGAGTTCCTGCTCTCCAAATGGCAGGTCTGCGTAGTCGATGGGATCTTCTGCTTCTACTTCTCTGAGCATGTCGACAAGCGTTTCGGTACTCACTTCCATGAGTCCTCCCCGGGACGAAGATCAAGGTCGGCGTGGCCAACAAACCCCAACAAATCTCTTCCTGCGCCCACAGATTACTCATTCAATTTAGTGCAGTCCAGCGGAGAACGGCCGTTTCATTGGGTGCGATGCGCGGATTGGGAAGCTGCCAGCCGGCTGCCTGCGAACGGATCCTGGCTCCAGTCGACCTTCGACGGCGATTCCGGTTCCGTTTGCTGTTCCTTTTGCGCCGCGCGGCCCACGGCAAAATGGTCAATTGATTGCCCCGCGCTGATGGCCTGCTTCAGCCATTGGGGCATCTCGCCTTCGCCCGACCAGATTTCTCCCGTGGCGCTGCGATAGCGCGCCGATTTCTGCCGGATTTGATCTTCGGCAATTGCGGCGGCGAGATCGTCGAGTTCAATTCCGACCTCAGCCATTCTTCTGCGCAGATAGGCGACCATACTGTCGCGCTTTCTCTCATCCATGAAATTTCCCCGTTTTACGATTTGCGCCCTCGGACGCGTCACTGTGCGAGCGCAAGCCCTGTGCCTTGAGATTATCACTCTCGATTCGATGTTGCTAATAAGGTCTTTCGCACTATCGCCTATTTGCACGGTTATATGGCATAGTGCCGCCAACACTAATCATAGGGAGGAATAGTATGGCAACACTCGAGAAGGTTCAGGCGCAAATCGCCAAACTTCAGGCTCAGGCGGAAGCGCTGGCTGCAAAGCAGTCGTCCGGCGTCATCGCGAAGATCCGCGAGATTATGGATAAGCATGGTTTGACCACTGCCGATATCGAAGCGCATATCGGCGGCGCGAAGAAGCGCGGTCGCAAGCCGGGCGTGAAGGCCGCGCTCAAGGCTGCAGTCAAGGCGTCTGCGTCGGTCGCGAAGTATCGTGATCCGAAAACCGGCGCCACCTGGACCGGCCACGGCCGTGCGCCTGCGTGGATTGCCAGCGCGAAGGATCGCAACAAGTTTCTGGTTGAAGGCGCTGCTTCTGCTCCGGCGCCTGCTGGCAAGAAGGTCGCTGAGGCCGCTAAGGCCACTAAAGTCGCAAAGGTTGCGAAAGCCGGAAAGGCAGTGAAAGTCGCAAAGGCAGGCAACTATGTGCGTGGCCCGCAAGCGCCCAAGTACCGCGACCCGAAAAGCGGTGCGACGTGGAGCGGCCGTGGACCGGCACCCGCATGGCTCGCTGGCGCCAAAGACCGTACGAAGTTTCTGATCGAAGGCGCGACGGAAAACACGGCGCAGCCGAAGGCCGCTGCTGCAAAGAAGGCAGCAGCGCCGACCGGTAAAGCGGCTGCGGCGAAAAAGCCGGCCGCCCGGAAGCGTGCTGTGAAGAAGGCCGCGGCGCCCGCCACGAAGGCGCCTGCGAAGAAGGCGGCGACCCGGAAGGTCGCGGCAAAGAAGGTAAGCGTCGGCACGGAAAGCGCGGCTCCCGCGGTTGCGCCTGAAGCGACGAACGCGCCGGTCTCCGCGTAACGGAAACCGTCGTTCAAGCGGGACCGACGTGTCCCGCTTGACTCCATGTGGGCTTGAAAAGCCTGTTCGGATCCCCCCGACCGAGCCCGTTGCCGCTCATAAGCGGCAACGCAAAGCGCTCAGCCAGCGGCAAACATATCGTTGAACTCGTTGACCCATGCGTGCTCGCCCGGGCCAGGATTGGCTCGCATCGCGACAGCCGGGCCCACGAGAATCTCATTCGCATCAGTACCCAATTGCTCGATTGCGCCTTCGATAAACGTATCGAGCGGCATCGCGCGTTCTTCTTCCGTGCTGTTCAGCAACTCGGTGCGAACCCACGGCGGCGCGATTTCGATGAAGGAAACGTTGCTGTCCCGCAGCAGATAGCGTTGCGACAACGTGTACGAATGTAACGCGGCCTTCGTCGAACTATAGACGGCAGCAATCGCGAGCGGCACGAAACCCAGCACCGACGTCACATTGGCGACCACGGCATCGTCGCGGGTCTTCAGATGTTCGATCAGCGCGGACGTCATGCGGATCGGCCCGAGCAGGTTCGTGTCGACCGTCGTGCGCAGCAGATCGTCGTCGACGGGGCCTTGCGCGCCGTCGGGATACATCACTCCCGCGTTATTGATCAGCACGTTGAGGTCGGGATACTCCGCGATCAGCTTCGCGGCCACGGCCTGCACGTCTGAAGGATCCGTCATGTCGAGCGATACCGCGCGCATGCCGGGATTCGCGTCGATGGTCGCCTGCAGGCGCTCCGCGCGCCGGCCCGAAATGATCACCTTGTTGCCGCGTTTGTGAAGCGCTTCGGCGAGACCGCGGCCAATGCCCGAGCCGCCGCCCGTGATGAAGATCGTGTTGCCAGTGAGTTTCATGATTGATTCGCCTTGAAGTGGAGGATGTCGTTAGTCCGGGAACCGGTTGCCGAACATCGGCAGGCCGCTTTTCGATTCGGACTGGGTGGCTTCGTCCTGCAGCACGTCCCAATGCTCGGCGAGTACGCCGTTTTCGATGCGCAGGATGTCGGCGGCAATCCATGCGACGGGGCGCCCGTGGCCGGAAAAGCGGCCGTGCACGATCACATGGTCGCCATCGGCGACGATCACGCCGGGTTCGTATCGCAAGGTGGGAGGCAGCGTTTTGATCAGATTGAACAGGCCGTCGCGGCCGGGCTCGATATGCGCGCTGTGCTGGATGTAGCCGGGCGACCAGAAGCGCTCTGCGGCGGCGTAATCGCGCTGGTTGAAAAGCGTGTCGAATGCCTCTAGCACGAGGGCCTTGTTGGCGTCTGCCGTCGTATTGGTCATGAATATTTCCTGTCCAGATTGAAGGGTTCACCGAAAACACAATGGTGACTGACATTGAGTTTGGTTGATCGTCCGCGAGATGTCAATGGTGGTCACCATTGTATTTTTCGAAGGACGCTATAATTGCGGCAACAAACTGGGCGACAAGCGCGTGGGAGCATCGAACGATGGGAGTCTCGAAACAGCAGGCGGAAGAGAACCGCAAGGCCATCATTGCGGCGTCGGAGAAATTATTCCGTGAACATGGGATAGACGGCGTGGGCCTGAGCGCGCTGATGAAGGCGGCGGGCTTTACACAAGGCGGCTTCTACAACCACTTCGAATCGAAGGAAGCGCTTGCGGCCGAGGTCGTGGCGAGCGCGATGGACAAGGCCAACCGCGACCTGAAGGACGCGATCGCCGCGCCCATCAAGCGGGGCGGCAACCGCTTGAAACGGCAGGTCGATTTCTATCTGTCCGGCACGCATTGCGGCGATATCGAACAGGGCTGCGCCGTCGCCGGACTGACCGCCGACGTTCGCCGGCTCGGCACGGAAGCGCAAACGCACTTTGCAAGCGGACTGGAAACGATGTTCGACACGTTGACGGCGCTCGTCGTCGAACAGCGCGAAGAAGGCATGGATGCGGATGAAGCGCGGCGCGAAGCGATTGCGTTCTACAGCGAGATGGTCGGTGCGCTGATTCTGTCGCGGGCGGTCGGCGGCGCGGATCCACGTCTGGGCGAGGAAATACTGAAGGCGAGCCGGCAGACGCTGCTGAAGAATTTCGCGCTGGAAGGCGGGCAGGGCAAGCGCTGACGTACGCGGTGCGTGCCCGGCAATCGTGCGGTAAAGCCTTCCGGGGTAGTATCGCGGCATGCGCGGACGGGACGCGTCGTACCTGAAGACCTGCCTGCGGCAAACCCGCCGCCCCTGCACCTATAGCGAGATCGCTTCATGGACTATGTCGAGAGCCTGCGCGTGTTCCGGTCGGTAGTGGAGTTGAAGAGCTTCGCGCGCGCGGCGGACATGCACGGGCTGGCGAGGCCGGCGGTATCGCGGGCGGTTTCGGCGCTGGAGGAGCGCGTCGGCTGCAGGTTGCTGCATCGAACCACGCGGCAGGTGTCGCTCACCGAGGCCGCGGAACGGTTCTACGAAGGCTGCGTGCGCATTCTCGACGATCTGGACGCCCTCGAAGCCGACGTCGGCAACCAGACGCGCGAGGCGGGCGGCGTGCTGCGCCTCGTCGCGCACACGACGTCGACGATGGAGCGGCTCGTTCCGTTGATCGCCGAATTCAAACTCGCGCATCCGAAAATCACACTCGACGTCACGCTGACGGAACGTCCCGTCGACCTCGTCGCGGACGGCTACGATCTCGGCATCGTCGTGCCTTATATGCTGACGAGCGAAACGGCCGTGGTGCGCTTGCTCGAACGCATTCCCGTGATCCTCGTCGCGTCGCCGCAGTACTTGCAGCGAACGCCTGCGCCGAATCATCCGTCGGAGCTGGCGAATCATCAGTTCGTGGCGATGTCGCCGTCGCTGCGGCGCCCGAGCGTCAGCTTTCGGGTCGGCAGCGAAGAACTGACGATTCCCCTTCACTTCGACATGTCATCGAACAGCCCCGCGTTCAACCGCGAAATGGTGCTGCGCGGATTCGGCATTGGCATCGTGCCTGTCGCGCTGATCGAAAAGGAACTGGCATCGGGCAAGCTCGTACGACTGCTCGCCGGTTTCGAACTGGTTGACATCGGCATCGAGATCCGCCTCGCGTATAGCAACCGGACGCTGCTGCCCGCCAAGGTCCGCGCGTTCATCGATCACGCGATCGAATTCTTCGAGCGCACCGCGCCGCGCTGAAGGGGCGCCACGCTCGCCATCCCGGTCCAATTGATGCGTCTGACGGCAACAGTCTGATGACGCGCCGGGCATCGCTTCCCGCACGTCGTTTGGCTATTCTGTGCGCATGCACTTTCGAGTGTGTTTTCTGAAGTTCAGCGTTATCAGAACAGGTGTCAGATGCACGTATTCATGTCTTTTGTCATTGTTGCTATGGGTGTGACGGTGTATTTCACGCCGTCGATGATCGCCCGCCGCAGGATGAAGCAGGAAGCGGCCCGGGTTCTCCTCCTCAATCTGTTCCTCGGATGGACCATCGCGGGCTGGATCGCGGCGCTGAGCTGGGCGACGAAATCATTCGACGTCGATTTGCGCAGCGCGGAGAACGCGGCACGGTTGCAGCGCCGCGCGCTGGAGTCGGAGCGCCGCTGAGAGTAGCCTGCCAGCGGGCTGGCTTCACGTTAAATATTAAGGATGCCAAATATAAATAGAAAACGGTATCGCAGACTATCCCGTAGAAATGAATCCATTTTCATCCGAAACCGATGACTGCTTCGCCGTGCGCCAGGCAGCGCGGCATATTTCGAAGCTGTACGAACGCCATCTTTCCAAGGTCGGCATTACGCCGACCCAGTTCAGCATCCTGAGCATGCTGGATCGCAATCCGAAAGCAACCATGGTCCAGCTGGCCGACGCGCTGGTGATGGACCGCACCACGCTCGTGCGCATCCTGAAGCCGCTGCTGCGCGACGGCCTCGTGGTCGCGCCCGCCGAAGAGCGGCTCAATCGACGTCTGCGCCTCATGCTCACCGAAAAGGGCCGTGAACGTCTCGAGCAGGCGACCGCTCACTGGCACGCGGCGCAGGCGAACTTCGAACTCATCTTTGGCCGCGAGCAGGCCGTGCATTTGCGCAACGAACTGTTCCGCATCACGCGCGACGTGCCCAGCGTCTGATAACAGCAAGGCAACAAACTGATGCATTCCCGCGCATTGATGCGTGCATCAACGAACACTAGCATGTGCATATACACTTTTTAACGGATGCGAAAGCATGATCACGCAAATGAACACGACGAGACTGGAAAACGTGCCGCAGAAAGGGCGAGCCGTGTCGTTCGTCAGCAAACCGGCTGCGCTGCTCGCAGCGGCAGTCGCGGCCTTCAGTCTGGCGGGATGCGTCAACTACGCCGGTATCAGGAGCGACAAGCACATCGAGGCACCTGCGACCTATGAAACGAAGCAGAGCCTGCCCGACGAAGGCGGGAAATGGCCCGCGCTCGACTGGGCGCAGCAGTTCGGCGACCCGCAATTGCCGAAGCTGATCGACGAAGCGCTGCAAGGCAACCCGACTATCGATCAGGCGCGTGCGCGCATCGAGAAAGCGACGTCGTACGTGGGCAGCGCGAAATCCCTGCTGTATCCCAGCGTGAGCGGCAGCTATTCGTGGACCCGCGAACACTACTCGGCCAACGCGATCGTGCCGCCGCCTTACGCAGGCTCGACGCAGAGCGAGAACAACCTGCTCGTCAGCGCGTCATGGGATCTCGATCTGTGGGGCAAGAATCGCGAGCGGCTGCGTAAGGCCGTTTCGCAGGAAAAGGTCGCCGAGGCAGAGGCCGAGGAAGTTCGCATCACGTTGGCTGCATCGGTGGCGAGCACGTACAACCATCTCGCGCTCCTCTACGCATTGCGCGATGTCGAGAGCCGCGAAGTGCGCAATCGCGAAGACATCGGGCGGATCACGGATGGCCGCGTGAGCGCAGGTCTCGACACCAACGTGGAAAAGCAGACTGCGAGTGGCGAAACGTCCACCAGCCGCGCGAGTGTCAGCGATCTCGACGGACAGATCACCACGGTGCGCTACCAGTTGGGCGCGCTGCTGGGCAAGGGCCCGGACCGTGGGCTCGCAATTGCCAATCCTTCGTTCGGCACAGGCCCGGCCGTTGCGTTGCCCGATAACCTGCCTGCCGATCTCATCTCGCGCCGGCCCGACATCGTGGCGGCCTACTGGCAAGTCGATGCCGCGATGCACGACGTAAAGGTCGCGAAGGCCGAGTTCTATCCCGATGTGAATCTGTCGCTGTCGGCGGGTCTGGACGCATTCGGATGGGGACGTTTCCTCACGGCGTCGAGCCGCCAGATTCAGGCGGGCCCGGCCATCCATCTGCCGATCTTCGACGCCGGCGCGCTGCGCTCGCAACTGAAAGACCGCTACGCCGACTTCGATTACGACGTGGCGACCTACAACCACACGTTGATCAACGCGCTGTCGGACGTGGCGACACAGGTTTCGCAGATCCAGTCGACCGATCGTCAACTGGTCGACTCCCAACAGGCGCTCGACGCACAGACGAAGGCATATCAACTGGCGCTGGTTCGCTACAAATCCGGACTGACCCAGCAGTTGCAGGTGTTGAACGCCGACGACAACCGCCTCGCCGCCGAAAAGTCCGTCATCAACCTGCAGATGGGGCGCCGCGATCAGCAGATCGGTCTCATCAAGGCGATGGGCGGCGGCTTCGATGCGACGCAAGCCGGCCTCGCGTCGAACACCGATACGCCGATTCCGACGCCTTCGAACGTCAAGACCAACGACTAACCCATTCGAGCCGCCGCCATCGAACGATGCGTGGCGTCGACCAAGCCTTGCTGGAGTTCAAATCATGAATGCACCTCAATCCCAACCGGTCAACGAACCGCCGAAAAAAGCCGGAAAGCGCAAGCTGCTGCTCGCGCTGCTGGCGGCGACACTGGCGGCGTCGGGCGCCGCGTATGGCGCGTACTACTACACCGTCGCGCGTTTTCACGTCGAAACGGACGACGCGTATGTGAACGGCAACGTCGTGCAGATCACGCCGCAGATTGGCGGAACCGTGATTGCCGTCGATGCCGACAACACGCAGATCGTGAATGAGGGTGAGCCGGTCGTACGGATCGATCCCGCTGACGCACGCATCGCCCTGCAACAGGCCGAAGCGAATCTCGGCCAGACGGTGCGCCGCGTGCATGGCCTCTATGTCAACGACGACAAATACCGCGCGGATATCGCCGAGCGGCAATCGGATCTGTCGAAGGCACAGGACGATCTGCGCCGCCGTCTTTCCACGGGCATGACGGGCGCGGTGTCGGAAGAAGAAATCTCGCATGCACGCGACGCCGTCAAGTCCGCACAGGCCGCGCTCGACGCCGCGAAACAGCAGCTCGGCGCCAACCGCGCGCTGACGGCCAATACGTCGATCGAGGACCACCCCGACGTGCAGGCCAGCGCCGCTCATGTGCGCGACGCCTACCTCGCCTATGCACGCACGACCTTGCCCGCGCCCGTCACGGGCTATGTCGCGCAGCGCAGCGTGCAGGTCGGTCAGCGCGTCGCAACGGGAACGCCGCTGATGTCGGTGGTGCCGCTCAATCAGGTGTGGGTCGATGCGAACTTCAAGGAGTGGCAGCTTCGGCACATTCGCGTGGGCCAGCCCGTCGAACTGACCGCCGATGTCTATGGTTCGTCGGTCACCTATCACGGCAAGGTCGTGGGCCTCACGCCGGGAACAGGGTCGGCGCTCGCGCTGTTGCCTGCGCAGAACGCGACGGGCAACTGGATCAAGGTCGTGCAACGGCTGCCCGTGCGCATCGAAATCCCGCTCGAAGAACTGCAAAAGAACCCGCTGCGCGTGGGCCTTTCGATGAACGTCAACGTCGACGTGAAGGATACGAGCGCAGCAACGCTTACGGCCGTCGATCCCCATTCGAGCTACAAGACCGACGTATTCGCGAAGTACGGCGACGAGGCGAACGCCGCGATCGCACACATCATCGCCGCGAACGAATGATGCGCTTGCGCGCCCCTTTCTCCGTATTCACGAAGGCTGGATCACCATGACCACCCCCCAACTAACTCATCCGCCGCTGACGGGAGCGAAGCTTGCCTTAGGCTCGTTCGTCGTCGGTCTGGCCGGATTCATGACCGTGCTCGATTCGTCGATCGCGAACGTTGCGATTCCAACTATCTCAGGCAATCTCGGCGTTTCCGTCGATGAAGGCACCTGGGTCATTACCGTGTTTGCCGCGGCGAACTCGGTGGCGATACCGCTGACCGGCTGGCTCACGCAACGCCTTGGACAGGTCCGGCTTTTCGTCGGCTCGATCCTGCTGTTCGTGATCGCGTCGTGGCTGTGCGGCATCGCGCCTTCCTTGCCCGTGCTGCTTGCCGCCCGGATATTGCAAGGCGCCGTGGCCGGCCCGCTCATTCCGATGTCGCAGGCCTTGTTGCTGAGTTCGTGGCCGAAGAGCAAGTCATCATTGGCGCTGTCGCTGTTCTCGATGATCGTCGTGACAGGGCCGATCGTCGGTCCCGCGCTCGGCGGATGGGTCACCGACAGCTATAGCTGGTCGTGGATTTTCTACATCAACATTCCTGTGGGATTGTTCGCGGCGGGCATGGTGTGGATGCTCTACCGGCATCGCGATACGCCGTCGAAGAAGATACCCGTGGATATAGTGGGCCTGTTGCTGCTGATCGTGTGGGTCGCGGCGTTGCAGGTGATGCTGGATAAAGGCAAGGATCTCGACTGGTTCTCGTCGACGACGATCGTCGTTCTCACCATTGTCGCTGCGGTCGGGCTCGCACTCTTTATCGTGTGGGAACTGACGGACAAGAATCCGATTGTCGACCTGACGCTGTTCAAGCAGCGCAATTTTCTGGGTGGAACGGTTTCCATTGCGGTCGCGTATGCGATCTTCTTCGGGACACTCGTATTGCTGCCGCAGTGGATGCAGGAGTACCTCGGCTACCGGGCCGTCGATGCAGGGCTCGCAACGGCACCGCTTGGTATTTTCGCGGTGATCGGCGCGCCGATCATGGGCAAGATCCTGCCGCGTTCCGACGCACGCATTATCGGTACGTTTGCGTTTATCGGCTTTGCGATCGTGTACTACATGCGCTCGTTCTTCTACACGGACCTCAGCGAAGGCTACATCATTCTGCCGACGCTGCTGCAAGGCATTCCGATGGCGCTGTTCTTTGCGCCGCTGACGGTGATCATCCTGTCGGGACAGCCGCCCGAAAAGGTGCCTGCGGCAGCGGGTCTGTCTACCTTTGGACGGATGTTCTTCGGCGGGATCGGCACATCGATTGCGAATGTGATCTGGAATAACCGCACGATCTTTCATCATGAAATCCTGACGCAGCAGTCGGGCCCGACCAACCCGATCTTCAACCAGCAACTCGATGCGTATCACTCGCTGCTCGGTCTCGGCAAGCAGGCATCGTATGCGCTGTTCGACCACACGGTGCAAACGCAGGCGGCCATGATGGGATTGAACGATGTGTTCTATGGCGCGGCGATTGTCATGATCATCATCATTCCGCTGATCTGGATCACGAAGCCCGGCAAGGCTGGCGGTTCGAGCGACGCGGCGGCCGGGGCGCACTGAAGCGGGAAGCGGCACGCGCGTCGAACAGACGCCGCGTGCCGGGTCCGTTTTCCTTACATACTCGCAGTGCCCGACGCGGTCATCGCGTTTTTCAACTTCTGCATGAACGCCGTCGCTGCCCGGTTGACAGGTTTGTCGCTTCGTGTGACGGCGACGAGCGGACCGAGATGAAGCGGCAAGTTACACAGTACCGGCTTCAGTCCATATAACGCGCGCAGTTCTTCCGCGATGCATTGCGACACAAGAACGAGTGTGTCGCTTTTGCTCGCGAGGCGGAAAGTCAGCGGAGACACTTGCGACGACATGACGTCGGCTCCCGAACGCAGGCCCATGTCACGCACTGCGAACTCGAGCTGTTGACGGATGATATTCGGTTGTTCGGGCAACACCCAGGGGAAGCCCAACAGGTCTTCGAGCGTCACGGGGCCCTGGGTGAGCGGATGCCCTTCACGTGCGACAAAATGCGGATGATCTTCGCGCAGCAAAGCCTGCGCATACTGGTCGCTTCCGTAACCGCTCGCAAGGCGACCGATCACGATATCGACGAGATCCTGATCGAGCAGTTCAAGCAAGGTCTCCATCGATTCTTCACGCACGCTCAAACGAATTTTCGGCGATGCGGCGCGAAAGTCGGCGATGCAGTCGGCAAGTGCTTCCCACCAGTTGAGCGGAAAGAATATCCCGAGGGACAGCGTTCCGATATCGCCGCTGCGCAAGGCGTCGAGTTCTGCTTCGGCCCGTTGCACGTCGCTCGCGATCAGATAGCCGTGACGCACGAGCGCCTCGCCATAGACCGTCGGCCGCATGCCCGATGGCGTGCGTTCGAACAGTTGCGCTTCTGCGATGGCCTCCACTTCTGCCAGCGCCTTCGATATCGCGGACTGGCCCACGGCCAGTGCCTCCGCTGCCTTTTGCAAACTCCCGCATCGCGCGATTTCGAGGACCACCGAAATGTGGCGGAGTTTTAGACGCTGCTGCATTGAAGTCATGGTGTCGGGGGCATGAATTTTCTTCAAGGGTGAAGTCGAATCTTTCCGTTTTATTTCCATTCCGCGTACGCGATTATCGCTTCCGATGCAGGACACCATACGTGGCCGGATAGGCATTGAATATCCGGAGAAACGGGGAGAGCGACGGGATATCGCGCTGCAAGGCGATGCGCAATGCGACATCCCCTTACTTATTTCTGAAAGTCAAAGTGAGTCAACCTGATGGACGAAACGACAAAAGCGCATTGCGCCCAGGGCGCCCTCAAAGGCAGTCTGAATGACGGTATCCACACATTCTTCGATATTCCCTATGCTGCCAATGCAGGCCGGTTCCTTCCGGCGATCGCGTCGCCCACATGGGATGGTGAGCGGGATTGCACGCGGGCAGGACCTGTTTTTCCGCAACTGGCGAGCCGGCTCGACTTCGTCATGGGGCCGACCTGCAGAGGCGTCGAATTATCGGAAGATGCGTTTCGCCTGAATGTCTTTACGCCTTCACTCACCGGAAATCTTCCCGTCATTTTCTGGATTCATGGCGGTGGATTCCTGACGGGCGGCGGTTCGCTCCCATGCTATTTCGGTGACGAACTCGCAAGGAGCAGGCAGGCCATTGTCGTGACCGTGAACTATCGGCTCGGTCTGCTTGGCAACCTGTATATGAAAGGCGTCTCTGCGGGAAACCTCGCCGTTCGCGATCTGGAACTGGCTCTGCAATGGGTCAAATCGAACATTGCGAACTTCGGCGGTGATCCGGATGCGATCGTCGTCGCAGGACAATCAGCGGGTGCCTGGTTCACTCAACTGCTAGCCGCGATGGAGTCGACGAACTCGCTCTTCAAGGCCGGCATCATGATGAGTTATCCGGGGCTGCCGCCACTCATGCCAGAGACCGCGCAGACGTTGGCCGAGCAGTTCTGCAGGATCGCCGGTATCGAACCGTCGGGCGAAGCGTTGCGGACCATGCCTGTCGAACGCATTCTGGCGTTGCAGACTGAAATGTTGCGTGAGCAAAGCGTCTACGCGGAGGTTCCCGTCCTGTTCCGCCCGGTCAGCGACGACGTCGTGCCAGCCAATCCGGGTGAGCAGGCGGCGCGCAACTTCGCGGGCAAGCCGCTGATGATCGGCTGGACGCGTGAGGAAGCGGGGAGTTTCTTCGCGAGCAATCCGTCGCTTGTCAGTGCAACGTACCAGCAGGCGCTGAAGAAGTACACCGACGAATTTGGCGAGCAGGGCAAGCAACGCTACGAGCGGGCGGTGAAGCGCCGCATCGATGGCCGGCCGTACACGGCGCTCGTCGATCTGGGTTCTGACAAGCTGATCAGGCTGCCATCGACCGGATTCGCGGCGACGCTGCAATCGTCCGGCAGCAACGTGTTTGCCTATCAGTTCGACTATCCATCGCCTCAGGATGCGGTTGGCGCGTGTCACTGCTTCGAGCTGCCTTTCCTGTTCGGCAACTTCGAAAACTGGGTCGAGGCGCCGATGCTGGCCGGGCTCGACATGTCAGCTGCCCGTGCCCTGTCGACACGCATTCAGGAATATGTTCTCAACTTTGTCGAGTCGGGCAATCCAAATGGAAACGATCTGCCGCAATGGCCGGTCTACGACGGCACGCAAAAGCCGACGATGCATTTCGCGGATCTGATTCACGTCGTTACAAACAACGTGAATACCGCGGAGCACTGAGAAATACAGAGGCCACAGAAAATCAAACTCGGGTATCGCGTTCCAACGGCTCATTCGAAATAGAACAACAAACGGTTGGCGACGCGGATACCACGAGAAACCGGAGACAGGTTCGTCATGAAGATGAGATGGAGCGCGGCGCTTCTGGCCGCTGCGACGGGGCTCGCCCACGGCCAGAGCACCGTCACGCTGTATGGGATCGTCGATACGGGTCTATCGTATTACAACCATGCGACTGCCAAAGGCGGGTCGACGATCGGAATGGCTTCACTGACGGGACGATTGCCATCCCGCTGGGGCCTCAGAGGTTCCGAAGATATTGGCAATGGTTTCAAGACCTTTTTCGTACTGGAGAATGGATTTCAACCCAGCAACGGCATGTTGAACTACGGCGGCCGTCTCTTCGGTATTCAGGCGAATGTGGGCATCAGCAGCGACTATGGTGCGATCACGCTCGGCCGGCAATTGGGCATGACGATGTACGCGCTGATGAACGCGGATGTCATTGGCCCGTCGATTCACTCGCTAAGCGTTTTCGATTCCTATTTGCCGAACGCACGCAGCGACAATGCGATCGGCTACATGGGCAAATTCCACGGATTCACGATTGGCGGCACCTACAGTTTTGGGCGTGATGCCGCGGGACCGGCGGGTCCGGGCGCAACCAACTGTCCGGGGCAGGTGCCGGGCAATATGCTTGCGTGCCGGCAATACACCGCGCTGCTCGCTTACGACGGCGCGAGCTTCGGTTTCGCAGCGTCATACGACGTGCTTCGCGGCGGCACAGGTGCAACGGCGCCATTGAACAGCAGTGCCTATACCGATACGCACAACGTCGTCGACGGTTACGTCGTGTTCGGCTCCGCGAAAATAGGCTTCGGCTGGATCAGAAACAATCTCGCGACGGCGACCCATCTGCAGACGGATATTTTCTTTGCGGGCGCGACGTACTATGCGACGCCGGCGCTATTCTTCGACGCGCAAGGTGTGCGCTATCTTCAGCGCAGCGCGGACAGCAAGAAGGATGCGAACTCCACCTTGCTGGTCGGTCGGGCCAACTACCTGTTTTCGAAGCGCACCATGGTGTACACCTCAGTCGGGTATATGTTCAACAGTGCGCAGGCTGCGAACGCGGTTGCGGCCGGCGGATCCGTTGGTGTTGGCATGAATCAGCTCGGTGTCATGGTCGGCCTGCAACAGAAATTCTGACCCGCTTCGGGTGCACGCTCCAGCGTGCACCGCACGGGCATTTTTGTTCACCTGCGCATCGGTAACGCTTGATGTAGTCTTACGGGAATCGACATCAATCCCCATTCTCGCGCCCGCTAGCCGTTATCCGGCGAGCGGCTATTCAGCAGGTCATTCATAAAAATGCCGGTTATATCGGAGCAAGGTTACCGCGATATCC
The DNA here is from genome assembly GCF_017104715.1 of Burkholderia sp. Ac-20365. Classification (GTDB taxonomy): domain Bacteria; phylum Pseudomonadota; class Gammaproteobacteria; order Burkholderiales; family Burkholderiaceae; genus Paraburkholderia. The sequence goes on from NZ_JAAGPI010000006.1 coordinate 220,488, forward strand.
AGGCCGCGCTCAGCGACATGGATGGCGCGCGCGACTGGATGGCTTCCATATGCGGCCCTCATGGCCTGCGCGTCACCCGTCCCGAACGGCTGAAGTTTCATCAGTCCGGCACCGTGCTGCGCTCGATGTCCACCACAGTCGGCTATGTCGAATACGGAACGGATGTGACCGTCGCCGTCAACGGCGACAGCCCGCTGAACTGCTATAGCGTGAGTTTGCCCGTGATCGGCCAGCAGGAACTGGCGGCACAAGGAAAGCTGTGGGTGTCGGACCAGGACCGCGGGTTGATCGTCAGCCCGCAGGAATCGCAAGATCTCGACATAGCAGGGAACTGTCGGAAGATTCATCTCGCGATCCCCCGTTCTGCGTTGCAACAGGTATTGCAGGCCATGCTGCAACGGCCCGTCGACGCACCCATCGTATTTCAGCCGGACATGGACGCCGTGACGGGCGACCAGGCCGCGTGGTGGCGAATGGTCAAGTTTCTGATAAGTGAAATGGAGCGGGCAGGGCCGCAGTTGGCGCAGTTCTATCTGTCGAGTGAATTTGAACTGACGCTGCTCAAAGGCCTGCTGCTTTCACAGCCGCACAACTACTCGGAACAGTTGGCCAGCAAGTCGGCACCGACGCCGCCGCATTATCTGACGAGAGCCCGTCAATTCATTCACGACAATGCACGTGAACCGCTCACGCTCGAAGACATCGAGCGCGCTGCGGGTGTGTCGCGATTCAAGCTGTTCGAGGGATTCAAGCAGCACTTCGGCTGCGCGCCGATGGGCTACGTCCGAAAGTATCGGCTCGAATGCGTGCGGCGTGAGATTCTCGAAGACGGCTCAGTGCGCAATATCTCATCGGCTGCGATGAGTTGGGGCATATCGCATCTGGGACGCTTTTCGACGGAGTACAAGGCGCTGTTCGGCGAGTCGCCGTCCGATACCTTGAAGCGCGCCGCAAGCAAGCCTGCGGGCAAGCGCTAGACTGCATGGCGTGCCGGTACGCAGCCATGCAAGCGTTTATCGCGTGTTGCTCTCGCCGAACTTCTCATAGAACAGCCGATAGTCCTGAATGCGCTGTTCATTGAGCCACGTCTTGATCGCTTCGACCATCGGCGGCGGCCCGCACACGTACATATCGAATCCGTTCGACTCCAGAAACGAGCGGTCGAAATGCTCCGGTATCAGACCGGTTTTCCCATTCCATTCTGCAGCGGGATTCATCACGACGGTTTCAAGCGTGAAAGCGTCGATCTTCGTGCCGTAGCCGTTCAGGCGTTCCAGTTCGCACAGATCGCGCGCGTTGGTTACACCGTAATAGAGTTGCACGGCATGGCTGGCGCTTTTCTTTTCCGACATATCGTCGAGCATGCCGAGAAACGCCGACAAACCCGTACCACCCGCAACCATCACGAGCGGACGCTCTATTTGTCGAAGATAGAACGCGCCCAACGGTGCCTCGAACTCGATCTCATCACCTGCCGCACACCGGTCGCGCAGGTAATTGCTCATCGCGCCATCGGGCAGAAGGCGAATGAGGAATTGCAGCTTGTTCTGATCGTTCGGATGATTCGCGAACGAGTACGAGCGCCACTGATCGGTGCCAGGCACTTTCACGCGTGCATATTGCCCAGGAAGAAAATCGATCCGCTTTTCATGCGCGCTTGCATCGATGCGCAGGATCGCCGTCGTTTCGGACACGAGTTCGACTGCCTCGACGCGCGCGGACACCATGCGCGTGCCGCCGCTCTGACACAGGCTCGAATCGAAATCGAAGTAGAACGACGCGTCTGACTGAACGCGCGTCTGGCACGACAGTACCTTGCGTTGCGCGAGATCATCCTCGCTCAGCGTCTCTTCATCGACGTAGTCCTGCGTATACGTACCCGATTCGCAGCGTCCCTGGCAGGTGCCGCACACACCTTCGCGGCAGTCGAGCGGAATCTTCACGCCGTTGCGTAATGCTGCGTCGAGTAGCAACTCGTTTGCATGCACGTCGAAGAAAGCGGTTTTGCCGTCGGAAAAGTTCAACGCGACCTTATGCGTCATGGCCGTGCTCCCGGTTACAGATGATAGAAGTCCAACACCGCATTGATGGTGTCGTTCAGCAGAAGCACGTGTTTGCGCGCGATTTTCCAGCTATCTCCCGACGCATGCAGGTCATAAACCGCGCGGCCGTAGAAGTAATCGGTCGTGCCCTGGCGGGTGTACAACGTCGACCAGTTCACGGCCGCTTCGATCCGCGCATCGGCCTTTTCGGTCAGACGCACATTGCTGATCTGATGCATCGTGCGGGGCAGCGGCGTCGATGCCGCCGACTTGCCTGTCCGCAGGCGAAACACGCGGTCTTCGAGTCCGGCGCGATCCGTGTAATAGATCAGCGACATTTCACGCGCCGGGTCTTTCGTGTACACATGCTCCGAATCCCATTGCGGCACATGAAATACGCTTTGCGGATCGAACAGTTCGAGGTACTCGTCCCATTGCTGGCGGTCGCACAGATCCGACTTCAGGTAAAGAAACTGTTCGACCGAATGCTGAAGCTGGCTCATGCTTGCTCTCCCTGAACGTCGCCGGACTTCGCCAGGCCTTTGAGAATGGTGTCGCGCCACGTTCCGTGCTGGTTCACGTACAGGCCTTCGTGCGTCATTTCGGTTCCTGTCATCGCGGGCTGGATGCCGAGCAGGTCGGCATTCGCAGTCGAACCCGATTCCCACTTGTGATTGCCGCGCGAAACGTCGCTCCAGCGTTCGAGCCGCGCCTGAAAGCCGCGCTGCTGTTCGCGGAACTCGACGAGATCGTCCGGCGTACCCATGCCCGACACGTTGAAGAAGTCTTCGAACTGGCGGATGCGGCTTTCGCGGTCTTTATCCGATTCGCCCTTGACGCCAATACATTGGCTGATGATTTCAGTCTTGTTCCATGCAACAGGCCGCACGATGCGCAATTGCGAGCTGATCTGATCCATGAAGAAGAGGCTCGGATAGACGTTCAGATTGCGCAGCCGATGCATCATCCATTCGGCTTTCTGCTGTCCATACGCTTCGACGAGACGCGGCATCACGCTCGCATAACCAGGCCTCACTTCCGGGTTAGGCATGTCGCTGAAGAGCACGCTGTGGCCGTTCCTGAATGCGAACCAGCCGTCGTCGGTATCGGCGTCGCCCGCGCCGAGCTTGCTGTAGTCGAGCGTGCTGTTCGTGTCGCCATTCTGGCTGTTCGTCTCCTGCCGATGCTTGACGGTCGCGACGTAGTTGTAGTGGACCGTGCTGACGTGATAGCCGTCCAGACCGTTTTCGTTCTGCAGCTTCCAGTTGCCGTCGAACGTGTAGCTCGAGCGGCCCGGCAACACTTCGAGTTCGCCTGTGGGCGATTGCGCGACCATCATGTCGAAGAAAATGCGCGCATCGCCGAGATAGTCTTCCAGCGTGTCGGTGCCATCCACATCGAGGCTGACGAAAACAAAGCCCTTGTAGCTCGAAATGCGGGCCTTTTTCAGGCCGCGCACCGACTTGTCGAAGTCGTCGCAGTACTCGCCCGGCGCCTTGACCTTGACCAGGCGCCCATCGTTCTTGTAGCACCACGCATGAAACGGGCACGTGAAAGTCGACTGATTGCCTTTGCTCATCCGCGTGAGCGTCGCGCCGCGATGCTGGCACGCGTTGATCATCGCGTTCAGGTTGCCATTGCCGTCGCGCGAAATGATCAGCGGCTGACGGCCTGCGCGCATCGTCAGATAGTCGTTCCTGTTGGGAATCTCGCTCTCGTGGCACGCGTAGATCCATGCCTTCTCGAAGATGTACTCCATCTCCAGTGAGAAGAGTTCGGGTTCAGTGAACATCTCGCGTGCAATCCGGTAGACGCCTTCCGTCGGCCGGAAGTCCAGACAGCCGCTGACAAACTCGCTCCATTCGGATGCGCTGCGCTTTTCGCTCATGGTGTGTGCCCCTCCGTTTCATCGCTTCAATGTCGATGGATGGATTGAATACCGAAAGGGGCGGGCGGACTATCCAGCCAGTTTGCGTTCGCTATCCGATTATTTTGGCGGCGGCGAAATGTAAATTTTCTGGCAGTTCCGCCGATTTTTTCCGGGCAACGTATGGGTGTGGCGCCGAGCCTGAGAGCAGTGAGTTTGGTGGCGGCAATCGTCATCGGACTGCTCATCTGTCTGGCTGTACGACAAAATCAAAATGGTTGGAGACGAGGTATGAAGAAGGTCAGGAGAATGCTGGGCAAAACCGCTCGCAGAAGCGGACTGGTGGCAGGCGTGATTTCAACGGCGACGTTGTCGTCGGTTCCGGCGAGTGCGCAGTCGCTAGTGACGTTTTACGGTGTTGTCGATACGGGTATTCGCTATACGACGCACGCAAATCCACAGGGTGATTCAGCCGTTCGACTCGGTAATGGCGGCGCAACCGAAAGTCTGTTCGGATTCAAGGGAACGGAGGATATCGGCGGCGGTAACAAGGTCGTCTTCGAACTCGAAGATCGCTTCTTCCCGAACTCAGGCGTGATCGATCCCGCCTATCCGTTCTTCAATACGGCATTCGTCGGTTTGCAATCGAGCACCTTCGGCAAACTGACGATGGGCCGGCAGATCAACCCGCTTTCCGATGCGGTGTTGAGCGCTTACATCACGAACCCCTGGCTGCCGACTTTCTATCAGTTCCGTCCGGAAGTCATGATGGCGCAGGGCGTGTGGACCAGCAACATGGTCAAGTACGCGGCGCGCTGGCAGTACCTCACTGCGGAAGTGTCGTATGCGTTCGGCGGCAATGCGGGTGCGTTCGGCTCGGGCAGTCAGATCGGCGCGTCGCTGATCTATCTGCCCGGCGCGCCGTTGCGCCTGGCGGCCGCCTACCTCGATTCGCGCGATGCGGTGAACTCATCCGCGCATCTGAAATCATGGACAGCGGGCGGTTCGTACAGCTTCGGCAGCACGACGGTCATGGCCGGCTGGGCTGTGAACCGGCAGGACGATGGATTCGTCGGCAACTTCCCGAATGGTCCGTTCAGCGCACCGGGGTTGACTGCGCTGAAGTTCAACACGTTCAGTTCGCGCAAGATGTATTTCGGCGGCGTGTCGCAACTCGTGGGCGATGCGACCCATCTGTCGGCCAACGTGTGGCGCACGATCCAGACGGGCAAAACGCAGCCCGCCGACGGCAACGCGACGCAGTTCCAGCTGGTAGCGGACTACAACCTGTCCAAGCGCACGGATACGTACGTGGAAGCCGACTACTCGCTGTATCGTGGCGGCATGGTGGGCGCGCAATTCCAGGGCATCAGCGCAGTGAGTTCGGCGTTCGGCACGACGCAGCTGGGCGTCATGGTCGGCTTGCGGCACACGTTCTAGCGCATGAAGCCAGCGATCAACGGCTTTCCTGGAAAGAGGAAAGCACGTCCTTCGAGCAGATTTCGATGCGGCCGTACCGGAGGACAATCGCGCCTTGCTCGGCCATCGCCTTGAGTTCCAGCGAGAGCGTCTGGCGCGTGATGCCGAGCATCATCGCCAGCGTGTCGTGCGAGACGGCGACGTCGGGGCGGCTCTGCGACAGCATCGTCACGTCCCCCGATGCGAGCAGCAGCAGGCGGCGGGCAATGCGTGCCCGTGTGGAATGCAAGGTCGCATCTTCAACCATGCGATACAGCCAGTTCATATGGATGACCTGCAACTCCGCAATCGCGCGGAAGAACGCCTGGTTGTTCATCAATTCGTCGAATGCCTGGGCTCTGACGACGAACAGGGTCGAGCGTTCGAGCGCGACGACATCGCGCAGGCGTGGCTGGCGGCTGGTCATCGAAGTCTGTCCAAACCAGTTGCCCGCTTCGATCACGGCGAGAATCGCTTCCTTGCCGTCTTCGCGCAGCGTGCAGGCTTTCAGCTTGCCGCACTTGAGCCCGAAGAAGCCATTCGGCGCATCGCCGCGCCGGAACAGATACTCGCCCGCATGCAGCGTCACCGTTTCGCAATGGCGCATGAGCGCCTCTTGCCCGGCAGCAGGCAAAGCACGGAACCACAGGTTGGTCCGCATTGCTTCGGAGGTATCGGTCAGGAGCGCCATAGGGATCGATCCGCGCGAATGCGCCTGAATGCGCCTGTCAGGCGGGCACGCGTTGGCTATTCGCGGACGCGCCACGCGCAGCAGCGCGCAGTTCGGCCAATAGCGCGTCACCCGTCCACGACGGACGCGCAGCGCTTTGCTCGGCTTCGTGCACGAGCTGGCAGAGGCGCGCATTGACGGGCGCATTGAGCCCGAGGCGATGAGCGAGCTTCACGACTTCACCGTTGATCCAGTCGACTTCGGTCGCGCGTTCCGCTGCGAGATCGTCGGACATCGACGAGCGCGCGAGCGGGTCGATGGTCAGCATCGCGCGTGCGAGACGTGCGAACCAGGCGTCGGGCATGCTGAGGAAGCGCGGCATCCACGCGGGCGGAATGGGCGTCAGACGCGCCGGGCGGATGCCGGCGCGTGCGAGCAGCGCGAGCGTTTCCGCTTGCGCCATCGCGAGGCTGCGTCGATACGCGCGCTGCGATAGCTCTTCTTTCAAGGGCCGGTTCGACAATGCGTTGATCGCATTGTTCAGGTTGAGCAGCAGTTTGGCCCACTGCACGGGGAGCATGTCGGCATGTTGTTGCAGCGGCAGTTCTGCACTTGCGAAGTCATCGACGAACGGCTGCAAGCCGGGCGCGCTTCTGACTTCCAGTTCGCCACCCGATCCCTGATGATAAGCACCCGGCCCGCGTTCGATGACATTGAACGGCACCATCCCTTCGAGCACGGTCTGGTTCGGCAGCGCGGCGCGCAGGATATCGGCATTGCCGACGCCGTTCTGGAAGCTGACCACGACGGTGCCAGGGCGCAGCACGCCAGCCAGTTCTGCAGCAACCGTCGGTGTCGCCGCGGACTTGACGGTGACAAGCACCAGATCCGCGTGAGCCGCCGTCGTGTAATCCGCCGATACGTCGATGTGTTCGGAGGGCACGTACCACTGGCGCTCGCCGAACTGCGACAGCGTCAGCCCGTGCTCGCGCAATTGCTTGCCAACGCGTTCGCGCGCGATGAACGTCACGTCGCTGCCACCGGCGAGCAGCCGTCCGCCCACGTAGCAGCCAATGGAACCCGCGCCATAGATAAAAATCTTCGCCATGCGTTATCTCGATCGAGCCGCTTGTCGCTACGTTCGATGCGCTGGGCGGCAGACACGGCTCGTCATGTTGCTGCCGCCCAGTTCCCGCATCGCTTCTTTCAATGGGTTGCTATGCGCTCAGTCCGCATAGCCGGGGTTGCGCCGGTCGAGCCGCCGCAGCAGGCCGGGCCATGCAAGCTGTCCCGCGCTCACGCCGCGCGTCGCATGCGCTGCCTGCTTCGCAATGCCGTCGAGAATCGGCTGCGCGACCGGCAGCAGCTTCCCGCAGCCCGCCTGTGCGCGAACCTGGATCATGCAGGCGGCCTCGAAGAAGTACATCGCGACGAACGCGTCGGCAGGCGTCGCGCCCGCAGTCAGCAGACCATGATTGCGCAGCATCAGATACGTGTTGCTGCCGAGATCGCGCACGAGTCGGGGCTTCTCTTCTTCGTTGAGCGCGATGCCTTCGTAGTCGTGATAGCCGAGCGACGCGAGCACCACCAGCGATTGCTGCGACAGCGGCAGCAAGCCCGCTTCCTGCGCCGACACGGCGACGCCGTTGACCGAATGCGTGTGCATCACGCAGAGGGCATCTTCGCGCGCTGCATGCACGGCGCTGTGAATATTGAAGCCGGCGGGGTTCACGTCGAACGGCGAATCGGACACCTTGCGGCCGTCCCGATCGATCTTGACCAGCGACGACGCGGTGATCTCGTCGAACATCATCCCGTACGGGTTGATGAGGAAATGGTGTTCCGGACCGGGCACGCGTGCCGAAATATGCGTGAACACGAGGTCGTCCCAGCCGAATAGCGCGACGAGGCGATACGCCGCCGCAAGATTGACTCGTGCTTCCCATTCGGCGGGCGATACTGCGTGCTTCAGGCTGACATCCGTTGAGCTCACGGCGAGACTCCTTGATCAATGGTTCGTGCGTCTGAAAACAGCGCGTCTGACTGCGCTGGCGGCCAATGCCGTGAACGCATGATGTCGGCAATCCCGCGTAAAATCTGTCGCATAGCCGACACGTCGGGATGGGCATGGATTCCAGGCTGCTTCACTATCGTCCTCAACTCGAATCGACGCCATGGTTTCGCGGCCTGCCCGTCGAACTGCAGGACTACCTGATGAGCCACGCCACGCTGCTGCGGCTCGAAAAAGGCCAACTGCTGTATCGATACGGCGATCCTTCTTATGGCTTGTATGCCGTACTCGAAGGCGCGCTGTCGATCGGCACGGTTGGTATCGACGGCAAGGAATCGCTGCTTGCCGTGCTGGGGCCCACTGCGTGGGTCGGCGAAATCTCGATGTTCGACGGCTTGCCGCGTCCGCACGACGCCATTGCCGTCAGCCGTTCACTCTTCCTGCATGTGCCCGAAGCCGCGCTGCAAAATCTGCTCGATGCCTCGCCGCGCTACTGGCGCGATTTCGCGCTGCTGATGGCGCAGCGTTTGAGGCTCTCGTTCAAGAGCACCGAGTCGCTGGCGCTGCAGCCGGCGGCGCAACGCGTCGCCAGCCGTCTGCTGCTGATCGCCGAAGGCTACGACGGCCTCAACGCAATGCAGAGCAAAATCCGGCTTTCGCAGGACAGCCTTGCATCGATGGTCTCGCTGTCGCGCCAGACCACGAACCAGTTGCTCAAAAGCCTCGAAAGCCAGCAGATCATCAGCCTGAAATTCGGCGAAATCCAGATTCTCGACCTCGAACGGCTGCGTGCGGCCAGCGCTGGTACTCCCACCTGACCGTAGGCTCCACGTAAGCTAACACCGTTTCTTTCAGCACTTTCCTTCCTGCATTCCTCAAGCCGTATTGTGTCCAGGCGGCCGCCGCGTGGGACTCCCCCGTTTAGGGGATATTGCTTCCCGCCGAACAAATCGATCATGGTCTCACCCCGGATGCACCGCGCACGACACGCCCTGACGGCCCTGTGCGAGCCCGGTTCATCCCAAGACTTCAGGAGACATCGATGCAGGACGCCGGCCATCACTCGACGCCATCCCCGTACGCCTATCCGCTGCTGATCAAGCAGTTGCTGCACACGACCTTCATCCAGGCGGCGGATCAGGAAATTGTTTACCGCGGCGAGTTGCGGATGACCTATACGACGCTGCGCGAGCGCATCGCGCGGCTCGCGAACGGCCTGCACGATCTGGGCGTGCGCCACGGCGCGACGGTCGCCGTGATGGACTGGGACAGCCATCGCTATCTGGAATCGTACTTCGCGGTGCCGATGATGGGCGCGGTGCTTCAGACAGTGAATGTGCGGCTGTCGCAGGCCGAAATCGCCTACACGATCAACCATGCGGGCGCAGAAGTGCTGCTGGTTCATACGGACTTTCTGCCGGTTGTGGAAGCGATCAAGGATCAGCTCGAAACGGTCCGCACGTTCATCTGGATCGATGAACCAGGCAGCGACGCAAGCGCGCATACGATTCCATTTGCGACGGAATACGAGGCGATGCTCGCCGCGAGCGCGACCACCTACGACTTTCCCGACTTCGACGAGAACACCCGCGCCACCACGTTCTACACGACGGGCACGACGGGCTTGCCGAAGGGCGTCTACTTCTCGCATCGTCAGCTGGTGCTGCACACCATTACGCTGATGGGCGCGCTGGCGAGCCCGGTATCGGGCCAGCGCTTTCATCGCGGCGACGTCTATATGCCGCTCACGCCGATGTTCCATGTGCACGCATGGGGCATGCCTTACATCGCGACGGTGCTCGGCGTGAAGCAGGTCTATCCGGGCCGTTATGTGCCCGAGCGTCTCGCGCAACTGGTGCGCGACGAAGGCGTCACGTTCTCGCACTGCGTCAGCACGATTTTGCACATGCTGCTTTCGTGTGACGAAGCGAAGCATATCGACTTCAGCCAATGGAAGATCGTGATCGGTGGCGGCGCGCTGCCGCATGGTCTCGCGCGCGCCGCGCTCGATCGGGGCATCGATGTGTTCGTGGGTTACGGCATGTCCGAAACGTGCCCGGTGCTGAGTCTTGCGCAACTGCCGCTGCACACGGAGCCGCTCGGTCTCGATGAAGAAGTGCGCCTGCGCTGCAAGACCGGTTATCCCGTACCGCTCGTCGATTTGCGCATCGTCAACGAAAACATGGAAGACGTCGCGCACGACGGCAAGGCCTACGGCGAGATCGTCGTGCGCACGCCATGGCTTACGCAGGGCTATCTGAACAACCCGGAAGCGTCCGCGCAGCTATGGGCGGGCGGCTATCTGCATACGCAAGACATCGCGAACATCGATACGACCGGCAACGTGCAGATCACCGATCGCATCAAGGACGTCATCAAGTCGGGCGGCGAGTGGATTTCTTCGCTCGAAATCGAAAGCCTGATCTCGCTGCATCCGGGTGTTGCAGAGGTCGCGGTAATCGGCATCAAGGACGACAAGTGGGGCGAGCGTCCCGTCGCGCTCGTGGTGCTGAAGGAAGACGTGCAGTTGAGCGAAGACGACGTCAAGCAGCACGTGCTCGGCTTCAGCAAGACAGGGCAAATCTCGAAGTACGCGGTGCCTCAGGTCGTCCGCTTCGTCGATGCATTGCAGAAGACGAGTGTCGGCAAGACGAACAAGAAGTGGTTGCGCGAACAGTTCGCCTGACCCGATCCCTCTTAAGGAGCAAGCAACGATGAGCATCAACGGATACAGCATCGCCACGATCGACAGCTTCATTGGCCGCGAACTGGGCGTGTCGGACTGGGTCGTCGTCGATCAGGCGCGTATCGACGCGTTCGCTGCCTGCACGGGCGACCGGCAATGGATTCACACCGACGTCGAGCGCGCGAAACGCGAGAGTCCGTTCGGCGGCACGATCGCGCACGGTTATCTGACGCTGTCGCTGCTGGCGGCGCTCGCAATCGAACTGGGGCTGATTCCCGCGGACGCGAAGGCAGGGCTGAACTACGGGCTCGACAAGGTGCGCTTCATGACGCCCGTCAAGGCCGGCGCGCGTGTTCGCAGCCGCGTGACGCTGATGTCGGCGGAACACAAGGACGGTGGACGAATCGTCATCAAGACGATGAACGAATTGCAGATCGAAGGCGAAGAGAAACCGGCGTTGATCGCCGAATCGCTGGCGATGCTGGTGGCCTGAACAACAAGACGTGGATGGAGACGGAGTCGAAGATGGCAACAACTGAAATGAGCGCAACGCAAGGCACGCAGCCGGACGATCTCGCGGCATCGGCTGCCGACGGCATGCTGGGACCGAACCCGTTCGTCGGGCTGCGCCCGCGCGATATTCTGGCCACCGTGCAGCAGATCGGCGCGCAGGCACTGCGTCAGCCGACGCTGGTGGTCGAGCAGGAAGCGGCGTTGGTGCGCGATCTGATGGCGGTGCTCGGCGGCAGCGCGGACAGCAAGCCGCCGCAGGGCGACAAGCGCTTCAGCGATCCCGCATGGCAGGACAACTCGATGTACCGGATGGCGATGCAGGGCTATGTGGCCTGGCGCAACGCGATGACGGGATTCGTCGACCGCTCCGCGCTCGATGCACGAACCAAGGAGCGCGCGCAGTTCGTGCTGTCGCTCTTCACCGATGCCATGTCGCCCACCAACACGCTGCTCGGCAATCCGGCGGCGCTCAAGAAAGTGATCGACTCGGGCGGCGCGAGCCTGCTCGGCGGCGTGCGCAATCTCGTGACGGACATGCTGCAAAACCAGGGCATGCCCGCACAGGTGGACAAGACCGCATTCAAGGTTGGCGAGAATCTCGGCACGTCGCCAGGCGCGGTGGTGTTTCGCAATGATGTGCTGGAACTGATCCAGTACGCACCCGCAACGGAACATGTCTATGCACGCCCGCAACTGATCGTGCCGCCGCAGATCAACAAGTTCTATGTGTTCGATCTGTCGGAAGGCAAGAGCATTGTCGACTATCTGGTGAAGAACGAATTCCAGACGTTCGTCGTCAGCTGGCGCAATCCGACGGTGGAGCAAAGCCACTGGGATCTCGATACCTACGTTGCCGCGCTGCTCGAAGCCATCGCGGCGGTGTGCGAGATCACGGGCAGCGAAGACGTGAACCTGCACGGGGCATGTTCGGGCGCGATGACGATCTCCGCGCTGCTCGGCCATCTCGCGAGTAACGGCGACAAGCGCGTGCATGCATCGACACTGATGGTTGCCGTGCTCGACAACACGGCGGATTCGCAACTGGGTCTGTTCGCGACGCCCGAAGCGATTGCGGCCGCGAAGCAGAACAGCATCTCGAAGGGCGTGCTGGCGGGCGAGGAAATGGGCCGTGTGTTCGCATGGATGCGGCCCAACGATCTTGTCTGGAACTACTGGGTAAACAACTATCTGCTCGGCAAGGCGCCGCCCGCGTTCGACATCCTCTACTGGAACAACGACGCGACCCGCTTGCCCGCGCGTATGCATGGGCAGCTGCTCGACATCTTCACGGGCAACCTGTTCAGCAAGCCACGCGCGTTGACGGTCCTGGGCACACCATTCGACCTGTCCGACGTGACCTGTGACAAATACGTGGTGGCGGGGATGACGGATCACATCACGCCGTGGAAAGGCGTGTACAACACGGCGCGCATTTTCGGTGGCGATACGCGCTTCGTGCTGAGTTCGGCCGGGCACATTCAGAGCCTGATCAATCCGCCGGGCAATCCGAAAGCGAAGTTCTTCCTCAATCCCGAACTGGCCGCCGATGCCGACTCCTGGCTCGCCGCTGCCAAACCCGAGAAAGACTCGTGGTGGGACAACTGGCGCACATGGCTTGCCGAACGTTCGGGCGAACGGCGTCCTGCGCCCGCTTGTATCGGCAGCACGCGGCATCCCGCAGGCGTGAAGGCGCCGGGGACTTACGTCGTGGAAGCATGACATTCACTCTTTTCTTAAACGCGGTACCTACGGAGTCACGATGATGGAATCGACCAGCACGAAAAATGCAAACAACGCTAACGGCATGTTCACCGACTACACGAAGCTCATCGGCCAGTTCAAATTTCCGGGCTTCGATACGAGCGCGCTGCTCGACTCGCGCCGCAAGGATATCGAAGCGATCGCCGAAGCCAACACGACGGCGCTGGCCGGCGTGCAGTCGCTGGCGCAGAAGCAGTCGGACATGTTGCGCTCGACGCTCGGCGAATTGCAGGCGTTCGTCGTGCGCGTCACGCAGCCGGGCGGCCAGTCGCTTGCCGGCGTCGGCGAGACGGTGAAGCAGACGCTGCATAAAACGCTCGTCGATATGCAGGAGCTTGCGGATACCGCGTATCGCGCACAGTCGGATAGCGTCGCCGTCGTGACCAAGCGTGTCGCCGAGCATGTCGAAGAGCTGAAGGCGCTGCTGCAATCGAAGAAGAAGTAACACTGCACAGCGCGTGCGGCACGCTGGCGCATCGAATGCAATGCCCGAATCCATAAGAACATTGGGAGAACAGAAATGCACATGAGCCCTGAGTCTGCCTGCAGCATGCACATCCAGACGATCGATCTGGATGGCCAGACCTTGCGTGTCGCAACGTGGCCGGGCAGCGATGCGTCGCCGCCGCTGCTGATCTTCAACGGCATCGGCGCGAATCTCGAACTGGTGGCACCGTTCGTCGCCGCGCTCGATGATGTGAGCGTGATCATCTTCGACGTGCCGGGTGTCGGCGGTTCGCCAGCGCCTGTCATGCCGTATCGCTTTTCGACCTTGTCCGTGCTGACCGACAAGTTGCTCACACACCTCGGTCATCATGGCGAAGTCGATGTGCTCGGCGTTTCATGGGGCGGCGCGCTTGCACAGCAGTTCGCACGGCTGTATCCGCGACGCTGCCGGCGGCTGATTCTTGCGGCGACGTCGCCAGGCGTGCTGATGGTGCCGGCGAAGCTGTCGGTGTTGTCGAAGATGATCGGCCCGCGCCGCTATACCGATCCCGCGTATATGCAGGAAGTCGGCGCGGACATTTACGGCGGCGCATACCGTCGAGACCCGTCGCTGCTCAAGGCGCATAGCCAGCATATCCAGCCGCCGCGCGGACGCGGTTATCTGTATCAGTTGCTCGCCGCTTCAGGCTGGACGAGTCTGCCGTGGCTCGGCGCGTTGCGTCAGCCGACGCTCGTCATGCACGGCAGTGACGACCCGATCGTGCCGCTGACCAACGCGAGGATTCTCGCCGCGCGGATTCGCAACGCGACGCTGTATGTGATCGACGACGGTCACCTGTTTCTTGTTTCTCGCGCGGAAGAAGTCGCGCCTGTGGTGCGCAGGTTTCTGCGCCAGGAGGCGGGTTGAGTTTCTTCCCCAGCAGCGGCGATGGCGCTCACCGGGCAGCGTTCAACGTGCGCGACGAAGGCAAGGCGCACGGACTGAACCGGATGCGCCGGACAGCAACGGCATTGCTGCTGTTAATGAGCATGCTGCTGCTGGCGTGTCTCATGTGGCAGGGCGGGCACGCATGGCTCGCATGGCCGCGCGCGTTTGCCGAAGCAGCAATGGCGGGCGCGATCGCGGACTGGTACGCCGTCGTCGCGCTGTTTCGTCATCCGCTGGGTGTGCGGCTGCCGCATACCGCGATCATTCCGCACAACCAGCCGCGCATCGCGGAAAGCCTCGGCAGCTTTATCGACGAACATTTTCTGCAGCCGGAACTGATTGTCGGCAGATTGCGTGGCCACAATGCGGCGCAGTCGCTCGCGCGCTGGCTCGCGCAACCGGAAAACAGCCGTGGCCTCACGGACGTAATCGGGGATTCGCTCGCGGGACTGCTCGACGATATGAGCGAAGCGGACCTTGCATGGTTCTTCGATCACATCGTTGCGCCGCGTTTGCGCACGCTCGATATCGCGCGTGTGGCGGGTGACGCGCTCGATCTGCTCACGCAAGGCGAGCGGCATCGGCCGTTGCTCGATCATGGGCTCGTCGCGCTCGAGAAGTGGCTGACGTCGAACGCCGATCTGATTCGCGCCAAGTTCAGCGAGGCGTCGAAATACACGCCCGCGCCGCTCGATGCCTATATCGTGCGCAAGCTCATCGAGGGCATGCTCGCGCTGCTGCATGAAGTGGCGGCGAGCCCGGACCACGCGCTGCGCCGTCAGTTCGACGAAGCCTTGCAGACGCTGATCGGGCAGTTGCGGACGTCAGTGGTGCATCGCCGGTACGGCAAGTCGTTGCTGCGCGACTGCATTCGCCATCTGCGGCGTGCTGGCGGGCATCGCGCGCTGCTCGACTGGCTGCGTACACGCGTCGTCGACGATCTTGGCCACGAACAGTCTGCCGTGCGCAACACGCTCTCGCATGCGCTGGCGGCTTTAGGCACGCGCATCGATCGTGAGCCATTGGTTCAGCGCAAGCTCAACGCCTGGTGGATCGCGCTCGCGCATGAACTCGTCATGCGCTATCGGCATCTGTTTTCCGCGTTGATTACCGAGGTCGTCAAAAGCTGGAACGCAGAAGAAGTGAGCCGCAAGATCGAAGTGCAGATCGGCCGCGACCTGCAATATGTGCGGATCAACGGCACGCTCGTCGGCGGGATGGTCGGCGTGCTGATTCACGCCGCAACGCTGATCGCTTGACTAGACCAGTCCCAACGCCTGAGCGCGTGCAACGGCTTGCGCCCGCTTGTCGACGTTCAGCTTCACGAAGATATTCTTCACGTAGGTCTTGACCGTCTCGGGTGAGATGCCGAGTGTGCGTGCGACTTCCTTGTTGGATTGCCCCTGCGCAATCAGTTCGATGATGCTGCGTTCTCTTGCGCTCAACGGTTCGCGCACGGCGTCGCTGTCCGGTTTAGCGCCCGGTTCGTGCAATGCGCGCCAGCCATCCAGCAACCGGTCGATGTACGCGATGCTTTCTTTCGCCGTCGGCGTCGAGCGCGTGTCGTCGCGCACTGCTTGCAGCAGCGGGCCGATTGCCGGGCCTTGATCGATGATCGAGCGATAGATGTCGTGATTCGCATTGAGCACGTCGCGAAAGACCTCGACGGCGCGAGCCTGTTCATTCGCGCGCAGCCAGACGAGCGCGAGCACTGTGCGCAGTCGCAGCGCGAGATAGTCGTTATGACGGCTTTCCACGCTGCGAATCGCGGACGTGATCGACGCGACGGCTTCGTCGGTGCGGTTCTGCGCCATCGCCAGCGAGGCAACGGCAATCGCGCGGAAGGTGTCGATTTCCGGCGAGACGGGTTTCGACGCGGCAGCGCGCGCATCCGCCAGTTGTTCGAGTTGCGCGACACAGGCGGCTGCTTCCGCGATCCTGCCTTCGCGCAAAAAGAGACGGCCGCGCTCGACGTGAACGCCCGCGATCATCCGGTCCCAGCGACGCATGTATCCGAGCGTCTGCGCATGATCGAGCAGCGCGTACGCATGCTCGAAATTCCCCCGCGCAATGGCGATCCGCACGAGCACGCGGTACGCAAAGAACGTGCTGTCGAGCAGCACGGCGAGGTCGATCACCGGCATCAGATCGACGAGCAGTGCTTCGGCTTCGTCGAGCCGTCCCTGCTCGTACCAGATCTGCGCGATCATCGGCGTGCACAGCGCAGCCGCAATCGACTTCGGACCCGAATGCCGCTCGGCGAGCCGGATCGATTCATTGAAGTAGCGTTCGGCGAGCACGAAATGCATCTGCTGCATCTCGGCGTGACCGAGCAGGCACAGCCGGTAGACGGACGCGAACACATTGCGCTGGTCTTCCTCGATCGAATAGGGAATCCACGGCGTCGCGTACAGCGCGCCAAGGTTGCCCGCTTTCCAGTGACCGAAGCGCACGACGTTCGACGCGACGTTGGTGGTCCAGCTATCGGTGGACGGATGTTCGAGACAGGTTTGCGCAATCCCAAGCGCGCGGGGCGCATCGTCCTGGAGGCCAGCGATCACCGAGCGGATCGCCTGGCATTCCCAGCGGATGTTGGCGGCGGTTTCGCTCGTGTCAGCGCCCGCGTCATGCTCGATGGCATCGAGCATCGTGAGTGCTTCGTCGAAACGCATCGCGAGCGCCATGCCCCATGCGATCGCGAGCGTGATCTTGACCTGCCCGCGCATCAGTTGCGCCGGAAACTGGCGTTGCCAGCCGAGCAGCGTGAGCAGATCGCCTTTCGTGACGAGCGTCATCGCGCAATGGCCCATCAGCGACACCGCGTGTTCCGTGTCGCCCGCGGCGATCGCGTGCTTCACTGCGTCCGTCCATTGTTCCTGTCCGGCGTACCAACGGCAGGCGCGGCGATGCAGGTCGGCCACTTCGCCGCGATGCTGGGTGTCGAGCCGCCGCCGAAGATATTCGCCCATCAGATGGTGATAGCGAAACCAGTGTCCTTCGATATCGAGCGGTTCGAGCAGAAGCTGGCGCGTGGAGATCGCTTCGAGCATGCCCGGTTCGCTCTCCATGCTCATGACGGCATCGCACAGCGGCGCGCACAGGCGCTCGAGTATCGACGTGCGGAGCATGAACCCGACCATCTCGTTCGGCAGGTGCCGGAGCATGTCTTCGAGGTACGCGGCGAACGGCCGCGATGAGCCCGACGGCGGGCTGATGGCATCAACGGCTTTGCCTTCGTCACGCGCGAGCACCGACGCCGAAATGCGCAGCGCGGCCGCCCAGCCCTCGGTACGCTCGAACAGCGAATTGATGCGCCCCGCGTGCAGTCCGCCAGGACATTCGCGTTCGACGAAGCGCCGCGTTTCGTCGATGTTGAAACGCAGCGCGGCAACGTCGACTTCCAGCAGTTCGTTTTTCGCCCTCAGTTGCGCGAGCGGCAGCGGCGGATCCGTGCGGGTGCAGAGCACGACATGCGTATTCGAAGGCATGTTCGCGATGAAGTACGCCATTGCGTCGTGAATCGCGGCGACGCTGATCAGGTGATAGTCGTCGATGAACAGCCAGATCTCATCGTCGACTTCGACCAGTTCGTTGATCAGTGTCGAGCCGATTAGCTGGGCTGGCAGGAGCGACGCTTCCGTCGTCAGGCTGATCGCCGACGCGCCGACGGTCGGGCACGCGTTGCGCAAGGCCTGCGCGAGATGATGAAAGAAGTGCGCGGGTTCGTCGTCGTCGGAATCGAGCGAAAGCCACGCGACGGCCGCGCCGCTCCCGGTCAAACGTTTGAGCCATGTGAGCGCCAGCGATGTCTTGCCGAACCCGGCGGGCGCCTTGATGACCGTGAGCCGTCTGGATTCCGCCTTGTCGGCGAGCGCGATGAGGCGCGGCCGGTCGATCAGACCGGCGGGCAGACGCGGGGGAGAAACCTTGGTGGCGAGGAAGAGGGGCGGGCTCGTGGCCGGCGCGGCTTCTGTTGCGTGCATCCGCTGCTCCTGGCGTTCGGATAGGCCTTGGCTGCCATGTCACGCAAAATGATACGCCCAACCCGACCCTTGTGAGGGTCAGTTCGCGGCGCCGCGCCGCCGCTTCATTCCTTCAGAGCCACGCGATCGATCAGGCGGCAATCGCGCGCCGGATCGCTTCTGCCAGTTCCGCCGCCTGGAACTTCGCGACGTAGCCGTTGGCGCCCGCGTTTCTCACATGCGCCTCGTTTGCCGCGCCCGTCAGCGACGAATGGATCACCACGGGAATGTCGCGCGTGCGGTCATCGGCGCGAATCCGGCGCGTCAGCGTGAAGCCGTCCACTTCGGGCATCTCGAGATCGGTCAGTACCATCGATACGCTGTCGCGCAGTCGCGTCCTGTTTTTCTTCGCTTCGTCGGCGAGCTTCGAGAGAATCTGCCACGCTTCTTCGCCCGTCTTGGCCATGATGTATTCGGCGCCGATATCGCCGAGCGCCTGCTGGATCATCGAGCGCGCGAGGCCCGAATCGTCGGCGGCGAGAATGCGGGTGCCCGGCGGCACCTGGAAGTTCGCCGGCACGGTCGCCGACGGGTCCGACTGATGCGTGGGCAGCACATCGCGCAACACCTGTTCGACGTCGACCACCTGTGCCAGCCGCGAATCGCCCGTGTTGCCGTCGATCCGCGCAATGCTGGTGACGAGGCCCGTGCCGCCCGCCGCTTCAGCGGGCAGCACCTGGTTCCAGTCCAGACGCACGATGTCGTCCACTTCCTGCACGGCGAAACCCTGCGTGGTGCGCGCGAATTCAGTCACGAGCAGGATGTTCAGCCCGCGCGTGGGTTCGCATCCCATCAGTCGCGGCAGATCCACGACGGGAATGACCTGGCCGCGAATATTGACGGCACCCATCACGCAAGGCGACGCGCCGACGATAGGCGTGATGGTGGGCATCGTCAGGATTTCGCGAACCTTGAACACGTTGATGCCGTACAGCTCATGCGCGCTGTCGCCCGGCACGCTGCCGAGCCTGAAAAGGAGCAGTTCGAACTGGTTTGAACTGGTCAGGGTCGTACGGGCTTCAGTCGATTGGTGGTCCATCACGGGGTTCCAGGAAATGGCGTGAGCGGCGACGCTCGGGCGATGCAGTTATGACGTTTAACGGCCTCGCCGCGGAAAACATGAACGCGGGACGCAAACGGCCATCGTCTTCCGGAAATGCGCTGATGTGGATCTTTTTTTCGGAAAAGATGCATTTCAAGGAATGAATATCTGTAATCCGGAGAAACACTAATCAAACGTTTGCGTTTTTGCCGTCTCTCAAGTTGCTCTGATCCCTGCCGATAGCGGAGTTGCCGGGTCGTCCGAAATGCGGATTGCATACGGGCGAACAGGCTGCGACGAAGGTCTTGCCAGGCCGCCAAAGCATGATCAATCAGGCGTCAACCGTGGGGATTTGCCGATGAAGAAAAACGAGCTGAATGTGAAGACGAAGCTGACGTTGGGATTTGCCCTGATCGCCATGATGACGATGATCGTCTCAGCGTTTTCCCTCAAGGCGCTCGACGATGCCAACCGGCGCTTCCGGGATTACCTGCGCGGCGCCAGCGCGCGGGCCGATATGGTGATGCAGGTGCGAACCGCTGTCGACCGGCGCGCGATTGCGGCGCGCAATCTGGTGCTGGTCGCAAAGCCCGCCGACATCGACAAGGAAAAGGCGGCCGTGACCCAGGCTCACGAAGACGTCCAGAACCGGCTGCGCACGCTGAAGGCAATGAGCGCGGCATCTGACGCGCCGGAGACGACGCGCAATCTCGTCGCCGAGATCGACCGGATCGAGGGACAGTATGGTCCCGTCGCGCTGGCGATTGTCGACGCGGCGCTGAACAACCGGCATACCGAAGCGATCGCGCTGCTCGACGACAAGTGCCGGCCGCTGCTCGATGCGCTCGTCGACGCCACGGAGCGATTCGCAAAGAACACGCACGACGCGCAAACCGAACTGGTCGATCAGGCGGATCAGCACTATGCGACGCAGCGGCTCATGCTGATCGTGTTTTGTCTCGCGGCAATCGTCACGGCCGTGACGGCGGGCATTCTGATTACGCGCAGCCTGATGCGCACGCTCGGCGCCGAACCCGCCGCGCTGAAGCTCGCCGCGCAGCGCGTGGCAGGCGGAGACCTGAGTGAGTTCGACGATATCGAGCGGGCGCCGCAAGGGAGCGTGCTGGCGTCGATGGGCGACATGCAGGGCAGTCTCGTCAAGCTGATCACCCAGGTGCGCGCCGCGGCCGACGGGATCGCAACCGGCTCCAGCCAGATTGCGGCGGGCAATGCCGACCTGTCGTCGCGCACCGAGCAGCAGGCTTCGTCGCTGCAGGAAACCACCTCGAACATGGAGGAACTGACGGCAACCGTCACGCAGAACGCCGAGAACGCGCAGCAGGCGAGCGTGCTGGCAGCCAATGCGTCGGAAGTCTCGGGACGCGGCAGCGCGGTCGTCGGGCAGGTGGTCGACACGATGAACGACATCAGCCAGAGTTCGAGCAAGATCGCCGACATCATCGGCATGATCGAAGGGATTGCGTTTCAGACCAACATCCTCGCGCTCAACGCGGCTGTGGAGGCGGCGCGTGCAGGCGAGCAGGGACGGGGTTTCGCCGTGGTGGCCAGCGAGGTGCGCAGTCTCGCGCAACGCTCGTCGGGCGCGGCGAAGGAGATCAGGGAACTGATCTCGAACTCGGTCCAGCGGGTTCAGGAGGGCTCGACGCTTGCCGCGCACGCGGGGCGGACGATGTCGGAAGTGACGCAAGCCGTGGCGCGCGTGACGGACATCATGGGCGAGATCGCGGCGGCGTCGAGCGAGCAGAGCCGCGGCATCGGCCAGGTCAATCAGGCCGTCGTGCAGATGGACCAGGTGACGCAACAGAATGCCGCGCTGGTCGAAGAGGCGGCCGCCGCTTCGCGTTCACTCGAAGAGCAGGGCACGCAGCTGACGCGGGCTGTGATGTTCTTCCGTCTCGCGCCGGCGTAGCGTCATCTGGAATTGCGCTCGCTAAATAAAATTTCGCCGGTCAGCGGGTCGGGCCACAATATTTTCCTTCCCGGATCGTCACCACGGGTATGGAAACGCCAAACGCCCCGAGCACGCTGACCGAGCAGGACCGCGAAATCGCCGATGCGGTCGCCCGCGAGCGCCCGAGGCTGCGCAATTTCATCCGTCGCCGCGTCCTCGATCAGGACGAAGCCGACGACATCCTTCAGGACGTGTTCGAAGAACTCGTCGAGGCCTGGCGTCTGCCGGAGCCCGTCGAGCAGGTGGGCGCGTGGCTGTTTCGCGTCGCGCGCAACCGGATCATCGACCGCTTCCGCAAGAAGAAGGAAGCGCCGCTGCCCGAACCCGTCGGTATCGACGAAACGGACGGCGACTATCGCCTGGACCTTGCCTTGCCCTCGGCCGATGCCGGCCCCGAGGCGGCGTACGCACGCGCGGCGTTGCTCGACGCTCTGCGCGCCGCGCTCGACGAATTGCCCGCGAACCAGCGCGAGGTTTTTATCGCACACGAACTGGACGGACACAGCTTCAAGGCACTGTCGGCGTCGACGGGTATCGGCGTCAACACGCTGCTCGCGCGCAAGCGCTACGCGGTGCTGTATCTGCGCGAGCGCCTGCGATCGTCGTGGGACGACTTCGAGATCTGAATCAAAGGAGAAAAGAATGAGATTCCGCCGCAAATTTTTCGCCAGGGCGCTGTTGATCGTGCTGATCATCGCGCTGATGGGCTGGATCGTGATGAGGCTATGGAACTGGATCATCCCGACGCTCATCGTCGATGCGCATCTGATCGACTATCCGCGCGCGATCGGTCTGCTCGTGCTGTGCCGGATCCTGTTCGGCGGATTCCGCGGACATGGCGGCTGCTACAAGGCAAGGCACTGGCAGCAATGGCAGCAGATGACGCAGCAGGAGCGTGAGCGCTTGCGCAACGACTCGATGCCGGGTTCGCGCCCGAACGAAGGAGCGGGCACATGACGCGCGATGCCGCTTCAGCCTGCAAGCAGCCGCCCGGCGTGATCGTGCCGCATGTGAACTTCGCCCGCTGCGAAGGCAAGGCGGATTGCGCGGTGGTGTGCCCTGAAGACGTATTCGATATCCGCCGCATCGATGCAGCCGACTACCAGACGCTGCGGCCATTGCAACGCTTCAAGCTGCGCGTGCATGGCATGAAGGTCGCCTACGTGCCGCGTGCGGATGCGTGCCGCGCGTGCGGGCTGTGTGTGTCGGCATGTCCCGAGCACGCGATCACGCTCGTCAGGGCGCGCTGACGCTTCGCTGACCCTTCGCTGACTCTTCGCTTTCACATGAGGTTGAGAACATGACGATGCTCAGTCCACATGAACTGGCGACCCTGATGCTCGTGCGCAGCGCGCCGGATCAGCTCGACACGACGCGTGTCGAACTCGATACGCTGCTCGATTACCGGCTCATTTCCGTCGAGCCGCGAGCCGGCGGCTGGCGTCGTCCGATGCTGACGCCTGCGGGCGCGCATCTGCTGGAGGTTGCCGCGCGCGTCGAACGAAAACGTTACGATGATGAGCCGGCGACGGAAGAACACTACGCGGACTGACACAATACCGCTGTCGCCCACGCTGTCGCCCATTCAACCAGGAATTTCGATGCCCGATACCGCCGCGCGCACGTCACGCGTCACGCCGCTTTTCGCCCTGTTGCCGTTTCTGCGCCCGTATGCGAAGCGCTGGGCGCTCGCGTTTCTTGCGCTGCTGACGTCGGCGGGCGCGACGCTGGCGCTGCCCGTCGCGTTCAAGTATCTGATCGATCGCGGTTTTGCGAGTGGCGACCGTACGCATATCGATCGCTACTTCATCGCGCTGTTCGTCGTCTCGCTGATTCTCGCCGCTGCGACGGCGCTGCGCTTCTATTGGGTGTCGTGGCTCGGCGAACGGGTCACGGCCGATTTGCGGCGCGCCGTCTACGACCACGTAATGCGCATGAGCCCGCAGTTCTTCGAGACCACGCAGACGGGCGAAGTGCTGTCGCGCCTGACTACCGATACCACGCTGATCCAGACCGTGGTGGGCACGAGCCTGTCGCTGGGGCTGCGCAACCTGCTGCTGGCCGTCGGCGGCGTGGCGATGCTGGTCGCGACGAGCCCGGTGCTGTCCGGCTACATCATCGTGACGCTGGTCGTCGTGGTGGCGCCTATCGTGATCTTCGGGCGACGCGTGCGGCGGCTGTCGCGCGCGAGCCAGGACAAGATCGCAAACGCAAGCGCGCTGGCGGGCGAGGTGCTCAACGCGATGCCGACCGTGCAGTCGTACACGCAGGAGCGCTACGAGTCGAAACGTTTTGGCGGCGCGGTCGACATCGCTTTCGATACCGCGCTCACACGCATCCGCGCGCGTGCTTCGCTGACGGCCGTGGTGATCGTGTTCGTGTTCGCGGCGATCGTGTTCGTGCTCTGGCTGGGCGCGCAGGCAGTGCTGGCAGGGAAGATGACCGCGGGCCAGTTGTCGCAGTTCATCCTCTATGCGGTGTTCACGGCGGGTGCCGTGGGCGCTGTCGCCGAAGTGTGGGGCGATCTTCAACGTGCTGCGGGCGCGACGGAACGGCTGCTGCAGCTGCTTGCGGCGCGCTCGCCGGTGGTGGAAGCGCAGACGACGGTGCCGCTGCCGGCGCAAGGCGACGGTATCCGCTTCGACAACGTGAGCTTCTCCTATCCGTCGCGTCCGGGCATCGCGGCGCTCTCCGGCTTTTCGCTCGATGTGCATCCGGGCGAGCATGTCGCGCTGGTCGGGCCGTCTGGCGCGGGCAAAACCACGCTATTTCAGCTGCTGCTGCGTTTCTACGATCCGCAGTCCGGCAGCATCCTGATCAACGGTGTGCCGACCAGTCAGGTGCCGCTCGATTCATTGCGCAAGGCAATCGGCGTCGTGTTGCAGGAGTCGGTGATTTTTTCGGGCAGCGTGCTCGACAACATCCGCTACGGGATGCCCGACGCGACGCTCGCACAAGTGCAACGCGCTGCCGACATGGCGGCAGCCGCCGGCTTTATCGACGAACTGCCGCAGGGCTATGACACGTTCCTCGGCGAACGCGGCGTGCGGCTGTCGGGCGGACAGCGTCAGCGGCTTGCCATCGCGCGTGCGATTCTGAAGAACCCACCCATTCTGCTTCTCGACGAAGCGACAAGCGCGCTCGATGCCGCAAGCGAACGCCTCGTGCAGACGGCACTGGACAACGCCGCGCTGAATCGCACGACACTTGTGATCGCGCATCGGCTCGCCACCGTGCAGCAGGCGGATCGCATTATCGTGCTCGATCAGGGGCGCATTGTTGCGCAAGGCCGTCACGCGGAGCTTTTGCAGCGTTCGCCGCTTTATGCACAGCTTGCGGCGCTGCAGTTCGGCGAACATTCCAGGACGGGAGAGCGTGACGTCGCGCACGCTCATGTCGATTCCCCGCTTGACGCTCAATGACTGCACGCGGCTTCGGCCGCGTCATCACATCAGGCCCAAGGATTGCTGCTCGCGCAGATAGCCGCGCAACGACGGATTGTTTCAACCGGCGAGCCGATCGCTCGTGTTGTTGATCTCCGTTCATGAAGTTGTGTTGACCGTCGTGTCGAAGCTGACACGGCGCCTACAATGAAAATTCTCCGGTCTTCGATCGACGTACGGATGAGGCCTCGATTCGCGCTGCCTGCGCGCAGCGCCCGATGACAACTTTTTTCCGACCAGATGCGGCAACGCCGGCTCGCACGTCAAGACCCGGCGTGAGCATCGTGATGCAACAGGACATTCCATGCTGCAGCCATTTGCGTCATCCGAACCGTTCACGATGGGCGTCGAACTCGAAGTTCAGGTCCTCAATACGCATGACTACAACCTGACGAAAGCGGCCACTGAGTTGCTGAGCCGCGTGCGGGAGCAGAAGTTCGCGGGCTCGATCAAGCCGGAGACGACGGAAGGCATGATCGAACTGGCGACGGGCGTATGCCAGGATTTCGATCAGGCGAGACGCGAATTGATTGGCCTGCGCGACACGCTGATCCGGGCCGCCGATTTTCTGAACGTCGGCGTGTGCGGCGGCGGCACGAATTTCTTCCAGAACTGGTACGACCAGCGCTCCGACGGGCGCGAACGCTCCGAATATCTGATGGAGCTATACGGCGCGATATACCAGCAGTTCACGATCTTCGGACAGCATGTGCATGTGGGCTGTCCCGACCCCGACTCGGCGCTCGTTCTGCTGCATTCGCTTTCGCGTTACGTGCCGCATTTCATCGCGCTCGCGGCTTCGTCGCCGTATGTGCAGGGCAGCGACACGCAGTTCCAGTGCGCGCGGCTCAACTCGGTTGCGCCGTTTCCTTTATCGGGGTGTGCGCCGTTCGTGACGACGTGGACCGAGTTCGAAGCGTATTTCGCGCGCATGGAGAACACGGGTCTCGTCAAAAGCCTGAAGGATTTCTACTGGGACATCCGTCCAAGCCCAGGCTACGGCACCATCGAAGTGCGTGTGATGGATACGCCGCTGCGCGTCGAGTGGGCCGCCGCGATTGCTGCCTATATCCAGTCGGTGGCGCGCTATGTGCTGATCGACAAGCCTCTGCATCTGAGCGAACGCGACTATGAGGTTTACCGGTCGAACCGGTTCATGGCGTGCCGCTTCGGGCTCGACGGAAAATGTGTGAATCCGGAGACAGGTCAGCGCGCGCCGATTCGTGACGAGATTCTCGCCACGCTGGATGCCGTCGCTCCGCATGCGCGCATTCTGGGCGCGGAGGAAGGACTGGATATCGTCAGGCGCACGGTGACGAACGGTGTCAGCGACGCCATGTGGTTGCGCCGGATCTACGGCAAACATGCGTCGCTGCATGAAGTAGCGCGCCAGCAATGTCAGATCTGGCGTGGCGCGCAGGTGCAGGAATAATCGTTCGCGAAGACAGCACAGCGTTAGGCGTGCTCATCGGGCGCAAGCACGCTGTTGCCCGTGCTCAGTCCCAGGTCGCGTATCCGCGCGACGGCTTCGTCGCGGCTGGACACATGCAGCTTCGCGTAGATGTTCTTCAGATGCCACTTGACCGTTTCCGGCGAGATGGCCAGCGCCCGCGCAATACGCTTGTTGGGCAAAGCCTGAGCGAGCAGATGCAGCACTTCCGCTTCGCGGTCGCTCAACGCTTCCGCGCCATCCAGTCCCGTTTGCTGCGCAGCGCTTTTCGAACGCTGTGACCCGGGCTCGGACAGCGTCGTCAATCGCGCGGCCTGCAGACGGCCCACATAAAACGACAGCAACGGATCATCGGGCGCGTCCTGCGACACGTGCACGATGAATTCGAGCGCTTGCGGATCGGCGTCCAGCAGCGTGCGCATCAGGCCGAGCCGATGTCCGCGGCGCAACGCAGCCTGTACGGCATCCCTCGCGTTCTGCTCGCGCCCGAGGCGGGCATCGGCGATTGCGCCCAACAGCTGAAACTGCGCGACGAGATGCTGCCAGCCGCGTTCCTCGCAGGTCGCGATCAGCGGACGGATGCGCGACGAAGCATCGCCGAAATCTTCATGCGCGATATTCCACAGGATGTTCGCTCGCGATGCCTGCAGAGCGATATGAGCGCTGAGCGCATCCGTACGCGACGACGTGTCTTTCGACAACGCGTCGAGGCGCGCAAGCGCGACTCTGGCCTCGCCTGTCTGCCCGCATTGCAGATGCCGTTGCACGCGCTGCGCGAGACTGTGCGCGAGCAGGCGGTCGAGCCGGTACTTGCTGCCGTATTCCTCGAGTCGATCGAGCCAGGCGAATGCGTCGAGCCGATGTCCCGCTTCCCAATGGACGGCAGACAGGATGCTGAGTACGCGCAGCACCGAATCGGGAATCGATACACGCTCGAGCACTTCGATTCTTTCCTGCAACAGCTGGCGCGCGGCGGCGAGTTCATTGAACTCGTAAAGCACTTCGCCCAGCAATGCAACGGCGAGACACGCGGGCTCGACGGCTTCGTTGCCGCGCTGATCGGCCTGCGCCAGCACATCGCGGCAGATACGCTCCGCCTGCACGAACTTGCCTTCGAGCGAATAGCTCAGACCCATGATGCAGCGGCCATACAGGCTGCCGGCGGGACTGCCCAGCAATGGCGAACCGTCGGCGGCGGGTGCGGACGGCGCGCTCTGGATCGCGCGCGCCTGCTCGAAGCGGCCCTGATGCATATAGAGCCACGACAGGATGTTCTTGCCGCCGCCGATATCCACGCTCTCGCAGTCGTCCGGCGCACGCAGCAGGCGGGGTTCGACGGTGGCGACAGTATCGACGTCGTCGCGCTGCACGGCGAGGATCGCCTGCACAATGGCCAGTCTGTAGCGCGACAATTCGTCGTCAGCGGGGATGTCGGCGCAAAGGCTTGCTACGTTCGCCGCGCAGGCTTCGTACTCGTGTGCGTAAAGTTGCAGACGCGCCTTCCAGAGCCGCAGTCCGACGCGCGCGTCGATCTCGTTTTCGGGCAGCAGGCGCATCAGGCCGACGAGCTTGCGCAGATCGCCCTTCAGGCGCATCTTCTGCGCGCACTGCAGCACCAGGTCGGCGGCCGCCGTCGTTTCGCCCGCGAGCAGCGCGTGGCGGATCGCATCGTCGGGCCGGTCGTGCTCGCGGAACCATTGCCATGCGGCAAGATGAACGGCACGTTGCTGTGCCGCGTTCGTCATGCGGAAGCGCTGCAGCAACGTCTCGCGGAACAGCGGATTGAGCCGGTACCAGGTTTCGTTGCCCGGTGGCTCGACCGACTCGACGAACTGGTTGTTGCTCTCCAGCCTGGCGAGGAGCGCGGGCATCTCGCTGCGTTGTTCGTTGTCGCCGGCGATGGCGGCGCACAGCGACGCACAGAACGTCGCGCAGGTCGCGAGCCGTTCGAGCAGTTCGACTTCGGAAGGCGCCAGCTGCGTGAGCACTTCGCGTTCGAAGTACTCTGCGAAGCCGCGCGCGTCGAGCAGATGGTTGCGGCTCAAGGTGGCGGACATCGATCCGCCCGTCAGATCGCGTTTCTCACGCTTCAGATGCGCGGTGAGCAATTGCAGGCCCGCGACCCAGCCATCCGTCAGTTCGTGCAATCGTCTGGCCGCCTGCGCGCCGACCTTGCCAAGCTGGGCGGTGACGAACGCTTCCGATTCCGCACTGGTAAAGCGCAGGTCGCGCATGTTGAGTTCCAGCGCGAGCCCCTGGTCCCTCAGCCGCCCCAGCGACACCGGCACCGCGCCGCGCGAGGCGATCACGATATGCAGATTGGCGGGCGCGTAGTCGAGCAGCCATTGCAGCGTTTCATGAATGGCGGGATTCGTGGCGCACTGCATATCGTCCAGCACGAGCACGAGATGACGCGACCAGGCGCCCGCGCCGCTGACGAGCGTGACCAGCGTGCGCTCGACCGCTTCGTCGTCCGTGCCGCGGCCCGCCAGCAGGGCCGCTTCGCGCACGAGCACGGGATCGACGCGCGCCAGGCACGCGACGAGGTCTTCGAGCCATTGCGCGAGATCGTTGTCTTCAGGGCCGAGCGTGAGCCAGGCGACATCGAAGCCCAGCGGCAGAAGCTGTTGACGCCACGCGAGCAGCAGGGTCGTCTTGCCGCAGCCCGCCGGTCCCTCGAGAATCACGCAGCGCTTGCGGCGGGCTTCCGTCAGTTGCGTGAGAAGCCGCTCGCGCGCGAGCGCGCGCGCATCCGGACGCGGCGGCTGCCGTCGATGATCGGCGTCGGCGGTTCGCACTTTTCTGGGTGGCTGGCTGGAATCCATACGACGCGAAGTAGAAGAAAGCTCGAGGAACGCCGGTTGCGTCGGGAGTGAGACGGCCGTCATACCGGGCCACGGACATTGTACGGCGGTGCGCCGACGCACCGGACATCTGCGTTCTGGATCAATGGAGCGGGATCAAGGGAATGAACTGCACCGGCACGCGTACCTTCCCGCTCGCATTCTCGCGTTCACGCGCAGCCGATGTGAGCGGCAGGCGACGCCTCGTACAGTTCGCCGATCAGATGCGCGCGGCGTGTGCGGCAGGCCGCCTGGTTGACGTAGCCCTTGTCGGCGATTTCGTTGGCGTCGATGGATGGCGGTTCGGCCATCAGCAGGATGCGCCGCACCATCATGCTGGCGCCCGAAGCCCGCTGTGCGCGCAGGCGCTCGCGCAACGCATCGACCACGACGGGATGCCTCACCAGCGCGGCCGCGTCGAGCGACGCGAGTTCGGGCGCAAGCTGCCTGCAGGCCGTCACGTTCGGCCACGCAAGCGCGGCAACATACTCGCGATCATGGCCGCAGATGACGGCATCCGTCACGAGCGGGCTGCATTGCGCGATCAGCGCGAGCCGCACGGCGCCCGTGCGCACCCACGTGCCGTTGGTCAGCTTGAAGTCCTCGACGACGCGGCCGGCGAAACGCAGGCCGCGCGCCGGTTCGGCGGGATCGACGAGGCGTACGGCGTCGCCCAGGCACAGATAGCCTTCGTCGTCGAACGCCTGCGCGGTCAGATCGGGCCGCTTGAAGTAACCGCCGAACAGGGCCGCGCCGCGCATGCGGATTTCATAGCGGCCGTCGCCGCCATCGAGGGGAATGAGCTTGATCTGCAGGCCGGGCGCCGGCACGCCGATCGAGCCGGGATCGTCCGAAGGCCAGCCGGAATAGGTGCCCGTGCCGTTCGTTTCGGTTGCGCCGAGCGAGGTGCAAAACGCGATGCGTTCGCCAATGGTCCGTTCGGCGACGCGTTGAATACGTTCCCACACGTCTTTGGGCAGGCTTGCGCCGCCGTATCCGAAACTGACCAGCCGCGAGAAGAGCTTGCCGGCAAGCTCGGGATCGCGTTCGAGTTCGCTTGCGAGCATCGACAGCGCGGAAGGGGCGCTGCTGAAAATAGTCGGCGATATGTCGCGCAGGTTGCGCAGCGTCCGCTCGAACAGGCCGGGGAGCGGCTTGCCGTCGTCGATGTAGTAGCTAGCGCCCGTGACCATCATGCGGCCGAGCGCGAAGATGCCGCCCATCGTGTGGTGCCAGGGCATCCAGTCGAGGAACACAGGCTGCGGCTGCGCCAGCGCGCCGAACACGTGCGCGAAGTAAGCCATCGACGCCTTCAGGTTGCCATACGTCGCGGGCACGCCTTTGGGCGTGCCCGTCGAGCCCGAGGTGAACAGGATGCGCAACGTGTCTGCGGGCTGGATCGCGGCACGCGCTGACGCGAGCGCGGCGATGCGCGACGGCGTCAATTCCACGGATGCAAGCGAATCCCACGCATAGCGCGTTTCCAGCGCATCCGTGACTGCAATGATGGGCACCTGAGGCATGTCGAGTGCCACGAGCGCGCGTTCGAACGGCTGTCGTTCCTGCACGAAGATCGCAGCGGGATCGAGCAGCGCCGCAATGCTCTTCAGGCGGGCAAAGTCCTGACTGACGGACGAGTACGAAGGCGAGACGGGCGCCGTCGGAATGCCGATATATTCGGCGGCGAGCAGCATCACGGCCTGTTCGATCGAGTTGCCCGAAAGCAGCATGATCGGCTTGCCTGGGCTCAGACCCAAGTCAAGCAGCGCAGCCGCCACGACCTTCACGCTTTCCCACAGGGCATTCCATGTCACCGTGCGCCAGTCGCCCGAAGCCTGGCGCTGGCTGAAAGCGGGCGTGTCGCCGCGCAGGCGCGCCCAGTGAGGCAGGAAATCGACGAAACCGTTTTGCGCGATGGCGGGTGCCGCAGGGGCGGACAGCAGCAGGCTGCCATCGGGACGGACTTCCGTGTGGATGGTCCACGCGGGAATGCGCGTCGACCGGTACGTCGTGACCTGATGCGGCGTGTCGATGGCGGGCGCTTTCAAGGGGCTTGTCTCCAGGGTTCGCGCTCAGGGTCGCGTATTTGGCAGGGCGCCGCTACGGACGTTGTGCGGCGCGGTTGGCTGTAGAGAGCGTAATTGCGAGATAGACGCGGGCCACTCCCCGGTGTGGGGGGGGAAGCCGCAGGCGCGGCGCATCTTTCGAGGACGCAAGGCGGGAGCCTGGAATGCCGGCGCGCGGAGCGAAAGGACGGTGTGCCGGCACGGTGACGACGCGTCGCTTCGTATTGCGCCGCACCCGGTACGGTGAGCGCTATGGGGAGAGGGTGAAACGGGTTGCCGACGAAGCTCTGCTTGCCGGGATTGTGGTTGCCGGCTGGTTCGGGGCTGCGCCTGCCATCGCGTCTTACGCACCCGCGCCAGGGACCGTAGCCGTGTGCAAAGGTCGCCGTGACGAGTCGCTCACGGTCTCGACGACTTCTACTCGCCGCCTCTCTGGTTCGGCGCGTACAGCCAGACCAATAGCGCGCATATCACCAGCAACAACACCTTCGCGAAGAACGTCGGCGCGACTGCCGCCAGCACGAGAAAGCACACGAGCCAGATGATCTCGGCTATCAGCGAGCGCACACGTTTCTTCACGCCGTCTCCTTGGTCTGCCAGGCGGTAACGCCGCGCGGTATGCG
Source organism: Burkholderia sp. Ac-20365 (assembly GCF_017104715.1). GTDB lineage: Bacteria > Pseudomonadota > Gammaproteobacteria > Burkholderiales > Burkholderiaceae > Paraburkholderia. The sequence goes on from NZ_JAAGPI010000006.1 coordinate 252,332, forward strand.
CGACCAGAAACGTATATTGGCACTATTAATGCATCAGGCGAAATTCTTTCTGCTGCGCTTAGCCGGTCGCGCCGACGCCGAAGTCGTCTTCGTCGTCATCCGCGTCGGGGTCGCCGCCCAGCGAGCGGATGCAGTCGTCGAGAAATTCCATCGTGACGGCTTCGTACTCGATAGTGCCGGGCGTGCAGTCTTCCGGGTTCAGTTTTCCGCAGGCTTTGCGAATCGCGCGGACGCTGCCTTCGACGGCCTGTGCAACACGCCACATGGGATCGTCGGGGATCAGGTTGTCAAGTTCGTTTGCTTTCATGCACCGGATATCGGCGGTCCCGATTCAAGCTTGAGCATAAAAACGCGCTTTATGCCAGATGGTGGTGGAAACCGAGGCATGACTCTAGCGCGAGGTGGCGCGCAGCTTGTGGCCGGCGTCATGGGAGAGTTTTACGTAGCCGTACACCGAGGCGATCGTCAGCATGCCCGCGCACAGGAACGCGAAGCGGAAGTCGTCGAGCGTGAAAGCTTGTGCCTGCGTTGCGCCCGTGCCAGCCGTGCCACTCGTGCCGCCCGTGCCATTAACGGCCGACGCCGCACGCAGCGCCAGCGCGCCGAATGCGATTCCAAGGCCGATGCTCATCTGCGCCGCCGCGTTCCACAGCGTGTTGGCGGCACTGGTCTGCTCGGACGGCACGTCCGCATAAGCGAGCGTCGCCAGCGTCTGGAATTGCAGCGAACGCGCGGTGCCATAAACGAACACGACCACCAGCACCAGGACGAGCGGCGAGGCGGGCGTCAGCACGCCGCAGGCGATCGTGAACATGCCGCACACCATGCTGCCCGCGATCGCCACGCGCCGGAAGCCGAAGCGCTGCAGGATCGGCGTGGTCAGCGCCTTCATGCCGAGATTGCCGGTGGCGCTCACGAACAGCAGCAGGCCCGACTTGAACGCCGACAGGCCGAAGCCGATCTGGAACAGCAGCGGCATCAGATACGGCACCGCGCCGATACCGATGCGCGTCAGCGTCCCCGTGACGACGGTGACCGAGAAGGTCGGGATGCGCAGCGTGGAGACGTCGATCAGCGGATGGCGCTGGCGGCGCGCCTGGTAGAACGCGACGCAGCCGATCGCGAGGCCGATGCCGATGATGCCGAGCCCGAAGAGGGGATTCGTGTCGGGCTGGCTCGCCATGTCCGCGCCATACAGGATGGCCGTCAGCGACGCGCCGCTCAGGATCAGACCGATCACGTCGAACGGCCGGCGCTCGGCGCTGCGCAGGTTCGGCACCCACTTGAGCACCGCGACGAGCACGATCAGACAGACGGGCAGGTTGAGCAGAAAGATCAGGCGCCACGACGCATATGTCGTGATGAAGCCGCCGATGGGCGGACCGACCACGGGCGCCACGATGCCGGGCCAGGTGATGGTCGAGATCGCCTGCATCAGTTGCTTGCGGTCGACGCTGCGCACCACGGTCAGCCGTCCGACGGGGACCATCAGCGCGCCGCCGATCCCCTGCAACACGCGGGCAGCGGTAAATTCGACCGTGTTCTGCGAAATGCCGCACAACAGCGAAGCAAGCGTGAACGTGACGATGGCCGTGAAGAACACGCTGCGCGAGCCGAAGCGGTCGGCGACCCAGCCGCTTGCCGGGATGAAGATGGCCAGCGCGATCATGTAGGCGCTCATGCCGAGGCTGAGCGCGTTCGGGCTCGTGCCGAACGAGTGCGCCATCTGTGGCAGCGCCGTGGCGATGATCGTGGTGTCGAGATACTCCATGAAGAAGGTCGCGGCAACGACATAGGGCAGCGGCCCAAGTGAACCTGAACGTGATGGCGAGTCTGTCATGAGTTGATGTGGCGGTTGCGTGCGCAGCGGTAGGCGATCGTACGATGGCTGTGCCCGTTGTGCAAAAGAGGGCATCCGGGTCGAAGGGGAAAAGCGAACAATGCCACAAGCGCATGCGGATCGTGTATGAGTGGAGGGTCGCGCGAACTAACGGAGTCTTGCATGCCCATAATCGACATGGCCGACGTGCCGGCGCTTCAAGGTACCGGTTACCCGTCACCGTATGCGGCGCGCAGCGCCGAACGCATCCGGCAGCGGCTCGGAGATGCCGGCGGACTGGTCGATTTCGGCGTGAACCTGATGCGGTTGCCGCCCGGCAACTGGTCGTCCCAGCGCCATTGGCATTCAGAGGAAGACGAGTTCGTCTACGTGCTCGAAGGCGAACTCGTGCTGATCGAAGACGCAGGCGAGACGCTGCTGCGCACAGGCGACTGCGCGAGCTTTCCGAAAAATTCGGGCAACGGCCATCACCTGATCAACAGGTCGAATGCGACGGCCGTTTATCTCGAAGTCGGCTCGCGCTCGGCGACGGATGTCATCACCTGTTCCGACATCGACATGATGAGCCCCAGCACCGACGGCCGCTTCCTGCACAAGGACGGCACGCCGTACTGACGCATATGACACTCACCATGTCGAATGACGACGCGCGAAGCGAACGCCAACCCGGTTCACCAACCCCGTCCGCCCGAGGCTATTGCGCGGCTGTGAGCTTCAGGCTAGGCCGCGTACTGTCGATGGCGAATTCTTGCGGGATCTTGCGGCGGTCCGATACCTGCTCGATGCCCGACTTTGAAACCTGTTCGCAGAACGCGATGCGGGATCGGTAATAGTCGGCTTGCAGCTGCGCGTCGAGAACGCGTTGTTCGGCCTGGAAAAGACCCATTCGAAGCTCGGTCAAGGCCCGTTCGGCCTGCTTCTCGGGAGTCGGAGCGTGGTGGGAAATGAGGTTTGCAAGCCAGTTAAGCATGAGCGTACCCTCCGGTACTCAACACCTGGTCGAATTTCTCTGGCAGCGCACGTTGTGTCCTCGTGTGCTGTCGGATAAAGACTATCAAAATCCAGGCTGCTGCTGTGTGACCTTGCGCACCTGTTGCAAAAATGTCGAATACCTACCAGACGATGCGCGTTTTCGGTAGCGCAGCCTTGAGTTCGTCGACGTTGCGTGCCTTGGTGCCGTAGAGCACCAGCTCGCGCAATCCGGTGAGACCCTTTAGCACGTCGACGTCTTCGACAGGTGTATTCGCCAGATACAGCTCCTGCAAATTCGTCAAACTTTTCAGCGCATCGATATTTCGCACTCTCGTGCGGAACAGGTTGAGCATGCGAAGGTTTCTCAGATCTCGCAGCGCGTCGATGTTGTCGACGCGGGTGTCGGCGAGATTCAGTCTTTGCAGCGCAGTCAGGCCCTTGAGCGCATCGATGCTGGTGACCTGCGTGCGGGCGAGCACGAGTGTATCGAGCTGGAGCGAGCCGCGCAGGCCGTCGATATCGTCGACGCGTGAGCCGTCCAGCACGAGTGTCTTCAGCGCGGGCATGCCCTTGACGACGTCGATATCACGCAGCGGCGTGTTCGCGAGATACAGCGCCTGCATGTCGCGCAGCTTCTTCAACGGATTGATGCTGTCGACCTGTGTTTCATTGAGGTCGAGTGCCTTTAGCGAGGTGAGCCCGCCGAGCGCGTCGATGTTGCGCACATTGCGTGCGCCGCCGAGCTTCAGCGTGTCCAGATGAGGCAGGTCTTCGAGCGGATCGAGGTCGCGAACCTGGGTGTCGCGCAGATCGAGTTGACGAAGGTCGGTGAGATTCTTTAGCGCATCGAGATTCGAAACGCGCGTGTCCCACAGGTTCAGCGATTGTAGACCGGTCAGTCCCTTAAGCGCGTCGATGTTCTCGACATCCGTACGATGCAGCACGAGACGCCTGAGGGAGTGCATGTCCTTGAGCGCGTCGATGTTCCAGACAGGCGTGCCCGACAGGTCGAGCGAATCGAGCGTGTCCAGTTCTTTCAGCGGATCGAGGTTGTCGATCTGCGTGTTGGCGAGGTTCAGTTCGATCTTGCGGTCGGAGTTCTTCAGGTGCGGCATCGCTGCCGCGACTTCGGATGCAGTGAGCGTCGGCTTGGCTCGCAGAGACAGGCAGGCCGAGTCGGGCGGCGCGGCTGAGCCGTCGCTGTTACTGCAGGTGGCCTTGATGAATCCCAGTTCGCCCAGCGCGCGTTCGTCCGGGCTCTTGCGCCCCGAGCTGAAGATCGACGACAGGATGACGAGCACGACGATAACGACAGCCGCGCCGATGGCCCACGGTGCGAAACGACGCCACTGCGGCGCGTCCGGGTCGTCGGTGGCTGGGTTCGTCCCTGTCGGCGGCGTATCGGACACGTTGCGCTCCACTGGTTCTGGTGTCCTCCTTTATACACGAAGCGCGTGGCCGTCCGGCCGATGCATCTGCGCCCGGGCCGTCAGGCGTGAGAGGCCGCGACGCGTTCTGCGAGCTTCGCGTCGTAGCTCGAATGGATGTGCACGCGCTTCTTGTCCGGAAACGCGTAGCTGTATGCCTTGCGCAGCGCGAGGGACGCTTCGTGGAATCCCGACAGGATCAGCTTCTGCTTGTTCGGATAGCCCGCGATATCGCCTGCTGCGAAGATGCCGGCGGTCGTGCTTTCGTAATTCGACGTATCGACTGTGATGCGCCCGCCTTGCACTTCGATACCCCAGTTCGCGATTGGCCCGAGATCGGCGACGAGACCGAACAGCACCAGCAGATGATCGGCGTCGAGTTGCGCCGGGCCGTCGGCCTGTCGAATCTCGACTGATTCGAGTGCGCCGCCCGGTGCATTCAGGCTCGCAATCGAGCCGACTGCTAAATCCATCTCGCGCGCTTCGACGGCGCGGCGCATGTTGGCGACGCTGGAGTCGGCCGCGCTGAAACCGTTGCGCCGATGCACGAGCGTCACGTGCTGCGCCACCGTGCGCAGCGCCAGCGCCCAGTCCAGCGCGGAGTCGCCGCCGCCCGCCACGATCACCTTTTTGCCGGCGAAGTCTTCGAGCCTGGGGACGCTGTAGTGAACGTGGCGGCCTTCGAGCGCCACGGCTTCTTCGAGCGGCAAACGCTGCGGGACAAACGAGCCGTTGCCCGCCGCGATCAGGATGGCCGCTGCGTCGAATGTCAGTCCTTTATCGGTGCGGGCGAGCCAACGTCCGTTCTCCTGTCGCTCGACGGTCTCGACACGATGGCCAAGGTGCAGCGGCGGTGCGAATGGCCGGCATTGTTCGAGCAGCCGGTCCACCAGTTCGCGCGCGGTGCAGACGGGGACGGCCGGAATGTCGTAGATCGGCTTGTCCGGATACAGCTCGATGCACTGGCCGCCCACGCGTTCGATGTTATCGACGATCTGACTCGACAGGCCGATCACGCCCGCTTCGAACGCGGCGAACAGGCCGACTGGCCCCGCGCCGATGATCAACACGTCGGTGCTGACTGGAGTGTCTGCGGGAGTGGTCATGAGTCGTCCTTGTGCGTGTAGATGGGTGTCGCGTGTGGCGATGTACGGTCCCCACGATACAGACGCCGGCATGGGCCGGCAACGAAGGCACCATGACGGGCATGGGATAAGCCGCAGGGTTCGACGCGCCGCAGAATGCGCGCTTTCTGGTGCGGCGGGAAAAATTGCCGCTTGATTCGAAACAGACTCCGGCGCGCGTCCCTGCCAAGCGCTATTCAACGGAATAAAAGGGAATAAACGAGGAAGTTATTCTTTTTTAAGTTGTGTGGATAGGCGCGTATTAGCGCGCATATATCGCGGCAGTCATGCTGTTTTCTGCAGCGTGCTCCGTCTCGCGTGTTCAACGGTAAAGGCAATTCCTTTCCCCTTTATGCTGCCGATCGAAAGAACAGTGTTATTTCGCAAATGACCTGCGCTGATAATCCGCTCCTGCCGACAACCAGACACTAACTGCGCGACGCGAATAAAAGGCGGGAATATTTACCGCTGTTCGACGTCGATCAAAAATAGTTGATAAGGATCGCGAATCGAATGTAAAGGGCGCAACGCCTTTTTCAACCTGCTCGCCACCGCTCCCTATCGAAGTGAATTCGTCGGGCGCGACCCGGCAGTGGATGAAATGATCATGGTTAAGCGTCGTCAATTTCTAGGTCTGGTAACCGCTGTCGGCGGCAGTTGTGTGCTGACCGCATGCGGTGGCGGCGGAGGCGGTTCCGGCAATGGCGCGGGCAATGCATCCGCTGCGAGCGCAACCACTGGCAGTGCGACATCGGGTGCGACCACGGCGGCTGCGACGAACGGCACGACGTCCGCGACTGGCAATGGCACATCGGGCACGACATCGGGCGCCACGACTTCGTCGGACCAGACGACCACCGGCACATCAGGCGGCGGCACGCTCGCCTCGGCAAGCGGCACGGCCATTCCACCCGCGGCTTCCATCACCGACACTCAGGGCGCGCTCTGGACGCTCGTTAACGGTTCTGTCTATCGCAATGGTGTGAAGGCGGGCAACACATACAACGTGACGCTGCTGCTGTGGTATGGCAACGGCGTGTATCACCAGGGCACGGGCGGACAGTTCTATGGATGGAACGGCACGACCTGGCTCGCCGTCAACGATCCCCGCCTGGGCGGCACGTCCGCCGAAGGCACGACCATTCCGTCTGCGTCGTACATCATCGACAAGTTGGGCGCGTTGTGGACGCTCTCGAACGGCATGGTCCTGCGTAACAACGCGTATGTGGGTGTGACGTCGGGCGTAGCGATGGTGCTGTGGTACGGCGGAAAGATATGGTGCCGGTCGACGGGCGGCCAGTTCTACGTGTGTACCGATCTCGATCAATGGCTGCCTTGCAGCGATCCACGCATTGCCCTTGCCGCAACGCCGGGTTCGTTTCATGGCATCAACGGTCATTACGATTACCGCTACACGGCCGCGCAGATCGTGCAGATCATGATGAACATGGGCTGTTCGACCTATCGCGTCGGCTGCACGGATGACCCTGTGCAACTGAACGCCGTCATCCGGCTTGCGCAGGCATTTCAGGCCGCGGGATTGACACTCTTCGTGCTCGTCAATATCGGCGTGCGCGATGCCAATGGTGTGCTGTTCGCAAGCGAGACGATTGCGTATAACCGTGGACGCTCGTGTGGCGCGACGGTCGCAGCGGCGCTCGCGCCTTACGGCATCGTGATGTATGAGTGCGGAAACGAACTGACACGCGACAGCGCAATCATTCTCGACTCGACCAATGCCGGCTCGAAGGCGGCCGATTTCAGCAACGCGAACTGGCCGGTCATGCGCGGCGCGATGCGCGGCATGATCGACGGCGTGAAGTCGGCGCAGCCCGCTGCGAAATGCGGCATCAACTTCTGCGTGGCCGATATCGGCGCTGCCGACGCGTTGTGGGACGGCAAGCAGCCCGACGGCACGAGCGGCTATCCGACCGTGCGATGGGACATGACCACGTGGCACAACTACGAGGTCTATGGCGACATCTTCAACATCGGCACCGACGGAGCAGGTCCGGGCTTCGATCTGCCCACCTATTGCAAGGCACGTTACGGCGTGCCGTTTCTGCTGACCGAGTGGAACACCGGGCCCGAGAAAAGCGAGGCGTATCGCGCGAATTACATCAGCGCGAGCTATGCGACCTACTACCAGGCGAGAAAGACGAAGAACATCCAGTCCGCGATGTACTACGTGCTCGATAGCGGCGATGCGACGTACGGCGTGATGATCGATGGCGTGACGCTAAATCTTCCCTATAACGCCTTTGTGAGTTTCGTCGCGAGTCATCCGGATAATTGAGCAAGAGTTTCTGATAAATGCGATGCCTTTGCATTGCATGAAAAACTTGCCGATCGGAAAAAATTCCGTTCTGCGAATTTGCACTCGCTACAAGACAAAATTTCAAAACGTCTTTTAGCGCACTTTCAAACCTCCAATTCCATGTCATTTATTCGAGTGGCATGGATGCTGCTCTTTCGATGCGCCATGCATTGCAAGTCTATTGCGAGCGTTGTCATCAGCAACGCGTAACGATAGACCGAGGACAACACTCCCCACTCAACCGTCAGCCCGGAGGCGACGATGCTCGACGCAGCGCTCCTGCGCAAGGACTTCGCACCAGCACTCAGACAGAGAACGCGGTCCGCGTCGGGCTCGCCTCGATCCAGCGCCGGCGTGGTGCCGTGCGCACTCGTCTACGTCGACACCGATAGCGCCGGAAGCCCGAATTGCGACAGCGGCGATCCGTTCTGTTACCTCGAGCAGGCCATCACGCTCAACCGGAGCCTTAAGGCAGTCGGTCTTCCCACGCTGACGGTCGCGACGAATGTTGCGGGCAAAGTGGTGCGCTATCTCGACAAGCTCGACGCGGGTTCACGCCCTCATGTGTTGCAACTGGCGCCATCGCAACTGGCGTTACCGAAGAACACGCGCTTTTATTCCGCACACTTCAAGCTCGACATGATCGAGCAGATTGGGGCGACGTTGCGCGATGGCGAGCTGTTGATGGTCCTCGATACCGACATGCTCGCGCTACGTGCGGTGGACGACGCACTGCTCACGCGCTGCCGGGCACTAGGCGTCGGTGCATTTGACATTTCCGATCAGGAGTTCTCGGCGTATGGCGACGTACGCGTGATCGACGATCTGGAAAGCGTGGCGGGCACCTCGCTGCAGAATCCGCGTTGGTTCGGCGGTGAAGTGCTGCTCGCATCGGCGGGCTTCATCAAAGAACTGGTACCGCGCGCGCATGAATGTTTTGCGCGCTATCTGCGCGTCATTCATGAGTTGAATCACAACGGGGACGAAGCGTTCATCTCCGCCGCGCTCAATCTGCTGTCCGACAGTGGACATCAGATCATCGATCTCGGCGCACATCGCGTGGTTGGACGTCACTGGTCGGGCAACACGCACCGCGACCTTCGCTGGTTCAAGGGGTGCTCGCTGCTGCATCTGCCAGGCTGCAAGCGATTGCTCGAACGCCAGGCGCGCCGTCCCGCGTTCAGCGCGGCACATGTATGGCGGAGTCTGGTTCTAAGGCACGAACTCAATCGAACAGTGTGGCCGCTGCGGCGCTGGATGCGCTCGCAGGTGCGCCCGCGCCTGCGAGCGCATGCGTCATCGACGTCGACACAGCAGATCGACGTGCTGGTGCTCGACCCGGACGCCGGGCGCCTTTCGATGGTGGTCTCGCGGCTGGTTTCGCTGGGTCTCTACGTGATGCCCGCATTGACCTCGCAGGAGGCGTGCAGCGAAATGCGGCGGCTTTGCCCGCGCGTGATCGTGAGTTCGAGTCCCATTGGCGCTGTCGACGCCGACGAGCTTCTTGGCGCAAGAGACCTGATACACCGGCCTGTCATGATCGCCTTCTCGACGGACGATGCGCGACTCGACTGGACGCAATGGGACCGGTGGTTTTCCCGGTCCGCCGATCCATCCGATGTAGTCAATGCCGTCACGCAGGCCCTTGGTCCCAGATAACAGAAAGCCACGAGGCGATTGCTGATTCGCGTTCAAGCGAACGCAACAAGGATCGTCTTAGTAGTCATTGCATGCGCAGGCATGCCCATTACAAAGCACGCGGGAGCGACCATGTTCGTCGAGAATAACTTGCAGTGGATGCCACACAGACAAAGCAACGGGGATACGGGAACGCAACACATTGCCTTTGTACTGACCGAATCGTGCGATCTGCTTGGGATCGGTGCGATTGCCGAGGCGCTCGAATGTGCCTGTTCGCTTGCATCGGGCGAGTCTTCACGACAGTACGAGATGCACTTTCTGTCCGAAGGAGGAGGGCGCGTCAGATGCGATCGCTCGCTGTTCGTGTCGACAGATGAATTGCCGCGCACGGATGGCACGCGGTACTCACGCGTATTTGTCGCGGGCGGAATACAGTCGAGAGCGGCTTGCGAGACGCCGTCGCTGGGCGTCTGGCTGCAACGCATGCGGGCCGACGGCACGCCCGTCAGGTTTCTCGCTGCGGGCTTCGAAGCGTCGAATGCGAATGCCGCAACGGCCGCGGTCAGTGGCTATGAGCAGGCGCGCAGACGAAGGGCGCAATTAAGCAGTGCCGTCAAGGCTGCTTTTGAAGTGATCCGCGCGGATTTCGGCGAATCGATCGCGCGCGAAGCACTCCGCCGCACGGCGTTCGTGGACTCGAGCGAATGGCTTTCTCCATCCGTCGATACCCCCACTACCGTCGGCGACCGGATCAGGGCGGCGGCGCGCTGGCTGCAGGAAAACTGTCATCGCGCGGTCAGCGTCGCCGAGGCCGCGGAAGCCTGCGCGATGAGCCAGCGCACGTTGCTGCGCAACTTCCAGACGCACATCGGCGCATCGCCGTCCGAGTATCTGCAACGCGTCAGGCTGGAGCGTGCGTGCCAGTTGCTCGCGCAGACTTCGTTGCCGGCGGACAAGGTGGCGCGACGCGTTGGGCTCACTAACGGCGACAGGCTCGGGAAGCTGTTTCGCCGCTGCGTGGGTAAGTCGCCGACCGAGTACCGCGCATGGATGAGCGGCAAGCCGCGCGAGGACAGCGCGAATAGCGTGCCGTCGTGCGATGCGCTTCCTCCACTCGCACTCGCGATGTGCGGCGAGTGAATTCATCTGGCGGCCGTGACGCAACGTCTCGCGCCGCCGCATTTTTCCCGCTCGCCGTAATTGGTTGGCAATCGGATGGAAAACGCGTTCCATTCGAGTTGAACCCTGTTTCATCGACAACTTCCAGGGTCGATACAGAATAAATATTCTCAGGGTGATAAAAATTGCGTCATCCATCACGCATTTTCCATTCGGTAATTGTGACGTTCACGGTAAAAGCTTCCTGACCGCCTTTCCATTGTCGGTTTGCCAATCGAGCAATACCCGTAATGCGCAGAACAATCAGGATCACAAAAATACCTCATAGGGTCAAATTGCCCGAAATCTGCGCGTGAGAAATGCTCACGGAAAATCGGAAAGGCGAATTTCCTTTCCATAAAGTTCTCGTCGGAAGAATCCTGCTAATTGTCCGACGAAGTTAATTTTCGGTGTAATTCGCCGCTTCTCCCGGGTATTATTTACGCCGATCGAAAGGATCTGTGCGAACAATTTGCCGGGCGTCTTGTTGCGGGCAAAAGGCGAAACGTTTGCGCAATGCACAAGGACGGTTGGCAGTAGTGGCAACACGTGAGGGGAATCGTCGAAACCCGCTGGCCGCAAGGCATCGCCGGGCTGGATGGTGAGCCTGCGCCAAAGGGACATTTGACTTGGCGTCGCCGCCTGAAGAAGCACGTCGCAACAGGCGATTCAATCACTTCTCCCTGTCTACGAATCGGGTACTACAACGCCATTGCCAGTAAGGATTACTGAGCAATGCGGAGTCGCTCGCGCCGCCATTCTGGTTCGACATCCGGCAGTTATCTATTTGGACTTTTTCTCGGGAATTTTCTCGACAGGGATGCGTTTGCCATGAATAAACGACGTCAATTTATCGGCCAGCTGACGGCGCTCGGCGGCAGTTATATTCTCACCGCGTGCGGCGGCGGCTCAGGCAGTATCGGCGATGTATCGGGCGACGCCGTTGCGAAAGCCACTGCGCGCGTCGCTGCTTCGGCGAGCGGCACGACTATTCCGTCCGCGACGTCGATCGTGGACAACTCGGGCGCCACGTGGACCCTGTCGGGCGGCTCCGTTTACCGGAACGGCGCCAAGGCGGGCAACAACTACAACGTTGCGCTCGTGCTGTTCTATGGCGGCGTGATCTATCACCAGGGAACGGGCGGCCAGTTCTATTCGTGGAATGGATCGACCTGGATTGCCTGCAACGATCCGCGCCTCGGCGGAACATCGCCCGACGGCACGACCATTCCCTCGGCGTCGTACATCATCGACAAGACGGGCGCGATGTGGACGGTCGTAAGCGGCGTCATCTACAAGAACGGCAAGACGGTCGGCAATACGTATAACGTGTCGCTGCTGCTGTGGTACGGCGGAAAGATCTGGCACAAGGGCACGGGCGGGCAGTTCTATGTGTGCACCGACCTGGGCAGCTGGCTTCCCTGCAATGACCCGCGTATCGCAACGGCCGCGACAGCGGGGATGTTCTACGGCGTGAATGGCCACTACGACTACAGCTACACGCCCGCGCAGCTCGTATCGATCCTCAAGGGCATGGGCTGCACGAGCTACCGGGTGGGTTGTACCGACGATCCGAATCAGCTGGGCGCGGTCACGAAGCTCGCGCAGGCTTTTCAGTCGGCGGGAATTTCATTGCTCGTGCTGATCAATCAGGGTGTCTACGATTCGAACGGCAACGTCTTCACCAGCGAGTCCGCTGCCTACACGCGCGGCCAGCAGGCTGCCATGACCATCGCCAATGCGCTCAAGGCATATGGCGTCACGATCTACGAATGCGGCAACGAATTGACGCGGCAAAACGCGACGATCCTCGACTTCACTAACGCAGGCACCAAGGCAGTCGACTTCAACAACGCGAACTGGCCGGCCATGCGCGGCGTGATGCGCGGGATGATCGACGGCGTGAAGGCCGTGCAATCGTCGGCGAAATGCGGGATCAACTTCTGCGTCGCGGATATCGGCGCGGCGGATGCACTGTGGGATGGCATGCAGCCGGACGGCTCCGGCGGACATCCGAAGGTGCGCTGGGACATCACGACGTGGCACAACTACGAAGTGTACGGCGACATCTTCAACATCGGCATCGACGGTTCGGGTCCGGGCTTCGATCTGCCGACGTATTGCAAGGCCCGCTACGGCGTGCCGTTCATCATCACCGAGTGGAATACGGGTCCCGAGAAAACGCAGGCGTATCGCGCCAGCTATATCACGGGCACGCTCGGCAAGTACTATCAGGCGCGCAAGACGCACAACATCCAGTCGGTGATGTATTACGTGCTGGATAGCGGCAACAACACCTACGGCGTGATGACCAACGGCGTCACGCTCAATCCGCCGTATAGCGCGTTCACGAGCTTCGTATCGGGTAACGCCGACACCTGATCCGGGCGATTCGCAAACGCTTCCCCGCCCGGGCATGGCGCGGGGAAGCGCTGCGTTAAAGATCCGCTTTCGCGCTCAGCAGCTTGCCCCATTCGTAATCGATGTGATCGGGCGTGAAGGGCAACACGCCAGCGCCAGGCGTAAAGGTCAATTCGCCGAAGTACACGCGGTTGCCCGGTGCGTAAAGGTCGACGCGCACGTAATCGAAGTCTTTCGCGAGGGTAGCCGCAGCCTTCAATACCGCGTCCAGATTATCGGGGCGGGGCGGCGGCCTGACACTGCGCGTGTAGGGTCCGATCATCACATCCATATGCCGCCATTGCGCGTCGAACACGTCGCCATGAGTGTTGCTGCCGAACCGGTCCGTGATCAGAAGAATGTACATGACGGGGTGGCCGGAGTGACCGCCGAAGCAATGCACCTTGAAATCAGCGGGTATATCGCCTTGCGCGTCCAGCAGAAGCGCTTCAAAGAAAATGCGGGGTTTGATCCTTCTATAGTGGCGCTCACGCGCGACCCAATAGAACGACGTCCCTAACCATCGTTCGGCGAGTGCCTTCAGTCTTTCGAAAGTTGTCTGCGATTTGTCCCGGACGATCTCGACGAACGTGCTGCCGTGATTTGCCTTCATCACGAACGCATTGGGCAGACCGTCGAAGACCTCACGCGTGAACACGTCGGGCGCGGCGATCAGCGGTATCACTGCTTCTTGCCCTAGTCTGGCGGCAACATATTCCCGGACTTCGAGTTTATCGGTCAATCGTACGTAACGCGGATCGGGACGCAGATTGCGCTGCAGGATCTTTTCATTGAAGGTCGCAGGGTGAACCAGCCGCGGATATCGCCCGATACATTTTCTGTGCAAAAGGCTCAGAAACAGCGTGTCTGGCAATATCAGCTTGGCCTTCTCTTTCATTCTCCTGAGCGCAGACTGTGAAGGGATCGTTTCTCCTAACATGTGATCGTGCAGCACTTCCTGCGCGCCGGCCTTGCCGGGCGACGCAATCGTCTCCCTGTCCGCCGCAGGTACCCTCAGTTCATCATCGGCCTGCGCATACTCGGTTATTGGCATTCTTGCGCTCCCTGCGCCCAGCTAGAAAACAGACTTCATCAGCGAAGCGGCCGTCGCAGCGGTATCGACAAGGTCGTCACCTGGCACAGGCGACGCTGACGCATGGTTACCGTTGCCGAGGTGGCGCAGCGCGCGAAAGGTCGTCGGCGACATGCCGTAACGCACCTTGAAGATTCGTCCCAGACGGTTGCCGTCGCCCATCCCGCAACGCCTTGCAATCTTGTCGATGGGAAGCTCGGTGTCGATCAACATCGCGCACACCACTTCAAAACGGGTGCGAAGCAGATATTCGAGCGGAGTCATGCCAAACTCGGCCTTGAAGCGACGCTGATAGTTGCGCTTGCTCATCGCTGCCGAGTCGGCTGCCTGACTGACTGAAATGGTCTTGCTGTAGTTCTCCCTGATCCAGCGCGCCGACTCGCGGATCTTTTCCGTGGTGGTCGCAATGGCCAGATCGTCGGCGTCGGGCCGCATGCGCTGGCATACCTGCGGCTGGAGCGTATGCGCAATCCGTCGCGCGGTTTCCGCGCTGAGATCGCGCTCGATCTGCACGAGTGCCATTTCGGTGGGCGTGGCACCCGCAGGCCGCGTTTCCGAAAGACCGTCGTCGAGGACGAATACGGGCACAGCCGACTGCGCCGCACCACCTGGAAGGTCGGTCTTTTGCCGCATGCACGAAGGCGAACCCGAGCCCTGACGCGACAGCCAGGAAACGAGCTGCTCGCTGGACTCCGTCATCGGATCGCCGCTGCAGGCAACGAAGAACGCATGGAAGTCGACCAGTTGATAACGGTCGAGCTTCTGCGTCCAGATCGAAAAGCTGGCGCCACCCGTCACGAATCCGCCCGCCTCCGAGAGCACCGAGAAGCGATATGGCGCATCGACGCCCACTTCCTCTTCGAGCCTGTTGGCGAGGCAGAAAGCGTCGCCAATCGCACCGGCCGCCGCCATCGAGCAATGCGGCGCGATGAGCAGACCAATGTGCTTTTCATATTTCGCGTTTTCCGCCCGTTCATCGGCATGCAACGGTTGCGATTGATAAATCCCATTCACCGTTAGCTCTCCCAATTAATTCACAACAATTCGATGCAAATCAGAATACAGGAGAGAAAAGGGCCATGCGACAGCTGTCCGATTGACGCGAGCGATGTGGCGAAATCGTTCGGATGCGGGAAATAATTACTGTCCCGCGTTCTTTCACTACCTGGTGTTATTGCTGATGACGGCAAGATTTTCTGGGAAGAGATGTCCGATTTTGTTGAGTCAAGGTCGGTCACATCTCCGGTGAGGCTTGCCATATAAGGGTCGCAGGCGAGGCAGGGAATCTGTAAGCGGTTCGTCGAGTTCGCGTACTGTCACTACAGCCGTGTTACGCGATTTCGTACGATGCGTATCACTCTGTTACACGAATTTCAGATCGCAACAACTCTTTCTCTGCTCGTGGGCCCATGTAACGTGTTCCACGATATCGGCCATTAGTACCCGAATTTAAGCCGGGCTTGTACTAATTCAAATTCTGCGCGTCTATGCTTCATCGCAACATCAATGGAAAGGCGATTGCCGGGATCGAAGCCAGTTCACGAATTTTGCCCCGAAGCTTTATCCGAACGAATTGCTGACGTCGGCAATCGGCCATTGCAATCGCGTGGCTGCGACGGGCTTTTCGCAATCGTCAGTGCCGGAATAAGGATACGCATGAGTGAATCACGCCCACACCTTGCACGCCTCGTCCTGAAGTTCTGATCGACATCTGGCGACCCCGGTATCTCACGTCCTGTCTGTTGCTATCGCCAGTCGTTCCTGCAATTCATTGTCGGCCCGGGCACGGCTGATCGAGCTTCCGTTTGCGTCCCGTCATGCGCCTTCAGGTCGCTGGCTGGTGGTGTACTCGCGCGCTTCTGCATAGCCTGCTCGACCAACCGCATATCAAAGGATCAATCCTGTGGATTACTACCCCTCGAACTCACTTCCTGTTGCCCCTGAGGTTGAGCGTGGGCAGCTCACCGCTCGAGAGATGCTCAACCTGATGCGGGACCACATCTGGGAAATCGTGGCGGCCACGGTGGCCGTGTTTCTGCTCGCCGTCACCTATCAGCTCGTCGCAACGCCGGTCTATTCCGCGGATGTGCTCGTACGTGTCGATCCTCCCGAGCCGAATGCGCTTGGTCTCGCGCTGCAGACCCAGGAGGCGCTGCCGCCGCCCGCGCCGTCGCCGAGCGCGGAAATGGGCGTCATGCGCAGCCGGGCCGTGCTCGATCCCGTGATCGATCGCTATCGCTTCGACGTGACGGTCAAGCCGCGACGCATCCCCATCCTTGGCGATATTGCGGAGAAGTTCGCGACGCCGGGGGAGCCGAATGGTGCGTGGCTTGGATTGAAGTCGTTCGCGTGGGGCGGCGAGGTCGTCAAGGTGGGGTATCTGAACGTGCCTCAGAACCTCGAGGAAGAGAAGCTGAGTCTCGTTGCACTCGGCGGCGGTGCCTATGAACTGCTCGGGCCGTCGGGCGAATTTCTGCTCAAGGGGACTGTCGGCAAGCCTGCTGAAGGCAACGGCATTTCGCTGCTGATCAATCAGCTCGCCGCGCGCGACGGCACTCGCTTCGAGGTGATCCGCTGGAATTCGGTGGATGCGACCAAACGCTTCATGGACGTCGTGAAGATTACCGACAAGGTAAAGGACTCGGGTCTGATCCAGATCGAGTACGCGGACAAGAGTGCTTCCAAAGCGGCGGACGTCGCCAATGCGCTGGGGCAGCAGTACCTTGCGGCAGCGGTGGCCGGCCGTCAGTTGAACGATACGCAGACGCTGAACTTCATCAAGGGCGAATTGCCGCGTCTGCTTGCCGACCTGCGTAAATCGGAAGAAGCACTCAAGAGCTTCCGCGCGAAATCCAATTCGATGCAGCCGACCACCGAGGCGCAGTCCTATCTGCAAGGCGGCCTCGATCTTGACAAGCAGATTGCGAGCCTCGAATTGCAGCGCACGCAATTGCTGGACAAGTACGCGCCGCAAAGCCGCTGGATTCAAAGTATCGACACGCAGCTCGCGCAACTGAAGAAGACCAAGGCTGAATTCGACGGCCGCTTTCAGGGGATGCCCGCGTCCGAACGCGAGAGCGTCGATCTGATTCGCGCGCAGAAGGTCGCGGAAACGGTCTATATGGGCATGGTGCAGAAGGCCGAGCAACTGACGGTGCGCCGTGCGAGCACGACAGGCGGCGCGCACATTCTCGATGAAGCCGTGCGGCCACATCGCCCGGTCAAGCCGGACCCGTTGATCGTATTGCCGGCTGGTTTCGTACTCGGTCTGGTGTCGGGCGTGTTTCTCGTCTTCATGCGCCGCCATGTACTGGTTGGCGTGACGGACCCGCGCTATGTGGAGCGGCGTTTGAGTGTGCCCGTGGTCGGCGAGGTGCTGTTCAGTCATCAGCAGTCGCTGCTCGATCGCAGCCTGCCTGCTGCGGCTCGCAAGCCCTTGCAGGGCGCGGGCGGACGGAGCGCAGTCGCCGTGCAGCGAGGTTTAGAGGGCGGCGAAGCGCCGTCGGGCGAGAAGATCGATCCGTCGTTCGGCTACTCGGGCAACAAGATTCTCGCCGAGCGCTTTCCGCACGACGCGTCTGTCGAAGCGCTGCGCGCGGTACGCACTGCGATGGCGCGCGATCTCGCGCATACCCGCAACAACATCGTGATGGTCACGGGGCCGACCACGTCGGCGGGCAAGAGCTTCGTCGCGGCGAATCTCGCGACGCTGCATGCGGAAGCGGGCGCGCGCGTCGCGTTGATCGATGGCGACATGCGGCGTGGCCACCTCGCTGCATTCTTCAGCCAGAGCAATCGCGGCGGTCTTTCCGAAGTACTCGCCGAAAGGGTGCCGCTGCGCGATGCATTGCGCCACGTCGGCATCGAAGGGGTGACCTTCATGTCCTGCGGCGCACGGCCTGAAAACCCGGCGGCCTTGCTGACACGGCCACGTTTCAGGGAAGTACTGGAGCGTCTGAGCAGTCATTTCGATCTCGTGATCGTCGACACGCCGCCGTTCCTCGCCGTGACGGACGCTTCCATCATCGCAAACGAAGCGGGCGCATCGCTGCTCGTGCTGCGCTCGGGCATGCAATCCGAAGAGGAGATCGCCGACACGATCAAGAAGATCGAACGCGCGGGCGGACGCGTTGCGGGAGCTGTTTTCAACGGTATTCCGTTACGCCGCAGTACCCGCAATTACGGCTATGCGACGAACTACGCCAGCGATTTCGGGGAAGTCGAGACAACCGCCTGATGCAGTCACTGCAATCGGCACAACTACGTAAGGCGGACAAATCGATGATATTCGCGATCAATGGAAAGTTTACGTCGCAGCCTGTCACCGGCGTTCAGCGGGTCGCGTATGAACTCACCCGGGCAATGCAGATGCGTGAAGAACCGGGCAGCGAACTGGAGATCTTCGTGCCGCAGAACGCAAGAGAGCCGGGTGCTTCGCTCAGGCGGCAACGGCGCTTTCCCTGGCTGCGCGGCACGCTGTGGGAACAGATTACGCTGCCGTTCGCGGCAAGAGGCCGGACGCTCGTCAATCTGTGCAATACGAATCCGCTGTTCAAGCGCCGTCAGGTCGTGATGGTGCATGACATGGCCGTGTATGACGCGCCGAATGGCTTTTCAAAGAAGTTCCTGTTGTGGTACCGGCTGTGTTTCTCGATTCTGCCGCGCATGGAACCGCTGGTGCTTACCGTGTCCGCGTTTTCGAAACGGCGCATCAGCCATCACCTGAAGATCGACGAATCGCGAATTGCTGTCATTCAGCCCGGCGCGGACCATCTCGATCGCGTGGTGCCGGATCCGCGTGTCATCGATCGTTTGGGGCTCAGGGATGACACGTACTGTGTGATCGTCGGTAGCCTCGATCCGCGCAAGAACCTGCAGCGCGTGCTGGAAGCCATTTCGCGGCTGAGCCATTTGCGCGACGTGAGATTCGTGATCGTGGGCGGCAAGAACTCACGCATCTTTGCGAACGAAGGCGTCGAGGCGATGTCGCGTTCGAAGCAGGTGATATGGGCGGGCTTCGTGTCCGATGGCGAGCTGAAGGCGCTCTATCAACACGCGGGCTGCCTTGTTTTCCCGTCGCTTTATGAAGGGTTCGGATTGCCGCCGCTTGAAGCGATGTACTGCGGATGTCCCGTCATCGCGTCGTCGCGCACGTCGATTCCCGAAGCGTGCGGAGACGCGGCCATGTACTGCGATGCGATGTCGGCGCAGGATATTGCTGAAAAGATCTCGCTGATGATGAGCGATGGTTCCATACGGCAAAGGCACAGGGCAAAGGGCATCGCGCATGCGCGGGAGTATCGCTGGGACCGCTCGGCGAAAAAGCTGCTCGACGTGCTGTACGGCAAGGAAGCCGAGCCGTTGTCCGCACTCGCCGCGCGCGCGTCCGCGGGCTGAGCGGCGAGGGGCAGGGTATGGATCGAATGACGTACCGGCTCTCGCGGCGACGCGTGCTTGCCACGTTTGCGGCGCTCGCGTGCGCGGGTTTGCGGCCCTGGCGCGCTGCGGCTGCCGCTGTGGCCGCGTCGCCCGCTGCGGGCAATCGCGCGCCGCGCAGGATCGTCGATATGATCGGCACGAATGGCTGGCCCGGCTCGGCCGCCGACATCGACATGTGGCACAAGATGGGCATTAGCTGGGGCCGCGGCTCCGTCGGTCCCGGGCAGCCGGATGCGCCGACGGAACCGATGCGCGTCGACAGGACGGGCAATCGCTACGACAGCGATCTGCCTTCGGTTGTCGTGCGCAATAACCAGAATGGCATCCGGTCGCTGTTGTTTCTCGGCTATACGCCGAAGTGGAATGCGAGTCTGTCCGGCGATACGAAATCCGCGCCCGCCAATGTCGATGCGTGGGAGCGTTATGTGGACGCCGTGGTTCGCAAGTACTCGGGCGCGCCCTATGGCGTGCGCCATTTTCAGATCTGGAATGAAGCGGCGGGACGTCTGTCGGGTGGATTGCCGCAGGCCACTTTCTGGCATGGCCCGAACTTCAACAAGGACGAGCATCAATCCGGCCCCTACGAGCGTGCAATGCAGGACTATGTGGAGCGGATCCATATTCCCGCTGCACGCATCATCCGGCGTTACGGCGCCTATGTCGTGTATGGCGGTTGGCCCGATCAGGGCGGGCTCGACAATCTCGACAAGTGGCTCGATTACCGCAGCCCGCGTTTGAACGAACGCATGGCCGACTGGGTCGACTATATCGACACGCACTATCTGCCCGTGAGCGAACTGGATCCGCTCTATGAGCGATACGTCAGACAGGGGCCGGCGCGAGGCGTGTGGCAAACGGAGATCGGCGACCGGTACATGCTCGACGCGCACTATTTGCCGCGCTATTTCTTCGAGTTCGCTGTGTGGGCGCTGGATCGCAACTGGGACGATCCGGATAAATACCTTTCGATGGTCTATCACTGGGATGGTTACGAGCCCTTCCGGTTGACGCATCGCGGCCCGCCGGCACGCACGTATAACGTGTCCGGCCAGAGTCTCATCGTGTTGAACCAGACGATACCCGGCGCGCTCGCTGCGCTTTCGCAGCCAGTGCGTTTCGGTCCCGACGTCACGGGCGCGGGCTTGCTTTCGGACAAGGACGTAGTGATTCAGGTGAGTGCGCCATCCGGCTGGCACAGCGTCGAGACAGCCGGTGTCGCGGCGTCGGCGGGTAGCACGCAGGTGCGCTTCATCGACGCACTGACTGGCGCCGCCGCGCCTGGCGGAGACGTTGCACTGAGCAAGAACGGCGACGCGACGAGCATACGGTTCCGGGTGCCGGACAACGTCAACGGTGCCGACAAGAAGCCTCCGAGACATCTTGGCTATCTCGTCGTGCATGCAGCGCAGACGAAATCTGCCTGATTCACAGGGGCGCGTTCTTTCTGTATTCGCCGACCACACTATTGCATCGAGGCGCTATGAAACATGCTATGAAGCACGCAATGAAAGACGCTATGAAGCAGATTGCCATCGTCATCTGCAACTACAACTACGAACGGTTTCTCGCCGAGGCGATCGATTCCGCATTGGATCAGGACTATCCGGGTACACAGGTGATCGTGATCGATGACGGATCGACAGACGGTTCGCGAGCGATTATCGAGCAATACGGTTCGCGCATCTCCACGGTTTTCAAGGAAAACGGTGGGCAGGTGTCCGCTTATAACCTTGGCGTGCAAATCGCCAGAACCGATTACCTGCTTTTCCTCGATTCCGACGATGTGCTGTATCCGGGCGCCGTGTCGGAAGTCATGCGTGCGTTCGAAGACGACAGCCTCGCGAAAGTGCAGTTCCGCCTCGACGTGATCGACGAAGCGGGCAAGCAGACGGGCGCTTACGTTCCGCACACCGTGCCGCCCGCCGACTGTGGCCGGCTGCTGAGAAAGGGCTGGATCTATCCGTCTCCGCCCGCGTCGGGCAATGCCTATCGCACGAGCGCACTGGAAGCGATATTTCCCGTGCCTGAAGGCGGAATCAATCGGTACGGCGCGGATTTCTATGCGATATATGGGGCCGCGCTGCTCGGCGCCGTTGCGACAATATCGCGCTCGCTCGGTGCATATCGCGTCCATCACACGACGACGCCGAGCGTGTCGTTCGCGAACTCCGAGCAGATCAAGAAGGCGCCCAAAGCATTCAAGGAGCGGTGGGTCACGCTGCGCGAGGTTGCAAAAAAACGCCTGAATCTCGAACTGCCGCCTGCATTCCATGACTTCGCGCACGAGAAGGCATACTTCGGATCGAGTCTCTATCACGCATCGCTTGGCAAGCGGTGGCGCTGGATGCTGCACGATTCGCGCGCCTATCTGCACACGATCGTCGCGAACCCATTCTGGAGCCTGAAAAAGAAGGTGGGGACCCTGTTCCTGTCGAGCCTCTGCCTGTTGCCGTATTCGCCGCTTTCCGACTTCGTGATCCGCTACATCACCAACCCGCTCGCGCGCCGCAGCACCGTGGAGCAATGATCGATGGACGGCAAGAAGAGCATCAACGTCATCGCATTCGTCTACGGCGGATATCTGATGAGGTATGTGTACCTCATCATCGTCGTGCCGTTTTATGGGCGGGTGCTGGGCGTCGCCGAATACGGGCGCGTGCTCGCGGCGATGTCGCTCATGAACGTGATCTGGATGCTGGCAAGCTATGGCTTCACGTTCGTCGGCATGCGGGAAATATCGAAGGCGCAGAACAATAGCGAGTGCAATGCAATCTATTCGCTGCACACCAGCGCGCGTCTGACCTTGTGCGCGCTGGGTGCGTGCATCGGTGCCATTGCGACGTTCTGTTCGCCGACCTTGTCCGAGCGTCCGCTTATCGGCTTGCTGGCGACCACGCTGGGCGTCGTGTCGGCGTTGAATCTCGGCTGGCTTTATCAGGGGCGTCACCATTTCCGGACGCCCATCATGATCGAGGTATTCGGCTTCGCAGTGAGTCTTGGGCTCGTGCTATCGCTCGTGCACGGTCCCGCTGATTCGGTCTGGGTGGTCGCGAGTCTGCTGACGGCGGGCGTGCTGTCGCTGGCAATTTCATATGGGCTGGCGACATATCAGATCGGCAGGCCACATCTGTCGTTTTCGGGCGTCGTGTCGCTGGTGAAGGGCTCGACGATGCTGTTCTGCTATTCGTCGGGCTCTGTCGTGCTGACGGCATCGTCGACGTATCTGCTGACACTGCTTTCGACCCCCGCGCAAGTTGGCTACTTCGGCGCGGCAGAACGCTTTGCATCGATCGCGCTGAGTCTGATGGGCCCCGCGTCGCAGGTCTTCATACCGACCATTTCGCGCCAGCTCGCACAAGGCGACAAGGCGGGCGCGCACGCTACCACGAGGCGCGGCGCGATGCTGATGCTCGGCTACGGTCTGCTGGTTTTTTGCGGTGCGCTGACATTGTCGCCCATCATTCTTCCGCTGATTCTCGGTGAAGCTTTCACGCCGAGCGGTCACGTGTTGCAGAGCTTCGCATGGATGTTCCCGTTTGCCGCCTTCAATGAATTCGCCGCGTTCTATGTGTTCGTGCCGCGCAAAAAGGACCGTTTGCTGGCAATAGCGGGTGCCGCGTCCGGTGTCGCGAATCTGCTGGCGGCGCTCTGGCTCGCGCCGCGCTACGGCGCGCAAGGGATGGCATTCGCGCGCGTGATCGGAGAGCTATCGCTGTCGGCGATGCTGCTGACCATCATGGTGCGGCTGGAACTGATCACGTTGCTGCCGGGCGCCGGACGCGCTATCGCGATGGCGCGTGTCGCATGGGGCACGAGAAGCGAGGCGGGTGCCGGCAAGGAAGATTGAGCGACGCCAGGCACTGTAAATGCGAAGGTTACGCAGTTCGAATTGGGCAGGTCTATAACGCTACGGAAGAGCACACGGAGGTCGCGGTGAAAGTTGCCATTGTTCACGACTGGTTGGTGGTATCGGGCGGTGCGGAGAAGGTGCTGCAAAACATAATCGAATGCTTCCCGAACGCGGATCTGTTTTCCATCGTCGATTTCATGGAAGACCGCGCATGCATCAAGGGCAAGCCGGTGAAGACATCGTTCATTCAGCGCTTGCCGTTCGCGCGCAAACGCTATCGGGCCTATCTGCCATTGATGCCCATTGCGATCGAGCAGCTCGACCTGTCTGCGTACGATCTCGTCATTTCGAGTTCGCATGCGGTCGCCAAAGGCGTGCTGACAGGGCCGAACCAGATGCACATCAGCTACGTGCATTCGCCGATCCGCTATGCGTGGGATCTTCAGCATCAGTACCTGAGAGAGTCGCAACTGACGGCGGGCGTCAAATCGGCGATGGCGCGCGTGCTGCTTCACTATATTCGCGGCTGGGATTCGCGCTCCGCGAATGGTGTCGATCATCTGCTCGCCAATTCGAAGTTCATTGCGCGCCGGATCAGAAAGGCTTATCAACGCGATGCGACGGTCATCTATCCACCCGTCGATCTCTCGCATATGCCCATTCGTGAAAGCAAGGAAGACTTCTATGTGACGGCATCGCGCATGGTGCCGTACAAGCGCATCGATCTGATCGTGAAGGCCTTTACGCAGACGCCGGAGCGCAGGCTGGTCGTGATCGGCGACGGGCCGGATATGAAGAAGGTGAAGGCGGCAGCGGGCGATAACGTGACCATTCTCGGCCATCAGCCCTTCGATGTGCTGGTCGATCATTTGCAGCGTGCGCGTGCGTTCGTGTTCGCGGCCGAAGAAGATTTCGGCATCTCGGTTGTCGAAGCGCAGGCTTGCGGGACACCGGTGGTTGCATTCGGCCGAGGCGGCGCGCTGGAGTCGGTGCTGGGCTTGCCGCGCGAGCGCCCGACGGGGGTGTTCTTCCAGGAACAGACGTCGGAGTCGTTGCTCGAGGCCGTGGACAGATTCGAGAAGTACTCGGGGCTATTCGATGCGCGTCAATGCCGCAAGAACGCGGAACGCTTCTCGTCGGAGCGGTTCAAGGCGGCGTTGACGTCGTTTATCGAGCACCGGCTGCCCGATAATCTCACTGATCCGGCGCTTCCATATGAAGTCGAAGAAGAAGCCTCTTCGGAATTCGACGAAGCGCGCGAGCGGCATCTTATCGACGTGCATTGACGTTCATCATCCGTGTTCTCGCGCTCGTGCGCGCGACAGCGCGCAGACGAGCGCGGGTGTATTGTCCCGCAGCGCCGCCGAGTTCTCCTTGATGAGATCCTGAAACGGCGCGACGTGTCCATAGGCGAGCATCGACACCGCCAGCAGGGAAAGCGTCGACCACACGGGCCGGAACGGACGGCCCTCCAGGCGAAGAGCCGCGCGCAGGAACAGGCCCGCGGCAAGCGCGCCGATTATCCAGCCCACCAGTACTTCTGCGACCGAGTGCGAATGACCATGCACGCGCGAAGCACCTGTCAGTGCGCCCAATATCAGTCCCGCTGCAATGCCGGGAAACGCAGGCATACGCCACCAACGCAATTGCAACGCGAGTGCGACGGCCCAGACAGCCGTCGATAACATCGTGTGCCCGCTGATGACGCGGAAGTTCGCCAATGGCAATGCAACGCCCCATGCGTAGTACAGGATCTTGCTCAAGCCGACGGGCAGCATGGCGAAGCCAAGCGTGCAGACCCAACGCCACGCAAGGCGCGGATCCGTCCTCGCAATCCAGATCGCACACACGAACGCGACGGGCAATGTGACGGCGGCATCACCCACGTTGGAAAAGACCGTCCACATGAACAGCATGGGATTCACGATCCGTGGACACTCCGCCCGGTTGCAGCGGGATAAGCCTGTCCGGGACGCCGGTACGGCGGCGGTGCGTCCGGCACGCGCCGGGTGTACTCGGGCCTGACAGCAGGCACGGGACGCGAGGCGAGCAACAGCGAAATCACCAGCGAGAGAATCAGTACATTCGACGGCGAAACCAGCCGGTGCTCAGTCGCTGCCATCACGAGAAGACACACAGATGAGATCTCGACGAAGCGAAACGCCGCGAAGTTACGGCCGCGTTCGACCAGCGCGCTGCGCGCCGCGCCGTCCTGACTCCATTTGATGAGCTTCCAGTAGAAACTCAGTAGCAGCGCCAGCCCGACTACGCCCAGTTCGGCGAGGAAGTTCAGATACGAGTTGTGTGCGTGCGAGTCGCTATGTTCGACGATGATGTCGGATGGAACACCCAGCACGCCGAAATACGACACGACATTGCGTATCTGGTCATCGAACGAGCCGAATCCCATGCCCACGATCGGGCTCTGGCGGAAATAGGCGAGGGCTCTTGGCCAGAGCCATTCGTACCGGATGTCGAGATTGGCGAGCTTTGCGTCCTGATTCTGAATGGTAAACGTGTAGCCCATGTAGTCGACTGACGATCGCGTGTGATACATCGCCATTGCAAGCGATGCGAGCACGAGACAGGAGATAAGCGACGCCAGAATCAGGCGTTTGCGTCCGAAGTACAGATACGGCAGCACGGCGAACGCACCGAGCAGCGAGCCGCGGCTATATGTCGAAAAGAGCATCAGCCCATTGAGCGCGATCAGCGCGAGCATGATCTTGCTGCGCCGCTGCAGATAACTTGCTACGCCGAGGCAGAACAGCATTGCGAGAAAGCCGCCTGCCGCGTTGCGGGCAATGAAGAAGCTGCCGAAGCTGTCGTCCGGATGTTTGAAGATGCTGAGCAAACCGTTCTGCGCGAGATACAGCATGTAGGGCGGAATATTGATGAGCACCGCGAATACGAAGAACGCACGAAGCAGCTTGTTCATATCCCAACGATGCGCGTACAGGCAGCCCGCAAAAATGGGCGCATACGCAATGAAGAAATTGCCGTCACGCCGATAGAACTCGAATTCGGTCAGCGATCGCGGATCGTAGAGCAAGGTCGATACGATTGCGAATAGCGCGAGTGCCGTCAAAGGCGTCATGAAAGACGGGTAGCTTCTGCCGAAAAAGCGCCACGCGCAAAAAATAATCGGCAAAAATCCCACTGCACTAACGGGTACGAGGTTGGTCACCGTCAGGAATAGCGCCAATACCGATATGTAAGCCATGTCGACTCTCTCGTGAAGAATGGAGATCACATCCGCTGGCGGAAGTGGCGCATGTCGATGATGGATCCGCGCGGATCCGACGTTGCGCGTGGCAAGTGATTGGGCATACCCGTTCACCGGCCTGAACAGAATTGCGACCTGCTTTGATGTGTGTTGTTCCCGCACATGAATGGGCACGTTGCAGATGGCGTGCCTGATGGAAAAGCACGGGAAACAAGGTGCGGAAACAGAAATCAGACTAAAGAACCGGCGATATAAAACACGCCTTCAATCCACAACCTAACACGAATACCCCTTCATTTCCAGACTCAGATCGATTTTCAGAAAAGATGGCGTCGATCGGTTAGATACTTCGGGAGAAAGGCTCAGCGTGTCGGGCCATAACATCAACCGTTCGCGCCAGAGATGCTGTGACGCAGCGTAACGTGTCTATCATCGAATCACAGGTCGAGCGGAACACGATGGCAACAGGTCGCCAGACAGTCGTCGAGCGCATCGTTGCCGGAACTTCGATCTTTCCTTCATCTTGCAAGGTTGCGCGAGCACGACGCGGGTAAGGCGTTCTGATGAAGAGCGTCTTCATTCGCGGCCGGTGCGATCTGCGGCCATCACTATCCCCGCGTCGTCACCCCAACATTTCGCGCGCAAGGTGTGTAGATAAAACGGCGGTTGTCGGATCCTATGCACTTCGCCCGGACAGTCAGGGGCGGCGAGGATCGGGCTTCAATACCAGGGAGATTGAAGTGGACAAACGAACCACGAATGCCGAACGGCAGAACGTCGCTGCGGCCGTTGTCGATGCGGCAGTCGACAGCACGCATCTCGTGCAGGTCATTCTCGCTGGCGGATCGGGCACGCGGCTCTGGCCGGTGTCGCGTGAGCAATATCCGAAGCAGCTGATCGACGTAGTTGGCGATCAGTCGTTGCTCCAGGCCACGATGCAGCGCATGAATGGCTTCACGAGCACGTTGAAAATAACAGCGGATCCCGTGATCGTATGCGGCGTCGAGCATTTCTATGCGACCTCCGAACAGGCGCGCGAGTGCGGCGTGAAGGCGTGCGTCGTGGTCGAGCCGGCGCGGCGCGATACGGCGCCCGCATTGACGCTGGCTGCGTTGGCGGCAAGCGCCGACGGCGACGATCCGATTCTCGTCGCCATGCCCGCCGACCATGCGATTGCCGATGTGCCTGCGTTGCACCAGGCCATCGAACTCGCGGCGCTTCATGCGCAGGCGGGTGAAATCGCCACATTGGGTGTGCCGCCGACACACGCGGACACGGGCTTCGGCTACATTCGCCTCGGCGCGCAACTGGCCGATGGCGCACACCGCATTGATCGCTTCGTCGAGAAGCCCGCCGCGGAGCTTGCCGCGCAATACGTGGCGTCAGGCAACTACTGGTGGAATAGCGGCATGTTCGTGGTGCGTTCGTCGGTGTGGCTCGCTGCGCTGAAAGTGTTCCAGCCCGACATGCACGCGGCGTGCACGCAAGCCTTTGCAAACGCGAAGCGCGATGATGGCTACATCGCGCCCGGCGCCGATGCGTTCGCACAGTCGCCTTCCGACTCGATCGACTACGCGGTGATGGAGCAGCTCGGCAAGGCGGATTCGCCGTTCACGGGTATCGTCGTGCCGCTCGAAGCCGGCTGGTCCGACCTCGGTTCATGGGATGCCGTATGGCAGGCGATGGACAAGGACGAGTTCGGCAATGTGGCGAACGGACGCGTGCTGATGGAAGGCGCGACGAGTACGTATGCGCGCTCGCAGGGCGGCAGGCTCGTTGCATGCGTGGGCACGAGCGATCTCGTCGTCGTCGAGACGGACGATGCCGTGCTTGTGGCGGATCGTTCGCATGTGCAGGACGTCAAGGGACTGGTATCGCGCATCCGGGCAACGAACTCGCCCGAAGCCGACAACCATCGAAAAGTGCGGCGCCCGTGGGGCTTTTACGATTCGATCGATCATGGCGATCGTTTCCAGGTCAAGCGAATCGTCGTGAGTCCAGGCGGCCGGCTGTCCTTGCAGATGCATCACCATCGCGCGGAGCACTGGATCGTCGTGTGCGGAACGGCGCTCGTCACGCGCGGCGACGAGCAGTTTCTGCTGACCGAAAACCAGTCCACGTACATTCCGATCGGCGTGCAGCATCGTCTCGAGAACCCTGGCCATGTGCCGCTGCAGATCATCGAGGTTCAATCGGGTGCGTATCTCGGCGAAGACGACATCGTCCGCTTCGATGACAAGTACGGCCGCTGTAATTGAGCGTCTATCGTGGCCATAGGATGTTAAAGGGGTGATGTGATGCGTGCATTGGCAGGTTTTCTGGCGCGGCTATTCGACGTCGCCCTGATCGTGGCAGGGGCGATCGTGGCGTCGCAAATCCGCTTCGACGACGTTTCGCAGCGCGGCTTCTATCTGGCGTTCGTCGCGTTTGCGGCCGCGTTCTCACTGGCAATCTTTCCCGCGCTCGGCGTGTATGAATCGTGGCGCGGGCGTTCGAAAAAAGCGTTGACGGGGCAGGTCGCGCTGGGTTGGCTGATCGTGCAAGGCTGTGCGATGGCCTTGATGTTCTCGCTGCACCGGATCGATTTCGTATCGCGTCTATGGTTCGTCTACTGGACGGCTATTTCGGGCAGTGCGCTCATCGTGAGCCGTCTGGTGATTCACAGTCTGATTGGGCGCGTACGCCATGCAGGAATGGATTTGCAGCCTGTCGCGATTGCTGCGTGTGGAGACCACTGCAATGACATCATTCACAAGATGGAGGGCGCGACCGCATCGGGTTTCCGCCCGTGGGCAATCTACGACCTTCACCCCACTTCGCAAGCGGCGTCGCGAGTGCCGACTTTCTCCGGGCACAAGGCGTTTGCGCGCTACGTGCGCGAGCAGAACATCGGTGAAGTATGGCTCGCGTTGCCGCTGACGGAAGAGCGCGCGATTCTGCGGCTCGTCGATGAGTTTCGCAATGACCTGATCAACATCCGCTTCATGCCCGATGTGCGCGCGCTCGCGCTGTTCGAAGGCAGCGTGACGAACCTGCTCGATCAGCCGACGATCAATCTCGCCGCGTCGCCGTTGCCGCCAAACGCGATGGTCAAGAAGGATCTGTTCGATCGTCTTTTCGCACTGTGTGCGTTGCTTGCCATCTCGCCGATCCTTCTCGCGTGTGCAATTGCGGTGAAGCTGAGTTCGCGCGGTCCCGTGTTTTTCAGGCAGCAGCGCAAGGGTGCGGACGGCCGTGTCTTCACGATCTACAAGTTCCGCACGATGCGCCTGCATCAGCAGAAAGCGGGCGTTCTCGAACAGGCCAGACGCGACGATCCCCGCATTACGCGGGTAGGCGGTTTCTTGCGGCGCACGAGTCTCGACGAGTTGCCGCAGTTCTTCAACGTGCTGTGCGGCGATATGTCGGTGGTCGGGCCGCGTCCGCATGCGCTGGAACACGACGATCAGTATCAGCACGTGGTGTCGGGCTATATCCACCGTTACCGTATCAAGCCGGGCATTACAGGCTGGGCGCAGATCAACGGATTTCGCGGCGAAACCGATCGCCTCGAAAAGATGGAAGGGCGTGTGGAACACGACCTGTACTACCTGCGCAACTGGTCCTTCGCTCTGGATTTGCGGATCATCCTCGCGACCATCTTCAAAGGCATTGCTCATCAGAACGCGTATTGAGCGTAGGTGAGCATTGCGCTTCAACGAGGTTTTAGAGGTTCCGTATTTCCCCGCCATTCACATTTCCGCAGGAACGGCTCTACGCATTGTCAGAGCAGGTGCGCAATACATGACTCATGCAATCACGTTCGAAAGAACTTCCAGCCGCGCGCAACGCGGCCGGCTGCGAGATGACGATCGAACTTCGGTTCATCAGGAGCGCGTCGTGAGCGAGCAGCTTTGGTGCGTTCACTTCGAAGGGCTCGACGACTTCGTTGCGGCCTCCTCACAGGAAGTGGCCGAGCGGGAAGCGTCGGCAATCAACGCGTATATCGACAGCGTGAAAGACAACGCGCCGACGCGCCTCGTGCGCGCGTCGGCCATCGTCTGGCCATTCTCGCCGGCAGGCCATGCGCGGTCGCTGGAAACCGACTGGCAAGACTTGCAGCGGATGCCGCATCGCCAGGCCGGTCAAGATCATCAGCGCGAGCGCGACACGCGCGCGACGTCGATATTCCGGCGTATCAAGGCGCTCTTCTGTCGAGCCTGATGTAAGGGCCTGCAAACCGCAACGGTCCATCACACCACATCCGCACGCGCGGATTCACGATCAAAAAGATGCTGTTAAACGGCACGTTACTCACATTACACAGGCGGAGATCGATATGTCGTATAGCGTCGTTGCAAGGATCGTCACGATAGGTGCCATGCTGGTGCTGGCGGGTTGTGGAGGAGGCGGTGGCGGTTCGGGCGCGTCGCCTGGCGCGCCGAGTTCGAACACGAGCCAGCCGGCACTCGCGAACGCAACCGCGCTTGTCGACGGCACCAAGGTTGGCGACGATTACTGGCCCGCGGGCTCGACGCAAACGGGCGGCACGGGCCAGGCAGTCGGCGGGCTGAATTGCGGCGCGCGCAGCAACATCTATACGTACTCGCATCTGTCGATCTATCTGAACGGCAAGGCGCTCGCGTTGCCCGCGAACATCGGTACCGTTGCGCCGACGATGTCCGCGCAAACGGGTTGCGCCTATCCCGTACACACGGATGATGAAACCGGCAAGATCCGCATGGACGCAAGTTCGAGTGCGTCATATACGCTTGGCCAGTTCTTCGCGATCTGGGGGCAGCCGCTCACGTCGGCCAATGTAGCAGGGCTGACAGGTACGCCAATCACGATCTATGTGAACAACGGCGGCCAGTTGAGCAAATACACGGGCGATCCCGCCAGCCTCGTGCTGCCCGCGCACGGCGAAGTGTCGATCGAGATCGGCACGCCGGTGGGGCAGATTCCCACGTTCAACTGGACCGATCCGCCGTCGTTCGATCCCAACCAGACGGTGCTTGCCTACGGCGGCACGGTTGGCACCGCGCACTGGCAGAACGGCAACACCGCGACGGGTGGCACGGGCGCAGATGTCGACGGCCTGATCTGCGCGTCGGGCATGAGCGAGCTGTATCACGTGCATGCGCATCTGGCCATCGTGAACAACGGTCAGTGGCTTGCGTTACCCGCCAACGTGGGCATTCTCTCTCAATGCAACTACGAGATGCACACCCACGATTCGACAGGGATCATCCACATCGAAACGCCGAACCTGAAAACCTTCACGTTGGGGCAGTTCTTCGATATATGGGGGCAGACGCTGTCGAATACGAATGTGGCTGGCGTAACGGGCACAGTGGTTGCCTACGTCAATGACAATGGTGACGTGCGCCGATACGAAGGCGATTTGCGCAGCATCGAGCTGATCTCGCATCGGGACATCACGCTGCAGATCGGCAATTCGATGAGCATGCTGCCGACTTACTCGTGGTATGAGCCGCAATAGCGCCGCGGGATCACGCTTTATTCTGTTGGTCAAACGCTGACGTCGAACGGAAATCCGTTGGCGTCTTCCCAACAACGCGGCATTGCCGGGTCCGTCGGACTTTCCACGCAATGCCGCGATATTCCTTTTTTTTCAACAACCTGACAGTGCGCGCCGATCAGACCGTGCATTCATGGCATAGCCTGTGCATCTAAAGGCGCGGGCACAACGACGGCCGGTTCGGCGCTAACGCCACGGCGTCAGCAGCATTGATCCATTTCCCCGAGAAAGTGTTGTTCGTTTGAGCCTCTTTGGCAGCGTACCCGGCAACGTGTCGTATACCGGCGCTGCACATCGTCCCTGCAATCCTGAACCTGACGCAACACGCAACCCGTGTGTGCGAAGGTGTTCATTTGTTTAATTGGAGTCCTTATGAAATCGAAGCTCATCGTCACTGTTCTCGTCGCAAGCTCCGCTGCACTGGCTGCCCCTGCTTTCGCAAGCGGTTACGGACCGGCGCCTTACTATCGTCCCGACGTCGGCGCGCCCGCTTCTCAGGCGGGTCAGACCGCGCAGACACTCGCAGCGGAAGCCGCGCAGGCCAGTGCCGCGGAAGAGATGCGCATGGGTGTCGGCGGTGATGAAACCATGACCACGCAGTCGGGCCGCCGTATGCCGGTCGATCGTCCCGATCCGGTCTATCGCGGAAGCTGATCGGCGGAACGCGAAGCGCTGGCTCGCCGGCGCTTCGCCTCGCGTCGTGTTTGTACGCTGAGGTCCAGCAAGGCGGTGGAGAAGAAGCACCCCATCACCGCAGACAGAATGATGAAGATCGACGCGGCGTCGACCAGCAGGCCGAAGTACCAGAACAGCAGCAAAGATCCTGCGAATAGCAGCAGATTCAGCACCACGCCAAGCACCGCCGATGCCTTCGGCACAGCGCGCACGAATGCCGCAAGCCGCGAATCGGTGTGCGGCAGATACCAGATGATCAGAAGGCCGAACGCGAGCACGAAAGTCGTTTCAGCCCATTTGAGCCAGACGGGCCGAAGCAGAAAACGCCCGTCGAAAATGGTCTCGATGATCTGCGCCTGGATTTCGATACCCGGCACCGTCTCGCCCAGCGTGGTCGTGCGCATGTCGGTGAGACCCGTCCCCGTCAGTCCGACCAGCACCAGCTTGTTGCGAAAGCGTTCAGGATCGACCTGTCCTTGCAGCACGTCGCGAGCGGACACATAGCGATTCTGGGTCGCGCGTATCGACGCGAAATGCAGCCAGATATCGCCGTCGGGTTGCGTGGGCACCTGCACGTCGGCGACACCGACCGACTGCACACCTGCGGAATTGGCATACACGTCGACGGCCGCAGACCCGGTCACGACGCGCAGCATTTCGACCGGCATGCACGGCACGAGCTTGTCGCCGAGACCGAGTATCAGCGGGATGCGCCGGACCGTACCTTGCTCGAGCGCGACATTGAGCATTGCCTGGCCATGCGCGGCCGCCTGCAGTTCGGGCAGGCTCGCGAGCACGTAGTGGTAGCGCTTCACCCTGTTCAACGGATCGACGCCATGCACGAGAATCGGCGCGCTGCGCAGATCGGTGCTGGTGTCGAACGCGGCGTGATCGACGGCGGCCGCGCCGAGTATCGATGGCGACGCGCCCAATGCATTCGCCAGAATGGTTTCGTGGCTCGGCAGCGCGCGCAGGCCCGCCGCGAGCGTGGCGGCCGAGGCGGGCAGATTGTCGGCCACCTTGTCGGGCGAGGTCTGGTCGGCTTCGGGCATGTAGAGGTCGAGGCCGATCGCGAGCGGCTTGCGCGCCGCAATCGCATCGACGAGGCTGGCCAGCCGGTTGCGCGGCCACGGCCACTGGCCGACGGCAGCAAGCGTCTTGTCGTCGATTGCGACGATGGTCACGGGCTGCGACGCGGGAACGCGCGGAAAACGCCGCTGATAGTGATCGAACAGCAATTGCCGCGCGGTGCCGAACGAGTCGGGCAGGAAGTCGTCGAGCTTGTCGAAAAGCGGCGGGCGCGGCATGCTGCCGGGCCATTCGCTATACAGGTTCGCGAGGCTCAGGCCGAGCAGCACCGCGAGCGCGACGGGTCGGCCCTGTCCCGCTCTCATCAGCTTCAGAAAAAACACCATCCATGAGTAGTCGCGAAAGCGTTTCATGTCGGCGACGGCGGATCAGTGCCGTTTACAGGCACGGTGACAAATCACGCGTATCACTGGATTGTAATGACGACGCGCCGGTTCATCTGGTTAGGGACGCCGTCCGCCGTGTGCACGACCGGTTCGCGCTTGCCGCGCGCCGCCGTTTCGATTTCCTTCGCCGGGATGCCGGCCTTGATCAGAAAACGCGCGACCGTCTGTGCGCGCTGCATCGACAGCTTGTCGTCGTATTCCTGCGAGCCGGCGAGGTCGGTGTGCCCGACCACGGTGAGGTGCGGCGCGGGCCACGTCGCGAGCGCCGCTTTCATTTGCTGGACAGTGGCGTTCGACTGCGGCGCGAGTTCCGTCGCCGAGTCGAACAGGAAGTTGATCGTGAAGGTCATCGGGCGCGGCGGGCGCGCGGCGAGCACTTCGCCGTAGCGGGTTTCGACGTTGGCCTGGTTGCCCGCCGTTTGCTCGATATCGCCGCCTTTGCTCACTTCGGCCGTCGCGTAGGGTTTATCGATGACCTGAGTCTTGTTGCCGCTGTGCACGATGACCGCGCCGACGGTGCCGTCGGGATCGGGCAGCAGCGTGATCTTGTCGGGTGTCGAGCGGCATGCCGACATCAGTGCCAGCGCCGCGCACAGCGCGCTCCATCTGAGTGCCGGGCGCCGCATCGCGGCCTTCAACGCGTGTTCTCCCCGTCGCCGACTTCGATGATGAATTCGGTGCCGCGCACGCCGAGCGTCGTGGTCGGCGTACTGAAGCGCACGGCTTCGGGGTGCGCTTTCGCCAGCTTGCCGTCGACGACGGCGAGCGAGCCGCGCCGGATGGTGGCATCGAGCGTGCCGTCGTGCGTGGTCGTGTTGAAGGCGAACTGGTTGAGTTCCAGCACGGTGCTGGAGCCTTCGGAGAGCAGCGTGTTGTCGCGCAGCGTGATGCCGACGGAAGACGCGGGGCCGGTGACGATACGGTCGCTGCTGAATACTTCGCTGCCGACGACCGCATCCACATGCTGCGCGGCGCGCTCGATATGCACCGAGCCCTTGACCGTCTTGACGACACCAATCGATTCCGCCGCGCACGCGTCGATGGCGGGCAGGCACCCGCAGGCGAAAACCAGTGCATATCGGGCGGCTTGCTGGCGCATGGAGGGCGACCGTGTTGGCGGTTGAGCGACGCGCGGCAAAACGAAAAGGCCGCGCCGGGAAAGCCGGCGCGGCTGCGTGGTAATCCGTAAGAAGATAGCGTGTCGCGTTGATTCGTTCAGTGCGCTAGCGCGCATTTCGCGCTATTTTCCGTGGGCCTTCTGGCAAAAGACTTGCAGTGTGGTTCATCAACGGGCAAAGCGGATATCCAGCGAACGCAGGTACGTTTGCAAGCCCGCATCCTGCAACGGAATCACATAAGCCACGTCGTCGGATTCGTTGAAATGCGCGTGCCAGTATCCCGGCGGCGTCACGAAGGCCATGCCCGGCGTCCAGTCGACGCGCACGGGATCGACGATATTGCCTTGCGCGTCCACTTCCGTGCCCACCAGCGTATAGACGCCCGGCTTGCAGTCGGGAATGAAATCGAGCGCGATCGACTGATGGCGATGCGGCTTCTGCGTGGTGTTCGGCGCGATGATGCCGAACATCGCCCACATCGAATGCGTGACGGTGCGCGTTTGCGGAAAGAGCCGGTTGCCGAGCAGCACGCTGATGCGGTTGCGCTGCGCCGCGCCCGGTGCCTGCGCGACTTTCTCCAGTTCGGCTTTCGCGCGCGCCGCGGGGTAAAGCGTCGGCTTGAAGCGTGCACGCGACACGTCGACACCCAGATAGGCGAGCAGCGGGCCGTCGTTGACGTAATACAGGCGCGCGGTCGAATCGGCGGCCAGCAGCGCCTGCGCGCCGCCCGGCAATGAGAAGAAATCGCCCTGCGCGAAACGGAAAGCCGTGCCTCTCTGCGTGACCGACCCGGAGCCATCCAGCACATAGAAAACTTGCGACGTCGCCTGCGGATGAACCGTCAGCGATTCGCCCGCAACGATGCGCAGGAAATGCGCCATCAGACCAGGGCCCGTTGCCGGATAGTCGCAGCCGAGTTCGGACGACAGATCGAGCGGCACCATGCGCGTCGGCCCGCTGTCGTACAGCGAAGCGGGAAACGTGCGATACGGCACGCGTGAAATCAGCTTCGCGCCGATGGGATTGGCCGACGACGTGTATTCGAAGTACTCGGCGTCGAGTGTCACGGCCTGATCGTCGAATTGCAGCGTCGATGGTGCGGTTTTGTCCAGCATGATCGTGTTCCTGAATGAGAGTGAAGCGCTTCTCGCGCGGGAAGCGTCGCTGCAGGCGGCTGTTTGCCAACGGGTCCTGATGCAACGGCGTTGACTCAACTATAAGAACGCGATTCGTGTGACAGAATCACTCGAACCCGAAATCAGCTTTGCAGAAAAGGGATAACTGCGGGGATCACTGCGGACGAGGCGTTGCAATACACTGAGTCCGGCTTCTCACTCGGAACGCGGCATACACATGGATTATTTCTCTGCCATACGTGCATTTCTTTTTGCTGCCGAATTGGGGAGCTTCAGCAAGGCGGCCAATCGCATCGATGTAAAGACGTCGACGGTATCGCGCTACGTGAGCGAACTCGAACGCGATCTCGGCATTGCGTTATTTAATCGCTCGACGCGTGGACTCGTGCTGACGGAAGGCGGGCGCGTGTTCCGCGAACACGCTGTCGTCGTGATCCGGACGCTGGACGATGCGCGCGAGATCACGTCGTCGTTGAACACGTCGCCGCGCGGGCTGTTGCGCGTGACGATGCCGCGCTCGTTCGGCGTCAGACACGTGATACGGCATCTGCCCGAGTTCATGGACCGCTATCCGAAGATCGACGTCGATGCCGTAATGACCGACGACACGATCAACGTGATCGACTCGGGCATCGATCTCGCGATCCGCATCGGCGTGTTGCCTGATTCGCAATTGATGGCGCGTCAACTCGCGGTGCAGCGGCGCATCGTGTGCGCAAGCCCAGCGTATGTCGCACAGCATGGCGAGCCCGCCGCGCCGGACGATCTCGCCACCCACGCGGCGCTGCGCTCGCCGCTCGCCGCCGATGACCGCTGGCTCTTCTTCGATCGCGCACGCCGTGGAAAGTCCGCGGAAACAGCGGTGCAACTGCAAGGCCGGTTACGTGTCGATGACGTCGAAGCCTTGATCGCGCTGGCGGTTGCGGGGCGCGGCATCGCTTTGTTGCCGACGTGGGCGGTCGGCTCCGCGCTGCGCGAGGGCAAGCTCGTGCATCTGCTGCCCGAATGGGAAGTTCAGCCGACGCGCGCCGCGCCTGCGATATGGGCCGTGTATCCGCGCAAGAAAACCGTGTCGTCGAAGGTGCGCGCCTTTATCGATTTCTATACGGCTGCGTTCAACCAGAACGGCTATTGGGAGCGTTGAACCCGTTGCTACGCGTCAGCGCTCACGCGTCCGCGTGTGCCTGTTTCATCTCCCGCAGATTCGCTACCGAAGCGTTCAGCATCTGCGGAATCTCGTCGCGCAGAAATTCGACGAAAGTCTTGATCTTCGCGTCGATGTAGCGGCGCGACGTGTACAGCGCGTACGCCGTGAGCGGCTGCAAGTGATATTCGGGCAGCACGCGCGCCAGCGAGCCGTCGCGCAGCGCCGACACGGCCGTCGACATCGGCACCGCGCCGATGCCGATACCTTCCTTCAGCGCGACAGCCAGCCCGTCCGCCGAATTGATGCGAAAGCCGCCCGCGCGCAGGTGCACGGTCTCGGCGCCATCGGGGCCTTCGAGCAACCAGCGGTCGGTCGGATAAACGGGCGATACGAACTGATAGCACGCGTGCGCGGCCAGTTCGTGCACGTCGCGCGGCACACCGTGCTCGCGCAAATAGGAAGGCGCCGCGCACAGCACGCTATGCACGGTGCCGAGCCGTTGCGCGACGAGGCTCGAGTCGGGCAACTCGGCAACGCTCAACTGCACGCTCACGTCATACCCTTCGTCGATGATATCGGGCATATGCTGCGACAAGGTCAACTCGACCGAGACGGACGGATAGCGTTGCCGGTATCGAACGATTACGGGCGTCACATAGGTTTGACCGAAGCTCGACGTCGCATGCACGCGCAACTGGCCGGTGGGGACGATCTGCGCATCGGCGGCTTCGGCTTCGGCCTGATCGACGACGGCGAGAATCTGCTCGCAGCGTAGCAGGTAACGATGTCCCGCTTCCGTCAGTACGACCCGGCGGGTGCTGCGGTTCAGCAGGCGCGTGCGCAGATAGGCTTCGAGTGCGGAGACGGCGCGCGATACGGCGGGCACCGTGATGTTCATGCGCTGTGCCGCGCCCGTAAAGCTGCCTTCCTCCGCTACGCGAGCGAAGATCCGCATGCTGGTGAGAGTATCCACTGGTCAAACGCTCCACAGTGCGCGTCGCGCACCTTCTTCAAGCTTGCGCACTGCGATTCGCAATCGATGTTGATGACGCTTCGCAGAATACGCGATCAATCGATTTGGCGCTGGTAGAGCGCAAAGAGGCCGCCGCACACGGCAATGCCGATCAGGAAATAAAAGCCGTCCAGCGCGCTCAGAAAACTTGCCTGCTGCGTGACGACGCGGCTGATTTCCACCAGCGCAAGGCCTTTCGATTCCGTCGCCGGATGCCCCATGCCTTCGAATGCCCGCATCAGCGCGTCGTACGAATTCTGGAAAGCGGGATTGAACGGATTCACGAATTCGCTCAGACGCGTCTGGTGCAGCGCTTGCCGGTGCTGGTCGAGAATGATCATGGTGGCGGTCGAGAACGAGTAGGTCAGTTGCTTGACCATGTTCTTGAAGCGGTAGCCGTGGCTGAATTCGTCGATCGAAAAGATGCGGAACGCGAGATTGGCGACGGGCAATACGATGAATACGAGCAGCAGCCCGCGCAGAATGAGCGGCGGCAAGAGCCACGGCATGCTGACATCGGGCGAGAGGCTGACCATCCAGCCGCCGATCAGCGCCGCCATCAGAAAGCCGGGTGCAATCAGCCAGCGCTTGTGTTTGACGAGCGGCGACACGCGGAAATAGACGAACGCAAAGGCGAGCGACGCGAACGACGTGAAGCCGACCAGCCGGCCCGCATTCTCGACGGGATAGCGAAGGCCGCCTTCCAGAAAGCGCGACACCAGATAGCTCATCGCGTTGCTGAGGTAATAGAACAGCACATACAGCGCGATACCCGTGCGGAACGTCCGCTCCCGCAACGCGTGCAGCCGCACCAGCGGGTTCGGATGATGCCACTGATGCCACGCGAACCAGCCGAGCGCCAGCCACCCCGCCAGCGTCAAACCGATCAGCAGCGGCGAACTGCCGAACAGTTCGAAGCGCACCTGCTGCATCGCGATCTGCAATGCGCCCTGCGCGAACGCGAAGACGATATACGGCCAGAAGTGCGCGTCGCCGCGTGCTTCGCGTTGCAGCTTGCCGGTAGGCGGCACGACGAGCAGCACGAATACAGCGAGCACCAGGGCTGCGAGCATCGTGCAGGTAAAGAGCGCGCGCCATTCGAGCAAGGCAAGCAGATAGCCGCCCGCCAGCGGTGCGAGCGCGCTTGCCAGCAGGATCATGCACAGGAACGCGCGCACGGCGGAAGGCCGGCGCTGCGGCGTGAAGCTCGTCTGGATGAGGATGCGGCACGCGCTCATCATCGGGCCGATGAAATAGCCCTGCGCGCCGCGC
Source organism: Burkholderia sp. Ac-20365 (assembly GCF_017104715.1). Classification (GTDB taxonomy): domain Bacteria; phylum Pseudomonadota; class Gammaproteobacteria; order Burkholderiales; family Burkholderiaceae; genus Paraburkholderia. The sequence continues at coordinate 292,175 of NZ_JAAGPI010000006.1, forward strand.
GCGAAAGCCAGTTCGACCGACGACTCGCACAGCGCCGCCGCCGCCGAGGCGGCCGCAAACAGCAGCAGGCTGCCGGCGATGTAGCGCCGGTAGCCGAGCCGCTCGACCCACCATTGCTGCTGGAGAATGCCCAGCACGGACGCGACCGCATAGGCGCTCGACGCCCACACGAGTTCATCCGTCGACGCATTGATGCCGCCCGCAATGTAGCTGGTGAAGAACGAAAAGAGTGTGTTGTCGAAATACTCGAGGCCGGTGGCAAGCGCGATAGCCCACGGAAAGAGGTCCACGCGAAACTGCCTGGCGACAAGGGGCGTCTGTGCGGTCGAGGTCGACATGGCGATTACGTGCGAACGCTCGCCGCGACGTGGCGCGTGCAGGCGGGTGAGTCTTCGGTGGACATGCGGGACAAGCGGCAGCCTTCGATCAGGATGGCTGGCATTATACGTCAACGTGAACGTTCGCGTACAGGTTTGCTTATGCCACGGTTTTCCGTGGCACGACTGCTGGATCAGATCATGAAGGGCAACGCGAAGCGCGAGGGCTCAACCGCGCAGCACGGCTTCGCCGTGTTCGACATAGGCGCGCAGCAAATGATGCGCGATCGCAAACGGCTTCGGTGCGGACAGCTTGTCCGGATGCGTGCCTTCGAACATCGCGGCAACTTCAGCACGCGTGAACCAGCGCGCGTCTTCGAGCTCGGTGATGTCGATGACGATGTCCTTGCTGCTGGCGCGCGCGAAGCAGCCGATCATCAGCGACGAAGGAAACGGCCACGGCTGCGACGCGAAGTAGACCACCTCCGCGCAATCGATGCGCGCTTCTTCATGCACTTCGCGGCGCACGGCATCTTCGACGGTTTCGCCCGGCTCGACGAAGCCCGCCAGCGCCGAGTACATGCCCGGCGCGAACTGACGCTGACGGCCGAGCAGACAGCGGTCGCCGTCGATCGTCAGCATGATGACGACGGGGTCCACGCGCGGGAAATGGCGTGCGCCGCAAGCATCGCACGCGCGCTGCCAGCCAGCCGCCGTCGCGCGGCTCGGTGCGCCGCAGTTCGCGCAGAAGCGATGCCGCCGATGCCAGTCGAGCATCGACTTGGCCTGGCCCAGCACGCCGAGCAGTTCCTGCGCGACGAGTCCTTGCAGCGCGATCGAGCGCAGATCGATGCGATCGTAAGGCGTGTCTTGCGATTGCCCTTCAGTCGGCAGGAGACCGGGTGCGAAGCCGAGCGCGAAACGTCCGCTGTCTTCGCTGTCATGGCCGAGAAACACGTTTTGCAGCGCCGGTCCGAATGCGGCCGCCTCGCTCGCGGTGAACCATGGGTCGTGCCGCTCGCCGCGCCTGAGCACGGGCACGTCGCCGTCGAACACGAGAAAGCGCGCGGCGGAATCGTTGCGCAGACGGGCGATGAAGGCTTCGTCGTCGCGCTTGTCGGAGCGGCGGTCGAGCTGATTGAGATTGAAACCGATGGCAGCGGAAGGGACGATCATTGGGTTGGAATGTGGGCCGGGACGATCCGCAAGTATGGCACGGCGTCCGGCGCGGCGCAGACGGTCGATCGTCCCTCACAGATCGCCCGCCTGCGCGTGGAAGCGTCAGAGCTGCTTCACGGCGGCCAGCGCATCGACGAGTCCCGCGCCCGTCGCACCGTCTTCGCCGACGCCCGCCGCCACGCCCCGGCCCTTCGGATCGCTGGCGGGATTCGCGTGGCCCTTCGTCACGTCGCGGGCGGTGCGGCGCAGGATCGCCTTGATGTCGCCGGGCGAGAGCTTCGGGTCCTTCTGCAACAGCAGCGCGCACAGGCCCGCCAGTTGCGGCGCGGCCGCCGACGTGCCGCTGAACACGCCCCAGCCGTCGGTCGGCGTGGTGCCGTCGAACGCGGCGTTCTCGCGGTCGATCTCGCAACCGGGCGATACGGGCAGCGAGATGTATGTCGCGTGCGGCAGCATGCCGACCAGCCCGCACACATCGGGCACGCTGCGGCCCGAGTAGATCAGGCTGGTGAACGCGCTCGCGTAGTCCGAGGCGCGCATCGCGCCGTGCTGATCGACGAATACGCCGCCCGCCGAAATGATCTCGGGCATCTGGCCGGGGAACGAATAATGGCCGTTGCCCGCCGAGAACACGATCACGATGCCACGCTTCACGGCCGCCTGGATTTCCGCCTCGAGCGCGACGAGTCCGTTCGGCAGCGTGTTGAGCGGCGTGTCGCCGGGCCCGCGCAGATCGTAGCCGAGGCTCACGGAGATCACCTGCGGATCGTGCTTGAGCGCCTCTTGCAAGCCTTCCAGCACCGACGCGCCGCTCGACGGATCGGCTTCGTTGTCGAGCTTCACGCCGATGAAGTTGGCGCCAGGCGCAATCGCGAAGATATTGGCCGACTCGCCCGTGCCGTGGCCATTGCCGTCGGCGCGGCGATCGGTGGCGCCCGGCGCGAGCACGACCGACGACGCATAGTGGTGCGCCTTGAAGTACGGATGGCCGTGCGCAAAGCCGCTGTCGATCATCACGATGCGCACGCCTTTGCCCGTGATCCCTTGCTGATGCACGGGCGTCGCGTTGAGCTTGAGCGCGATGTCCGCGGGCGCGGCGAGATGGAAGTAGGGCACGGCGGGCGGCGTCGCGGACGGCGCGTCGGCCTCCTGCGGTGTCGAGGCAGCAGGGCGCTTCTTTGCCGCCGTAGTCGTCTTCTTCGCTTTCGCGGACTTTGCCGCCGCCTTCGCCATGTAAATGTGCGGCCACTGGATATAGACGTCGTCGAGCAGCGACTTGATGGCGGGATCGGGATTCCATGGCGCGCCGTCGGGCGGATAGAGCACCGAGCTGAACTGCGCCGCCGACGCGCAAGGCGCTTTCATGCGCTTCAGGCGCGTCTGGAACACCGCCTCGAACTGCGCGGCCGTGCAGCGCATCGACGCCGACAGCGAGCCGCGCCCCGTGAGCGTAAAGCCGCGCCGCGCGAGTTCGGCGAGCGCGAGGTCGGCCTGTGCGGGATCGGGGATGAACGACGCGACGGTCTGCGTCGACATGCGCGCGCCGAACCGTGTTGGCCCGAAGTCCTCACCCGGCCGGTTGAAGGTGACGGCAACGCGCAGTTCCTGGTTGGCGGCGTCACCGCGCGCGGGCCGTGCGGCTGCGTCCTTGGGATCGTAGGCCTTCATCGCTTTCTCTCCTGTATCGGCGGGAGCGGGCGCTGTTGCGCCCACTCCGTCACATGCAAGACGAATGCAGTTCAATCGAATGAAAGATGTTGCGGCGCTTCGCTGATCGACGAGACGTACGGTTCCAGACTGCTGGGCACGGCAAGGGTTCCGCTCGCGATGGAAGAAGAGGAAAAAAGCTGGCGGAATGCGTCATCCGGCATACGCGCGGATAGCGAAGCGTGGCCTTCGCCGCTGATCTGCATGCCGAGCTGTTCGGCGGCGCGCCGCACGGCTTCGCGATCGGTGTCGTTGCGGTACGGATCGCGAAGCAGGAGTTGAAGGCGTCGTATCGGGCAGGTTTCGTTCGTCATCGCCACCTCCGCGAGGGTCGCAACAGAACGCGGCGTTGTGCATCGAAGAAGGCCTTCGATGTTACGCCTCGTCGCGCTATTGCGCTGCCTTGACCATCTGGCGTGCGGGCGATTGCGCGATGAAGTGGCCGATGGCGGAGGCGAGCGCTTGCGGATACTGATACATCATCGCGTGACCTGCCGAGCGCACCACGAGCAGTTGCGCATCGGGCAGCGCGCGGGCGAGCACGTCGGCGTTCTGCTTCGAGAGGATGCTGTCGTCGGCGCCTGTCAGGACCAGCGTGTCGGTGTGGACGTTGCGCAGCGCTTCGGCGGCGGCGTTGTCCTGTTCCCATGCGCGCAGCAAGGCGGTCTGGCCCGCCGTCACGGTGGCGGAGATTGTCGGCGATGCATAGCCGGCGGGCACGAACATGTTCTTGCGGAAGCACTCGCCTGCGGCGTGGGCGGCCGACGGCGGAAACAGCACCTTCATGACGTCGTTGAATGTCGTGCCGGGCCTGCCTGAGAGCGTCGCTTCGACATCGGGCGGAACGGGCACGCCGAGGCGTCCGGGCGCGGGCGCGCTCATCAGCACGATGCGCTGCACGTTCGCGGGATGATCGATGGCGAGCTGCGTGGCGACGGCGCCGCCCATCGACCAGCCGAGCACTGTGACGTCGCGCAGTTGCAGCGTATCGATCAGCGCGGAGAGATCGTTTGCCATGTCCTGCACGGTGAAGCTCGATGCATCCGGCAAGGAGCGGCCGATACCGCGATTGTCGAAGACGATCACTTCATGGTGTTTCGCGAGGTCGGTGAGAAAGGCTGCGTCCCATTCGGAAACGGTGGCGCGAAAGCCTGTCTGCAGGACGATGGGACTGCCGTGACCGAAGCGGTAATACGCGATGTCGCCTTGCGGCGTGTGTGCGATCTGTTCACGCATTGATGCTATGCGATCAGGGCGGCTCGCGACGATTGGGCAGGCGTTTTCCGGTTGATAACTGACGGTTTTTGCCTCGACGGGGGCCGCGATGATGGTGGCGAGCAGCGCGACTAGCGGAACGATGGCATGTAGGCGTTTCATGACGATGATCTTTTCGCAGCAGGGTTGGCGGCGATTTGCGATCGCCCCGGGGCGCAGTTTTTACAGGAAATGCGAGGTTTCTGCGTGGCGATGGATAACGGGGTGGTGGTTCTGGCAGATCGCCGTTTGTCGTGTGAGCCAGTTGTCGATTTTTTCGGCGACGATCGCCAGCAAGACTGAAACGATCATCACGCTCGCGGCGAGGGTGCAGAAGATGACGAAGGGTGGGTGGAAGTCCATGGTTTGCTCCTGAATGTCTGTTGATGTGGGTTTTGTTTTTTTGTTTTGTGTCTGTGTTGCCGCCTGGCGGCTGGGTTGTTGACATCATGTGGGATGGGAATGAGGGGAGAATTAGCGGTTTGGTTTTTGGTTTTGGTTTTGGTTTTGCCTGGGCTTTTGGTGGCATCCGCGATATGCCTTCGTACTTCAGGCGTTGCCCCTGTGCGGGGCAGCACCTACTTTTCTTTGCCGCGGCAAAGAAAAGTAGGCAAAAGAAAGCCGCTCACACCGCCAATTCTTGACGGTTTCCCACGGGCCCCCAACGGCCCCGTCCTGTTCCCGACATCGCTCTTCTCGATGCCCGCTGCCAATGCTTCGAATTGGCTCATCACCCGCTTCACGCTCCCGCGTCGTCACATGCACGATCGCATCGCCCACGTTCTATAGCGGCAAACTGTGTGTCGGATTTCGCGGCTTATGCGTTCCACTCCGGACTGAAAAGCACGAGCGGTGTCGTAAGAGCGCCGCGGTGTGAAGCACTACGACCTACACACAGTTTGCCACCTGGGCGGCCGTAACCATTCGCTGCCGTTCGCTGTGCTACGGGTGATCGAGGCGGGTGAGGCGCACGTTCAGGGCGCTGGCAACGGGCGGGGACTGAGAAGTTGCCGTGTGAAGGAGAGGACCCACTGGGGGCCCTCAGGCGGTGGTCAAGAATTGGCGGTGTTAGCCCGCTTTCTTTGCTTACTTTCTTTGCGGCGGCAAAGAAAGTAAGTGCCGCCCCGCACAGGGGCGACGCGTGAACAAGGCAAAACAAACCGCGGATGCCAGCGAAAACCCAAAACCAAACCAAGCGTCGCAAGACAAACGAAAAGCACTAAGCCTCGCCCACTATCTCACCCCCAGATGCAGACTTAACAGCGCCGCCGGCAGCACCAGCCCCAGCACCTGCACCTGCACCTGCACCTTTCACCCGCCCAATCCACAAACAGGCGACCACCGCCGCACCAACTGCCAGCCAGCCAACACCACCATACCCGGCAATCTGCCCCTGCGCAGTGGTAGACAGCAGAAGCCCACCAAACCAGGCACCAAACCCGGTCCCCATCGCCTGCACCGCGCTATTGGCGCTAAGAAAAGCCCCACGCGTCTGCGGCGCGGGAACAGTGGTCAGTAAAGCCTGCATCGGCACCATCCGCGACGACATCGCGACCATGAACACTGGGAAGAACAACACCATCACATAAAACGGCACATCAGGCAGATGCGTGACAAACAGCACAGGCAAGATCGACAACACCGCAGCAATCCTGAACACGCGTTTCTTGCCATAACGATCCGAAAGCTCACCCACCCGCCGCGAAGTAAAAAACGTCGCCGCGCCGCCGGCCATATACAGCCACGACAGCTTCGCAGGCTCGACACCATGATTGGCAACCAGCATCGGCGCAATGAACGGAATCACCAGCATATGCCCGACCATCACGACAAAGGTCAGAGCAAACGCGTTCAGATGCCGCACGTTCGAAAAGAGCTTCCACAAGTCGGGCAACACCTGCCCAAGCGGCACGCGCTCCCGCTGCAGATGCTCCGTCAGCGACGGCACGATCCGCAGCCCACCCAGCCAGATCACGCACGACAGCACGACTAGCAGCACGAACGGCGACGCCCAGCCAAAATGCGCGCCAAGCATCACGCCCGCCGGCACGCCCGCGATCGCCGCAAGCGAGAACGCCGTCATGATCGTGCCCGTCGCCGCGCCGCGTCGCGCGACAGGAATCACATCGCCGACAATCGCCATCACCACCGACGCCAGCACGCCACCCGTAATGCCCGCGAACGCGCGCGCCACCAGCAGCATCGGAAAGTTCGGCGCGAGTGCGCAGCCAAGATTCGACAGCGCGAACAACGCGTAAATGGCAAGCAGCAGACGCCGACGGTCGAAGCGGTCGATATACGTCGCGGCAAGCAGTCCAGACAACCCGGAACACCACGAATACGCCGAGACAGCCGTTGCAAACCGCGCGGGCGAGATCTCGAACGCATGCATGATCTGCGGGCCGAGCGGCATCATCACCATGAAATCCATGATGATCGTGAACTGCGTAAGTGCGAGCAGCCACAGCAGGCGCCGCTCGCGTGATTCGTTCAATGAGAGCAAGGAGTGGCTCCAGTCGATTGAGCGTCAGTCGTCGAGATTCTCGTGGACGGCCTGTTCGCCCTGTTTCCAGTATGCGGACGCGCGGATACGCGCTTTGTCGATGCCGCGTTCGTTGACGAGGAAGGTGCGCACTGCGCGCATCGTCGCCGCTTCGCCCGCGGCCCACACGTAGCCTTCGCCATCCGGCAGGAAGGTTTCGCGCACGGCTTTCAGCAACTCTGCGCCGCGATACGCGCCTTCGCTGCGATAGCGCCATTCGATATACAGATCGGTCTGCGTGTCGAATTCGATGCGCGCGGATGGATCGGCGACTTCGATCACGGCCGCGACGCGCGAGCCTTGCGGCAGTTCTGCGAGACGCCGGCCGATGGCGGGCAGCGCGGTATCGTCGCCGATCAGCAGATGCCAGTCAAAGCCCGTTGGCACCACGAACGATCCGCGCGGCCCGCCGACGCCGAGATATTGTCCGACCTTCGCCTGCGCTGCCCACTCGGCAGCGGGACCGGCTTCGTGCATCGCGAACTCCAGATCGAGTTCGAGTGCATCGCGGTCATAACGCTTCGGCGTGAAATCGCGCGCAACGGGGCGCGGACGATCGCTGGGGAACACCGGGCCGTCGGGGCCGGCTGCGGGCAGCGTCGGCTTGTCTTCGCCGGGCGCGGGGAAAAACACTTTTATGTGATCGTCGAACGATGCGGACACAAAGTCGCGCAGATCGTCGCCCGTCAGCGTCACGCGGATCAGATGCGGCGTGACAGCCTCGACCCGCTTCACCTGCAGCAGACGGAATTTCAAAGGATGACGCACACGCGTCACGGTCAAATCGGTTCGGGTTGCTTCCATAGTCTGTTCTCTCAAAATCGTTGTCCGTATCAGGCCTGCTCGTCCGTCGTGCCGCCGTTGCCGCTCTGGCTGCCAGTTTCGCGCGGCTTGCTTTCGATCTCGGCCGTGGCGCGCGCAAGAATCGCTGCGATGCGCCGCTGTTCGTCGGGCGACGCGTTGTCGCGCAGCAGCAGCGCGTGTTTCAGCGCGCGGCGCGCCTGTACGAATTCCGGCAGCCAGCCGCCGTATTCGGCTGCATCGTCGCCGCCTTCACCCGCCTGGCCCGCTTCGCCCGCGAACGCACGGCGTACCGAATCCATCTTGCGGGCGATGTGCGAGAGCTTGGCCAGCATCAGGTCGGCGCGCTCGCGGTTGGTGGCGAGGTATTCGCGGCCGGCATCGGCGAGCGAGTAGCGCTTGCGGTTGCCTTCGAGTTGCACGGTCACGTAGCCGAGTTCTTCCAGATACGTGAGGGCCGGGTAGACCATGCCGGGGCTCGGCGTATAGAAGCCGTTCGAGCGCGCTTCGAGCGCCTTGATCAGTTCGTAGCCATGTCGCGGCTGCTCGTCGATCAGCGCAAGCAGCAGCAGTTGCAGGTCGTCGGACGTGAACTTGCGGCCGCGCGGAAAACCGTCGCCTTCGCCGCCGAAGCCGCCACCAAAGCCGCCGCCGAACGGGCCGCCCGGACCGCCGCCGAAAGGACCGCCATGCCGGCCGCCGCCGCCGCGCTGACGGCCGATCGCGTCCCTGAACATCTGGAAGCGCTCATAGAAGCCAAAGAAAGAAGGATCGCGCGAGAAAGCGGCGTCGCGGGCGAACTCACGGGAAAAACGGTGGTGATGACGCATGTTGATATCTCCGAATGTCTTAAGATATATCGTAAGATATATATCTAAAGATAGTTCGTCAAGTTCGATTTTTGATTTTTATCGGGGCACAACAAAGTGTGCGGGAACGCGAAATCCCCCGTTCAGGAACAGCAAAGTGTGCGGGAACTGCGAAGATTTGTGTGCAGAGCACAATTTCTCGCGAATTTTGCTATTGAAGTATGATTTTGATAGCGCGCAGACGCACTCAGATGACGTGCAGATTGAGAGCGCTGCGACGCACGAACGGGCGTCCCGTTCGTTAGAAGATATAGGGCCGCATTAATGCTTGACGTATAGCGTGTCGGGGTGCAGCTGCCATCGGCGAGGGTGCTCGGCAGGTAACGAGAAAGTGGTGCAACTATCTCTAGCTAGCCGGCGGGCGAGGACCATATGTCGACCGCTCAAGTAGAGCTGAGACTGGAAGGGCTAGTTGAGCGGAGGCTTCATGGGCTCGTCGACAGCGGTGTCGGAATTCTCCCTGCGGCCGAAACGCCAGACAGAATGGAGCCGACCGGAGTCGGACGGCTGCCAGGCCCGTGAGGTGTGGAATGCAGTGTCTCTCTTTTTCGAAGTCCAGCGACCCGCGACCAACTGTATCGCCCCGAGCAGGCGCGCACGCTGATGCTCGGCGGTGTTATCCGGTCAGCCGGCAATGCCGCGGCGACAGGAATCACACTTTCATTTCACGGGGTTGCTTGTCCACTTAGCCTCAATGACCTTTTTCAGTTGCTTACGTTCTGACTTAGGTAGCCGTCCCCAAGCGAGCACCAGTTCGGCTAGGTCATCGTCCTCACAGTAAAAATATGCCGTTGGCAAACGTAGCGCGTTTGCCAATTTTCGAGCAATTTCAAATGGCGGTTCATGCACGCCCGTTTCGTATCGGCTAATTCGTGCGCTCGCCGTGTGCTCATCAAGCCCAATTTGTACCCCCAATTTGTCTTGCGGAATGTCCACGTGCTGTCGTGCACTTCGCAGCCGACGACCAAAGAGCGATATGGGTTGTTTATTCGTCATTCTACGAATATCGTAGTATTCGCTTGTGGAATCTCTACGTAATTCGTAGAATTGGACGAGCCACGAGTATTCCCCACGTATATCGGTTAGCTGCAATTCGTCAAGGCGACCATATGCACCTGACAGCTTGCCGTGGTCAAGCCGTCGGCGCTTAACTGATGCATGGGAATTTTTGTCGAACCCATCGCTCCGGCGGGCGACAAAGGCGGCGCCGGAAGGCGGTCGTGTCAGAGCCCAGCAGAATGACGCGCGCAAGCGCTCAGGAGATTTGTATGCCCCGTTGGTCCAATACTCATATCGGGTCTGAGCCTGCTGTCCTCTTATCACGATGGAGAATTATCGAGACCGACGACGGCCTAAAGCGACTGGTCGGCTTCGACAATCTCGACCAAGGCTGCGTCAGTTCTGCTCTCGTTAAGTTCGACCAAGACGCGATGCAAGCGCAGACGAGCGACGGTTCTACCTACCGATTGCTCGGTGCACCAGGATTCTTTTGGACTGTTGTCGAAGTTCGGGACACCTGTTTTCGCAGAGAGGGTGGTGCCACCAAAGATGTCACCGGGCAGTTGTGCGGAACGCTGTGAGTGATAGCAATACTTAGCATCCACATTGCGCCCCTACGTGCGGTTCTTACGAGGCGTGGAGCGGTGTCTGTTTCACCGCAGTTCGACGACATAGTCTGGAGTCCACGCAAGCCGCCTCAGGACGACGGTCCCGAAGTTTGTGAGTTGCCGCTCTACACCGACGATTGGCGGGTTCGCTTGAGTAAAGGAATGACCATGCCGCGGTCTACGCGTGCCACGAAGAAGGAACCATCGCTCGATGATGAATGGGTGGGCCGATGCTCGCGTTTGCTGAGGTCCCTGCAACAGATACGCCTCTTAAAAAAGCAGCTTATGCGGTCGACGAACTCAACCTTTAAAACGCTTGTAGGCCGGTGTCATGCTATTTACTGACAGCAGTTGGGAAGAGCCACATCCCATAAAGAAGAGGCTCATGCAACCGCTTCTTGCGTGGCGCTGCGTTGGATGGACGGACCTCACGCCGAACTTCTTTGTCGTGGCCTCCTCTCGCGGTGCGGACTGCGCGAGCGCGGATGGTTGGGTGGTGGACGGTGCCGAGGCGCTGATTCAACTGGTACTGCAACTTGGCGATGTCAGCTTTTCGGTTCACCTGTTGGCTCGTAGTGAGGATGACGATTCCGTCACGCTCTGCCGAGTAAGCGGGTTGTGGCGGGAGGCAGAGGGCAACGATAGCGATGTCGTGCACTACTGGTATTCGACCACCGACGGAGAGCCAAGACGGTGTTCGCCTGTCACGTCCGGTAATCGTGTTAAGAGACCACGGTTGGTAAGCGTGATGAGCTTCGAAACCAGGTGAGAGGTCTCAACAAATTTGCGTATCGCTGAATCGGCGACGAAAGGTTTTAGCCTCACTTAGGTAAAGGAATGACCATGCCGCGTTCTACGCGCGCGACAAAGCCCGAAACGTCGCCCCAAAACGAATGGGTGGAACATATCATCCATCGCGCTGCGATTGCCGCCATCCTATTTGACCCGAGAGTCGCCGAAACGCTGCTCGAAATTCCTGACGCGGCGCTTGGACGCATGTTCAAGAATCATCTTTGCAAGGCCGTTGGCCAAGCAATGGTCTATGGCATCGACTTCCCTGCGCTTAACGAGGAGGAAGATAGGCTTCGCAAGCGCGTCAGACCTGAGGCGGAACGGACGCCGGAGAGAAAACCTGCCCCTAGGTACCGTGATGCCAACACGAAGCGCTATCCGCTTGTGCTCCAAGGAAAAGTGCTTCGGAAGCACGACTTCTGCATCTCGGCTGCCCTTACAGAAAAGAAGCTGGCTAAGCTTGTCGAATCACAGAGACTATTCCCCGTCTTCTTCGGTCCCGAAGCCTACTACCCAGCGTTTTTTCTCTCGACCACGATTTTTCGCGACGACTTCAGAAGGGTCATACGTGCTCTTGGCAAAACCCATTCGTGGACTATGTTCGACTTTTTCACGACCCCGATAGCGTCCTTGAACGGTGCTACGCCGCTTCAAAGGCTATCGGCTGGAGATGTTGGACCGGTAGTCGAGGACGCTAAAAGCTTCGTGGAGCAATACGCTCGGCTGTTTCCTACGGAACAAGACCTCAGTGAATAAGTCTGGGCGCGTAGTCTGCGACAGTCATGGAGCAAGGAATGATTGACCGGCGTGTGCCCGATGATTTTCCGAGGGAGCCAGACCTAGGTTCCGTAACTGGAGTTCAACCGAAAGTCCTCGTTCGCGAAGTCGACGGGCGCTATCAAAGCAGTCTGTCGGAGGAGCAACTGTGGATGCGCTATGACGCGTGTGAGGACCTTGCAGCCCAGCTTTCTGCCTATGTATTGCGAAAGGTTGCTACCTCTGGTCTGTCGCCAGACGTGGCGTTGACCAGGGCCGAGAAGGGCGTGAGATTGAAGGTCGGCTCGGGCGACTGGGACGTTTCGCAAGCGGAGATTGCTTGGGTTATGAAGCGTGCGCAGGAGTTGCTGTTAGAGAAGACAGGTGAGAATCCAGATAAATCGACATCGTGAAGCGGGTCGCTCGCCCATAAGTCGATGCCGTGCCCATCGCTGACCCAGCGAAACTGCTATTCATTTCTCGCCTGCATGTTGTGAAGCTACTTGAGCAAGGGAAACTCAAGCATCGCCACAGAGCTGAGAACGACCGGCTCCTGACGAAAGTGTCAGTGCTGCCTGTCAGTCGCAACAGCGTGCTGCGGCAAGAGCCCATCGAGCTTCAGCGGGTGACAACGAAGAAGGAGAGATAAGTGGAGTCCACCAATCGCGCGCGCTCAGCGACTTCGGAACATGCTTGGAAAACAAGACTGAAATGAACGAAAAATCGCGTTTCGAAGAGCTGCTCTCAAGACAGTCAGACCGGCCATCCGAAGACTTCAGTCGGAGCTGGCTGATGCGGAAATCCCCTAGCTGCGGAATCATTTCCTCTGGACCTACGACAGGTAAGTGGTGTGTCTTTGTTGCGCAATCCGATGTCGACTCGGCATGGAGCAAAGTTAAAGGCGCCATCGAAGAGGACAAGCACTTGTTCGCCAAGGTATCAACGGCTCTGCGCAGCATGGGACGTGATGGTCACGTGATTTGCGCTTACACACGAGATTGGAAAGACGAGCCAGAGCTCATGCGCGTGCGGGGAGTGTTGCGGTCGTTGGGGTTTGGAGAGGAACTCGGTTACAAGCGCGACATCGATACGCAGAACAGGATTTACGGCCCTGGCGAGTGGTACCTACGCGCCTAGTTCTTAATCAACGCGCGAGGTGGCCGGCCGACCTAAGAAGGGTCCGACTTGCACGCGTCTAGCCAACTCGCTCGCTCACGATTTTGGGGGTATGAATCCCGCACGTTCACTGCCCTTAGCTCCCTTGCCTGCAAACCACTGATAATGAACCTGGTCGGCCACGTCGCTCGGCGGTTCTTTGTTCTCGATAACGATGACCTGTATGTCTTTTGACGTTCTCGCAAGCGACTGCCAGAAGGCTGTTTCAATGCCCGCGGCAATCTGACCGAGTTCGCCCTGCACCGACTGTGTATTCTTCTTTTTATAACTTGTGAGCGGCGAGTCGATAACAATGACCCCAGGATGTGGTCGGCTGTTGCTAGCGGCATAACGTAAGAGACCGATGGTGAACGCTGCGTAAAGTATTGCGCGAACACCCTTGCCATGCGACTGGCGCGGCTTATCATCGACAACTATGTCGAAAGCCTTCTCGTCGAACTCGACTCGTGGAGCTTCTTTCCATGACCACTCGACCAAGACCGCCTCCACTTCTTTGCAGAACGCGCGAAGTTCGTCAGGCGGGAGGCCGGCCCAGGTCTGCTTCGGCACGCCACTATCGGCGAGACTGGATGTGATGTCGTTCTGGAGCTTGACTAAACTTTGCCAGCGCTCTCGTTCTACTCGCATAGTCTCACGTTCGGTGTGTCGACTCACGAGTTGTTCGAGGCGCTGCGTCGTGGATTCCAGTCGTGGGGTCAAAGTGCGATTCAAGTCTTCCTGCAATGATTCGAGCTCCGAGTCGACCTCTTTCTTTTCACCTTCCACGAGCGCTCGACGAATCTCGAGGTCGCGAACCGCGGCCGCCAAATCGGTGCGATGAGCATGTATTTTCGCGGCTTCGGCGACAGCCGACTCTCGAATTGGCCGCGCGTCGGAACTCGAACCGTGCGAATGACCCGGGGTCATTAACTGGTCGCAAACGGGACACGGGACATCTTGAAGAGCGTCAAAGTAGAAAGAACTTTCTGAAATGAAGTCCAGCCTATCCAAGTCGGAGTTGTATCGCTCGTCCAGCAGCCGATACCTCGAAAGAAGTTCACGTATGCCGAGCAGTTGAGAATCAGCTTTCAAGCTATTGCGAGTTGCTTCCTGTGATTTCTGCTGGATAACATCCCGTGTGGAACCAATCTCATCTAGCTCCTCGGTCAGGCTGCCAATCAAAGAATCTAACTCTGCATCGTCTGTCGATGCACTCAACCCGTCTGGATGCGCGAAGCGTTCGTTCAACGGTTGGAGCATTTCGTCCACGAGTTCGAGCTTCGCTTTCAACCGCGCCTTCACAATTTCGTTCTTTTCAGCGGCAGCGACGCTCTCATCGTCAATCCCTGTCAAGATGTACGAAAGGGCCCGCTTCCGCGCGGTATCGCCGAAGCCGGGCTTCCCTGTTACCGGGGAGTGTTGGTCGATGACAGCGACTTCATCGATGAGAAATAGTGGTTCAATTGTCCTGACGGTAAAGCGTTGAGTTTCGCCACCCGCATTCTTTCGCAGGCGAGCTTCTTGGATGTCTGCAAACGGTAGCAGGACTGATGTGACGTCAGGCCCCTTGCTTAACCCTTTCCTAGTCGGCGCTATTACCTCACCACCTTCAGAAATATCTGCTATCGGTACCCGATATGCCGTCAGATTGCCGCCACCGGTTGGGCGCACTAAGGTGATGGTTTCGTCACGTGAGTTTTCGAATTCGACGAAGAGGTGGGTATATGGCACCGCTTCGTCGACGTACTTCAGCTTATCTGCCCCGAGAATAAAATTGAGGCATTCGAGAAGGAAGCTTTTCCCGGTATCGGACTCGCCTGCAAGCACGTTGGCGCCGCTATAAAATTTGACGAGTGCATCTTCCAGCCCAGCGCCCCGGAGCAGAATCTTTCTGATTTGAAACATGGTCAGAGTTCCAGTAAATCGACAGCAGTGAGGCGGTCAAACTCCGCGCCCCAGCGTCCAACGTTTTGCGACATAAATGACTCAAGCTCCTGGTCCGTGTATCGGCCAAACCGCTCGATTATCCAATCTGCCCTGGCGACCAAATCCTGCGCGTAAGCCGTTTTCAAGAGATTGATGAACGCGGCCGTCATTTCGGTGGCTCGATACAAAAATCCTTGCGGAGCGAAGACGATTTGAATCAATTCCTTAGTCAGCATCTGGGTGAGCCCGGCGTGAATGACGCTGCGCTTCACGAGCAATTCCGTTCCTCGATGGGGCATCGCCGGGTGCAAGCTGATGGGGCCATCGTCTACGTCGCCGGAATGGACGAGCAGGTAGTCGTAGGATACGAGCCGCTCGAGGTCCATTGCGTGACCGCGTGCAGCGTTCAGGATGAACAGGGTCCGGAAACCGTACTCCAAGGCCGAATTGAACGGGCGAACCTGAGGCGTTCGGGATGGCTTCTCCGTACTATTCATGGATTGCACCAATCGAGGCGGTCTTCGTTAGCCATTTGATGGCACATGCCTTCACGGTCTTTGCTGGTGACATGGGGCTCCAGCGGGTGTGACCCGAGTTGGATGTTCTGTGCCGCGCGTACGGTTGCCTTCAGGCGGTCAATCGGGCTTCCGCTGGGCTCGGTGTACTGGTAGTACAGTCCGTCGCAAAACTCGTCCAGCAATGTATCGAAAAACTGTTGGTCTGCCATCTGGTCTCGTGCCACCTCTTTCAGCCCCTCGGCGCTATAGAACGTCAAACGCGAGCGCGCAAACATGCGGGAGTGGTACTGGCTATCTTCGAAGTCTGCAGCGTCGCCGACCGTGATGCCAATATCGTGGCCGATAACCCGATACAACTTCTCGATGTATTTTGCTTCAATAGCCGCGACAGTCGATGGAGGAGGGGGCGGCGGCGGCCTATTCACCAATGGAGCGCCGAAGACCATCAGGTGATATTTGGTCTGGGCATGCTCAGCGAGCAAGTCGTGTGGCTGCTTCGCGGCAAAGATGCTGAAATCGAAGTTCGAAATGTGTGTTTCGAGTTCAGGGGAGAGTGTAATAGTCTTCGTCGAAGTTATAGATTTCGAGTAGGTATCCCACGTATCAACCATCTCCTTCTTGAGGCTTTCGGGACTGTCGAGAAGGTCTTGGAATGGCGAAGTGACGCCCTTGTGGGTCACAAAATAATAGCTCTCGGGCGGTGTGTAGTCGCCAATGTGCGTGTAGTACAAAACCTTCGCTATTTCGATACCCGCTTTGGACAGGCCGAGCTTTGCATCATAGTGCTTGCATTGATAGAGCTGCCAGCGGCGGGGGGCTTTATTCGCCGCATCAAGCCACACAATAATGTCTCGACCTTTGTCGCCTGAACCTCCCCGCGACTGAACCTCGAAAACCTGAGTTTGTTTTGCGAGGTAGTCGGTCGCCCATTCGAGCGTAAATCTCTCAAAATCTGCTGCGCTGAATTGAGCGAGGCGAGCTAAGGGAGCAACGGGAAGTCCAACTCCTAGTCCGAGCATTCGCGCGTTGGCGCCGGGCCATGGTGTTGGCGCCGGCAACTCTGTCGTTGCGGTACTCCCGCTCGCTTTGGCGGTCTTTGCCACGGTCCCCTCGAATTAAGTGTTTTTTGGGGATTGTAACAAAGTCACACCAGGAGGCGGTGTGGGCGGGAGCGTATCTGCGTCCGACATGCAACGAGGGTAGTCGAATGGCACAGTCGCGGCTGATATTGCTGCGTTGCAGCGTTGAGGGGGAGTGGGGTCAGACGTAGGAAATGTTCGACGGTGACTCATCGTCAGAGCTCGCTATTTATATGTCAACTGTGGCCGCGCAACCTCCGAATTTTGATTTGACTTCAAGGAATTCTCCGTTAGGATAGAGGTATGAATTGCTGCGATGCAGCATTACGAATTGGGCACTGTGCCCCTATTTTTGGAGGTAGTCATGACCACGTTCGTTCCGGAACAGGCGATTAGCGCCACTAAGGCAAGCGTCGACACAGCTTTCGGTCTTGCTGGCAAAGCCTTACAGGGATTCGGAATGCTGCTTGAACTCAATGCCCAAACCGTCAAAGCAGCTTTGGCCGAAGCACGGGAACTTGTTGTTCAACCTTCGATTGGCAAAGGTCCTCAGGACGCCCTTGTCACTCATACAAAGCAACTTCAGGTTGGAGTTCAAAAGACCCAGCAATATTGGAAACACGTGACGGAAATAGTTTCGGGCACGCAGGCCGAGTTCGAGGACGCGGCGAGACTGGTGTTCAAGCAGTCTTCGATAGAACCGAAGGCGTGGTTGGACAGCATGTCGAAGAGCGCACTACCGGGCGGAGACGCTATTGCTGCCTTCTGGAAATCGAGCTTGGGGGCTGCTAGTCAGGTCGCAGAGGTGGCATATACGGCCGCCACGAAGCCGCCCAAGAGGGTCGTCGAAACCGCGGTCGGTTGAGCGTACCGCTCGCCTAGGCTTGCCGCGTTCCCGTGCGGCAAGCCTGGAAGATTGCGTCGAGCATCACAAATCGAGTTGGCTAATGAGCGCCGCTCGGCAGGCCGGTACATCCCTACGCGATTACGATTCCGCGTCCGGTTGCTTCGAAGGTTCCGCCTGTGAAAACGCATCCAAGGCCATCGCATTTGCAGCGAGCCGCGATATGGTGGGGTAGCGATTCAAAGGAATTTCAAACCTGCGTGCATTCCAAACCTGTGGGACGAGACACAGGTCTGCGATGGTTGGCGTGCTACCGAACACGAAATCACCGACGCGACGCTCTGAATTTAGCCGCTGTTCGAGCGAACTGAAGCCAGCATCAATCCAGTGCTGATACCACTCAGATTTTTGCTCGTCAGAGATACTCAGGCGCTTTTTCAGATACTGAAGTACGCGCAGGTTGTTGATGGGATGAATCTCACACGCCACTTGCAGTGCTACGGAGCGGACGTATGCGCGGTCCGCTGGTGCTGACGGGAGCAGCGGTGGGGCCGGATACAACTCGTCGAGATACTCGATGATTGCGAGAGACTGGGTGAGAACCTGTGTCCCATCTTCGAGCGCCGGAACCAGCCCGTCTGGATTGAGCTCACGATATACGCTGGAGAGCTGCTGCCCGCCGCCTTTCAGGAGATGCACGGCGGCGTACTCATACGGCAGCCCTTTCAAGGCCAGCGCAATACGAACGCGATACGACGCGGAGCTTCGGAAGTAGCTATACAGCTTCATCCGTTATTCTCCGCAGCGACATCGAGGGCCGGCAGGATGGTCCCGACGCACGAGCCGAAGCCAACGCGATAGCCGTTACCCTGGCACCATCCGCGAAGCGTCAATTCATCGCCATCTTCAAGAAACGCGCGTTCCTCGCCAGCACCGAGTTTGAGAGGCGTCTTTCCGTTCCACGTCAACTCGAGAAGGCTACCGAAGGTTCCGACGTTGTCGTGACTCGAATCCGATTTGGGTCCGCTGATAGTGCCGGAGCCCATGAGGTCGCCCACGCGGGTGTTGCAGCCCGACGATGTGTGATGTGCCAATTGTTGCGCCATCGACCAGTACATGTGCTTGAAATTGGTCCTGGCAATCGTCGTTGGCTTCGTCGCGGACTCGGGCTTCAACTGAACCTCAAGATTCATGTCGACACCTGCGTTGGCTGCGCCTCGCAGATATTCGAGCGGCTTCGGTTCCTGTTCTGGCTGCTCGACGCGAAACGGCGACAATGCATCCATCGTCACCACCCACGGCGAGATAGTAGTCGCGAAGCCTTTCGAGTTAAACGGGCCAAGCGGCTGATACTCCCATTGCTGAATGTCGCGGGCGCTCCAGTCATTCAGCAGTACCATCCCGAACAGGTGGTCGTCCGCGTTCTTCGCAAAGATAGGGATTCCGAGCGTACTGCCGATGCCTACAAAGAAGCCGGTTTCGAGTTCGATGTCCAGCTTGCGGCTCGGCCCGTAAATTGGCCGTGCAGAACTCGGGTCCTTGCGTTGACCGTTAGGGCGTCGTACCGGCGTACCGCTGACCACAACGGACGAAGCGCGCCCGTTGTAGCCAATGGGAATCTCGAGCCAGTTTGGCATCAGTGCATTTTCCGGGTCGCGGAACATACAACCAACATTCGTAGCGTGTTCGCGTGACGAGTAGAAGTCCGTGTAGCCAGGAATCTCGAAGGGCAGATGCATGACAGCATCTGACTGCCGGACCATTACACGCTCACGCATGTCATGGTCGTCACGCAACGTTGCCGCATCGGTCGAGAGTAGTGCCGACAGCTGGCTGCGTACACTTCTCCAGACGGGCTTGCCCAACTCTACGAAGTCGTTCAGCCGCTTTTGCCGGAAAACGCTCTTCGGATTTCCTTCGTCGTCCACGACCGTATAGGGCACCGCGAGCAAACGAGCGGACTCGAGCGCTGCAAGGTCAACAATCCAGTCCCCGATTGCGACACCCACGCGTGCAAGGTTAGACCGGGCATCGGAAAAGACGCCGAACGGAAGGTTCTGGATTGGGAAGTCAGTGTCTTCAGTGTTGGCTGATTCGACCCAACTTTTGAGGTCTGCGCGGGTGGTCTCGGCCACTGAGCCCGCGTTGTCGGTAGTTGAAGTCATCACTGGTTTTCCGGGGTGAAGCGGTTGACGAGGCCTTGCCAGCATTCGAAATATTCGTTTTGAAGCTGGGACGTCTCGAGGGCAAATTGAGTTGGCTTGATGAGCGTACGGGTCTCAAACATAAACGCCATCGTCGAATCAACCTTGACGGGCTTCGAAGTGTCAGAGACTGAAGCTTTTTCGAATGTGCCTGCGTCTGGACCGTGACCCGACATACAGTTGTGGAGGCTCGCTCCACCGGGGACGAAGCCTTCTGCTTTGGCATCGTACTCGCCGTGAATCAGGCCCATGAACTCGCTAGCGACGTTCCGGTGAAACCATGGAGGACGGAAGGTATCCTCGCCGACGAGCCAGCGCGGCGGGAAGATGACGAAGTCGATGGTATCGACACCCGGTGTGTCGCTGGGAGACTGCAGCACCAGGAAGATAGACGGGTCTGGGTGGTCGAAGCTGATGGAGCCGATGGTGTTGAACAGGCGCAGGTCATACTTGTACGGTGCGTAGTTCCCATGCCATGCGACGACGTCCAGCGGTGAATGGCCTATGTCGGCGCGCCACAGGTTGCCATTGAGCTTGGCGACAAGCTCGAAGTTTCCTTCACGCACTTCGTAAGCGGCGAGTGGAGTCAGGAAGTCGCGCGGATTGGCTAGGCCGTTGGAACCAATCGGACCCAGGTCGGGAAGGCGCAAGAGGGCGCCAAAGTTCTCACATATATAGCCGCGCGCTTCGCCGTCCGGTAATTCGACGCGGAAGCGGACGCCGCGCGGAATGACTGCGATTTCTTGCGGGGCGACTTCGAGCAGACCCAACTCCGTCGCGATGCTCAGCCGGCCGGCCTGAGGGACAATCAGAAGTTCGCCGTCAGCGCTGTAGAAGAAGCGATTTGACATCGACTGATTGGCCGCATACAGATGAATGGCGCACCCGACCATCGCATCGGCTGAGCCGTTTCCTGCCATCGTCACGAGGCCATCGACGAAATCGGTCGGTGTTGTGGGAATGGGCAAGGGGTCCCAACGCAGTTGGTCCGGCGGAGTAGGCGGGACGCGAGAGAAATCGCCAACAAGCTTGCTGTTTTCCAGAAGCCTAAAGGGCTTGTGGACGGCGGCAGGACGCACCCGATACAGCCAGGAACGTCGATTGTGAGAGCGCGGTGCCGTGAACGCGGTACCCGAGAGTTGCTCTGCATAGAGTCCGTAGGGTGCGCGCTGAGGCGAGTTACGACCGGCCGGCAGGGCGCCCGGCAGTGCCTCGGTCGCAAACTCGCAGCCAAACCCGGACTGATAGCCAACCGGATGCGCAGAATGTGCCGACGCCGACGACGCGCGCTTCAACTGCTCGTTACGTAGGGCTGCAGGCTGAATCGATTCGCGCCGAATAGATGCATCTTGCGTCGTTTGTTCCACTTTGAAACTCCAGATGGGTTATTCAATCCAGCGACGGCCGGAATTCATCTGCGGCCAAACCATCGCGAACGGTCAGCCTTCGAGCGTTTCCCACATTTCCTTGTCGCGCTGAGCGGTCCAGATACGCGGGTCGGGATACTGCGTGGCTTCGTCGTGTGCTCGGGTTACATCGAACGGCATGCAGTGGTCGAAGATGACCCAATCGCCGAACTTCGGCTTGAGCGTGGAATAGGTCTCTTTGTAGATAGCATTGAGGTCCTTACCTTCGCTGGCACCCGACTTCACCGCGCTGTAAAGCTCGCTGATAAAGGCTCGCGTACCTGCGAGCCCGTCGGCGACTTCCTGAGGCGTCTTGAGTGCAGCGCCACGACCGGGGACGAGTTTTTCGGGCTTCAGTGCGGCAATGGCATCGAGCGTGGCAGGCCAGTCCTGGAAGTACGCATCGCCTGCATACGGAGTTGCGCCGTATTCGACCAGGTCACCGGAGAGGAGCGTCTTTTCTTGCGGCAGCCAGACAACGGTGTCTCCCTTCGTGTGTCCGCGGCCCAGTTGCAGGATTTGCACCTCGAGCTTGCCCATCCAGAGCGTCATCTTTTTCTGGAAGGTCAAGGTCGGCCAGGTCAGACCCGGCACAGATTCAACCGCATTGAAGAGACGCGGAAAGCGTTCAATCTCGCTCTTCATGTCTTGCTCACCGCGTTCGACGATGAGGTCGTAGGTGTCCTGGCTGGCGATGATTTGCTCAGCGTTGTAGGCCGAGGCGCCGAGCACGCGGACCGCATGATAGTGGGTCAGCAGAACGTACTTGATAGGCTTGTCACTGACTTCGCGGATGCGGCGGATAACGTCCTGAGCCATCACAGGCGTGGCCTGTGTATCGGCGACGAGCACAGCGTCGTCCCCAATGATGATGCCGGTATTCGGGTCGCCTTCGGCGGTGTACGCGTACGCATGTTCGGAAAGCTGTTCGAACGTGACCTTCTTTTCTTCAACGTCCGCGTGGGAAGCAAACTTCTTTTCTGTCGCCATGGTAGGAGACCTCTACAGGAAAAATTGAAGGGACAGGGCGGGTTTTGTCCATCAACCCTGACGTTGAATGAATTATACATAAGCGAACATAATCGCATATAGATAATTTCCCGTACGGGCGAAGGAGCTTTCCTGGCGGGGTGCTACTCGTGACGGCAGTCACCTGGGAGCGGTCAATACCCGAAGAGCACAGCGCACCTGGACGCTGAAATTTCGCGGGGTGGACCGGGAGTGCAGGAAATGAGCGCCGGGACACGGGCCGAATCATGATGGCGCCTTCGCACGAGGAGCGCACGGATTCGGCAGCAGAAAGGGGCGAGTGCGGCGAAGGATTGCCGCGGAGAGTGCGGGTGGCGAAACCCACTGTCCGAGTTGGGGCGGTGCGGTGTTTCTGAATGTGCCTGTGGGCGCCGGCAAGGCTGGTGTCCGCGCTTTCAGTCGCGGAGCTGCCTTGGTTGCGAAATTGGTGGGCGACGAAAGTGCTTCACCGCAATTCGACAGCCGCAACTCCGGGATGGAGTGTCGGAACGGCGTGTCGGCGAGCGCCAGGGAAGTGAATGTTCATGTTGGGCTGCCGGCCGCTACCCCCGCCAGCCCGATGTCGACTACGCTTCAGCGCCAGGTGCGGGCGAGTAGCCCAGTCGGTATGAGAGGTCGGAGGTCGTCTGTCGCAGGGTCGAGGCAAGCTCGCCGTCCCAGCGAGTGTCGAACGTGCCAGCCGGTCCGACGAGCGTGATGGCCAACGCTATCGACCCGTTAAACAGGAACACCGGTGCCGCGATGGCGTTCACACCCGGCAACGGGTGGCCGGATGTTCGGGTCATTCCGTCTTCCCGAATTTTCTGGTATGTGCGGAACAACTCCTGTTTGTCGGCCGCTTTCAGGGCGGTCGCACCGCTGAGACGTATGCCTTCGTCGGCGAGCGCCTTCTGCACCAAGGGTTCTGGCATATAAGCGCCGAACAGCCGCCCGGTGGCGGTATTTACAAGCGACATCACGGTGCCAACTCGGAGCGTGAGGTGAAGCGGGTAGGACGGGTCTTCCTGCCGGACGACCACCGGACCATTCGGACCCCAGGTCGTAAGGAAGACGCTTTGGCCGGTCTTCGACGCGAGCGCCAAAACGTCTGCTTCGGCTTCGCGTAGTGGATTCAATCGCTGCAGTCCGTACAAGCCTAGCCGCAGTGCGAGGGGACCTGGGGCATAATCGCCGGAAGGTTCCATCCGTTGCACCAGTTGGAGCTTGATGAGGCTTACCAGATAAGGGAAGAGCTTCGCAGGTGACATGCCCGTCACGCGCGAAACCTCCTTCAGTGGCATGGGCGACTCAGATTGCGTCAACGCCAGCAAAATTTCGCTACCCACTTCGACTGACTGAATTCCCCGTTGGGCTTTTTCGGTGCTTTCGGTGTCCATTTGCGTATCTTGTCGGATTCAGAGTCCGGGTGTGCCTTGCGGTAAGCAGGAAGCCGGTAAAATCAGCGAATCGCGGTGTGTTCGTGCATAGAGGATTGCATGGTAACGAAGCAGCAAGCAAAAGAAAATCCGGACAGTCACGACTCAAGTGCTCGCAAGGAGCAGCGGGGCATTCAGAGCATGGAAGTCGGTGGCCGCTTCCTGCAGTATCTTGCGGATGCCGGTGAGCCAGTGACGCTTGCGGAGCTCAGCGCCCGCAGTGGTATCCCGACGAACCAGGTATTCACGTACATGGTTAGCCTGCTTCGCACTGGTTTGGTCAAACGTGACCCGGTCACCTTGCGTTTCGAACCTGGTCCTTTGTCTCTTCGGATGGGATTGCATGCCCTGCGCATGGTGCCTGCAGTCCGAAACGCGATGCAGCCGTCCATTGAGCTCGCGACACGCACTGAACAGAGTGTGCTGCTCGCCGCTTGGGGAGACCGAGGCCCGACAGTCCTTCAAAGTATTGAGCCTGCTGCTTCTTTGCACGCTGGCGTTCACGTGGGCACGGTCATGTCGCTCGTGCATTCTACGACCGGTCGCGTTTTCGCCGCCCACAAGCAAGCTCCCAAACTCGTCGAACGGGTCATGGCGGACATGGGGTCGCAGACTCCGGAGGGCGAGCACCTTACTGTTGCGCAGTTCGATGCCATTCTGGCGGACATTCGAAAACGCGGGCTCGCTCGCGGCGAAGGAATGCCAATTCCGGGCATCAACAGCATCAGCGCACCAGTGTTCGATAGCAACGGCGAGATTGTCCTCGTGCTGACGCTCTTCGGTGTTGCAGCGAACTTCGATGTCTCGTGGAAGGGGCCACTGGCGACCAGTCTTCTCGAGACCACCAAACTGCTGACGGAAAAGAATTCGGGCCCTTCCGTACCGGTCGTCTAGCCGAAGGACCGTATTTCGGCAGGGTCGCTGTGACCACGTGGCAACTGGCTCCGCCGAATACGTCTGGATTAATGACATAGGTCATGTCCTCGCCAGTTGCCCGGCTTGGCGGGAAACGAGCGAAGAGAACGCGAAGGCCAGAACGAGAAGGCCAGAGGCGCTGCAGATAAAGACAGGTGGTGCAGAAAACCTGTCGATGAACCACGCCGCGCAAGCGACGCCGAGCGATTGCCCGAAGAAAAGAAAGCAAGAAAAGAGAGATACGGCGGTTCCACGCATCTCGGGCGCCATCTGTGTGGCGTGAGTTTGCAAGGTATTGTGCAACGCGTAAAAGCCGAAGCCGGCCAGGAAGCAGCAGAGAGCTGCCAGCCACCAGTTACTTAGAACTGCAAGTCCGCCGTAGGAAGCCGCCAAGCACGCACCGCCTAGCCGCGCGAGATTCGCTTCTCCAAGTCGATGGACGAGTCGACGCGCGCAGCGGCTGTAGAGGAGGCCGCCGACTCCGTAAAGCGCCACGATGCCGCCCGCTCTCGACATCGGGATGTCAAACACAGCGTGCAAATAGCTTGGAATGAAGGACAAGGCGCTGAACGCGAGCGAACCCTCGATGAAGGTTACAAGAAGCACTGTTCGAGCCCACGGAATCGTCAATACTTCAATTGCCCGGGTGGCGAACCGGCCACCCGACAATGCATCGTTCGTGTCGGAGCCATGGTCTTCACGCATCACGAGGATTCCGGCGACGAGGCAAATTGCAGCGAGCGACGCAAATGGAGCTCGCCAATCGAAGGCGTCAGCGAGCAACGCTCCAAGCCATTGGCCCGCAATCATCCCGAAAACTGTTGCACCGAGTAGCCGCGCGAGAACCTCCTGGCGCCGCTCGTACGGGACCTTGTCACCAATCCACGCCATTGTTAGCGGCACGATTCCCGCAGCCGATGCGCCAGAGAGCACGCGAGCCGCGACGAGATGACCCATATGAAGGGATAGGGCTGCGCCAAGATTGCCGGCGGTGCATGCCAGCGTTGCCAGTGCTATTACGCGTATTTTCCCGAACCGGTCGCCGACAGGGCCGAACACGAGCTGCATAACCCCATACGCGAGAGCAAACGCCGAGATGGCCTGGGCCGCATGACCCATCGTTACACCAAAGTCAGCCTGCAACGACGGTAGCAGCGAATCGCAGACCCGCATCGACGCCATGCTGGCAAAGCAGCACGTACTCAGAAGCCACAACATTCTCGCGGACAAGTCGGCTCTCCATGTAGGTCAGAAGGCGCGTGAAGATACTTTCTGATTAATTATATATATGCAACAAAATACGTATACATCGAATTTTCCCTGATGTGATGTTTTTCCCGAAGCGACGGGGGTGTTTTGGGGTGTAGACGGGCGAATAGCTTCGGCAATTGAACCAATCTTAACGCTGACCGGGGTTAACCCTGACTTTGGTGCCGCGGGAGTGCTTAGCGGATAGGGCTAGGTAAAAACGAGAATTACATATATGCGAAGTGAAGCGCTAATATGTAATCAAGAAGCGTGAACCTGCCATGGTGCGGTTGCCTTCTAAGTGGGTCAGCAGTCAGTCGAACGGCGTGACTACTTCGACCGATAGCGGCCACAACTGAGAATAACTGCACTGGAGATTCTGATGACAACGCGAAGTTCAGTCGGCGCAGTCCCGACACCGGCAACTCCCCCCTCTGTCGGCACGTCCGATGACAGTCTTTTTCGCAAAGTAACGCTACGCATCATCCCGTTCCTCTTCTTCTGTTACGTCGTAGCCATTCTTGATAGAAGCAACGTCGGCTTCGCTCAATTGCAGATGAAGCATGACCTGTCGTTCACGGACGCTGCATACAGCCTGGGGGCGGTGTTTTTCTTTGTTGGTTACGTCTTGTTCGAAGTGCCCAGCAATATGCTCCTGCATAAATTCGGCGCAAGAAAAACCTTCGCGCGAATCATGGTGCTGTGGGGCGCGGCTTCGGTCATGATGGTTGCGGTGTCTACCAGCACGCAGTTCTACGTTCTGCGTTTTCTGCTTGGTGTGTTCGAAGCTGGCTTCTTTCCGGGCATTGTCTTCTATCTGACTTTCTGGTTTCCGGCACGCCGTCGTGCAGGCGCACTCTCAATCTTCTATGCGGGTGTCGCCGTAGCGGGTGTGCTTGGCGGCCTCGTGTCCGGCGGGATTATGCGCGGCATGGACGGGGTGCACGGAATTCATGGCTGGCAATGGATGCTTGCCATTGAAGGTGCGCCGGCAATCATCCTTGGAGTCATCGCATACTTCTATCTGAAGGACAAGCCGGCAAATGCGTCATGGCTTGGCGCTAACGAGAAGCGGCGTCTGGAAGAGTTGCTTGCGTTCGAAGGAAAGCCCGACGAGCATAGCCACTCGCTGCTTGATGCCGTGCGTAACCCGTATGTTTATCTGTTTGCCTTCGTATACTTCTGTCTGACGTCGGCGATTCTTCTGCTCCTCTTCTGGATGCCGACGATGATTAAGGAGTTTGGCATCACGGACATTGTCCAGATTAGCTTGTACTCGGCAATTCCGAATGCAATCGGCGCTGTCGGCGTCATCCTGATTGCCCGACGCTCTGACCGGCGCAATGAGCGCAAGTGGCACTTTGTCGTGTGCGGTGCTATTGCAGCCGCGGCACTGTCCTTACTGACTGCGCACGGTATCGGATTCACAGTGTCCATGGCGCTGTTGACGGCTGCGGCGGTGTCTGTGTACGCGGCTCACCCAATCTTCTGGTCTGTGCCTGCGACTTTCTTCCGCGGTCCCAATGCCGCGGCGAGCATCGCGCTGGTGAGCAGTATCGGTGTATCGAGCGGGACCATCACCCCGTACCTCATCGGTCTCATCAAGACCTACACGGGAAGCATGAGCAACGCTTTCTACTTCATCGCGGTTCTTCTGGCCGTTGCCTGTGTGGCGATGGCGTATGCACTGAGATTCGAGCGCGCTGGCAATACGCAAAAAGCGTAAATCAAAGGCTGAACATGAAGTAACGCGGGCGCTCGAAGTTTCGAGCGCCCGTTGACTTTGTGGACTGTGCTTTTTCGGAGGTCGTCATGGTACGAATCGGCATATGGATGGACTGCTATGCGCGCGCATCTTCTACCAGAATCAAAGTCTCGACCAGCCGCCGGCAACAAGTGCCGGCGGCTGGGTCCACTAGCTACCGGACCACGAACGGGTCGATAAGATATGCCGCCGCACGGTTCGTCAAACCGAGCAGTTTGCACACAAAACTGCTTTCGGCACCAAATGCTTCGTGGGCCTGTGCGATGTCCTTGAACCACAATGCAACCAGCGCCGTCGGCGAGACCGGCTCAGCCCAAAGGCGTTCGCGTTTTGCGCTCTTGTTTGTCCAGTTGAACGACACCAGAGCGCGTGGAGTTTGGGCGCCGTTGGCTTCGAGAATTGCTGCCTTGAAGTCTGTCCGTGAAACCTCGGGATTCAGCGTAGCGGCGATGAGCACTTTTACGCCTGGATGCTCTTTTGGCTCATCTTCGTGGTCCACCACGCAGAGTGTCCATCCCCGCAGGAAGTTTGGCTCATCTTGTGGAATGTACTGGCTTCCGATTGCGGAACGTTGCGCTTCTGCCATGACCTCGTCATTCTCGAAGCACAGCTCGACGACTCCGTCGACATCAAAACATGCTGGGCCCTCCGATGAGCGCCACAGAGTTTTGTCGACCCTATTTTGTGTGTAGTTCGTAATGCCATTCATGCACAACGCGAGTTGCGCGTGACAGCCGGACCAATATGCACGGAAGTCGCTTGTCGACGTGCCTTCTTTGCGCGATAGCAAAGTCATACGCTTAATCATTTCGTCTCCACATTAAAAGAACGTAACCGGCAGTGGCAGGTGACGTACTTTGGTCCACTCAATGCTCAATCTGTTGCATGGATTGAGGACCGCCACAAACGCTTCCCGGTGAGCCTTCAATGTACATGTCCACGCACGCAAATAAGCCATAGGGATTGTACCTACGCAAATCAATGTGCGTATGTGTAATTTGAGCGTATTATTTGACCATGGCCCAAGGAACTGGGGATGACTATGGGGACGCACCTGAGTAAGCCGCGTCTTCACTATCGGAGAGACGTGATGAAGCAGGAAAGCGAATTCAGTTGTGACGTGCTGGTTATTGGTTCCGGCTGCTCGGGAATGTCCGCAGCAATCACAGCGGCGTTCGAAGGGCTCAAGGTCCTTGTTATCGAGAAGGAGCCCAAATTTGGCGGTTCAACGGCCCGCTCTGGTGGCTGGTTGTGGATTCCGAATACTGCGCTTGCGAAGGTGCAAGGTATTCATGAACCGGATGGCGCCGCCCGTACCTATCTTCAGCACGAGGCAGGCTCGAGCTTTGACGGTGAGCGCGTAGACGCGTTCATCGCGAATGGGCCGGAAGCAGTCGACTTCTTTACGTCGAAAACAGCAGTGCGATTCGACATGCCTCTCGTGTTCCCCGACTATCACGCTGAAGCGCCCGGCGGAACGCAAGGTGGTCGTTCAATGGTCACTCGGCCGTTCGACGGCCGGGAGCTCGGCACCGCAATCAAGGACCTGGCTCCGGCGCTGCCAGAACTGACGGTGTTTGGGATGATGCTCGGTTCCGGCAAGGAAATCGTGCACTTCATGCGGGTGACGAAGTCCATCAAGTCCGCATGGTATGTGACAAAGCGGCTATCGCGTCATTTCGCCGACGTTGTTAAGCATGGACGGGGTATGACATTGACGAATGGCAATGCTCTGGCCGGCAGACTCGCCAAGTCGCTGTTCGACCTGAACGTCCCTCTCTGGCTTAACACCAAGGCGCTCAGTCTCACCAGCGAAAATGGCCGCATCACGGGGGCGTTGCTCGACAGGGCCGGCTCGAAAGTGAGAGTCACGGCACAACGGGCTGTTGTTCTCGCGAGCGGCGGATTTCCGTACGACATCGAGCGTCGCAAACAGCTCTTCCCGCATGCGCCGACCGGTACTGAGCATTTCTCGCCTTCTCCGACGGGCAACACAGGCGACGGATTGCGTATGGCCGAAGCCGTCGGCGGCCAGGTATCGACGACCCTGCCGAACGCAGCCGCGTGGGTACCCGTTTCGACCTTGACGAGAAAGGATGGGACGACGGGCATCATGCCTCACTTCATTGACCGAGCAAAGCCAGGTGTCATCTCGGTGCTTCGAGATGGCCGCCGCTTCACAAACGAAGGAAACTCGTACCATGATTTCGTCCAGGCCTTGGTGAAGGCGACGCCGAAGGGAGAGGAGATTTCCGCGCACCTCATCTGTGACCACAAGACACTTCGAACCTACGGTTTGGGTAGCGTTGCTCCGTTCCCGATGCCCATCGGCCGTTACCTTCGCGTAGGCTATCTGACGAAGGCCTCGACGATTGATGAGCTGGCCGGCAAGATTGGCGTGAATGCGCTGAATATGAGAGAGACGGTGCGAGGCTACAACGCGGAAGCTCGTCTCGGCCGTGACCCGCTGTTCGGCAAGGGCAGCAAGGCCTATAACCGTTACCAGGGTGATGCTCTTCATTCGCCAAACCCGTGTGTGGCGCCGATTGAGAAGGGCCCGTTTTACGCGTTGAAAATCCGTATCGGAGACATTGGGACATTCGCGGGCCTGAAGGCAGACTCCGCGTGCCGCGTTCTCGATGCCAGCGGCTCGCCGATTCAGGGCCTCTTCGCGGTTGGTAACGATGCATGCAGCATCATGGGTGGCAACTACCCCGGGGCTGGGATTACGCTGGGGCCGGCTTTGACGTTTGGCTACATCGCTGGGAAGGCAATCGCGTCGACCGGCGCCTCGCAGAACGAGCGGGCGGCGACTGAAACTCCGGCTACCAAATTCGCAGTGGTGTCCCACTAACGATACGCAGGAACTCCGACGTGCGTATTTGCCGTGGTTGCTCTGACCAAGCAGCCACGGCTTTTTTGTTTTGGAGCCGTCCACGCAATAGAGTTGGACACGCATTTGCCATCGCGTACGCAAGGTGATGGGCGCAAGGGAGGGGTATGGAAGCAGTTGAAAGCGTCGAGCAACCTGGTCCAAGTAAGGTGAAAGAGCAAAGGGGTATTCACGCGATGGAGGTCGGTGGCACGCTGCTGCAATATTTGGCCGACGCAGGCAAACCTGTCTCTATGACCGGTCTAAGTACCGCGACGGCCTTACCACTGAACCAGGTTTTTACCTATATGGTGAGCTTGGTTCGTACGGGGCTGGTCAGACGTGACTTAATGACTCATAGCTTTGAGCCCGGTCCGCTAGCGTTGAAGCTTGGACTGCGAGCGCTGGCGCAAAGATACCCGTTGCACGAAACCATTGAGTTGGCTGCAGAGTTGCTTGAGGACCATACGCATGGGGCGTTTATCGCAATATGGACGGATTCTGGACCGACAGTTATCCAGTATCACGGCCCCGAAATGTATGTGCATGTCGGTTTGCACGTAGGGTCGGTTATGTCTATCGCGCACAGCAGCACTGGGCGTCTGTTTGCCGCGTTCCTGCCGAGACAAACAATAGACCCGCTGCTCGCCCGCGAGGTGCAAGGGGTGGAAGCTATTTCTGCCAGTCGCCTCGACAGGGGAGTTGAGCGTGTCGTACAGGACGTGCGAAATAAACGCCTCTCACGAACGCTGGGCGTGCCAATTCCTGGGGTCGATAGTCTGAGTGCACCTGTGTTCGACCGCGCCGGGCAACTGATATTTTCGGTGACAATTTTCGGTCCATCACGCAGTCTGGATACTACTGACGATGGTAGCGTCGCCAAAGGACTGCTTCGTCTGTCGGAGAGGCTGTCCTCACGAGAGCTCAGAATCTAAACGGAATAGCGAGCGCGAACCGCCTGTGTCCCGCACGCGAGCGGTTCGGAAAACTCGATTGGTATCTGCAGGAAGAGGACTAATAGGCGACCGTCGGTTTCCGGCGACGGCGTGAGAGATGGAGTAGTTGCGTGCGTGAGAACGAGAGCGCCTGGGCTCGCTGACAGCGAAGCGGACACGGAGCAAGCCCGCAAGGCGGGCTCGTTTCCGTGCAAAGTTCAGATGGCCAGGAATCCACCATCCACGGCGAGGGTCACACCTGTAACATAGCGCGACATTCCGGACGCGAGGAATACGGAGGGGCCGACAAGGTCTTCCGTTTGACCGACGCGCCCCATGGGGATGCGCGACATGAAGGCTTCCAGACGCTGCGGATTCTCGCGCGTGGCCGCCGTCATCGGCGTTTCAATGACGCCGGGAGCAAGCGCATTCACGCGTACTCCAAACGGCGCCAGTTCAGCAGCCAACGACTGAGTGAACATCTTGATTGCGCCTTTCGACGGAGAGTAACCGAGGCTTGCGCCTTGACCAGCGAAGGCAGCGATGGAGGCTACGTTGATGATGACGCCCTTGGTTTCCTTCACTGACTCGATGAAAGCATAGGTCACGTTGAAGGTGCCTTGCACATTGACGTCCATCACCCTGTGCCAGTTCTTCGCGGCGTTCGGGCTCGAGGAGTTTTCGCGAATGATGATGCCGGCATTGTTCACGAGCAAATCAACCAGGCCGATTTCCTTGCTTACCTTGCTTGCGAGGCTGTTGCAAGCATCTGCGTCGGTCACGTCCAGCTCGAAAGCCCACGCCCTCCCACCTTCCGCCTCGATGAGGGCTGCTGTCTCTTCGACGAGTCCCAGGTTGATGTCGTTGACCACGACTTTTGCGCCGGCTTGCGCGAGGCCGAGCGCTAGCGCGCGTCCATTGCCTTGACCGGCACCGGTAACAAACGCGAGGCGGTTCTCCAGCAGACGCGGAGCTACGAAATTAGGGAACGGCATGACGACTCCTTTTGATTTTGTGCACTTGCGGCAGGTTGCCAAGGTAAGTAAGTGCATGATTGCATCGTGGCATATGTATTTGCATAGGTGTAATTACCGGGTGTGTGCAAAAAACGGACTGACGCACCCCAAAGCCTGCGCTCAAGACACGTGAAGCATGTCCTCCCGGGCCTTATGGGGCACTGTTCTGAGTTATTTAACTGTTCGGGCAGGTTCTTTGTCTCAGCTACGCCTGGGGATTGCACCTATGCAAAAGCAGTGGCGTATGTTTAATTTCGTGGCGTAGTATCTGGCCTAACGATGCATGCCCGATAGCGTCGAGTGCAAGGCCAATTCTTCATCGCCATGTCTGGAGAGCTGTCCAGAAACCGCTGTCGCAAAGTCCGATGTCGGGTCGCAAATCAAAAAATCGTTCGAGCAATTCGTAGTCCTACAGGTTCCGCTGGCTCAATTGAGCAGACCGGAAGGGTGGTGCCCGCGATACGCAGCCGCGCTCGTCACAAATACATCGATTCAAAGGTTACTAAGGAGACTTTTAATGTTAGCGAAGCGGGTTGCAAAGTTTGCGTTGGGTACCAGTTTGAGTATGTGCGCCGTTTCGGCTTTTGCACAAGCTAGCGTGACCCTGTATGGCATTGTCGATACGTCAATCACGTATCAAAACAGTCAGACGACGTTGGGTTCGACGACGCCCGGTCATTCGAACGTGCGGATGCAATCCGGCGTGTGGAACGGCGACCGCTTTGGTCTGCGCGGTGTTGAAGACCTCGGTGGCGGCACGCAGGTGGTATTCGTTCTGGAGTCTGGCTTCAATCTCGCCACGGGCGGACAACAGTTCACGAACGCGATGTTTGGCCGACAGGCGCGCATTGATGTGACTAACCAGTCGTTCGGCACACTCTCAGCGGGTCGCCAATATAGCGCGTACTACACGATGCTTTCGCCCTGGGTTCCCGCCTGGTATCAGACAGGTTACGGCTCGCACCCGGGCGACCTCGACGGCATGGATACGTACTATCGCTCCAACAATGCGGTGACCTATACGACGCCGAATCTCTATGGATTTACAGCCAGTGGCCAATACGCGCTCGCGGGTGTGCCAGGCAGTCTCAATCAGGGGGCGACCTGGAGTGCGGGACTGCAATACAAGGTCAACGGCTTCGGTCTCGCGGCTGGATTCTGGCGAATCAACAACTCAACGGCGGGCGGCGGTCCGTACGGCGCTGATTCGGCTGTGAACTCGTCCGGGCAGCAAGGGGTGTCGGCCATCACCAATGGCTTCAACCAGGCTCAGGCTCAACAGCGTTTCGCGGTTGACGGTGGGTACGTGTTCAACAGTTCGTGGGACATCTCGTTCGCGTATTCCAACGTCCAGTACATCCCTGGCATCAACTCGAAGTTTACTGACACTGCCGTCTGGAACACGGTAGGAACGGTACTCCACTGGAAGCCCACGGTCGCGTTGGACCTTGCCACTGGCTACAGCTACACGTGGGCGTCGAAGGCAAATGGCATTTCAGACGCCGCGAAATACCATCAAATCGTCCTTTCCGAATACTACGCGCTGTCGAAGCGAACCGGTCTGTATGCCCTTGAAGGCTTTCAGCGTGCATCTGGCAAGACGCTCGGCAACCCGGGCACGGGCACCGTCATCAACGCAACACCGTCCATTGGCGACAGCTTCCAGGGCACCCCTGGCGCGAGCCGCTCGATGTTGGCTGTGAGTTTGGGCATTGTCAGCAAGTTCTGAGTGACCGAATCGACGAAGGGGACCTGTGCTCCCCTCATGACATGAAGCAACCCGGTTGGAGACATCATGAAAGCAATTCGTATCATCGCCGCGGCAGTTGCCGCTGCCAGTTTCGTAGTCGCCTCGTCCGCGGCGTTCGCGCAGGAAATCAAGATTGGATTCAATGGAGACCTCTCTGCGTCGCCGTCTGCGCAAAGCGGACAAGCTGCTGTACTGGGTATGCAGGCAGCCATCGCGGACATCAATGCATCAGGCGGTGTACTCGGCAAGAAGCTCGCTCTGGTGGTTCGAGACGACGTATCTCAACCGCCGAAATCAATCCAGAACATGAGTGACCTCATCGACAACGAGGGTGTGGTCGCCGTTTTCGGGCCGACTAACTCTGGCAATGCGATGGCATGGAAGCACATCGTGAATCAGAAGAAGATTCCAGTCATCGATAACGTATCGGCTGGCACTGACATCACCAAGCCGATGAGTGCCGGCGCCGACAACTATATGTTCCGCGTCTCTATGGTCGACCGTGAACAGATTGCAGCGCTGATGGCTTACGTGAAGAAGAACTCGAGCGCATCGAAGAAGGTCGGGTTCATGTCCGAGACCACTGGCTATGGGCAGGGCGGCCTCCGCGACATGAAAGACATTGCTCAGGCGCAAGGAATCACGCCTGTCGACATCGAGCAGTTTGGTGTCGGTGACACCGACATGACGTCGCAACTGAACAAGCTCAAAGCGGCGGGCGCGGACACGATAATTATCTGGGCGCAGGGAACTCCGATTGCCCAGGTGATGCGCAGCATGGAGAAAATCAACTACTACCCGCGAGTCTTGAGCTCATGGGCGGCTGACAACATCACGTTCTACGACGCGGCAGGCAAGAACTTGGCGGAGAAGCCGCTGTTTCTTCGCACGGTCAGCGAGAATCGCACGTCCGCACAGGACAAGCTGTTCGCTCGAGTCGGCTCCCAGTTGAAGGCGCCCAGCTCGTTCTCCTTCGCACTTCACGGCTACGACTCGGTGTTGCTGCTCGCGCAAGCAATAAAGCAGGCGAACAGTACCGACGGCTCGGCCATTCGCGTGGCGCTCGAGAATCTGAATAGCCCCGTTCAAGGTTTGCTCAAGACGTACAACAAACCGTTCACCAAGACCAACCACGAAGCGTTGCTGGCGAAGGACTTCGTCTGGGTTCACTGGAAGGACGGGAAGCTGCTCCCGTACTCGGATGCTCTCGTCGCGTCTCTGACTCCGGCCGACTACAAGCAGTAACCGCAACCCTGCAAGCGACGGCGCGGCAATCGCGCCGTCAACGCGGAGAACAGAAATGATGGAAGCACTTCTTCAGGCTGTCATCAGTGGCCTGGCCGTCGGCGGCGCATATGCCCTGGTCGCACTTGGTTTCAGCATTACATTCACCACTACCAAAACGCTCAACTTTTCTCACGGAGAGTTTGTATCTGCCGGCGCGTTCATCGGCATGAGCGCGATGCTGCTTCTGCTCGGAAAGCCGATTACGTCGACCACCTTCGGCGGCGCAGTCCCGAGTGTGACCGCCCAGTTGTTGGGGCTGGTAGCTGCGCTTGTCGTAATGGGCGCGCTGGGGTGGCTGCTCTACGTGCTCGGCGTGCGTCCCTTCGCAAAGAAGCCCGGGATGGCGTGGGTCATGAGCACGCTTGGATTCGGCGTCGTCCTTGATTCTATCGGTCTGGCCATCTGGGGTCCGAAGCCCGTGGTCGTCCCATCGCCAGTCGGCGACTCCGTTATCCAGATATTTGGCATTGGCGTTCGTCCACAGGAAATGCTGCTTCTGGGTGTGGCCGTTGCCGTGATGATTGTTTTCGACGTCGTCATGAGAAAGACCATGGTCGGCAAGATGATGCGAGCCGTGGCTGCCAACGGCAGCGTTGCGAGCCTGATGGGAATCAACACGAACGCCGTCATGATTGGCGCTTTCGTGGTGAGTTCTGCGCTCGCAGGACTCTCCGGCTTCCTTATTGCACCCATCACCCAGGCTTCGCTTTTTATGGGACTTGCAATTGGTCTCAAGGGCTTCTCGGGCGCCATGATTGGAGGGCTGAACAATCCGCGCGGATGCGTCATAGGTGGATTCGCGCTCGGTGTCTTTGAATCGACCGTGAACCTGTGGCAAGCGCAGTGGCGTGAAATCGCGGTCTTTGCCGTCGTCATCCTTGTTCTGGCGTTCAGGCCGACGGGGCTTTTTGGTAGCCGATTGGTGGAGAAGGTATGAGAAAGTATTCCCATATCGTGTGCGTCTGCGCCCTTGCGTTCGTGTTAGGCGCCGGCGCGCTTCTCGTCAGAAACGACTATTACCTGCACATCGCATTCATGATGTGCGTGTATTACCTGTGCGCGGCGGGGATGAACGTCCTCGTTGGGTTCGCAGGGCAAAAATCGCTCGGGCAAGCCGGCCTGTTCGGCGCGGGCGCTTACGCAGTTGCTCTCCTGACGTCTCAAACTGGCATCAATCCCTGGCTTGCCATGGTCGCAGCAACCGCCATCTCCGGTGTTTGTGGCGTCATCGTTGCCATCCCGTCGCTTCGAGTCAAGGGTCCGTATCTCGCGATGGTCACGCTGGCCTTCGGCATCGTGGTCGAAAGACTGGTGAGCGACTGGACGGACGTCTTCGGTGGGGCGCAAGGTATCTACGGAATCCGCAGCCCGCAAATCGGTGGTCAGCCGATGTCGCTGGCTCAGTGGGTGTGCGTCGCAGTCATCTTTTGCGCGGTCACGCACCTGCTGCTGCGTAACCTGCTGAACGGGAAATTTGGTCGCGCTTTCCTTTCGCTTCAGGCAGATGAGATTGCGTCATCGTCCGTAGGTGTTCGGGTCTATCGGGGAAAGGTCATCGCTTTCGTCATCGCTGCAGTGACCTGTGGGCTCGCCGGCGCCATGGTCGCGCAGCAAAACCAGTACATCAACTCGGATTTCGTTTCGTTTCAGCTGTCCATCTTCATTCTGCTCCTCGTGCTCTTCGGCGGTGCGGGAACGAAGCTGGGTCCAGTGGTCGGGGCTGTGGTTCTGACTCTGCTGGACGCGCTTCTTGCTCGTTGGCCGTCCGTTCAACACACGCTCTACGGGTTGCTGCTGCTTTTCGCACTCTATGTGATGCCGGGCGGCGTCGTTGGTACGCTCTCGTCCCTGTTTGGTCGCAAGAAAGACGACACCGTAGCTGTCGACGCGCACCAAGGTGGGCAAGTGACCACGCTGCTTAGAAATGGCCGCGCTAATGGCGACGAGTTGCTCACTGTTGAAAAGGTCTCGAAGGCTTACGGTGGTGTGAAACCCGCGAACGAAATCTCATTTGCTCTCAAGCGCGGTCACATCCACGCGCTAATTGGACCGAATGGGGCGGGCAAGAGCACCATGATTAACATGGTCACCGGCGTGGTCAAGCCGGACGCCGGCTCCATCCTGTTCAACGGAAAAGAGATTGGCGGTAGTGCGGTCCATTCGATTTGCAGTCTCGGCATGGGTCGAACGTTTCAGAACCTGCGGCTGTTCGCCGAGCTTTCGGTGCTCGACAACGTCATGCTTGGGCGACATAGCCGGATGAAGAATGGCATCTTTGCATCGCTCTTCGCCACACCGCGTGCGCGGCACGAGGAAGAAATCACGCGACAACGCGCGCTCGAGTTGCTGGAGCTCGTCGAGCTCGGACATCTCGCCAATCGGCCTGCGGGCAGCTTGCCGTATGGACTTCAACGACGGGCGGAGCTTGCACGGGCACTTGCAACTGAGCCTCAGTTGCTGCTTCTGGATGAGCCAGCCGCAGGTCTGAATCCCCAGGAGACGGCTGAACTCGGTCAGTTGCTCCTGCGTATCGGAAAGTATGGTGTGAGCATCCTGATGGTCGAGCACCACATGGACCTCGTCATGTCCGTATCCGACCACGTCATCGTGCTCGACTACGGCGTCAAGATTGCAGAAGGCAAGCCTTCCGATGTCCAGGCGAACCCTCGAGTCGTCGAGGCGTATCTGGGTGTCGACGAAGCCGAAGCGGCCTAAAGGAGGAGATATGCTGAAAATCGATTCGGTCAAAGTGTCCTATGGCGCGATTCAAGCCGTGAAAGGGGTCAGCCTTGAAGTGCGTGAAGGGGAGGTTGTGACCATCATCGGCGCGAACGGAGCCGGCAAGAGCAGTCTCCTAAAGAGCATTGCTGGTCTGCAAAGCGTCGCGTCCGGTCGCATCACAGTCGGTGGTCGTGATTGCACTCAATTACCGCCCCACATGCGACTTGGCCTCGGTATCGCATTGTCTCCTGAAGGCCGCGGCGTTTTCCCCGACCAAACCGTGCGCGAAAACCTCCTACTCGGTGCATATTCGCGCAAGCAGTCGGCGGCGGAAACCGAAGCATCGATGGAGCGAGAGTTCGACCGTTTTCCCCGTCTGCGTGAGCGCCAGAACCAGTTCTCCGGGACGCTTTCCGGTGGCGAGCAGCAGATGCTCGCAATCTCTCGCGCGCTGATGAGCAAGCCGCGCATGCTCCTTCTGGACGAACCCTCACTCGGGCTCGCGCCACTGGTCATCCGAGACATCTTCGACGCTATCCGGAGTCTGCGCGAAGAAGGCTTGACGATTCTCTTGGTCGAGCAGATGGCAAAGCAAGCGCTCGGCGTGGCCGACCGGGCATACGTGCTCGAGGTGGGCAACATTACCCTCGAAGGTACTGGTCGTGACTTGCTCAATGACCCGAAGGTGAAGGCAGCTTACCTCGGCGCGCATTAATCGCGCCGACTAATCTACTTGAAGTGATGACATTGGAGGATTGATGAGCACGGTACGCATGGGGCTTATTTCGAAGAAGCCCGAATGGTCACACGACGAGTTTTACAAGTATTGGCTCGGTCATCACGGCCCCCTGGTCAAGAACGCCCCCGGGCTCAGCCAATACAGGCAGAACCACATCGTCGACCGTGTACAGCGCGGTATCGGCTTCGCGCGAGAGCCGTGGGAGTTTGATGGATTCTCGCAACTGTGGATTTCGGACCCGAACAAGCCTTTCGGCGATGGTGAACTGCCGCGGAGGATTCTCGCAGACGAGAATCACTTCCTTGGAAAGCTGCACATCCTCACTGTCAAACAGACAACCGTGGTCGACGTTCCGCAGGACGACGTTCGAGGCAAGGTCAAAAAACGGATGTCGCTGATTCGACGGCGTCCGGAACTGTCCGAACAAGACTTCCTGAACGAGTGGAAGGTGCATGCCGATTGGGTCCGGAAGATGCCGGGCGTTCTGGGCTACCGACAGAATGCTGTCGTTCAACGCGAAGTGCACAAAGGGCAGCCGTGCGCTTACGAGGACCTGCCCATCGACGGTGTCGTTGAATTCTGGTTTGAAAGCACAGACTCGTTGCAGTTCGCGTTTGCCTCGGAAGTGGGCGTCAAGACTATGGCACACGCGGAGACGTTCCTTTCAGGAATTACAGCGTTCCTCGTCGAAGAGCACAGAATTATTTAGGGCATTCGAGCAGCTTCGATTCGGCGCATCGTTGTGATGCTCTCACAATCGGAAATCTGAGTTCAGGCACGGAGGGTGCCTGTTCAACTTTTTCCGGCAGCCAAGGCCATGCATGCAGCACGCGATGTGTTGAGCTGTGGCGTTTCACTTCCCTGCAATAGCACCCCCGTGCGGTAAAAAGTCCGAGATAGGGTATGTCCGCATCCCAATATTCGGTTAGATGAGGCCAAATACATTTGCCAATGTGTAATGTTAATGATTTTTACAGCTTACGCATAGCAAGGTAGGTTAGGTGTACTTAATTAAGACTGACCAACATTCTGGCTCGACATCGGAAGGGGACGAAATGAAACGTTCAACAAGTGCGTGGCTTTTGGCTGCGCTGGTCGCATCATTGGTCGGCGTATCGGTACCGGCCTCCGCTTCAGACACCGCGAGCTCGACGCCCTTTCCTGGAGGAGTGTGGACGCCTGGAAATCCGAGCTACGGGACGGCACTGGATACGAATATTCCGGTCACCATGAGTGATGGGGCGGTCCTCATGGTCGACGTCTCGTATCCAACCGACTTGAAGACCGGGGCTCGCGCCAAAGGTCAGTTTCCGGTTCTGATAACGCAGACGCCCTATCTCGGCACGCCTTCCACCGCTGGAGATTACTTCGTCCAACGCGGATACCTTTTCGTAACTGCGTCGGTCAGAGGCACCAGAAACTCTGGTGGTGATTTTTCGTTCTTCAGTGACCGAGATGCGAAGGACGGTGCCGAGTTGGCTCAATGGGCTGCGACGAAACTGCAAAATTCGGATGGAAAGGTCGGACTGCAGGGTGGTTCATGGGCAGGGCTGAATCAGTTCTACACTGCCGTGGCGGCAGGGCGAAACTCGCCCATCAAGGCGCTCGCCCCTTTTTGCTCGGGAGCAGAGTTCTATCGCGAGACTTACTTTGCGGGCGGCATCCCGACCCAGACGGGACAATTCCCCCTGTTTTTTGGGCCTTCGGTTGGAAACAATCATGGTGCGACGGCGTACGGGCAATCTCTGGCCGATGACATCGACGCGGGAGGACCGCGGGCCTACTATCGCGATTTCTGGAAAATCCGAACGCCAGGAAACTACGTACGTCAGGTAGTCGACCTCGGAATCCCCACATTGATTTGGAGCACGCATCAAGACATCTACGCGGAAAGTTCAATGTCGATGTATGCGTACATGCAGAATGCGAATAGCGGGCAATACATGTACGGCCCCATGCAGCTCAATCAAAAGGCAACGGGCCGGTACCAGGTTATTATCAGCCAAGGGGGACATTGCCAGTTCGAAGAGCAAACAACGGGTCAAAACATCGCCAACAATATAACGTTGGAATGGTTTGACACGTGGCTCAAAGGCAAGAAAACCGGGATGGCCGATACGACACAGCCGATTCACGTGCATGAACTGCTGTCGAATAACTGGATTAGCACGTCGTCATACCCGGTTGCGCCGACATACAAACAGTATTTCCTGACGGCGCAAGGCGCATTGCAGAAGACTCCGCCAGCGAAATGGGCGACGGTCAACCTGTTGTGGGCGCAGCCGGGAACTGGTAGCTCGTTGCAGTTTGATAGTCCTGTGCTCAAAAAGGGAGCGACGCTCGCAGGCCCCATGAGTGCATCGTTCTATGCGTCGTCTACCACGACCAATCTGGAGCTTATCGCGACCGTTGAATTGGTCGCGTCCGACGGCACCGTCACGCCCATTTCTTCGGGTACTGTTCTCGGTAGTCTCGCGACAAATGACCCCAATCGGTCTTGGGTCGACAGGAAGGGTGTACCCGTGAAGCCGTACGGCGAGTATGTCGCCGACCACTACGTTCCTGCAGGACAAATCCGGAAATATGATTTCTTAATATCTCCGAAGTTCGCGCAGATTCCCGCTGGGAGCAAGGTACGACTCATCGTGAGCACCCAGACCCCATCACAGCAGTCGAACGGTGTCGTCTCACCGCCGCCGGCGAATTCTCAGTGCTCTCCGGTTCTTGGTACCGATGCGTGCTTCCCGACTCATCCTCAAGTCGTGTCTTTGACGGGAAGCACGGTGGCTCTTTATTTCGGACCCAACTCTCCGTCTTCGCTGAACTTGCCGTTGCTGAAGGCGAACTGCTTCAAGCCGCAAGGGAATACCAGCCTCCCGTACTGGGACAGCGACGACGACAAGCAGGGCGGTCGAGTTTGTCAGGACCTCGCGGACGACGAATAGGGCGAAAGCTCACCCTGTTGCTGGGTCCCCGTCCGCTGTAGAGGATGCCGAGCTCAAAGTCGATGAGAAAAAAAGTTGGCCGCTACGAGGCGGCCAACTCCCACGGTGCATTTGGCAGGAAGCGAGCAGCAAGCGAGTCGACTACAAGGCGAACTTTTCCGGACAAGTGGGCACTCTTGGGCCAGATGGCATGAATAGGGAATCCTTCCTTCTGAACATCCGGCAATACTTCGATGAGACGCCTTTCCTGTAAAGCGTCTGCGATGAGCCAGTCAGCCAGAAGCGCGACCCCTTCACCTCGCAGAGCTGCATCTAAAATCGCCTCGCTGTGGTTCACTGCAACCCGGCCATTTGCATAGAAAGGAAAGCCGTGGCCATTTGAGTCTATAAAGTTCCACGTTCTTGCCTGGGCACCGCTGCCGAACGTCACGCACTGGTGCCCTTTCAAATCTGAGATTGTCTCCGGGCATCCTTGCTTTTCCAGATAGGAAGGGTGAGCACACAGCACGGCTTTTTGCACACCGAGCGGTTTTGCTATCAGCGTCGCGCTATCGCGTAATGGTCCAATTCGAATCGCAATGTCATATCGCTCTTCGACGAGGTCGGCCGGTCGGTCCGTCAGGGTGACGTCAAGTTCGAGCGCCGGATGCGTAGCGGCAATGTCAAGCAGGGTGGGTAGCACCCAACGACGGCCGAATACGACCGGCAGGTTGATTCTGAGCTTTCCCACTGGTTGCTGGCTGTGGGAACTCAGATAACTCTGCACGGCGTCCAGTTCGCTCAAGGCCTTAGCGCAACCCTCACTGTAAGCCGCACCCTCGTCTGTCAGGCTGAGGCGCCGCGTCGTCCGGTTGAACAGTCGCACGCCAAGCATCTCTTCGAGGCGACTGATGCTCTTGGCGACGCCCGATTTAGTCATGTCTAAACGCTCGGCAGCGACGGTGAAACTTCCCGATTCCACGACCTGCATAAACACGGCGACGCCGCGAAATGGGTCAAAATTTGCCATAGTTTGGGATTGACGATTTTTAGTCAACTTACATTGTATTGGCTGGGTCTTTGTTCGACGCGATTTCGTCAATATCATTAGGGTTATTACCAGTACCCTGGTTAACTCGCTCATGGTTGCCCGAATGCACGCCAAATCATCAATTGCAGCCGTCCCTCGGAATGGGTCGCTGCTTGCGCTCGCAGTATGCTGCGGGCTGGGAGTAGCGAACGTCTACTATCTCCAACCCAGCCTGTCCCAGGTCCAATCCGAATTTGGCGTCTCTGCGTCTCAGGTGGGGCTCGTTCCGACATTGACGCAGGTTGGTTACGCATTGGGCATGCTGCTCCTTGCGCCGCTAGGCGACGTACTCGAGCGGCGACGCCTGATTGTTATCAAGGCGATATTGATGATTGTCGCTTTGCTCGCGGCGTCGATAGCACCCACACTCGGTATGTTGGCGGCTGCTGGCGCGATAATTGGAATCCTGGGTAGCATCGGGCAGGATTTCATTCCACTCGCCGCGCATTTTTCGTCCGACTCGCAGCGAGGAAAAGCGGTCGGCACTGTGACGACGGGGTTGCTGACCGGCATCCTCCTCTCACGTGCCTTGGGAGGGTGGGTTTCTGAATGCCTCAGTTGGCGCGCCATGCAGGAAATTGCCGCGGCGACGATGGTTCTGGTCACACTGGTCACGTGGACACTTCCTCCCATCCCGCCTACGACGAAAGCGCGTTACAGCGCGCTTTTGGGTAGTTTGTGGACCCTGTGGAAGGCGCACCGACCTTTGCGCCTCGTGATAGTCACACAGTCGGTTCTCGCTGCAACACTTGGGGCATTCTGGTCTTCGTTGTCCGTCGTTCTTGCTGCGGCGCCATTCCATCAAGGTTCGGCAGTGGCCGGTGCATTCGGATTCGCCGGCGCAGCAGGGGCATTGGCCGCGCCGCTATTTGGCGGGTTGGCCGACAGGTCGGGTCCTTTGCACGCCGTTCGCATTGGTTGCTGTCTGGTTGTCGTAGCATTCGGAGCGCTCTTGCTGTTCCCGCCGAGCTTGTGGGCTCTGGGCGTCAGCGCACTGATTTTCGACCTGGGCGTGATGGCGGCTCTGGTTTCTCATCAACACCTGATAAACGGACTGGACTCGAGCGCGCGAAGCCGTTTGAATGGAATGCTGATGACGGGCGCGATGTGTGGGATGGCAATCGGCGCGGCGATTGGCAGTGTGGCGCTGCAAACTCATGGGCGCGATGGTTTGTGGGCAGTTGGCGTCATTGCTGGTGCTGTTGCCTTGATTACTTCCTTCTTTCACTCCTTCAAAGGGCGACGCAATGTCTAATTTTGTCGTCGAAAAGCTGTTTCGGGCCCCGCATATAGCGACCCGTAAAGGGACTAGCGAACCCCTGACCGTTCTGTTTTCTTTGCTTTCTCGTGCTGACAACAGCACGCGCGAGGCGCGACGTGTTGCCGATGGGCATTCTCTGAATGTGTTTGGTACGTTGATGGCGGACCCTGCATATGACCCGGCTTCAGTGGGCTTTGAAAGCGACGCCAATGTCAGCTTCGAGCACTGGGGCGAATACTGGAGGAAGGTACACGGTGTTCGGTTCACGCATGTGGAGGAGCCGGACGATGTAAGTCTCGAGCGATTGCTGAGATATGACCAGCTCCATCGCTTCGCGCCCGGGCCGACCAGTACCGATGCGCCACCGTACCGTGCACCTGCAGATGCGAACGGCAAGTTGTGGCCTGGGGTTATCGGACACATTCCACCGTATCATCGCCCGCGTTGGGATGGCGTCGCGTATTTGAACTTTGCAACGCGCGATGATATAGCGGCAGTTTTCGCGAACGAGCGGGTGCGAACCAAGATTCTTCCCGAAGACCAGGCGATGTTCCGAGACATCGCGCCGGTGCTCGCGCGGCAGCAGGTCATTATCCCGAGCGTAACGGGTAACGAGGCGATAACCCTTGTGAAGCTCCACGTGCGCAAGGGCGGGGAAACGCGCCATACGTTCCAGCAGTGGTGGCTCGACGAGCATGCTCAGCACGTCAGCGCTCGGTTGCGCGGAGAAGAGCTGGTCAAGCGATACGTACAGCTCCATAACGTCGGCGGGACCACTGCCGACGAGCCGTTCTATCATCCTCAAGCCGCGCAAATCGATGGTGTGAGCCTCCTCGGCTTCGCTAGTCTCGCGGAACTTGAAGACTTCGTTACCAGCCCGGCAAATGCAAGCATCGTAGAACACGAGTCGCTGAAGATGGACCTCGCGGCGTCAGAGTATTGGACGACTATCGACCTGCTC
Organism: Burkholderia sp. Ac-20365; assembly: GCF_017104715.1. GTDB lineage: Bacteria > Pseudomonadota > Gammaproteobacteria > Burkholderiales > Burkholderiaceae > Paraburkholderia. The sequence continues at coordinate 337,059 of NZ_JAAGPI010000006.1, forward strand.
ATCGTCAACCGGATTCAACACGAAATTCGAAGCGAATGACTCGTGCGGAATAGCGCCCAGTGAGCAAGCGATTCACTTGCTCACTGGGCGCTATGCGTTTACCGCTTGCAGCTCAACGGAATCTGACTTCGACCTTGCGCGAGAGCAACCGTCCGTGAGCACCGACCAAAAGTCGACCATCACGCAAGGCTGCGTATTTCCCTTTAAAAGCTGACAGCATCCCGCTGGAGACGGCGCTAACCTCATGCGGCTCGTGAATTGACACGCTTAGGTCGGCGCCCACGCAGCGAGCGGCCGCATCGAGTTGACGCGAAAGCAGTGTGCTCGTGGACTTCGCAGCCAGAAGTGGTGACCGGAACGTCAACGTCTGCGCACGGCAGGTATGTGCCATCCCGACGAGCTCCATCACCTGGGCGCGCAGCTCAGGAACATCGGAAGACTTGAGACTCGTCTTCGGAAAGTGAACGCGCAATTCCCTGCCGTAGCATGACGTGACCAGCATGGCACCGGGCCCGCGACGCAAACGGAAATACATGCTCTGGAGCGGAACAACATTCAGCAGCAGTAGGGCAGTTGCGAGGCCGCTCGTTGTGGTCGCGTCCTGGGCTGGATGCAGATGCGCAAACAAGACGGTTCCAGCGATGCAGGCAATCAGGCAATTCCGTGCGTTGATGCGCGCAAATATGAGAAATGCAAACCGCTGGAACCGTGAAGACATCCAATAGTCCAGGATGGCGCCGACCAAGTCATTTCCGAGCGACAAAACACCGGATACGGCCCGGCCGCACCAGAAGCCGCTCAGAGGGATGAGACTGGAAACACTTTTTTTCACCGTATGTCCTCAATGGATATAAATGACAAACGGTGTAGACCGTCCAGCATTCCGCTGGCGGGCGAGCGCCGTCCTGTTCGTAATATCGGACGACATCTGGCTGCGCTTTAGCCGGCGGGAGGAGGCGGCGCCGCGAGTGCCGTCCACGGTGCGGTTCGGACAGCGGTGATTTATTACTGGGTCGAATACGGTGCGTAGTCGACGTAACCTTTTGCGCCGCCTCCATAGAAGGTGTTAGGGTCCGCAGGCGTAAGCGGCCAGCTATTTTTCAGGCGAGCAACAAGGTCGGGGTTGCTGATGAAGGCTGCCCCGAAAGCCACGAGGTCGATGATTTTGTCAGCAATCATTTGCTCGGCGCGTTCGCGGGTCATACCGCCTGCCAGGATGAGTGCCGTATGCGGCAGAAAGCTCTTCAATGTTCGCAGCAATCCGTAAAACCCAGATTCAGCCACTGGCTCCAGAGCACTGTCGAGACGTGTGTATCCAGACTGATTCATGATGTGCACGTAGGCGAGTTCGCGCTGACCGATTTCGCGGCAAAGCTCGGTGTACGTCTCATCAATCTCGGGGTAGAACGGCATGTCGAAGAGCTTGCCGTAGGGCGATATGCGAATCCCGACCCTTTCCTTGCCGACACGTGCCGTAACGGCGTCGATGACTTCGAGGGTAAAGCGCAAGCGGTTCGCGAGGGTATCAGCTGAATAGCAATCTGTACGGTCGTTGACCAGCGGATTCATGAACTGCTCGAAAAGATAGCCGTTCGCACCGTGGATTTCGACGCCGTCGAATCCGGCCTGGATAGCATTTTGGGCAGCTTGAGCGAAGTCTTCAACGACCCGGGCGACTTCGTCTGTCGACAGCGGTCTAGGTGCGGGCGTATCAATGGGGCTCGGCTTTCCATTCTCGTCATAGCCGAATGCCTTTGCGTTCATCGCTTGTTTTGAGGTCGCACTCACGGGCAGCTTCCCATCGTCCTGGATAGAGGGGTGAGAGACTCTGCCGACATGCCAGAGCTGGGCGAAAATCCGGCCACCAACGGCGTGAACGGAGTCGGTTGCGAGTCGCCAGCCGGCGATTTGCTCTGCAGTGAAAATGCCGGGATTAAACAGATACCCACGACCTTCGCGCGAAATCGACGTGCCCTCGCTGACTATCAAACCTGCAGTTGCGCGTTGTGCGTAGTACAGGGCAGTACGCTCGTCTGCAACGTCGCGCGAAGCACGAGCGCGCGTTAACGGAGCCATGACAATCCGGTTTTTGAGAACCATGCCGGCGAGATTGAATGAGTCGAATAGATTATTCATGATTTGGGTTTGATGCGACTATAAAATTGCGCGATGCAATCTGGCTACGAAGGCAACTACCAGAGTTCGCCGAAGATGGCTGTTACCAGGATTCCTTCACTAGTTGAGACGCAACCCAACCCTGTGTCCATGGTGCAGATTGCTCGATGACTCCGGAGACCTCTTCAATCAGCCACTTACCGTCGATTTTGATGAACTTGTCACTGTATTTTCCAGAGAGCACCACTGCCTCTTCTTTCGGGGAGTTTGGCGATGCCTTCATAGTTAGCAGACATAGCAGGTAGAAGCTTGCGTTGGCACGGTAACCATCAGCGCTAACATCGACGATGGCGGAGAGGATGTTGTGTTGCGCCCAACTGATGCTCTGACGAAGATTGCAGCAGTGGTGCTTGATGCCGTCGCGACCTTTAGCTTCGCCGCCCACGCCCTTTATGGTCCAAATGCCATCCTCAACAAAAAGGGAAGCGAGCCCGTCACCATCGAAATGATTGTCGAGTTTGCGCGCATACTCAGCCTTTAGTCGCGTGATGGATTCAATATCTTCAAGTCTGGTGATTCGCTGTTCTACGGTTGGTTTGTGGTTGCTCATTGTGCTTCACAGATGCGATTGGGTAGCTCACGTCAGTATCGGGTCCTCTACTGCGATGGCGCAGTAGGGAACCTTCGGTGATTGCAGGCACACACTCGGTGCTAGCTGAACTGCTTTGTGTTCAGTTGGACGGGAAGTGCGGGAGAACCTCCGATGCCAGTTCGTCCATGATTTCCCAGTAGGGGCGCCGGCTGACTTTTGGATTGAGCGCGATGTGATTCACGCCCGCAGCCTGTGCCTTATGAAGAAAATCGGCGAGGCTCTTGCTTCCAGACCGAATGCCGCCGCGAGTGCGGATAAACGGTTCATTTCGGTTGTCGACGAGGTCAAGGAAGCCGCCGATGCCAAGGGGTTTGAACCGTTCGGGGCCGCACGACGCGCTGACTTGGTAGTGCCATCGCTTCGCGAATGGCTGCAGTTGTTGCGGGACTGGCGCGGAGCCGATGAAGCCGTCCATATTCTTCGCGATGTACGCAAGGCTCTGCTGGGCTTGGCCGACTGCGATGGTCGGGAGGGCGCCGAACGGTGGCTTCGGAATGAGTTCATGGGTACCCATTGAATTGCCGAAGCGCGGCGACGAGAAACTGGGGAAGTCCTCTTCGAGGACAGTCTTCAATACTTGATATGCATCCCTGAATCGGTCGCCACGTGTTTCGAAGTCAATGCCGAAGAGCGGGTATTCCGCAGGCCGGTCACCAGACGATAGGCCGAGCACCACACGGCCGCCAGAGAGTTGGTCAATTGACGCGATTTGCTTCGCGAGAAGCAAGGGCTCCCGCATAGGCAAAACGATGCCGGCCGTTCCCAGCGCGATGTGCCGCGTGAAGGCAGCGAGATACGCCATATACGGGATGGGGTCGAATACCTGTCCGACATCGCCATAAAGCGGGTCATAGAAAGGGACATCGCGCATCCAGAGAGCTGCGAAGCCCAGTTCATCAGCCTTCTGCGCCATGGCGACGTGGTCTCGCATCGTCGGTGCGGGACTATCGGGATGGGTTTCCAACGGCAAAATCAAGCCGACGGTGAGCTTTTCCGGGGAGAAGAGGCGAGCGTAGGCTGGCTGCTCGGTGAGCGCGGCGGTGAGGTCGTGTTCGGCGATGGAATTCATGTGATTCTCCAGTTGCTTAATTTTAATTTTGTTCGCTAGAGCCATTAACCACCTAGAATTCCATTGACTTCATCCTTGAATTCTAAAATCGTGCTCAAAGACAGGTTTTCCGGCTTAAACGAGTTCGTCCTTTCCGCCCAGGAGGGAAGCTTTACGGCAGCAGGTACCGCACTGGGCCTAACCAGTAGCGCGGTAGGCAAAGCCGTTACCCGACTCGAGAAGCGTCTCGGCACCAAGCTGGTCCACCGCACGACTCGGCGGCTGACGCTGACCAGCGAGGGCGAGGCTTATCTCGCAAGTTGCCTTCGCGTGCTCAATGAACTAGAGGAAACCGAGGGGTTTCTGACGACCGGCCGCCAGGAACCGGTAGGGAAGGTGAGGGTGGAATTGCCTGCGACCTTCGGCCGTCGGCATGTGCTGCCAGCGTTGCTGGAACTTTCGTGCCGTCATCCTCGACTCGACCTCTCAGCGAATTTCAGTGAACGGCTGGCGGACCTGATTGCCGACGGAGTCGACGTTGCAGTTCGGATTGGGACGCTCAAGGACGACCTGGATATTGCTGCGCGCAGGCTTGGTGAGCAGCGCCTGGTAATCTGTGCTTCACCCACGTATCTGAGTCGTCATGGAGTACCGGAGACGAGAGACGACCTACATACCCACGACTGCATAGTAGGGCTGCGTAGAGGCCAGCCGGCAGGCTGGCTATTGAAGAATTCGCAGGGCGACTTTGAGCCGGTCACTGTAAAAGTCAGGCACGAGTTAGGTGATGGTGAGGCAATGCTCAATACGGCCCTTGCGGGATGCGGTCTCGCTCAACTGCCTACCTGGTTGGTCGGCGAACACGTTCGCAGTGGTGCGCTCGTTCAGGTGCTTGAAGCGTGGACTGGCGGCGGAATGCCGATACACGCAATCTGGCCGAGAACCAAATATATTCAACCCAGAGTACGGGTCGTTATCGACGAACTCATACGTTTGTCGCGCGAGCCGGGTTCGGGGTTTAATCCGTAGAGCGCTTGATGGTGTATTCCGAGTTACCGTCTAGCTGTGTTTACCCGAGTGTCCAATCACCAATACTCTCTAGCCTACATACTTCGCTTTTCATGAATGCCCCTTGGTGAAGTTGAGCCCCGCCTTATCCAGAGCGAGGCCTTCAGACACGTTCCAAAGCATCGTGAGATGCCCCTCGGAGCCAGCGTCGCCCGTCAGCCGTTCGCCTCAGGGCGCTAACTTCGCCACCCTGTCCGGTATCTCAAGGCTATCCCACAGTACCGGCTATCCCGTGACCGCTGCCGTTGATGTCCGACCAGTCACGCGGCTGCACCGCGGAATGGGCAGCAGTATGTATACCGCGCAACAGGGGTGATGATTTCGCATCGGAAGGACGCGCTCGGAAAACTGGCCGTGAGCGTGGGAGTTTTGCCAGCAAAAAAATTTCAGAAGGGTTGGCTGTGCGGGTGTGCGACCCTCAACGAACAGTTCGTCAACGACTTCCGCGAGGCGCAGCATTGCCACGCCTACCGCCTGACGAATTTCCAGTCGTACTCGGCCAGTTGCCACCGGAAGAGCCACTGCCAGACCGGCCGTCGCTTCCTGTTGATTTGGCCCCGCTGGACGAGCCCTTCGATGCACCGCCCGCGCTGCCGCGTGTGCCACCTTGGCTGCCGCTTGCTCCTTTGCTCATCGCTGCCTCCGTTGAAAACACTGAGGTGAGGCGCTACTCGCCGTGCCTGATGAATAAAGTCGCGCATGGCAACTGCGACCATCGCATAAAGATACTCCTGCTTGTACCCGTCAGCATGCTCTACATCGGCTGCCTGAACTGAGTTGCGAATATCGAAGGCTTTGGCTTCGTGGGCGTCGAGACATCATCTTCAACGCCGCTCCCGCTTAAGCCTTCGAAGAGTACCGGATTCCGGGGCGCATTCTGGCTGGCAACGAGGAACTGCAGGCAACCCTACCTGACTGAGCGGTCGCTATCGGAGTGCCGCGACGCCTCAGTAAAGAGGTAGTTTGCGACATTGAGCCCAGAAGCTTCGATGATTGGCGGCAGCGGCCCATCAGTACCCTTAGGCTGTCACCGTCCCGCCTCAAAACTGACGTCTTCGCCGCCTACGCTCTCAGGGTTGACCGCCAGTGGTCAACCCGCATCGCGCGCATTCACATGGAGAGAGACATGGCGACGAAATGCATTGCGTTTTCAAATAATGATGTGATTATGGTGGCTTGGACCTTCGCGCAGAAGCTTGAAGGTTGCGTTGGCTGCGACGTCCGCCGCATTCCGGCCAGTTCGGCTGACATCAAAAGCGGGGAGCCTCAGGGCCAGTCGCTCCCCGCCATGGCGGGATTTGCCGGCGACCCGAACGCCGGAAAGAGTGGGCGGACCACCGCCCAGGCACCAATCCAGAAGCTCTTCTGGAAGGACCTGGCTGCAACGGACCTCACGTCGCCCGGTCCATACATCTATCAGGTCATTCCGCTCAAGGGCACCTTTGATGGCAAGGGCGTTCCCACGCTCACTCCGTATCCAGATGTGCATCCGCTCTTCTCCAATCCCGTGACGCTCACAGCGGACCATGGCGACGCCGAGGACGCGTCCTCTTTGCAGGCTTACTTCAATCGTGGGATTCTGGCGACCCAGGCGTTGACCCACGAGGTGCCCATCAGCAAGAAGACGGGTGCGCCCGATGCGGGTGCGCTGCTGAAAAAGATTGCCGACCCACAGGACCCGTTGCGTAAGTCCCTGTCGAGTGACCTCACGACAGCATTGCCGCAGTTACTTAACGAGGCGAAGGAGAAGGGCGGAGACTGCTATGCGGCCCTTTACGAATTGCATGACAAGGAACTGGAGTCGTACCTCACGGGAAATAAACGCATGCACCTGATTCTGTCGAATACGTTCGACAGCAAGAGTGGCGACCCTGACAAAGAGAACAAGCCGGCCCGGGATGCGCTCCACCATTCTGGTGCGGACGTTCTTGACCGCATGCTGCCTGATGGCAGTCATATCGGACACAACAAGTTCGTCCTCTATCTGAACAGCAAAGGTGCGCCAACGGCAGTGCTGACGGGCTCCACGAATTGGACGTCCACAGGTCTGTGCGCCCAGACGAACAACAGCCTAATTGTTCGCTCGCCTAGCGTCGCGCAGGCTTACTCGGACTACTGGGACAGGCTCAAGCAGGACACGGATGACGCAAAGGGAGATGCTCACGCGTTGCAGGGGAAGACGTTCCGCACCGCCAACCAGACGCCTGTCAAAGTCAATGTACCAGGAGCATCCGAAGCGACCGTCTGGTTTTCTCCCAACACTCCACAAAAGAACAAGCCCAAGAACCCTGAAGCGCCTGTCGACATGGCCGACATCGAGGAGCTTATCAAGTCCGCGAAGCAGGCCGTCCTGTTCCTGTGCTTCGACCCAGGCAATCCGAGCGTGGTAGACGCCGCGGCCGCGGCCCTGAACGCAAACCCCAAGCTGTTCATCCGCGGTGCGCTGACCAACGCCGACCGTGCAGGGAATTTTGTTATTGACCTACACGATAACGGGCGGAAACCGGATGACCCAGCACAGGTCATCCCTGCAAAAGCCATCGACGATACCTTCGGCATGTGGGAAAAGGAACTGCTCAACGCAGGCCACGCAGTCATTCACGACAAGATTGTCGTCATCGACCCGTTTGACGCAAAAAACTGCATCGTTGTGGTTGGCAGCCACAATCTCGGGTACAAGGCGTCTTACACGAACGACGAAAATCTGCTTGTCATCCGCGGCAACGAAAGCCTTGCCCGCGCGTACACGGTTCATGTACTTGACGTGTATGACCACTATCGCTGGCGCTACCTGCTGGCCGAGTATGGAACGAAGGACAGCTGGCAGGGGCTCCAGCCGAATGACAGATGGCAGGACCAGTATTTCCCGGCTGGAAAGGGAAAACCGAACGCCGAGCTGGACTTTTGGCTTTCCGCCACGCCGTAGTTAGGTAAGTCGGGCAGGTGGATTCAATGTCGAAGAAGGGAGCCAGGCCCCGTCCGGCTCCCGGCAGCCTTTCTAGCGAGGGGCTCTGTCTTTGCACCTCCTGCTATCGCGCCGCTTTTCAATTTGTGCGATGGTGCGCCGTTTCCTCAAGTAGACCTGCTGGTGCTCCAGGTTATCGGTGGCCCGAAGCCAACCGATAGCGTTCACGAGCGCCGTACCGGCGTTGCCTGGCCAGGCCGCCTTGCTACTGCGGCACCTTTAAGCTGTCGTGCTGTTCGGAGGTTGCCATGCTTCTACGCTTTGCTATTTCCGCATCTGCTCTAGTCCTCGTCCCCTTGCTCCAGGCTTGCGCGCCAGGCGTGAATGCGCCACCTGCCACGCCGACCGTCGGATGGCAGATACGGGACGAGACGGCCAACACTCAGCTCGCTCTAACCACGGTCGCGCCGGGTCAGTACCAGGCAGACGTCGTCGGTGGCCATACCTTCTCGGTGTATTTCAACGCGAACAGTCCTGGCGGGGTTGGCAGCGTGTCGACCAGCGGCAATCTTGACGCTGTTCAATGCGGCACTATCACCTACATCGTAGGCGGGAAACCCCCCAGGGCGGTCCGCGTGCTCCACAACGATGGCCCCAAGCAGACGCGCGCCATCGACAACTTCTCATACACCGACAACGCTAACAGCGTGAAGACAACGGGCTTCGAGATATATGCATTCAATGCTTCATTGTCGACGCCTGGCTATGACCTGCAGCTGTGTCCGACAAACATCGGGACGCTGGGCGGGTACATCGTTCTGAACGGGACCGCAACGGCTTGGGGCGACGCCACAAAATCTGCAAGTACGACGCTCACAATCACGCTTCAACCTCACGTTGAAGGCCCATAAGCGGAGGTACACATCGTGGGAACGTGGCTAGATGATTACTTCGAGAATCCGAGGCCAGTGGGCATGCGACTGGGCGCACTCACACCGACGTTCGGGCATGAACTGGACGAACCGCAGTTCATCTTTTATCTGCAGGCGAACATGAACTATCACGGTAGGCAGTCGCGTCCAGGACCACCGTGGATACTGCTGGCGCCACGCTATACGACTCAAGGCATTCAGGTGGAAAAGAAGATTGACCTTGTGAACGGCGGATTCGAATTGTCGAACCTCATTGAGCGTGTCGACATTGTCCGGAACTTCGGTGGTGGCTATCTCGTAAAGGTGGGCATCCAGGGCAGCCCACGGGTCTTTGTGCCGAACCTGGCGACCGACATGCGACTATCTGGACTCGACGAAGGGGCGTGGCACTACGACATTGTCATCAGTGAACCGCCGTTCGCATAGCTCCAGTGGACGATGCAGCCAAAATTCCTCGTTGCATTCGCACAAGTCCAATCACCTGTGTTTGAATACCTCGTCTGGTCCGCGATGCAGCTTTCAGTAAGGTCCAGGACGGCCGCTCGGTGGAGTACCATGACTGCATGGTGATTCAAACGTCGAGGTCATGCAATGGAGTCAAGGGCTGGACATCGCGTATTGCCGGGCGAAGAGGCACTCGCGACGTTGTCGGAATATCTGGAGCGCGCGTTAAACCAGGGACGCCATCTGATTATGGTCCGAAGCGAAGGCGGAACGAGTGTTCTGTATCTGGGCGAAGTCGGCTCGTCAGATGGGGAGCCGGCGAAATGCGGCGTGATTCAAAACGAGCTCGCGGATGCAATACTTGAAGCTACGAGGTCTGGCTTCAATGACACGACCATAAACGATGTGCGTTACCGATTCATCAGGACGTTCACCGAGCTCAGTGGCCGTGGAGCGGTCGTGTTTGCCGCCGCCTAAACGGTCCAGCGACTTTGACGGTATCCGAGGTCCGCTGGAAGGTCTACTCTTAATACGACGCGATGCGATGAACGAGCAGAATTCTGTTTCGCAGGAGCGATGGATTCGCCTGTCGGCCGACAATTCATCAACTGGCATCTGGTTGCGTGACGGAGCTATGGCAGAACCCGAAGAGCTGCCTGTTTCTTCTCAGCTGCATTCCCGCATTGACACGCGGTGCTGGTGGTATGAGCAGAGCAAGGACTATCTTCCGCCTGAGGAGCGTCCGGCTTTCTTCGACTGGGACGCTTTCTCACAGGAGGGGCTGTCCATCGCGTGCGCAATCAAGATGGAACTGCCTGATTGGACTGTTGTGTACTTCGACATGGGAGCCTATCTGAGGTCGGTCAAGAACGAGGATTCCTCGCGGGAAACATACGAATACGAGGTCGAGCAGGCGTATCGAGTAGACTAAACGCACGCGGAAAAGTACCCAAAGAACGTTGGTGTCATGGTTGCAATCCCATAAGATGCGAGGGACCGAACTGTGCCAAGGTGTAAACATCGTTCTGCATCATTCTCTGCTCGGCGCCACCGATTGCAATCAACAGGAACCCAGGATGAGCGAGCGACTTCGATTCACTCCCCCGGTCTTTACTTCCTCCGAGTGTATCCAGTTCTCAGTTTTCGACGTTGACTGGGGCTATCGCACCTATGTGCTCTCAGCGGACACTGTCCGACGACAACTAGGCGCACGTGACGAAAGCCGTGAACAGCTACTGTTAGCATTCAATTTGAACCAGCCTCGCATAGCACGGGCAATCGAGAATTTGCTCCCCAGCGAAAGCGGTCGCCCACGGCTTATCGGGCCGAAAGACCTGTAATCATCTCGTGGAAGGGATGTGTAGAGTACGGCGTCTGTTGAATGCCTGGATGGCCTGCCGTGGGTTGTGAGTTCGATGTCAGGCAAGACCTGGCCGCTGTTTGCTGCTGATGGATTTGCGCTTCATCGACCCAGCCTTCCGACAAAGTTGTAGCAGCATGCAGCGTGCAACCATGTCGGGGCGGTCCATGCCGAATTGCGCCGACCGGATTTCCAGTCCGAAGTACACGATGACTGTACCGTCAATCACCCGGTACGAACCGGTTTGCGAGACACCATCGAGGGTAACCGTGAGAGGTCGCCTCTCGTCAAATTGCGCAAAAGCCACTTTCAGATAATCGATTTCAAAACCAGAATCTAAATGTCCGATTATCAACAGTCAATGAAATATACCGTTTGATGCAATTCGACCTGCATTCACGGCTTCCCTGCGGGGATACATCCCAGATACTTCAGCGCATCAGGGATGCAGTCCGACCTTTCAGCGTTTGCCCTTGAGCCTGAACGGGGCCAGCAGCGAATCCATGTCAATTTGTTGGCCCTGGAGCAGGAGCACCCGCGCATGCAGGACAGTATTTTCAAGCACGAGCTTGGCCGTACTCAACAGGTACATCGCGTGGACATCTGAGGCGGCAAGTCCAGCTTCGACTGCCAGATGGCGCTCGACGAGCGAGTTGATGATGAGCCGCCGGAGTTCCTGCTCGCCAAACGGCAGGTCGGCATAGTCAATAGGGTCCTCGGCTTCGACTTCCTGCAGCATCTCGACAAGCGTTTCCGTGCTCACCTGCATGTGTCCCTCTCCTTATCAAAGGTCCGGGTAGCGTGGTCACAATACGAAGTCTGGCACGGCCAGATTACCTACTCCATTTGTCAGAGTCCAGTGCTGGCGCCAGGATGCGTCTGTTCGCGTTGCATACATCCTACGGTGCAGCTACGGAGAAGCGGACATCTAGTCCCGGTCAAGTTCCGCAACCCGCTTCAGGCACTCGCGAAAATGGATGGGATTGTCCGTCCGCAGACGCTTTAGGTCGGCAAGAACAACCTCGAACCGGCTGTATGCCGACTTGCGCTTAATCGCGTCGATGTGTGCCTTGAGCTCAAGGAACTCTTCGATAGCATCGTCGTGCTTCACCCCCGTTTCGCGAATCAGCGAAGTGAGCGCATCTGAAAGCCGTCCGAGCTGTTTGCCGTAGCTTTCGTGCTTGACAATCGCACGCTCCATGGCTGGATTTGTCGAGTTGTCTTCGTTTACGACCATTGCGGCGAACGTCCAGGGCAGAATCGATTGTTGCAAATGTCGAGGTGCGCCATAAAACGCTTCGGCGCACCGATTCTGAAAATCGATATATGCCGACCACGGCCACGACGCTTTGGGATTTGATGAGGCTGATGGCATACGAATTTCTCCAGACCTGCACGAGCAGGAGGATGACGACTGAACAGCTTGACGTGGATTCCGGCAGGGTGGCAACGGCCGCAAAAGAAAACCCGCCTTTCCGGCGGGCAAACCGTGTGAAGACACGGAGGAGACCTGTCGTCACTGTACTCGCAGGTCAAAAATCGTGCAGTCTTGAGTCACGCCGTACGACGCGTGGAGAGAAATCACGGCGCGGGTCCGGGAGATGCCCGGTTCGAGGGGTGTCAGACATGGTTATCTAGCCATGCGCGGCACCACGCCAACCCAGACGACTCTGCCTGTTCTTCGGAGTCGAAAACGCCCACATTCCCAGACACTTCCACAACACTCGTCTCATGAGTGACTGTTCCGCTCGAGGCGAAGCGAGCCGGCTGCAAGATGTCCTCCTGTTGCAGGATGGCATGGCCCCACAGCGTGTATCCGCGATACCTCTCAGTTTGCATCAGTTGGCCTTTGCGCATGATGCCTGAGCCGTTGGGTGTCGACACCAGCCAGCTTCAATGTAGCGTCAATCATCTGCAACTCCTGGCCGAAATCGAGCGCCCATTCCTCGCCATCGCACCGTACGGTCATGCCGTTGTGCAACGAAATGAGATAGCGCGCTTTGTACAAGGCGTCAACGAGCTTTGATTCTCGCTCGGCTTCTCGGACCCACGCGTTCGCATCCACTATGAATCTCCTTGAGTGAAGCAAGTCAGGGATACCGTTTCATGGCGTCAGCCGGTGCTGGCGGAGACTCAGACGAGAGTCCACCCTGACGAGAGCGCTCATCGCTGAAGAGTATGCGCAGACGCTCGAGCGCGACCAAATTTGACCGCGTCTCGTCGCGCCATACCCGCTGAACTGCTCCGCAGAGCCCGTCCATTTCGGCAATGAGCTTTCGCATCCGCACCACGTCGGTTATCAGGCGCCGGATGGTCTCGTCGTACTCGGTCCCGGACCCGTGCTGTCGCCAGAGGCGGCGAAGTTCGGGCAGCGATGGCGAGGGCAACTGCGGCAGAATACGACGGGTCACCACCGAACACCCAAAATACTGTATGGATATACAGTATAGCCTGGTTTGGGTGAAAGTTTGGCGACATCGATTTTTGAGGTATCGGGGCCGCCGATGACATGGTCAAATGGGTCATGAGCGGTCGAAGAGGCGCGCTCAGTGGACTCAGTGAGCATCGGCTGCTATGAAACACGTTGCCATTTCGATGTCGGATGGCAGCCGGAGTCGCCTCGACACCAAGACATCAGCGGCAGGCTCACATATTCACCAAGCATCAGGGGAGGCCACGTGTGCTATTCGGCCCAGATAGAAGCGGACTACAAGAAGTACGTCAAAATGTTTGGCGCGCATATGGACATTGGGGAGTTCGCTCGTCTGTACTTCGAGCGTGCGGAGGGCAGGTTGAAAGCTCGGTTTCCCAAGGCAATGGACGACGCTTTCGCAAATCCGCAGAGCGATGATGAAGCTGAAATCAAACAGCTAATCGGCCAGTACAACACAGTGCAGTCGAAGGGGCTCGAGGAAGAACTGTTTAAACAACGAGCGCGCTTGGTTGCAGCGGAGAAGACGTTGCAGACAAAAACAACGAAATCCGCGTCTGAAAGCAAACGTATCGCTGCCAACAAGATTCAGGATGTGCTGGGCAGGATTGACGACATCAGACGCACCGAACTGCTTGCTCGCGATTCAAGGATTTTCCCCGGGAACTACGCGCCGGTGCTCATCCAAGAGAACGGTCAACTTGTTGTTCGACCGATGCGCTATCAGTGTCGAATAGCAGGAAAGCCAGCGAGCTATGACTTCAAGTATCCGGGAACATATAACGCCCGCTTGGACAGTCTGGGCGGTTTCTGGAAGCCGCTGTTCGGCTATTCGCACGGCCTGCTCATCGTCGACTCGTTTTATGAAAACGTGAAGAAGTCGAAAATGGAAGGGCGCGTGTTGGCTGAGGGAGAAGGAGATGAGAACGTCATCCTGCAGTTTACTCCCCGCGACGGAAGCAGAATGCTTGTCGCGTGCGTATGGTCAAAATGGACGGCGCTTGGGGAGCCCGACCTATATTCCTTCGCGGCTATCACGGACGAGCCTCCACCGGAGGTTGCTGCAGCGGGGCATGACCGTTGCATTGTCTATATAAAGCCCGAAAACGTAGCTGCATGGCTCAATCCGAATCCTGAAGACCTCGCGGCACAGTACGCGATACTCGACGACAAAGTGCGCCCCTACTACGAGCACATATTGGCTGCTTAAGTTGATGAGCCACGCCCATAATTTCTGCGACTGTCGCGTTCGACCCAGCTGAAAAGACCGCGATTAGATGAAAGCAGGGTAGAAGTAAGACTAACAAGAATAATCGAGAGCATAAGATGTCAACGATATTGAAGAGGGTATGGTGCACGACATCCAGCATGTATCGGAGTGTCGCGGTCAAAAGCAGTCAAGGGTGGCACAAACTGATTGACCCAATATCCGCCTGGTTTGGGGCCGTCAGACGCGCCTCTAGCGTTCCATGGTCCATCGGTAGCGTTGTCCGGAAAGACGTCGCGGACTGGAAGGCGTTCAATCGAGTTCAGAAAGAGTTCTCTATGTCGTTCTGGTCTCGACTGTTGATGCTTGCTGGCGAACATCCCGTATGGCTATGCTTGCTGTTACCCATCCTGTTCGGATTGTGGTTGCTGCCCCTTTCTTTATTGCCGGTTACTTGGCTTCCACACGGTTGGACCACATGGCAGGCGTCCGAGCAGTTGAGCTACTTTTCGACGCTATGGTCCGTCCAGGCCACGCTCGCTGCCCTCGCATACCCAATCGTTATCGCTTTCGTAGCGGTGTTCCTGCAGCGGCGTCCGGCCGCGGACAGCTTCATGCATCTTTACATGCTGAATTCAGGAGCGCTGGCTGCTGGCTTGTCGTCGCTGATGCTCGTTGTGGTCATGGCCTGCGAGTATGTGGCTATGCCGTACTTCGGCGCGTGGGTCCTGATGAAGTGGGGAATCTTGGATTCGGTCTGGTTTGCGCTGAATGCGGTTCTGACAACGCATTTCCTTTATCGGACCGTCGAATACTTGCGACCCGAAGTGCAATCGGCCATCGTAACCAAGTACGTGACCAGCGTCGCCCTTCCACGCGAGATAAGGCGACTGTATTCATACCAAGTGTTAGCTCAAGCGCACTCTAAGGGATGGATTACAACACCTAGCTATCTGGACAACGAGAAAGAGGACGGCCCCAAAGTCTTGCTGGCACGGTTCGGATTCGGAAAAGGCACAGAGCAAGGGACGATAACATTTCGTGCGCCATCGCGCCTTGTGGACGTTCGACTGTGGCCACTATGCCTTGCAATTGACGGATGGGAGAGTGCAGCTCGGAAGTGGACACGCCCGACCGACGGTCCTCGCCGCTCACGCGTACAGTGGCCTCTTTTGACGGTCCCGCTGATGCCTGGTACAGAATATCTGGAGTCGGTTGATGTGGCTCAGGTTGAGGACGGTCCAAATCTTTCGCGCTCGCAGCGCGTGATGCTTCGGTGGGCGTACGTGTTTCGCAGTTTGAGAAGGGAACGATATGAGATTCGCGTCAAGTCCGTCATCGAGGAATTCGAACTTGATGCTCGCACTGCAGCTGAGAAGGACGATGCCAAGACATTCGAACGTGCTTATAACGCTCTCGTTGGACTGCACGTACTCCTTCTAGGCGCATCTCTGGTTGAGACAGAAGACGGTTCCGTGGGAAGCTGGGCAATTATGCCCGACGTCAACGAGTTCTTCGGGCGGCCGATGCATGAAAGCTGGAATAACGCATATCGGTCGGTGTTCATTGCCGCCATAGAGACGATGGATACCGATAGTAGCCCGATTCGTCGTATGTGCCACATTGGACAACACTTGAGCGGAGACGCGTTGAGTCACTCACCTGTCGACATGCGCGAGGGCGTCTTCGACTTGCAGGCACTTTTAATGTATCAATTGGGAGACTGGTGGACCAAGAAAATCGAAGGACAAGGAGCGCAACATGGACCGCATATTGCGGCGATGCTCGGCCCACCGTTGTACGGAATCTATGAAGAAGTCGTTTTAACCTTCATAGGCGGATGGGAAAACGCGAGGACGCGCATCGCAGAAATTCCGGAACTCACTGCGACCTTCCACTGGATTGACGTAGTATCCATCGCCCGTATCAATGCAGCGCATATTCAAGGCACGGCGAAGTTGCTGCTGGCTGCGGTGAAACGAGGGGACCAAACCGCCGCAGAATGGTTTGCGGATTCGTTGAACAAGTGGTGGGGAAACCTTGAATACGAACATCTTCCGCTGGCGCTCTACGACAAGGCAGATTTCATATGTCTGGATGACCTCGCCGGTCATTGGCCAGATGTCGCTGACGCGTTAGGCCTTTCTGAGCAGGACGGTCAGAGAATGGGTGATAGTGTCGTGGGTATGCAGCGTGGTGTTCTACTCGCTGCACTTCGCAATTTTTGGACGGACATCCGGTTGATTGCGGTGGAGCTCGCGCTGTCTTGGGCGAGCCAATTGGGACGCGACGTGGAGGGCTCGTTGGCTTTGGACGTCGCGGCGGGACTATTGACCGGTCGGCAATATCGAGGTGGCGGTACGCTGTCACATTCACTAAATCGGCTGGGACCAGCAGAGTATCTGACGGCGAAAACCAGACAATTCGGTGCCAGTGGACATTACCGCGGCGGTTACGTTGCTCGTTTGAGCGAGTTCGTGCAGCGGGTGAAGGATATGCAACAGCCGCGGATGGTTACATCCCGGAGTTATTCATCGTTCGGGGCGGATGATGTTGAGTCTCTACAGCAAGAGCAACTCATTGTCATGGCCGTCCTGTCTCCAGCAAGATGGTCCATGGAAGCTTCGCTGCGACGGCAACTGGACATCTGGATGGGGCGCCAGTACGACAGTATCGAGATAGTTCGGGGCAGGCTGGCTTCGTGGCTCGCCGCCATGGAGGACCCAGCGAATGTGTTGACGGAAATGACTACAGCGATGCTGCGTCGGACCCAAAAAACACATGACGCCGCTACAGCCCTAGAAAACCTCAAAGAGAGTATTGAGTCCGTACGGTCGACCTTGGAATCAAGGAGGGGTGAGGTGCTCCAGGACGCACCGATTGAGCCAGACAGGCTTGCCGAGCTGGCGAGATTCGCCTCGCTAACAGCGTTTGAACAGCAGTCGGGAGCGTTTCCGCTGCAGCTCTTTCAGAGGCTAGAGTATGCCAACCAGGCGTTGGATAACTTTACCCTCAATATGCAGCAGATTCGGAAGGGCGAATTGACGCTGATTGAAATGGACCAGCGCGCCGTCAACGAAGCAGAGTTCTGGTCCGAAACAATGAAAAACCATGTGGGCGCCCTCGTTCTCGGCGATGTGATAAGAAAGTGCAATATCCGCGAAGTGGCAGTCGCCGACCGGGAGTCCTACTACGCGCTACTGATGTCGGAATCTGAGCGCATTCAGAAGGGCGGTTCTGTGCCGATTTTGATTCTCGAGAACCCGACCCGACCTGACTGGGTCTGGCAGTGGCAGCATGCGGATTTCGGTTTGGGTTATGAGAAGCCGGGCGACCTCCGGGTTTGGCGTGCAGAAGATAGAGGTGCAGGGTACGTCTGCAACTTCAACGAAATAGAGGTGTATAGCGCTAACTTGGTTGCAGGACAATCGATGATTTTGTCAAAGGATACGTTTGCGAAGGTCCTTTTCCAAGAGTATGCTGAACATCAATTCGTCGACGTTTCATGCTCGCCGAGAAGCGACAGCACTCTCCTTGTCGATGTTCATCTTAAAATATCGAGAGCGGTTGATATTGGGAATGACGGTGCAATCCGCATTTTGTATGGCGCCGACGGCGGCGAAGAATAGTGGATGCACGCTGCACAAGTTGTCGTTAGAAACTTAGACGATTCGTCGAGTTGCAATGCTGGCCCACCCGCTACATGTGCCGAAAAATTGTGCCGACCAGCACTTGAAGGGACATTTCCGGGCGTGCAGGAGCGTTGTCGTTATCACGCGTGCAGCCCGTCATCCGGCGCGCTATTGTCGCAGTCGGCCGCGATGAATCATCGTCGTATCGGCTCGGTAAGCATCGCCCACAGATGCTCAGCCGCTTCAGTGTCATGGCCCGAATTCGATATGGAATACTTCTCCAGCGCTTCGCAATCGTTTGCGTATTGCTTCTATTCGTTACCCCGGGGCTCGTCAGGCTGAGCCGATTCGTTTCAAACCGGCTGCCAAGTAAGTGAGCAAGCGCGGCTTTTTCGGTACACGCCATAGCAAGTGTCTCCACCAATATGAGATTATTCGACGGGGCGGGAAACCCGTCGGAAGCGTGCTACTCGATTCCATAAAAAGCGCATATTCTGAATGCCTGTTCGGCATATTGGGCGCGACGGGGCGACGGCATAATCAAATTGAGAGAAGACGTACAAGCGGAAGGCTTTGGGGGCCAGATGGATGAGACTATTGTTGAGCCGGCTGAAATGCCGGAGGAGCCACGTTGCGTGCAGATTAAAGCGACGCTCGCCGGCAAAATAAATCTGGCCGATTTCCAGAATGCCATCCCGGTTGTCCACGAACTCTCGCTTGCCAACGAGACGACCGATGACGTTAAGGAGTTGAAGCTTACCGTATCCTCCGAGCCGTCATTTTTCAAGCCGAAGACATGGCACCTCGACCACATCGCGACCGGAAAAGATGTGCGCATCAGCGACCTCGACCTGTCGCTGGACGGAGCGCTTCTCGGCCGGCTGACCGAGTCGGAAAAGGCACTCATCACTTTCAAGCTGACGGCGGAGTCGGAAAATCCCGTTGAGCTTGCTTCATTTGAGACAACAGTCGAATTATTGCCACGTAACCAGTGGGGCGGCCTATCGGCTCTTCCCGATATGGTCGCGGCATTCGTTCAGCCGAACGAGCAGGCGGTAGAGCGGGTCTTGAAGAAGGCTGCGGACGTCCTTCACAAAGCAGGCAAGTCAGGGGCTATCAACGGGTATCAGGAAGGTGCAAAGCGAGCTTGGGAATTGGCATCCGCCATCTGGAATGCCATCGGCTCAATGGGCATTGACTACGCGGTGCCGCCGGCAAGCTTCGAGCAGTCCGGGCAGAAGGTGCGTAGCCCCAGCCAGATAGCCGACTCGGGCCTTGGGACCTGTCTTGACCTCGCTTTGTTTGTGTGTGCCGCGCTCGAACAGGCCGGTCTCAACGCCGTGCTCATTTTCACGGATGGACACGCATTCCCGGGCGTCTGGCTGAAACCGGAAGAATTCTCGACGTCCGTTATCGATGATGTTACGGCGCTCCGGAAACGCGTGAAATTGAAGGAGATGGTGCTGTTTGAGTCGACGATGCTCACGCATCGCCCTCATCCGGCATTCAGCTTTGCTATTGCGAACGGCGAGGAGCAGATTTCCGAAGAGGCAGAGCGGAAATTCCATTTGGCTATCGACATCCGCCGCGCGCGAATGCAGCGTATCAGGCCGCTTGCCAGCGAGCAGCCGATTGAGCGTGGCACTGTCGGGACGGAGGAGGTCAATCTCGAGAGAGGGTTCGAGGTTGCTCCGGACCTGCCAGAGGAGCTGGAAAACTCCTCGGAAGACAAGGCTGTCGAACGCCCGGAGGACCGGCTGACTCGTTGGCAACGGAAGCTACTTGACCTGTCACTCCGCAATAATCTGCTCAGTTTCAAGGCTGGCAAGAAATCGCTGAAGCTAGAAGCGCCTGACCCCGGCCAGCTGGAAGATATTCTGGCGGAGGGGCACGCCATCAAGCTGCTCACGCGTCCCGATTTGATGGACGGCAACGACCCACGTAGCCAGGCAATCCATGAAGCTCGGGAGCGCGAAAACATTCGTCGTTCCCATGCGATTGACGCATTGAAGCGAAGAGAGGTTTTCGTAGGGCTCTCGCAAGACGAGATGGATACTCGTCTGGTCGAACTCTTTCGGACCTCACGCACAAACTTGCAGGAAGGTGGTTCCAACACCTTGTATTTGGCGCTGGGCTTTCTTTCCTGGACACGTGAAGCGAAGGACGACAAGAAGTATCGCGCGCCACTCATTCTTGTTCCTGTGTCGCTTGAGCGGCGAAGCGCGCGCTCGGGGTTCAGCCTGACTTTGCACGATGACGAACCACGTTTCAATCCGACGCTGATTGAAATGCTTCGCCAGGATTTCGAACTGGAGCTGGGCATCCAGGACACCGAGCTGCCGAAGGATGATTCGGGGTTGGATGTCGCGGGAATCTGGAAAACCGTATCGAGCGCAGTCAAGGACATCAAGGGTTGGGAGGTAGTCGAAGAAGTCGTTCTCGCTACATTCTCTTTCGCAAAGTATTTGATGTGGAAGGACTTGACCGAGCGAACCGAGCAGCTCAAACAGAACGCGGTCGTAAAGCATCTGATTGAAACGCCGCGCGATTCCTATGAGAGCGCGATTGAGTTTCCTGACGCCAGAAGGCTCGACGCAGAACTGCCGGTGAAGAACACATTCTGCCCACTACCGGCCGATTCGTCGCAGCTTTCCGCGGTCGTGGCGGGAAGCAAAGGAAAAGACTTCGTCCTGATTGGACCTCCAGGAACTGGGAAGAGCCAGACCATCTCGAATCTGATTGCCCAGTGTCTGGCGGAAAGAAAGCGTGTGCTGTTTGTTTCAGAGAAGATGGCAGCGCTCGATGTCGTATACCGGCGCCTCGCCGATGTTGGTCTTGGCAATTTCTGTCTCGAATTGCATTCCAGCAAAGCACGTAAGACGGAAGTGCTCGAGCAGCTTCGTACTTCGTGGGATTCCGCTGCGGCCATGGCGCCAGATGAATGGCACGCGGAGGCCGCTCGACTGGAGCGATTGCGCGACCAGTTGAATGGGTATGTTGAACGTCTGCATCTGAGATACCCGAACGGACTCAGCGTGTATGAGGCCATCGGTCGCATTGTCGCCGGGCATGACTTGCCCGTCTTGCAGCTGTCATGGCCTTCCGCTCGGGTTCACGACTCAGTTGCTATGCGAACGCTGCGTGAGACGGCCGAGCTGCTTGATGTTCACGCGAAAGTGATGGGAGAGGGGCAGCTGACGTCCAGCCCGCTTGCTCACGTGGTTCAGACCGAATGGTCGCCGCTATGGCAAGCCTCGTTGCTCGATTCGGCCCGTGCCATTGGCCCCGTGGTTGCCCGTCTTGAAGCTGCAACTGCACAACTGAGTACCACCGTGGGGTTGCCGCCGCCTGTTCTCGATGCGCGCGTGAGGGAAGGCCTACGTCTTCTGGCTGCGACTTTGCCTTCTGCCTCTGGGCACGATTGGCAGTTTGTCCTGCGTCCGGATGCAAAAACCATCGCAGATAATCTGCGCGTCGCGAAACCATTGGTCGAACGACACCGCGAGCTGCACGCTTCGCTTTCAGCGCCGCAGGGCAACCAAGTCTTGGAGGATGTACGGCAAGGTATCGTCCAGCTCACTCGCTACCACGAACTTCATTCGCAGCTTTCCCAGCCGTGGAACGAATCACTAAGGTCACGGCTTTCGGCCGGCATTGAGCTCCTGCGAAAGCGCCAAGACATAGTTGACCAGCTGTCGCTCAAATACAAAGACACTATTTCAACGGCAACGGTTCAGCAACTCCAGTTCGATTGGCGGGAACTGCAGGATTCGTCCTGGCCGATGAGCATGATGCGGCGCCGCTCGCTTTCGAAGAAACTGGTGGAGTTGTCGGCTGGCGGAGGCGAGCCGGACATTGGCGGTGACATCGAACGTCTTAGACAGATTGATTCACTTCAGGAAGAGATAAAAGCGCTCGACGACCTGTCGTTGCCCACATCGAATGCATGGCTGGGGCTGAAGACCGAACTTGATGTCGCACGGGCTTCCCTTGGCTTCCAGACCGCCCTAGACCAGGCTCGGGTACGGGCTATTTGGGAAGATGTTGGGCTTGACCCGGTTAGCCGGGGTCAGTGTGGCGAGACGGCGCGTGAAGACCTCGCTCGCATCAGAGAACTTCGCCAAATTGACCAGGTTATCAATCGCCTTTCCGGACTCGAAGAAGAGACAGACGGCGTATGGGTTGGATATAAAACGGATTTGGCTGTCGCGAAGACGTACGTCGTTTTTCAGAGTGCGCTGGCAGCAGCAGTGGCCAGTAGTTATTGGCAGGACGAGGGCTTTAGCGTTATCGAACGCGGTAGCGCGGGTGCCGTCGCGTCGGCGGACCTCAAGAAGATGCGCGAGCTGGTTGCGCTCGGTGTTCGTCTCAAGGAGTTTGACGACCTTCCGGCGAAGACCGGCGGACTCTGGAACGCTTTGCCGACAAAACTAGAGGCAATTGAACCAGCGCTTGATTTCTTCGAATCGCTGTCGGGCGCGCTCGCATTGATGGCAAATTCGCCTGAGGCGCTGGCAGCGGTAAAGAGCCCGATTGCTTTGCTATTGGGTGATAGCAATGTTCTGCTTGAGCCAACAGGTGCGATTGCGGGTGCTGGGCGTATGTATGCCGAGGCGCTACAGGCGTTTAATCAGGCAGTTACACATTTTACGGTCGCGAGCGGCTTGCCGAGCTCTGATGTCGCGACTCTGGGTGCACTTCTTCCTGCGGCACTGGCCGCACGCGCAAGCGACGTCCTAGCTAGCTCGAACCGGTTGAATGCATGGTGTGCGTGGCGCAAGACCCGCGCGGCGGCTCTTGCGTTGCGGCTTGCTCCCGTTGTCGCCGGCGTTGAACAGGGCGCAATCCAGCTCGGACGCGTAAAAGAAGCGTTCGAAACCGACTACTGTCGATGGTGGTTGAATGCAGTTGTCGATGTAGACGAGGTGTTGCGCACCTTTGTATCCGCAGAGCATGAAAAACGCATTCGGGATTTCCGGGAGCTTGACGAACGGTTCATCGGCCTGACGCAATCTTGGGTACGTGCACAGCTTTCGGCCGGGCATCCCTCGCCGGACCGTGTATCACGAGGCTCTGAATGGGGCCTGCTGCGATACGAAATGCAAAAGAAGACTCGCCATCTGCCTCTTCGCGAGTTGATGTCTCAAGCTTCGGGCGCCGTGATGCGCCTGACGCCATGCCTTCTGATGAGCCCGCTATCGATTGCGCAATATCTGCCGGCTGAGACGGCGAACTTTGATGTCGTCATCTTCGACGAGGCATCACAGATTCCAGTGTGGGACGCCATTGGAGCAATGGCGCGTGCGAAACAGGTCATCATGGTAGGTGACCCGAAACAGTTGCCACCGACAAGTTTCTTCGACCGCGCGGAATCGGACATTGATGACACTGATGTCGAAACTGAGCTCGAGAGCATCCTTGAGGAGTGTATCGGTGCCAACCTGCCGACGATGAAGCTGTCGTGGCACTATCGTAGCCGCCATGAAAGTCTGATTGCATTCTCGAATCATCGTTACTACGACGGGGACCTGGTGACGTTCCCAAGTCCGGTCACAAACGACCGTGCTGTCAGCTTTAATCATGTTGCGAATGGCCAATACGAGCGTGGCGGGGCGCGAACAAACAAGCCAGAAGCGAAAGCGCTGGTAGCCGACCTGGTCGGCAAAATGAAAGCGCCCGGCTTTCGTGACAGTGAGTTGACCATCGGCGTGGTGACGTTCAACTCTGAACAGCAGTCTCTCATCGAAGACTTGCTCGACGAAGAACGTCGTAAAGACCCATCCATTGAGCACTTCTTCCTGGAAACGCAGCTTGAGCCCGTGTTTGTAAAGAACCTGGAGAGCGTGCAGGGTGATGAGCGGGACATCATGTATTTTTCAACCACCTATGGCCCGGGGGTTGACGGCACTATGCCAATGAATTTCGGCCCGATGAACCAACAGGGTGGGGAGCGTCGGCTGAATGTTGCGATTACCCGTGCGAGGCAGGAGCTTCGAGTCTTCGGCAGCTTCCGTCCAGAGCAGATGGACTTGGCGAGAACTCAGGCGCTTGGAGTGCGTGACCTGAAGCACTTCCTAGAGTTTGCGGACCGCGGTGCGCGCGCGCTCGGCGAGGCGGTTACAGGTAGCGTCGGAGACTTCGACAGCCCATTTGAAAAAGCTGTATCGAACGCGCTCACCGAGAGAGGCTGGACTTTGCATCCGCAGGTCGGTGTGTCGGCTTTCCGCATTGACCTCGGTGTAGTCGACCCGGACGCGCCTGGACGTTACCTAGCCGGTGTTGAATGTGATGGTGCGACCTATCATCGTTCTGCAACAGCCCGCGACCGCGACAAGTTGCGTGAACAAGTTCTGCGTGGCCTCGGTTGGGACATCCTGCGCATCTGGTCGACCGATTGGTGGATTGACATGCATGGGACCGTCGAGAAGGTTCATCGTCAGCTCGAGGAGTTGCTCGCCGAACAGCGGGCAAAGCGAGCGCAGACCGAGCTGGACGCGACAGTCCTCGCGGAGCAGGTTATCGCAGACGTAATGGCAATGCCGGATGAGCAGATGGACCTGTCGGCAGATACGACAACCGACGTGTCGAGCGAGGTGAAATTGGTGACGGACGCTGCCATGTTGCCCGTTACCTACGCTCGGAATGCCCCCGCTGCTCATTCAAGCGACCAGGTCGAGGGACGTTTTGCGGAGGTCGATTTAACCCTTGAGGGATACGCGGTCGATGCCAACTCATTTTTCGACGTCGTCTATAACCCAACGCTACTTCGGTTGATTGAACACGTCGTGCGTGTGGAAGGACCGGTTCGGGACGAAGTGCTGGCGCGTCGTATTGCGCGGGCGCATGGCTGGGTTCGGACAGGCGCAAAAATCCAGGACCGAGTCGTCCGGTTGGCGTCGCAACACTTCCGCAGCGACCCAGAGGATGTGGGGACGTTTTTCCGAGCTAAAGGTGAATCGGCTGATGTGCAGATTCAATTCCGGCGGCCCATTGATGGCACCGCACGGTCAGTCGATGAAATTTCTCTTGCCGAACTCCGAGCACTCGCGTTCGACATGATGCAGGCAGGACATGACGAAGAGTCGGGCGTGCCGGCGATGGCCCGAGAAGTGGGTCTTCGCAAGCTTAACGCAGGCAGCAGAATGCGTCTGGAAATAGCTTGGTCAAGTGCGACGAAGGCCACTTCCGGAGGTTGACTCTCAAGACTAAAACAATACGACGGTCGGCATGACAGGTGTCCGACCGTCTGCACAACTGGCAGAAAATTTCCTTTCCGTACGGGCGACTTTCGTTCGCTCACAAGGCATTCCGGGGGACAACATGGGTTGGGGTTTTAGGAAAAGCATAAAAATCGCACCCGGTATCCGCATCAATCTCAGCAAGAGCGGAATCAGCACATCCATTGGTGGAAAGGGCTTCACGTACAACACCCGTGGCCGCATCACCACAAGTATTCCGGGAACCGGAATCAGATATACGACAAGTTTGAAGGGCAGGAAATCGGGCCGTCGGAACAGTCACGGCACATCTGCGAGCACCGGGTCTGAATATATGAATACCGACAACTTATCAAAGAGAGAGCAGGCAACGCAGGACTTCGTCTACAAGGTGCAGTCACGCACAACGAATGCGCTACGACAGTATTTCATCTCCCATGGTGTTTATGTCGAAGATGATGACATCGGTGAAGCGGTCAAGCTCGAGGCGTTTCAACCGTTTCTCAATACGCTCGCTCACGATTTGGCGCTCACAACGAAAGCTATCAAGTTAGCCGTAGACATCGGCACGGTCTCCCTCGCAGAAAAAGAAAAGGCGATGCTGGCGGTCTACGAGATGGAGCACAAATGTGCCGCGGCGCAAGGACCTCGCGGTGAACTGCAGACAGCCGCGAGCGCTTTGATGGCTAGAGTGCAGGCATGGCCGAGGGCTCCTGGATTCGTTGGTCCTCTCTTTGCTGCGCTGTTGGGTTGTTTTCTCATGGCCGTGCTTAGCGTTCCCGTGGGGCTTGCTTTGACTGGATTCGCGCTTGCCTACGGTGGATACAAGACCCTCAGTTTCATGCGCAAGAAGTCCGTTTCCTCCCAAGCCGTCAAGGAGGCGAACGAGTGGTTTCAGTCCAAACTAGCTGTGGAGGTTACGCCGCGCCCAACCATCCGTTCGAGTAATGACTATGTTGCCCTCAAGGCAGCGGCATCCGCAACAGTCACTGCGATGGCGG
The DNA here is from genome assembly GCF_017104715.1 of Burkholderia sp. Ac-20365. Taxonomy (GTDB): domain Bacteria; phylum Pseudomonadota; class Gammaproteobacteria; order Burkholderiales; family Burkholderiaceae; genus Paraburkholderia. The sequence continues at coordinate 363,071 of NZ_JAAGPI010000006.1, forward strand.
TCATCTACACCGTCATCGGCTATCCTCATCACTTACCGTCGAATGGCAATGGCGAACAGCCAACGCTTCAATCCGCCACAAGCGCAGTCGGTTCGAATGGCGTCGTGCCGGCCGCAGCTACTGCCACGACATTGAATACAGCTCATCCGGTTCCGGACTTTAGCTGGCTTGTGGGTAAGTACCCATCTGATGTCGTGAATGACAAACGATTCCGTTCTGCTTTCAACGGCGTCTCGCGAGCGGACTGGAAAAAAATCTCGGAGCGCCTTGCTGTGGTCAACTCTTCCGGGATTCAGATGCAAGACGGGTATCTGGTCGCGCAAGGGTGCAAAGAACATGAGTGCAGTACGGAGCAAGCCGCGTTTGCTGTCGATGCAACATCAGGCAAAGGCGTGATGCTCGTCAAGCAAACCTCAAACTCTTCGGGTAACGCCTCGATAAAGATATTCCAGTGGCCTGACTTGCGCGTCGGCGTCACTCCACTATCAAGCTGGGCGCAGGAGGCTGCAGGTACAGACGCCGCGCCTTCGGCTCAAACGACTTCATTTCAGCAGACCAGCTTTGATTGTTCGAAGGCTCATTCTGACGCGGAGCACATCATATGTAGCGACGCTGAGCTGGCCTCAGATGACGTTCAGTTGGCCGCAATCTACGCGAAGGCCAAGGCAGTTGCAGACGACCCCATAGCATTCAAAGAGCGGACTCGGGCTCAATGGAATTACCGCGAGCAGCAATGCCATGAGCGCGAATGCCTTATTCGGTGGTATGCCGACCAGAATGTTGCGCTGGCAGAGATAGCCGCGACCGGTAAGGTTGCTCAACAGTAAAGGAACTCGACAAAGTCAGAAAGTATCGCCAAAGGAGTATTCATAGGCATGCGTCGATTGCTAGGGGCTGTTCTGGGCGAGAACGAGCACGCTCTAGCGGTCGATTGTGGAAAGCCGATGCTTCGTCGGTCCGTTTTGAAAGAGTAGGTCGTCTCATCGTGTTGACAGTCTCAAAAGCGTTTTGTGTCGCCTGCAGTTGCCTCACTACCTGAGCATTTGCGGGGGAAATGAGGTCGTCCTGCAGTTCCCATGTCAGAATCAACTGGAGAGCAAACATGAAGCAGCCCGGACTTGATGGTCGCCATCGCGACAAGGACGGAAAAATAGACCAGAAGCACGGCAATACGATGAACAAGAATCTGCCGAAACCCATCGAGGGCTTCGGGCCAAATACGACTCTGAAGACCATGCGCGATAAAACTGGTGCTGTCAGCGAGAAAGACATTCGAGCTGCGGTAGCGAAGAAGCGAGGGCGATAATTTTTTGCCGATTCTGTTCGACCGCTTTCTAGGGCAAATGCGGCAGGCATTCGGCCGACGTGTCCTAGATAACATTGAACGGCACTATCTTGGCGTCCGTCCTAGCGGTCGACCGGATGTTGCCCTCACGGTCTCGGATTGCCAAGAGTCGTCCCGCGCGAAGTCACGCGCATGGACCTAATTGGCTCGTTCACGACCCGCGCCTTGAGCACGCTGCGCGTGCAAGGCTCGTGGGTGCCATTTTCATCGTCGTTGGTACCGAGACCTCTCCGGCCGGGCTATTTGTCGGCGTTTACGTCGGTAGGTGATGCATAGAGCCACTATGGTTCAAACCTAAGTTAAGCTGGGAGTACGCAATGACCACAATCGCAATATCTGCGACATAAGCTCGCGAGTTCCGTGCCCTTTTTGTAACCTGGCGTCGCGAGCAGGGCGTGCATATCTTCGTGGAACCGCCGGAGAGTAAGGTACGAACGGTGCAGTCAACTTCGCTCAAGTGCCAGTTGAATTTCTGCCGGTGCTCGATGCGGCCGGCATTCAATACACAAACCTCTTGTCCTGACGAGGATGGATATTGATACGGAATCACAAGGGCAGCGTCAGCGCTGGTGGGTGAGATTTGTCTCCCCCAGCGCAGCCATCGCGCTCGTTTAGCAGATGAAGCCTCGTTGCGTTGAACGCTATGACCGCGAGAGGGTACGTCCGAATGCAGCGCCGACCTGTTGTGCGCGGCGCCTGTCGTTTCCATGCAAGTAGGTCGAAGTCGTCGCAATCGAAGCGTGCCGAAGATTGTCACGCACGGCCACAAGCTCGACTCCAGCGTTGAGCGCATGCGTGGCGTGCGTATGTCGCAGCCAGTGGGGACTTACATGCAGCAGCCTCGCGGCGAGTGCCGGATTACGGGCTTTCACAAGCTCCGCGACCTCCTGGAAAAGCTCACTCATCATCTGTCGCAATCGCGCCGCACTGATACCGCGATGGCCCGACGTGTCCTGTGCGCATCGCCGGCTTGTAGTTTCGTCCCTGGCGAGCGCGGCGAGCAGTGGCGTCGTCGCTAACCAGCGAGTGCGGGCCACTGGCAGTCGTCTCTCCTTCAAATACTGGCGCAACGCTTGTCTCGCGAGTGGCGGCAACGCGACTCGCCCCGTTTTTGTGCCTTTTCCAGTCACATCGAGCCACCAGGCTCCTCGCTGGTCCCGCCCGACGTCGCCTAGTTTCGCGCTCACAAGTTCGCTCGCCCGCAGGCCCGTCGCATATCCAAAATCAAGCACGAAACGCAGGCGTTGAGCTGCAGCTACCGTCCAGCCATGACGCTCCAGCCTGCTGGCGAATGCTCTAACGGTCTTCCACTCGCTGTCATCTAGCGCTCGCGCGGTATCGAAAGGCGTGCGCGGACGCGCACCGCGAACCGTGACACCAGCGAACGGATTGATGATGACATAGTGCTGGTCGACGAGCCAGGCAAAGAGCGCGCGCAGCACCGTCAGTGCGTAGGCGGCGGAGCGCGGTGTTAATGCCCGCTCGAACGGACGCCATGAGGGTGAAGAGCGTGGGCAGTGCGGGCCGACCCAGCGCGCAGCGGGCACCGGCCGCCGCAGGAAGGTACGAAATGAGGTCGCATCCTCTGTCGTCAGCGACGAGAGCGCTTTGCGTCGCTCAACTGTGGCCCAAAGGAGCAGGCGTTCGGCCTCGCGCCGGTAGGCGCGCGTAGTATGTGCTGACTCGTGCATTCCGAGCCACGCCATGACGGCTTCGACATCCGTCGTGGCGGCAAGGCCGCAGGTCTCAGGCGGCGCGCGATAGCGTCCCTGCGAGCCGTCAAGGTTCGCGGGCAGCGAAGCCAAAGACCAGACAGGGTGCAACTGCCCCGCGCCTTCGCTGTGCTCAGCCACATGCGCGGCGCGACGCGTGAGTTTCGGGTGCGTATCGAACCACGTTGCTACCGCCTGCGCACCGGCTGCTCCGAGTCCCGGCACCGGCTGCCACCAGCGGCGCCGCCGCAGCCTGAAGAGCATCAGTTCACCAAGAGACCGTATCCCTACGGCCGCGAGTACGCGTGCCGTACGTGGCGCGAGCCACTGGTCCACTGCGTCTGCGGGCTGTGGCGCCGGGATTGCCGTGGCACGCAGGGTGTCGATGGCACCGACGACTTGGGCGGCGTATTGCGTCCGACTGGCGGCGTGAATGGCAAAAAGCGGAATTAGGTCGTAGCGCTGGCGTGCGCGGGCGCAGGCCGCGAGATGCCGGCGGATGCGTGCGATGACGCCGCGCGAAGATTGACCGTCGTCACGGGCGTGGTCGAGGTAATGCGTGACGGCTTCGCGGGCTGTAAGACCTTCGTGCCACGCGCGCAGTGTCGCGAGCGACGCGAGGTCGGGCAGCGTGACGGTCAGGGGAGCGGGCAATTCTGCAGACAGTCCGTTCCCGGGTCGGGCGGCCGGGCGGGCCGAGACAGGGGCGGTTTTCATAAGAACAGTTTAGGACGCTCAGGCGGCATGCGCGATAAGACGGGTTATCGCAAACTCGTTTTTTTCCTATGCAGTGCCCACAGACTTCTTCGGCCAGCGGAGCGCTCTCTGACGTTCAAACACGTAGACGTTGCACTCACAGCCAAGTCGTTATTGTCTGGGGACGGGGACGGGGACGGGGACGGGGACGTCCGTTATATGACTATTCCCAAAGACCAAGAAAATGATGCCGTATGGAATAGCGCCGTGCGCGTGTCGGATGGGCCGAGGGACCGAAGAACTCGCTTTTTCAGAGCCAAATGGTGTTCCACGCGCAAGTTGCTCACCGGCCAACATCCGGTGCGACACCTCAAATGGAGGTCCTTTTGCGGCCTGCCTTCCAAGCGTTTGGGAACCAGTAACATAAATCGATAGTGCACTGCAGCAGCGCTGCCATCGACGCCTTAACGGATGCATTGGCACTTCTGAAATTTTCCTACAGGGCAACCATCGTACGGGGCAGCCCTATCTTTTCGGTTCTGCGGACCGCGGAAAAGAATGTGGCGCGTTCACCATGTAATGGCGATACCGCAAGCATCCTTTCAGGAGGAAACTGTCCTGCAACTTAAATTCCTTGCATGTCTCCTTCGAGTTAACAATCTCCTCGTGTTCGGATTGAAACGCGCAAGCGCAACCTGTGAACGCGATGTTAACTTCTCGGAGTCGCTGCCAGGATTCGCTCTGCGGGAAATAGATAAAACGCGGTATATCAATAGAGAACAGCGAAATGCTCGCTGAAGCGATGTTGCGCTATCGAGCTGCAGTGATGTAGTTGTACCAGCGACACAAAGTGCAAATATTCGAGGGAGGGAAGGCTCGAAAAAATAAGTTGCGTGCGCAACGAAATGAAAAACGGGGTGCGAGCACTCAACCTGGCCGGCAAGAATCGGGAACTCATCTGACGAAATTGGGGCGGCCAATTCTTCCCGCGGACGCAATACATCTTTCCTTGAAATGCGCCAAGAAACAACACAAACTCAGCCCGGCAGATTGACGGTTTATTCCCTGTGACTTGTCAGTGTTGCCTAAGTACGACTCTGGGAAGTCAGGCGTCTGCGACTCTGGGAGACCGAATGATGCAATGCGGACCGTAGGAAGAGAGTGCTGAAAATGAAACGAGCCCCCGGTGGTCAGACCGGGAGCCCGCTTTTTATCGGCCTGACCAGCAGACCGCGTAATCCTCAACGCCATAGTCTGCCTGGTCGAGCCTCTTGTCAAGCCCATTTGGGAGGCAGATATGGACTCGTCCCTTGTTTTCTCGAACATTGAGACTCAATCGCCCCTTCAGACGTTGTACGTCGATAGCGGTCCGAGTTTCCGCGGCCGCCTGTCGGCAGAAAAGCGTCTCGCGAGTGAGGCGTCACGCAAGCCAGCGTCGCTGCGTAGACCAAAAAAGCTAGCGCCGGCGGCCGCCTCAAAAGGGCCGGGTTCGGTGCAGGAAGAGCCGAACTACAAAGGCTTGCCCCCTCCTGGGCTACCCGCCGCATCCGGGAATCGCGACCCCAAACTGGTCCTCTTTATCGACGGCGCGAAATCAGCCGCCCGGCAAGCGGTTCTACATAAGCGGATGGAAGAGGTCTCTGCAGTTGGAGGGGCAAAACTCCGTGTCGATTGCGTAGGCGGCGTCGTCAGCCTCCGGCTCGACCGCGCCGCACTCGGTGCAACCGCGAATGCCACGTGTTGCGGTACGTCACGGTCCGTCGTGGGAATCGACGGAGTCGAGCAATATCTCGGCTCACCGTGCAGCTTTGCATATCAGGTTCAGAAGTTAATAACGGTCGGCATCGCAGTTGTGTGCACCATCGATTCCCGATACTGCAATTGGATGCTGCTGGCCTTTTACCTGCGTATCTTTGGCCTGACGGTGATTCGAGAAATGGTGGTCGCAGATGAAATCAACCATCATAAGTGGGCGCGAAAGTCGCCGACGATTGTTGAGCCGAGCGTCGGGCGTTTGTCTGAAATCGAAGCTCTGTCTCTAGCTGAACTCGTGGCCCAACCGCGGCGGTTTCGCTGTGCAGACGCGAGGAAAGACTCGGAACTATCCGTGACGCCCGCTCCATCGTCGCGAAACTCGCTGTCCGCCAGAGCTGCTAGGCTTGCATCTGCGATGCGTGAGCGCGAAAGCTATGTCCACGCCTATCAGAATTCTTTCGCCGTTGGGCGGCTTCTGCGTGAGCGGTATCTCCTCTAGCACGGTCGACGTCGCCGTAGTGACGCACGAGCGACAAAATATTGGCATGGCGCTTCCGGGATGAAGGTGATGCGGTGAGACTCGTGGGCTGAGACTAGCGTGTCTTTGCTTTCGTTCTTTCCCGTGACACATCGACAATTGAACCGCTGGCCAGTTCGATGCAGTCATAGGTTGGGTCGGGCATAAATTATTCAAAATCATCAAAAAATATAGGATAACTTACCGTTATAAAGAAGTAGAGGACATTCTCACAATCGAGATTCGGAGGTCAGTCATGTCGACGAAGACACTGAAAATGAAGATGCGCACGATTCATCGAAAACTCAAAGAGCAGCAAGATGCGAGAAAGGCTGGAATATATCTGCGTTGGATTCATACACGAGATATGCCGGGTTCTGGCATAAAGACCCGTCTCGTTTGCGAGAAGGCCGCTGCTGACGAACTGCATCTCATGTCCGAGGCGGAGCACGCTGCATTTCTGGAGGCTTGGTGGCGAGCGGATGTGGAGACCATTTTTGACCATCAGGCTCTCGACAGAGGAAAAACTCAGCGCGCAGCGCTATGCATAAACATCGACCATCCAACATACATAGGCCGAACCGAGCCCGCTGTACTCAGCACTGACTTAGTGTTGAACGTCAGGCGAGGTAGGACGTACAAACGGGAGGCCATTTCCGTCAGGTCAGCGAGGACTGACGGAAGAGCAACTCTGACGCGTACTCAGTTGATTGAGCGAAGGACTTGGGAGGACGACGCCGCAATTTTCAAAGCCGTGGCATTTCACGGGATGCACAAGAACCGCTCGAAGAATCTGGCTTGGATTTTTCGCGCCCACAACGATACGGTGGGACGACAGCTATCTGCCTCAGAGTTGACAGCGCAGAGCGAGCTTATGCGTATCCTCAAAAGCCGGAAAGACATGCGAGTTGTTGACGCATGTAGATATGTAGACTCCAAATTTCAGCTCCCATCTGGTTCTGGAGTCCAGGCGTTCCGGCAACTTGCAGGTCGCAAAGCCTTGGCATTCGACCTAAACACCAGTGACCCCGTTCGATTGCTCACAGGTGACGTTTGGAAGCCCAAGCGGCCGGTCTAGTCATCTCATTCGATACGTAAGTTGGAGGCAATCATGCCAATGAAGGCTCAACCTCTGCCAGAGCTTGCCGTGGGTGATTTGTTGAAAGAGCGCGGCAGCGGAAAGATATTCGTCATCCTAAAAACAGATGCGAACAATAGATGGATTTATCTCATTGACATTGAGCATGACACGAGACTTAGGTTTCACAAAGCCGCACCGTTCAAGGAGAAGACGGATGACCTTCGAATTCGTCTTTCATCCGATTATGTTGGAGATGACGCTCTCGAACTTCTGGACAAGTCACCCATCAATCCAGCTTCGAGACGAAGGGCACCGCCTTTTTTCCTGTCACGACGATTGGCGATATATCAGGAACTTGTGAATAAGCCAATACTATCGAAAGGGTGGCTTCTCATAAAAGGGCTATTAGGGTTTGATAGGAAACGAGATGCGGAGGGTAATCTGGCGGAGCCTTCTATCTACGGAGACGAGTTCGAAGAGCTTCTTCATAAGGAGACACGCCGAAAGCGAATTCTGCGGTACTGTGCAATATCCTCTATCTCTGAGGATACGGTTCATCGCACTTTTCGTAGATTTTGCCAGCGAGGAATGAGTGCTGATGCTGTCGCCGACGACTACGACCTTTGCGGAGGGCGCGGAGAGCAACGCGAATGGAAGTGTCGACCAGGGAAGACCCCTTGGCGTCGAAAAAATGGCGCATCGCCCCGGAGCCGATTTGTCAATAGTCTTCTTGCGCTAGCCGCCGACCACTACTTCTGTTTTGCATATAAGAAGGGAAAGCGGTCTCAAAAGACGTTGGAGAATGCACTATCGTGGGTGCGTGGCACGTTCCTGAGAAAACGGACAATATTTAACGAACAAGGCGAAATGGTCGACCTTGAATTAGATGACAGCGTCGTATTGACGAAGCGACAACTTCAGCATTACATCCTTCAAAACTTTACATATGAGCAACGCCGCACCCGCAAAGTCGGTCGTAGACGATATTTACTTCATGAACGACCGTTAACCGGTACCCTGCGCACCTCACGTGGACCCGGGGAAAAATTCCACATCGACGCTACTATCGTCGACATCTACCTTGTTGGGCAGATGCTAAGAATGAAAGTTATAGGGCGACCCACCCTATATCTAGTGATTGACGACTACTCAAGAATGGCGGTTGGCTTTTACCTTACTTTTGACCCGCCGTGTTGGGTTGGGGCGATGATGGCACTTATCAATGCGATTAGTCCAAAGGTCGCGTTCTGTAGGACTTTAGACATCGATATTCGAGAAGAGCAATGGCCCGCTAATCGTCTCTGTGAAGTCGTTTATTCGGACCAGGGTGAGGTTAGTAGCGTTCATAATGCACATCCTTTGTTCGAATACTGTCGAATGGAAGTGCAGAATGCACCGGCCTATCGACCCGACCTTCGCAGCGTGATGGAGCGGAGATTCGGAATCATTCCAGCAATCTGGAATCCGTTGGTTCCGGGGGTCGTTGAAAAAGACTCGTTCGACCGTGGATACCAACATCCAGCGTTGGACGCTGCGTTACATATTGGTGAGCTTCGTCGAATCATTTGCCTCTCGCTGCTGCATTACAACAATTGCGTGATTCGTGGGTACCCCACGCCACCTGAAATGATTGAGCGTGGAAAAGCTCCAACACCGCTCAATCTTTGGAATTACGGGTCCGAGGTAAATGGTTGCGGAGGAAGGCGCGTGCCAGTCGATGAGTTCCGCGCAAAGGTCATGCCAAAAACGACTGCCAAGATTGATGGAGAAGGAATACTGCACAACGATTTTCACTATAAGTGTCCGACGTTTGAGCTTTTGGAACGTCAGTCGATGTCCCGCGCAGGGAAGCCTAAAGCGGAGGTGGAAATCAGTTACGAAAGAACTGACAACAGCAGTATTTTGCTACATGGGTTTGGTGAGCCAATCAGCTGCCCAATTTCCGACCGAGAAGCTGGGAAGCTAATTGGAGTGACTTACCAAGAGCAGAAACTCGGGAAAGACCTTGACGCAACGAATCGGGGAATGGCGGAAGAAGCCGACGAAGCTGAGCGGGCGAAGACCTACTACAACATATCGAAGGCTGCGAAGGACGCAGATTTGAAGACGCGGGAGGCGTTGAAAGAGGCGGGCATGTCGCGTCCTGACATCAATGATATGGACGAAACGCGCAAAGACGAACGTTCCGCGGACCCAAGCTCGTCGATAGCGCGGGATTCGAAGAGAGGTGGAAAGACCAGACACCGTACCAAATCCGGTGTGTCGTTCAAGAGGTTTATCAAGAGCCTTGAGCATGAAGTCAGTGTGGCCGACCAAGTCGAACAGGAGACGTATGACGAAGAAGGAGATGCCTTTGAGCAATCTGTAGCTGACACTGCTGCGCCTTCGGGCGGGGCTGACCGCATGACCTCCAAGGAGCGTCGCGAGATGCGCGCTCGGCAGGTGCTTGCGGAACTGGACAAATAGGAGCGCGTCATGAAAATCAAGGAGTCTGTCACGCAGTTGCTCTCTGGGAAGCAAACGGAGGTGCCTGAGCCCGTGAAACAGTGCGTCGAGGCTGTCGAGGCACAGTATTACAAGGGCAACGACCTGCTGCCTGAGTATCGGGAAAATCCGCTTATCTCTTCATTGGGCCCCATCTGGGATAAGGCGACAATTTTGAAGGCGCTGGACGTTCCGATTGCTTTCTCAGCACATGAGCGCGAAAACTCTGAAGAGTATCGCCTGCATGCGGTCGGGCGGCTATCGCGGTTTGTGATGGCTCTTCCAGCTCATCTCGACGTCGTGAGCACAGTTCAGGTTATCGTCCGCCAGCACTACGTTGACAGGGACGTTCGACTTGACACCGGAGGCATCGAAGACCGATACCGGGCGAATCAAGCCGGCGAGCTCGTGCCGATATACCGCCATCAGCGTTCACATGCTTACTGTGCGGGTATCTTCGGGCTTTCGGGAGGTGGCAAAACTACGGCGCTGGAGTCTGCTTTGCGCCTAATGCCGAAGGTTGTCCATCATGAGCAATTTGGAATCAATCAGGTTGTGTGGGTCAAGGTCGATTGCCCGAAGGGAGCGAGCTTGAAGGACACCCTCAAGGTTCTGATTCTGAAGTTCGATGACTTGCTCGGGACGGACTATATGGCGGAGGTCGGTTCGAGAGCGACCTTGGCAGACCACGCGAACAAGCTACACCGAATTTGCGAGCGGCATCACACGGGACTCATCGTTATTGACGAGATGCAGAATGCGTTGCACGCCGTCTCGAAGAATGACCCGCTCTTCGACTTCTTTGTCAATCTCACGAATGTGGTCGGGATACCGGTGATTGTGAGTGGAACTCCGAAGGCGGCGCAGCTCTTCCGGAAGACGCTTCGGTCTGCACGACGTCTCAGCAGTCAAGGCGTTACGACGTGGGAGGGCATGAGAAATAAGGATGACTGGGAGCGGTTCTGCAATCAACTGGAGAAGTACCAATGGCTCGCTAAGGCGACGCCTTTGTCTACGGGCTTGCGGAAGAACATGTACAACTTGACCCAAGGCTTACCGGGCGTGGCCGTACCGCTGTTTCAGTTGTCGCAGTATCAGGCGATTTGTTCGGGAGATGAGCAATTATCTGAAGATTTAGTGAACGATGTCTTTGAGGAGAAGATGAATTCGTTGAAGCCGATGATGAATGCAATCCGGTCAAGAAAACGAGAAAAGATGCTGGCCTACGACGATTTGCTGGGCGATACGCTCAACGACATCGTCAGCTCGACGGAAGCTGCCGCCAAACGTTTTGCGCTTCAAGAGCTAGCGATGGCGCACGAGAGGAATGAATCGGCGATTGACGCGGTGTCCAGGTTGCTACTTCTAGGAGTTCCGCAGGAGCTTGCGTCGTCGCTTGTGAACACGGTGCAGAAGGAATACCCGTCAGCGTCGACTCAGGATTTGAGTAATGAAGCCGCTCGACGCTTCTATCAGGCGAAGGCGCCCGCGCGCTCTCTGAATAGTCGTGTCAAGGATAGTGCGGCCTGAGGCGGCGAGCACGAAGGCTTTTTTGAGTAGCCTTCGTGCCAAAACGCTTCAGATTCGAACTGCGTATGCAGGGAGAGACATCATGGCAATCGCGCTGCTTCCCCTTTTAGATGGTGAAACACTCGGCAGTAATTTGGGACGCTATGCGGAGTCCATCGGAGCTGAGAGCACTCTGCGCCTAAGACGTCGTGTCTTCGGGTATCCATGTAAGCCGGATACCCGACTCCCGAGCGGCATGAATCATCTTGCTGAGCAAACTCAAGACTACTGGGGTTTGACGCCAGAACAAATTCTTAAAAGAGGAACGGAGTTTTATTACGCAACTGCCACCATGTCTATGAAGCAGAGGGAGTCAATGTTCTCAGCTTTGCTCGAGCAGCCTGGCAGCCGCACTTTTCGACGAAGCGTTGGCGGGTGGAGCGCCGAACGCGTCGCAAAATTTAGATACTGTGAAGACTGTCTGGCGCAGTGGCGGGAGATTGGGACACCTGCACACTGGATGGTAGACCTTCAACTGCCGGGCGTGTATCTCTGTCCTGCGCATTCGAGGATGCTAAAGGTCGCGAAGCGGGGTAATCCTCAAAACCTCACGGATTCCACGGTTATTGAACTCAAGGACGTTGACGATGAAGACGTCTTGACGCGTCCGTCGCCCTCAGAGCGGGCCGCGTTCTCGGAGGTGGCAAAACTAAGCGCGCTGTGCCGGATTGCGAGCGACAGTGTCCCTTCGACCGCGACGTATCGTGAGCTTCTTCGAACGGCGGGATACGAGTGGCCGACCGGTGGCGTGGATATTCGAGCGTTCACGGCGTCGATGGTTGAACATTTCGGTCATGAATACTGCCAGTCTACGGGGCTAAGCCTGCAAAGGCTTGCCACATGGTTGAAGAGCATTGAGCGTGACGTAAAGGGCGGAGAATCTTCGCATCCCTTCATTTTCATTTCCGTATTGTCAATGCTGAATGCTCGTTGCATGGCGCCTGGCACGTTTGAACCTGCCATGCGAAATAAAGCTGAGGAAGTTGCCGAAGTCCCGGCCAAAAACGTGCACGACGGCTCATGTCAAAGCAAACGGGGCTGGCAGTGCAAAGGACTTCTTCATCGAACTAGCGATGCATGGCAAAGGGACTTGATTGATTTCGAAGGGCGGCTGTTGGTTTGCTCCTGCGGCGTAACCTATAAGTCGTCAGGGATTGGACACCATGTAGAAACGGATTCGAGTGTGATGATTTATGGTGAGCGCTACCGAAACTTAGTTGCAATGCGCTTCGCCGACAACTTTAACTCCGACAGCAGAGAGCCAAGGTTTCCTTTGGTAAATCCGCGATTCGCCCGTTGGGCTCGGCTTTGTGGTTTTTCTGTAAAGAGAACTATCTCCCCAGAGGAGATTCTCCGCTTACGTGACCAATGGCGTTCCATTGTCATGAAGTCTCGCCCCCAATCGCGAATAATGTCGTCGCACGTGGCTGATTCGCGATTATATAGAAAATTGTATCGATACGACCGACATTGGATTGTTGAGTTTAACAGGAAAAACAGTTCGATTAATTCTGGGAAGAAAAATTCGTGATAATCAATTCTAGGGGGCGTCATGGCTATTGCACTGCTTCCGCTAATGGATAATGAGACCATCGGTAGTAATTTGGGACGATACGCGAAGATGATGGGTTTGACGTCCCCCGTAGCCCTGAGGAAATCGGTCTTTGGGTACGGTTGCTTGCCTGGTACTCGTCTCCCGAGTGCTGTTTCGTACCTCGCAGAACAAGCGAGCGATTATTGGAATCGGACGGGTGAAGAAATAATCGACGAGCACACGGAGTATCGATACACAATTAAGATGGCATCACAGTTGGCGCGTGAACATCTGCGTGAAAGAATGCTGACCCATCCATTGAATCATAGCTCATCATTGAAGAATATATATTCGGTCCACGGAATTTCGACGAAACTGCGTTACTGTTCTGAATGCTTTTCAGAATCGAAGGTCAATCGTGAGCCACTCTACTGGAGGGTTGACCATCAATTGGAAGGCGTATATTTCTGTGTTAAACATTCATGCATGTTGAAATCTGTTTCGCATTACTATATTGATAGAAGTGATGATTTTATAGTGGAGGAACTTATAAGTCCATCGGATGTGGAAATTTTGAAAGATATTTCCCCTTCGAATATGATTGCCGTGGTGGATGTCGCGAGGAGGAGTGTTAGCCAAAGACTAAGCAACGTCTTGTCGAATTCAATACAAACGTATCGTGAAATGTTTTATGAAGCCGGGTTCGCTCGAACCGCTAACCTCTTGAAAAGGGATGATTTAATATTATCTTGGCGCAAGTTCTTTGGCGAGGGATATTGTCATGTTGTGGGAATGACCACGGAAAGGATTGAGCGGTGGCTTGGCGGTTTGTCAAACCCGAGGCAAGTTGCGATTTATCCGAATCCATTCATGTTCATCGCGGCAGACAGCTTTCTTGAAACGCACCTCTCCATGCCGGGCTCATTTGTGCCTGGCAGGCAAGCGAGCTCAATAAGGTCTTCGGACGCTCCGCGGTCCATCACACCCTCTTTAGATGGGATTTCATGCACGGGGGTATTACATAGAGAAACAGATAGGCTCGAATTCACAGGCACCTTGAGGAGGTCGGGAGGATTTAAGCTCCAGTGCACCTGTGGAATCTCTTATCGCTTGGACAACGCGATTGGTCGCGACACCAAGAAGTTGACGCCATACCTTTACGGCGCCCGTTATAGGGCGCGTTTCCGTCAACTAATAGCGAGAGGAGTAAGTCGCCAAACTGCTGTGCGAAAGCTTGGTGTGACTCGGGCGACAGGAATAAAGTGGACGGCCTCAGAGCTGAAAGTCAATCGAAATGAAATGACTCGACGTGAGATTCAAAAATGTCGTGCAGAGTGGCGCCAGTTGGTGAAAAGTATCACATCAGAGACTCGCATCACGACCGCCGCTGAAAGTAGCCCGACTGTTTATCGAACGTTATTGAGAAATGACCGGGATTGGTTACTTACGTTCAATCGGAGGTACCGGTCTTGGCGTCCCAGAAGTTCGTATCGCGTGATTGAGCCAACGGCAGCGCAAGTTCGCGAAGCATGGCAGGAGTTGATGCTCATAGAGCCTCCGGTATGGGTGACGCGAGTTGCAGTTCTCGAACGAATAGGGTTCTACGGGCAACGGGATAGCGGCCGGCCCTTTTCCGTTCTGCTCGCCAGATTGGCAGAGTCGCATTCAGCCTATCGTGAACGCGTCATCTCTTGGCTTGCGGCATTGGCATCGGAGCAACGCCTGGAAACATGCGGTGACGCATTGAAACGAGCGGGGATACGGTTGCGTGCTTTCACAAGAGAGCAGCAAAGCCGAATTCAGGAAATCGATTTGCGGGTTATCCGCCAATCCAAGTAGCGGGCGCACATTGATAGGAGCTTCACCCAGCGTTTTCTGTACGTTCGCGCGGGGCGTTTCTCACCCCGGTAATCCCAAACCAGTTCTGTCTGACATGGCGCAGCTGACTGAAGTGCCTATCGTCGAACGGCGATGAAATAGTTTTTTTTAATTCATTCGCCTTATCGATTGCAATTGCCATATCCGCAGTAGTTGTCGCCGGCGAGCGACACTCTAACAGCCTCGAACGGAGCATTCACAGGCTCAAATTCGACGTGAGCAAGCAGCGCTGCGACGCAACATAGAAACGATTCTTCCCTTTTTCTTCACGCCGTCAAGATGGCCGTGGAACGGCCTTCCCGCACACTTTGTGTTTCTGAAATAGACAGCGTAAGAGGCCGGTGATTGCCTCCCGCACACTATGGGGTTTGTAACGGCGGCTACACCAACGGTACTTCAGGGCTCCCAGCCATTTTTTCCCGCACACTTTGTTGTGCGCTAATAATTTTTATGGGCGCACAACAAAGTACGCGGCACCGCAAGGTTGGTCGTTCAGAGACAACAATGTCTGCGGCAACGCGAAAATCTGGTGTGCGATGCACAATTTTTTCACCTGCAGCGTGGCTGCTCAGCGGAGTTTCTGCGGGGGCCATCTCCGGGTGCTCGGCGCTAAAACCAAGCCTTCATGCGACGCCTCGAGCGGTAGTTCATATCCAGCCTTACTGACGAGAAAAGCCTGCGCCAAAAATATGGCGCGAACGACCTTGGCTTGTGGCGACTGAGATCTTGGCCGAGCGGGCCAAACTACGTAGGTGGACCATTCATGAATCCGACCCCCAAATAACCGACAGGCATCAACACGAATATGCTTGACTTGATCACATCAGCATCCTAAATTGACATCATATTTTTAATATGAGGTTGGCTTTGCGCGAAGAACTTATCCCGGAGCAGATCAAAGCAGCTCGCGCGCTTTTGGCCTGGTCTCAGCAGGAGTTGGCTAAAAAGGCCCGTGTTGCCACATCGACAATCGCAGACTTTGAGCGTGGGGTTCGCACGCCCATGGTCAATAACGCTGAGGCTATCCGGAACGCCCTCGAGGCTGAGGGGCTGCAATTTGTTGCCGGCGGTGTTGTTGAAAAGGGCAGGCTCCTCTCTTCCCCTCGAACTGCGAGCCCAGGCGGATTGATGCGCTGGGTGAATGCCACGGACCTCTCCCAGTGGGGAGAGCGAAGGGACGCCCAGGGCGCTATGCCGGAGCTGCTCCGCCGCTTGATTTTTGCAACGGTAGGGCCAGCCGCAGACGTCCGCTTCCCTTCGGACGAAAGCGTTCAGCACGGCGGATGGGACGGTCAGTGCATAACCGATATCGGGGCGACCTATGTCCCGCCCGGAAATTCCGCATGGGAAATCGGAACGCAACGCTTAAGGATTAGCAAGAAAGCAGACGACGACTTCGAGAAGCGCTCGGAGGACCCGCTCGGGCACGATCCTTCGCAAACGACCTTTGTCTTCATAACGCCTCAACGATTTCCCAAAAAGGATGACTGGATCGCGAAACAAAAGGCACGCGGCGTGTGGCGAGATGTAGCGTTAATCGATGGCGATGATCTTGTGCATTGGCTGGAAATGTGCCCGGCAGTAGCACAATGGCTATCGATCAAGACAGGTCGTCGCCCTCAAGGACTGCGGACCTTGGAAGAAGCTTGGTCCGAATGGATAGGGGCGAGCACGATACCCATCACCACGGATGTGCTTCTTGCCGGACGCGATGAAGACCAGATAGCGGTACTTAGGTGGCTACGAGAACAGCCGCACCTTCTTGCGCTGCAGGCAGACGATCCAGAAGAGGCAATGGCTTTCCTGTATGCCGCAATCAGTCCGCTGCCCGAGCACTACAGGTTGTGGCATTGGAGCCGCTGTGTCGTCGCTGAAAACAGTGAGACAGCGAGGCAACTTGTCGGGCTCGGGACGTCGCTGATTATTGTTCTCTCCGACCCGGAACCTGGACTTGCGCAACGACTGGTGGACGAGGGGCATCACGTTTTCGCCGCATATGGCTCCAGCACAAGCAGCCATTCAAGCGGCATGCGACGACTCCGTCGGCCATGGAAATTCCATCTAAAACTGGCACTTATACAAGCCGGCATAGAAGAGGAAGACGCCTACGCGTATGCACATGCAGCGGGGCGAAGTATCACTGTACTGCGGCGGTTGAAACCCGCAGCGCCGCATCAGCAGCTTGAATGGGCAAAAAACGCCGACCCGGCACTGATCGCGGCCATGTTCGCCGGGGCATGGGTGGGAACGTCAGCGCAAGATCAAAAGGTACTCAGCGAACTGGCTGACCGCCCATATGAGCAAATCGAGGAAGTGCTTATACCGTTATCGGCCGCGGCTGGCGGCCCGCTGGTTCGCTCGGGCGAACTCTGGAAAGTCGTGTCACTCCGCGATCTCTGGATGCAAATCGGCAACCGGGTTACGCCAACCCAGCTAGACCGTTTTGAACGGAGCTTTCATAAGGTACTCAGCACGGTCAATCCCCGCTTCGCGACGCGCCCGGAGAGTATCTATTACGAGGCGGATGGCGAATTCGAGGAACAGCCATCTGCAGCGATTCGCAGTGGTCTGACGGAGGCAATGATCGCGATGGCCGTTCTCCCAGAGGGAGTTACACTCGCCTCCGATCTCCGCCGACGTGTCGACGGTGCAGTTCGCAAGCTATTCGATAAGGCCGAGTCGTCACTATGGTGGTCACTTTCTCGCGACTTCATGAATCTGGCGGAAGCCGCGCCTGGCGCGTTCCTAGATGCTATAGAAGCAGGCCTCGATGGAAATGACCCTCCGATCATGTCCCTGTTCCGTAGCGATGAAGGGATGCTACATACCACGGAATACCTGTCGAACTTGCTATGGGCATTGGAGATGCTGGCTCGAAGTCCGGATTACCTTGCGAAATCCGCGCTGCTGCTTGCACGCCTCCATGAAATTGATCCGGGAGGAAAGTGGAACAACAGGCCTTTTGTTTCTCTCCGACGCATTTTTGTCAGTTGGTCTCCGCAGACGTATGCGACTCCCTCCGAGCGACTTAAGGTGATCGACACAATCACGCGACAGCGTCCCACAGTCGGATGGTCACTCTTGGTAAAGCTGGCACCTAGTTTTCATGACGTGACAGAGCCTTCCGCAAAGCCCAAATGGCGCGATTTCACGCCAGACAGGCGCGAGGAAATTACCGTGCAGGCGCTCGGCGAAGCAAGCCGTGCTATCGGCCAGCGTCTGCTGCAAAACGCCGGAAATGATTTGGAGCGATGGATTCAACTGCTAGATCGCTGGCCGAATTTTGATTCCGAGTGGCGCAGGCAGGCGACTGAACAATTAACAGTCATGGTCCGCGAACTTGACGATCCCAAAGCGATTGAGGCAATGCGCGACCATCTACGGTCATTATTGTCCAAACATCGCGCTTTTTCGGACGCGCAATGGGCAATGCGTGAAGACGATCTGAAGCCGCTCGATGCAGTTTTTGAGTTGCTACAACCAGCTAGCACGCAGGAACGCGTCCGATGGCTTTTTCGCCCCGGTGCGGCGACGTTGGGGCCGAACGTTGACTGGGATCTGGAGCAAGCAGACTTAGCAAAAAGGCAGGTTGAGGCGGCAAACCTGTTATTGGCTGAGTTGCCGCAAGATGACCTATTTGCTTTCGCGTCGACAATTACAATGTGGCACGCACTCGGCATCGGAATTGCAAACGCTGACGTACCCGGCGAACTCAAGCATCTGTTGATGAAGAGAGGTATTTCAGCTGCCGAACCCGTAGAAGTCGAGGTCGGGCTGGGTATCTTCCAGGGACTAGTGATGCAAGCCGGCACAGACGGCGCTTCTTGGACTCGGCGTTTGTGGCAGCAGGCCATAGTTGAGGGATGGGGGCAGGAGGCTGAGGTCCGTATTGTTCGAGGACTTCCGGTAGACATATCTACATGGGAAGAGATAGACCGTCATGGTCTAGCTTTGAGCGAGGCCTACTGGCGTTCATTACCTGTGTACTGGATTCAGCGAGAAGCAGAGGCTGGTGACATTGTCGAACGATTGCTGAAATGGGACCGTGCTGTTGATGCCATTAGTTGGCTATCTCACCACATTCAAACAAAGCCCGCTGGCCACTTACTCATTGCAGCATTGCACGCAGCAGCAAAACTCGCGCAGCCGCTTGAAGGAAACGCTGCAACCATGCTCAGCCATAATGTTGGAGTGATCCTCGACCATCTCGATACCGATCCCACCGTAAGCGAGCAAGAAATTGCGAGCTTGGAATTTTCCTACTTCGATGCTCTGCGTTATTCACGGCGCTCGACTCGGACTCTTCACCGTGCCCTAGCACGCGATCCCGGATTTTTCGTTTACCTGATTAAGCTGATCTTCTTTCCGGAAGAAGGGAGCAACGTTGTCGAGACTGATTTTGTCGACCCTGCAAAAGCGCAGGACCTGGCGAGTCACGCATATAACGTGCTTGATGAGTGGTCGCATGTACCTGGCGCAGATGATCAGGGCGAAATCGACGGTGAGTCGCTGGAGCCTTGGGTAAAGCAGGCGCGCAAACTTCTCTCTGAGGCCGGACGCACAACTATCGGGGACCAGAAGATCGGTGAGATCCTTTCAGCGGCAAGGCGTAAAGCCAGTGACCCATGGCCCCCAGAACCCGTGCGAGCAGTCATCGAGCTTGTTAGAAGCAAGGAATTGGAGCGAGGCTTGGAACTCGGCGTGTATAACCGGCGTGGCGTGACGGTGCGAATGCCCCACGACGGAGGCGATCAGGAGCGCGCTCTCGCACACCAATATCGGCGCGATGCAGGCGAACTTCGGTTTGATTGGCCACGAACTGCAGCATGTCTGGAGCGAATAGCTGAGATGTATGAAGCCGATGCAAATCGGGAGGACATCGGGGCAGACCAAAGAGACTGGCTTTAAGCCAGCTCAGGCATAACGATACTGAAATGGCTCCGAGAAGCCAGACAGATCGGTTACTCTGTGATTTGAGACGACCTTCGGTCGTCGATCTTGAGAAGGAATGTAGGAAGGAAAATATGCACACACAAACTCACGAGCAGCGGTTCTCGGAAATAGACTCTGTGGTTAGCGGACTAATTGATGCCGTGCTGGAGTCTGGCGTGGGCGTTCTATACGGCATGGGTGACGAGTTAAAGCGGGTCAATATCGGAAAGGGCGAATTCTGCATGAACTGCGACCCGTGCCATAATTTGATGTTCAGTTTGCCGCTGCTCAACGATCTGATAACTGGAAAGATGACAGTTGATCAGGCCAAAGAGAACAGACTCGCATGGAAGTACGCAATATACGCTGACCAGGCAATGAAGCATCTCGTTGACACGTCTGAGCTACGATTCAATCGGGTACCGACGACTACATCATGTGCGATTGTTTACCTGGATCAGAATGTCTTTTCGGTCTTCACCAAAGACGATGAAGTTAAAAAAACTCTTCGGCGACTAAAATCAGGAGGAATACTTCAGTTTGTCTACAGTCCATCGCATCTCGAAGAGATCAACAAGATTCTGGAGGAGTCTTATCGACAGGCGTTTATTGAAGCGATCTCGGAGCTCACCGACGACAAATGTCTGCAGCCTTCTTCAAACGACCAGATTGACCTCTTCATAGAGAATCCCGCTGACGTTCTGGCTCGGGCTGCTGTGTCGCCAGAGGCGACTGATGCAGTTGAGCGGATCAAGACGCTAAAAGAAGAAAGTCGGGAATTGCATTTTCCAGAATACAATGATGAATCGCACCGTATTGCTCTCGGGCAGCGTACGGACGTGTTTGACGCATTGACCGATGAGAAATTTTCACACCTCATGTCTCATAGCGCTTCCTCGCGCTTCCAAAAGGATCAGTTCAAAAACCTTCTGTCACATAGTGACATCAGGAACGCGATATACGCGCTCCACAATGGTCTGGATCTATTGTCGTTTAAGCGCGAAACTTCTGAGCGAACGCGACGGAGCAGCGTACACGATATCGAGCACCTGATCTATGGCTCCCAATCCCAGGTGTTTGTCTCGAATGACGCCAAGCTGGTCGCGAGGGCCCGTCAAATCTATCCTTTTTTGGGAATAGGAGTGAAGGTGTTGAGCCTCGATCAATTTCTTGAGTCAGGAATGGACCGGTAAGCAAACCAAACAGTTACGCGGAGATGTATGAAAGGACAATGGATAGGTGACTTTCAGGGATCGCATCTGAAGGGAAGAGTGACCGTCGACGTGGACGAACTTCCTAGCGGATTTCGCGGACGAATTGCGGTGTTCGGTGATCCGACTTCCGTACCGCCGCTTGTCGGTTTCTTTGAGACTACCTCAAAACAAAATCCTGCCCGCTTTTCTGTAAGCGTTGCGGCGGCGCACCCTCAAACGACAGCCCTCGTAACGTGGGACGAGGTTTCGAAGCTGTATCCAAATGGGCAGTTCGCGCGTAGCGTGCAAGTGTCGGCGGCATGGAGCGACAAAGAACTTAAATTAGATTGGACTTCGGATCTCGGCGGGCAAGGTCAAGCGATATTGCCAGCGTCCGTTGCCGGAGCTACGTCCGAATACCCTGCAAACGCCATCTCTTGGGAAGATTTCAAAATTGTAGTTATGGGACTTGAGCCACGCCGCTTCGTTTTTCGTGGTCAGCGCAAACCAAGAAGACTGCGAACCACGTTTCATCGTACGGGTCGATCTGACCTCACTGGCTACACGATGTATGACATCCCCGCTTTGCATCAGCACATTAGCGGACGCACACGCCATCTATTCGCGCTGGCGAATGGTGCGGAATACGGTGCATTCTTGCATTTAGCACAACATCATGGGTACCCAACCCCTTTGTTGGACTGGTCGTATTCGCCTTTCGTCGCTACCTTTTTCGCGTATCGTTCGACCCGTAACAGCGAAGTGACGAATGCGAGTGAGGATGATCGTGTTCGCATATTCAAATTTGATAAGCATGCTTGGCAAAAGACGTTTGCCAATGAATCAAATGTGGATGCGCTGCGGCTCCACCTCTCGTTTTTCGAATTTTTGGCAGTCGACAACGAGCGAATGATTCCGCAGCAGGCCCTTTCAAGCGTGACAAATATCGATGACATCGAGACGTACATTCGAATGCGTGAACAGCAAAACAATTGTAATTATTTAGAGGTGTTTGATCTGCAAACGAAAGATCGACGTTCAATCATGCGTGAACTGAGCATGATGGGCATAACCGCCGGTTCTTTGTTTCCGGGCCTCGATGGTAGCTGCGAAGAATTGAAAGAGCGGTTTTTTGACGAATGAAAATTTGGCACCGGCCGCGAACAAGGGAGAGCCGTAAAAGTAGCTCACCCCTCTTTAGCGGATTCGGTAGAAGGTCTACTACCCTTTATAACTTCCTTCGCAAGATCGATAGCATATTGCGCGGGACTTTTCGGTTCCCTTCCAAAGTCTAATCCGTCAGGTGACAGTGCACTGACAATTTCGGCAAACTGAACGGAGTCGAACGGCGGGCTAAGCTGCAAAATATCTGCGCGGGCGTCATAAAACGCCGCTAGGCGAATACTGTAGCGATACATGGTTACGAGTATTTGAACTAGAAACAATAGAAGTAGCACAGAGGCTACCCTGGTACTGATCGTGGACCAGACAGTTGTCATGGCGTATCCGGCACCTGCTTCACGAATAGCTGCTGCCCGTTCCTTGTTCGCGGTCTCCAAATCAGCTAGCAGCCTCCGCACCCCATTGATATCGTCTTGTGAAACATTCTTTGACGCCTGAAGGTCTTCGACCGCTCTTTCAAGACCGATTAAGGCTCGCTCTGATATTCGATCTATGGCAGCTGTTTGGTCACGAGACGTTATGTATCCAGCAGACGCGAAGACGCGGAAGCCCAACAAGACGGAAAGAACAACTAACCCAAGGATGACATTTGACGCGCGCCGGAGACGAGTTGCGCGCTGTCGAAGCGCGTAGACGATGGATTCGATCTGTTTATTGCCAGAGATTCGGCCGAAGTGAGAAGGCGGACGCGCGGCTAACAGCCGCGTTCGCAGGAACAGGATGGCCCGGAAAACAACTGCTGAACCGACGAAAATAACCGCCAGAGTGACATAGAGGGTACCGGCTTGGGGCAAATTTAAGCCAGAACCTTCACCCGAGGCGATCAGCAAAAGAACCCAGCCCAATATCGGAGCCGCGAGTAGTCCTGTGCAGCCAAGGACCACAAGAAGTCCGACTTCCCGAAGAGTCTGCTTCATGCTGTGCTCCCTTTTATGATTCTCCGGCTCTATTACCAAGCTGGCGGCGTTTCGGCGTCGATACAACCGGCGTCACGGTTGTCTTGCTTTGCCGCGAGCACGGATGGGACTAAGCCGAGTCAGCGCAAGCGCGACAGTGAGTAGCGTCCCGTATGCTATCCAGAAGGCTGTTCTGGACCAATCTGAAACTTTCAAGCAAGGGTGAGGAGACGGGGCTGGTGAGGTCCAAACGGGCCATTTGGCATAGAGGTAAACGTTGCCCCTCGATAGTTTTTAACAACTAAGAACTGCGCGGACAGGACCTTATTGCAAATGATAGAAACTTGGAGTGGTTCGGGGAAGGCGCGTGTTAATCCAATTCGCCTACACGATGCCTACGTGGAATCCTGAAAGCAAAAAGCCCGGTCACGAGACCGGGCTAAGTGCTTGATTTTTTTGGTAGGCCGTACGTGACTCGAACACGTGACCAACGGATTAAAAGTCCGAAGCGGTTGATCGGTCGAATAGGTTTGAGAGGGAGGTTGTTCAACGACTGTCGTCATCGCATCATGGCTACGGAAAACTTCCCTCGACAAAATCCCGCAGCTGCGTGAGATCCGTGCGCGCGTACGCGGCCGTGGTCTGGACCGACGCGTGCCCCAGCAGGGTCTGCGCGACGGGCAGCGGCACCGCGTGATCGACCACCAGCGTGCGCGTGTAGCCGTGCCGTAACCAGTGCGTCGACGCCGCGTGAATCAGCGCACGCGTGGCGGTGTCGCCCGGTGGCACCCGCGCTTCCGCCGCCTGCAGCACCGCCTTCACCTCGTCGTAGAGACCGCTGTGTCCGAGCGCGTCGCGCTTCTCGCTGTGAACCAGCGGGGCCGACTCGAACGGCGCGGGTTGCGCAGGCAGGCCGCGCGCGAGCCGGTACGCGCGCAGGACGGGTACACAGCGCGACGGCAGCGGAATGGCTCTGAGCTTGCCGCCCTTGCCACGGACGTGCAGCGTCCACGCGCAGAGCTCAGGGTCCGATGTGCCAGTTTCGCGGCCAGCGGTGTTGGTTTGCGGGTTGACCGGTGGTCTGACGTTGTGATCGACACTCAGGCGCGGTAGCCCCTGTTCCACCGACCATTCGAGTTCGGCGAGGCGCACGCCTGCAAAGCGGTACAGCGACCAGATCGCGCAGCGGCGCGCCCAGACGAGCGGCGACACGCCGGCTGGCCGGTCACCCGCTGTCACCGTATCGCACAGCGCGAGTACCCGGGACGGTAGGATGCGCGCGGGTGTCCACGTCATGCGTGCGCCGCCGGCGAGTTCGACCGCGGGATTGACCACCAGGTAGCCGGTTTTCTGCCAGTAGCGGAACAGGCTGGAGATGACGGCGAGCGCGCGCCGGCGCGTGGCATCGCTGCGGGATGCCTGAACGGTGGATGCACCGCCGGAGGCGACCGTGCGGGCGGCGCCGGCGATGTTGCCGGCATGGCCGGGGTGATCCAGTGAGCGCCGGAAGGCCAGCAGGTCGTCACGCGTCAGGTCGGACAGTGGCCCGCGCCGGTGCGCCTCGCACCAGCCGACCAGACGGCGCAGTTCGGACCGGTACGCGCGCAGCGTGTGCGGCGAACGCTGCGCGCGGTCGCGCAGGAACAGCGCCAGGGCCTGCGCGTCGTCAGCGACGCCCAGCGAATTGGTGGGCGACGCGTTCATGAAACGGCCGGCGCGGGTCAGCCACGTTCGCAGCGCGGCGGGATCCCCATTGCCGGAGGCGACCAGCGCGACCGCATCGGCCGGCTCCCTATCCACGGGACCGGCGACCCCGTCACCGGACGGGCAGTTCGGGCCGTTGCTGACGTCCGTGATCTCATCCGCGGTGGCTTCCGGCAGATGACGGAACCGGCGCCGGTGCGCGTGCAGCACGCGCGCGAGGATGACGTCGGCGGCGGGCGCCGCGCCATCGGCGGCCAGGTGCAGGCGCCCGTGGGACCAGTATTCGATTGCCGCGTCGTGCTCGAGCAGCAGCGCAAAGACGGCGGGATGCGCGCGCTTCGCGTCGGCGAGCGACGGCGCGACGCGCTTGAGGTCGGACAGGGTCCACCGCCGGTACACCGGGTGACCGAGCACCTCGCCGACATAGGCGAGCGCGGCATCGATAGCGGAGGGAAGCCGCTGCACGGGTAACGTGCCCGTGTCGATCCAGTCGGCGGGCTTCATGGTGGCGAACTTCATAGTGGCGAACTTCACGGCGACGGGCTTCACGGCGACGGGCGCCTGCGCAGGTGGGAAGGGCGGGGGCGCTCACGGCTTCGTCGTTCCTTGTCCCTGGAATTGGTTGGTAGGCTGCAGCGTCGCGGACGGGCCGCTGATCGGCTGGGCACCGCCGTTGCGCGGCGACAGCATCGCGCGC